>NZ_JBHTCQ010000003.1:0-440008 GCF_042665525.1 Georgenia alba
TTCGCCACTAATCCACCCCCAGCAAGCTGGAAGCTTCATCGTTCGACTTGCATGTGTTAAGCACGCCGCCAGCGTTCGTCCTGAGCCAGGATCAAACTCTCCGAACAAAACCATCCCCCACCAACCCAAAAAAAGCCAGCAGGAAACAATCCATACGAAAAAACCCCAGCCCAACACACCCAACCAACACCCAACCAAGGGCACCAGCCAGGCGCATCAAACCAAAAAACAGAACACCCACACAACCACCAGGCCGCACAGGCATCCCAAACATGGCATCAAAAAACTTGGCACACTGTTGAGTTCTCAAAAAACAGACACACACCGAACGGGCCTGACCGTTGAAGGCCGAACCCGTCTCGGGGCAACCGCATCAACTTAACCGATGTGCCCTACCGTGTCAATCCGGCCCGTCGGGCCGAACGCCAGGCAGAGACGCCGATCAGTCGTGACCCAGGGCGCGATGGATCCACGTCCTGGTTCAGGGAGTCGCGCGGGACCGGCCACCGTGAGTGTCCGTACCTCCTCGGCGTGACATGTCGATGTTAGGAGAGCGTTCACCCGAGGGTCAAACGTGGTGGCCATGGCCTGCGTCACAGCATTCGCGCGACACGATGTCCCCTTCGCGCAGCTCGGTGCTATGTTGACCGCGGCGTGGAGTCCCACTTCCGTGATGTGAAAATGTTGCCGATCCGGCGAAGATGCCGGGCCCAGGAGTGCTCATGGATAACCTCGCGGTCCTCGCACTGCTCGCTGTGCTCCCGATCGCTGTCGTCGGCACGCTGCTCGGCCTGCGGTGGCCGGCGAAGAAGGCCATGCCGGTCGGGCTCGTGGTGGTCATCATCATCGCGCTCACCGTCTGGCAGATGCCTGTCCAGACGATCGCGGCGTCCATCGTCCAAGGCGTGCTCGTCGCCGTCGGCCTGCTCTGGATCGTCTTCGGCGCGCTGCTCCTGCTGGAGACGATCACGAAGAGCGGGGCGCTGACGGCCATCCGTGCCGGTTTCACGAACATCAGCGCGGACCGCCGTGTCCAGGTGGTCATCATCGCGTGGCTCTTCGGCTCCTTCATCGAAGGGGCTGCCGGCTTCGGCACACCGGCAGCCGTCGTCGCGCCGCTGCTCCTCGCGCTCGGCTTCCCCGCGATGGCCGCCGTCATGGCCGGCCTCGTCATCCAGTCCACGCCGGTCAGCTTCGGTGCCGTCGGCACGCCGATGATCACCGGGATCGGTACGGGTCTGGCCGGCAGCGACGGGAACCTCGTCCCAGCGGTCCAGGAGCGGGCGGACGCGCTGGGGCTGGACAGCATGGGCTTCGTGGCCCACACCGCGACCCAGGTGGCAACCGTCCACGCGATCGTCGGGGTCCTGGTGCCACTCTTCATGACGACCATGCTGACCGGCTTCTTCGGCGAGAAGCGCAGCTTCCGGGCGGGGTTGGCGGTCGCTCCCTTCTGCCTGTACGGGGCGCTCGCCATGATCGTCCCCTACGTGGCCGTCGCGTACCTGCTCGGTCCGGAGTTCCCGTCCCTCCTCGGCGGGTTCGTCGGCCTGGTGGTCGTCATGTACACCTCGTCCAAGGGCTTCCTGATGCCGAAGGAGACCTGGGACTTCCCGCCGCGGGCGCGCTGGAGCGACCGCTGGATGGGGTCGGTCAACCCGGCGGCGGAGGCCGCGACCACGACCAGGAGGATGTCGCTGCCACTGGCGTGGAGCCCCTACGTCATCGTGGCCCTCCTGCTGCTGGTCACGCGGAACGTGCCGTCCATCCAGGAGTTCCTCAACGTCACCACCGTCATCCCGGTGCAGAACATCTTCGGGACCGGGATCTCTCAGGACACCGCACTGCTGTACTCCCCCGGCGCGATCTTCCTCGTCACCTGCCTCGCCACCTACGGCCTGCACCGGATGAACCGGCAGCAGATCGTGGAGTCCTGGAAGGTCGCGGGCGGGCAGATCGCGGGCGCCGCGTTCGCGCTGCTGACGGCGCTGCCCCTCGTGCGCATCTTCATCAACTCAGGCAGCGACTTCAACGAGGCAGGGCTGGAGTCCATGCCGATCACGCTCGCCGAGGCGGCCGCCAACGTGGCCGGCCAGGGGTGGCCCGTGATCGCGCCGTTCATCGGCGCCCTGGGCGCCTTCGTGGCCGGCTCGAACACCGTCTCCAACACGATGTTCGCGCTGTTCCAGTTCTCGACCGGGGAGGGCATCGGTGCCTCCTCGCCGGAGACCGTCGTCGCCCTGCAGGCGGTGGGCGGGGCCGCGGGCAACATGGTCGCGGTCCACAACGTGGTGGCGGCCGCCGCCACCGTCGGCCTGCTCGGGCGCGAGGGTGACCTCATCCGACGCACCGTCGTGCCCATGACGTACTACTGCCTCGCCGCCGGAGCGATCGGCTACCTGTGGGTCTTCGGCTTCGGCCTCAACCTGGGCCTCGTCGTGCTGCTTGCCGTCATCGCGGCGCTGGCCGTCACGGCCGTACGGCTCAGGACGATGAAGGAGGTCGACAACCCCGACCTGCGGATGCCCGTGACCTGACCGGCCACGTTGCCCGCGCTCGGCGCGTCGCCCGCTGCCGCGGCGGGTGCGCCCGCCGTCAGCCCCCGCAGCCGCCGGGGTTGCCGCAGGCGCACCCGCCCTTCTCGGACGGCCCGGCCTGCCGACGGCTGCGCGTCGCCGGCGGGTCCAGGAGCGTCTCGACACCCTTGCCGCGCAGCGAGGCGTCGAGGACCAGCACCATGTGCGCCGTCGAGATGTGCTTGCCCTGCCGGGCCAGCGCGTCCGTGATCTGCAGGAGGCAGCCCGGGTTGGAGGTGACCAGCAGCTCGGCTTCGGTCGCCGCGACGTTGGTCGCCTTCCGGTCCCCGAGCTGCCGAGCGGGCTCCGGGTTGACGAGGTTGTAGATCCCGGCCGAGCCGCAGCACAGGTCCCCCTCGGTGATCTCCTTGATCGTCAGACCGGGGATGCCCCGCAGGAGCTCGCGCGGCTGCACCCGCACGCCCTGGGCGTGGCCGAGGTGGCAGGCGTCGTGGTACGCGACGGTGACCGGGAGCGGGTGACGCTCCGCGACCGGCCCGAGCTCGACCAGAACCTCGCTGATGTCGCGGACCTTCTCCGAGAACTCCCGGGCACGTTCCGCGTAGTCCGGGTCGTCGGCGAGCAGGTGCGCGTAGTCCTTCATGCTCGAGCCGCATCCGGCCGAGTTGGCGACGATGCGTTCGACCCCGGCGTCGGTGAAGGCGTCGATGAGCGCGCGGGCGTACCGCAGGCCCTCCTCCTCACGGCCGGCGTGGATCGACAGCGCACCGCAGCAGCCCTGCGCCGGCGGCGTGACGACGTCGCAGCCCTCCATGGTCAGCACCCGCACCGTGGCGGCGTTGACGCCGGGGTAGAACTCGCGCTGCACGCAGCCGAGCAGCAGACCGACGGTCATCCGCTTCTCGCTCCGAGCGCGCACCATCTCCGGGATCCGGACCTGCCGCTGGACCGGCGGGGCGATGGCCTCCATGGTCGCCAGCGTCGGGGAGAGCCGCTCCAGCAGGCCGGACCCGCGCACGAGCCGGCTCAGGCCGGTGCGCTGGTACAGGGCCAGCGGACCGCGCAGCAGACGGAGCCGCTCGGGCCGCGGGAAGAGCGCGAAGATCGCCTCCCGGACGGCGCGGTTGACCGCGGACCGATGCTGAGAGCCGCGCCGCTCGACCTGCTGACGCGTCGCCTCGATGAGCTTGTCGTACTGCACTCCTGACGGGCAGGCGGTGACACACGCCATGCACCCGAGGCACGCGTCGATGTGCTGCACGAGGGCGGGCGTCATCGGCTCGCCCTCGAGGCCCTCCTTCATGAGGTAGATCCGCCCGCGCGGGGAGTCCATCTCCTCGCCCCACAGCGTGTACGTGGGACACGCGGGCAGGCAGAAGCCGCAGTGGACGCAGTCGTCGATGAGGTCCGCGGACGGCGGGTGGTGTCCGTCGAACGCGGACGTCATGCCCAGCACGTCCGGCCTGCTCCCGTCCGCCGCGGTGGGCGCAGAGGCGCTCGGGTCCGAGCCCAGCTGGCCCTGCGGGCTGGTGATGTTGGGCCGAGCCACTCAGATACCTCCCACGAATCGTCCGGGCGAGAAGTTGCGGCCCGGGTCGAGCCGCTCCTTGATGCCGCGCATGAGCTCCAGGCCGCCCACCGGCCCCCAGACGTCGAGTCCGGCGCGCAGCTCGGGCGGTGCCACGAGCACGGTCACCGTGCCGTCGCGCGGACTTGGCGCTGCCGCGCGCAGGCGTGACAGGACGGACGCGACGGCGTCGTGCTCCGGTGCCGTGACACCGGCGTGCAGGACGCCGGCCGCGGTTCCCCGTAGCGCGACGGCGGCGCCGTGGGCCTGCTCGGCCTCCCGGGCCGCCCGGAGCAGGTCCGCGACACCCGTCAGGGTCGCCGTCGCCTTGGCGAGCAGATCCCCGCCCGGCAGGCGGCCCCACCACGCCGGCAGGTCGGCGACCCGCCCACCGATCAGGCCACTGGTCTCCTCCGCGCGAGCGGCCACCGCGTCGTCCGTGCCCTCGAGGAGCACGGCGACGGTGGCCTCGTCGCTGCCGGCCGGTCGATCGATCTCGACGGCGGCCGGCGCCAGCTGGGAGGCGACCACCTCCCGGGCGAGGGCCGCGACGTCCTCGAGCGGCCCGGTGCGCAGCACGACCGCCCGGGCTGGACGGACGGGGTGGAGCCGGAACGCCGCGCGGACGACCACGCCGAGCGTGCCGAGCGCGCCTGTCATGAGCTTGGCCAGGTCGTAGCCCGCGACGTTCTTGACGACCTTGCCGCCCGAGGAGGCCACCGTGCCGTCCGCGAGGACCACGGTGGCGCCGAGGACCAGGTCACGGACCGCGAGCCGCTGCAGCCGCCGGGGTCCGGACGGCGCGGTGGCGAGCAGCCCGCCGACCGTCGACCCCGCCGAGACCCGCTCCGGGGGCGCGTCGGCGACGAGCTCCTGGCCCGCGCCCGCGACCCGTTCCTGCAGCTCCCGCAGCGGCAGCCCGGCCTCGGTCACCACGACGAGGTCACCCGCCTCGTGCTCGACGAGGCGGTTCAGCCCGGTGAGGTCGAGGAGCAGGTCGACCCGCTCGGGCGGCGCACCCCAGTCGAGGGCGGTGCCGGCCCCGCGCGGGACGGTGACCAGGCCCTGCGTGGTCGCCTCCCGCACGACGGCGGCGACCGCCTCGATGCTCGTCGGCCCGGCGACGGCGGTGGCCGGCACGCCGTCGACGGCGTCCCGCGGACCGGCCTCACGAACCTCTCCGGCGCCGTCCAGGCTCCGACCGAGCGCCGCGAGGTCGGCGACCGGTGCCTGTGGGGTCGCCGCCATCAGAACACCTCCGCCACGCCGGCCTCCTGGAGCGGGTGCGCACCCTGGCGACGGCCGGGCCGTTCGCCGCACAGCCGCGGCGTCGGGAAGACCTTGCCGGGGTTGGAGATCCGGTCGGGGTCGAACGCGCAGCGCACGTCCTGCATGGTGTCCAGGTCCGCGTCGGTGAACATCCTCGGCATGTACTTGGCCTTGTCGGACCCGACGCCGTGCTCTCCGGTGATCGAGCCCCCGTTGGCGATGCAGAGCTCGAGGATGCCGCCTGCGACCTCCTCGGCCCGCTCGGCTGCGCCTTCCTCGGCGTCGTCGAACAGGACCAGCGGGTGGAGGTTCCCGTCGCCGGCGTGGAAGACGTTGGCCACGCGCACACCCCGCTCCGCGCCGAGCTCCGCGATCTGCCGCAGCACCTGCGGCAGTGCCGTGCGCGGGATGACGCCGTCCTGGACGATGTAGTCGGGGCTGATGCGGCCGACTGCGGCGAACGCCGACTTCCGTCCCTTCCAGATGAGGGCCCGCTCGGTGTCGTCCGCCGCGACCCGGACCTCGAACGCGCCGGCCGCCTCGCAGTGCCGCACGGCGGCGTCGAACTCGCCCGCGACGTCGGCGGAGTGGCCGTCGAGCTCGACGACGAGGACCGCCCCGGCCCCCTCGGGATAGCCGCAGTGGACGGCCTCCTCCGCCGCCTCGATGGCGAGGGCGTCCATCATCTCGATCGCGGCCGGCACCACCCCGGCCGCGATGATCGCCGAGGTGGCGGCTCCGGCGTCGTCGACGCTGCGGAAGCCGGCGAGGATGGTGCGGACCTCCTGCGGCAGCCTGGTCAGTCGCACGGTCACGGACGTCACCACGCCGAGCGTGCCCTCGGAACCGACGAGCGTGCCGAGCAGGTCGTAGCCCGGCGGGTCCGGTGCCTTGCCGCCGATCTGGACCGTCTCGCCGGACGGGGTGACGAGGTCCAGGCCGGTGACGTGGTTGGTGGTGAACCCGTACTTGAGGCAGTGCGCTCCGCCCGAGTTCTCGGCCACGTTGCCGCCGATGGAGCAGACGGACTGGCTCGAGGGATCCGGCGCGAAGTAGTACCCGTCCGGGCTCGTCGCGCCGGTCAGCTGCAGGTTGATGACGCCCGGATCGACGACGGCGCGCTGGTTCTCGGCGTCGATCTGAGCGATGTCACGCATCTGGGACATGACGATGAGGACGCCCTCCGCCTCGGGCAGCGCACCGCCCGACAGACCGGTGCCCGAGCCTCGGGCGACGAACGGCACCCGGTGCCGCGCGCAGGCCCGCACGGCGGCGCGCACGTCCGCGGCGTCCCGGGCGAGCACGACGAGGCCGGGCACCACCTTGTACTGGGCGAGGCCGTCGCACTCGTAGGTCCGCAGGCGCTGCCGGTCGGTGATGACCCGGTCCGGGCCGAGCACCCCGGCGAGCTCGTCGGTGACCGTCCTCAGCGCGGACATGGCACACCCCGGGCCGGTCCCCGACCCACCGTTCGCTCCAGCACGTCAACCTCCTCGTCGGTTCCCGCACGCGCGGCGTCGGTCCGGCGACGTCCCCGGACCGCGGTGCCGGACCGGTCAGGCCATGCGCTCGTACGCCGGCAGCGTGAGGAAGTCGGCGTACTCGTCGGCGACCGCCACCTCGAGGAACGTCTGCTTCGCCTCCTCGTAGTCTGCCGGGTCCCCCGGCAGCTTCGCGATCTCGTCCGCGACCACCCGGTCGACGAGCTCCCGGGTGACCTTCTCGCCGCTGTCGGCGAGCGTCACGTCGTTGTGCAGCCACTGCCAGACCTGGGACCGCGAGATCTCGGCCGTCGCGGCGTCCTCCATGAGGTTGAAGATCCCGACCGCGCCGAGCCCGCCGAGCCATGCCTTGAGGTACTGGATGCCGACGGAGACGTTGTTGCGCAGGCCGGCCTCCGTGCACTCGCCCGGGGTGGAGGCCACGTCCAGCAGCTCGGCGGCGGTGACCTGCACGTCCTCGCGGGTGCGGTCGATCTGGTTCGACCGGTCACCGAGCACGGAGGTGAAGACCTCCTTGCACAGCTCGACCATGCCCGGGTGGGCCACCCAGGAGCCGTCGAAGCCGTCGTTCGCCTCCCGGGTCTTGTCCGCCCGCACCTTCTCGAAGGCGGCCGTGTTGACCTCTTCGTCCTTGCTGGGGATGAACGCCGCCATGCCGCCGATCGCGTGCGCCCCGCGCTTGTGGCAGGTCCGCACCAGCAGCTCGGTGTAGGCGCGCATGAACGGCACCGTCATGGTCACCGCGTTGCGGTCCGGCAGCAGGAACTGCGTGCCGCGGGTCCGGAAAGACTTGATCACCGAGAACATGTAGTCCCAGCGTCCGGCGTTCAGGCCCGAGGAGTGCTCGCGCAGCTCGTAGAGGATCTCCTCCATCTCGAACGCCGCAGGGTAGGTCTCGATGAGGACCGTGGCGCGAATGGTCCCGCGCGGGATGCCGAGGAAGTCCTGGGCGATGACGAAGGCGTCGTTCCACAGGCGGGCCTCGAGGTGGGACTCCATCTTCGGCAGGTAGAAGTACGGGCCCTGGCCCTTCTCGATCTGCCGCAGCCCGGCGGTGGCGAGGTACAGGGCGAAGTCCACCAGGGACCCGGAGGTCTCGCGACCGTCGACCAGGATGTGCTTCTCGGGCAGGTGCCAGCCGCGGGGCCGCACGATGATGGTCGCGAGCTCCTCGTCCGGCTTCAGCGCGTACGTCTTGCCGTTCTCGGCGGTGAAGTCGATGGTCCGGTTGATGGCGTCGAGCAGGTTGAGCTGCCCGCCGACGACGGAGCTCCACTGAGGCGTGTTCGCGTCCTCGTGGTCCGCGAGCCACGCCTTGGCGCCCGAGTTGAGCGCGTTGATGGTCATCTTCCGGTCCGTGGGGCCGGTGATCTCGACGCGGCGGTCCGCCAGGCCCGGGGCGGGCGGCGCGACGCGCCAGCTGTCGTCCTCGCGGACGTGGCGGGTCTCGGGGAGGAAGTCGAGGGTTCCACCGCTCGCCAGGTCCTCGATGCGGCGGGCGCGCGCCTCGAGGAGCTCCAGGCGTCGGTCGTCGAGCTGCCGGTGCAGCGTCGCGATGAGCTCGAGGGCGGTCGGGGTGAGCACCTCGTCGTAGCGCTCGCCCAGCTCGCCGGTGATCGTCAGGCCGTCCGGAGTTGCCACGTCAGTGCTCCAATTTCCGCCATGCGAAATCCAGTGTTTTCTCAGTGGAAACTCTAGATCGCCGGACCGGTCCGGTCAACGCGAACGCGGCGGCCGGAAGCGCGCGACGCGGCTGTGCTCAGAGCGTGGCCGCGAGGCGGGTGCCGAGCTCCTCGAGGAGCTCGCCGGCCCGGGCCATGGACCGCTCGACGTCGGGCTCCAGGTCCGCCAGTGCGTGCACCGAGCGGAAGCCCGCCTCACGTGCGCGGCGGGGGTCGAGCGTCGAACGTCCGCAGACGGCGACCGCGGGCACGCCGTGCGCCGCCGCGGCCCGGGCGACGCCGACCGGCGCCTTCCCGTGCAGGGACTGCTCGTCGAGGCTCCCCTCGCCGGTCACCACCAGGTCGACACCCGCGAGGCGACGCTCGAACCCGGCGAGCTCCAGCACCACCTCGACGCCGGGTCGGAACCGGGCGCCGAGAAGGAGGCATCCGTACCCGACTCCGCCTGCCGCTCCGGCGCCAGGGGACCCCGCCAGGTCACGAGCGCCCGGGCGGACCCGTTCGAGGAGGTCCACCCAGCACGCGAGCCCTTCCTCGAGATCCGCGAGCGCCGCGGCGTCGGCGCCCTTCTGGGGTCCGTAGACCGCGGCGGCGCCGTGCGGGCCGAGCAGCGGGTTGTCCACGTCGCTCGCGAGCACCAGGTCGACCTCGCCCAGGCGCCGGTGCAGCCCGTCGAGGCCGACACTGGCGAGCCGCCGCAGCGCGTCACCGCCGTCCGGCAGCGCCCCGTCGGGGCCGGACAGGGTGGCCCCGAGGGCCGCCAGCATCCCGGCGCCACCGTCGGTGCTGGCCGACCCGCCGACGCCGATGACCACCGTGCGCGCACCACCCTCGAGCGCGTTCACGAGGACCTCGCCGAGACCACGGGACGTCGCACGGCGGGCGGTCGTCGCGTCGGGCCTGAGCATCTCGAGCCCGGTCACGGCCGCCATCTCCACCACGGCGGTCTCGCCGTCGAAGGCGTAGCGGGTCCGGACCGGCTCACCGAGCGGGCCGGTGGCGGTCAGGGCGACCTCACGCATGCCGGCCGCGAGCGCCGCCTCGACCGTGCCGTCCCCGCCATCGGCCACCGGCAGCTCGTCGACCTCGACGCCGACGCTCCGCAGGCCGGCGGCCAGCCGTGCGGCGACCGCTGTGGCCCCCAGGGACCCCTTGAACTTGTCCGGGGCGAGCAGCACGCGCGTCATGGCGTCAGTCACCGGTCGCGGTGGGACTCAGAGCGCCGACCCGACGGCCGGCCCGGTCGCCGGCTCCGTCGCGTAGAGCGCGGCCCGGTCGTCCGTGCCGGACCTCGTGGAGGCGAGGTGCTGCTCGGACTCGCTGCGCACCGCCTCGGCGACGGCCTCGGCGACGCGGCTGTCGAACACGCCGGGGATGATGAACGCGGGGTTGAGCTCGTCGTCCGAGACGACTTCGGCGATCGCGACGGCGGCCACGCGCAGCAGCTCGTCGGAGATCTCGGTCGCGCCGACGTCGAGCAGGCCGCGGAACAGCCCGGGGAAGGCCAGCACGTTGTTGATCTGGTTCGGGTAGTCGCTCCGTCCGGTGGCCACGACCGCGGCCGTCTCGCCGGCGGCGATCGGGTCGACCTCCGGCGTCGGGTTCGCCAGGGCGAAGACGATCGCGCCGTCGTTCATCCGGGCGATGTCCGCACCGGTGAGGATGTTCCCGGCGGAGACGCCGATGAAGACGTCGGCCCCCTCGAGGCCGTCCTGCAGCGAACCTGCGAAGCCCTCGGGGTTGGTGTGCTCGATGATCCAGTCGCGGTGCGCGTCACCGTTGCGCACGCCCTCGTGCAGGGATCCGCGCCGGTCGAAGCCGACGACGTGGCGAGCACCCTGGGCGAGCAGCAGCTTGATGATGGCCGAGCCCGCGGCGCCGACGCCGGAGACGGCGATCCGGACGTCCGCCATCGACTTGCCGACGACCTTCAGCGCGTTGATGAGGGCCGCGAGGACCACGATCGCCGTGCCGTGCTGGTCGTCGTGGAAGACCGGGATGTCCAGCTCCTCGCGCAGGCGTGCCTCGATCTCGAAGCAGCGGGGCGCGGAGATGTCCTCGAGGTTGACCCCGCCGTACGCCGGCGCGAGCGCCTTGACGATGGCGATGATCTCGTCGGTGTCCTTGGTGTCGAGGCAGACCGGCCACGCGTCGACGCCGGCGAACTGCTTGAACAGGGCGGCCTTGCCCTCCATGACGGGCAGCGCGGCCGCGGGACCGATGTCACCGAGGCCGAGCACCGCGGTGCCGTCCGTCACGACGGCCACGGTGTTCCGCTTGATGGTCAGCCTGCGCGCGTCCTCGGGGTTGTCGGCGATGGCCAGGCAGACGCGGGCGACGCCCGGGGTGTAGGCGCGGGAGAGGTCGCGACGGGTCTTCAGCGGCACCTTGGGGTTCACCTCGAGCTTGCCGCCGAGGTGCATGAGGAACGTCGAGTCCGACATCTTCAGCACGCGGACGCCCTCGAGGCGGTCGAGCGACTCACGCACCTGCTCGCCGTGCTCGGCGTCGACGGTGTCGCACGTGACGTCGACCGTCAGCGCAGTGGTCGAGGAGTGCACGATGTCGACGCCCATGACGGCTCCGCCGGCCTCCGCGACGGCATGCACCAGGGTGCTGGTGGCCCGCTGCGAGGCGGGCACCTCCACCCGCAGGGTGATCGTGTAGCTGGGGCTGGGCAGGCCGTGCTGACTGCTCCGGGGCGTGTCGCCCATCGATGTTCCTTTCCGGCGCCGCGGTGCGAGCCGAGATCTAATGTTCCGACATCCGGAATGCTACTTCCAAAGGAGCCTACCGCCCGCGACGCATCCCCGGTCAGCCGACCCGCGACATGAGGATCTCGCGGACCTTGGCCGCGTCGGCCTGGCCACGGGTGGCCTTCATGACGGCCCCGACGATGGCGCCGGCGGCCTGCACCTTGCCCCCGCGGATCTTCTCGACGACGTCGGGGTTCGCTGCGAGGGCCTCGTCGACGGCGGCCTCGAGCGCGCCGTCGTCCGAGACGACCTCCAGGCCACGGGCAGCGACGACCTCCTCCGGCGAACCTTCGCCGGCGAGCACACCGGAGAGCGCCTGACGGGCGAGCTTGTCGTTCAGGCGCCCATCGTCCACCAGCGCCTGCAGCTGGGCCACCTGCTCCGGGGTGACCGGCAGGGCCTCGAGGGCGACCCCGTCGGCCTTCGCCGTGCGGGACAGCTCCCCCATCCACCACTTGCGCGCGGCGGCGGGGCTCGCGCCGGCCGCGATCGTGGCGGCGATGTGCTCGGTGGCCCCGGCGTTGACCAGGTCCCGCATCTCGGCGTCGGTGAAGCCCCACTCGGACTGCAGGCGACGCCGTCGCACGGCGGGCAGCTCGGGCAACGACGCGCGGATCTCCTCGACCCACTCCCGCGACGGCGCGAGCGGCACCAGGTCCGGCTCGGGGAAGTACCGGTAGTCCTCGGCGTCGGACTTCACCCGGCCGGGCGAGGTCACGCCGGTGTCCTCGTGCCAGTGTCGGGTCTCCTGGACCACGGCCGCACCGCCGTCCAGCACCCCGGCCTGGCGCGAGATCTCGTGACGCACGGCCCGGTCGATCGAGCGGAACGAGTTGACGTTCTTCGTCTCGGTGCGGGTCCCCAGCGGCGCATCCGGCGCGGGCCGCAAGGAGACGTTGACGTCGGCACGGACGTTGCCGCGCTCCATGCGGGCCTCAGAGACCTCGAGCGTCCGGAAGATGTCCCGCAGGGCCGAGACGTACGCCCGGGCCACCTCCGGGGCGCGCTCACCCGCGCCGGTGATCGGCTTGGTGACGATCTCCACCAGCGGGATACCGGCACGGTTGTAGTCGACGAGCGAGTACTCCGCCCCGTGAATGCGCCCGGAGCCACCCACATGGGTGTTCTTCCCGGCGTCCTCCTCCAGGTGCGCCCGCTCGATCTCGACCCGGAAGATCTCGCCGTCCTCGAGCTCGACGTCGAGGTACCCGTCGAAGGCGATCGGCTCGTCGTACTGGGACGTCTGGAAGTTCTTCGGCACGTCCGGGTAGAAGTAGTTCTTCCGGGCGAAGCGGCACATCTCGGCGATGCGGCAGTTCAGCGCGAGCCCGATGCGGATCGCGTACTCCACGGCCTTGCCGTTGACGACCGGCAGGGCGCCGGGCAGGCCGAGCGAGACCGGGGTCACGGCCGTGTTCGGCGCGGCCCCGAAGGTCTGGGGTGCGCCGTCGAACATCTTGGACGCGGTGCCCAGCTCGACGTGCACCTCGATCCCGAGCACGGGGTCGTACCGGCGCACTGCGTCGTCGTAGTCCACGAGTGTCGTCGCGTCTGGCTGGGTCATGCCGTGACCTCCAGCTCGGGGGCCTTGTCCAGGATCGGGCCGCCCCACTCCTCGGTCAGCATCCGCTCCAGGACGCCGCCGACCCGGTACAGCCGGGCGTCCTCGCGGATCGGCGCGAGCACCTGGAAGCCGGCGGGGAGCCCGTCGTCGCTGAGCCCGGACGGCAGGGAGAGCCCGGGCACGCCGGCGAGGTTCGCGGGGATGGTGGCGACGTCGTTGAGGTACATCGCCAGCGGGTCGTCGACCTTCTCGCCGAACCGGAACGCCGTGGTCGGAGCCGTCGGGCTGACGAGCACGTCCGCCTGCTCGAACGCGGCGGCGAAGTCGCGCTGGATCAGGGTGCGGACCTTCTGCGCCGAGCCGTAGTAGGCGTCGTAGTAGCCGGCCGAGAGGGCGTGCGTGCCCAGGATGATGCGGCGCTTGACCTCGTCCCCGAAGCCGGCTCCGCGGGTGGCCGCCATGACGGTCTCGGCGGTGACCGGCCCGTCCGCCGGCTCCACCCGCAGCCCGTACCGCATGCCGTCGAACTTCGCCAGGTTGGAGGAGGCCTCCGCCGGCAGGATGAGGTAGTAGGCCGCGAGGGCGTAGTCGAAGCTCGGGCAGGAGACCTCGACGACCTCGGCACCGGCCCCGCGGAGCAGCTCGACGGCGTGGTCGAACGCGGCACGCACGCCGGGCTGGTAGCCCTCGCCCCCCAGCTCGGTGACGACGCCCACCCGCATGCCGGCCAGGTCCCTCGAGCGGGCGGCGGCCACCAGGCCGGTGGCCGGGTCGGTCAGCGAGGTCGAGTCGAGCGGGTCGTGGACGCCGATCACCTCGTGCAGGAGCGCCGAGTCCAGCACGGTCCGGGAGACCGGGCCCGCCTGGTCGAGCGAGGACGCGAGCGCGATGAGCCCGTAGCGCGAGACACCGCCATAGGTCGGCTTGACCCCGACGGTGCCGGTCACCGCGGCGGGCTGACGGATGGACCCGCCGGTGTCCGTCCCGATCGCGAGGGGTGCGAGCCCGGCGGCGACGGCCGCCGCCGAACCGCCGCCCGAGCCGCCCGGGATCCGGTCCAGGTCCCACGGGTTGCGCGTCGGGCCGAAGGCCGAGTGCTCGGTGCTCGACCCCATGGCGAACTCGTCCATGTTGGTCTTGCCCAGGATCGGCATGCCCGCCCGGCGCAGCTCGGTCACGAGCGACGCGTCGTAGGGCGGGACCCAGCCCTCGAGCATCTTCGAGCCCGCGGTCGTGACCTGGCCCCGGGTGACCACGACGTCCTTGACGGCGATCGGGACCCCGGCCAGCTCGGGCAGATCCTCCCCGGCGGCCCGGCGCTCGTCGACCCGGGCGGCGTCCTCGAGCGCCTCGTCGGTGTTGACGTGGAGGTAGGCGTGCACGGCCGGGTCGACGGCGGCCACCCGGTCCAGGTGGGCCCGGGTGACCTCCACGCTGGAGACCTCGCCGGCGCGCAGCAGCTCCGCGAGCTCGGCCGCGGTCCGCCGGGTCAGGTCCTCGCCGGCGCTCCCCGCGCTCATGCGTCTTCCCCGAGGATCTGCGGGACGGCGAACATGCCGTCCTCGGCCTGCGGGGCACCGCCGAGGACCTCGTCGACCGGCAACGGCGTGGTCACGACGTCCTCACGCATGACGTTGGTCAGGGGGACGGGGTGCGAGGTCGCCGGTACGTCGGGGGTCGCGACCTCGTTGACCCGGGCCACGGCGTTCGCGATGACGTCGAGCTCGCCGGCGAGCCGGTCGACCTCCTGCTCCGTCAGCGCGATCCGGGCGAGGGCCGCGACGCGCGCGACCTCCTGCGAGGAGATGGTGGACATGGCGTCGATTCTAGGCGCCCGTCACCGCGTCGCTGTCCCGCCCCCGGGTCGCCGTCAGCCGGTCGAGCGGCGCACCAGGTCCAGAAGCGCGGCACCGTAGGCGTCGTCCGCCACGGGAGCCGCGTGCTCGACCTCCTCGAGGCCCCCGGTCACCGGGAAGGCGGCGCGGACCCGGAACAGCCCGTCGTCACGCTCCAGGACTCGGAAGGTAGCTCCGAGCAGCTCGCGGAGCTGGTCCTCGCGGGGCAACCAGATCGTCTCCTCGAGCGTCACGGAGTCCAGCGCCCACTCCGTGGTGCCGTTGAAGCCGAGGACGGTCCCGGTGGGGAAGGCATGCGCCTCGACGGTCATCTCCGAGACGGTGAAGACCTCGCCCTCGAGAGCCGGCTGGTCGATCGTGAACCGGTCCCCGGAGGACGGCTGCCATCGCAGGCCGGCCCCGGCGAGCGAGCGGGCGAGTTCGATGGAGATCACCTCACCAGTATCGGCAACGTCGTCGCGTCGCGCAGGCCGCGGCCGGAGACTCGTGCGGGCGCCCAGCGGCAGAACCAGGAAATGCGCAGGTGCCGCCCGTGCCGCTCTGCCTAGAGTGCTGTCCATGCGTGCTGCTCGCCCCGGGCGATTCATCAGGCTGCCACGCCCCCGTGCGCGCGACGTGTGGCGCGCGGTGCGGTGGTACGCCGGCAGCGTCGTCACGCTCCAGGCCGCCGCGGTGGCGACCGTGCTCGCGGTCGACCGGGTGCGCAAGCGCCGCAAGCCGCCTTCCGGGCTCTTCCCGCACACCGAGCCCAGGACGGTGGACGTGGCGGGCTCGCAGGTCACGACGTTCACCTACGGGGCCGACCTCTACGCGGACATGCTCGACCGGATCGCCTCGGCGGAGCACACCATCTACTTCGAGACGTTCATCTGGAAGGCGGACCGGACCGGTCACGCGTTCAAGGAGGCGCTGCTGGCGGCCGCGCGACGGGGCGTGCAGGTCTTCGTCGTGCTGGACGGCTGGGGCAACGGCGTCGTGCCGCCGTCGTTCAAGCAGTTCCCGGAGATGCCGAACCTGCACGTCCTGAAGTTCCCGTTCTTCCGGCCGGGCCTGCTCACGCTGGACGTCCGCAAGACCGGCCGCGACCACCGCAAGGTCCTGGTGGTCGACGGCACGTCGGGCTACGTGGGCGGCTACAACATCGGCGATCTGTACGCGACCCGGTGGCGCGACACCCACATCCGGGTGGACGGCCCCTCGGCGTGGGAGCTGGAGAACGCCTTCGTCGACTTCTGGAACGACCACCGCAAGCGTCACCACCCCGAGATCCCCGACCGTGGGGCGCGGTCCTGGGAGGCCCGCATCCGTGCGGCGCAGAACCACCCGGCGCGGCTGCTGTTCCCGGTGCGTGGGATCTACCTGGACGCGATCGACCGGGCCGAGCACCACATCTACATCACGCAGGGCTACTTCATCCCGGACCGGGAGATCCTGTCCGGGCTCGCCAAGGCGGCGCGGCGCGGGGTGGACGTGAAGGTACTCATCCCGGAGGTGTCCAACCACGTGGTCGCCGACTGGACCGCACGCACCTACTACACCCGGCTGCTCGAGGCCGGCGTCACGATCTGGCTGTACCAGGAGGCGATGGTCCACGCGAAGACCATGACGGTCGACGGCCGGTGGACCACGGTCGGCACCACCAACATCGACCGGCTGTCCATGACGGGGAACTTCGAGATCAACCTCGAGCTCTTCGACCGCGAGCTCGCCGAGCACATGGAGACGATCTTCACCGGGGACCTGACCAACTGCCGCGAGCTCACGCTCGAGGAGTGGCAGCGGCGCGGCCTGCTGCCGCGCATCGGCGAGCGACTGCTGAAACCCCTCGGACCGCTGCTCTAGCGCCGGCCGTCCCAGCCGTCCGACCAGTCCCAGCCGTCGCCGCGGTCCCACCCGTCCGGGTCGTCCCAGCCTCCCCCGTCACCGGGGCCGTCCTCCTCGACCGGGCCCGACGGCGGCCAGGCCGGCTGCTGGGGCCAGTCAGCCGGCCACCGCGGCTGCTCCTGGCCCGGCTCCACCTCCTCTGCCGGCTCCTGCGTCGCATCCTCGGTGGGCTCGGCGGGAGCGGCCGGCTGCGGCGCCGGCGGGTCCTCGGCCGGCGGGTCGGGGACCTCCGCGGCCTCGGGTACGGCAGAGGCGGCGGGGACGCCGGTGTCGATCATCTCGACCGACTGTGGCGCGGTGGGCGCGCTGGCCCGGGCCGCGAACTCGGTGAACGACGCCGCCTCCCACGGCGCGTCCGGGGTGTCCGCACGTTGCGGGGGGCCGTGGTCCACCTGCTCGACGGACCGGGTCACTGCGCCGTCCCCTGTGCTGCTGTCGATCGCGACCTGCTGCGTCGCAGACCCGCCCGTGGCGCCGAGGGTTGAGGCCGCGACGACGACGGCGGACACGGCGGCCGCGCCGGCGAGCGTGACGACCACCGCGGATCCGACGGGCGGCGCAGCGGCGCGCCGGTGCACCCGGGTGGCGGTGGTGCTCCGGACTCCCCCGGTGCCGCGGACGACGTCGTCGAAGCGGGCGGCACTGCGGGTCCAGATCGGTGCTTCGTCCACCGGTCTCCCCCCTTCCTCCGTGGCAGGGTACCGGTGCCGGAGGCTGACGTCCTGCGAGCGCGGGCTCAGCGGGAGCCGGTCAGCGGCAGCTCGTAGAACCACATCCTGGGCCGCGGGTGCCACCAGCCGACGTAGTCACGGGACGGGTCCCGCCGGTAGCCGAGCCGCTCGTAGAGGCGGTGCGGCGTGCTCCGGCCGCCGCTGCTCACCACCGACAGCACCAGCGCCTGGTACCCGTGGTCCCGGGCCCAGGTCTCCGCAGACCGCATGAGCGACTCACCCACGCCGCGACCCTGGGCGTGCGGCGCCACCGAGAGCATCCGCACCTCGACCTCGCCGGTCCGTGCCAGGTCGGCCCAGCGCGTCCCGGCGGGGGCGAGGGTGACGGAGCCGACGGCGCCCGCGCCGGTGCGGGCGGCGAGCACGGTGCCCCCACCCGTGGTGCGCTCCTCGACGGCACGCAGCGCATCGGCGTACTCGTCGTTCAGTCCGGCGTCGGTGTAGCCCGCGGAGCGGTATGCGCGGACCCCGATGTCGCCGAGCACGGGGAACTCGCCGGGCTCGGCGGGTGCCACGGTGAGCGGTGGTGCGGTCATGCTCCTCCGTCCTCCTCCTGCACGCGGTCTGCCACGGCGTCCGGCCCGCCCTCGAGCAGGGCGACGAACCCCTCCTCGTCGAGGATCGGGCGGCCGAGCTCGCGGGCCTTGGCCTCCTTGGACCCCGCGCCGTCCCCCACCACCACGAAGTCGGTCTTCTTGGACACCGAGCCGGCCGCCTTGCCGCCGCGGGAGACGATCGCCTCCTTCGCGGAGTCGCGACTGAAGTCCGCCAGCGAACCGGTGACGACCACGGTCAGGCCCTCCAGGGTGCGCACCAGCGACTCGTCGCGCTCGTCCGCGGTGCGCACGCCGGCGGCCTGCCACCGCTGCAGGATCTCCTGGTGCCAGTCGACCGTGAACCACTCGGCCAGGGACTCCGCGATCGTGGGACCGACGCCGTCGACGGCGGCGAGACGCTCGACGTCGGCGTCCTGGATGGCGGCCAGCGAGCCGAGCTCGGAAGCGAGGGCGCGTGCCGCCGTCGGACCGACGTGGCGGATGGACAGCGCGACGAGGACCCGCCACAGGGGCTGCGCCTTGGCCTTGTCCATCTCGGCGAGCATGCGCTCGGTGGTGGCGGTGGGCTTCGCGGGCTCCTTGACGGTGCCGTCCGCCTTGAGCTTCGGCATCGTCCAGAAGAACGGCCGCTGCTCCCACTCGCCGGTCCCCTGACCCTGCCTGCGGATCTCCCGCCAGATCCGCACGTCCTTCAGGTCCTCGGCGGTCAGCTCGAAGAGTCCCGCCTCGGTCTCCAGCACGGGCGTCTGGCGGTCCGGCAGCTCCGCGTCGGCTGCCGCGCGGGCGTCGGCGTCGTCGGTCTCCTCGTGCCCGGCCGCCAGCAGGCGCGCGTCGATGACGCGGTCGCGGGCCGCCTCGGGGTCGGTGAGCGCGAGTGCCGCCTCCCCGCCGAGCGCCTCGATGTCGAGCGCGCCGCGCGAGGCGATGTGGGAGACGCGTTCGGTGAGCTGCGCCGGGCAGGATCGCGCGTTCGGGCAACGCAGGTCGACGTCGCCCTCCTTGGCCGGGGCCAGGCCGGTCCCGCAGGACGGGCACTCGGCGGGCATGACGAACTCGCGCTCGGTGCCGTCACGGAGGTCGACGACGGGGGCCACGATCTCCGGGATCACGTCCCCGGCCTTGCGCAGCACGACGGTGTCACCGATGAGGACGCCCTTGCGACGTACCTCGCTGGCGTTGTGCAGCGTCGCCTGGGAGACGGTCGATCCGGCCACGAGCACCGGCTCCATGACGCCATAGGGGGTCACCCGTCCGGTCCGGCCCACCTGGACGCGGATGTCGAGCAGGCGGGTGTTGACCTCCTCGGGCGGGTACTTGTAGGCCGCGGCCCAGCGGGGGGCTCGCGAGGTGGAGCCGAGCTGGCGCTGGCGGGCGAAGGAGTCGACCTTGACGACGATCCCGTCGATCTCGTGCTCGACGTCGTGCCGGTGCTCGCCGTAGTGGGCGATCATCTCCTCGACCTCGTCGAGCGAGGCCACCCGCCGCGTCCGCGGGGAGACCGGGATGGCCCACGAGGCGAGCAGGTCGTACAGGTCGGACATGGAGGACCAGCGCTCGGGTGGCCCCTCCGGTCCCCACTCCACGGCGCCGACGCCGTGCGCGACCATCTCCAGCGCGCGGGAGGCGGTGACGCGCGGGTCCTTCTGGCGCAGGGACCCGGCGGCGGAGTTGCGGGGGTTGGCGAACGGCGGCTTGCCGGCCTCCACGAGCGAGGCGTTGAGCGCCTCGAAGGCGCTGACCGGGAAGTAGACCTCGCCGCGGATCTCGATGAGCGCCGGGTGATGGTCGCCGTCGAGCTGCTGCGGCACGGAGTCGATGGTGCGGACGTTGAGGGTAACGTCCTCGCCGGTGCGCCCGTCACCGCGGGTCGCGGCGCGGACCAGCCGGCCGTGCTCGTAGAGCAGGCTGACGGCGAGCCCGTCCACCTTGAGCTCACAGGTCATGGCGACGTCGGTGCGTCCCAGCTCGGTGTGCACCCGCCGCGCCCACTCGCGCAGCTCCTCGAGCGAGAAGACGTCGTCGAGGCTCTGCATCGGCCGGCGGTGCTCGACCGTGGCGAACTCCGTGGAGTAGGTCCCGCCCACCCGCTGCGTCGGGGAGGAGGGCACGCGGAGGTCCGGATGGGCCTCCTCGAGCGCCTCCAGCTCCCGCAGCATCGCGTCGTACTCGGCGTCGGAGATCGTCGGTGCGTCCCGCACGTAGTAGTTGAACTGGGCGACCTCGAGCTGCTCGGCGAGGTCCGCCCACCGCTGACGGGCCTCGGCGTCGGCAGCCGGGCGCTCGGTAGCGTCACCGGCAACCGGGGCGGCTCCCGACCCACCGGCCTGCTCATCCTGCTCACTCCGGGCGCGCGCGTTCACGGGTCCATGATGTCGCACACCACCCACGCCCCGGCCGCCGGCGGGCGCGGTGTCCTCCCCCGCGCACCCCCACCCACCGGGCCGCGACGTGCGACCGTGGTCGTACCCCGTGCCCACCCCGGGGACGACCCGCCGTCGGACGCCGCATCTCTACGCTGGGCTCCATGGAGAGGATCGCGCGGCTGCTCGCCCGCCTGCGCGACCCGCGGTCGTACCAGCGCGTCGACACCGCCGTCGCCGTCGTCGCGGCGTTTGTGACCGGTCTGCCGGCGCTGGTCATGGGGGTCGGGTACGGTCTGCCGCCGTACGGCGGCGGCATCATGGGTGCCGCCATCGCGGGGATCGCGATGCTCTGCGCCGCGGTCCAGTGCGCGGCGCTGGCGTGGCGCCGCACCCGCCCGGTCCCCTCCGCGGTGGCGATCTACGCCGCCGCGCTCGTGCACTTCGCCGCCGGGGCTCGGATCCTCAGCACGGACGTGCTGGTGCTCGTGGCGCTGTACTCGGTGACGGTCCACACCGAGCCACGGGAGAAGGTGTCGCGCCGTCTCGCGCTGGCCGGGGCCCTCTGCGGCGCGCTGCTGATGGGCGTCCTGCTCGCCGGCGGACCCGTCGAGGCGCTGGCCAACCTCTCCGCCCTGGGCAGCGGCTTCCTCATGGTCGCGGCCATGGTCTTCGCCACCTGGGCGATCGCCCTGGCACGGCGCGGACGGGTCGAGCGGCTGGCCTCGCTCGAGGACCGGGCTCGCCGGCTCGAGGTCGAGCGGGACCAGCAGATCCAGATCGCGACGGCCGCCGAGCGCACCCGCATCGCGCGCGAGATGCACGACGTGGTCGCGCACTCCCTCTCGGTGGTCATCGCCCAGGCCGACGGCGGACGGTACGCCGCCCGCACCGACCCGGCGGCCGCCGAGCGCGCCCTGGAGACGATCTCCACCATGGGCCGTGACGCCCTGGCGGACATGCGGCGCATCCTCGGGGTGCTGCGCACGGAGCTGGCTGCCGGACCGGGCGGTGAGCCCGCGCCCGGCGAGCGCCGGCCGTTGCCGGACAGCGGCGACCTCGAGCCGTTGCTGGAGCAGGTGCGCGGCGCCGGCACCTCCGTCTCGCTCGTCCGGGCGGGAACGGCCCGGACGCTCCCGCCCGGGGTGGGGCTCGGCGTCTACCGCATCGTCCAGGAGGCGCTCACGAACGTCCTCAAGCACGGCGGGCCGGGAGCCCGGGTGACCGTGCTGCAGCAGTGGCTGCCCGCGTCCCTCGTCGTCCAGGTCGACGACGACGGGCGGGGCGCGGCGTCGTCCTCCGACGGCCACGGGCACGGCCTGCTCGGCATGCGCGAGCGGGCCACGCTGCTCGGTGGCACGCTGTGGGCCGGGCCCCGGCCCGGCGGCGGCTTCCGCGTCCGGGCCGAGATCCCCCTTCCCGCCACCGACGGCGGGCCACCTGGACCGCCCGAGCACCCCACCCACCAGCCCGGCCAGCCGGCCGGCCACACCGGACAGTGAGACCGTGACAGCCCCGACCACGCAGAACCCGATCCGCGTCGCCCTCGTCGACGACCAGCAGCTCGTCCGGGCCGGCTTCGCCATGGTGATCGCCTCCCAGCCGGACATGGAGGTGGTCCTGGAGGCCGGCGACGGTGCGCAGGCGTTGCGCCTGCTCGGATCCCACTCGGTGGACGTGGTGCTCATGGACGTGCGCATGCCCACCATGGACGGGCTGGCGGCGACCGCGTCGCTGACCGGCTCCGACGCCCCCGGCGACGCACCGAAGGTCGTCATCCTCACCACCTTCGACCTCGACGAGTACGTGCTGCACGCGATCCGCGCCGGCGCCTCCGGGTTCCTCCTCAAGGACGCCCCACCGGAGGAGATGCTCACCGCCATCCGCACCGTGCACCGCGGCGACGCCGTCATCGCACCCTCCTCGACGAAGCGGCTGATCGAGCACCTCGCGACCGTGCTGCCCAGCGAGGAGCGCTCCTCCCCCGCGGTCCTCGACGGGCTCACCGAGCGCGAGCGCGAGGTCCTCGTCCTGATGGCGCGCGGACGGTCCAACACCGAGATCGCCGGCGAGCTCTACGTGGCCGAGGCGACGGTCAAGACGCACGTCGGTCGCGTGCTCGCCAAGCTGGGCGCGCGGGACCGGGTACAGGCCGTCGTGCTCGCGTACGAGACCGGTCTGGTGAGCCCCGGCGGCTGACCGTCCACCGTGGTCGTCGGCGTCGGTCGTCGGCGTCGGTGTCGGGCGTCAGCCCTGCGGTCGCGGCCGTCGCCCTCGGGATCGAGGCGGGGCGCGCCGCCGTCCGCCCCAGGGATGACGTGCGGACCAGACCACGGCCCGACGACGCCGACCCGCACGCTCCGTAGCGTCGTTCGTGCCGGCGATCCCGCCGACCCACGCAGCAGAAGGAGCGTCATGAACGAGGTGCCAGCCGCGAGCGCCGTCGGCCTCGCCAAGATCTACGGCAGCGGTGACGTGGCCGTCCACGCCCTGCGCGGCGTCGACGTCGCGTTCGCCGCCGGGGAGTTCACGGCCATCATGGGGCCCTCCGGGTCCGGCAAGTCCACCCTCATGCATCTGCTGGCCGGCCTCGACGAGGCGACGGCGGGACGCGTGTACCTCGGCAGCACGGACCTGACGTCCCTGGACGACAAGCGCCTGACGCTGCTGCGCCGGGAGCGCGTCGGGTTCGTCTTCCAGGCGTTCAACCTGCTGCCCATGTACACGGCCGAGCAGAACATCACCCTGCCCTGCGAGCTGGCGGGCACCTCCGTGGACCGGGCGTGGTTCGGCGAGCTGGTCGGCATCCTCGGCCTGCAGGACCGCCTGACGCACCGTCCGTCCGAGCTCTCCGGCGGGCAGCAGCAGCGCGTGGCGATCGCCCGTGCCCTGGTGACCCGGCCGGACGTCGTCTTCGCGGACGAGCCGACCGGCAACCTGGACTCGGCCGCCGGCGCCGAGGTGCTCTCCTTCCTGCGCACCTGCGTGCGCGAGCTGGGCCAGACGGTCGTCATGGTCACGCACGACCCGGCCGCGGCCGCCTACGCCCAGCGCGTGGTGCTGCTCGCGGACGGCCGGGTCGCCGGCGAGATCACCGACCCCACCCCCGACTCGGTGCTGGCCGGACTGGACGCGCTGCGCGGCGCCGGTGCGCCGGAGGTGGCCGCGCGATGATCCGGCTCACCCTGGCGCAGATGCGCCGCAGCGCCGGCCGCCTCACCGCGGCGGGGATCGCCATCATCGTGGCCACCGCGTTCGTCACGGCCACGCTGCTCAGCGGCTCGCTCATCACCTCGACGACGGAGCGCGCCGTCACGGCGAGCCTCGCCGACGCCGACGTGGTGCTCCGCTCGCCCGACGAGCCGCTCGGCCCGGCCGAGGTGGAGAAGCTGGCGAACCTGCCGGAGAGCGGAGAGGCCGAGGGCACCGTCCAGATCTACGGCCAGGTGACCTCGGGCGGGCGGAGCGACGCCGGCCTCGTCACCCCGGTGGCCGGCGTGGCGGCCCTCGACCCGTACGAGATCGCCGACGGATCGGCACCGGGCGACGGCGAGGTCGCGCTGACCCGCAGCACGGCCGAGCGCCTGGACGTCACGATCGGCGACACCGTGACGGTCGGTGCCGAGGCGGCCGCCGCCGACGGCACGACGGCGCTGCAGGAAGACCTGACCGTCTCCGGCACGATCACCGACCCGCCCGCCATCGTGGCGCCGGTCGGGACGATCCTGGTGGACCGGCCGCTCGCCGAGGGCTGGGCCCAGCTGGCCGGCGGCGGTGAGCTCGGCTACGACTCGGTGCTGCTCACCGCCGCGGACGGCGTCAGCCCCGATGACCTCGCCGACGCGGCGCAGTCGACCACCCCGGGGACCCAGGTCCGCACGGCCGAGGAGGAGGCGCAGTCCAGGGCCGCGGAGCTGACCGGCGGGACCTCCATGCTCGTCGGCATCGTGCTGGCGTTCGCGGCGGTCGCGCTCTTCGTGGCGGGCATCGTCATCACCAACACGTTCCAGGTGCTCGTCGCGCAGCGTCGCAACACGCTCGCGCTCCTGCGGTGCGTCGGGGCGACCCGGACGCAGGTCCACCGGTCGGTGCTCGTCGAGTCCGTCCTGCTCGGTGGGCTGGCCTCGCTCGGCGGGATCGCGGTCGGTCTCGCCTTCGGCCAGGGCGCCCTGTGGTTCCTCACCCGCGCCGACCTCGCGATCCCGGTCCCCGAGGTCATCACGCCGTCCGTCGCCACCATCGTCGTGCCCCTGCTGACCGGCACGGCCGTCACGCTGCTCTCCGCACTCGCTCCCGCTCGGGCGGCCACCCGGGTCACGCCGGTCAGCGCGTTGCGGCCTGCGCAGGACCCGGGCTCCCGCGCGGGGGGCGGACGCCTCCGCCGGGCGCTGTCGATCGCGTTGGTCGCGTTCGGCACCCTGCTGCTGGTCGGCGCCGTGGCGACCGCGCTGTCGACCGAGGACGACCTCACCGTGGTGCTGTCCCTGGGCGTGGGGGTGCTCGGCGGGATGATCTCCTTCGCCGGCGTGCTGGTCGGCGCCGTGTTCCTGGTCCCGCACGTCGTGCGGGCGGCCGGTGCCGTGTGGGCGCGCGTCGCGCGAGGCTCACGCTCCACGGTCCGGCTGGCGGCGGCGAACGCCGGCCGCAACCCGCGGCGCACCTCGGCCACCGCCTCGGCCCTGCTGATCGGGGTGGCGCTGGTGACCATGATGGCCACCGGCGCCGCCAGCTCCCGCGCGACGCTCGACGCCACGCTCGACTCGCACTTCCCGGTCGACGTCATGGTCTCCGGGCAGGGGCAGGCACTCACCACGGAACAGGTCCGAGCCGTGGCCGAGACGGAGGGCGTCGCCCAGGCGGTCGCGATCCCGACGACCACGGCCACCGTGTTCTCGGGCGGCTCGAGCACGGAGCTCACGGTGTCCGGCATGGACGCCCGCGACCGGGCGGTGCTGCGCGATGCGGACATGTTCGCCGGACTCGGCGGCGGGACGGTCCTCCTCGGCCAGGACGTCGCCGCCGAGCTGGACGTCGCCGACGGCGGATCGGTCCGGCTCGAAGGGCCGTCCGGCGAGGTGGTCGCGGGCGTCACGCTGCTCGAGGACGGCGGCAGGACCGTCGTGGTGAGTCGTGCCGCGCTGGTCGGGCTGGACGCCGATGCCCCGGTGACCGACGTCTGGGCCCGGCTCACTCCGGACGCGTCGGCCGGCGCGACCGTGGCGGCCGTTCAGGACGGGCTCACCGAGGTCAGCGCCTCCGGGACGGTGCCGTGGACCACGGGTGCCGCCGCCGAGCGCGAGGCGTACGACCAGATCATCGACACGCTGCTGGGCATCGTGATCGGCTTGCTCGGCGTCGCTGTGGTCATCGCCGTCATCGGCGTCGCCAACACCCTGTCGCTCTCGGTCATCGAGCGGCGGCACGAGCACGCCCTGCTGCGGGCGGTCGGGATGACCCGGGGCCAGCTGCGCGGCTCGCTCATGGTCGAAGGTGTGCTCGTCGCGCTCGTGGGCACCGTCCTGGGTGTGGCCCTCGGGCTGCTGTACGGCTGGGCGGGCTCCGCCGTCGTGTTCGGCGGCGGGGGCGAGCTGAGCCTGGTGGTTCCGTGGCTGTACGTCGCGGCGTGCGCCGTCGGTGCCGTCGCGGCGGGCCTGGGCGCCTCGGTGCTGCCGGCGCGCTCGGCGGCGAAGACTCCTCCGGTGGCCGCGCTGGCCGCCTGAGGACTACGAGGCCCCGGCAGGTCTCCGCGTGGAGGGCGCGGAGACCGCCGGGGCATCGTCGTGGTTGCCTAGAGCACGGCCTTGAGGAAGGCCTGGGTGCGCTCGTTCTCCGGGTTGCTGAACATCTGCGCCGGCGGCTTGTCCTCGATGATGTGACCCTGGTCGAACATGAGGACGCGGTGGGAGACCTCCTGGGCGAACTGCATCTCGTGGGTGACCAGCAGCATCGTGATGTCCGTGGTCTCCGCGATGGTGCGCAGCACGTTCAGCACCTCCCCCACCAGCTCGGGGTCGAGGGCCGAGGTCACCTCGTCGAGCAGCAGGACCTCCGGGTCCATGGCGAGCGCCCGCGCGATCGCCACGCGTTGCTGCTGGCCGCCGGAGAGGCGAGTGGGGTGCTCGTCGACCTTGTCCCCGAGGCCGACGTGGTCCAGCAGCTCACGCGCCCGCTCCTCGGCCTCGGCCCTGGACTTGCCGAGCACGTGGATCGGGGCCTCGGTAAGGTTCTCCAGCACCGACATGTTCGGGAACAGGTTGAACTGCTGGAAGACCATGCCGATCTTCGTGGTCAGCCTCGCGACGTCCTTCTTCTTCCGCTCGACGCGCTTGCCGCCGCGCATCTCGTGCGTGAGCGGTTCGCCGTCGAGGTAGATGAACCCACCCGTGAGGTGCTCCAGGGTCATGACCAGCCGCAGGATGGTCGTCTTGCCGGAGCCGGAGGGCCCGATGAGGGTGACACGCTCGCCCTTGCCGACAGAGAAGTTGAGACCGTCGAGGACCGTGTGGTCCCCGAACTTCTTGAGGACGTCCTCGAACTTCAGGACCGGGGCGGAAGGATCCGCGCCGGACGTGACCGGGACTGCGTTGGGGTCAGTAGCGGGCAAGTCGCACTTCCAATCGCCTCAGGAGGATGGCCGTGGGGTAGCTGGCGGCCAGGAAGATCAGGCCGCACAGGGTGATCGGTTCGAGCAGCCGGAAGTCGGACGCACCGTACTCGTACGCGGCAGCCAGCATCTCCGTCACGGTGATCACGATGAGGAACGGCGTGTCCTTGAACATGGAGATCACCCACGTCCCGAGCGCCGGCACGGTGATGCGCAGCGCCTGCGGGATGACGATCCGCCGCCACGTCCTCGTCGTGGACATCGACAGGGCCGTCGCGGCCTCCCACTGGCCCTTGGGCACCGCGTCGATTCCCGACCGATAGACCTCGGCCATGTAGGAGGCGTAGTGGACGCCCAGGACGACGATCCCGATCGTCAGCGGACTGAACTGCTGGAAGGTGTAGTAGGCGAACAGCAGCTGGATGACGATCGGCGTCATCCGGATGAACTCCATGACGCCGTGTACTGGCATGGCGATCCATGACGGCGCGAGCCGGCGGATCATGGCGATGACGAGGCCGAGCACGGCGGCGATGATCGAGCCGACAACGGTCGCCACCAGCGTGACCTGGAGGAAGGCCTCCACAAGGTCCGGGAGGACCTCGCCGGCAGCCTCCCAGCTCCAATCGAAGGTCATGCCTTGCTTCCCCCTGCCAAGGCCTGGGGCGAGCCGGCCAGATCCATGGAGGCTCGCGCCCGCCGGGTGCCGTCCGGGAGCTGGCCGAGGCGGCGCTTGGCGCGGCGCTCGAGCAGGTTGGCGAGCAGCACGATTGCGAGTGCGATGACGAAGTAGACCACCATGCCCACGCCATAGGAGAAGAACGTGTTACCCGTGGCCTGCCGGAGCTGGTTCGACTCCCACGTGAGGTCATGCATGAGGATGATGTACGCCACCGCGGTGCCCTTGAGCAGCATGACGAAGAGGTTGCTCAGCGACGGAATCATGATGGCCCACGCCTGCGGCCAGATGATCCTGCGCAGGCGGTGGGTCGGTCTCAGGCTCAGTGCCGTGGCCGCTTCCCACTGTCCCTTCGGCACAGAGTTGATCGCCCCGCGGACGACCTCCGACGCATAGGCGCCGTAGTTCAGTCCGAGCGCCAGCACGCCGCAGAACAGAGCATCCAGGCGGTACCCCAGCAAGGGCAGGACGTAGAAGAGCCAGAACAGCTGGACCAGTAGCGACGTGCCACGGAAGAACTCGATCACGGTGCGGGCAGCGCCGCGCACGAGGATGTACTCGCTGCGCGCGGAAACTCCCAGGATGACGGCGATCACGAACGCCAGGACTCCGCCGAGCACCGTGAGCTCGAACGTGATGAGCACACCGTGACCGAAGGCGGGAAGCCGTTCGGCGAGGATCTGGAGGTTGTCGCCCATGGGCGCAGGTCAGCTCGGGTCGTCGGCGCAGAGCTGCTCGGCAGTCAGCTCGCCGGTCGGCCGCTCCTCCGCGGTGAACCCGAAGTCGCCGACCACGTCGAGGTAGGTCTGCTCGTCGCCGGTGACCGTGGCGAGCTCCTCGTTGTAGGCATCACGGAGCTCGGTGTCGGCGCTGCGGAAGACCGTGCCACCCGCGCCGACCTGAGGTTCGCCGTCGATCTCCTGGACGAATGACTCGGTGACCTCGACCGGGGCGTCCGGGTTGTTCTCAGCCATCCAGTTCAGCGAGATTCCGGTCAGTGCGAACACGTCGGCGCGCCCGTTCACAACCGCGTCCATGCCGTCCTGAGGGTTGGCCACCTGGGTGGAGTCCAGTCCGAGGGACTCGGCGTAGTCGGACTCGATCGCACCGGTCATCGTCGAGAGCTGCGCGTCGGTTCCCTCCACGTCGTCGAGAGTCTGCAGGCTGAACGGGTTGCCCTCTTGGACCATCAGTGCCGTGGTGTACATGAACTCCGGCTCCGAGAAGATGGCCTGCTCGCAGCGCTCAGGCAGGATGGACATGCCCGCGGCGATGACGTCGAACCTCCCCGCGTTGAGGCCGGGGATGAGCTGGCCGAACTCAGCCTGGACGCCCTCGACATTGTCGATACCGAGCTCGCCCCAGATGCGCTCGTGGAGCGCGACCGTCGCGCCGGTGAGCTCGCCGCCCTCCCGAAAGCTGTACGGCGCCTCGCCGGCGAAGCCCACGGTGATCGTGCCGTCTTCTCGGAGCTGCTCGAGCGTCAGGGCCTCGCCACCACCCTCACCGCCGCCCTGCGGGTCGCCTCCGGTGGCCGTACAGGCTGCGAGGCCGGCAGCGAGAAGGCCCGCTCCGGCCACGGCAGCCGTCCTGCGTCGGGTGGTGCTTGTCATCATGGTCCCTTCGGTTCGGACGAGGCATGGCCTCCCGGCTCCGCGGACCATCCGGTCGCGCGGCACCGGACGGTCACCCCGAGGTCATGGTGCGCAGCCACGTTAGGAAGGTCTGGGTCCAGCCTCAAATGGCCGAACCGTCGCGCGGCGTCCGCTCCGACCCACCTCCCGACCCGACCCCGACCTCCCAGGCCCGCAGTATGACGCGGTTTCCGCGGGGTCGCACAGCAATCGGCGAGGCACCGTCACGGAGCAGTCGAGAATCCGGCGATCGTTACCGGTCTGCAATCTTGGGGCGAGCGATGTCCTGCACGTGACTCGGCCTTGAGCAGTACTTGAGGACACCTTGACACGACGGCCCGCGCCAGGCAACCGCGCCATCCACAGGGCGTCCCGGACCCTACGGTCGTCCACAGGACGCCCGCCGCGAGCACGGCATGCCGGTGCACTCTCGGACGCGTGACCGCTCTCCTACGCACGCCGCCCGCCGTCGACGTCGCGCGGTCTGCCCTGAGGACGCCCTGGCACCTCGCGGTGGTCGCCGGACCGGACACCGGATGGTGCGCGGGCCTCGGCCCCGACGTCACCGAGCTGGGCCGGCGGCCGCTCGGCTCGGACCAGGTCCTGCCGCTGACCGACCCGCTCGTCTCCCGGCGGCACGTCGCGGTGCGGGCGCGCCGCGGACGCCTCGAGGCCCGGGACCTGGGCTCGGCGAACGGCACCAGGCTCCGCCGGGCCCGCCGGCGACGACGGCGGCGTGGGCCGAGACCCGGGCGATGGGCGCGGTCGCTGCGCTCCCGCTGGCGGCCCCTCGGCGAGGGCGACCGCCTGGAGCTGGGCAGGACGGTGCTGGAGGTGCGCCGTCGGCCGGACGAGCTGCGCCCGCCCTCCCCTCCGGAGCCCGAACGCCGCCGCCCCGCCCGGGACTGGCTGCGGCTGGCCCTGCCCCTCGTCGCGTGCGTGACGATGGTCCCGATCCTGCTGGTGGGGTCCGCGAACCCCTGGCGGTGGGCCGTCCTCGCGGTCCCGGTCGCACTGGTCGTCGCGATGGCGCTCGGGCAACGACGGGCAAGACCACCCGACCTGCCGGATGCCGCTACCGTGCTGCTGCTGGCCGCCAGCCGCGCCGTCCCGGCGGACCCCGGCGAGACGTTGCGGGTCCGGCTCGGGACGGGCGGCCGCCGCTCGCCCGCCCCGATCGACCTGGCCGACGGCGACCGGGTGGCCCTCGTCGGCCCCGACGACGCCGTCCTGGCGACCGGCCGATGGCTCGTCGCACAGCTAGCCACCTGTCACCCGGCGAGCGTCGAGCTCCCCGACCGCCCGCGGCTGGGCGCGCCGCGCGCGCCCTGGCAGGTCGTCGTCCATCGGGAGCCCTTCGCCGCGGAGCCACCGGTGCACGGCCGGACCGGGCGGACTGACGAGCCGTCGCGGGTCGACCTCGTCCTCGCCGGTCCGTTGGAGGCCGTCCCCGCCTGGTGCACCCGCGTACTGAGCGTGCCGGACGACGGCGTCGCACCCCCGTGGGCGAACGCCGTCGCCGACCTGCTCGCCGCGCCGGCCGAGCAGACCGCCGCCACCGCCGCACTGCCCGGCGACGTGCCGCTGCGCGACCTGGTCGGCCCGGCCGAGGACGTCGGCAACCAGTGGCGCGAGCCCTCTCCCGGCCTGTCCGCACCGATCGGGATCTCGGCCGACGGACTGGAGGAGATCGACCTGGTCCAGCACGGCCCGCACGCCCTGATTGCCGGCACCACCGGCGCGGGAAAGTCCGAGCTGCTGCTCGCGTGGCTCGTGGCCCTGGGTGTCCGGTACTCGCCGCGTGACCTGCAGCTCCTGCTGGTCGACTACAAGGGCGGGGCCACGTTCGCCCCGCTCGCCGGGCTGCCGCACGTGGCCGGAGTACTCACGGACCTCGACCCGGCCGCCACGACGCGGGCGCTGACGAGCCTGCGCGCGGAGGTGCGCCGGCGCGAGCGGCTGCTCGCCGCTGCGGGGGCGAAGGATCTCGCCGGTTACCGGGAGGCGGGCCCGGACCGGGAGCACCTGGCTCGGCTCGTCGTCGTGGTCGACGAGTTCCGCGCCCTGGCTGAGAGCCACCAGGACGTCCTGGACGCCCTCGTTCGACTCGCCACCCAGGGCCGTTCGCTGGGCATCCACCTCGTCCTGGCCACGCAGCGTCCGGGTGGCTCGGTGGGCGCCGACGTCCGGGCCAACCTCACGCTGCGGATCTGCCTGCGGGTGCTGGAGCCGGCCGAGTCGCACGACGTCATCGGTTCCGCCGCCGCGGCCGAGCTGCCCGCCGTGCCCGGCCGGGCCGTGGTCCGCGGCGACGGTCTGCGCACCGTGCAGGCCCCGTGGTGCGGCGCGGACGGCTGGGTCGACGCCGTCGTCGCGCGGGCCGCGCAGTCGTGGCGGGAGCTGGCGGGCTCCGCGGCACCACCGCGCCCCTGGGCGCCGCCGCTGCCGGAACGCGTCGCCCTGTCGGACCTGGCCACCGAGGCCGGCCGCACCGCGTGCCTGCCCCTCGCCACGACCGACCTCCCCCAGGAGCAGCGGCTCGGCACCTGGCACTGGGAACCCGACGGACTCCTCGTGGTCGGCGGACCCGGCACCGGCCGGACCACCACGCTCCGCACCGTCCTGGCGGCGGCCCTGGCGGCCGACGTCCCCGTCCATCTGGTCGCGGCCGAGCCGGCGCGGTTCACGGACCTCCGTGGGCCCTCGCGGGGCACGGTGGTCGGCGCCGATGACCCGCGCCGGGTGGCCCGGCTCCTGGAGCGCCTGGACGGCGACGGCCTGCTCCTCGTCGACGACGCCGACCTCGTCACCGAGCGGCTCGACCTCCTCGCCGGGACCGGGCAGGGCGCAGCACTGCTGGCCCGTGCCGTCCGCGACGCCCGCCGGTCGGGCGTGCGCGCGGTGCTCAGCGGACCGCCCTCGCTCGCCGGCGCCCGGTGGCTCGAACCGTTGCGGACCCGCCTGGTGCTCGCGGCCAAGGACGAGACCGAGGCGCTCGTCGCCGGCGTGCCCCGGGACCTCGTCGGCGGGCCGCCGCTGCCCGGCCGCGGGGTGCTCGTGGAGCCCGGGCGCGCCACCGTGCTCCAGGTGGCGACCGCGGGCGCGTGCGACCTGGGCCCGCCGCGGCCGGGGATCCTGCGGCTCGCGCCCCTCCCCGAGCAGGTACCGGTGCACACGCTCCCGCGCCCCGGCCGACCGGACTGGACCGCCGTCGTCGGCCGTGGCGGGGACGACGCCGGCCCGGTCCGGGTCCGCTGCGGCCCGGGCGAGGTGGTCCTCGTGGTCGGTCCGCCCGGCAGCGGCCGCACGACGGCGCTGCGCACGATGCGGGACCAGCTCGCGCCGGTACCCGGCTCGGCCGTCGCCCCGGAGCCGGGTGACGTGCTGCCGGGCGGCACGTCCGTCGTCGTGCTCGATGACGCCGACACCTGGCCGGTGCACCACCTCGAGGAGCTCGCGGCCACGACGCGCGGGGTGGCCGTCCTCGCGTCCGCTCGTCCCGAGTCGGTCGCGGCCGCCTATCGCGGTCCGCTCGCCCTCTGGCGCGCCCGCGCCTCGCTCCTGCTGCTGCGTCCCTCGGCCTCCGGGCCGCAGCTGACCGACGTGCCCCTCCGCACGGCGGTCGACCCGACGCGCCCGCACCAGGCCGGGCTCGGCGTGCTCGTCACGCGTGGCCGGGCGACCCCGGTCCAGGTGGCCTCAGACGACGGCGCCCGGTGAGCGGGTGGTCGAGGCGTGCTCGCGCGAGCTGGGCCACAGGATGCCGACGACGACCGCCACGGACAGCGCCACCACCGCCATGACCGCCGCGACCGGTAGGCCGGTGACCAGCGTGACGGAGGTGATGATCTGGAGGAGCTGCCAGGTGATGAGCGGACCACGTCCCCACCGCATCCCGCGCCACTGCGCGCGCGCCGCCGCGGCCAGGAGCAGGGCGAAGCCGACCAGCAGGACGGCGAACGGCACGACGACGCCCAGGCCACGGCCTCGCCCCGCCGAGAGCGCACCGGCGACCACGATGACGGCTGTCCCGACGAGGAGCAGCGCCTCGAGCAGCGCCCCGGCCAGGGCGAGCTTGAGCGGCAGCGGGACGGCCGCGCGGGTGGTGGTCACAAGCCCGAATCTACCGTCGCGGAGCGTCCGCGGAGATCCCGCCCGAGCGTCCCCCGACGGGCCGTCCGACCCACCCGCGCGTACCGCTGCACGGACACCAGGCGCCCACGTCGCGGACAGGCACCGGCGCCACGCGCGCCTGTGAGAAAGGGCACGACGTCACCGAGAAGTCATCTCCCGGAAACCCTTGTGAACGATTCAAGGGCCGTGCAAAGGTTGTCGGCGGCACTTTGATCCCGGACCGCCCCTCCCTCAGGGCACGGCCCGCATGCGCAAAGGAGACTCTATGGACTGGCGTCACCGCGCCGCCTGCCTCACCGAGGACCCGGAGCTGTTCTTCCCCATCGGAAACACCGGACCTGCCCTCCTCCAGATCGAGGAGGCCAAGGCCGTCTGCCACCGGTGCACGGTCGTCGACACGTGCCTGAAGTGGGCGATGGAGACCGGGCAGGACTCCGGAGTCTGGGGCGGGCTGAGCGAGGACGAGCGTCGTGCGCTGAAGCGCCGCACCGCTCGTGCCCGGCGAGCCGCCGGCTGACGCCAGGCCCACAGAGAACCACCGACGCCGCCGGGAGACCGGCGGCGTCGTGCTCTGTCCGGGCGCCGCGTTCCGCGGTCAGAACCGGCGCACGATCTGCCCAGGGACGCCGATCCACGCCGAGAGCGCGACCTCGGTGCCGCCCTCGTCGCGGCGACGCCACTCGATCGAGCCGTTCAGCTCGCCCTTCACCAGGGTCTCGACGATCTGGGTGCCCAGACCCGAGAGCACCCGGCCGTCCTCGATGCCGACACCGTCGTCGCTCACCGTCACCTCCAGCTCCGGGCCGGATCGTGCGGCCCGGACCTTGACCGTCCCGGTCCGGCCGGCCAGCCCGTGCTCCACCGCGTTCGAGACCAGCTCCGTGAGCACGACGGCGAGGGACGTCGCCGCCTCCGCACCGACCTTCCCGAAGGTCCCGTCCACGACCGTGCTCACCGAGGAGTCCTGCGAGGCGACGTCGGCCGCCAGTCGCAGCAGCCGGCCGAACACCTCGTCGAAGTCGACCACCTCGTCCAGGCCCTGCGAGAGCGTCTCGTGCACCATCGCGATCGTCGAGACCCGCCGCTCCGCCTCGTCCAGCGCCGCCTGCGTCTCCGGGTTCGGGCTGCGGCGGGACTGCAGCCGCAGCAGCGCGGAGACCGTCTGGAGATTGTTCTTCACGCGGTGGTGGATCTCCCGGATGGTGGCGTCCTTGGTGATCAGCTCCCGCTCGCGGCGGCGCACCTCCGAGACGTCACGGCACAGCAGCAGGGCCCCGCGCCGCTCCCCGTTCTCGGTGAGGGGCACGGCCCGCAGGGTGAGGGTCACCCCGCGCGACTCGATCTCGGTGCGCCACGCGGCCCGTCCCATGACGACGACGGCCATCGTCTCCTCCACCGTGCTGTGATCCTCGATGAGGGACGTGACGACCTCGCCGAGGACCTGCCCCTTCAGCTCGCCGATCACGCCGAGCCGGTGGAAGTTGCTCAACGCGTTCGGGCTCGCGTAGATGACCCGGCCCTCCGGGTCGAGCCGGACGAGCCCGTCGCCGACGCGCGGCGCCCCACGCCGGGACCCGGTCGGGGCGCCCTGCTGCGGGAACTCACCCCGGCTGATCATCCCGCACAGCACGTCGGCGATCTCGATGTAGGACACATCCAGCCGGGACGGCACCCGCGAGGTGGGCAGCCCGACCTCGCGGGTCAGCACGCCGAGCATGCGGCCGGCGCAGACGACCGGCAGCAGCACCTCACGCATCGGCAACGAGGCGCGGCCCTGCGGGTCGGCCCGCACGTGGATGCCGCGGTCCGCCATGGTCTGCGCCATGAGCGCGCGCCGCACCTCCGACGGCTGCTGGCCGACGATGTCCTGGTAGTGCACAGTGGCGGCGGTCGACGGCCGGCAGTGCGCGGCCGCCACGAAGTCGCCGTCCTCGGTCGGGAGCCACAGCACGAGATCGGCGAACGCGAGATCGGCGACGACCTGCCAGTCCCCCACGAGCTGGTGCAGCCACTCCGCGTCACGCTCGTCGAGGTGTCCGGACTGGGCGATCATCTGGGCGAGCGTGTGGGCCACGGCCCCAGCGTAGGACGTGCTGGCACCCCCGCGGTGCGACGTTACGCTGGCCGCACCAGCCCGTGCTGAGCCAACGCCGAACCGCGTCCCGAGGAGCCCTCCCCGTGCAGTTCACCACCACGATCACCTACCCCGCGGACGTCGAGACGGTCGCCGCCATGCTCGCGGACGAAGACTTCGTCACCAGGAAGATGGAGGCAGCGGGCGCGCTGCGCTCCAGCTGCGACGTCACCCGGGACGGCGAGGCCTTCACGGTCACCACGCGCGCCGACATGCCGACGACGAAGATCCCGCCCGCCTTCCGCTCGCTGGTCGGCAGCTCCCTGGAGGTCGTCATCGTCGAGGACTGGGGCGCCCCGGTCGACGGCGCACGCACCTCCACGTTCACGCTCGAGATCAGCGGCGTGCCGGTGAAGGTGCGGGGCAGCCAGCACCTGGTGCCGACCGCGGACGGGAGCGAGGAGACCTACTCCGGGGACGTCACGGCCTCGGTGCCGCTGGTGGGCCGGAAGATCGAGAAGACCGCCGTCGACACCGTGGACAAGGTCGCCGCGGTGGAGCGGCGGCTGGGCCTGCAGTACCTCGACGGGCAGCGCGCCTGACGCGGCTCGTCAGCGACTCCGAGAGAGGTGCCCCTGGCTCGCCATTGAGCCAGGTGCGTTGCCCACCGTACTCGGATGTGACGTGGCGCACGGCACATCCGACGCGCGAGACGACTGTTCCGCGCAGCCCAGCACCCGCGCCTCGCCGGACAGCGGCGCGGCCGGACGCGTGCGACGATGCGGTCATGACTGCGACGAGCGAGGACAGTCCGAACCCCGAGGTCGACGGCCGCACGAGGACAGCGTCGGCGCTGTGGGCGGAGCGCACGGGCACCCGGTCCTACACAGGTCGGAACGCCCGTGGCGCCGAGGTCCTGGTGGGCGACGGCGAGGGACAGTTCACGCCCGGCGAGCTGCTGCAGATCGCCCTGGCGACGTGCTGCACGCTGTCCGCCGACCATCGCCTCGCCCATGCTCTCGGCGATGACTTCGCCGCCACCGTCGGGGTCTCCGCGGAGAAGAACAAGGAGGAGAACCGCTACGCCTCCCTCACCGCGGAGATCGTCACCGATCTCTCCGGCCTGGACGACCAGACCCGCACCAGGACAGTGGAGCGGGCGGAGGCGGCGATCGAACGGCAGTGCACGGTGGGCCGCACGCTCGCAGCGGGCGCCGGTCACACCGTCGTGTTCACGGACGAGGTGGCAGGTTGAGCCCCCGCACGGAGCGTCGGCGCGGCCGCACTCTCGAGCGGCTGCTGGATCTGGCCGTGCGGCGTGCCGCCAAGGGAGCCGACCGTGTGGCCGAGCTGCGGCGGGAGCGTCCCGGGATCACCCCGGCCGAGGCGATCGCCCACCTCGAGAAGCGCTACCTGGCTCGGGCGGCCCGGCTCGGCGGCGCCGTCGGCGCGGCGGCGGCCTGGCCGGGCATCGGTACCGTCAGCGCGCTGGGGCTCACCGGCGCCCAGTCGCTGGCCTTCCTCACCAGCTCGGCCGAGCACGTCATGGCCGTCGCTGCGGTCCACGGGATCGACGTCGAGGACGTGGAGCGTCGCCGCACGCTGCTGCTCGCCGCGCTGCTCGGCGAGGACGGCGCCCAGGCCGTGAGCGGGCAGCTCGGCCTCGGCACGCTCTACTGGGCGCGGGCCGCCCTGACGAGGCTGCCGCTGGGCACCGTGAAGGCCGTCAACAAGATGCTCGCACGGCGGCTGGTGCAAGCCGGCCTGACCCGTGCGGGCGCGCTGTCGGTCGGTCGCCTCACCCCGTTCGGCGTCGGCGCGGCCGTGGGCTACTGGGGCACCAGGATGATGGGCCGGAGCGTCCTGGAGGGGACGCGGGAGGCGTTCGGTCCCCCGCCGGAGAGCTTCCGCTAGCCTCACCACGGTGTCCACCGCGGTCCGTGCGTCCGGCCTGCTGCCCGTCGGCGGCGGCCACGAGATCTACTGGGAGGAGTCGGGCGACCCGCATGGGATCCCGGCGCTGTACCTGCACGGCGGTCCGGGCGGCGGGCTCGGCAAGGGCGGGTACCGCGAGCGGTTCGATCCGCAGAGGTTCCGCATCGTCGGCCTGGACCAGCGCGGCTGCGAGCTCGTCGTCGACGAGGACGAGGGCCGTGGCGGCGCCAACATGGCCGAGGCCTGGCAGGCGGCGAACACGCGGCACGCCCAGCGGGTCGGGACGGCGTGACCGACGGCGTCGCGCTGCATCCCCGGCTGATCGTGGTGAGCGGCCCGCCGGGCTCGGGCAAGACCACGCTCGCCCACCGCCTCGCCCGACGTATCGGCTGCCCGGCGGTCTGCCGCGACGAGATCAAGGAGGGCATGGTCCACGCGCACGGACCCGGGTTCCTCCCCGACACCCGCGATCCGCTCACCGCGCGCACCTATCCCCTGTTCTTCGCGTGCGTCCGCCTGCTCCTCGACGGTGGCGTGACCGTCGTCGCCGAGGCCGCCTTCCAGCACGGCCGCTGGGCGGCCGGCCTCACCCCGCTACGCGACCTGGCCGAGCTCCGGATCGTGCGCTGCGCGGCCGCTCCCGACGTCCTGCTGCGACGCCGGCAGCAGCGACTGGCCGAGATCCCCACCCGCTCCGCGCATCCAGACGCCGGCTGGCCTGAGACCGATCCGGCGTGGGAAGCGATCAGGCTCGACGTCCCGACGCTCGATGTGGACACCGGCGACGGGTACGACCCGGCGCTCGAGGACATCGTCACCTTCGCCGCGGCCAGGACCTGACGCGCCGCGCTCGGACCCACGTGATGCGGCCGGCGCAAATTCCGTTCTCGGTACGCCGCCGGTGTGCCAGGCTCCGGAGCGTCAGGGTGGCGCTCACCACGACCCGGGCGGACGGCCTCCGCCGAAGGGAGCAGGCAATGACGCAGTACATGCTGACCAACCCGCACGACTCCGCGGAGGAGCCGACCATGGCCGACATGGATCCGGCCGTCCTCGAGGCGCTGCTCGCCAAGACCATGGCCTTCCTCGACGACCTCCGGGCCCAGGACGCGCTCGTCTTCGCAGGCGGCCTGCACCCGCCGTCGAGCGCGAAGACGGTCGACGCCACCGGTGAGACGCCGACGGTCGAGAACCGGCCGTTCGTCGAGGCCGACCAGTACGTCGGCGGCTTCTGGGTCATCGACGTCGCGAACGAGGAGGCGGCGGTCGAGTGGGCCACCCGCGCCTCGGAGATGCTCGGCGGCCCCATCGAGGTGCGCGCGTTCCAGGAGATCCCGGACGCTTGAGGCCGCACTGCTGGGCCCCGCGGCCGGCGCGAGCCGGCCACCGCCTTGAGCGTTGTCGACTCAACTTTTCGCCCTGAGCGATCACCGCTTAGCACTCGAATAGGGAGAGTGCTAAATCTGTTGTCGTGCACGAAGCACCCGACCGGTCCGCAGCGACGGTCCCGGCCGGGCGGCCCGGAAGGTCCGGGCCGACAGTGTTGGATCAGGGGTGATCTTTCATGGCTACGCGTTTCGACCCGTTCCGGGAGATGGACGAGTGGCTCGCCACCATGCGGCGCCAGGTCCCGAACGCACCCGGCATGCCACTGGACCTGTACCGCGAGGGTGAGTCCTACGTCGCCCGCGTGGACCTGCCCGGCGTCGACCCGGCAACGATCGACGTCGACGTCGAGGACCGAACGCTGACCGTGCGCGCCGAACGGCGCATGGACGTTCCCGAGGACGCGCAGTGGCTCACCCACGAGCGCCCGACCGGCACGTTCGCCCGTCAGCTCTCGCTGGGCCACGGCCTCGCCCTCGACCGGATCCAGGCGGCCTACGCCGACGGCGTGCTCACGCTGACGATCCCGGTCGCCGAGGAGGCCCGACCGCGCAAGATCGAGGTGGCCCACACGGGCAACCGCGCCGAGGTCGAGCAGCGCTCCGAGCCTGCCGCCTGAGGTCCCGGCAGTACACCGAGGCCCGCGCACGTCGCGGGCCTCGGTGCTGTCCGGCACCGGGGCGCACCGCGCGTCGATCGGGTCCCGTGACTTGGCCGGTCCTACCATGGAGGCGTGAGCCAGACCGAGACGCCGCTCGCCGCCACCGCCGCCGGCACGGCCTACGAGGATCTCCTGCGGCACGTCCTGGAGCACGGCACCCCCAAGAGCGACCGGACGGGGACCGGGACGCGCAGCGTCTTCGGCCACCAGATGCGGTTCGACCTGCGTGCCGGCTTCCCGCTGGTGACCACGAAGCGCGTCCATCTGAAGTCGATCGTCGGTGAGCTGCTGTGGTTCCTGCGCGGCGACTCGAACGTCCGCTGGCTGCAGGACCACGGCATCCGGATCTGGAACGAGTGGGCGGACGAGGACGGCGACCTCGGACCGGTCTACGGCGTCCAGTGGCGATCCTGGCCCACGCCCGACGGTGAGCACGTGGACCAGATCCGGCAGGTGCTCGAGACGCTTCGCCGCAACCCGGACTCCCGCCGCATGGTCGTCTCCGCCTGGAACGTCGCCGAGCTCGACCAGATGGCACTCATGCCGTGCCACGCGTTCTTCCAGTTCTACGTCGCCGAGGGGCGGCTCAGCTGCCAGCTCTACCAGCGCAGCGCCGACCTCTTCCTCGGCGTGCCGTTCAACATCGCCTCCTACGCCCTGCTCACGCACATGGTCGCCCAGCAGGCCGACCTCGAGGTCGGCGACTTCGTGTGGACCGGCGGCGACTGCCACATCTACGACAACCACGTCGAGCAGGTCCGCGAGCAGCTGACCCGCGAGCCGTACCCGTTCCCGACGCTGCGCCTGCGCAAGGCGTCCTCTCTGTTCGACTACGACTTCGACGACGTCGAGGTGGTCGACTACCAGCACCACCCCGCGATCAAGGCACCGGTCGCGGTCTAGTGCCCCTCGGTCTCATCTGGGCCCAGGCGCGCGACCGGGTCATCGGCGCCGACGGGACGATGCCCTGGCACGTGCCGGAGGACATGGCGCGGTTCCGCCGGATCACCGCCGGCACGACAGTGGTCATGGGACGGACTACCTGGGAGTCCTTCCCCCCGGGGTTCCGGCCGCTGCCGGACCGCCGCAACATCGTCCTGACCCGCCGCACGGACTACTCCGCGCCGGGCGCGGAGACGGTGGCGGACCTCGAGACCGCGCTCACGGCGGCCGGGAGCGGCACGGTCTGGATCCTCGGGGGCGGGGAGATCTACGCGCAGACGATCGACCGGGCCGACGTCCTGGAGGTCACCGAGATCGACATCGAGGTCGACGGCGACACCCGGGCCCCGGAGATCGACCCGGCCGTCTGGCGCGTCACCTCGGTTGACCCCGACGACGGGTGGCACGTCTCCTCGAAAGGGCCCCGCTTCCGCTTCCTCACCTACCGGCGCGCCTGAGCCGCACGGGCCCCCACGCAGGAACCGGGCACCCGACCTAGCCCCGCGTGCGCGCACTGCGCCCCCGGTGCGCACAGAGGCGCGGTCGACGCGACCGGCACTCAGTGCTGCTGAACGTGCGGGTGCAGCTCGCTCTCTACCGCCGCTGTGTGGTCTGTTGCAACAATCGCGACGTCCACATCGGCTATGGACGCCGTTCGTCCGCACGGGGGGAGAAGCCACATGTCGTACGAGATCAGCCGCCGCGGTCTCATCACCGGGACGCTGGCAACGGGTGTTGCCGCCGGCCTCGGTGTCGATCCCGCAGCGGCCGCCGCGAGGGAACGCGGGCTCAAGCTGTCGACCGCCAATGTCGGCTTGGAGAGCACGCCACGGGTCGGATCGATCCTGTCCGGACAACGACCGCACGTGATGGTGCTCAGCGAGGCCGAGAACGCCCGGTCACATCTGTCCGCTCTGGCCGATCGGCACGGCTACCGGCTCAAGCAGTACACCAGGAAGCACGGTGATCTCGCGCCGGAGATCGCGTTCCTGATCCGCGACGACGTCACGATCCTGCAGCGCCGGCTGCTGAAGATGACTGAACGGTGGCGGTTCAAGCGGTGGCGCGAACCGCGTCGCTACCAGGCCTTCAAGGTCAGGCACAACGGAGCTACCTGGTGGGTGATCGGGATCCACTTCCCCCCGATGGGTTACCTCCGCGAGGCGAACCAGCAGGCGTGGCGGGAGTCCCGGATGCGGATCCAGCGGTTCGCGCACAGCCACCCGAACCACCCCGTGATCGCGGTCGGCGACTTCAACAAGCTCGCGCCCGCCGTCGACGACGCATTCCCTCGTTTCACGACCAAGCTCGGCAGTCATAAGACGCACGCGATCAGCATCAACGGCCGCGGTGACCGGTTCGGCCGGAAGAGACGGCACGAGCCGAAGCCAAAGGGTGGCAACGGCCACGGCTGGGTCACCTTCAATCTGTGGCAGGCTGTCTGATCCCGATGCCCGTGGGGTGATCGACCCGGCCATCCGGCGCGTCACCTCCGCCGACCTCGACGACGGGTGGCACGTCTCCTCGACGGGCCGCGCTTCCGCTTCCTCACCCACCACCGCCGCGGGTGGGGAGGCTGCACCGTCACTGTGCGGGCTCCCCCCTCGTCGTGCTCCGGGGCGGCTGCGACAGTGATCGCAACGACGGCGGAGGCGGTGGGCCCGATGAACGCACGCGCACAGGGCGACGGGCCGGGGTTGCTGCGAGGCGGCGTGCGGCCATGGGCCGCTGTGCTCGTCGGCGCCGTTGCCGGCCTCGCCTGGGCGGCGGCACTACGCGCCTACATGGCCGAGCTGGCCGGCAGCACCTCCGAGGTCGGCTGGGCGGGCACGTTCCTCGCGATCCTCCTCCCCGGTGCGCTCACCGGCGGCGTCCTGGGGTGGGCGCACGCGCGCGGCCGGCGTCCGGCGCCGCCCCGATGGCCTGTCCTGGCGCCACTGCCGTTCGCCGTCGCGCCGCTCTTCCTGCCGGGCGCGCTGGCGGATCTCTTCTCCTCCGCGCTGGGCCTCGGCGCCCTCGCCGTCGCGCTGTACGGCATCGCGGGCGGCTACGCACTCTCGGGCCGTGGAAGCCGCCTCGGACGCGCGCTGTGCGCGGTCCCCACCGCCGCGGTGGCGATCGGGATCGGCATCACGCCCCCGCTCGTCGGCGGGCCCGACCTCACCCTCACCGAGCCCCGCGGCGCATGGGTCGCCGTCCTCGGCGTCACGCTCATGGTCCTGGCGGCCGTGGCGTGCTCGATCCCGTGGCGCTCGGCAGGTCCGGTACAGGTACCGAGCCGCAGATCCGAGCTCCGTCACCTGAGCCGCTCTCGATCGTGAGCGTGCCGCCCACCGCGGCCAGCCGGTCACCGATGTTCACCAACCCGGACGTCGCACGGTCGTCGTCGGTCCGGTAACGGTCGAAACCTACGCCGTCGTCGCGGACCGAGAAGGTCAGCGTGCCCCCATCCACGGAGAGCTCCACCTGGATCCGTCCTGCGCCGCTGTGCTTGAGGGCGTTCTGGATCGCCTCGAGGCACGCGAAGTACACCGCGGACTCGATCGCCGCGTCGTAGCGTGCGACGCCGTCGGCGGACACGTCCACCGGGACGGGCAGCCCGCGGGCGTGGGCGCGCAGCGCCGCGGCGACGCCGGCCTGGTCCAGGATCGGTGGCTGCAGCCCGTGCGCCAGCACCCGCAGCGTGTCGACCGCGCCGTCGATGCCCGCGGCGACCTCCCCGAGATCCGCCGCGAGGTCACCGGGCGCCGGCAGCGCGGCCTGGATCACGGCCAGCCGGAGCCGCAGGGCGATCAGCTGTGCCTGTGCGCCGTCATGCAGATCCCGTTCGATGCTCCGGCGTGCCGCGTCCTGGGCCTCGACGAGGCGCCGGCGGGACGAGCGCAGCTCGACCAGCTGGTGCTCGAGCGCCGCCGACAGTCGGGCGTTGTACAGCGCCGCCGCCGTGATGTGACTGACGTCCGCAAGCAGCTGGTGACTCCAGCGCGGGAGATCGCCCGGGACGTCGGCCAGCAGCCGGAGCTCGCCCAGCTGCTCGTCATGGCTGACGACGGGCGCGGCGAGCACGGTCCCGAACGCGCCCTCGCGGCCGGATGTGGCCGCAAGGACCAGCTCGCCGTGCTCACGCAGCCACGCCTCCGCCCGCGCCGAGCCGGTCGCACGCCTGAGCACGTCGACGACACCCGCGAGCAGGTCCGTGGCGGCGCCGGCACTCGCCTGCGCCGCCATCTGAGAGACCACCTGCGTGTGGTCGGTCCCGAGGTGGTAGACCGCGCGGGTGATCAGGCGGCTCGTCACCCGGCGGACCGGCTCGACGCCGAGGGCCACCAGGCCCACCGCGACCAGGGGCAACAGGTCGTTGTCGCTCATGCGCGCGGCGACCCAACCGACGGCGACGATCGCCGCCGCGACGAGCGCCGTCACCACGACGGACAGCCCGACGACGACGGTGCGCCGGGCGAGCACGGGCTCGAGGTCGTGCACCCGCAACCGGGCCACCGCGAGCGCGTAGGCGAGCAGCACGAGCTGCAGCGCCACCAGGCTCGTCGGCGTCCACATCCACGGCCACGGATACGTCGCGAGGCACAGCACGGCCAAGAGAGTCACCGCCGTGCCGACGACCTGGAACGGGCGACGTTGGTCCGCGGCCGTGTGCCGCCACCGAACGACCATGGCGGCCAACGCCCCCAGCGTGGCCGCGGCGAGCAGCGCGAATCCCGGCAGGAGCAGGAGCGGGACGACGACGGGCTCGGAGCCGACGGCCCAGTCCGCCGCCGGCCAGCCGTCGACGACCAACCCGGCCAGGGCCAGGACCCCACCGGCCGCACCGAGCCGTAGCACGAACCGCCAGCGCGGCCCGGGCAGGTGCCCGTCCGGGAAGATCGCCGGCAGGACCGTCACCAGCAGCACCACCTGCGGCAGCCACAGCCAGTTCATGAACCACAGCGGCACGGACGCCGCGGCCGGCATGCGGGCCGGGATCAGGTCCGGCACGGTCGGGATCGGCGCACTGTGCCCCCACTGCACCATGCCGACGTCGGCGAGCGCGGCGACCACCACATGCGCGGCGCCCAGTGCGGCCACCACCAGCAACAACCTGCCGATCGGGTTGCCAGGCCGTCTGCGGACGACGAGCCGGCCGACCCAGGAGAGCATCAGCGCCGTCGGAGCGTTGTGGAGCACGAACAGGCCGTACATCACCTCGACCGACCGGCCGCGCAACCACAGTGAGCCGACGGCGACCACGACGGCGGCCGAGATAGCCGTCGCCGCCACGGTCGCCCACGGGCGTCGAGCCGCGACCCGCTCCACCCAGCGAGTATCGACCGCTCGGCCGCCGCCCGTGAGGCGATCAGCCGCACCGGGCTCGTACGGCCGGCCTCCCGGCGGTTCGTCGGCGGGCGCCCTGGGCGCAGCACCGGACCGGAGCGAGGCTCGAAAGGTCCGTGCAGCACTAGACCCTTCGGAGACCACCATGAACGTCACCCGTCCTGGCGACCGCTTCCTCGCGTCCGCCGTCGTGCTCGCCCCGATCGTCTTCCTGGCCGGCGACGTCGCCTACATCGTGGCCGGGAACGGCGTGAACGACGGCGTCCTCGGCGGCACCGTGGGCGTCTGGTCGTGCTTCCTCCTCGGCTGGGCCTTCGTCGGCCTGGCACGGTGCCTCGCGGCTTGCGCTCCCCGCGGGTCTCTCGCCCTGCTGGTGCTCGCCCTTCCAGCCGTCTGCGCCGGGGCGGGGTTCAACGTCAACGCGCTGCACCGGGCACAGTTCGGCAACGACTTCCCGGAGGCCGCCTTCACCGATCCTGCGGGGGCCATCGGTGTGCTCGCCTTCGTGCCGTGGGGCTGGTTCGCCCCGGCGGCCTTCGTCCTCACCGGCGTCCTCGTCTGGCGGACCCGGATCGGCCCGCGGTGGGCGGCGGCGCTGACCACAGCCGGTGGTCTGTTGTTCATCAGCGCGCGTCCGGTCGCCATCGACCCGCTGGTCGTGGTCGCCGACCTGACCCTCGTGCTCGGGCTCGTCCCCATCGGCATCGCCATGCTCGCCCGGCGCCGGCCCGCTGCCGATCCGGAGCTCCCGGCCGCGGCCGCGGTGCGCTGAGCGCGCTACCGTCCCGTCATGGAGCCTGCGCCGGCGCTCCGGATCGTCGCCGCCGAGGACAGCTACCTCATCCGGGAGGGGCTGCGGGCCCTGCTCGCGACGCAGGACGACATCGACCTGGTCGGAACGGCCGCCTCCCTCCCGGAGGTGCTGGCCGTCGTCGCCGAGCACCGGCCGGACGTGCTGGTCACCGACGTCCGCATGCCGCCCGGCCAGGGTGACGAGGGCATCCGCGCAGCCGAGGAGCTGCGCGCCGGCCATCCCGAGACCGGCGTGGTGGTCCTCTCGCAGTACGTGGAGCCCGATTGGGCGCTGCGGCTCTTCGACCCGACCGCGGCCGGACGTGCCTACCTGCTCAAGGAGCGCCTGGGCGACATCCGCCAGCTCCGGCAGGCGATCCGCTCGGTCGCAGCCGGTGGCTCCATGCTCGACCCGCGCGTCGTGGAGGCGCTGGTCCGGGCGCGCACGGCGCGGGAACGCTCTCCCCTCACGCGCCTCGCCCCCGGTGAGCGTGACGTCCTGGAACTCATGGCGGCGGGGCTGTCCAACGCGGCGATCGCCGAAGGGCTGGTCCTCTCGGAGAGGGCGGTCGAGAAGCGCATCACCGCGGTGCTGACGAAGCTCGACCTGGGCCCGGATGACCCGGGCGTCCACCGCCGCGTCCGGGCGGTGCTCATGTACCTGGCCGGCACGGCCGGCGGCGGTTCTTGAGCTGACGACGAAGGCCCGGTCCGTGTGGACCGGGCCTTCGTACTTGGTAGCGGGGGCAGGATTTGAACCTGCGACCTCCGGGTTATGAGCCCGGCGAGCTACCGAACTGCTCCACCCCGCGTCGGCCTGACCAGGTTACGCCGCCCGGAGTTCTGCGCACAAATCAGCGGCGCGTGCGTTCCCTCACAGGTGGTCCCGGCAGGCTCGTGGCCGGACCGGTCCCCGCGTCAGCCGTCGGTGGGCTCCTCGTTCGACTCGTCGGTCTGCTGCTCGGCCCCGCCGCCCTCGGTCGCGGCGATCTCCTCCTCGGCGGCGAGCGCCTCCTCGAGCGCCGACTGGAGCCGCTCCTGCGCCTCGCCGTACGCGGCCCAGTCCCCGGAGGCGAGTGCCTCGCTGGAGGCGGCCATGGCCTCCTGCGCCTCGGCGAGCGCCTCGGTGAGGCGCTGCTGGGCCGCGATCGGCACCTCGGTGCTGCCGCTCGGCTCCTCGCCACCGTCCCCGGGCTGCTCCTGCCCGTCCTCCTCACCGGAGTCGCCCGTCTCGGCACCCGAGTCACCGCCGAACACGGCGTCGAGCGCCCCGTCGAGGGTGGGCGCGAAGCCGATCTCCTCGCCGAAGGACACCAGGACGCGCCGCAGCAACGGATACGAGGTGCCGCCGGTGGACTGGACGTACACGGGCTGGACGTAGAGCAGGCCGCCCCCCACCGGGAGTGTGAGCAGGTTGCCCGGCAGCACGTTGGAGTCGCCCTGCCGCAGCAGGTTGAGCTCGCTGGAGATCTGCGGGTGCGAGTCGAAGTTGTTCTGGACCTGGCCCGGCCCGGGCACGGTGATGTCCGATGGCAGCTCGAGCAGCCTCAGCTGGCCGTACTCGTCCCGGGGCCGGCCGGCGGTGTTCCCTGTCTCGGAGTCGACGGCGAGGAACCCGGTGAGGATGTTCCGGTCGGTCTGACCGCCGGGGATGTAGCTCGAGGTGAGCGAGAACGTCGCCGCGTCCTGACCGGGCATCTGCATGGTCAGGTAGTACGGAGGCTGGAGCTCGCCACCCTGGCTCGTGGGGTCCGCCGGCAGGTTCCACTCGTCCGAGCCGGAGTAGAACGTGGCCGGGTTGGTCACGTGGTAGCGGGACAGGAGCGTGCGCTGCACCTTGAACAGGTCCTCGGGGTAGCGCAGGTGGCTCATGAGGTCGCCACTGATCTCGGACATCGGCCGGACGTGTCCGGGGAAGATGTTCTGCCACGTCTGCAGGACCGGGTCCTCCTGGTCCCACTCGTACAGCGAGACGGATCCGTCGTAGGCGTTCACGACCGCCTTGACCGAGTTGCGGATGTAGTTGACCTGCTCGGGGATCTCGCCGGCGGCTGCCGCGTTGGTGGGAGCCCCCTCCTGTGCGAGCAGCGAGTCCTCCGTCGCGGCCTCGAGCGACTCGCGCGCGGAGTACGGGTAGTCGTTCGTGGTCGTGTACCCGTCGATGATCCAGACGAGCTCCTTCGGGGTCGACGGGTCATCATCGGTGTCCACGACGGCCGGGTAGGCACGGTTGTCGAGGGTCAGGTAGGGCGCGACCTTCGCGACGCGGTTGTGCGGATCACGGTCGTAGAGGATCTGCGACACCTCGGTAACCCGGTCGGAGAAGAGGATCTGCAGGTCGCCGAAGCGCAGGGCGTAGAGCAGCTTCTCGAAGAAGTTGCCGACCGACGGGCCGCCGTCGCCCGAGTAGGTCGTCGGGACGTAGCCGTCCTCGGCCTGGTCGTCGGGGTAGTCGAGCTCCCACGGCTCGGCCCCCTCCGGGGCGCCGACGATCGAGTACTCCGGCATGTTCTGCCCGAAGTACACCCGCGGCTCGTACTCGCCGAGCGCACCGGTGCTCGGGATGCCCTGCTGGAAGAACGCCGGACGGCCGTCGGCCGCGGTCTGGTTCCCGTACGCGGCCACCACGCCGAACCCGTGGGTGTACACCGTGTGATCGTTGACCCAGCTGCGCTGGTCCGCGCCGAGCCCGTCCTGGTTGAGCTCGCGGACGGCGATGACGGTGTCCCGGCTCTCGCCGTCGATCGCGTAGCGGTCGACGGCCAGCTGCTCGCTGAACCCGTAGTACTGGCGCGACTGCTGCAGCTGGTTGAACGTCGGCGAGACGATGTTCGGGTCCAGCAGACGGATCGAGGCCGTCGACTGGCTGTCCTCACGCAGCTGGCCGGCCTCGGCCTCCGTGGTGGCCGAGTACGTCTCCATCTGGATGTCCTCCATGCCGTACGCCCGCAGCGTGGCCTGGATGTTCCGGTCGATGTACTCGCTCTCCGCCTCGATGGCGTTGGGCTCGACCTGGAAGCGCTGGATCATCGCGGGGTAGGCCGTGCCGATCACGAGCGCGGAGACGATCATCAGGGCCACGCCCGCCGCCGGCAGCCGCCACGTGCCCCGGACGGCCGTAACGACGAAGAGGACCACGACGATGAGGGCGATGCCCGCGAGGATCAGCTTGGCGGGCAGCGTGGCGTTGATGTCGGCGTACGAGGCGCCCGCGAAACGGTCGTTCTGCCCCACCAGCGCCGAGTACCGGTCCAGGAAGTAGCTGACCGCGATGAGCAGGACGAATACCGCCGCGAGCACGGACAGGTGCACGCGCGCCGGCGTGGTCACGCGCTGCTGGCGCGGTGCAAGCGAGACCCCGCCGTACAGGTAGTGCGTGATCAGCGCGGCGACGGCGGAGAGAAACACGACCGTCATGAGGAACGAGACGACCGAGCGCAGCACGGGGAGGGTGAAGACGAAGAAGCCGATGTCGAGCCCGAACTCCGGGTCGGTCTCACCGAACGGCACCTGGTTCAGCCAGACGAGGACCGGCCGCCACATCCCGCTGAAGGAGGAGCCGGCGAAGAGGCCGAGCACCACCGGCGCGCCGATCATGATGAGCTTGCGCAGCGGCTCGATGCTCTCCCGGTAGCGGTCGAGGTTCCGCTCCTCGGGCGTGGTCGGCGGGTAGACCTGCCGCTTCGAGTAGGCCAGGTGCAGGTTGAGCCAGATGGCCCCGCCCATGACGAGGAAGCCGATCACGAACAGCAGCACCCGGGCCGTCCACTCGCGCAGGAGCACCGCGGTGAAGCCGAGCTGCTCGTACCAGCGGACCTCCGTCCAGACCTGCGCCATCGCCATGACGACGGCGACCAGGACGGCCAGCACCACGAGGGTCGGGACGAACGCGCCGCGGCGGCGCGGCCCACCGTCCTCCCGGCTCGGTCGGGGGGCGGATGCGAAGGTCACTGAGCAGCACCTCTGAGTTGTCTCGTACCGACGATGTGTCTCGGCCCTGGCCGGTCGTCCCGCCGCGCGATCGTCGCGCGCCGCCATCCTGGCAACGGGTGGGCCCTCCCCAAGGTTCCCATATCGCGACCCCGCTTGCCCAAACGGTCGCGGCACGTTTTCGGCGTCGCAGGGCGGCAGGCGCCGCATGCACGCCGCCCGCCCGGCTCGCGCGATGATGGGAGGCATGACGAACCCCGCCGAGCCCGCCGACCCGCCCGCACCTCCCAGCCCGCGCACGCTGGCGCTGCGCGCCGCCGTGCTGGACCTCGAACGCCACGTCGCGACGCTCGGCTGGGACGGTCCGGTCGTGGTCTTCGCGCTGGTTCGCACGGCGGACGCCCTCGGGGCCACGCCGTCGCTGGCGGACGAGCTGCCCGCCGAGGCGCTGGCCGACGCCCGCGAGGACCCCGAGCACCTGACGAGCATCGAGCAGGACGGCCTGCCGGAGGCGGCCACGCTCGAGGAGCTGCTCGGGCAGCTCGCGTGGCCGGAGCAGGTCGACGGCGCAGCGGTCGTCGTCGAGCGGATGGTGGTGCCGCCGGAGGCCGAGCAGGGGCTGCCCGACGACCCGCAGGAGGCGCTCGAGGCGCTCATGGCGCATCCCCAGCGCCAGGACGTGCGGATGGCCGCCGGGGTGCTGCGCAGCGGCGAGTCGTGGTGCGCGCTGCGGAGCCGCAACAACGACGCCGACGACGCCGTCGCCGGCTCGCCGGACGCCGTGCCGGGCCTCGTCGAGGCGCTCCGGGCGACGCTCCGCTGAGCCTCAGCCCTCGGCGCAGGTCGGCAGCGAGTCGCCGTCCCCCTGGCCGATGGCCTCGACCGCGTCACGTGCCTCGGCCAGCGTGCCCACCGGCACCACCCGCAGACCGTCGGGGACGTGCCCCTCGGTCTGCTCGCAGTTGCCCTCGGGGGCGAGGAACCAGTCGGCGCCGTCGCGCCGGGCCCCGACGAGCTTCTGCTCGATGCCGCCGATGATGCCGACCTGGCCGGCGAGGTCCATCGTCCCGGTACCGGCGATGTGCTCCCCGCCGGTCATCTCACCCGGCGTCAGGGTGTCGATGATCCCGAGGGCGAACATCGTCCCGGCGCTCGGTCCGCCGATGTCGTCGATGTCGAAGCTCACGTCGACCGGGACCTGGATCTGCGGGTCGAGGTAGATCCCGAGGACGGAGCCCTCGGTGCCGCTCGGCGCGCGGCGCGTCACGACCGGGACGTCGAGGTCCTCCCCCTCCCGGTGCACCCCGAGCTGCACGGTGGTTCCGGGATCGGTCCGTTGCAGGACCCCCACGAGCTGGGAGTACGCACCGACCTGCACCCGGTCCTGGCCCGGTGCCCGCACGGAGGTGAGGAGGTCGCCGTCGTGCACCTTGCCCGCGGCGTCGGAGCCCTGCGCGACGCCGGAGACGGTCAGCTCCATCGGCACGTCGTAGTCGAGCTCCTCCAAGGCGGCGACGGTGGCGTTGGTCTGGGAGGACGCCATCTGCACGTTGGACTGCTCGTCGAGCTCCTCCTGCGTCGCGTCGTCCGGGAACACCGCCTCCACCGGGAGGACGAGCTGGTCGGCGCGGAACCACCCCAGCAGGACGTCGAACGACGTGACGGGGTACCCCGGTCCGCCGACCACGGAGACCGTGGTCAGCCGCAGATCACCGGAGGTCGGATAGGTCTCCTCATCGGTGACCTCGATGAGCGGCTCGCCCTCGTGCTCGCCCAGGGTGTTGACGGTGGGGCCGGGCCGTTGCACCGCGTACGGGACCGGCAGCAGCATCGCCAGGAGCAGGGAGACCGCCAGCAGACCACCGGAGACCACGAGCGTGACGGCACGCGGCACCCGCCACTCGGAGACCGGTGCCGGGTCGGGTGCCCCGTCCACCTGCGGGACTGCCGGCTCCTGCTCGTGCACCGAGCCATCATGCCCCACCGACGCGGTGGTCCGTGCGGCCCGCTGCGCCCTGAGCGAACCTGGCCGCACGCGACGGTGCCCGGACCCCGCGGCCGGGCCCGTGCGGTTTACCGTGGAGGTCCATCAGGAGCAGGAGGCGGAATGAGCACCGACCCGATCCGCAGCGAGGGCGAGGAGCCCGACGGCTGGGAGGAGCTGCTGCGGTCGATGCTCGGCGGCCCGGCGGCCGAGGAGGCGATCCGCGCGCTGCGAGCCTCGGGCGTGGACCCCGCAGCCATGTCGCAGGCGGCGGGCCTGCCGACGGACCGCAACCAGCTCATGCTGATGATCTCCCAGATGCAACAGATGCTCGCCTCCGGGGGCGGGGATCCGGTCAACTGGCGGGTCGCCCACGACCTCGCCCGGCAGACCGCGCACGCGGGCGGCGACCCCACGGTGACGGCGTCCGAGGCGCAGCAGGTCCGCCAGGCGATGGCCGTCGCGGACCTCTGGCTGGACACGGCCACGGAGCTGGGGCCCGCCGGCGGCGCGCAGGAGGCCTGGAGCCGCGCCGACTGGGTGGAGCGGACCATGCCCACGTGGAAGCGGCTGTCCGAGCCGGTGGCGGCGTCGGTCGCCGCGGCCCTGGCCGACGTCGTGCGGTCCCAGGCCGAGCACCTGCCGCCGGAGGCGCAGGCGATGACCGCCGACGCCGGACCGGTGCAGGGCATGCTCAAGCAGCTCGGCAGCGCCGTCTTCGGGATGCAGGTCGGCCAGGCGGTCGGCACGCTCGCCCGCGAGGCCTTCGGTCCCACCGAGACCGGCCTGCCGCTGGTGGAGGACCGCGCGGCGGCCCTCGTGCCGGCCAACGTCGCCGAGTTCGGCGACGGCCTCGACGTGCCCACCGACGAGGTCCGCATGTTCCTCGCGGTCCGCGAGGTCGCCCATGCGCGGCTCTTCGCGCAGGTCCCGTGGCTGCGCGCGCACCTGCTCGGCATCGTCGAGGCGTACGCGCGCGAGATCACCATCGACGTCGAGGCGATGGAGGAGGCGGTCCGCGGAATCGACCCGACGAACCCGGAGCAGCTGCGCGAGGCGCTCTCCGGCGGGGTGTTCGCCCTGGAGCAGTCGCCCGCGCAGCAGGCCGCCCTGGTTCGCCTGGAGACGGCGCTCGCCCTCGTCGAGGGATGGGTTCAGGAGGTCACCGGCAAGGCCGTGGCGCCCCACCTGCCGCATGCCGTCGCGCTGCAGGAGATGCTCCGTCGGCGGCGGGCCGCCGGCGGGCCGGCCGAGCAGACGTTCGCCACCCTCGTCGGCCTGGAGCTTCGCCCGCGGCGCCTGCGTGAGGCCGCCGCGCTGTGGTCGGCGCTCGACGCGGAACGCGGCCAGGCCGAGCGGGACGCCCTGTGGTCGCACCCGGACCTCATGCCGGCCCCGGAGGAGCTCGACGACCCGTCCGGGTTCGTCGCGGGCCGCAAGGCCGCCCGCGCCGCGGAGGAGGATGTCGACGCCGCGCTCGCGGCGATTCTCGACGGCGACGACGCGCCCGGTGACGACGCTCCCGACGACGGGTCCGACGGGCCCGGCGGGGTGCCCGGCGAGGACACGCAGGACGAGGACCCGCGGCGAGACTGACCGACCAGCGTTGACCTCGACCGCAGTTGAGGTCTTAGCGTCGGTGCGGACAAGCCGGAGGGACCGCACCATGAGCGTCAGCTGGGCGTACATCTACGAGCACCCGGGCACCGATCCGGTCGGGGACCGCACGGTCGTCGATCGTGGCGGCCAGCGCGCGCTGCTGGTGCCGGTGCCCACCGCCGCCTCGGCTGCCGACGTCGCCCGGACGCTCGTCGAGGAGGACGGCGTCACCCTCGTCGAGCTGTGCGGCGGATTCACGTCCGCGGACGTCGCCCAGGTGGCAGGGTCGCTCCCTCATCACGTCGCCGTCGGCCACGTCACCTTCGCGGCGGATGCCCTCGCCGCCGCGGTCGCGTACTCCGGGGCCGCTGCGGCGGCGATCGAGTCCGCCGGGCGGACGGGCTGACAGGCCGCCCACACCCCGGCGGCGTCCTCCAGGTTTTCCACAGCACACGCCCTGCCATCGGCGACACCCGCCACGGTCGTGCCAGAGTCCTGCGCACGACGGACGGAGGGGACGATGCGGCTACGGTCGGGACTGTCGGTGCTGTGGCGCCGCGAGGGAGAGAGCCAGATCGGCGTCGACCCGCGGTGCGCCGTCGTGCTGGAGAATCTCTCGGCCGGCGAGCAACGGCTCCTCGACCGTCTCGACGTCGAGACGGTCGAGCCCAGCGAGGCCGACCTCCTTCGCGCGGGCCGCGCCGAGGGCGTCCGTGCACGGCGGGTCCGGGAGCTGCTCGAGCTGCTGCGGCGCTCCGGCGTGCTGGATCCCGTGACGGACCGTGTCGCCGGGGCACCGGTCGCGCCCGAGGAGGCGTACTGGTCGAGGTTGCTGCCCGACGGCGACGGCCGTGACCTGTTCGCCCGGCGTGGCCGGGCGATGGTCGAGGTCGTCGGGCTCGACCACGTGGGCATGCGCATCGCGACCCAGCTGGCCGAGGCTGGTGTCGGGGCGCTGCGGCTCGAGGACGACGGTCGCGTCCAACCCTCCGACGTCGGGCCCTACGACTCCCTCGACGTCGGTCGCCGGCGGAGCGTGCGTGCTCCGGCACGGCTCCGGTCGCTCTTCCCGGCGCTGCGGACCGAGCTGCCGCCCGACGCCCGCCCGGACGTGCTCGTCGCCGTGTCGTCGGGCGTCGCCGACCCCGTGCGGCTGCTGCCGCTGGTCCGGGACGACGTCGCGCACCTGCCGGTGGTGGTCGGCGACGTCGACGTCGTGGTGGGGCCGACGGTGGTGCCCGGACACGGGCCGTGCACCCGGTGCGTGGATCTCCACCGCACGGACACCGACCCGGCGTGGCCGGCCGTGGCCACCCAGCTGCGGTGCATCCCGCCGCCGGTGACACCGGCCCACCTCGGCCAGCTGGGGGCGGCGATGGCCGTCAACCAGGTGCTGGCCGCGCTGGACGGGCGTGAGCTGGTGACGCAGCAGGCGAGCCTCGAGGTCAGCGCGCTCAGCCCGCTGCCCGTGCTGCGGCCGTGGGCCGTCCACCCCGAGTGCGGCTGCCAGGACGTCTCCATGGCACGCCCGGGCGAGCAGGAGCGGCAGTCGGTCCGGCCGGCGTGAGCACGCACGAACCGGCGGCCTGGGCAGGGTCGGGTACCTGCCTGGCCGCCGGTTCGCCTGGTTCGCCGGGCGAGCCGCCTCGCCGCCGCTGCCGTCAGGCGGCCTCGGTCTTCCGCGGGCGTCCGCGTCCACGCTTGCGCGGGACCACGACGCCGCCGACGAAGACCTCGCCACCCCAGACGCCCCACGGCTCGCCTCGCTCGAGGGCGCCGGCCAGGCACGCCTCGCGCACGGGGCACTCGCGGCACAGCGCCTTCGCCAGCTCGACGTCGGCGGTGCGCTCCGCGAACCACAGGTCACTGTCCTCGGCGGACTGGCACGGGATCACCGCGCCGCCCTGCACGGACTGCGTGGGCAGGACTCCCCAACCGGCCTCGCCGTGGTTCGTCGCCGGCGGGGTCTTGGGCCAGGAGACGGATGATCCCTGGCTGATCTGGTCGAGTAGAGCCGTGAGCTGCACTGCTGCTCCTTGGTCGTTCTCAGTCGGTGTCCTGGTGTGGGGACTCCGGACGTCTCTGACGACGACGGCCGCGGTCCCGATGGGATCGCGGCCGGAGCTGCAGCTCTGAGAGCTCAGGTCCTTCGGGCGATCCCTTTCTCGCCGATGCGGATGCGCACGCGCGTGCCACCCGGGGCGAGGACAGACTTCTCCCCCTCAAAGGCGGCGAAACCGGGTGCGGCCATATCGGCGCAGAGGATCTTGTAGTCCATCGGGTTTCGCACCTCCCTCGGGGATCGGGGACCCTTGATGCTGGCTAGGCAGGATCCGGCGGCTCAGAGAACACGTAGGAGCCTAGACCCACCCTTCAGCGGAGGGCAACGCTTTTTCTCGGAACTTTCTCCCTCGTTCGTTCCGCCGTCCTCGCGGCTCCCCGTGCCGCCTGGTGACTAGGTCCGACAACCGGCTTCGTGCCCGGTTTCTTCCCGTCGTCCGGTTCAGCTCGCCAACCACTCCCGCACGTCGACCTCGTCCCCGCGTACCACGGCGAGGACCTGCCCCCCGTAGGCCTCGAGCTTCGTCGCCCCGATCCCCCGCAGCAGGGCGAGCTGACGCAGGTCTTTCGGCTTCGCGGTCGCGATCGCCTGGAGCGTCGTGTCATGCAGCACCGTGTACGCGGGCTTGCTGATCGCGCGGGCGACCTCGCCGCGCCAGGCACGCAGCCGCTCGTAGAGCTCCGCGTCCGCGGGGTTCTCCTCGAGAAAGGCCTCCGTGCGCGCCCGCGCCGCAGCGCGCCGGGACACGCCTCCGCGCCGGGCGGCGGCGCCGTCGTCCGGCCAGATCCCGTCGAGGAAGCGCGAGCGCTTGCGAGAGGCGCGCCCGCCGACGGTCCGTGCCCGGGCGTAGGAGAGCTGCAGGTGCTCCCGGGCTCGGGTCACCCCGACGTAGAGGAGCCGCCGCTCCTCGGCGATCGCCTGGTCAGTCTCCGCGAGCGAGATGGGCAGCAGTCCCTCGCACACCCCCACGAGGAACACGGCGTCCCACTCCAGCCCTTTCGCGGCGTGCAGGCTCGCGAGGGTCACCCCCGCGACCGTGGGCGCGTGCTGCGCGGCGGCGCGCTCGTCGAGCTCGGCCACCAGCTCCCCCATACCGGCGCCACGGGTCGCGTGCAGGTCGTCGGCGAGGTTGACCAGCGAGTTGAGCGACTCCCACCGCTCACGGGTCGCCCCACGGGCGGCCGGTGGCGTGACGGACCATCCGACCGAGGACAGCACGTCCCGGACGGCCTCCCCCACCGGCTGGTCCGCGCTGGACCGGACCGCGGCACGCAGCATCGCGATGGCCTCCTTGACCTCGCGCCGGGCGAAGAACCGCTCCCCGCCCCGGACGAGGTAGGCGATGCCGGCGTCCGCGAGCGCCTGCTCGAGGACCTCCGACTGCCCGTTGGTGCGGTACAGGACGGCGATCTCGTTCAGCGGGACGCCGTCCTTCTCCAGGGCCGCGACGCGGTCCGCGACGGCACGGGCCTCCGCGAGGTCGTCGTCGTACACCTCGAGGCGGACCGCGACGGAGGAGGGGCGCTGCGCGACGAGCTCCACCGCGGCCGAGTCGCGTTGCCGGCCGGCACGGGCCAGCACCTTGTTCGCGAGGTCCACGACCTGCGGCGTGGAACGGTAGTCACGCACCAGCCGGACCACCGGCGCCTCCTGGAAGCGCCGGGTGAACTCGGTGAGGAACCGGGGCGTCGCCCCGGTGAAGGAGTAGATCGTCTGCGAGACGTCACCGACGACGCACAGCTCGCGCCGCTCGCCGAGCCACAGGTCGAGGAGCCGCTGCTGGAGCGGCGAGACGTCCTGGTACTCGTCGACGACGAAGTGGCGGTACTGCCCGCGGACCTGGGCGGCGACGTCGTCCCGCTCGAGGAGGATCCCGACGAGCAGCAGCAGGACGTCCTCGAAGTCGATCACCCCACGTTCGTTCTTGACGTCCTCGTAGACGCTGAGGAGCCGGGCGATGGTGGCGTGGTCGTGCCCACCCACTGCCTCCCGGCCGGAGCGGGCGGCCCTGGCCGCGTAGTCGTCCGCGGTGACCATCGAGACCTTCGCCCACTCGACCTCGCCGGAGAGGTCCCGGATCGTGGTCCGGTCGGCGCCCAGACCGAGTCGTCCGGACGCCTCGGCGACCAGTGACGCCTTGTGCTCGGCGATCCGCGGCAGGCCACCGCCGACGACCTGGGGCCAGAAGTAGGACAGCTGGCGCAGCGCAGCGGCATGGAAGGTGCGGGCCTGGACCCCGCCGACGCCGAGGTCGCGCAGCCGCGAGCGCATCTCGCCCGCCGCACGCGCGGTGAACGTCACGGCCAGCACGGTCTGCGGGTTGTAGGTGCCGGTCAGGACGCCGTGCGCGATCCGGTACGTGATCGCACGGGTCTTGCCGGTACCAGCGCCGGCCAGCACACACAGGGGTCCGGTGAGTCGCTCGGCGACGGCGCGCTGGTCCTCGTCGAGCGCGTCCAGGAGCTCGTCCGTGCTGCGGGTGGGCTGCTCGGCCGGGGGGTTGCTCATCGCCGGTCAGTCTCTCAGGTGCCGGTGACACGGCGGAGCACTCGCCACACGCGCTGTGGACGGACGGGAAGAATCTCGGCGGCCGTGTGGTTGGCTGCGAGGACGAGAGGAGATGTCATGACGACCGAGGCTCCCGAGGCCGGCACGATCACGATGTACTCGACCAGCTGGTGCGGCTACTGCCGACGACTGAAGTCCCAGCTGGATCGTGAGGGGATCACCTACCGCGAGGTCAACATCGAGGAGCACCCGGAGTCCGCGGACTTCGTCGAGTCGGTCAACCAGGGCAACCGCACGGTCCCCACCGTCCTCTTCCCGGACGGCTCGGCGGCCACCAACCCGTCCCTGGCGGAGGTCGTCGAGCGGCTCGGCGCCTGACGGCGATCAGAAGCCGCGGGTCTCCAGCGGTCCGCCGTACCAGTCCTCGATGAGCGCACGGGCGATCGAGGAGCGCATCGGCAGCAGGATCTCGCCGGCCGCGACGGCGGCGGCGAGCTCCTCCCGGGTGAAGAACCGGGCCGCGGTGATCTCGACGGCATCGACCCGCACCTGGTCCTGCCCGTCGGCGAGCACCGCCCGGAAGCCCAGCATGAGCGAGGCCGGGAACGGCCACGGCTGGGACGCGACGTACTCGACGTCGGCGACGTCGAGCCCGACCTCCTCCTTGACCTCGCGCGCGACCGCGACCTCGATGGACTCCCCCGGCTCCACGTAGCCGGCGAGGGTCGAGAACCGCCGCTCGGGCCAGTGCGCCGCATGCCCCAGCAGGATGCGGTCCGCCCGGTCGGTGACGGCCATGATGACCGCCGGGTCGGTGCGCGGGAAGTGCAGGGAGCCGTCGGCGGTGCAGCGCCGGACCCAGCCGGAGTCGACCACCTCGGTGGGCTCGCCGCACCGCGGGCACCTCGGGTGCCGCGCGTGCCACGAGCTGACCGCGACGGCGGTGGCGGCGAGACCGGCGTCGAGGTCGCCGAACGCGTCCCCCACGTCCCTGAGGTGGGTGAAGCGCAGGGCCGCCACCAGCTCCACCAGCCGGGCGTCCTCGACGACGGGGACGCCGTCGAGGTCGCGCTCCTCCCCCAGGTGCTCCGGCAGCGTCAGCGACAGATAGGCGTGATGCTCGTCCCGCCCGAGATAGACGACGTGCTCTGCGTCCCAGGCGTCCGAGGGCAGCTCGTCGGGCGCCCGGAGGTCGAGCCCGTCGCCGTCGGTCGCGAGCAGGCCGCGCTGCACGAGGACGACTCGCGTGGTCGGGTCGGCGACGAGCCGGGACACGAGTGCCGCGTCGGTGCGGGAGACGGCGTCTGGGTCGACGGCGGTCCGGGCCAGCGGGAGGAGGTCGTGCACGACGCCACCGTAGCGGGCGACGCTGCCGGGCCCGCGGGCGTCTCAGAGCGGCCAGACGAGCGGTGCTCCCGCACGCACGAGCTCGTCGAGCCCGAGATGCAGCGCGGTGCCGACGACGAGCCCGCTCCCGAGCCATGTCACCTCGCGGCTCCACGGCGTCAGGTGCCGGCGGCCGTGCAGGCCGGCGGCCAGCACGACCGGCCCGATCGCCCACGCCATGAACCCGAACGGGCCGAGCGCGATCAGTCCGCCCACCACGGCGGTCACCAGGACGAGCGGCAGGGTGGTCCTCGACCGTTGGTGCCCGGCCAGTGCGGTGTTGTGCTGCGTCATCAGGTCTCCCGCGCCATCGCGACTCCTGGGCACCGAATCTATCGCCTCGGGAGCCGTGACGGGGCAGAGACGGCCGCGTGGCGGCGAGGAGATTTCGGGCATGGCCGTCGCTTCCGCCACACTGGTCCCGCTGGCCCCGCCCGCGACCGAGCGGGGACCGGCTCTCGGACGTCCCACGGCTCATCGGAGGCCGTGTGGCACGCTGCCACCGACGAGGGGAGCAGAGCACCGCATGAGCAAGCAGGCGATCATCATCCGCGGAGGCTGGGACGGGCACCAGCCCGTCGAGGCCACCGACCTCTTCCTGCCGTTCCTGGCGGAGAACGGCTTCGAGACCGAGATCTTCGACTCGCCGGCGATCTACGCGGACGCCGGGCGGATGGCGGGGACCGACCTCGTCGTGCAGTGCATGACGATGTCGACGATCGAGAAGGAGCAGGTGGAGGGGCTGCGCGCCGCCGTCGAGGCCGGCACCGGACTCGCCGGCTGGCACGGCGGCATCGCCGACTCCTACCGCTCCTCCGACGCCTACCTGCAGCTCATGGGCGCCCAGTTCGCCAACCATCCGGGCAAGCACCCGAGCGAGCGGGTCGGGGACCAGGCGGACAACTACATCCCGCACCGGATCGACATCCTGCCGGAGGCCGCCGACCACCCCATCACGCGCGGCATCGAGAGCTTCGACCTCGTCACGGAGCAGTACTGGGTGCTCACCGACGGCCTGCTCGACGTCCTCGCGACGACCACGCTGCCGAAGCGCGAGTTCGACCCGTGGCACCGCGAGCACACCTCGCCGGCGGTCTGGACGCGGCAGTGGGGTCGCGGCCGTATCTTCGCGTGCACGCCGGGTCACCGGGTCGAGATCCTGGAGAACCCGAACGTCCGGACGATCATCGAGCGGGGCATGCTGTGGGCCAGCCGCTGAGGGTCGGGCTGGTCGGCGCCGGGAACATCTCCGCGCAGTACCTGGCGACGTTCGACCGCCTGGCGGACCTGGAGCTGGTCGCCGTCGCCGACCTCGACCTGGAGCGGGCCCGCTCGGTCGCCGAGCAGCACGGCGCCGTCGGTCTGAAGGTGCCGGAGCTCCTGAGCCGGGACGACGTCGACGCCGTGGTCAACCTGACCGTCCCGGCCGCGCACGCAGACGTCTCGCTCGCCGCCGTCGCAGCAGGCAAGGGCGTGTACGTCGAGAAGCCGCTGGCGGCCACGACGGCGGCGGCCACCCAGATGCTCGACGCCGCCTCCGCCGCCGGCGTGGTGCTCGGCGGTGCACCGGACACCGTGCTGGGCACCGGCGTCCAGACCGCCCGCTCCGCCGTCGACGGCGGCGCCATCGGCATCCCGACGAGCGCCATGGCGACGATGGTCACCCCGGGGCACGAGCGCTGGCACCCGGCTCCGGACTTCTACTACCAGCCGGGCGGTGGCCCGCTGCTCGACATGGGCCCGTACTACATCACGGCGCTGGTGACGCTGCTGGGCCCGGTGGTCCGCGTGATCGGTGCGGCGAGCGCGCTGCGGGACGAGCGCGTCATCGGCTCGGGCCCGCGCGCGGGCACCCGGATCCCGGTCTCCACGCCGAGCCACGTCACCGGTGCCCTCGTGCACGCCTCGGGCGCGATCTCCACGCTGCTCATGAGCTTCGACGCGGTCGCGTCCCGCGCGGCGAACATCGAGGTGCACGGCACCGAGGGCTCGCTGGCGGTCCCCGACCCCAACCACTTCGCCGGCACCGTCTCGGTCGCGACGACCGAGGACCCCGCCTGGCGGGAGCTGCCCGTCTCGGCCGGGTACCGCGGCGCCGCGCGCGGCTACGGGCTGGCCGACCTGCTGTGGGAGGGCGCGTTCGCTTCCGACCCGACGGCGGGACGCGCCCAGGGCGTCGTGGCCTTCCACGTGCTGGAGGTCATGGAGGGTGTGCTCGAAGCCGCCCGCGAGGGCCGCTCGGTCGAGATCACCAGCACGGTCGAGCGCCCGGCGGCGGTCCCGCTCGACGACCGCTGACCGCCGGGCCGCCCCTGCGCCACCGGCCGGCCCGGTCAGGCGGCCCGGTCAGGCCGGGACCGGTGCGCCGCGCCGCGCCGCGGCGATGGTCGCCTGGCCCAGCACCCGCGTGCCGCGGTAGACCACGAGCGACTGGCCCGGCGCGATCCCGCGCAGCGGTGTCGCCAGTCGGGTGACGATCTCCTCCGGCGTGCGCCGTACCGTCGCCGGGACCGGGTCGCCGTGCGCCCGCACCTGGACCTCGGCGTCGGTCCACTCCCCGGCCGCGACGTCCTCGGCGAGCCAGACGCTCTGCTCGGCGCGGATCTCGTCGACGCTGAGCAGCTCGCTCGGCCCCACGACCACCTGGTTGGTCTCCGGGCGGGTCTCCAGGACGTAGCGGGGGCTCCCGTCCGGGGCGGGGCGGTCCAGCCCCAGGCCCTTGCGCTGCCCGACGGTGAACGCGTAGGCGCCGTCGTGCTCGCCGAGGACGGTGCCGTCGGCGTCGACGATCTCTCCGGGCCGGCTGCCCAGCCGGTCGCGGAGGAACCCCCGGGTGTCGCCGTCGGCCACGAAGCAGATGTCGTAGGAGTCCGGCTTCGCCGAGACGCTCAGGCCGCGCGTCGCGGCCTCCTTGCGTACCTCGTCCTTGGACGGGGCGTCCCCGAGCGGGAAGAGCGAGCGGGCGAGCCGCTCGGGCCCCATGACGGCGAGCACGTAGGACTGGTCCTTGGCGACGTCGACGGCGCGGTGCAGCTCACGCCGGTTCTCGCCGTCCGGCCCGGGCACGTCGACGATGCGGGCGTAGTGCCCGGTGCACACCGCGTCGAAGCCGAGCGCGAGTCCGCGGTCCAGCAGGGAGGCGAACTTGATGTGCTCGTTGCAGCGCACGCAGGGGTTGGGGGTGCGACCGGCCTGGTACTCCGAGAGGAAGTCGGCGACGACCGTGTCCTCGAACTCCTCGGACAGGTCCCACACGTAGTACGGGATGCCCAGGACGTCGGCGGCGCGGCGCGCGTCGGAGGCGTCCTCGATGGAGCAGCAGCCGCGCGAGCCGTTGCGGTGCTGGGCGCGGGAGCGGGACAGCGCCATGTGCACGCCGACCACATCATGGCCGGCCTCGACGGCACGGGCGGCGGCGACGGCGGAGTCGACCCCTCCGGACAGGGCGGCGAGGACGCGCATCAGGCGGCTCCCTCCCGGACTGCGCCGCGTGACGTGCGCGCGGCGGCGCGTGCGGCGTAGGCCTTGCGGGCGGACCCGACCACGCCGGGGAGCGCCGCGAGCACGGCGTCGACGTCCGCATCGGAGGTGGTCCGGCCCAGGCTGAAGCGCAGCGCGGAGCGGGCCTCGTCGGTGTCGTAGCCCATGGCGAGCAGGACGTGCGACGGCTGCTGGACGCCCGCCTGGCAGGCCGACCCGGAGGACGCCGCGATGCCGGCCATGTCCAGGCCGAGCAGCAGGGCGTCGGGATCGGCTCCGGCGACCGTCAGGTGCGCCAGCCCGGGCAACCGGTGGTCCGGCCCGGGTCCGGTCACCCGCAGCCCGTCGACCGCCGCGGTGGCCCCGGCGACGAGCCGGTCCCGCAGGTCGCGCAGCCGGGCGGCCTCCGCCTCCTGGTCCGCGACCGCCATCTCCACCGCGAGCGCGAGGGCCCGGGCGCCCGCGACGTGCAGCGTGCCGGACCGGACCCCGCGCTCCTGGCCACCGCCGTGCTCGACGGGTATGAGGGCGAGGTCGCGGCGGGCCACCAGGGCACCGGTGCCCACCGGGGCGCCGAGCTTGTGGCCGGTGAGGCTGAGCGCGTCCAGGCCGGAGCGGTCGAGGTGGACGGGCACCTTCCCGACCGCCTGGACGGCGTCGGAGTGCACCGGGACGCCCGCGGCGTGCGCGCGGGCCGCGACGTCCCGGACCGGCTGGAGGGCGCCGGTCTCGTTGTTGGCCCACATGACCGACACGACGGCGACGGTCCCGGTGGCGAGCACCTCCTCCAGGTGGCCGGGGTCCACGACGCCGTCGCGGTCGACGTGGAGCAGCACGACCTCGGCCCCCTCGTGCTCGCCTAGCCACTCGGCGGCCTCGAGCACCGCGTGGTGCTCGACGGCGGAGACGGCCACCGTCCGCAGGCGCTCGTCCCCGGCCCGGCGTGCCCAGTAGCCGCCCTTGACGGCGAGGTTGTCGGCCTCGGTGCCGCCGGAGGTGAAGATCACCTCGGCCGGCTCGGCGCCGATCGCCGCGGCCAGCTGTTCGCGGGCCTCCTCCAGCCGCCGGCGGGCGTCGCGTCCCGCAGAGTGCAGCGAGGACGGGTTCCCGAGCCGCGTGAGCTCCTCGGCGTAGGCGGCGGCCACCTCCGGGCGCACCGGGGTGGTGGCGGCGTGGTCGAGGTAGGTGCTCACCGATCCAGTGTAGGGACGGCCGTGAGCCCACTACATGGGTCCAGGCGTAAGGAATACGTCACGCCTGGACCCATCAGGCGGTGGCGTCGCCCTCGCGCAGCCGCCGGATGGCCTCGATCGCCTGCGGCAGCACGTCGTTCAGATCCCCGACCACGGCGACGTCGGCCATCTCGAGGATCGGGGCGTCCGGGTCGCTGTTGATGGCCACGATGGTCTGGGCCGCCTGGATCCCGGCGGTGTGATGGATCGCGCCGGAGACACCTGCGCCGATGTACAGGCGCGGCGCGATGGTGACACCGGTCTGACCGACCTGGGCGGCGTGGTCGATCCACCCCTCGTCGGTGGCCACGCGGGTGGCGCCGACGGCCGCGCCGAGCACGTCGGCGAGCTCCTCGACCAGGCTGAAGTCCCCCTCGACCCCGCGCCCGCCGACGACGACCGTCCGCGCCTCGGGCAGCGGGGCCCGGCCGCGCGGGTGCGCGGTCCGGCCGAGCACCCGGACCGCCCGCGCGGTGCCGGACAGCTCCACGGGCACCTCGACCACCTCGGGGGTGACGCCGTCGACCGGGACCGCGTCCACCACTGTGGGCTTGACCGCGATCACCGGGGTCCCGGCGGTCACCCGGCACGTGGTGTCCCAGGTGCCCTGGAGGACGGTCTTCGTCGCGACCAGTGCGCCGTCGTCGTCGCGGACACCGGTGGCGTCCACGACGGCGCCGGAACCCAGGCCGACGGCCAGGCGCGCGGCCAGCTCCTTGCCGGCGAAGGTCGAGACCAGCAGCACCGCGGCCGGGTCGAGCGCCGCGACCACCGCGAGCACCCCCTCGGCGGCGACGGCGGAGACGGTCGGTGCGTTCCCGTCGAGGTCGGGCACGTGGACGGTGCCGGCCCCGTACCTGCCCAGGGCCGGGAGGTCCGGCGGTTCCAGCGCGACGGCGGCGACCGGGGCGTCGGTGAGCTCCCGGGCGAGCGTGAGGACCTCGGCGGACGGGGTCGTCAGGGCGCCGTCGACGTGATCGACGACGACGAGGATCGGCTGGTCGTCACTCATCACGGATTCCCCTCAGACGAGCTTCTGCTCGACGAGGAACGCGGCGAGCTTCTCTCCCGCGTCCCCCGTGTCGGTGATGATCCGCCCCGTCTCCCGCGGCGGGCGTGGCTCGGCGGACAGGACCGCGGTGCCGGTCAGGGTCTCGCCGGCTGCCGCACCGCCGTCGAGCTCGTCCAGCGAGAAGGTGGCGACCGGCTTCTTCCGGGCGGACATCAGCGACGCGGCGCCCGGGATGCGCGGCTCGTTGAGCTGATCGGTCACGGACAGCACCAACGGAAGGCCCGCGCTCTGCTGTTCATCTGCGTCCCCGATGCTCCGGGTGATCGTCACCGCGCGGTCCGCGAGGGAGACGCTGCTGGCGAGCGTGAGGGCCGGGCGATCGAGCACGGCCGCGAGCGCCGCCGGGACCATCGACGTGAGGCCGTCCATCGTCGCCATGCCGGTCACCACCAGGTCCACCGGCCCGTCCCGCTCGACGGTGCGCACCGCGGCGGCGAGCACCCGAGCCGTGCCGACGACGTCCGCGCCCGCGATCCGGTCGTCGAGGACGTGCACGCCCGAGGTGGCGCCCATCTGCAACGCGCGGCGCACGGCGTCCACGGCGTCCTCGGGTCCGACGGTGAGCGCGACGACCTCGGCCTCCGTCTGCTCGGCGAGGCTGACGGCGGCCTCGACGGCGTTCTCGTCCAGCTCGTTGATGGCGTCGTCGAGCCCGCGTACCAGGCGCCCATCGGCATCGAGCGACCGGTCCGACTGCAGGTCAGGGACGTACTTGACGCACACGACGATCCGCATGGGACCAAGGGTGCCACCTGTCGCGGCACGGCACGGAATCATCCCGACGCCGGACACCGCCCCCGTGGAGTTCAATGGGGCGGGTGACCACCGCTCACCTCTCGACCCCGGCCCTCGGCGACGCGACCGGGCGGGCACCCGGCCCGGCGGCCAACCCGCGGCGGCTCGGGGCTCACCTGGTGGGCGACGGCATCGACGTCGCGGTGCACGCGGCGCAGGCGGAGCGGGTGGACCTGTGCCTCCTCGACGTCTCCGGGGAGGCGCTGACCGAGCGGCGGTTCACCCTCCACGGGCCCGTCGACGGCATCTGGCACGGTCACGTCCCCGGCATCGGCGCCGGCCAGCGCTACGGGTTCCGCGCCCACGGCCGGTGGGAGCCGGACGCCGGCCTCCTGCACAACCCCGCGAAGCTGCTCCTCGACCCGTACGCCCGCGCCCTGGCCGGGACGGTCCGGCTCCGGCCGGAGATCTACGGCCACGTGGTCGGCGAGGACCTGAGCGCCCCGGACGGACCGTGGGAGCCCGACCCGCGGGACTCCGCCGGCCACGTCGCGCACGGCGTCGTCGTCGACGACGGCTTCGACGGCGCGGTGCCCCCGCCGCGGGTCCCGTGGGAGAGGACGGTGATCTACGAGGCCCACGTGCGCGGACTGACGAAGCAGCTTCCCGAGGTGCCCGAGGAGCTCCGGGGCACCTACGCGGGCCTCGCCCACCCGGCCACCGTGGCGCACCTGAAGGACCTCGGTGTGACCACCGTCGAGCTGCTGCCGATCCACGCCAAGGTCACCGAGCCGTGCCTGGCGCAGCGAGGGCTGAGCAACTACTGGGGCTACAACACGCTGGCCTTCTTCGCGCCGGAGCCGTCCTACGCGACCCGCGCCGCGCAGGAGGCGGGTCCCGCGGCGGTGCTCGCGGAGGTCAAGGGGATGGTCGCGCTGCTGCACGCCGCGGGCCTCGAGGTGATCCTCGACGTCGTCTACAACCACACGTGCGAGGGCGGCAGCGGCGCGGACGGGGCGGGGCCGGCCCTGTCCTTCCGTGGCCTGGACAACACCGGCTACTACCTGCACGACGGCGGAGCCCCCGCCCGGCTCGTCGACGTCACCGGCACCGGCAACTCGCTCGACTTCCGCCGCACCCGCGTGGTGCAGCTGGCCCTGGACTCGCTGCGGTACTGGGCGGGCGAGGTGGGCGTGGACGGGTTCCGCTTCGACCTCGCCGTCACGCTCGGCCGCCAGGGCGCGGACTTCAGCTCGCACCACCCGTTCCTGGTGGCGATGGCGACGGACCCGGTGATCGGGGCGACGAAGCTCATCACCGAGCCGTGGGACCTCGGCCCGGGCGGGTGGCGCACCGGGCAGTTCCCGGCTCCGGCGGCGGACTGGAACGACCGCTTCCGCGACGCCGTCCGATGCTTCTGGCTGGCCGACGCGGCCGCGGCGGCGAAAGGGCAGACCGGTCATGACCTCCGCGAGCTCGCCACCAGGCTGGCCGGCAGCGCCGACCTCTTCGGCCGCGGCGAGGCTCCGGGTGGCCGGGGTCCGCTGGCGTCGATCAACTTCGTCACCGCCCACGACGGCTTCACCCTCGCCGACCTCGTCACCTACGAGCACAAGCACAACGAGGCGAACCTCGAGGGCAACCGGGACGGCAGCGACGACAACCGCTCCTGGAACCACGGTGTCGAGGGTCCGGTGGGCCGGCACTCCCCCGCCGCCCAGGTGGCCCCGGTGCGCCGGCGGTCCGTGCGGAACCTGCTGGGCACGCTGCTGGTGGCGGCCGGCACCCCGATGCTCACGGCCGGCGACGAGATCGGCCGCACCCAGGGCGGCAACAACAACGCCTACTGCCAGGACAACGAGATCTCGTGGGTGACCTGGGCGCGCGAGGGCTGGCACGGCGAGCTGCTCGAGACCGCGACCTACCTGCTGCGGCTGCGCCGCGAGCACCCGGTGCTCCGGCCGGCGCGGTTCGCCACCGGCCGGCCCGGGCTGGGCGACGACGTGCCGGACCTGTCGTGGTACGACGAGGCCGGGAACCCGATGACCGCGGAGGCATGGCACGACCCGGGCGTGCGCGTGCTGCAGATGCACCGATCGGGGCCGCACGGCTGCGCCGACGCGCTCGTGGTGCTCAACGGGTCGCTCGACGAGCGCACCGTCCGGCTCGCCGCCGGGCGCGGCGAACGCTACGCGCTGGTGTGGGACTCGGCCTGGGAGCACCCCGGCGACCACCGGGCGGAGGACTCGGCCGACGACGAGGCCGAGCGGGCGACCGGCGACGAGAGCACCGCCGACGAGGCGGTTGCGGAGAACGGGAACGGTCGGGACAGCCTCGCCGAGCCGGGTTCCGCCGTCGAGCTGGAGTCGCTGAGCATGCGGATCTACCTCACGGGCGGTGCCGCCGCCGGGTGGTGAGTGGGACCTGGGCCGTGTCCGCGGCCCGGCGCGGAGTCAGTAGAGTTGTCCCGTGCCGATGACCCGCTCCTGGTGGCCGTCCTGACGGACGGACCCGAGCAGCGTCCCCACGCCCGGCCGTCCCCGTGCGGCGGCCGCCCGCCCGCGGGCCGGCCCCGACACCCGAGGACCACATGACCGAGCAGCAGACCGCCGACCTGGCGGAGTCCACCTCCGACGCGTCTCTCGAGCGCACCCGGGTCCGGAGCGCCGAGATCGAGCGGGAGATCACCAGCGACCCCGGCCGGTTCCGTATCCTCACCGGCGACCGGCCCACCGGGAACCTGCACATCGGCCACTACTTCGGGTCGCTGCGCAACCGGGTGCGCCTGCAGCAGGCGGGCGTGGAGACGTTCGTGCTGGTGGCCGACTACCAGGTGATCACCGACCGCGACGGCGTCGGCCCGATCCGCGACCGTGTCCTGTCGCTGGTCGCCGACTACCTGGCCATCGGCATCGACGCCGAGGCGGGGACGATCTTCACCCACTCCGCCGTCCCGGCGCTCAACCAGCTCATGCTGCCGTTCCTGTCACTGGTGACCGACGCCGAGCTGCGCCGCAACCCGACGGTGAAGGCGGAGCTGGAGGCGACCGGGGACCGTCCGATGTCCGGGCTGCTCCTGACCTACCCGGTCCACCAGGCGGCCGACATCCTGTTCTGCAAGGCGAACCTGGTGCCGGTCGGCAAGGACCAGCTGCCCCACCTGGAGCAGGCCCGCGTGATCGCCCGCCGCTTCGACGAGCGCTACGGCCGGTCCGGCGAGGGGTCCGCGCCGGTCTTCCCGCGACCGGAGGCGCTGCTCTCGGAGGCGGCCAGCGTCCTGGGCACGGACGGGCAGAAGATGAGCAAGTCGCGCGGGAACACGATCGAGATCGGCATGGACGCCGACTCGACGGCGAAGCGGCTCAAGAAGGCGGTCACCGACGCCGACCGGCACATCACCTACGACCCGGTGAACCGGCCCGAGGTCTCCAACCTCGTGCTGCTGGCGGCACTGGCGAGCGACCGGGCGCCCGAGGACGTCGCCGCGGAGATCGGCGACGGCGGAGGTGGCACGCTCAAGAAGGTCGCCACCGAGGCCGTCAACGAGATGCTCGCGCCGATCCGCGCGCGGCGCGCAGAGCTGGCCGCCGACCCCGGTTACCTGCTCGGCGTGCTGCGGTCCGGCAACGAGCGCGCGGGCGCGATCGCGGAGGCGACGCTGGCCGAGGTCCGCGAGGCCATGCAGATGGTCTACTGAGCCCGCGGGCGGGCGACGGCGAACCCCAGCGCCGCCGCCGCGGCGGCCAACCTGTCGTCGTAGGTGACGATCTCCCCGACCGCGTCCTCGTCCACCGCGTCGCCGGCGAGGATCATGGCAGCTCCGAGGTGGATGTCCGCCAGGGCCCGGTCCAGGTCCTCCCGATCCCGCCCGAGGCGCACTCCGAGCCGTGCGAGCTCCACGTCGTGCAGAGCCGCTACCGGCTCAGCTCGCGGAGGTCGCCAGCCCCAGCTCGGCCGGGCCGTCCATGAGCGCGTTCTTCGGCACGATCCGCACCGTGTACCCGAACGGCCCGGTGCCGTCGAGCACGTGCGTGCCGGAGAAGGCGTGCCGGCCGCCCTCGTAGGACTCGGTCAGCTCCAGCGGGAAGAGGCGCAGGTCGGTGAGGTTGTCCTCGTCGTCGACCCGGCCCCCGACCGCCTGGACCTCGACGTCCTGCGGCGTGAGGTCGTCGAGCGCGACGTAGGCGGTCACCGAGACGGGGTCCCCGACGTTGACGACCTCGCCGATCCCCTCGGACTCGACGTGGTCGACCCGGACGGACGGCCATGCGGCGCGGACCCGCGCCTTCCAGTCGGCGAGCACCCGAGCCTGCTCGTGCCCGGGACCGTCCAGGGCACGCGAGGCGGCGGCCGCCGGCGTGTAGAGCTCGGTGACGTACTCCCGCACCATCCGGGTGGCCTGCACCTTCGGCCCGAGCGTGGCGAGCGTGTGCCGGACCATCTCCATCCAGCGGCGCGGGACGCCGCCGTCGTCCCGGTCGTAGAACCGGGGGACGACGGTGTCCTCGAGGAGCTCGTAGAGCGCGGAGGCCTCGAGCCGGTCACGCTCGGCCGGGTCCTGGACGCCGTCGGCGGTCGGGATCGCCCAGCCGTTGCGGCCGTCGTACCACTCGTCCCACCAGCCGTCGAGGATCGAGAGGTTCAGGGCGCCGTTGAGCGCGCACTTCATCCCGGACGTGCCGGAGGCCTCGAGCGGACGCAGCGGGTTGTTGAGCCAGACGTCGCAGCCGGGCATGAGCCGCTGGGCCATGGCGATGTCGTAGTTCGGCAGGAACACGATGCGCTCCCGCACCCCGGCGTCGTCGGCGAACTGGACCAGCCGCTGGATGAGACCGACGCCCTGCTCGTCGTCCGGGTGGGACTTGCCGGCGACGACGATCTGGATGGGCCGCTGGGGGTCGGTCAACAGCCGGGTGAGGCGCGCGGGGTCGGAGAGCATGAGAGTGAGGCGCTTGTACGTGGGGACCCGCCGCGCGAACCCGATGGTCAGGACGTCCGGGTCCAGCACGTCGTCGGTCCAGCCGAGCTCGGCGGGTGACGCGCCGCGGTCCAGCCAGGCCTTGCGCACCCGCCGGCGCGCCTCGTGCACCAGGGCGGTCCGCAGCCGGCCGCGGAGCGTCCACAGCTCCTCGTCGGACAGGCCGCCCTCCTCGGGTGGCAGCCGGAACCCATCGCCGGAGGCGATCTGCTCGTCGGTGAGCCGCTCCCGGGCCAGGGACACGAACTGCGGGTCGGTCCAGGTGTCCCCGTGCACGCCGTTGGTGATCGAGGTGATCGGCACCTCGCTGACGTCGAAGCCGGGCCACAGCTGGTGGAACATGCCGCGGGAGACCTTGCCGTGCAGCGTCGCCACGCCGTTGGCGCGGCGCGCGGTCCGCAAGCCCATGATCGCCATGTTGAACACGGCCGGGTTGCCGCCCTCGAAGTCCTCCGCCCCCAGGGCGAGGATCTTCTCCAGGGGCACCCCCTCGAGCGCGGCGCCGCCGCCGAAGTACTCGCCGATCAGGTCCGTGCCGTAGCGGCTGATGCCGGCGGGCACCGGGGTGTGGGTGGTGAAGATCGTGCCGCCCTTGACGGCCTCGAGAGCGGCCTCGAAGGTCAGGCCCTCCTCCTGCACGAGCTCGCGGACGCGCTCGACGGACAGGAACCCGGCGTGGCCCTCGTTGCAGTGGAACACCTGGGGTGCCGCGGTCCCGGTGAGCCGGCAGTACGTCCGCACGGCCTTGACCCCGCCCATCCCGAGCAGCAGCTCCTGCCGGAGGCGGTGGTCGGCGCTGCCGCCGTAGAGCCGGTCCGTGACGCGGCGGGCCGCGTCGTCGTTCTCCACGACGTTGGAGTCCAGGAGCAGCAGCGGGACCCGGCCCACCTGCGCCACCCAGATCTGGGCGTGCAGGCGCGTGCCGCCCGGCAGCCCCAGCGACACCCGGGCGGGGGTGCCGTCGGTCTCGCGCAGGAGGGTGAGCGGGAGGTTGTCGGGGTCGAGCACCGGGTAGGTCTCGTGCTGCCAGCCGTCCCGTGTGAGGGACTGCTTGAAGTAGCCGGAGCTGTACAGCAACCCGACGCCGACGATCGGCACGCCGAGGTCGGACGCCGACTTCAGGTGGTCGCCGGCGAGGATGCCCAGGCCGCCGGAGTACTGGGGCAGCACCGCCGTCGTGCCGTACTCCGCCGAGAAGTAGGCGATCGTGTCGGGCTTGTCGGGGTCCTCGAGCTGCTGGAACCAGCGCGGCTCGGTCAGGTAGGTGCGCAGGTCGGCGTCGAGCCGCCCGACCTCGGCGATGAGGCTCCGGTCCTCCGCCAGCTGGGCGAGACGGCGCGGGCTGAGCGAGCCGAGCAGGGCCACCGGGTCGCCGTGCACCCGCTGCCACAGCTGCGGGTCCAGCGAGGCGAACAGGTCACGGGTCGGGGCGTGCCAGGACCAGCGCAGGTTCAGCGCGAGGGTGTCCAGGGGCGCCAGCGACTCGGGGAGCACGTTACGGACCGTGAAGCGTCGGATGGCTCGCACGACGCCGAGTCTAGGGCCGCCGGCCGCCCGCCGAGACGTGACGGACGCCGAGGCGGCCCGCCCACGTCCACGGCGGCTACCCCTCGCGGGCCCGGAGGGCGTCTGCGGTCTCCAGGTGGGCCCTCTCCTCACGCAGCACGCGCAGCGCCTCCTCGCTGCTGACCCGGTTCCGCGGCGTCACGAGGCTCACCACGACGCCCGCGACGAGCGCGGCGGCGAGCGACGGGATGACGGCGTTGCCCCAGAACTCGGTCAGCGGGCCGCTGCTGTTGACCACGAGGGCCGCGGCCGAGCCGCACACCATCGCGGCGATGCCGCCCGGCCACGTGGCCCGCCGCCAGAACTTCCCGAGCAGCGACGCCACGAGCAGTCCGGTGAGGATCGTGGCGATCATGGTGGTGATGTACTCGATGATCGTCTCGGCCGCCAGGGCGAACACCAGTGCCAGGCCGAGAACGGCACCGAGCCCGAGGCGGGAGTAGAGCACCACCCGGTCCGCTCGCGGGACCCGTCCGGTCACGAGCTGGGCGACGTCGCGGATGAGGATGCTGACGCCGACGATGGCGTCGGAGTCTCCGGAGGACATGGTCGCGGACAGGCCGGCGATGAGCAGGAACGCCCCGACGAACGCCGGGAAGAGCTCGGTGGCGAGGTACGGGAAGGCCATGTCCGGGCTCGGCAGGTCCGGCGCGAGCCGGCTGGCCGCGATGCCGGCCACGGCGGGCAGCGCGGAGAAGGCCGCGAAGAGCAGCCCGGCGAGCAGGAAGCTGCGCCGCACCGTCCGCACATCGGCGGCGGCGTAGATCCGCTGCCGGTAGGACGGCCCGGCCACGACGCCGACCGCGATCACCAGCGCGAGGGAGACCGCGGGCAGCGGGCCGAGCGCGTCGAGCCCGAGGGCGCCGGCCGCCTCGGCCGACGTGCCCTCCGACAGGCCGGCCGGCCCGCCCACCTTGACCAGCGCCAGCACCGCCAGCAGCGTGAAGCCGAGGAAGAGCAGGGTGCCCTGGATCGCGTCGGTCACGACGACGGCCAGGTAGCCGCCGATGATGGTGTAGATGCCGAAGCCGAGGGCGATGACGATCTTCGCCGTGTCGTCGCCCATGCCGGTCAGGTACGACAGGTAGATCGCGCCGCCCATGATGTGCGCGCCGAGCCAGCCGACCGAGGCCAGGAAGAGCAGGACGGCCACCAGGCCCTTCACCACGCGGTTCGCGCCGTAGTAGTAGCTCATCTCCTCGGCGAACGTCATGAAGCCCTTGTCCCGGACGTCGGCGAAGAGCCACAGCAGCGCGAAGACGCCGACCGCGCCGCCGATGCCGTACAGGGCGCCGGCCCAGCCGCTCTCGTAGGCGTACCCGACGGCACCCAGGCTCGATCCGGTCCCGACGAGCGTGGCGAGCGTGGTGCCCATGACCAGCGGGGTGCGGAGCTTGCGTCCGGCGAGGAGGAAGTCCTCCCCGTCGCGGGTCCGCATCGCGACCCACCAGCTGATCCCGATCATCAGCAGGACGGCACCGGCGAGCGGGACCAGGAATCCGGGATTCGGCTCGATCATGTCGTGGCTCCTTCGGGTGTGGGCGGGTCGTCGTGCCGGGCGGAGCCTCAGCGGCGGGGCGTGTACAGCACGGCGTCCACCTCGATGAGGAAGCCGGGAAGGTCGGCCTGGATCGTGGTCCGGACGGGCGGCTCGTCGCCGAAGTACTCGGCGAAGATCTCGTTCATCGCGGCGAAGTCGTCCTGGTGGCGGAGGTAGACACGGGCCTGGACGGCGTCCGCTAGGGAGGAGCCGGCGGCCGCGGCGATCGCGGCGAGGTTGTCGAAGGTCTGCCGGGCCTGCTCGTCGAAGCCGCCCTCGACGAGGGAGCGGTCCGTGCGGTGCGGCGTGGCACCGGCCAGGTACACGAAGTCCCCGGCGATCGCGGCGTGCGAGTAGGGGCCACCGGGAGGGGCGGCGTCGGGGGTGATCAGGACCTGCTTGCGGGTGGTTGCGTCGGTCATGTGTCCTCCTTCGGGACGGTGGGTGGTGCGGATGTCGTTGATCGGTCGGTGTGGTCAGGGGGCTTGGTCCCGCGGGAACGGCTCGTCGAAGTCCTCCGGACGCTCGAGCGTCGGGGCGGCGTCCCGCAGGCGCCGGACGCGCTCCGCCTCCGCGGCGCGCTGGGCGTCGGACAGCGGCACCCAGGGCGGGGGCGGGGCGGCGGCGGCCGGGGGCAGCAGCCGTCCGGCCACGTAGGTGGCGGTGTTGCGGAGCCGGAGCGGCGCGTGCCGCACCTGCCGGTGGACGTCGAGGGTGGGGAACGAGCCCTCCTCGACGTCGAAGACCGCGATGTCCGCCGGCGCCCCGACGGCGAGGGTCCCGGCGTCGAGGCCGAGCGCCCGGGCGGGCCGGACGGTGACCGCGGCGACGGCGTCGGCGAGCGGCATCCCGGCGGCGAGCGCCTTGCCGAGCACGGTCGGCAGGTCGAACGCCGGACCGTGGACGGACCGGATGTGCAGGTCCGTCGAGACGATCGGCCGGAGCCCGGCGGCGAGCTCCGCCTCGAGCACGTCGAAGGCGAACGCGCCGGAGCCGTGACCGAGGTCGAGCAGCACGCCGGCCTCGACGAGGCCGTGCAGCACGTCGGTGGGCCGGCCGTCTCGCACGAGGTCGGTGGCCGCTCCGGTGGCGCAGTGGGTGAGGATGTCGCCCGCGCCGAGGTGGGGGGCGACGTCGGCGACGGTGGGCGGCCCGTACCCGATGTGCACCATGAGTGGCCGCTCCAGGGCGTCGGCGAGCTCGCGGGCCCGCCGCAGGGGCTCGAGCCCGTGCTCGGCGACGGTATAGCGGTCGATGCGCGCCTTGACGCCGCGGACCAGGTCCCGGTGCTCGGTGGCGACGGCGCAGGCGGCCGCGACGTCGAGGTTCTCCAGCTCGCGGTGCTCGCCGGTGCGGCCGACGAGGCCGATGCCGGAGACGTTCAGGAGCGCGTGGATGCGCACGGGGGCCGGCTCGACCACGCCCCGGCGGAAGGCGGCCATGCCGTAGGCGCCGGCCGAGCCGGCGTCGACCCAGGTGGTCACCCCGGTGCGCCAGGCGAGCGGTGCGGGGTCGACGCCCCAGTAGGTGGCGCCGTGCCACACGTGCGTGTGCAGGTCCACCAGACCCGGCACGACGAGCTGCCCGGAGACGTCCACGACGCGAGCGGCGGCGCCGCTCAGTCCGGGACCGACGGCGTCGATCCGGCCGCCACGCACGGCGACGTCCGCGACGCCGTCATCGACCTGACCACTGCCGGTCGGCTCCAGGACCCGGCCGCCGCGCAGCACGAGATCCCACACGCCGGGTCACCGTCCTTCCGCACTCCTCGTGCCGGCGACTATGGCACACGCTCGTCCGATACCCGTCGCGGACGATCACCGCGTGGGACGCGACGCCCGTGCGCCCCTGCGTGCGAGCGGCAGACCTGGTTAGGTTCGTCGTGTGACCAGCACGCAGCCAGCGCAGTCCACGTCTCCGCGGCCCGTCCCGGCACCGTTCGCGCCGATCGGGCGGATCCCCGTCGTCGAGGTCTCCCCCGTCATCGAGGACGGGCGCTGGCCCGCCAAGGGCACGGTCGGCGAGGCCTTCCCGGTCCGGGCCACCGTCTTCCGGGAGGGGCACGACGCCGTCGCCGCCACCGCCGTGCTCATCGCCCCGGACGGCACCGACCACTCCTGGTCCCCGATGGTCGACGTCGCCCCCGGGCTTGACCGCTACGAGGCGTGGCTGTGCCCGGACGCCCCCGGTGACTGGGGGTTCCGGATCGAGGGCTGGTCGGACCCGTACGGCACGTGGCTCCATGACGCGACCGTCAAGGTGGCGGCGGGCGTCGACGTCGAGCTCATGCTCGCCGAGGGCACGCTCGTGCTCGAGCGGGCGGCGCGGAGCCCCATGCCGGAGGATGCCGCCCAGATCCTCGCCGACGCCGTCGCCGCCCTGCGGGACACCGGCCGTCCACCGCAGGCGCGGCTGGCCGCGGCCACGGGCGAGGAGGTCCGGGCGGTCCTGGCCGCCCACCCGCTGCGGGACCACGTCTCTCCGTCCGCCACCTACCCGCTGCGCGTGGATCGCGAGCGCGCCCTGTACGGCTCGTGGTACGAGATCTTCCCCCGCTCCGAGGGCGCGCACCGCGACCCTGCCACAGGCGAATGGGTCTCCGGCACCCTGCGGACCGCCACCGAGCGGCTCCCGGACATCGCGGACATGGGCTTCGACGTCGTCTACCTCACCCCGGTCCACCCGATCGGCACGACGAACCGCAAGGGCCGCAACAACACCCTCGAGGCCGGGCCCGGCGACCCCGGGTCGCCGTACGGGATCGGCAGCCCCGACGGCGGCCACGACGCCATCCACCCGGACCTCGGCACCTTCGCCGACTTCGACCACTTCGTGGCCCGCGCCCGCGAGCTCGGCCTGGAGGTCGCGCTCGACGTCGCGCTCCAGGCCTCGCCGGACCACCCGTGGGTCACCGAGCACCCGGAGTGGTTCACCACCCGCGCGGACGGCACCATCGCGTACGCCGAGAACCCGCCGAAGAAGTACCAGGACATCTACCCGCTCAACTTCGACAACGACCCCGAGGGCATCTACGTCGCGATCCGCGACGTGCTGCTCACCTGGGTCGAGCACGGGGTGAGCGCGTTCCGTGTGGACAACCCGCACACCAAGCCGCTGAGCTTCTGGCAGCGGCTGCTCGCCGAGTTCCGGGAGCGGCACCCGGACGTGCTGTTCCTCTCCGAGGCGTTCACCCGGCCGGCGATGATGCGCACGCTCGGGGCGATCGGCTTCCACCAGTCCTACACGTACTTCACGTGGCGGCACACCAAGGAGGAGCTCGGCGACTACCTGCTCGAGCTGGCCCGGGAGACGGATGCCCGGATGCGGCCGAGCTTCTGGCCGACGACGCACGACATCCTCACCCCGTACATGCAGCAGGGCGGGCGGGCCGCCTTCGCGATCCGCGCCGTGCTCGCCGCCACCGGGTCGCCCACCTGGGGCATCTACGCCGGGTACGAGCTGGTCGAGAACGTCGCGCGTCCGGGTGCCGAGGAGCAGATCGACAACGAGAAGTACGAGTACAAGGAGCGGGACTGGGCGCGGGCCGAGTCCCTCGGGATCGCGGACCTGCTGCGCGAGCTCAACCGGATCCGCCGCGCCCACCCGGCGCTGCAGCGGCTGCGCGACGTCCACGTGCACCCCACGACGGACGACGCCACCCTCTGCTTCTCCAAGCGGCTGCGCGCCGAGCACTCACCGACCGGCACGGAGGACGTGGTCATCGTCGTGGTGAACCTCGACCCGTACGCCACCCGGGACGGCCTGGTGCACCTCGACCTCGAGGCGCTCGGCCTGACGGCGACGGCTGCGCCGACGGACGGTGACGTCCCGCTGATGGAGGTCCACGACGAGCTCGGCGGCGAGACGTACTACTGGGGCTCGCACCCGTACGTGCGGCTGGACCCGCACGTCACGTGCGCGCACGTGCTCGCGGTGAGGCCGCTGTGAGTCCCTCGAGGGTGCAGCCGCCGTCCGGCGTCCCGCCCGAGCCGCCGGCGGGGACGCTGCCCCCGCGCGTCCAGCCCGTCCGCGACCTGGGGACGGACCGGCCCGGGCTGGGCGAGGAGAGCGACTGGCACCGCACCGCGGTGTTCTACGAGGTGCTGCTGCGCGCCTTCCATGACTCCGACGGCTCCGGCATCGGCGACCTGCGCGGGCTCATCAACCGGCTCGACTACCTCCAGTGGCTCGGCGTGGACTGCCTGTGGCTGCCGCCCTTCTACCCCTCGCCGCTGCGCGACGGCGGCTACGACGTCTCCGACTACACGTCCGTGGACGAGAAGTACGGCACGCTCGAGGACTTCGCCGAGCTCATGGAGGACGCGCACGCCCGGGGCATCCGGATCATCATCGACCTGGTGATGAACCACACCTCGGACCAGCACCCGTGGTTCCAGGCCTCCCGGTACAACCCCGACGGCCCGTACGGCGACTTCTACGTCTGGTCCGACACGACGGAGCGGTACGAGGACGCGCGCATCATCTTCGTCGACACGGAGACCTCGAACTGGGCGTTCGACCCGGTCCGCCGCCAGTACTACTGGCACCGGTTCTTCTCCCACCAGCCGGACCTGAACTTCGAGAACCCGGCCGTGAAGGAGGCGATGTTCGACGTCGTGCGGTTCTGGTGCCGCACGGGCGTGGACGGCTTCCGGCTCGACGCCGTGCCGTACCTGTACGAGGAGGAGGGCACCAGCTGCGAGAACCTCCCGGCCACGCACGAGTTCCTCGCCGACCTGCGCGCGATGGTCGACGCGGAGTTCCCGGGGACGATCCTGCTGGCCGAGGCGAACCAGTGGCCGGAGGACGTCGTGGCCTACTACGGCACGGCGGACCGGCCCGAGTGCCACATGTGCTTCCACTTCCCCGTCATGCCGCGGCTCTACTACGCGCTGCGCGAGCAGCGGGCCGGGGCCATCCGCGACATCCTCGCCGACACGCCCGCCATCCCGCCGGGCGCGCAGTGGGGCACGTTCCTGCGGAACCACGACGAGCTGACGCTGGAGATGGTCTCCACCGAGGAGCGTGCCGCCATGTACGGCTGGTACGCCGAGGACCCCCGCATGCGCGCCAACGTCGGCATCCGGCGCCGGCTGGCGCCGCTGCTGGGCAACTCGCGTGCGGAGATCGAGCTCGCCCACGCCCTGCTGCTGTCCCTGCCCGGCTCGCCCACGCTGTACTACGGCGACGAGATCGGGATGGGCGACAACATCTGGCTGCCGGACCGCGACTCCTCCCGCACCCCCATGCAGTGGACCCCGGACCGCAACGCCGGCTTCTCGACCTCCGACCCGGGCAAGCTCTACCTGCCCGTGGTGCAGTCCCTGGTCAACCACTACGCCGCGGTCAACGTGGAGGCACAGCTCGCCCAGCCCACGTCGCTGCTGCACTGGGTCCGCGGGATCCTCGAGGTGCGGCGGCGCCACCCGGTGTTCGGGCACGGCGACTTCGTCCCGCTCGAGGTGGACAACGACGCGGTGCTCGCCTTCACGCGGTCCGACGCGTACGAGACGCTGCTGTGCGTCATGAACCTCGCGAACACGCCGCGGGCGGCGACGATCTGGCTGCCCGGGTACGCCGGGCGGCACCTGACGGACGTCTTCGGCGGGGCCCGGTTCCCCGCGGTCGCCCGGGACGGGCACGTCTCCCTGACGCTCGGGTCGCGCGACTTCTTCTGGCTCGTGGTCTCCGACGCGGACGAGACCGAGGACGCCCCGCTCGGCGGCATCCCCGCCGAGGTGCCGCCGTCCGGCGAGGAGCCGGAGGTGCGGGTCACGACGGAGGTCCACACGGTCAGCCCGGCGCACCCCGCGCCGCACGGCCACGCCCGGCCCAGCACCTACGTGGTGCCGACGACGTCCTCCGCGCCGCGGGCACCCGGCCTGCCGCCCACGGCCGGTCCGCCGTCCCGGGCGCCCGCCGCCCCCGCGGCCGGGGACGGCACGCCCGCGGCGGCCACGCCGGAGGAAGCGGGTTCCTGATGCCTGGGCTCGACTCGCAGCTCCGTGCCCTGCTCCCCGGGTGGCTGGCGCAGCAGCGCTGGTACACGGGCAAGGGCCGCGAGCCGCGGCTGCGCCGGATCGGTGGTCTGCGGCTGGCGGCGCCCACCGGACCCGGCGAGAGGAGCGGGGTCGACGTCGAGACCCACCTCGTCCTCGACGAGGCCCCGACCGTGCCGGTGCTGTACCAGGTGCCGCTCACGTACCGGGACGCCCCCCTGCAGGGTGCCGCGCCGCAGGCGCTGGTGGGCACGGCCGACAGCGGGGGTGCCCGGCGGTGGGTCTACGACGCCTGCCACGACCCGGTGGGCGCCACCGCACTGCTGCGGTGCGTCACCGAGGAGCTCGAGGTCGCCGGCGACGGTGCCGGGACCGGCGACGGGCCCGACAGCGGCACCTGGGCCGAAGGGCACCACACCGGCCTGCTGCCGCCGCTCGAGGTCCGCGGGTCCCGCGTGCTCGCCGGCGAGCAGTCGAACACGTCGGTCGTGCTGCACGCGGCCGACGTCAGCGGCAGCGCCGGCGAACCCGTCGACCGACCGCTCATCCTCAAGGTCTTCCGGGTCCTGCACGCCGGCCGGAACCCCGACGTCGAGCTGCAGCAGGCCCTCGCCCTCGCCGGCTCGCCGCACGTCCCCGCCCCCGTGGGCGACCTGCTGGGCCGGTGGCCCGGCCCGGACGGCGCGCCCGTCACCGGGCACCTCGCCGTCGTCCAGGAGTTCCTGCCGGGCGCGCCCGACGCGTGGCGCGTCACCCTCGCGGCGCTGCAGCGCGCCGAGGACCCGACGGCGAGGGCCCGGGCCCTCGGCGAGGCGACGGCGGAGGTGCACGCCACCCTGGCGGCCACCCTGCCCACCACGCCCCCCGACGAGGACGCCCGGGCCGCGGTCCTGGCCTCCTGGCGCGCGCGGCACGCAGCCGCGGCAGCCCTGGTGCCGGCCCTCGACGCCCGGCACGACGCCGTCGAGGCCGTCTTCGCCGCGGGCGCCGCCGCGCCCTGGCCGGCCCTGCAACGCATCCACGGCGACTACCACCTCGGCCAGGTGCTCGACGTCCCGGGCCGGGGATGGGTGCTGCTGGACTTCGAGGGCGAGCCGCTGCGGCCCCTCGCCGAACGCACCGCGCCCGACCTCCCGGAGCGCGACGTCGCCGGGATGCTGCGGTCCTACGACTACGCGGCGGCGTCGGTCGAGATCGCCGGCCACGTCGACGGGGACGCCGCACGAGCCTGGGCCGAGCGCGCCCGCGAGGCGTTCCTGGACGGCTACGCCCACCTGACGCGCAGCGACCCGCGGGACAACCCCGCCCTGCTGCGCGCCCTCGAGCTGGACAAGGCGCTCTACGAGGTGGCGTACGAGGCCGGCAACCGTCCTTCCTGGCTTCCCGTCCCGCTCGCCGGGGTCGAGCGCATCCTGGGTCCGGGCCCGGATGCCCCGGCCGGTCCCGGCGCGACGCCGCCTCGGGCGGCGAGACTCCCGACGGACGGTCACGATGGGAGAGTGAGCAGCATGAGCGAACCGGTCCCGGTGGATCCCGACCTGCTGCGCGAGGTCGCCCACGGCCGGCACCACGACCCGCACGCCGTCCTCGGGGCGCACCCCGGCGAGGACGGGGTCACGATCCGCACGGTGCGGCACCTGGCCGACGCCGTCGCGATCGTCACCGCGGACGGGACCTACGACGCGACGCACGAGCAGGACGGCGTCTGGGTCGCCGTCGTACCCGGCAGCGAGGTGCCGGACTACCGGGTGCGGGTCGCCTACGGCGAGCGCACCCAGGTGACGGACGACCCGTACCGGTTCCTGCCCACGGTCGGCGAGATGGACCAGTACCTCATCGGCGAGGGCCGGCACGAACAGCTGTGGCAGGTCCTCGGCGCACACGTGCGCCGCTACCCCAGCAGCCTGTCCGACGACCACGGCGCCGACGGGGTGGAGGGCGTCGGGTTCGCCGTCTGGGCGCCGAACGCGACCGCTGTCCGGGTGGTCGGGGACTTCAACGCCTGGGACGGGCGCGGCACGTCCATGCGGGCGCTCGGCTCCACCGGCGTGTGGGAGCTGTTCGTCCCCGGCATCGGCCCCGGCGAGCGCTACAAGTTCGAGCTCGGGCACCGCGACGGCACCTGGCAGCACAAGGCCGACCCGCTCGCGCGCCGCACGGAGGTCCCGCCCGCGACCGCCTCCGTCGTCGAGGAGTCCGACTACGTGTGGGGCGACGAGGAGTGGCTGGCCCGGCGGGCCGCGTCGGATCCGCACGGCGGCCCGATGAGCGTCTACGAGGTCCACCTGGGCTCCTGGCGGCCGGGCCTGAGCTACCTGGAGCTGGCCGAGCAGCTCGTGGAGCACGTCCAGGCGCACGGCTTCACGCACGTCGAGCTCATGCCGGTCGCCGAGCACCCGTTCGGCGGGTCCTGGGGCTACCAGGTCACCTCCTACTACGCGCCGTCGAGCCGGTTCGGCTCCCCCGACGAGCTGCGCCACCTCATCGACCGGCTGCACCGGGCGGGCGTCGGTGTCATCGTCGACTGGGTGCCGGCGCACTTCCCGAAGGACGCGTGGGCCCTGGCGCGCTTCGACGGCACGGCGCTGTACGAGGATCCGGACCCGCTGCGCGGGGAGCACCAGGACTGGGGCACCTACGTGTTCAACTTCGGCCGGCGGGAGGTGCGGAACTTCCTCGTCGCGAACGCGCTGTACTGGCTCGAGGAGTTCCACGTCGACGGGCTGCGGGTGGACGCGGTCGCCTCGATGCTCTACCTCGACTACTCGCGCAAGCCCGGTCAGTGGCGGCCGAACGTGCGCGGCGGACGGGAGAACCTCGAGGCCATCAGCTTCCTGCAGGAGACCAACGCGACCGCCTACCGCAAGACGCCCGGCATCGTCATGGTGGCCGAGGAGTCGACCGCGTTCCCGGGGGTGACGGCGCCGACGTCGGCCGGCGGGCTGGGGTTCGGCCTGAAGTGGAACATGGGCTGGATGAACGACACGCTCCGCTACCTCGCGGAGGAGCCGATCAACCGGCGCTATCACCACGGCGAGCTCACGTTCTCCCTGGTCTACGCCTTCTCCGAGCAGTTCGTCCTGCCGCTCAGCCACGACGAGGTGGTCCACGGCAAGGGGTCGCTGCTGCGCAAGATGCCCGGCGACCGGTGGCAGCAGCTGGCCGGGGTCCGCGCGCTGCTGGCCTACCAGTGGTCCCACCCCGGCAAGCAGCTGCTGTTCATGGGCCAGGAGTTCGCCCAGGAGGCCGAGTGGAGCGAGTCCCGCGGGCTCGACTGGTGGCATCTGGACGACCCGGGCCACGCCGGCGTCGCGCGGCTCGTGGCGCGCCTGAACGAGATCTACCGGCAGCGGCCGGCGCTCTGGTCGGACGACTTCAGCCACGGCGGCTTCGCATGGATCGAGGCCGGCGACGGCGACCACAACGTGCTCGCGTACCTGCGGCGCGAGCGCGCCGACGGCGAGGACGACGCCGGCGCCGGCGTGGTGGCCTGCGTGGTGAACTTCGCCGGCACCCCGCACGAGGGCTACCGCATCGGCCTGCCGCACGCCGGCGGCTGGCTCGAGGTCCTCAACACCGATGCCGAGGAGTACGGCGGCTCCGGTGTCGGGAACCTCGGCCGGGTGGTCGCCGAGGAGCAGCCCTGGCACGGCTACCCCGCGTCGGCCACCCTGCGCGTGCCGCCGCTCGGCGCCGTCTGGCTGGTGCCGGACGACGGGTAGCCCCGGCCCGACCGCCTCGCCGGGGCCGCCCAGCCCTCAGTAGAGCGCCGAGGCGAGGTTGCGCCGCGCGGGACCGACGTCCGGATGGTTCTGCCCGGCGATCTCGAAGAGCTCGACGATCCGGACCCGGACGCGCTCCCGCTCGTCGCCGGCGGTCGCCCGGACGGCGGCGAGCAGCCGCTCGAACGCCGCGCCGAACTGGCCGGTGGTCGCCTCGACGTCGGCGGCCGCGAGGTGGGCGTCGACGTCGGAGGCCGGGGCGTCGCTCGCGGCGGCGAGCACCTCCTCGGGGTCGCGCCCCTCCACCCGGCGGATCAGCTGCACCTGCAGCAGCGCGGCGTGCGCGTCGTCGTCACCGGGGTTCTCCTTGAGCGCGCGCCGGTAGGCGTCCTCTGCGCCGTCGAGGTCACCGCGCTCGATGGCGGCGAGCGCCTCGGCGTGCAGGGGCGGCAGCGGCGGCTCCGCAGGCTCCTCGTCCGGGCCGTCCTGGTCCTCCCCGGAGGGCTGGAGGACACCCGTCACGCCGGCCTGGGCCGCCAGCCGCAGCACCTCGTCGAGCACCTGACGCAGCTGCTCCTCCGGGTAGGCGCCCTGGAACAGCGGCGCCGGACGCCCGCCGATGAGGGCTACCACGGTCGGGACGGACTGGACCTGGAAGGCGCCGGCGATCTGCGGCGAGGTGTCGGCGTCGACGTTCGCCAGCTGGAACTTCCCGCCGTACTCCCGGGCGAGCTTCTCCAGGACCGGCGTGAGCTGGCCGGAGGCACCGGAGCGCGCCGAGGTCAGGTTGACCAGGACGGGCACCGTCGTGGAGCGCTGGACGACCTCTCCGAACGTCTCCTCGGTGACCGAGACGACGAGCTCTCCCGGGACGGCACCACCGGTGCCGCCCCCGGCGGGCGCGGCCGGCCCGTTCGAGCCCGGCTGCTGGGCGAGCGCCGAGAGGTCGACGGCGCCGTGGAGGTTCATGCCGGACGTGGGTTGGCTCATCCCGTGCACATCCCCTGGTCTCGCTGGGCGGTGGTCTGACGAAGGACCGTGGTCTGGCGAAAACCCTACGCCGCTCCCGGGGTGCAACGGGACCGGCGCAGGCGGTTTTCGCGCAGGGCCTACTCCGGCGCCGCGTCGTCGTCGCGATTGACGTCGGCCAGCACGCTGGTGGCTCCGATCGGCTGGATCGTGGTGTCCTCGGCGTCCGCCGGCGGGACGTAGAAGGCGATGGTGACGTCCGAGACACCCGAGACGGACCCCACGACCTCGTCGTCCTCCATGAGGGCGGCGAGCTCGCCGCCCGCGGTGAGCTCGCTCTCCGGGACGGTGCGGGTCATGGTCAGGGTGGAACGCAGCTCGCTGATGACGATCGCGCCGCCCTCGGCGGTGGCGAGCGCGAGCGGGCCGTCGTCGCCGACCTCGGCCTCGACGCTGGCCTCGCCGGCCGCCTCGATCGCCTCGCTGAGCTCGTCGGTCGTCTCGTGGGAGGAGGTCCGGTACGGGTCCTCGGCGAAGGCGTCCGCGAAGTCGCTGTCGTCGCCGTTGTTGAAGACGTTCACGTACCGGTCCACGACCTGCTCCGGCGTGGCGGCCAGGCCCTCGGCGTCCGGCTCGAGCACCGGCGAGCCGGTCTCGATGCGGTCCATGCCGGGCAGCTGGATCCCGGGGAAGAGGGTCACCCAGCCCCACAGCGCGTACGGGTCGCGCGGGTTCGGCTGGACGAGGCCGAGCAGCAGCGGCAGGTTCTCGCCCTCCGGGACGTCGGTGATGACCATCGCCGGGCGCGGCCAGCTGTCGGACGCCGCGACCGAGGTCACGTTGGCGTCGGTGATCAGGGGCGCCGGCGAGGTGTTGCCGTCCGTGGCCCGCGCGAGGGCGTACTCGGCGCGGCGGGTGTCCGCGGCCGGGCCCATGATGCGCGGACCGAGGCGCTGGCCGTCGTTCTCCTCGTCGCCCTGGGCGATCGTGCCCTCGACCTCGGAGAGGACGCGCTGGAGGCGGTCCTCGTCAAGTGCCGGCGGGGGCGTCTGCGGGGGCTGCTCCGGCCGCGGCTGGGGCAGCTCGGTCGCACAGCCGGCGAGCAGCGTGGCCGAGACGGCGAGGCAGAGCCCGGCGAGGGTGCGGCGCGGTGTCATCGCTGCTCCTTCTCGTCCGTGTGCGGGTCGGTGGCGGGCGGCTCCTCGCCGGTGGGTCCGAAGCCCCACATGGCACGCCAGCCGGAGGTCTGGGCGGTCTCGTCCTCCGCCTCGTCGGTGGGCGTCCGGTCGGTCGACGCCCCGGTGGGCTCGTCACCCTCGTCCGGGCCGGCGGGCTCGGCCACGTCGGAAGCCGGCTCAGCGTCCTCCGGCTGCGCCTCGTCCCGCCCGGCGCGCAGCTCGGTGGCCCGCGGCGAGGCGGGCACGATGCCCGCGCCGCGGGCGGTCCCGGCCTCGTCGGTCGCGCGGTCGGTCGCGTGCGCCTCCGGCTGGTCGGTGGCGATGGCGGCGGCCGCGGTCTCCTCGGGCGAACGTCCCCAGAGCCGGCGACGCCGGCGCCGGTGGCGACCGTGCTCGTGCGGCTCGCGACCCGGCTCGGCGTCCTCGGAACCCACGGCCGTCAGGACGGCGGTCTCGTCGGCGCGCGCGGCGACGGCGGCCTCGTGGTCCCGGGCGCGACGCCCGGCGCGCGCCTGCAGGACGAGGAGGAGCACACCGACCAGTACCAGCACGGTGCCGACGACGATGCCGGGAATCAGCCAGGGCGTGCGGACCTCGACGGGCCAGGTCAGGGAGACCTCGGGTGCCGGTCCGCTGCCGTCGGTGGCGGCGAGCAGGCTCCAGCGGCCGTCCTGGTCGGTCCAGGTCATCTCGGCGGAGCCGGTACCGGTCTGCTCGGCGACCCACAGGTCGGAGCCGGCCGGGTCCGGGACGGAGGCCTCCTCGGGCCCGGCACCCTCGGTGGTCTCCTCCTCGCCGCCGGTCGTCTCCTCGCCGCCGCCGGTCGTCTCCTCGGCGGGCTCGGTGGTCTCCTCGACCGGGTTCGCCGTCTCGACCGCGAGCTCCTCCCAGGAGGCCAGGCCGGTGACCCGCTCGTGCGGGGCGGAACCCACCCAGGCGTCCACGTCCTCGGTCCGCCCGACGGCGAGGGTGACGGGGTCGTCGTCGCCCGCGGTGGCGCGGACGGTCACCTCGGGGCCGACCGTGTCCAGCACGCCGGCGTTGGTCACGACGAGAGGTGCGTCGGGCCGGGCGGGCAGCGAGAGCCTTGCGATGTCCGTCGGCCGCCAGATGGTCGCGGAGGCGATCGCCGCCAGGACGGCGACGAGCCCCAGGACGATCAGCGCGACGGAGATGATCCGTCGTGTCACGTGAGCGGGTGTCCTCCCGTCGGGATGCCCGGGTCGGCATCGTCAGGTCGTCACAATACGTACCGATAACCAGCCATGCGCCCATCGGTGCCCGATATCACTCCTGGCCAGTGGGCGGCATCACAAGCCTACGCACGGCGCGTCCCGGCGTGCGCGCGGACCGGGAGTGTCCGGCGGGCGGTGCTCGAGCCCCTCTGTGGGTGCCGGGCCGGGCCTCGGCGCCGCCCCCCGTTTCGGCCCTGGACGGCGGCCGACTACGGTTGACGCGGCAGCACGAGTGTCAGGAGACGTCGAGATGAACCAGCCCGCCGACAACGAGGACCAGCCGGCCTTCCCGGTCGTGCTGCGCGGGTACGACCGCGCGCAGGTGGACCAGCGGCTGCACGCGCTCAGCAGCGCGCTGGCGGACGCCCGGAAGAAGGTGGGCACGCTGGACGCCCGCCTGCTGAAGGTCTCCGGGGAGCTCTCCGAGGCCCAGGCGCGCCTCAAGGAGAACGAGCGTCCGAGCTACGCGGGCCTGGGCTCGCGGGTCGAGCGGCTGCTGCGGTCCGCGGAGGAGCAGGCCTTCGACGTCGTGGCGCGCGCCAACGCCGACGCCGAGCGGATCGTCTCGCGCGCCAACGAGGCGGCCCGGGCACTCACGCAGCGGGCGGAGCAGGAGTCCGCGACGCTGCTGGCCGACTCCCGGCGGGACGCCGAGCAGGCGACCCGTACGGCGGAGGAGACCGCGCGCACCACCGAGGAGAACGCCCGCCGGCGTGCCGAGGAGATGGTCGCCTCGGCCGAGCGGGAGGCCGAGCGGCTGCGGGTGGGCATCGAGACGGAGGTCTCCGAGCGGCGCGCCGGTCTCGACCGCGAGGTGGGCCTCGCGCGCGCCCTGGTGGAGAAGGAGACCACCGAGCTGCGGCTGCGCACCGAGAACGAGGTGGCCCGGCTGAAGGCGACCGCGGAGAAGGAGGCCAGCGAGGCGCACGAGAAGGCCGTCGCGGAGACCGCCGCCGTCGTGCAGGAGGCCGAGCACCGCGCCGCGGAGGCCGAGCGCCGGCTCGCCGAGGCGGTCGAGCGCACCGAGAGCATGCTGCGGGACGCCGACCAGACGGCCCGGGCCCGGCGCGAGGAGGCCGAGAACCAGGCCGCGCGGGCCCTCGCCGACGCGCGGGCCGAGGCGAGCCGGCTGCGCAGCGAGGCGGAGGCCGCGGCCGAGGAGGCCCGTTCGACGGCGACCCGTCAGGTCGAGGAGCTGACGAAGCAGCGGGAGTCGATCGCCTCCTACCTGGAGGACATGCGCAGCCTGCTGGCGAACCGGGAGGGCGAGACACCGCCCCCGCCACCACCGGCCGACGACCTGCCCGCCTCGCCGAGCGAGGCGGCCGCGCAGGACGTGGCCGTTCCCGAGCCGGTCCGCCAGAGCGCTCCCGAGCCGGAGCCCGCTGCTCCCGCACCGGCGGTCGACTCGGCCGGTGCCGCGCCGCCCCCGCCGGGCGACGCCGCCGAGCAGGCGGAGAGCACCACGGGCACGGCCGGCGCCGCCGGCACCGAGGACACCGCCGAGACCTCGCCGAACGAGAGCACCGACGCACCCGCACGCAAGGGCTGAGCCCGACCCCCGGCGGCCGAGGCCGGCCTCAGCGCAGCATGCGCACCTCGGTGAGGTGACCCCCGAACGCGGGCCGGTGTGCGCCGTCGGGCGCGAAGCCGTGGTGACCGTAGAAGCCGATCGTGCGCTCGTCCCCCTCGAGCACCCAGAGCTGGCACGGGGCGTCGCCGATGGCGAGCTGCAGCAGGTGCGTCCCGGTGCGCCTGCCCTGCTCGGCGGCCAGCACGACGAGGTACGTCAGCTCCAACGACCGGACCTCGCCCGCACCGGGTGCCGTGGCCTGCGCGAAGCCGACGGCGCGGCCGTCCCGGCGGGCGATCCAGGTCGTCGGACCGGCCGTGTCGGCGAGCATCGCCTCCCACTGTCCCGGCCCGTGCTCGGCCCGCTCGGCGTAGACGTCCTCCGGGAGGAGGTCGCCGTACCTCTCGCGCCAGGCCTGCAGGTGCACGGCGGCGAGGTCCGGCGCGTCGAGCACGGTGGCGGGTCGGATCCGGGCGTTCGGTGCGCTCACCGCGCCAGGCTAGCCCCGCCGTCGCACCGACCGATCTAGGCTGTGCGGGTGAGCGAGGCATGGGCGGAGCGCCGGCGCGCGGACGCGGCGGCCAAGGCCGAGCTGCTGGACCGGCGCCGCCGGGCGGAGCACGAGCGGGCGCGGGCCATGCTGGTGGCGTTCGCCGAGGCCGCGCGCCGGAGCGGTCCGGAGCCGGAGGTGCTGCGGGTGCGCGACTACGGCGGCACGGTGACCGCCCGCACGTCGCTCCGCGGTTGGTACCTGCGCAGGGACCGCAGCGTCGCGGTGGGCACCGACGGCGCCTTCTACGTGCTCACCGCACAGCTGAGCCTCCTGGACCGTGTCCGCGGGGCGCAGGTGGCGCCGAGCGACCCCCCGCTGGTGATCGGCGCGTCCGGGAAGGACGGCGACTCGATCGCGCTCGAGGCGGCGCTGGACCGCGTCTACCCGGGCTGGCGCTGAGCCTTCTCGTGCCGCACGGCCCGCTCGTGCAGCGCCCGCAGCGCCGCGGCGACGGCGCCCGGGTCCTCGACCGCGCTCAGGTGGCCCGCGTCCGGCACGACGACGACCTCGACGTCCGCGAGCGCCTGCGCCATGGTCTCGACGTCCTGGTCGCTGCTGCTCGCGTCGTCGGCACCGCGCAGCACGAGCGCCGGGACTCCGAGCCCGTCGAGCGCCGAGCGCCGGTCGGGTCGGCCCGCCATGGCCCGCTGCGCCCAGGCGATGCCGGCCGGCGGCGCCTCGGCCAGCCAGCGCGAGACGGTGGCGACGACCTCCGGCCGCTGCCGGTGCGTCGTCGGGCTGAGCACCGCGTCCACCATCGGGGCCACGGCACGCGACCCGAGCGACCCGGCGGCCTGCTCGGCCACCCGCACCCGGTTGGCCCTGGCGTCGGCGTCGTCCGCGGTCGCCTTGGTGTCGAGCAGACCGACGCCGGCGAGCAGCGCGCGGCGCCGTTCCGCCAGCGCCAGGGCGACGTAGCCGCCCATGGACAGCCCCGCGACCACCGCACGGTCGACACCCGCGCCGGTGAGCGTGGCGGCGACGGCGTCCGCGTACGTCTTGAGGGAGGGCGCCAGCGGCCGGCCGACGGCGTCGGCGACGGCGCGCGGTGACCGGGACGCCCCGAAGCCGGGGGCGTCGAGCGTGATCACCGGGATCTCGGGCAGCTCCCCGATGACGCCCTCCCACATCCGGGAGTCGAGCGGGAAGGCGTGCAGCAGCACCAGCGGCAGGCCCTCGGCGGCCCCGTGCCTGGTCAGGGACAACGGCGCGGTCATGGCACGAGGATGGCACGGCCGGCCGGCACCCGCACGGGCCGGGCGGGTCAGGTGCAGATCGCGAGGATCTCCCCCGTCGGCGTCTCCAGCCGGTACGGCCCGGTGCCCGCCCGGTGCGCGGGCAGCACCACGCGGTCCCCGTGCAGCAGGCGTGCCCGGCCCTCGACGTCGCCCAGCACGGCGCCGTCCGCATCCAGCGCCGCGAGGTCCTCGCCGAGCCGGACCAGGGCGGGTGCGTCGGGGGCGGTGAGACGGGTGACGGCGGTACGGCCGGCCCGGGCCGCGTCGAGCAGTGCCTCGACACTGCGGTCCTCCGCCAGCACCCAGGTGGCGGGAGTGCCCGGCAGGTAGCCGTGGGACGGGTTGTGGTAGTCGCTGCCGCCGAGCAGCGTCACGCCCGGGCGCCACCGGGCCAGCAGCGCCCAGGGGGCGGTGGCGGTGGGGTGGGCGAACCAGCTGACGTGCGCGAGCTCGAGCGCGTCGGGCGGTTCGGTGAGTGGGTGCTGCCACGCCCACTCCCCCTGCAGCGGGTGGTTGATGCTGAGCAGCCCGCCGCGCGCGGCGACGTCCCGGACCCACCTGTCGGGAGGCTCGCGGAAGTCGACCCAGCCGATGTCGCCGAAGGCGTTCGCGTGCCCGCGCGGCGTGGTCACCTCCTGCCCGGGCAGCAGCGTGAGGTCGTGCGCGGCGCCGATGCCGGGCAGCAGGGGGTGGTGGGAGACGGTGTTGTGCTCGGTGACGGCGAGGAAGTCCAGGCCGTTGCGGACCGCGAGGCCGGCGAGCTCGCCGAGCGACTGCTCGCCGTCGGAGTGCGTGGAGTGGGCGTGGAAGTCGCCCGCGAACCAGGTGAGGCCCTCCGGCGCGGGCAGCCGGCGGTCGCTCGCCCGCGGGGTCGACGGCGCCGGGACGACCTCCGGCTCGGGCGGGACCGGCGAGGTCGCGGGCGTCTCCACGGTCACCCGGACCGGGACGGGCTCCACCGGGAGCCGGTACAGGCCGAGCTGGACGCTCCACTCCCCCGGCTCCAGCGGCCCGGGCAGGTAGCCGGGCGTGGCGGCATCGGCCCCGACGACGACACGGTCGCGGGCACCCCCGGACCAGCCGCGCCACCCGTCCGGCCCGGAGCAGCCCAGGTCGACGACGGCGGCGGTGCGGTCGTACTCGAGCGTCACCTCGAGGCTCGGGTCACCGCCCTGGACCTCGAAGGGCAGGGTGCGCAGCTCCTGCTCGAGCCGGTCTTCCAGGCCGAGCCGGAGGTCGTGCACGATGCGTGTCACACCCACCATCCTGCGACCACCTCGATGCCGTGGTGGGACAGCGCGCCGTGCCAGGCCGGATCGCGCAGCAGCCTGGCCTCCCAGGCGTGCACCGGGTCGCGCCCGGCCCGGTCCGCCTCGTCCACCGGGTGCAGGAACAGCTCGCTGATCCCGTCGGGCAGCGTCTCGAGCCGAGCGACGAGGTCCGCGCGCAGGGCCTCGTAGGAGCCGAGATCGGCTGCCGTGCGGCGGTTGGTGAGGATGGCGGCGGGGATCGGCACGCCGAGCCCGTCGGCGAGCGCCACGGCACGCGCGTGGTGCCCGGCCAGCGCGTCCGGGACGGGCGTGCCGGCGTACGGGGCCAGGTCCCGCGGGAGCCGCAGGGCCAGCCCGTGGCGCGCGCACCAGGCCAGCGCCTCATCGGCCACCCAGTGGCTCTGCGCGCCGTGCAGTCCGTAGAGCGTGCCGGCGTGCGAGTCGACGGCTGCGGGGACGAAGCCCTGGGTCCGCATCCAGCCCAGCTGGGCGTCCAGCTCGGCGACCAGGTCGTCCCGCTCCAGGCCGGCCGCGAGCTCGTGCGGGTCTTCGAGCAGCGCGCCGCGCGGGCCGGTCAGGCTCGCGCCGGCCGTCAGCGGCGCCCAGGCCGGCCGGCCCTGCTCCCCGGTCAGCGTGACGTGCAGCCGCGGCCGGGCACGGAGCACCCGGGCACGTCTCGCCGCGTCGGCGGCGTCCGGTGAGACGGGCACGAGCGTCGTGGCGGAGACGGCGTGCTCGGCGAGCAGGGCGAGGACCGTGTCGTTGGTGGCGGGGTCGCGACCCAGGTCGTCGGCGGTGAGGACGAGCCGGCGTGTCACGGAGCAGGTTCCTGCGCCGTCGGGACGGACGGTGGTGGCATCGGGGTCTCCGGGGAGCTCTCGGTTCGGTCCGCCGTCGGGGCGCCGACGTCGACGAACCGGGACGCGATGGCACCGATGGTGGTCAGCACGAACGGGTAGACGCACAGGTAGAACCGGAAGGCGAGGCCGGGGTCCTGGCCCGGGTCGTCGCCGGAGTTGTAGCCGAAGAAGATCCCGAGAGAGGTCAGGGCGAGGCCGGTGAGGACGCCGTTGAGGCGTCCGAAGAAGCCGAAGGCGGACAGGAAGAGGCCCTCGCGGTGCTCGCCGCGGGAGGCGGCGTCGTCGTCGAGCACGCGGGCCACGACCAGGTCGTTGGTGGCGAGCATGCCGGACCAGCCGACGCCGACCAGGGCGCCGGCGAGGATGGCCGGGACCAGCCCGTCCGCGAAGAACAGGACCACGAAGCTGGCGGCGAGCACGGCGTACGCCACTCGCCAGGTGCGGACCGCGCCGCGGCGCCTGACCACCCGGGTCCAGACCACCAGGCCGCCGGCCGCGACGAGGATGACGGCGCCCTGGAGGTACAGGGCATTGGTGACCGCGAGCCCGAGCGAGTACCGGACGTACAGCTGCACACCCGACAGGACGAGCGCCATCGCGACGCCGTAGCAGGCGCCCACCAGCCCGACCTTCCAGAACAGCGGGTTCCGCAGGATGTCGGCCACGCCGGCGAGGAGCCGCGGGCGGTGCTCGGTGGCGTAGCGCGGGTTCTCCCGCGCGCCGAGCGCCATGAGCACGATGACGGCGGAGGCGAGGGCGCCGTAGAGGATCGCCGTGGTCGTGAAGCCCGACGTCGTCTCCTCGGTGCCGAACACGCCTGTGGTGAGCACCGGGGTCACGGCGAGCGAGACCACGAGGGCGACGAGCTGAAACCCCTGGCGCAGCCCGTTCGCGACGGCGCGCTCCCGCTCACGCGGGAAGAGCTCGGGCAGCAGCGCCCCGTAGTTGGCGTTCAGCACCGAGTCGAACGCCTCGCACAGGATCGCGAAGACGGCGAACCACAGCACCAGGCCGACGCCGTCGAGGGACGCGGGTGCCGAGAAGAACGCGATCATGCTCGCCGCGAGCAGCGGGGCGGCGACCACGAGCCAGGGACGGCGGCGCCCGAACCTGGTACGGGTGCGGTCCGAGAGGTAGCCGAGCACCGGGTTGTCGATCGCGTCGATGACGGCGTAGACCGTCATGACGATGCCGTACGCGCGCACGTCGAGGCCGAGGATGTCGACGTAGTAGAGGATCACCGACCCCTTGATCATGTTGATCGGGATCGAGGTGCCGAACATGCCGACGGCGTAGCGCCACGGAGGCGTGCGCGCGGCCGGCGCGACGGCGGTCATGGAGACACAGTAGAGCGATGGTCAGCGTGCCGGGCGGCGCTTGGCTCTCCAGCAGGAGGTGTGCCAGTGACGGCGCTCGTCCAGGCCCGCGCGGGTGCCGAGGAGGTGCTCGGTCGGCCAGGCCACCACGTGGGCGAGGCCGGGCGGGACGACCTGGTCGCAGCCCGGGCACCGGTAGGACTTCTCCGACCCGGCGACCTCGCGCACCGCGTACTCCTCGCCGCCGGGCCCGCGCTCCGTCCGGGTCATGCCGCGCAGCCGACCCTCGTCCAGCGGCACGTGCCCCTGGCCGTAGGGACGGCGCCGGGACCGGCGGGAGGAGGGCATCAGGAGCTCGCGGTGCTCGGCACCCGGACGATCCCTGTGCGCACGACCTCGGCGTACCAGCGCGCGGAGTCCTTGGGGATGCGCTCGAGGGTGTCGTAGTCGACCCGGACGATGCCGAAGCGCTTGGAGTACCCGCGCGCCCACTCGAAGTTGTCCATGAGGGACCACACGAAGTAGCCGCGCACGTCCGCGCCGTCCTCGATCGCCTGCGCGACCGCGTCGAGGTGCCGGGCGATGTAGTCGATGCGCTGCTCGTCGTGGACCACGACGCGGCCCTGGGCGTCGGTCGTGGGCTCGTCCTCGAACGCCGCCCCGTTCTCGGTGACCATGAGCGGGAGGCCGTCGTAGGCGTTGTCCAGCGCCGTCAGGAGCTCGTGGAGCCCTTCCGGCTCGATGTTCCAGCCCATGGCCGTCAGCGGCGGCTCGGAGGGGAGGAACTCGACGTCGTCGAGCGCGACCCAGGGGCTCGCGGCCCCTGCCCCGTGGCCGCCGGAGTCGCCGCTCGGCTCCTCCCCGGGTGCGAGCTGGCGCACGTAGTTCGTGGAGTAGTAGTTCACCCCGAGCACGTCGATGCGCTGGCGGATGAGGGCCAGGTCGCCGGTCTGCACGAACGACCAGTCCGTGATGTGCCGGGTGAGGTCGAGGAGCGCGGTCGGGTAGGAGCCGTCGAGCAGCGGCCCGAGGAAGATGTGGTTGCCGACGAGGTCGACGCGGTGGGCCGCCTCGAGGTCCGCTGCGCGTTCGGCGTCCGCGGGCCGCGTGACGTGCAGGTTCAGCGTGATCGAGACCGGGGTGTCGTCGCCGAGCTCGTCGCGGATGGCCGACGCGGCGAGGCCGTGGGCGAGGTTGAGATGGTGGGCCGCGGCGAGCGCCTCGGCCGGGTCGGTGTGGCCGGGTGCGTGGACGCCCGAGGCGTAGCCGAGGTAGGCCGAGCACCACGGCTCGTTCAGAGTGGTCCAGGTGGTGACGCGGGTACCGAGCTCGCGGGCCATGTGCCGGGCGTACTCGGCGAAGGCGTAGGCCGTCTCACGGTTCACCCAGCCGCCCGTGTCCTGGAGCTCCTGCGGCAGGTCCCAGTGGTAGAGCGTGACGACCGGCTCGATGCCCGCCTCGAGGAGTGCGTCGAGGAGGTCGCGGTAGAAGCGGACGCCCTCGGGGTTCAGCGGGCCGGTCCCGCCCGGCTGGACCCGGGACCAGGAGATCGACAGCCGGTAGGCCTGCAGCCCGAGCTCCTTCATGAGGGCTATGTCCTCGCGCCAGCGGTGGTAGTGGTCGGCGGCGACGTCGCCGGTCTCGCCGTTCCTGGTCCGGCCCGGGGTGTGGCAGTAGGTGTCCCAGATCGACGGGCCGCGACCGCCCTCGTTCACCGCCCCCTCGATCTGGTAGGCCGCGGTCGCGGATCCCCAGACGAAGTTCTCCGGGAAGCGTCGTTCGGTGCTCTCGGTCATGTGACCTCCTTGCCGTGGCGGATGACGCGGACGGGGTACAGGTTCTCGTCGGTGATCAGGACGTCGGCGCGCCGGCCGGCCTCGAGCGCACCGACGGAGGTGTCGCCGAGGACGGCGGCGGGACCGGTCGCGGCCATGTGGACGGCGTCGACGAGCGGGACGCCGGCCTCGACGCTGGTGCGGACGACGTCGAGGAGGTGCGCGGTGCCGCCCGCGATCGACTCGCCGTCGGCGAGGCGCGCGACGCCGCCCGCCACGACGACGTCCTGGGTGCCGAGGCGGTAGGCGCCGTCGGACATGCCGGCGGCGGCCATGGCGTCGGTGACCAGGACGGCGCCCTGCCGGCCCACGATCGCGTGGACCTCGCGCACGACGTCGGGCTGGAGGTGGGTGCCGTCGCCGATGAGCTCGACGACGGCCTCGCCACCGGCGGCCGCGGCGAGGAACTCGCCCACCGGTCCCGGGTCGCGGTGGTGCCACGGACGCATGCCGTTGAAGAGGTGCGTGACGGTGGCGCGGCGCCGGGACGGCGCGAGCAGCCGGGCGCCCGCCGCGAGGGCCGCCCGTGCCTCGTCCGGGCGGGCGTCGGTATGGCCCCAGGAGGGCAGGGCGCGGGCGTCGGCCAGCAGCGTGAGGACGTCCTCGACGCCGTCGCGCTCGGGGGCGAGCGTCATCGTGACGACGTGGCCGCGGCCGAGGCGCAGCAGGTCCTCGGTGAGCTGCGGGTCGGGCGGGATGATGAGGTTCGGGTCCTGGGCCCCGCACCGTGCGGCGGACAGGAACGGGCCCTCGAGGTGGATACCGGCGATCTCGCCGTCGTCGGCCAGCTCGGCGAGCAGGGCGACCCGCTCGCGGAGCGTCTCCGGTGACGCGGTGACGAGTGAGGCGACGACGGACGTGGTGCCGTGGCGACGGTGCTCGGCGACCGCCCGCAGGGCGTCCTCGCGCGTGCGCGCGTCCGGGAAGGAGGCGCCGCCGCCGCCGTGGTTGTGCAGGTCGACCAGGCCGGGCAGCAGGTACCGGGTGGGATCCGGCCGGGTCTCGGCGATCGCGGCGGTGAGCGCGTCGGTGAGGTCGGACCCCGTTGCCGACGCGTCGGCGGCGGTCGAGGCGGCGCCGACCCAGCTGATCGTGTCGTCGTGGATGACGACGACGCCGTCGTCCTCGATCCGGTCGGGAGTGACCACACGCCCTCGGAGGACCACGTCGCTCATGGGGACATCCAACACCGTGCGCGGGCGCACGCTCGAATCCGGGCCGCCGGAGTCCGGTTCTGCGCGGTGCCGTCGCTGCAGGCGTCTGCAGCCCGCGACGGCGTCGCGCCCGTCCCTGTCGCCGAACCGCGCTCCGGGCTCGTGGACCTCCTGCGGGCCGACACCCGGTGCGGCCGCGGGCCGCCGGCGACCGACGCCCCCGACCGGCCGATCCGCGGCTGACGAGCCATGTCGGTGGCCGCATGTATGTTCGAATCATGGAAGGCGGAGCGACGCTCGAACCGGCAGGCGCCTGCTGCATCGACGATGCGGCGGACGCTCTGCCTTGCGAGCACGCCCGGTCGCTGATCGCAGCGCTGGACCGGATGGCGCTCGAGTCCGAGCGGCGCTGGTTCGCCGAGGTCACCCGCAGCGTCGCGGAGACGGGCCGGGACGCTCTGGCCGAACGGGCACGAAGGGGTGATGAGTGGGCGGCGTACGTGCTGGACGAGCTCGCGGCGGCAACGGAGTACGACGCCGCGCCGATGGAGCACAAGCCGCACGAGCCCGTGACCGACGAGCCCGTGACCGACGAGCCCGAGCCAGTCGCTCAGGACGCCGCCGTTGAGACCGAAGGGGCGCACGCCCTCGCGCTGGACTGGGACGGCGGACCGAGCTCGGATTGGGGGCACCGAGCGCTCGAGGGCGCGGCGAACGCGTCCGGTCTGGCCCTCGCCACTCTCCTGGACTCCGTCGACGTGACCGAGCTCGGCGCCGGCGACGCGGTCGACGCCGTCGCCCTGTGGGGCCGGGTGGTCTCGTACGCGCAGGCCCGCCAGGCCAGCGCCGCTGCCGCGGTCGAGGACCGACTCGACGCGATCTACGGACCTGTGACGGCGGTCGCGCGGCGTCCCGGTCCCGCAGGCGAACCGCTTCCCGCCCCCACCGGGCGGGGCTCCGGGCAGTCGCAGCCTCGTGCTGCCACCGAGCTGTCCATGCGGCTGGCGACCACGCGGCACGCGGCTGCGAGCCTGATCCGAACCGGCCGACTGATGGAACGGACGATGGTAGCCACCGGGGAGGCCCTGCTGGCCGGCGAGCTGACCTGGGCCAAGGCCGAGGCGATGACGTCGCAGCTCGAGGACCTCCCCGAGCCGCTCGTGCTCGAGGTTGAGGACGCCGTCCTGCCGGACGCGCCGGCCTCGACGCCGCCCAAGATCCGGCGTGACGTCGCCCGGGCGGTCGCGGAGATCGACCCGGAGGGCGCGGATGCGCGACACCGCGCCGCACGGTGCAAACGCCGGGTCAACCACGCCCGTCCGCTACCCGACGGGATGGCGTCGATCTCCGCGTACCTGCCGGCCGAAGGCGCCATCGCACTGGATCATGCGTTGGACGGTGCCGCTCGCGCGGCGCGCTCCGGCGGGGACTCCCGGACCATCGACCAGCTCCGCGCTGACATCCTTGCCAGTATCGGGTTCGACGCGCTGCGCACCGGCTGGATCGGTCCGCTGCCGCCCGAACAGCTGCCGCTGCTGGGGGCGGACGAAGGCGTTCGCCGCGATGCGGCCGGCCATGCCGGGTCTGGTGCTGCCGGGGCCGACGCCAGCCACCCGCTCTCGCCGGACCCGATCGGGAACGACCCGCCCGTGCGACCGGACGAGCCTGGTCAGCGCCCGCGTTGGCCGATAGCCACCACGGGACGCGCCCCGGTCCAGGTGAGCGTCACCGTGCCCATCTCGACCATGCTCGGGGGCGACGAGCCTGCCGTGCTGGACGGGTACGGGCCCGTCACCGCATCCGCCGCTCGAGCCCTGACCACCGAGGCCACGGTGCGGCGCCTGCTCACGGACCCGGTGAGCGGCACGGTCCTCGACGTCGGGCGGACCCGGTACCGCCCGCCGGCAGACCTCGCACGCCTCGTCCGGGAGCGTGACCGGACCTGTGTCCGGCCAGGGTGCAACACCAAGGCGTCCGCCTGCGAACTCGATCACACCGTGCCGTTCGGCCACGGCGGCACCACCGCCCTGACCAATCTCGGCGCGCTGTGCCTCATCGACCATCGCGAGAAGACGCTCGGCCACTTCCGGCTGGTCCAGCACGACGGCGGAGTCTTCGACTGGACCTCCCCGACCGGTCACACGTATCGCCGGGAACGGGACGGCACCATCACGCACGCCGGGCCCGGGCGATCCCTGCCACCGCCGTCCGCTCCCGGACGGTCCGGGACGGACGAGACATCGTCCTCCGTGGACGACGACGGGCCGCCACCACCGTTCTGACGACCTCCGCCCACCAACGGACGAGCCCCCTGGCCCGCCGCGTCCGGCCCCCTCTTCACGGCTGGCGTGATGCCCGCTACGCTCGTCGCCGCCACGCGAACGATGACGTCCCGGCCTCATCGCCCACAGTCTCTCAGGATCTGACGTGCCTCGACCGAGCAGGTGCCACCGGTGCGGTGCACCCGTGATGCCGGATGCGAGACGTGGCGGTGCATGGATCGACCAGGGCGGCTCGTACGTCTGCCCGAACGGTGCGTCGTGGCACATCGCGACACCATCGTCCGGCGGGCCACGGGCCGTCGTCATCGCCGCCGCCGTCGGGGGCGGGCTCGTGGTCGTCGTCGCGCTGGTGCTCGTCCTGACGCAGGTGATCCCCACCGGCTCCGGCAGTCCGGACCCCACGAGCGCCGAGCCGTCACCTGCCGACGGGGCAGCACCCGAGGGAGCAGACTCCGGGAGCACAGCGAGCGAGACCCCCGCGCCCGAGGGGGCGCCCGTGCTGTGCGCAGAAGGCAGCCTGCACAACTGCTTCCCGGATCCTGCCGTCGGGCCACAGTCCATGGACCACCTCGAGTCGGAGCTCGACTGGACCTGCTGGGACGAGGGTGAGCGGGATGCGCAGGACAACCCCGTGACACGCACCCGCCAGTGCGGCGCGGACGACCCGGCCGGGAACCATGACCGTGTGGCCTCGATCGGGTACGACGCCGATCCTGACTCCGATCTGGTCACCGGTTTCTGGATCAGCACCGACGTCACTGCCGACGCGGGCCGGAACCAGGAGGTCACCCGCGAGAACCTCGCCGAGCTCACGGCCACCGTGACCGACTTCGCCTGGGCCGCGATCTGGCCTGACGACGCGGACATCAGGAGCCAGATGCGAGAAGCCTTCTTCGAGGTGCACCAAAGGTGTGCGAACCTTGCCGCCGATCCCACCGACGGCGCCACCGCCTCGATCCCCCTGGGCTACGAGGTGACCTGTTTCAACGTGGAGGAGATCAACGTCACCGTCAACACGACCATCCAGTCCTACTTCATGAACGTCACTGTCCAGCCGGTTGCCCCCGAGCACTGAGCAAGCCCCGGCACCCCGGCGACACCACCTGGCCGATCTGACCGCGCACGTCAGAACAGCCGCGACTCCACGTCGTCGAGCCCGCGCATCGCGTCGTAGTCGAGCACCACGCAGTCGATCCCCCGGTCGACGGCCAGCACCCGGGCCTGCGGCCTGATCTCCTGTGCGGCGAAGATGCCGCGGACGGGCGCCAGCAGCGGGTCCCGGTTGAGCAGCTCCAGGTAGCGCGTCAGCTGCTCGACGCCGTCGATCTCACCACGGCGCTTGATCTCGACGGCGACCGTCGCGCCGTCGGCGTCGCGGGCGAGGATGTCCACCGGACCGATCGCGGTCGGGTACTCCCGCCGCACGAGCTGGTGCCCCGGGCCGAGGATCTCGATCTGCTCGGCCAGCAGCTTCTGCAGGTGGGCCTCGACGCCGTCCTTCACCAGCCCGGGGTCCACGCCGAGCTCGACGCTGTGGTCCGCCACGATCTCGTGGACCCGCACCACCAGCTTGTCGTCCGTCTTGGCGTGCTGCACCGTCCAGACCTCGACGACCCCGGCACCGGCCTCGTCCTCGCTCGGCTCGCCGACCTCGAGCCGGCAGGGCGGGCTCATCCAGTTCAGCGGCTTGTACGAGCCGCCGTCCGAGTGGACCAGCACGGACCCGTCCGCCTTGACCATGAGCAGCCGCGTCGCCAACGGGAGGTGCGCGTCGAGCCGCCCCGAGTAGTCCACCGAGCAGCTGGCGATCACGACCCGCACGACGACCTCCTCCTGACCTGCTCCGTTCGCACGTTAGCCCTCGCCCCACGTCGTTCGGACCTTCGACCGGCATCCGCCGGACCGGCGACCCGCATCCGCTAGACCAGCGGCTCACCCCGAGGCGGTGCCGCCTCCAGCCAGCTCACCAGGCCTGCCAGCGACTCACGCCGCATGGCCAGGTCGACCTCTTCACCCTCGTACCGGCAGCGCACCTCGACGAACTCCTCGTCCAACCCGCCCCGGCGCTCGGAGAGCTCGAGACGCTCCCGCACGAACGTCCGTGCCGGCAGGAGCGACAACGACACGAGCCGGTACCACTGGACCCTGCCGACGCCGTAGACCGCTACTCCCCCGGACCAGTCCTTCCCGCCGCACTTCACGGCGCACTCGAAGGAGCCCACCCGACGGTCCAGCCGGTGCACCCGCACCTGGAAGAGGACCACGACCGTCACGACGACGACGGCGACCGCGGCCACGACCAGCCATACGATCCCCGTCGTCGTCAAAGAGGCCTACCTCGCGATCGCCGCTACTGTTCCGTTGCCCGGGCGCCGCGCTCGACCACGACCGTGACGGCGTCGTCGTCGACCGAGACGAAGCCCTCGTCGACCTCGAGCTCCACGGGCCCGCCGCCCGACGTCGGCGTGATCCGCACCGTTCCGGGCTTGAGCAGGGCGAGGACCGGCTCGTGACCGGTCAGGATGCCCATCGACCCGTCCGCGGCGGGGACCACCACGGACGATGCCTCGCCGCTCCACAGCGCGGCCGTCGTCGAGACGACGTCCACATTCATCGCCACGCTGGCGACCTCCTCGACCTGGTTGGGAACGGGCTCAGCGCATCTCGGACTGGAGCTTCGACCACGCCTTCTCGAGATCCTCGAGCCCGCCGATGTTGTAGAAGGCCTGCTCCGGCACGTGGTCGTACTCGCCGTCGGAGATCTTCTTGAAGGCCTCGATCGTCTCCGCGAGCGGGACGGTCGAGCCCGAGACACCGGTGAACTTCTCGGCCATGTAGGTGTTCTGCGAGAGGAACTGCTCGATCCGGCGCGCACGGGCGACCGTGATCTTGTCCTCCTCGGAGAGCTCGTCGACACCCAGGATCGCGATGATGTCCTGCAGTTCCTTGTTCTTCTGCAGGATCGTCTTCACCCGGGTCGCGACGTCGTAGTGCTCCTGGCCCACGTACTGCGGGTCGAGGATGCGCGACGTCGACGCCAGCGGGTCCACCGCCGGGTACAGGGAGCGGGCCGCGATCTCACGGGAGAGCTCCGTGGTGGCGTCCAGGTGCGCGAACGTCGTCGCGGGGGCCGGGTCCGTGTAGTCGTCGGCGGGGACGTAGATCGCCTGCAGCGAGGTGATGGAGTGGCCACGCACGGAGGTGATGCGCTCCTGCAGCTGCCCCATCTCGTCCGCGAGGTTCGGCTGGTAGCCCACCGCGGAGGGCATGCGGCCCAGCAGCGTCGAGACCTCCGAGCCGGCCTGCGTGAACCGGAAGATGTTGTCGATGAACAGCAGCACGTCCTGCTTCTGCACGTCGCGGAAGTACTCCGCCATCGTCAGCGCGGACAGCGCGACCCGCAGACGCGTCCCCGGCGGCTCGTCCATCTGACCGAAGACCAGCGCGGTCTTGTCGAAGACGCCGGCCTCGTCCATCTCGTGGATCAGGTCGTTGCCCTCACGCGTGCGCTCACCGACACCGGCGAACACGGACACACCGCCGTGGTCCTGCGCCACGCGCTGGATCATCTCCTGGATGAGCACGGTCTTGCCGACGCCGGCGCCGCCGAACAGGCCGATCTTCCCGCCCTGCACGTAGGGGGTCAGCAGGTCGATGACCTTGATGCCCGTCTCGAACATCTGGGTCTTGGACTCCAGCTGGTCGAACTGGGGCGGCTCACGGTGGATCGGCCAGCGCTCGTTGATCTCGAGCTGCTCGCCCTCCTCGAGGTTGAGCACCTCGCCGATGACGTTGAAGACGTGGCCCTTCGTGACGTCACCGACCGGCACGGAGATCGGGGCGCCGGTGTCGACGACCTCGGCGCCGCGCACGAGGCCGTCGGACGGCTTCAGTGCGATGGCGCGCACGAGGTTGTCACCGAGGTGCTGGGCGACCTCGAGCGTCATCGTGAACGTGTCCTCACCGAGGGAGACCTCGGTCGTGAGGGCGCTGTACATGTCCGGGATGGCGTCCGACGGGAACTCGATGTCGACGACGGGGCCGGTGACGCGGGCGATACGGCCCACGCCGGGCCCTCCCGTCTGCTGCGTCGAGTCGGTGGCAGTGGCGGTCATTGGTCCTTTGTCCTTCCTCAGCTCGACGCTGCGAGCGCGTCGGCACCGGAGACGATCTCGGAGATCTCGGTGGTGATGTCGGCCTGACGGGCGCTGTTCGCCAGTCGGGTGTACTCGCGGATGAGGTCCTCGGCGTTGTCCGTGGCGGTCCGCATGGCCTGCTGCCGGGCGGCGAGCTCGGACGCGGCCGCCATGAGCAGCATCGAGTGGATGCGGCGCCGCACGTACATCGGCAGCAGCGCGTCGAGCACCTCCTCGGCACTGGGCTCGAACTCGTACATCGGCGTCGGCTCGCTGCCCGGCTCGGCGACGCCCTCGACGATCTCCAGCGGCAGCATGCGCCGGGACTCGGGCACCTGGCTCACCATGGAGGCGAAGCGCGTGTACACGACGTGCACCTCGCTGACGCCGCCCTCCGCCACGGGGGCGAGGTAGGCGCCGAGCAGCGCGTCCGCGATCTCGTGCGCCCGCTCCACGGTCGGGGAGTCCGACCCGCCGACCCAGGTCTCGGCCATCGGCCGGCCACGGAACCGGAAGTAGCTCTCGCCGCGGCGTCCGCTGACGTAGACGACCGGCTCCTTGCCCTCCTCGCCGAGCCGCTCGATGAGCCGCTCGGTGGCCCGGAGCACGTTGGCCGAGTAGGCGCCGGCCTGGCCGCGGTCCGAGGTGACCACGAGGATGGCGACCTTCTTGGTGTCGGTGCGTCCCTCGATCAGCGGGTGGTCGAGGTTGGCGTGCGACGATACCGCGGAGACCGCCCGGACGAGCGCCCGGGTGTACGGGTCGGACGCCTGCGCCGCGGCACGAGCCTTGCCGATGCGCGAGGCCGCGATCAGCTCCATGGCCCGGAACATCTTCTTCAGGGTCTGGGTCGCCCGGATCTTCTGCTTGTAGACCCTCTGCTCACCGGCCATCGGTCAGCCTCGCTTCGCGCGGACGATCTGCTCCTGCTCCTGCTCAGCCTCGACCTCGTCCGGGTAGCTCTCCGGCTCGGCGCCGAGCGCGTCACCCGACGCGCCCAGGAAGCCCTTGCGGAACTCCTCGACGCCGGCGCGCAGCGCGGACTCGGTCTCCTCCTCGAACTTCCCGGTGGAAGCGATGTCGGAGAGCACCGAGGTGTGCCGCTTGAGGTGGTCGAGCATCTCCCGCTCGAAGCGGGCCACGTCCGCGACCTCGACGTCGTCGAGGTACCCGTTGGAGCCGGCCCAGATCGAGGCCACCTGCTCCTCCACGGGGTACGGCGTGTACTGCGGCTGCTTGAGCAGCTCCATCATGCGCTCACCACGGGTGAGCTGCTGCTTCGTCACCGGGTCCAGGTCGGAGGCGATCATCGCGAAGGCCGCCATCGCGCGGTACTGCGCCAGCGTGCTCTTCAGCGTGCCGGAGACCTTCTTCATGGCCTTGACCTGCGCGTCACCACCGACGCGCGAGACCGAGATGCCGACGTCGATCGCGGGGCGCTGGTTGGCGTTGAACAGGTCGGACTGCAGGAAGATCTGGCCGTCCGTGATGGAGATGACGTTCGTCGGGATGTAGGCGGAGACGTCGTTCGCCTTGGTCTCGATGATCGGCAGACCCGTCATCGAGCCGGCACCCATCTCGTCCGAGAGCTTCGCGCAGCGCTCCAGCAGGCGGGAGTGCAGGTAGAAGACGTCACCGGGGTACGCCTCGCGGCCCGGCGGGCGGCGCAGCAGGAGGGAGACCGCGCGGTACGCCTCGGCCTGCTTGGAGAGGTCGTCGAAGACGATCAGGACGTGCTTGCCGGCGTACATCCAGTGCTGGCCGATGGCCGAGCCGGTGTACGGGGCGAGGTACTTGAAGCCGGCCGGGTCGGACGCCGGCGCGGCGACGATGGTCGTGTACTCCAGCGCACCGGCCTGCTCGAGCGCGCCGCGGACCGCCGCGATGGTCGAGCCCTTCTGGCCGACGGCCACGTAGATGCAGCGGACCTGCTTCTCCGGGTCGCCCGAGTCCCAGTTGGCCTTCTGGTTGAGGATCGTGTCGATCGCGACGGCGGTCTTGCCGGTCTGCCGGTCGCCGATGATGAGCTGGCGCTGGCCGCGACCGATCGGGATCATGCCGTCGATCGCCTTCAGGCCGGTCTGCAGCGGCTCGTGCACCGACTTACGCGCCATGACGCCGGGCGCCTGGGCCTCCAGGTTGCGACGGCCCTCCAGCCCCGTGATCTCGCCGAGACCGTCGAGCGGCTCGCCCAGCGGGTCGACGACCCGGCCCAGGTAGCCCTCGCCGACGGGCACGGACAGCACGTCGCCGGTCCGGCGGACCTCCTGCCCCTCCTCGATGCCGTCGAACTCGCCGAGGACGATGACGCCGACCTCGCGCTCCTCGAGGTTCATCGCGAGGCCGAGCGTGCCGTCCTCGAAACGGAGCAGCTCGTTCGCCATGGCCCCCGGCAGGCCCGAGACCCGCGCGATGCCGTCGGCCGCGAACGTGACGTGGCCGACCTCTTCGCTCGCCGCCTTCGAGGGCTCGTACGAACTCACGAAGCTGTCCAGCGCAGCCCGGATCTCCTCGGGCTTGATCGTCAGCTCAGCCATTGCTCTTCCTTCGTCGTGTCTGCCGCCGGTGGTGGCGGTCGGTCATGTCTGTGTTGTCAGCCGGGCGGTGATGGTCAGCCGGCCAGGCGGCGGCGTGCGTCGGCGAGACGGGAGGCGAGGGTGGCGTCCACCACCTGCTCCCCGACCTGGATCCGCAGGCCGCCGACGACCTCCGGGTCGAGCCCGACGTGCACCTCGACCTCGCGGCCGTGCTGCCGCGTCAGGATGTCGGCGAGACGGGTGATCTGCTTGTCGGACAGCGGGACTGCCGAGGTCACGGAGGCCACGAGCCGCTGCCGACGAGCGGCCGCCATCTCCGCGATCTCCCGGAGCGCGACGTGCACCGAGCGGCCGCGGGGCGTCGAGGCGGCCCGCACCGCGAGCACCTCGGTCTCCGGACCGACCTTCCCGGCCAGCACGTCGGCCATGAGGCGTCCCCGCTCCTCCCCGGACCGCTCCCGCGCCGCCAGCGCGAGCCGCAGCTCCCGCTGGCCGTCGAGGATGCGGTCCAACCGGTACGCCTCGTCCTCGACCTCCTCCAGGCGGCCCGCGTGCTCCGCGGCCGCCAGGACCGAGGTCGTCCCCAGCGACTCGATGGCGTCGGTGAAGTCGCCGGGCTGCGACCAGCGTTCCCGCACGAGCCCGGCCACGAGGTCCGCGACGGCGGCGTCGACCTTGCCGCCGAGCACGGCCTCTGCGAGGCGGGCCCGGTCCTCACCCTCGCGGGAGGGCTCGGTCAGCGCGCGGCGCAGCGCGACGTTGGCCTCGAGCAGGTCGACCACGCCGAAGAGCTGCTCGCCGTAGGTCGCGGCCGTGTCGCCGGCGTCCCGCAGGACCGGCTCCCACCGCTCGCGCGCCTGGGCGAGCGACGCCGTCGAGGTCGCCCGCATCACGCCTCCCGGCCCGCGGCGGCCGACGCCTCGGAGGCACCGGCCGTGCTCTCGTCGGAGTCGAGCTCGTCGAGGAAACGGTCGATGACGCGGGACTGGAGCACCTGGTCGTTGACGGACTCCCCGACGATCCGCGACGCCAGCTCGGTGGCGAGCATGCCGACGTCGGCGCGCAGCGAGATCTGCGCCGCCTGCCGGTCCGCCTCGATCTGCCGGTGCGCGTTCTCGGTCACCCGCTCGGCCTCGGTGACGGCCTTGCTCCGCGCCTCGGTGACGATCTGCTTCGCCTCCTCCTGGGCGCGCTCCCGGATCTCGGCCGCCTCGCGCCGCGCGACGCCGAGCTCCTCGGCGATCTTGGCCTCGGCGTCGGCCGCGGCCTTCTCCGCACGCTCGGCCTGGGTGAGGCCGTGCTGGATCTTCTCCGCGCGCTCGTCAAGGACCGTCGTCAGCCGCGGAAGGGCGTACTTCACGAGGAAGACGGCGATGATGACGATGCAGACGGCCGACCAGATGATGTCGTACCACGCCGGGATCAGCGGGTTCTGCGTCGCCTCCTCGGCCAGCAGCACGGGAGACATCAGGCAGCCGGGAAGACGAAGCCGGCCGCGAGACCGAGCAGACCGAGAGCCTCGACCAGCGCGATACCGATGAACATGTTGGTGCGCAGCGGGCCGGCCAGCTCGGGCTGACGGGCGATCGACTCCTGGGTCTTGCCGATGAGGACGCCGACACCGATACCGGGGCCGATGGTGGCGAGACCGTAGCCCACGGCCGCGATGTTTCCGATCAGTCCTGCGTTCTCCATGCGGAGTTCTTCCTTCCTGTGTGGCGTGACCTGCCGGTCACGTCGGGGGTTGCACCGCAGCGAGGGCCGCGGGGGCGTCTGGGGTTGTGGGCACCGTCCCTGGCGGCTCAGTGTGCCTCGACGGACAGCTGGATGTACACGGCGGACAGCAGGGCGAAGACGTACGCCTGCAGGAACGCGATGAAGACCTCGAGCAGGGTGAAGGCGAGCCCGCCCGCCAGCGTGATCACGCCCGCGGCGGCGAGCGCCCCGCCCGCGTCGAGGAAGAGGTAGTGGGTGGCCGCGAAGCACAGCACCAGCAGCAGGTGCCCGGCGATCATGTTCGCCAGGAGACGGACGGTGAGCGTGACCGGCCGGAGGATGAACGTCGAGATCAGCTCGATCGGCGCCAGCAGGATGTAGACCGGCCACGGCACGCCCGGCGGGAAGAGCTGCTCCTTGAAGAAGGACACCGTGCCGTGCGCCTTGATGCCGGCACGGACGAACGCGACGTACGCGACGACGGCGAAGACGAGCGGCACCCCGATGACCGACGAGCCGGCGAGGTTGAGGAACGGCAGGACACCGGTGATGTTGAACGCCAGGACGCCGAAGAAGATGACGGCGATCATCGGGGTGTACTTCCGGCCGAGCTCCTTGCCGAGCGTCTCCTCGGCGATGCCGCGCCGGACGAAGTCGACCGCCATCTCCCCGAGCGACTGGATGCGGCTGGGCACGAGCTGGGTCCGGCGCGCGGCCAGCCAGAAGAAGAGCACCAGCCCGGCGACCGCGATGAACCGGACGAGGGTCACGCGGTTGAACTCGAAGATCGTCCCGTCGCCGAACAGCGCCGGCGGGAAGAAGTCGGCCAGGCTCGGCGGGTGGAATCCACCGCTCTCCTCACCGTGGGAGGCTGCGAGCACGGTGCTGGAGAGCGTCAACGACGATGCGGCAGACAGGGCGTCCCCCTGGGTGGGCTCGAGTCGGTCACAGTCGGGTTCCGGGCACGTCCGACGACGGGCGTCGATCCGGGAACACAGAGAGCCTAACGTATGCGCGGGTGTGCTCCGAACCGCGGTCTCATGCCGGAGAGCGGCTGCCGCGGTGACATCCGGCACGCGGCCGCGGCGAGGGTCGTCGGCTCCGGCGGCCCGGCCGGTCCGGCGTCAGCCCTGGGACGTCGACGGGCCCTCGGACGACGGACGGCCGCCGGTGTCCGGGTCGGCCTCGTCGTCCGGCGTCGGGACGACCGGGGCGGACGGCGTGGGCTCGACGGTCGGCATCCGGGTGGTCATCACCCCGACCGCCTCGATGAGCAGAGAACCGATGACGGCGACCACGAGGACCCCGAACAGCACGCCGGGGTCGTAGAAGTCGCGTCCGCGCAGCAGCACGAGCACCCCGAAGACGAGCAGCAGCTTCACCAGCAGCCCGACGACGACCGCCACGTTGACGACCGTCAGCGGCCGGTCCGCGGTGAGCAGCATCGTCACCACGGTGGCCACCATGAACAGCGCGGCGATGGTCGCCCCGAGGAGGGCGCCCCACACGCCGGGCATCCCGGCGAGGAGGTACCCGACCACTCCCCCGCCGACGGCGAGGACCGCCACCAGGACGGCGGTCCGGCGGATCATGGTGGAGTACATCGCGCGGACGGCGACGTGCGTGCTGCTCTCGGGCTGGCTCATCGGGTGTGCTCTCTCGTGCTGGGGGCGGTGCTCGACCGCAGGCCGGGCAGCTGCGTCCAGGTGATCACGGCCGCGACGACGGCGGCGACCCCGGCGCCGACGGCCACCTGGCCAGGGCTGAAGGTGACGAGCGCGACGGCGCTGAAGGAGACCACCGCCGTCCACAGGTACAGGATCAGGGTGGCACGGCGCTGGCTGTGGCCGAGGTCCAGGAGGCGGTGGTGCAGGTGCATCCGGTCCGGGTGGAAGGGCGACTTGCCGGCGCGGAGCCGCCTGACCACCGCCAAGGTCATGTCCAGCAGGGGCAGCAGCAGCACCGCCACGGGCAGCAGGATCGGCACGTACGCCGGCAGCACCTGTGAGGTGGTCACGTTCGCGGGGTCGATCTGGCCGGTCACCACGATCGCGGCGGCTGCCACGGTCAGTCCGAGCAGGTACGCACCGGAGTCACCCATGAAGATGCGGGCGGGGTGGAAGTTGTGCGGCAGGAACCCGATGCAGGCACCCACGAGGGCCGCGATCACCGCCGTCGCGACGTTGGAGAAGTCGCCGGGTGACGCGGTGCGGGTGAGCAGGTAGGAGTACAGGAAGAACGCGCCGCCGCCGATCGCGATGAGACCCGCCGCAAGCCCGTCCAGCCCGTCCACGAAGTTCACCGCGTTGATCGCGACGATGACGACGAGGATCGTCGCGAAGAGCGACAGCCGGGAGGAGCCGATCGTCAGCCCGAACACCGGGAAGGTGATGAGCTGGACGCCGTTCCAGGCCATGAACCCGGCCGCGAGCACCTGCCCGACCAGCTTGGTCATCCAGTCCAGCTCCCAGATGTCGTCCGCCACCCCGAGCAGGCAGACGATCACCGCGCCGGCGAGGATGGCCCACACGACGCGGGACTGGTCGAACGCCCCGCCGAGGAACGGCACCTGGGATCCCACGAGCAGCGCGACGGCCAGGCCGGCGAGCATCGCGAGGCCGCCGAGCCGCGGAATCGGCGTGGTGTGCACGTCGCGGTCCCGCACGGCGGTCATCGCGCCGGTCGCCAGGGCCAGCCGTCGCACCACCGGGGTGGACAGGAATGTCACCGCCGCGGCCGTCAGCAGGACGAGCAGGTAGACCCTCACGCCGGGGCCGCACCCGACTCGCGCAGCTCCGGCGCGACGGCGGCGAGCTGCTCCACCGAGAGCGCACCGTGCCGCAGCACGGTCAGGCGTTCGGCCGTCGCGTCCAGGATGGTCGACGCGACCGCCCCGCGGGACGGTCCGCCGTCGAGGTAGAGGGAGACCGCGTCGCCGAACGACTCGACGGCCTCCTGCGCCGTCGTCGCCGCCGGGCGGCCGGAGAGGTTCGCGCTGGAGACCGCGAGCGGACCGGTCCGGCGCAGCAGCTCCAGGGCGATCTCCTCGTCCGGCATGCGCAGGGCCACCGTGCCGTCGGTGTCCCCCAGGTCCCAGGCCAGCGACGGCTGGGCCAGCAGCACGACCGTCAGCGGTCCGGGCCAGAACTCCGCGACGAGGTCCCGCACGACGTCGGGGACCTCGGTCGCGAGGCCGTCGAGCGCCGCCGTGTTGCCGACGAGCACCGGCGGTGGCATCTGCCGCCCACGGCCCTTGGCCGCGAGCAGCGCGGCCACGGCGTCGGCGTCGAAGGCGTCCGCGGCGATGCCGTAGACGGTGTCGGTCGGGATGACGGCGAGCTCGCCGCGCCCGAGGACCTCGACCGCGGCGTCGAGTCCGGCGGCGCGCTGCTCGGGATCCTGGCAGTCGTGCACACTCACGCGAAGAGTCTGTCACGTGCCGGGCCCCCTCCGGACCGGACGTGCCGGGCTCAGCCGAGGCGGACCGGGTAGACGTCCGTCCCGACCTGGACGGCCTCCGCCGTGGCGCGGAAGTCTCGGGCCTCCCCCGGCCCGTCGGCGGCAAAGGGCACGTCGACCGTCATCGCCCGCTCACCGTCCAGGACGGTCACCGCGTGGAACTCGCCGCCGACGAGGTCGTGCCCGCTCCAGACGACGATCGTCCGGTCGGCTGGAGCCCGGTACTCGTCGCGGTACACGTAGTTCCAGGTCAGGCCGGTGGCGCGCGTGCCGATCACGGTACGCGGGACGTCGATCTCGACGAGCCCGCCGTGCACGGTGTCGTACAGGAGGAGGCGGTCGAGCGCCTGCGTCGTCGTGGCGTCATGGAACCCGCGGGCGAAGCCGGACATCTGCTGCGCCGCCGACGCGGGCTCGAGCGGCAGCAGCACCGCGGACTGTCGCCCATAGGGGTCGTCAGCGAACTCGAACCCGTCCACAGCCGAGGACATGGAACGCCCGCGCTCGTCGACGAGCTGCACCGTTCCTCCCACGTCGTCGACCGTCCTGACGTAGCCGTCCACCTGGTTGAAGGAGGACGGGGGGACGGGATGGGTGCTCTCCACGGTCCACCTGTCGCCCGTCGCCTGCGTACCACGGACCTCGGCAAAGTCCGCCTCCACGATCGTCGAGCCGAGGAGGAACTCATAGTCGTGCTCGCGGCCCGCGACACCTTCGATCACCGTCGACCCGTCCGCGGCGCGCAGCACGGCGTACTCGGGATCGTCGTCCTCACCTGCCCGGTCGACCAGGATGTGGTCGCTGTCGCCCACCTGCCAATCCCGGCCGGGGTTGTAGCTCTCCGGCCGCCCGGCCACCGTCCCGGGACTTCGCCAGAGCACCGTGCCGGTCTCCCGAGCGAGCCCGATGGTCTCAGGATCGTCCGGGAGCACGATGACACCGTCGGTGACCGTGTCGGGGGCGCTCCCACGGACCGAGCCGTAGAGCTCGTGCCGCCAGAGGACCTCGCCCGTGCTGACCGCCAGCGCGGTGAGCACCGGGTCCTCGGCATCCCGGTCCCCCCAGACGAGCACCTGGTCGTCGCTGATCATGCCCCCGACTTCGTCGCCGCCGTCGACGACCGGCTCCGAGGTCCACGTGATCTCGCCGGACTCCGCACGGCTCGTGATCTGCCCGGAGCCCAGGGCGAAGACGAACGATTCGCCGTCGGAGTCCAGGAGCCGCTCGGCGTCCCCGACCGTGAAGCCGTCGGGCTCGACATGGCCGATCCGCGGGACGAGCAGGCCGGCGGCGGCCAGGGCGAGCGCTCCCGCGAGAACGACCACGCGCCGAGGACCGCGGCCCGCGAGGCCGATGACGGCGAGCCCTGCGACCGCCACGGCGATCCCGAGCAGCCAGGCTCCCCAACCCCACATCCGCCAGATCGTCGCGGCTCCGAGGACCGTCCCCACCACCACGAGCCCGAGCCCGAGGACGGTGCCTCGTCGGCCGGGACGGGCCGCGCCGCCCTTCCGCTCCCCCACGGGCGCGAGTCTCGCACGGCTGGGCGGCCGACCTGAGACGCTGGTCCGATGACGAGACGCGTCGCCTGGTCCGCAGCACTCGTCCTCGCGCTCGCGATCCAGCTCCTCGTCCTGTACCTGCCGCAGACGCCGGACGCCCCGGGCGTGACCGTCCCCGGCCTCGACAAGGCCGTGCACCTGATGGTCTTCGGCGCGGTGACCCTCGCCGGGCTGCTGGCGGGCCTGCCCCGGGTCGTGGTGGTGGGCTACGGCGTCGCCCACGCCGTGGTCAGCGAGCTGGTCCAGCACCTGCTGCTGGCAGACCGGAGCGGTGACGTGCTCGACGTCCTCGCGGACCTGGTCGGCGTCGCCGCGGCCGTGTGGGTCGTCACCGCCCGAGAACGGCGCGACCAGGTCAGCGAGTCGCCGTGACGAACCGCTCCCGGCCGGTGAGGTCGCGACCGCTCTCCGCCGACCGCAGACCCGCGTCGGTGACCATCCGGCGGACCGCCTCGGCCTGGACCTCGGCGTGCTCCATGACGAATCGGCCACCCGGCCGCAGCAGCCGCACCGCGGACGCGACGACGGCGCGCGGGACCTCCAGCCCGTCGGCGCCGCCTCCGTAGAGGGCCATGTCGGGCTCGTGGTCGCGAACCTCGGGGTCGACCGGCTCGGCGTCCGGTGGCACGTAGGGCGGGTTGGAGACGACGACGTCGACGCTGCCGTCCAGCTCGGGAAGGGCGCTCGCCGCGTCACCCTGGACCAGCCGCACGTCCGGTGCGTGGTCTGCGACGTTCGTGGTCGCGATCGCGAGGGCGTCCGCGGAGAGCTCGACGGCGTGGACCTCGGTACCCGGCACCTCGGTGGCGAGGGCGACGGCGATCGCCCCGGAGCCCGTGCACAGGTCGACCACGACCGGGTTCCGCCCCTGGCGCCGGACCGCGCGGGCCGCGTCGATCGCGACCCCCGCGACGACCTCGGTCTCCGGCCGCGCCACGAACGCGCCGGGCCCGGCGGTCAGGACGAGCCGGCGGAAGCCCATGGTTCCGGTGATGTGCTGCAGGGGCTCGCGCCGCCGGCGACGGTCCACGAGCTCGGCGAACCGTGCGAGGTCCTCGGCGGTCGGGTCCGGCGCGAGCAGGAGGGGGCGGCCCAGCACGTGCTCGGCGAGCAGGCGCGCGTCGACGTCGGGTGACGGTGCGTCCGCCTCGGCGAGGATCCGGGAGGCGCCGGCGACCGCGGCGCGCCACGTGGTGGGCTGCCGAGCCGGCCCGGACGCGGTGTCAGGCGCTGCCAAGTCGCGCCGCCTCGTCCATCGAGACCGCCGAGGCGATGACCGGGTCCAGGTCGCCGTCGAGGACCTGGTCGAGGTTGTAGGCCTTGTACCCGGTGCGGTGGTCGGCGATCCGGTTCTCGGGGAAGTTGTACGTGCGGATCCGTTCCGAGCGGTCCACGGTCCTGACCTGGGAGCGGCGCTGCTCGGAGGCGGCGGCCTCCGCCTCCTCCTGCCGCGCGGCGAGCAGCCGGGCACGCAGCACGCGCATGGCCTGCTCGCGGTTCTGCAGCTGGGACTTCTCGTTCTGCATCGACACCACGATGCCGGTGGGCAGGTGGGTGATCCGCACGGCCGAGTCCGTCGTGTTGACCGACTGCCCGCCGGGTCCGGAGGAGCGGTAGACGTCGATCCGCAGGTCGTTCTGGTCGATCTCCACCTCGCCGGGGTCATCCACCTCCGGCAGCACCAGCACGCCGGCGGCCGAAGTGTGGATCCGGCCCTGGGACTCGGTGACCGGCACTCGCTGCACCCGGTGCACACCGCCTTCGTACTTCAGGCGCGCCCACACGCCCTCGGCCGGCTCGCTCGGCGCGGATCGGGTCTTGATGGCGACCGAGACGTCCTTGTACCCACCGAGGTCGGACTCGGTGGCGTCGAGCACCTGCGTGGTCCACCCCAGGCGCTCCGCGTAGCGCAGGTACATCCGGAGCAGGTCGCCGGCGAAGAGAGCCGACTCCTCGCCCCCCTCCCCCGCCTTGACCTGGAGGATCACGTCCCTGCCGTCGTCGGGGTCGGTGGGCAGCAGCACCCGCCGGAGCTCCTCGGCGGCCTGGCTCGCCGCCGCCTCGAGGGCGGGGAGCTCCTCCGCGAACGCGACGTCGCCGTCCGCGAGCTCACGGCCGGCGCCGAGGTCCGCGACGGCGGACTCGTGGGCCCGGTACGCCCGCACGATGCGACCGAGCTCGGCGTAACGGCGCCCGAGCGAGCGGGCGCGCCCGGGGTCGGCGTGCACCGCGGGGTCGGCCAGCTCCCGTTCGATCTGCGCGTGCTCCGCGAGCAGCGGCTCGACGGCGCGGGCCTGGTCGGGGATGACCTCGCCCACGGCCGGCTGCTCGGGGTGGGTGCTCACGGCGTGTCCTGGGACCTTCTCGTGGGTGGGGCAGGCAGAGACGGCAAGGGTGGGTGGGAAGGCAGAGACGGCGACGCCGGCGGGACCGCGGCTGTCCGCGGCCTCCGCCGGCGCTGGGGCGTCGCTACTTCTTCTTGCCGTAGCGGGCCTGGAAGCGGGCCACGCGGCCACCGGTGTCGAGGATCTTCTGCTTGCCGGTGTAGAAGGGGTGGCAGTTGCTGCAGACGTCGGCGTGGATCTCACCGGACGTCGCGGTGCTGCGAGTGGTGAAGGTGTTGCCGCACGTGCACGTCACCTGCGTGACGACGTACTCCGGGTGGATGCCCTGCTTCATGGATTCTCCTAGGTCGTTCCTGCCCCGGGTCGCACGCGGGCGCGTGCGTGAACCGGAAGCCGACTGGTCAGTCTGCCAGACCCGGCACCCGGCCGACAGTGGGCCGTCGCCGTTCCTGACGCTTCGGGAGCAACGTCACACCCCCGCGGGATGTTCCCGCCGGGGATGGACGCCGACTCAGCGGATCGCGAGCTCCGGCTCGCCCTGCGGCGCCGGGGTGTTCTTCTGCACCGTCATGAGGAACTCGGCGTTCGAGGCGGTCTCCCGGAGCTTGCCGAGCAGCAGGTCGGAGGCCTGCTGCTGGTCGAGCGCCCCCATCACGCGGCGGAGCTTCCAGATGATCTTGATCTCCTCGGATCCGAGCAGCAGCTCCTCGCGGCGGGTGCCCGAGGCGTTGACGTCCACCGCCGGGAAGATGCGCTTGTCCGCCAGCTGGCGGGACAGCCGCAGCTCCATGTTCCCGGTGCCCTTGAACTCCTCGAAGATCACCTCGTCCATCTTCGAACCGGTCTCCACCAGGGCGGTGGCGAGGATCGTCAGGGAGCCGCCGTTCTCGATGTTGCGGGCGGCACCGAAGAACTTCTTCGGCGGGTAGAGCGCGGAGGCGTCCACACCGCCGGAGAGGATGCGGCCCGAGGCAGGTGCGGCCAGGTTGTAGGCCCGGCCGAGCCGGGTGATGCCGTCCAGCAGCACGACGACGTCCTGGCCCAGCTCGACGAGCCGCTTGGCCCGTTCGATGGCGAGCTCGGCGACCGTGGTGTGGTCCGTGGCCGGCCGGTCGAAGGTCGAGGAGATGACCTCGCCCTTGACCATGCGCTCGAAGTCGGTGACCTCCTCGGGCCGCTCGTCGACGAGCACCACCATGAGGTGGACGTTCGGGTTGTTCACCGCGATCGCGTTCGCGATCTGCTGCATGATGATCGTCTTGCCCGCCTTGGGCGGCGCGACGATGAGGCCGCGCTGCCCCTTGCCGATCGGCGCCACGAGGTCGATGACCCGGGGCGTGATCGCCTTGGGCGTGGTCTCCAGCCGCAGCTGCTCCTCCGGGTAGAGGGGGGTCAGCTTCGTGAAGTCCGGTCGCTTGCGGGACTGCTCGATGCTCATGCCGTTCACGGCGTCGAGCCGCACGAGCGCGTTGTACTTCTGCCGGCCGCCCTGCCGCTGCTCCTCGCCCTCGCGGGGCTGGCGCACGGCGCCGGTGATGGCGTCACCGCGACGCAGGCCGTTCTTCTTGACCTGCCCCATGGTGACGTAGACGTCGTTCGCGCCGGCGAGGTAGCCGGAGGTCCGCACGAACGCGTAGTTGTCGAGGATGTCGAGGATGCCGGCGACGGGCAGCAGGACGTCGTCCTCGCTGATCTCCGCGGGCTCCTCGATCGCGAAGTCGTTGCCACCGCCGCGGCCGCGCCGCTTGCGGTCGCGGTTCCGGTCCCGGTTGCGACGGCGGGAGCGGCCCGAGCGGCTCTCGGGGTCGCCGTCGTCCCGCCGGTTGCGGCCCCCGTTCGGGTCGCCGTTCGCGCCGTCGCCGGAACGACGGCGGGCCGCGGCCTCGCCGAGGGCGTCGAGGGACAGCTCGGACTGCTCGGCGGAGCGGTCCTGCTCGCCGCGGCGGGCACGCTCGGCCAGCTCGCGCTTGAGCGCCTCCTTGGCGTCCTCGGTCTCCTCGCCGTCGACCTGCTCGGGCCGGGGGGCGTGCTGGGTGTCCCGGGACTGCTGGGCCGGCTGACCCTGGCGGGACCTGGCGGGCCTGCGGTCCTGGTCCTGCCGGTCGCGGGCGGGCTCCGCCTGCTCGACCGGGGCCGAGCCGGGCTGGGTGGACGGCTCGACCGGTGCGGTCGTGGGAGCGGTGGCCCTGCGGGAGCGGCGCCGAGGCGCGGTGTCGGCCGCGCCGTCACCGCTCTCGCTCTGCCCGTCCCGGCTCTCGGCGGTGCCCCCGGGGCGCTCGGCAGCACCGTCCTGGGCGGGCTCCGCGGCGTCTCGACGGGACGCCTGAGCGTCCCGGATCGCCGTGATCAGGTCGCTCTTGCGCATCCGCGTCGTGCCCTTGAGGCCCAGCCGGCCGGCGATGGCCTGCAGCTCGGGGAGGCGCATGGTGGTCAACGAGCCCCCGTTGCTCTCGGAGTTGCCGGTGGAGGGGGCGTCGACGGTTTCGGTCACGAGGTTCCTTCCCTCGAGGTACGTCCTGATGAAGGACGCGGGTTCGGGTTCGCCCGGCCCGGGAGGCAGGGCGGACGGACGGCCCCGGGCACGCTACGCATCAACGTGACTGGCGGGGCTGGATGCACCGTCTTCCGGTGCTGTCGCCGCGGGAGTAGAGATCCGGGACGACGTCCGCAGGGGACTCGGTGCGCCTCGATGGTATCAGCACGTCGGCGGACGGCGAGCAACTTCGGTCCTCACGTGTCGATCAGGTGTGCGCCGTCCGGCGCGACGCCGGGGTCGAGCACCTGCCAGCCGTGCGCCGCGAGCGCGTCACCGGTGGCTCGATCGAGCGGCTCGAGCACCAGGATGCTGGGCCCGGCGCCGGAGACGACAGCGGGCCAGCCGGCGTCCCGCAGCGCCCGGACCGCGTCCGCCGTGGGCCGCATGACGTCCGCCCGGTAGTCCTGGTGGAGGCGGTCCTCGGTGGCCGCGAGCAGCAGGTCCGTGCGGCCGCCGAGAGCGAGCACCAGCAGCGCGACCCGGGCCACGTTGTGCGCGGCGTCATCGAACGGGACCTGCCGCGGCAGCACGCGGCGCGCGGAGGAGGTGGTGAGCGTCTCCTGCGGCACCAGCACGGTCGGCCGCAGGCCGGCGGCGATCGGGATCGCGACCGCGTGCGGTCCTTCGGCGTCCACCCACGAGGTCGTCGCACCCCCCAGGAGTGCCGGGGCGGCGTTGTCCGGGTGGCCCTCGAGCTCGGTGGCGAGACCGAGGAGCGTGTCGTCGTCCAGCGCCGACTGGTCGGAGATCAGGCCGCGCGCGGCGACCAGGCCGGCCACGACGGCGGCCGCGGACGAGCCCATGCCACGGCCGTGCGGGACCGCGTTGCGGCAGTGCAGCTCGAGACCGGCCTGAGGCGCTCCGGCCATCTCCAGCCCGGCGCGGACCGCCCGCACGACGAGGTGGTCCTCGCCGTCGGGCAGGGAGCCGTGCCCCTCGCCCTCGACGACCACGCGGGTCGGCCCGGCGACGGCCCGCACGGTGACGTCGTCCCAGACACCGAGGGCGAGCCCGAGCGCGTCGAAGCCGGGCCCCAGGTTGGCCGAGGTGGCCGGGACCCGGACCCGGACCTGCTCCCGCGCGATCCGCATCGCGCTACAGGCCGAGGATGTCGGTGACGGCGTCCAGGGTCGGCGCGACGGTGTCGGTCGTCGTCTCGGCCCGGCCCAGCGCGGTGGCGGTGTCCTTCAGGCCGTTCCCGGTGACGGTGCACACCACCCGGGCGTCGTCCGGCACCTCGCCGGCCTCGGCGTGCGCCAGCAGCCCGGCCACGGACGCTGCGGACGCAGGCTCGACGAACACGCCGACCTCGGCGGCGAGCAGGGCCTGGGCGTCGAGGATCTGCGCATCGGTGACGGCGTCGATCCGTCCGCCGGAGTCCTCGCGGGCGGCCTCCGCGAGCGTCCAGGACGCGGGGTTGCCGATGCGGATGGCGGTGGCGACGGTCTCCGGGTGCTCGACGGTCGTGCCCTTGACGAACGGCGCAGCCCCCTCGGCCTGGACACCCCACATGCGCGGCACCCGGGTGGCCGCAGGCTCGAGCCGGGTGGCCGTCTCGTCCATCGACGCCGCCGTCGTCCGGCCGGCGTACTCGTTGTACCCCAGCCAGTAGGCGGAGATGTTGCCGGCGTTGCCGACCGGCAGGACGTGGATGTCGGGGGCGTCGCCGAGCACGTCGACGATCTCGAACGCCGCCGTCTTCTGCCCCTGCAGCCGGTACGGGTTGACCGAGTTCACCAGCGCCACGGGGTAGTCGTCGGCGAGCCGGCGCGCCAGGCGAAGGCAGTCGTCGAAGTTGCCGTCCACGGCCACCAGCCGCGCTCCGTGCACGATCGCCTGGGCCAGCTTGCCGGCGGCGATCTTCCCGGCCGGCAGCACGACGGCGCAGGTCAAGCCGGCACGGGCCGCGTAGGCGGCCGCCGAGGCGGAGGTGTTGCCGGTGGAGGCGCAGACCACCATCTCGGCGTCGGTGCCCGCGATCTGGGAGATCGCGGTCGCCATGCCGCGGTCCTTGAACGACCCGGTCGGGTTGGCCCCCTCGACCTTGAGCCAGACACGCGCCCCGACCCGTGCCGACAGCGCCGGGGCCTCGACCAGCGGGGTGCCGCCCTCACCGAGCGTGACGACCGGTGCGTCCGCTGCCAGCGGCAGCCGCTCGCGGTACTCCTCGATGATGCCGCGCCAGGGTCGTGCCACGGTCACTCGCTCCCCTCGACCTGCGTCACCGAGATGATCTCCTGGACGCGTGACTCCGCCACGAGCCGCTCGACCGTCCGCGTCAGGGACGCCTCGGTGGCGGCGTGGCTGGTGATGGTGACGCGGGCCTGCCCGTCGTCGGACCGCTGCTGGTGGACGCTCTCGATGGAGACGCCCTCCTCGCCGTAGATCCCGGCGACCGCGGCCAGGCTGCCCGGACGGTCGGCGAGGCGGAGCTGGACCTGGGTGCGCGCCGGCGTCGCGTCCGGGCCCAGCAGCGGGAGCTGGGCGTAGGCGGACTCGCGGGGCGCGTGGCCGCCGCGCATCGCGTGCCCCGCCGCCGCGACGACGTCGCTGAGCACCGCCGAGGCGGTGGGCGTGCCGCCCGCGCCCTGCCCGTAGAACATGAGGCGGCCGGCCGCCTCTGCCTCCACGACGACGCCGTTGAACGCTCCTCGCACGGCGGCGAGCGGGTGCGTCTCGGGCACCAGGGCCGGGTGCACGCGGACCGCGACGCCGGCGTCGGTGCGCCGGGCGACGGCGAGCAGCTTCATGACGTGCCCGCCCGCCTGCGCGGCGGCGATGTCCTCGGCCGTGATGTGCCGGATGCCGGTGACCGGGACGTCACCGATCCCCACGCGCGTGTGGAAGGCGAGCGAGGCGAGGATGGCGGCCTTGGCCGCGGCGTCGTGACCGTCGACGTCTGCGCTCGGGTCGGCCTCGGCGTAGCCGAGCTCCTGCGCCTGCGCGAGCGCGTCCGCGAAGTCCAGACCCCGCGTCGACATCTCGTCGAGGATGTAGTTCGTGGTGCCGTTGACGATGCCGACGACCGCGAGCACGTTGTCTCCGGCGAGCGACTCACGCAGGCCGTACACGACCGGGATCGCGCCCGCGACGGCGGCCTCGTAGTAGAGGTCGGCGTCTCCCTGCTCGACGGCGGCGTGCAGCTCGGGCCCGTGCCGGGCGAGCAGCGCCTTGTTGCCGGTGACGACGCTGCGTCCCGAGCGCAGCGCACGCAGGACGAGGCTGCGTGCGGGCTCGATGCCGCCGACGAGCTCGATGATGACGTCCGCCCGGTCCACCAGACCCTCGGCGTCGTCGGTGAGGAGGTCGCGCGGCACCCACGGCGCGCGGGGCGCAGAGACGTCGCGGACGGCGATGCCGACCAGCTCGAGGCGGGCGCCGGAGCGGGCGGCCCAGTCCTCGCCGTGCTCCTGCAGCAGACGCACGACCTGGCTGCCCACCGTGCCGCACCCGAGCAGCGCGATCCGCACGACGCCGTCCGTGGCACTGATGGTCACGCGGTGTCCTCTCGGTCGTCGCGGTCGCCTCCGGCCCGCCGACCCGACGGCGCGGGCTGGCCGCAGGAACGGGGCGGGCGCCCCAAGGATAGGCACCTCGCGGTGGCGTGGGCGCCCGGCGTCCACGGCGCGGGCAGCCCGAGGCACGTCCTCCACCGGACGGTGTGCCGGTGACCGACCGCCGTCAGGTCCCGACGTCGAGGCCCAGCACGTCCTCGAGGGTCTCCCGCCGCACGAGGACGCGCGTCCGCCCGTCGGCCGCCGCCAGCACGGGCGGACGCGGCACGAGGTTGTACGTGCTCGCCATCGACCGCCCGTAGGCACCCGTGGCGGGGACGGCGAGCAGGTCGCCGGCGCGGACGTCGGCGGGCAGGGCGACGTCGTGCACGACGATGTCACCGGACTCGCAGTGCTTGCCGACCACCCGGGCGTCGACGGTCCCGGCGTCCGAGGACCGGTTGGCCAGCGCCGCGGTGTAGGCCGCGCCGTAGAGCGCGGGACGGATGTTGTCGCTCATCCCGCCGTCGACGCTCACGTACGTGCGCACGCCACCGCCGTCGAGTGCGACGTCCTTGACCGTGCCGACCGTGTACAGCGTCAGGCCCGCCGGGCCGACCACGGAACGGCCGGGCTCGATGCTGACGCGCGGCGGCGGGCTGCCCAGCTCCTGGCAGGTCTCCCGCACGACGGCGGCCAGCCGGCCGGCGATCTCGTCCGGGGCGGGCGGCACGTCGTCGGCGTCGGTGTAGCGGATGCCGTAGCCGCCACCGAGGTCGACCTCCGGCATGAGGTGCCCGGTGGCCTGCGCGACCTCGGCCCGCAGACGCAGGACGGCGCGAGCGGCCACGGCGAAGCCGTCCAGGTCGAGGATCTGGCTGCCGATGTGCGAGTGCAGTCCGATCAGGTCGAGCGCGTCCGTGGCGAGGATCTCCTCGACGGCCTTCCGGGCGGCGCCGGAGGCGAGCGAGAGGCCGAACTTCTGGTCCTCGTGCGCGGTGGCGATGAACTGATGGCCCCCCGCGTGCACGCCCGTGGTCACGCGCACCATGACGGGGGCGCGGACGCCGGCCCGGGCGGCGATGCCCGCCACGCGCGGGATCTCGGCGAGCGAGTCGACGACGATCCGGCCGACGCCGTGCTCGAGCGCCGTCGAGATCTCCGCGTCGGACTTGTTGTTGCCGTGCAGGCCGATCGCCTCACCCGGGAGGCCGGCACGCAGGGCGACGGCGAGCTCGCCCGCCGTCGAGGCGTCGACCCGCAGCCCCTCCTCATGGACCCAGCGGGCGACTGCGACCGAGAGGAACGCCTTGCCGGCGTAGTAGACGTCCGCGCCGGCCAGGCCGGCGTCCGCGGAGAAGGCGTCGGTGAACGCCTCGGTGAAGCCGCGGGCGCGCCGGCGCAGGTCCGCCTCGTCGAGGACGTAGGCGGGGGTGCCGTGCTCGGCCGCCACCTCTCGCAGGTCCGCTCCGGCGACGGCGAGCGCTCCGCCGGCGCTGCGTGCCACGCCGGTGGACCAGACGCCGGTGGTGGCGCCGTCGGGCTCGGGTGCGGGCGTCGAGCTCACATGCGCTCCGGGGCCGTGACACCGAGCAGGCCCAGCCCGTTGGCCAGCACCTGCGTGGTGGCGTCGTTGAGCATGAGCCGGGCGCGGTGCACCGGCTCGATCGGGTCCTCCCCGCGGGGGGTGACGCGGCACTGCTGGTACCAGGTGTGGTACGCCGCGGCCAGGGACTCGAGGTAGCGGGCGACGCGGTGCGGCTCCCGCTCCCGCGCCGCGTGCGCGACCACGCCCGGGAACTGCCCGAGGGCGGCCAGCAGGACGCTCTCGGTCTCGTGGTCGAGGGTCGCCGGGTCGAAGTCCCCGCGCGTGACGCCGTGCTGGGCGGCGTTGCGCGCGACGTTGCAGGTCCGGGCGTGCGCGTACTGCACGTAGTAGACGGGGTTGTCGAGGTTCTGCTCGCGCAGCTTCTCCCCCTCCAGCGACAGCGGCGAGTCCGCCGGGTAGCGCGCGAGCGTGTAGCGGATCGCGTCGGTTCCGAGCCATTCGATGAGCTCGTCCAGGAAGATGGCATTGCCGCGCCGCTTGCCCATCCGCTCGCCGGCGATGTTGACGAGCTGGCCGATGAGCACCTCGATGTTGGCGTCCGGGTCGTCCCCGGCACACGCGGCCAGCGCCTTGAGCCGGGCGACGTAGCCGTGGTGGTCGGCACCCAGGAGATAGATCTTCTCGGTGAAGCCGCGATCCTTCTTGGACAGGTAGTAGGCGGCGTCGGCGGCCAGATACGTGGGCTCGCCGTTGGCGCGTACGAGCACACGGTCCTTGTCGTCGCCGAAGTCGGTCGTGCGCAGCCAGACGGCCCCGTCGTCGTGGAAGACGTGGCCCTGCTCCTCGAGGCGCGCGACCGCCTTGGCCACCGCCCCGTCGTCGTGCAGTGACTTCTCGGAGAACCACACGTCGAAGTGGACCCCGAAGCTCTCGAGGGTGCGTCGGATGGCGTCCATCTGCGCGTCCGTGCCCGCCTGCCGCACGTACGCCAGGGCCTCGTCCTCGGGCAGCTCGAGCAGGTCGGACCGCGAGGCGAGGACGTCCGCGGCGCGCTCGGCGACGTACTCACCCGGGTAGCCGTCCTCGGGCACGGGCTCACCCTTGGCACGCGCGAGGATCGACGCCGCGAACCGCTCCGTCTGGCTGCCCGCGTCGTTGATGTAGTACTCGGTGGTGACGTCGGCGCCCGACGCCCGCAGCAGGCGTGCGAGCGCGTCGCCGAGCGCGGCCCAGCGGGTGTGCCCGATGTGCAGCGGGCCGGTCGGGTTCCCCGAGATGAACTCGAGGTTGATGGTGTGCCCGTCCTCGGAGGTGTTGCGGCCGTACTCGACCCCGGCCTCGACGATGGTGCGGGCCAGCTCGCCGGCCGCGGACGCCGCGACGCGGAGGTTGAGGAACCCGGGACCGGCCACCTCGGCGGTGACGCCGTCGGCGTCGTTGAGGCGGGCGGCGAGGGTCTCGGCGAGGGCGCGAGGGTTCGTGCCGGCCTTCTTCGCGAGCTGCATCGCCACGTTGGTGGCCCAGTCCCCGTGCTCGCGCTGCCTGGGTCGCTCGACCTTGGGCAGCGGCACCTCGTCGGCGGCCAGGTCGACCTCACCGGCGTCGACGGCGTCGAGCAGGACGGAGCGGATCAGGGTGGAGAGCTCGGCAGGGGTCACCGGACCAGCGTATTCGCACCGGACGCCCGCTCCGGTCGCCCACGGACGTGACGAGGGCCGCACCGGCACGGCGCGGCACCACGGCGTCAGATCGACATGGCCTCCCAGACCTGCTCCACCTGCTCCCGGGGACCGGTGAGGGTGAGCACGATCCCCGTGTCGGTGCGCCAGACGATCGTCTGCGTGCCGTCGCCGTCGTCGAAGGCCCAGAAGTACCCGCTGCCGTCGGGGTACACGGGGCCGTCGCTCGTCGGCTCCGAGCCGGACTCCTCCCGCTCGGTGGCGACCTGCTCGGCGTAGGCCTCGTGGTCGGCGAGGGTGTCGAAGGCGACGGCCGTGATGGGCATCTCGGTGCTGCCGTCGGTGTAGACGCCCTCGATCGCCTGCCGGGCACCGGCGTCAGCGCCGGCGTCGGTCTCCGACCACCCGTCGTCGGTCAGCGCGAAGTCCGTGCCCTGGACGGACCCGTCGACGATGTTGCGCAGGTCGTCCGTGACGACGTCGCCGCCGTCGGTGGGCTCGTCGGTGGGCTCGTCCGTGGGTTCGTCCGTCGGTGCATCGGTGGTCTCACCGGTCGGTGCGTCGGTGGGCTCGCCGGTCTCGTCCGTCGGCTCCTCGGTGGGCGTCTCCGTCGTCGGGGCGGGCGTCGGGTCGGGCTCCTCGCCCTCGAGCCCGAAGAGCAGGTAGGCGCCGATGGCGACGAGCACCAGCACGACGATGCCCACGATCGTCGGCATCACCCACGCGTTCTGCCGCGGCGGCTCGGCGTCGGCCGGGCCGGCCGGCTGCTCGGCGTCCGCCGGAGGCACCGGCGGCTGCTCCCCGTAGGGTGGCTCACCGCCGTACGGGGTCTGCCCGCCGTACGGTGCTCGTCCTCCCGCCGGCGCCTGCTCGGCGTCCGCTCCCTGCGAGCCCGCCGGCGGCGGCGCCGCGGGGTACGGCTGCTCGGCCTCGTCGGCCCGGTGCGCGCCGCGGGGCTCGTGACCGCCTTCGGACTCGTGACCACCTTCGGACTCGTGACCACCTTCGGACTCGTGACGGCCACCGGACCGGTGGCCGCCCTCGGGCTCGTTCTCGCCCTCGGGCCGCTGCCCGCCGGTCCCGGGCGGAACCTCTGGCGGATTCGACATCTCCTGCTCCTCCCTGCCGCCCCGGGCGGGGTCGCTGGGGCGCCGTCTCGCGCGACGCAGCCAGGCTAGAGGGGCGCCGGAGTCCTGTCGCCCTCGACGGCCGAGCTCCTGTCGTCCCGTACGGCCGGGACGGTGTGAACCAGGCGCCCCACGGCTGGTAACATCTCATGGCGCTGCCAGCCGGCCAAGCCCCTTTAGCTCAGTGGATAGAGCGTCTGCCTCCGGAGCAGAAGGTCGTGGGTTCGAATCCCGCAGGGGGCACCATCTCCTTCATCGTCGCCGGTCCGGTTCTGCGGACTGCCGCATGCCCGGGTCCGGTGTGATGAGCCGCCCCGCGTCAGTGCCAAGGACCGCGCGAGTCGAGCACCGTCTTCAGCACACTCGGCCGGTCGGTGACCAGGCCGTCGACGCCGAGGTCGAGCAGGCGCCGCATCTCGGCGGGCTCGTCGATCGTCCACACGTGCACGGCGAGCCCCAGGCGGTGCGCGGTCTCGACGAACGGACCGGTCACCACGGGTAGCCCGAGGTACGTCGGCGGGACCTGGACGCACGCCGCGTGCAGCGACTCCGCCGCGACTGTTCGTGCGGCCCGGGCGGGCAGGCGCGAGGCGGCGAGCAACCGCGCGACCCCGCGGCGGCCGAGTCCGGTGGCGACCTGCGGTCCGAGCGCGGTGCGCAGCACATGGACCCGGGCGTCGTCGAACGACGTGACGCACACCCGGTCCAGCGCTCGGGTGGCGTGCAGGGCCGCGACCACCGGCGCGATCGAGGCCTCGTCCTTCGCGTCGATGTTCACCCGCAGGTCCGGGTAGTCGCCGAGCAGCTCCTCCAGCCGCAGCGGCGGCGACCCCGAGGCGTCTCGCAGCCGGGACAGCTCCTCCCAGGAGAGGTGCTCGACGGCACCGCTCGTCCCGGTGACCCGTTCGACGGTCGGGTCGTGGAACAGCACCGCGACGCCGTCGCGCGTGGTACGCACGTCCGTCTCGAAGTACCGCAGCCCGAGCGCGAGGGTGTGCTCGACGGCGGCGCGCGAGTTCTCCGGCGCCTCGAGGGATCCGCCGCGGTGGGCGATGGCGACGGGGCCCTCACCCGCCAGGTACGTGCTCACCAGCGTCCGGCCCGGGGCAGCCGGCTCAGCACAGCTCGGTGATGTCCACGGCACCGTGCTGCTCGAGCCACGCCAGCGGCTCCGTGGTGGTGCCCTGGTCGTCGGTGTGGACCTCGAAGTGGAGGTGCGGGCCGGTGGAGTTGCCGTTGTTCCCGACCTCGGCGATCAGCTCGCCGGCGGAGACCTCCTGGCCCTCGTGCACGAAGATCCCGAAGTCGTACATGTGCACGTACCAGGTGTAGACGGTCTCGCCGTCGAGCTCGTGGCGCAGCACCACGAGCATGCTCGAGCGTCCGTCCTTGCCGTAGCCGACGTAGTCGACGACGGCGTCGGCGACCGCGTAGATCGGGGTGCCCATCGGGGCGGCGAAGTCGGTCCCGGTGTGGAAGCCGTACCCGCCGAACGGATGGTGGCGGTAGCCGTAGCCGGAGGTGTTGCGATAGGCACCCGTGGCGACCGGCCGGATGAGATCCGGGGGCTCCTCGGTGACGGCCGCGCGGGTCCCGCTCGCCCCGTCCACCGCGTCACAGGTGCGCTCCTGGCGGTCGGCCGCCCGGGACGTCTGCAGCACGGTCGCGCGGGTCGAGGCCGCCGGGTCGGCGAGCAGGCTCGTCGGGGCCGCAGCCGCGGCAGCCTCCTGGGTGGAGCTGTCGAGCACCTCGAGGACGCTGGTGTCCACCGGTCGCACGGCCGGCTCGGCGTTGGCCTCCTCCCGGTCGGGGGCGGCGAAGCCGGTCAGCGGCGCGACGATGGTGAGCGAGCCGAGCGCCCCGAGGAGGGCGGCGCGCGGCGCCCAGGCACGAGCGCGGGAACGTCGCGGCGCGGGTGCGTGCCGCTCGCGCAGCGAGCGGCGGCTCGGGACCGCCTCCCGGGCGGGCAGCACCTCGGTGGAGGTCTCGTCGGCGATCCGCGGCGCCCGGGCCGCGCCGCTTCGCCGAGGCACGTCGAGGCGGGCGACATGCTGGGAGCGGCGGTGATGCTCCGGCGCGCCACCGGCCGCCGGTGCGTGGTCGCGGGAGGCGCTCGCCGTCGTCGCGGAGTCCTCGGCACCCTGACGCCGGCGCTCCGCCTCACGCAGCTGCCGCCGCGTCGGCACCGTGGCCTGCGTCCCCGCCTCGCGAGCCCGTTCCGCCTCTCGGATCTGCCGCCTGGTTCTCGGCGCCTCAGGCACAGCACGATCCGTCATTGGCGGAGAACCTCCGGAGGGTGGGTGCAGCACGTCCCCCTATCGTGCCGCGGGCCTGATCCCGAACATGTGTCACGGAACCATAACGACGATCCCGTGGCCTCGTCCAATATCGCCCTGGCCGGGCTGTGGACGACCCGGTCATCGATATCACCTGTGGACGGCCGGGCGTGTCAGGCACGCCGCGCCCGCTGCATCGAGTCGCGGACCTCGCCGACGAGCTCCTCGAGGATGTCCTCGAGGAAGACCACACCGATCGCGGTCCGCTCCCCCGGCGGCACGACCAGGGCCAGGTGCGCCCCCGTGCTCTGCATGACCGCCAGCACGTCCTCCACCTCGTCCTCGGGCGCCACCGACGCCAGCGCACGCATCCGCCACGCCGGGACGGGACGCTCCCGCTCCTCCGGCGTCGCGAAGAGCACGTCCTTCAGGTGCAGGTAGCCGGACAGCGTGCCGTCCGCGGCGTGCAGCGGCAGCCGCGAGTACCCGGTGCGCGCGACCTCGCGCTCGACGTCGGCCGGCGTGCAGCCCACCGGGAGGGTCACCAGCCGCTCCGGCGGGACCATGACCTCCTGCGCCGTCTCCTCCGAGAACTCGATCGCACCTGTGAGCAGGCCCAGGTCGTCCCGCAGCACGCCCTCGGCGCGTGAGCGCTCGACGATGGAGGCGACCTCCTGCGCGGTGAACGCCGACGTGACCTCGTCCTTCGGCTCGACCCGCATGAGCCGGAGGATCCCGTTCGCGATCCAGTTGAGGACGCCGATGAGCGGCAGCAGCACCTTGGAGAGGGCGACGAGCGGGGGCGCGAACCAGCGCGCCGCGCGTTCCGGCGCCGTCACCGCGAGGTTCTTGGGGACCATCTCCCCGAGCACCACGTGGAGGTAGACGACGATGCCCGTCGCGACGAGGAACCCGACGACGTGGCTCGCCTGGGCGGGCAGGCCGAGAGCGATCAGCGGGTCTTCGACGGCGTGCGCGATCGCCGGCTCGGCGACGATGCCCAGGCCGGTGGAGCAGATCGTGATCCCGAGCTGGGCGCAGGCCAGCATGAGGGAGACGTTCTCCATGGCGTACAGCACCGTCTTCGCCGAGCGGGAGCCGGCGTCGGCGAGCGGCTCGACGCGCGACCGTCGCGCGGACATGACCGCGAACTCCGCGCCGACGAAGAAGGCGTTCAGGGCCAGCAGGACGACCGCGATCATCAGCGCGGTGCCGGTGCTCACGAGGTCCCCTCCTCGTGCGGCGCCTGCCAGACGCGCAACCGGTCGACCCGGCGGCCGTCCATCTGCTCGACGTGCAGCACGACCTCGGCGACGCGCACCTCGTCACCGACCTGGGGGATCCGGCCCACCCGATCCATGACGAGACCGCCGAGGGTCTCGTACGGGCCGTCGTCGGGGACCACGAGGTTCGCCCGGTCCGCGAGCTCGTCCGGTCGCATGACGCCGGGGACCACCCAGGACCCGCCGGGGCCGGCGTGGGCGCCGGACCGGCGCCGGTCGTGCTCGTCGGCGACGTCGCCGACGAGCTCCTCGACGACGTCCTCCAGCGTCACCACCCCGGAGGTGCCGCCGTACTCGTCCACGACCACGGCCATCTGGAGCCCCTCGTCGCGCAGCTGGACCAGCAGCGGGGCGAGGGCGACGGTCTCGGGCACGCGCGGGGCCTCGACCATCAGCGAGGAGGACGCGACCGACACCTCGGCGCGACGCTCGTAGGGCACCGCGATCGCCCGGCGCAGGTGCACCAGGCCGACGATGTCGTCGCTGTCGTCACCGATCACCGGGAACCGGGAGTGCCCAGAGGCGCGCGCCAGCTCCACGACGTCGGCCGCCGTCTGGTCGCGCGTGAGGGCGTGCAGCCGGCCCCGGTCGGTCATCACGTCGACGGCGGTCAGCGCACCGAGCCCGATGGACCGGGTCAGCAGCGTCGCGGTCGAGACGTCCAGCGTCCCCTGCTCGGCGGAGCGCCGCACCAGCGCGGCGAGCTCGGAGGCGGACCGGCCGCCGGAGAGCTCCTCGGCGGCCTCGACCCCGAACCGGCCGAGGATCCAGTTCGCCGACTCGTTCAGCGCGGTGATGATCGGACGCAGCACGGTGGTGAAGCCGACCTGCAACGGGGTGACGTAGCCCGCGGTCGCGAACGGCTCGGCGAGCGCGAGGTTCTTGGGGACGAGCTCGCCGAAGAGCATGGAGAAGCCGTTGACGAGGATCAGCGAGATGACCACGGCGGCGCCGGTCGCGGCGGCCTCGGCCAGCCCGACCGAGCCGAGCGGACCGGCGAGCAGTTCCGCGATCGCGGCCTGGGCCGTGTAGCCGAGCAGGATGGTCGTGGCGGTGATGCCGACCTGGGCGCCGGACAGCTGGAGGGAGAGGCTGCGCAGCGCCTGCCGGACGCCGGCGGCACGCTTGTCACCGGCCGCGACGCGCCGGTCGACCGTGCCCGGGTCGAGCGCGACGAGGGAGAACTCGGCCGCGACGAACACCGCGGTGCCGGCGGTGAGCAGGACGCCGAGCAGGATGAGGAGCCATTCGGTCACGGCTGGTCCAGCGTGGCCGGGAGGGCTTCGGACTCGTCAGGGTCGGTATGTCGACCGCGGCGGGAGCGTCGCATGATGGGCAGATCCTAGCCGCGGCCCGGACCCCTGCCTAGCGGGTCGGTGACGCCGTCTTGACCCGTCGTTGGTCCCCTCCGCCGAGGAGGCCGCCACCGGTGTAATCCAGACCTCACTTTCGGCCTGCCGCTCAGCACCTGCGCGGTCCAGCACATAGGGTTGAAGGGATCTCCGTCACACCCCGGAAGAGGGCGATCTTCGAGTGTCCACGCAGGAACACCACGACCCCATGGCCGCCTTCGGCGCCAACGAATGGCTCATCGAGGAGCTCTACGAGAAGTACAAGCAGGACAAGAACTCCGTGGATCCCGCCTGGTGGGACTTCTTCGCCGAGTACGAGCGCAACGGCCGGGGCCGTCGCGACGGTTCCGCGCAGTCGACCGCGAACGGCGCCCAGGCGCCGCAGACCGAGGCGAGCGCCGCGGACGACGGCGCACCGGTCGAGCGGCCGGACGCAGCGGTCACCCGTGAGCCGGCCGACCGGGTCACGCGCGTCGACCCGCGCTCCGAGCAGCCCGCCACCGAGTCCCTCCGGGGCGACCTGCCGCCGGCTCCCCCGGTCGCAGCCCAGCCCGCCTCGCAGTCCTACGACGAGCCGGCGGCCAAGCTTGCCGGCGGCGAGACGAGCGAGGAGGAGGAGACCGCCAAGCTGCGCGGCGCCGCGGCGCGCACGGTCACGAACATGGAGACCTCGCTGGAGATCCCGGTCGCCACGAGCGTCCGGGCCGTGCCGGCGAAGGTGATGGTCGACAACCGCATCGTCATCAACAACCACCTCAGCAGGGCGCGGGGCGGGAAGATCTCCTTCACCCACCTCATCGGCTTCGCCATGGTCGAGGCGCTGGCCGACATGCCCGACATGAACTACGCGTACACCACGACCGAGGACGGCAAGCCCGCCGTCTTCAAGCCGGCGCACGTGAACTTCGGCCTCGCCATCGACCTGCCGAAGCCGGACGGGACCCGCACGCTCGTGGTGCCGTCGGTCAAGCAGGCCGACACCATGGACTTCGCCCAGTTCTGGGGTGCGTACGAGGACCTCGTGCGCAAGGCCCGGAACAACAAGCTGACCCTCGAGGACTACGCCGGCACGTCCATCACGCTGACGAACCCCGGCGGCATCGGCACCGTCCACTCGATCCCCCGCCTGATGAAGGGCCAGGGCACGATCATCGGCGTCGGCGCCATGGACTACCCGGCCGAGTTCGCCGGCTCCTCCGAGGAGACCCTCGCCAAGATGGGGGTCTCGAAGGTCCTGACGCTGACCTCGACCTACGACCACCGCATCATCCAGGGTGCGGCGTCGGGCGAGTTCCTCAAGATCATCCACAACAAGCTGCTCGGCGAGGACGGCTTCTACGACCGCGTCTTCGCCGCGCTGCGCGTGCCGTACGAGCCGGTGCGCTGGCTGCGGGACGTCGAGTACGACCCGGCCATCGAGATGGGCAAGCCGGCACGGATCGCCGAGCTCATCCATGCGTACCGCTCCCGCGGGCACCTCATGGCCGACACCGACCCGCTCGCCTACCGGCAGCGTCGGCACCCCGACCTCGACGTCGCGAGCTACGGCCTGACCCTGTGGGACCTGGACCGGACCTTCCCGACCGGTGGGTTCGGCGGCGCCCCGCGCCTGAAGCTGCGCGACATCCTCGGGCAGCTGCGCGACGCCTACTGCCGCACGGTGGGCGTGGAGTACATGCACATCTCCGACCGCGAGCAGCGCGAGTGGTTCCAGGAGCAGCTCGAGCAGCCGTACGCCAAGCCGACCACCGAGCAGCAGCGCCGCATCCTCAGCCGGCTCAACGCGGCGGAGGCGTTCGAGACCTTCCTGCAGACGAAGTACGTGGGGCAGAAGCGGTTCTCCCTCGAGGGTGGCGAGTCCCTGATCCCGCTGCTGGACACCCTGCTGACCGGTGCCGCGCAGGAGGGCCTGGACGAGGTCGGCCTCGCCATGGCGCACCGCGGGCGGCTCAACGTGCTCGCCAACATCGCGGGCAAGTCCTACCGCCAGATCTTCTCCGAGTTCGAGGGCAACCAGGACCCCCGCACGGTGCAGGGTTCCGGAGACGTGAAGTACCACCTGGGCACCGGCGGCGAGTACACCGCCCCGGACGGGTCGACGACGGCCGTGTACCTGGCGGCGAACCCCTCGCACCTGGAGGCCGTCGACGGCGTCCTCGAGGGTGTGGTGCGCGCCAAGCAGGACCGCATCGACCTGGGCGAGCAGGGCTTCTCGGTCCTGCCGGTGCTCATCCACGGTGACGCCGCGTTCGCCGGGCAAGGCGTCGTCGTCGAGACGCTCAACCTCTCCCAGCTGCGCGGCTACCGGACCGGCGGCACGGTGCACATCATCGTGAACAACCAGATCGGCTTCACCACCGGGCCCTCCAGCGCGCGCTCCTCGTACTACGCGACCGACGTCGCGAAGGGCCTGCAGATCCCCGTGCTGCACGTCAACGGGGACGACCCGGAGGCCGTGGCCCGGGTGGCGGAGCTGGCGTTCGACTACCGCCAGCGCTTCCACAAGGACGTCATCGTCGACATGGTCTGCTACCGCCGGCGCGGCCACAACGAGGGCGACGACCCGTCGATGACGCAGCCGGTGATGTACTCCCTCATCGAGAACAAGCGGTCGGTGCGCAAGCTGTACACCGAGTCGCTCATCGGCCGCGGCGACCTGACCGAGGAGCAGGCGGAGCAGGCGCTCAAGGAGTTCCAGCGCGAGCTCGAGCGAGCCTTCACCGAGACCCGCGAGGGCGGCTGGCGCCCGGACCGTGACCAGGTCGCGGGCCTGGAGCTGCCGGAGTCGCAGCAGGAGGACGCCGGCACGGTCGTGGGCTGGCAGACCGCCGTCAGCGCCGAGGTGCTCGAGCGGGTCGGGCAGGCGCACGTGCGACCGCCCGAGGGCTTCGCCGTCCACCAGAAGCTGCAGCAGCTGATGCAGAAGCGCGAGGCGATGTCCCGCGACGGCGGTATCGACTGGGGCTTCGCCGAGATCCTCGCCTTCGGCTCGCTGCTCATGGAGGGCACACCGGTACGCCTCGCGGGGCAGGACTCGCGCCGCGGCACGTTCGTCCAGCGGCACTCCGTGCTGCACGACCACCGCACCGGCGCCGAGTGGACCCCGCTGCTGTACCTGACGCCGGACCAGGCGAAGTTCTGGGTGTACGACTCCTCGCTGAGCGAGTTCGCCGCCATGGCGTTCGAGTACGGCTACTCCGTGGAGCGTCCGGATGCGCTGGTGCTCTGGGAGGCGCAGTTCGGCGACTTCGCCAACGGTGCGCAGACCGTCATCGACGAGTTCATCTCCTCCTCTGAGCAGAAGTGGGGCCAGACCTCCTCGCTCGTGCTGCTGCTGCCGCACGGCTACGAGGGCCAGGGACCGGACCACTCCTCCGCACGGATCGAGCGGTTCCTGCAGATGTGCGCCGAGGACAACATGGTCGTCGCACAGCCCTCCACCCCGGCGAACCACTTCCACATGCTGCGCCGTCAGGCGTACGCCCGGCCGCGCCGGCCGCTGGTCGTGTTCTCCCCGAAGCAGCTGCTGCGCCTCAAGGCGGCGGCGTCGGACGTCGAGGAGTTCACCTCCGGCACGTTCCGTCCGGTGATCGGCGAGGTCGAGGGGACCGTCCGCGAGGCGGCCGACCAGGTGGACCGCGTGCTGCTGTGCTCGGGCCGGGTCTACTACGACCTCGCCGCGCAGCGGGCGAAGTCCGGCGACAGCCGCACCGCGATCGTCCGCATCGAGCAGCTGTACCCGGTGCCGACCGAGGAGGCGAAGGCCGAGCTCGACCTGTTCGCCGGCGCCGAGCTGGTCTGGGTGCAGGACGAGCCGGAGAACCAGGGCCCGTGGACCTTCGTCTCCGACCACCTCGCCCCCGCGCTGGGCGGCCGCCAGATGCGCGTCGTGTCCCGGCCGGCCGCAGCATCGCCGTCGACCGGCTCCGCGAAGCGGCACAAGGAGGAGAACGCCGACCTGATGGCTCGCGCGTTCGCGCGATGACCCCCTGACCCCACCGACGCCCCGGCCTCGGCGCGCGTCCCGGGCGCCCGGCACGGAGCAGGCAGGATGGACGCGGTCAGCGAAGCATCGCGCGAAGGAGTGATCGTGGACGAGGGCATGCGGGTCTGCGTCGTCGGGGACGAGCTCGTCGCCGGACTGGGCGACGCCCGAGGGCTCGGCTGGGTCGGCCGGGTCGTCGCACGCACGACGACGGAGGAGCCCCTCTTCGTCGCGCCGCTCGCCGTGCCGGGCGAGTCGACGTCGGCGCTGTCCGGTCGGTGGGAGGCGGAGACCCAGCGCCGGTTCGGGGCGCACAGCGACAACCGCCTCGTCGTCGGCCTGGGACCTCAGGACCTGTTCGACGGGACGTCCCTGGCCCGGTCCAGGCTCAACCTCGCGAACGTCCTCGACGTGGCCGCCGCCTCACGGGTGAGCTGCTTCGTCGTCGGCCCGCCGCCCCGGCCGGACGTCGACGACGACGCCCTCGCCCAGCTCTCGCAGGCGTTCTCCGACGTGTGCCGCCGCCGGCACGTGCCGTACGTCGAGACCCACGAGCCGCTGCGCACCCACGACCAGTGGCACGCGGACGTCGCCGCCGGTGACGGCATCCATCCCGGGCAGGCCGGCTACGGCCTGCTCGCGTGGCTCGTGCTGCACAACGGCTGGCACAGCTGGCTCGGCCTGCCCTCCGAGGCCGGCTGAGCCCTCGGCCGGCCCACCGGTTCGCTTCGCCCCGCACGTGCGGGCCTGCGTGGATACAGTGGACGGGTGCCGACCGTCGACCTCGGGCTTCCCCGGCCGCGCCCCGCGGCACGGGACGCCACCGCGAGCGCCCCGCGCGCCCCACGCCCTGTGACGACGGAGCTGCTCGACTCCTACGGGCGCGTCGCACGAGACCTCCGCGTGTCCCTGACCGACCGGTGCAACCTGCGCTGCGAGTACTGCATGCCGGCCGAGGGGTTCGACTGGCTGCCCACCCCGCAGGTCCTCTCCGACGCCGAGGTCATCCGCCTCATCACCGTGTCCGTCGAGCAGCTGGGGATCCGCGAGGTGCGGTTCACCGGCGGCGAGCCGCTCCTCCGCAAGGGCCTGGAGCGGATCATCGCCGCGACGACGGCGTTGCGCACCGATCAGGGCGAGACGCCCGAGGTGTCGCTGACCACCAACGCCCTCGGCCTCGAGCACCGCGCGAAGGGGCTGGCCGAGGCGGGGCTGCGCCGCATCAACGTCTCGCTCGACTCGCTCGACCGGGCCACCTTCGCCGAGCTGACGCGACGCGACCGCCTGCCCGACGTGCTCGCCGGCGTGCAGGCCGCGGCCGCGGCCGGCCTGAAGCCGGTGAAGATCAACGCCGTGCTCATGCGCGGCCTCAACGACGACGAGGCGCCCGAGCTGCTGGCGTGGGCGCTGCGGCACGGCTTCGAGCTGCGGTTCATCGAGCAGATGCCGCTCGGACCTCCCGAGGCCTGGGAGCGCGGGGCGATGGTCACGGCGGCCGAGATCCTCGCCGCGCTGCGCACGCGGTTCACCGTCACCCCGCACGACCCGGCCGAGCGCGGCGCGGCACCGGCCGAACGGTTCACCGTCGCCCCGTCCGGCGACCTGCCCGGCGGGACGGTCGGCATCATCGCGTCCGTGTCCGAGCCGTTCTGCGCGGCGTGCGACCGGACGCGACTGACCGCGGACGGCCAGGTCCGGGCGTGCCTCTTCGCCCGGGAGGAGACGGATCTGCGTGGACTGCTGCGCGGCGGTGCGTCCGACGAGGAGGTCGCGGAGCGGTGGCGGGAGGCGATGTGGGGGAAGAAGGCCGGGCACGGGATCGACGACGCCGGCTTCCTGCAGCCGGCCCGACCGATGAGCGCGATCGGTGGCTGACGAGCGCGAGGCGGAGTGCGGGGCGAGGAACGAGACCCGCCGAAGCCGGAGCGCGAGGAAGCCACCACAACAAGCACGGTGGCTGACGAGCGCGAGGCGGAGTGCGGGGCGAGGAACGAGACCCGCCGAAGCCGGAGCGCGAGGAAGCCACCACAACGCCCGTGACGGACAGGGAAGGGTGACATGAGCGCGAACGTCGAGAGCGCAACGTCCGGGGCCGGCGCACCGCCTGCGGTGCTCGTGCACCTGCGCTACTTCGCGGCAGCCGCCGAGGCGGCGGGCTCTTCCGCGGAGGACGTCGCGCTGCCTGCCGGCGCCACGGTGTCCGACCTGGTGGCACGGCTGACCGACGCCCACGGAGCGGCGCTCGGCCGGATCCTGACCATCTCCAGCCTCCTGGTCGACGGCGAGACGCGCGTGGTCGCGGACGACGGGGGCACCGCCCTGACGCCGTCCGGCGCGGTGCACGTGGACGTGCTGCCTCCCTTCGCCGGCGGCTGACGGGATTCATGTGCCGAAGGGGGCGCTATACCGCTCGCCCCGGCACATCAACATCGACCGGACCGGCACAGCTCCCGCGAGGACCGTCCATGGAGCAGCTCGCACGCAGCACCTCACCGCGCGGTGAGGTGGTGCTGCTGCGCCGCCCGTCGGGCGCCCTCGAGCTGCGCGCCAACGGCGTGTTCGTCATGGACACCGCGGAGGTCGGGACGGAGCGGACCCTCGCGAGCGCGTCGCTCGCCGCCTCGCCGCACCCACGCGAGGTGCTCGTCGGCGGCCTCGGTCTCGGCTTCACCCTCGCGGAGGTCCTGGCCGACCGGCGAGTGGCGCGGTGCCACGTGGTCGAGATCGAGGCGGACCTCGTCGGGTGGATGCGCAGCGGCACCGTCCCGCACGGCCCGGACCTGCTCCGCGACGCGCGGGTCGACGTCGAGGTGGCGGACGTCCGCGACGTGCTGGCACGTTCCGACGCGCGATACGACCTGGTCCTGCTCGACGTCGACAACGGCCCCGACCACCTCGTCCACGCGTCGAACCGCGAGCTCTACCGTGCCGCGGGCCTGGCCGCGGTCCGGCGCGCACTGCGACCCGGTGGGACGGTGGCCGTCTGGTCCTCCGCGCCGGCACCTCGCCTCGCCGACGCGCTCGCCGCCGAGGTCGGCGAGGTCGAGACGACGGCGCTGCCGGTGCGCCTGCAGGGCCGGGACGAGCGGTACTGGCTCTACCGGGCGCAACGCGCGGAGGGTGCCGGCCCGCCGTCCGGAGCCACTGCACCTGCCGATCGACTGGTGACCGACGCTGAGTGGCCGACCTCGAGATGGCCGTCCCCCTGCGGATGTCGGCCCGCCCTGCCAGGATCCGGGCATGGCGACCGGGCACCTCACGGCGAGGCAGTTCCAGCAGGCCGGCGGCACGGAGGACTGGCGGACGCTCGCCTTCGGTGCCGGCGCATGGTTCGACGCGCCGTCGCACCCGGCCGGCGCAAGGCTCCTGGACCGGATCGCCGGCCTTGCGGACGGCGCCGAGCTCGACGTCGATCTGCGCAGCACCGGCGTCCACGTCCGTCTCCCGGCCCGCGGTGGGTTCCCCGCGGAGCACGTGGCGCGCGCACGTGCCGTCTCTGCCGCCGCCCGCGAGCTGGGGCTGAGAGCCGACCCGGCCGGCACACAGTCACTCCAGGTCGCCGTCGACGTGCTCGACCGGTCCGCCGTCGCGCCGTTCTGGCAGACCGCGCTCGGCTACACCTCCGGCGGGCCGGACCTGGTGGACCCATTGCGCCGCGACCCCGCGGTGTGGTTCCAGCGGATGGACCGCCCGCGCCCGCTGCGGAACCGGATCCACCTCGACGTCGTCCTGCCGTACCCGGCGGCCGCCGAACGGATCGCCGCGCTCACCGCGGCGGGCGCGCAGGTCCGGCGGGAAGAGGAGTACTACGCGACCGTCGCCGACGCGGAGGGCAACGAGGTCGACCTCCTGCCACGGGTCCCGTCCGAGGCGCCAGGCGCCCCGGCGGCGTCGGACTGGCGGCTGCACTTCGGCGCGACCGTGTCTACCCGACGGACAGCTCCCGCACGTCCGCCGAGCTGGCCCTGGCCGTGGCCCGGCTCGCGGACGACGCGGGGATCCCGCTGCTGATCGACGTGCGCCGCGCGGGTGTCACGATCGACTCCGGCAAGGACCGGTGGGAGGCCGACCCGGAGGCGTACGGCGCCCTCGCCGGCGCCGTCCAGCAGGCTGCGCACGCGCTGGGTCTCACCGCCGACCCGGCACCGCTGCGCTTCGTCCAGGCGGTCATCGACGCGGTCGATGTCCCCGCCGTGCGGCGGTTCTGGTGCGCCGTGCTCGGCTATCGGCCCGACCCCCGCGAGCACGTCACGGACATCGTCGACCCACGGGACCTGAGCCCGATCCTCGTCTTCCAGCCCATGGCCGCGGACGAGGCGGACCGGCGCGCCCAGCGGAACCGGATCCACCTGGACCTCTTCGTGCCCGACGACCAGGCCCGGGCACGCCTCGACGCGGCTCTCGCCGCGGGCGGGCGGATCGTGTACGACGACGAGGCACCCGAGTGGTGGACGGTTGCGGACCCGGAGGGGAACGAGGTCGACATCGCGGTGTCCGCCGGGCGGGAGGAGCTGCAGCGTGCCTCACGCTCGACCTGACTGCGCGCACTCGCCCCGGGGACGCGCTCGCCCTGAGTGTTGGGACGGCATTCATCCCACGGTCACCGCGGCGCCGCCGTCGTCGGCGACGCTTCGATGCATGGTGCGACGACGCTCTGTGGCCACCCTCCTGACACCCGCCATCCTCCTGCTCGCCCTGGCGGCACCGGCGGCGGCGGGCCCGCCTACGACCGAGCGGGCCGGCCTGCCTGCGCCGGCGCTCGTCACGACGGACAACGAGACGCCCGTCCTGTACGACGACGAGGCGGGCGGCAACGCCTCCGGTGACGACCCGGCGATCTGGGTGCATCCGCACGACTCCGCGCGCTCGATCGTCGTCGCAACGGCCAAGGAGGGCGGCCTGCGGGTCTACGACCTCGCCTCGCGCGAGCTGCAGTCGCTGCGGGCGGACCCGGCGCCGCGGGCGGACGGCGTCGACGGCCGCTACAACAACGTCGACATCGCGTACGGGTTGGAGCTCGGCGGCGAGACGGTGGACGTCGCCGTCGTCTCGGACCGGTACAACGACCAGCTGCGGTTCTTCGTCATCGACCCGGCGGGCGCGCGGGCCGAGACTCCCCTGACCGAGGTGACCGCGCCGGAGCTGGAGTTCCTCTTCAGCCCCGACCGGACCACGGTCGAGGAGGAGCGTACCGCCTACGGCGTCGCCGTCTGGCAGCCCGGCGACGGCGAGACCTACGCCGTGGTCACGCAGGAGGGCGACACCCGCATCGCCACCGTGCGGCTCACCCCGGGCGCCGACGGCACGGTCGGGTACACGGATCTGCGGCACCTGAGGATGCCGGGCGAGTTCCCGCTGCCGGACGGCAGCACATGGGTGCCGTGCGAGGAGCCCGGAGCAGGACCCCAGCTGGAGGGGGTCGCCGTCGACCAGCGCACGGGCACCCTGTACGCCGCCCAGGAGGACGTCGGCCTGTGGCGGCTACCCCTGCCGCTCGGCTCCGGCGAGCCGGTCCTGCTCGACCGCGTCGAGGACTTCGGGATCCACGACGTCTATGACCCCGAGACCGAGGAGTGCGAGCCGCGCGACCCGGAGGCACCCGGCCTCGGAGGCGGGAACCTGACGGCAGACGCCGAAGGGGTCGACATCTACTACGGTCCCGGCCGGACGGGGTACGTGCTGGTCTCCAGCCAGGGCGACGACCGGTTCGCCGTCTACGCCACCACCGGCCGGAACCGCTCGCTCGGGACGTTCCAGGTCCGCGGCGACGGCGTCGACGACGTCGACGGCTCCGACGGTCTGGCGGTGACGAACCGACCGGTCGGCCCGTACGAGGACGGACTCCTGGTCACGCACGACGAGCCGGAGACCGGGCCGGAGGTCGACGACGGTCGCGATGCGACGAGCTTCTCCTACGTCGACTGGGGCGAGGTTGCGGGCGCGCTCCGCCTCCGCGTGGATACGACGGCCGGCAACGACCCGCGGTGGCGATGAGCTCTTGCCCCACCCATCCGTAAGGAGTAACTTACGGTAAGTGGCCACTGACCAAGCGGATGTCTGGACCGCTCTCGGCGACCCCAGCCGGCGGCAGATCTTCCGGCGCCTCGCGACCCGACCGCACTCGGTCTCCGAGCTCGCCGCCGACCTCCCCATCAGCCGGCCCGCCGTCTCCCAGCACCTGAAGGTGCTGCGGGAGGCGACGCTCGTCCAGGTGCGCCCGCACGGCACCCGGCACATCTACGAGGTGGATACCACGGGCCTGCGCGCGCTGCAGGCCGAGCTCGACGCCTTCTGGGGAACCACCCTCGCCAACCTCAAGGCCGTCGCCGAGGACGACGACGGCACTCACCGCGGGCCCGGCGGCCCCACCGAGAAGGAGTAGACCGATGGCACTGACCAGCAGCACGTCCGTCCGCCACGAGGTCGTGGTCGACGTTCCGGCCGACCGCGCGTTCGCCGTCTTCACCGAGCGGTTCGACCAGATCAAGCCCCGCGAGCACAACCTGCTCGCCTCCCCCGTCGTCGAGACCGTCTTCGAGACGTTCGTCGGCGGCTCCGTCTACGACCGCGCCGAGGACGGCACCACCTGCGCCTGGGCACGCGTCCTCGTCTTCGAGCCGCCGCACCGTTTCGTCCTCAGCTGGGACATCAGCCCGCAGTGGCGGGTCGAGACTGATCCGGACCGGTGCAGCGAGGTGGAGGTGCAGTTCATCCCCGACGGCCCGTCCCGCACGCTCGTGGCGCTGGAGCACCGCCACCTCGACCGGCACGGCCCGGGCTGGGAGGCGGAGCGGGACAGCGTCGACGGCGACCAGGGCTGGCCGATCTACCTGGCACGGTTCGTGGCCACGGCGACCGAGGCCTGAGCTTGGACGTCATGGCGCTCGCCCGGGACGAGCGTCGCGAGCTCGCGGAGCTCCTGGAGACGCTCACACCCGAGCAGTGGGCCACCCCCAGCCTCTGCGCGGGGTGGTCGGTCCGCGACGTGGTCGCGCACATCGTCAGCTACGAGGTCATCGGCTGGCGTGGCCTGCCGGGCCGCGCCGTGAAGGCCCTGCTCGGCCGGCGCACGGGGCACACCGGTGCTCGCGGCTTCGGTGATCGCGCCAACGCGGTCGGGCTGCGCGAGCTCGCCGGCCACACCTCCACGCACCTGCTGGCGCTCCTGCGAGACCACCTGACGCCGCGCGGCCTGACGTCGTTCCCGGACGGCCGGATCGCCCTGACGGACGGCCTCATCCACCAGCAGGACATCCGCCGGCCGCTCGGCAGGCCACGGACGGTCGCTCCTGAGCGGCTCGCCGTGGTGCTGCCGCAGGCGCTCCGCGCCCCACTGATCCCGGCCCGGCAGAACGCGGACGGTCTCCGGCTGGTCGCCACGGACGTCGACTGGTCCGCCGGTGACGGCCCGGAGGTGCGCGGACCCGGCGAGGCGATCCTCATGGCGATCGCCGGCCGGCGTCCCGCGCTCGGCGACCTCGAGGGGGACGGTGTGCCCGTGCTCGCCGCCCGGCTCTGAGCGGGACGGGTCTCAGGCGCTGCCGGTCCACTCGTGGGAGCCGTCGGGGAACACCTGCCGCTTCCACACCGGGAGCCGTCGCTTGACCTCTTCGACCAGCTCGGCCGCCGCCTCGAACGCCTCCGCCCGGTGCGCGGCGGAGACGGCGGCGGCGAGCGCGACATCGCCCACCGCCAGCGTCCCCACACGGTGCACGACGGCGACCGCGTCCACCGGGAAGCGCGCCGCCAGGTCCGTGGCCACCTGAGCCACGACCGCGTCCGCACCCGGGTGGGCGACGTACTCGATCCCGGTCACCTCCCGGCCGCCGTCGTGGTTGCGGACCACGCCGCCGAAGGCGACGACGGCGCCGGCCGCGGCGTCGGCCACTGCGTCCTGGCACTCGGCCACCGTGATCTCACGGTCGCGCACCTCCGCGAGGACCACCCGGCCCGCGGGTGGGGTCCGGCGCGCCGCCTCCCCGGTCATCGGGCCTTCCGCTCGTCCAGCAGCCGGTCGACCGTCCGAACCCGGGCGGTCACGGCGGTCCGCGCGGCGCCGTCGGCGCCCGCGGCGAGTCCGACGGCGAACGCGGTCAGAGGCGCGCCGGGGCGCGAGGGGCCGTGGGCGACGCGCCCGACGAGGCGGAGCAGGTCGGGCGTCACCTCGGCCAGCACGTCCCGCTCGAGGCCGAGCTCGGCGCAGACCTCGTCCAGCCACGCGTTCATGGCGACCATCTTCCGGGTCTCGTCGCCCCGTCCCTCCTCGGGGCGATCCGACGGCTCGCTCATGAGGACACCTCGCTCCGGTAGTCCGTACCACTCTCCACCGACAGCACGGCGAGCACCAGCCGGCCGAGGGTCCGCCAGACGGTCGCGCGTGCCTCGGCGGCGAGGCGCCTGCCGACGTCCGGGAGCACCGGGACGAGGGACGCCTCGAGCAGCTCACGCTCACTGGTCCGCAGCTCCCGCGCACCGGGCGAGTCACCCGCCTCCCACGCCGCGGCCTCCCGGCGGCACAGGTCGGCTACCGCCCGTGCCGGGTCGGCGAGGTCGCCCGCCGGCGCGACGAGCTGCTCGAAGTCCTGGCGGAGCGCCACCAGGTCGTCCTCGGGCCGGCGTCGCCGGGCGGCGCGGACGTAGGCGTCCAACGCGATCAGGTCGGTGACGAAGAGCTCGGCGTCCGCCTCGAGCCAGCGTGCCGCGAGCCGCCAGGAGTCGCCGATCTCGCCGGAGCGGAGCCGCTCGGTGGTCCGCTCGTCCGGCGGGCAGAGGACGTCCGCGACGGCATCCCAGGCACCGGCACGGTCGCGTGCGGCGCGGACGAGCTGTGCCTGGAACCCGGACACGCTGTCCGCCGCGGGCGCCGGCGAGGAGGCTGGGGCGGCGGCGCCGTCCGGGAGCAACCGGGGGGTCATCGGGCGAATCAGCTGCCGGGCAGCGCGGGGGCGACGCGGGTGACGTCGAGGTCGCCGGAGACGGACCGGGCACCGAGGAAGCAGATGCCGCCCTCGGTGCGCTCCTCGATCGTCGTCGCGCCGAAGCCGGTGCTCTTGCGGTCCTGACCGTCCAGGCGCACCGCGCCGCTGACGGTGCGGGCGGACAGCGAGACGCCGGTCCCCGGCGGAAGCACCACCCGCATCGCGCCCGAGACGGTGGCGACGTCGACCTTGGACGTCTCCGCCGTCGTGGTCACCTCGACGGCGCCGGCCACCGTGGTGACGGACGCCCGCGGTACGTCTCCGTCCACGCGGGCACGCCCGGCAGCCGTGCTGACGGTGACCGGACCGTGCTGCCCCGTCACGGTCACCCGTCCGGACGCGGAGCGGATGGTCGCAGCCCCGTGGCAGCCTGTGACCTCGACGGAGCCGGCAGCGGTGTTCAGCCTCAGGTCCTCCGCGACGTCCGTGATCGCCACGGCAGCGCTCGCCGTCGCCACCGAGGTCTCGGTCGCGGCGGGCACGTGCACGGTGAGGCGCGCGGAGTCGGACGAGGAGTAGGACGTCAGCCGCTTGACCCAGCCGTCCCACCCGATGGCGGGGTAGCCGATGGTCAGGCGGTCACCCTCGACGGTCATCTCCAGCGGGTTGCCGCTGACGTCGGTGACGTCTACCCACACGTGCGGGGCGTCGTGCGTGCGGACCTCGACCGCGCCCGCCACGAGCTGCACCCGCAGCCGTGCGACGTCGGTGATCTCGTGCTGGGACGGTCCGGGAACGATCCAGGAACGGGTGGCCATGGCTCGACCTTACTTCTCGGACCCGAGGGCCACGACGATCTTGCCCATCACGTCTCCGGCGGCCATCCGTCCGAGCGCCGACGGCACGCCCTGGAGGTCCGTCACCGAGTCGACCAGCGGGCGGACACCCGTGGTGGCGAGGAAGCGCTGGAGATCCACCAGCTCGGACCTGGTGCCCATGGTGGTGCCCACCACGCGGAGCGAGCGGAAGAACACCCGGTTCAGGTCGGCCGGCGGCATGGCGCCGGACGTGGCACCGGCGACCGCCACCACCCCGCCGGGTCGCAGCGCCTTCAGCGAGTGGGACCAGGTCGCCTCGCCGACCGTCTCGATGACGGCGTCGACCTGCTCGGGGAGCCGGGCCCCGGTCTCGAACGCCTCGTGGGCGCCCAGCTCGAGCGCCCGGCTGCGCTTCTCCGGGGTGCGGGAGGTGACCCACACGCGCAGCCCCGCTGCCCGGCCCAGCAGGACGGCCGCGGTCGCCACTCCCCCGCCGGCACCCTGGACCAGCACCGTCTGACCCGGACGGAGGTCGGCGGCCCGGAAGAGCAGCCGGAACGCGGTGAGATACGCCGTCGGGAGGCAGGCCGCCTCCTCCCAGGTGAGCACCGGGTCCTTCGGGACCGCGTTGCGCGGCGGCACCCAGACGGTCTCGGCAAGCGTCCCGGGGTGGCGCTCGGACAGCAGGGTGCGGCGCGGGTCGAGCGTCTCCTCGCCGTGCCAGTCCGGCGAGGCCACCACCGAGTGGACGACGACCTCGGTGCCGTCCCGCAGGACGCCGGCGGCGTCCGTGCCGAGCACCATCGGCAGCCGTTCTGCCGGCAGACCGACGCCGCGCAGCGACCAGAGGTCGTGGTGGTTGAGCGAGGCGGCCCGAACGGTCACCGGGACCCAGCCATCGGGCGGGTCGAGGTCGAGCTCGGTGAGCTCCAGGCCGGCGATCGGGTCCTGCGGGTCCTGTCTGACGGCGACGGCGCAGCGCATCCGGCCAGGCTAGTCACCCCGGCGGGGGCGCGGCACGGCGTGACGCGTGGGCGGCGGTGGTCCGCGGTGAGAGCGGACGGACGGGCCGGAGCTCCGGCCCGTCCGGGCGGGTCCCTCCCTCAGCCGGCGTTGGGACGCTTGCCGTGGTTCGCTGCGCTGCCCTTGCGGGCCCGGCGCTTACGACCGCGCTTGCTCATCGTGGCTCTCCTTGTCCGGATCGTGCGGTGCCCCATGGTCCCACACCGACCGCCGGAGCCGTCTCGTCACGTCCTCTTGGCCCGTCGTTGCCCCCGCGTTGCCCGCACGTTCACCGGCGCCGCGATCCGGCTCACAGTCCGTCCGAAAATTCGCCGTGGCGCAACCCCAGGAGGCCCGTGAGCGTCTACTGTTCATTGACGTGCGTCACCTGCAGCGACTGGCTTCCCTGCCGGTTCTCGCGACGGCGTTCGTCGTGCTGACCCTCCTCGCCGGTGGCCCGCTGCGCCCGTACGAGAGCGTCTGGCACCGCTTCTGGATCCGGGAGTACCCGGAATGGGCCAAGTGGCTCCTCCAGGACGTTCTCGACCGCCTCACCGGAGACACCGTCTCGATCCCGGTCCTCCTGATCACCGCGATCGTCGTCGCGCGGCGCCTCCGGTCGTGGCGTCCGATGTACTTCGCCGCCGCGACCGTGGTCTCGTTCGCCGGAATCGGGATCCTCAAGGTGGTGCTCGCCCGGCCGACCCCGATGCGGCAGGACCCGACCTTCTTCGCCGGCGGCTGGTTCACCGACGGCTGGCAGGGCATCGCCTACCCGTCAGGGCACGCGTCGGAGGCGATCCTCTTCTACGGGGCCGCCGCCTACCTGATCCTCCACTACGAACGGCCCGGGCGACGCGTCCGCCGGATCGCGGTCGGCTCGGTCGTCTGCGTCGCGATCATCTCGGTGACCACCTCCTACATCCTCGGCTGGCACTGGCTCACCGACATGCCCGCCGGCCTCCTCGCCGGCGGGGTGATGCTGCACATCGCCATCTGGGCGGACCGCACGATCGTCCCCCGGGTACTCGCACGCCTCCCCTGGTTGCCCGGCCGGCCCGCGCCGCAGAGGCGCCCGCAGGCGGATCGGCCGACGGTCGATCCGCCGCCGGCCGGCCGGCCGTCGACCGGTCTGGCGGCCGATCAGCCACCGGAACCGCCGCCGTGCGATCAGCCCCCGGCGGATCCGCCCGCCACGGGCTCGGTCAGTCCGCCGTCCACGTCATCGTCGTCCGCGTGACGCGCAGCACCGACAGCTGGGAGCGGACCCGCAGCCGCAACGAGCTCGGGGCGACCTCGGCGCACGAGCGCCGCACGAGCTCCCGGATGTGCTGCTCGGCGTCGGCCGCCGCGGTGCACGTGGGGCACTCGGCGGCATGCCGCCGCAGCCGCGCGTCCTGATCCTCGTCCAGCTCGGAGTCGAGGAACTCGAAGAGGTGTTCCAGCAGCTCCTCGCAGCTGCACGGGCCACGCTCGCCGGCGCGTGCGCGCACGGCCCGTTCGGCGCGGTCGGCGAGCTCCTCGTGACGCTCGGTGCTCATCGTGTGCTCCTCGCGCTCATGCCTTGGCCTCCGTCCGGATGCCGAGCTCGCGCGCGTGGTCCACGAGACGCTCGCGCAGCTGGCGCCGGCCGCGATGCAGACGGGACATCACCGTCCCGATGGGAGTGCCCATGATCTCGGCGATCTCCTTGTAGGCGAAGCCCTCCACGTCCGCCAGGTACACGGCGATGCGGAAGTCCTCCGGCAGCTCGCCCAGCGCGTCCCGGATCTCCGAGTCGGGCAGCAGGTCCATCGCCTCCGCCTCGGCGGAACGCAGGCCGCTGGAGGTGTGAGAGGCGGCACGGTGGATCTGCCAGTCCTCGACCTGCTCGGCGTCGGACTGCTGCGGCTCGCGCTGCTTCTTGCGGTACGAGTTGATGAAGGTGTTCGTGAGGATCCGGTACAGCCACGCCTTGAGGTTGGTGCCGGGCCGGTACTGGTGGAAGGACGCGAACGCCTTCGCGAAGGACTCCTGCACCAGGTCCTCGGCATCGGCCGGGTTCCGCGTCATGCGCATCGCCGCACCGTAGAGCTGGTCCAGGTACGGCAGGGCGTCACGCTCGAACCGTTCGGCGCGGGCGGCGTCGGTCTCGTCCTCCGGGGCGCGGTGCTCGACGTCGTCGGCTCCCGGTGCCATGCCCGTGCCGGGCTCGTCGCCGGCGTGGAGGCCGCCCTCCTGCGTCTCGCTCATCATCAAGGAGCCTAGCCGCGGAACGGCCGCCGCGCGTGCGGGCCCGGGGTCCTTCGGGCGGTGACGGGGTGCCAGCAGGGTGGTGCTCACGCCGGGGACAACCATCCCACCGCCGCGCGCATTCCTGCGGAGGGCTCGCAGCCGCGGCCGTTGTGCGGTAGCAATGAGCCATGACAGCTCTCCGCCTGCTCGCGCGCCCGATGCTCGCCGCCCCGTTCGTCGCCGACGGTGTCGACGCCCTGCTGCACCCGAAGGACCACGTCGAGAAGGTCCGCAACGTGCAGCCGGTGCTCGAGAAGGCCGGCGTCCCTCCGGCCCTGCTCGCGGACCCGACGCTGATCGTGCGCGCCAGCGGGGCCGTCACCGCACTGTCCGGCCTGCTGCTGGCCACCGGGCGCAACCCGCGGACCGCCGCGCTCACGCTCGCGGCGATCACCCTGCCTGCCACGCTCGCGAAGAACCCGGTGTGGCAGGCCACGACGCCGCAGGAGCGCTCAGGCCACGTCGCCGGCCTGCTGAAGGGTGTGGGTCTGTGCGGCGGCGCGCTGCTCGCCGCCGCCGACCTCGCCGGGATGCCCTCCTGGTCCTGGCGGGTGGCGAACGCGCGCGACAACCGCGCCCGCCTCCGTGCGACCAAGGCCAGGCTCAAGGCCCGGTACAAGGACTGAGTGACGCTGAACACCATCCGTACCGCCGCGGACCCGTGGCCGGCGCCCCTCGCACCCGGGCCCCTGGACGCCGTCGTGGACGTCCCCGGTTCGAAGTCCCTCACCAACCGCCACCTGCTGCTGGCCGCCCTCGCCGACGGCCCCACCGAGATCGTCCGTCCGCTGCACTCGCGGGACAGCGCCCTCATGGTCGGGGCGTTGCGCGAGCTCGGCGTCCGCGTGGACGAGGCCGGTCCCGACCTGGTGGTCACGCCCGGCACGCTGTACGGGGGCGGGAAGGTCGACGCCGGGCTCGCCGGCACCGTCATGCGCTTCCTGCCACCGCTCGCGGTCCTCGCGGACGGCGAGGTGCACCTGGACGGTGACGAACGGGCCCGCGAACGCCCGATGGGGCCGGTGGTCGAGGCGCTGCGCTCCCTCGGCGCCCGGGTCGACGCGGCCACCGGGCCGGGCGGCGAACCGGTCCTCCCGCTCACCGTGCACGGCACCGGAGGCTTCGCGGGCGGCACCGTGGAGATCGACGCGTCCGCCTCCAGCCAGTTCGTCTCCGCGTTGCTGCTCGCCGCCCCCGCCTTCGCCCAGGGCGTCGACGTCCGCCACGTGGGGGCAACGCTGCCCTCGCTGCCGCACATCGCGATGACGGTGGACGTCCTCCGCGGGCACGGCGTCGTCGTCGAGGAGCTCATGGCGGACGGCGGGGCCCTTCCGGTGGGCGGGACGCCGACACGCTGGCGGGTCCACCCCGGCCCCGTCTCCGGCGGCCGGGTCGTCGTCGAGCCGGACCTGTCCAACGCCGGACCGTTCCTCGCCGCGGCGGTCGCGGTCGGCGGCACGGTCCGGGTGCCACGCTGGCCACGCACGACGACGCAGGCCGGGGACGCGCTGCGAGACCTGCTGGCGAGGATGGGTGCCACCGTCACCCGGACCGACGACACGCTCGCGGTCACCGGCCCCGTCGACGGCCGGATCCGCGGGCTCGACGCCGACCTCCACGAGGCCGGCGAGCTCACCCCGACGATCGCCGCGCTGTGCGCGCTCGCCGAGACCCCGTCCCGGCTACGGGGCATCGCCCACCTGCGCGGCCACGAGACCGACCGCCTCGCCGCGCTCGTCACCGAGATCACGCGCCTCGGCGGGTCCGCCCGGGAGACCGACGACGGCCTCGAGATCACGCCCGCCCGGCTGCACGGGGGCACCGTGGAGACCTACCACGACCACCGCATGGCCACCTTCGCGGCGATCCTCGGCCTGCGCGTGCCGGGGGTCGAGGTGGTCGACGTGAGCACCACCGGTAAGACGCTCCCGGACTTCCCCGGCATGTGGGGTGACATGCTCGCCACCGCGGGAGCGCGCTGACCGTGCGCGACACCGGGACGGACGACGCCCGGGTCCGGGTTCGGCCCAACCGGCGCGGGAGCCGGCCACGCACCAAGGTCCGGCCCGAGCACTCGGACGCCACGTGGGCGCTGGTGCTCGGCGTCGACCGAGGTCGCTACCAGCTGCTCAGCGACGGCGGCGTCCGGCTGGTCGCGGTCAAGGCGCGCGAGCTGGGCCGCGGGGAACGGAGCGCGGTGGTCGTCGGGGACCGCGTGGGCGTCGTCGGCGACGTCTCGGGCCGCCGGGACACCCTGGCCCGCATCGTGAAGGTCGCGGACCGCACCTCGGTGCTGCGCCGCTCCGCCGACGACACCGCGTCCGGCGAGGCGGGCCCCGAGCGGGTCATCGTCGCGAACGCCGACCAGCTGCTCATCGTCACCGCCGTCGCGGACCCCGAGCCGCGGCCACGGCTGGTCGACCGGTGCCTGGTCGCCGCCTACGACGCCGGCATGGACCCGGTGCTGTGCGTGACCAAGGCGGACCTGGCCGACCCGGCCCCGTTCCTCCAGCGGTACGCGGCGCTGGAGGTGCCCGCGATGGTCACCTCCGTCGTCGAGGGCGCGGTGGCCGGCATCGAGACGGTGCGGGAGCGGCTCGCCGACCGCACGTCGGTGCTGGTGGGACACTCCGGCGTCGGGAAGTCGACGCTCGTCAACGCGCTCGTGCCGGACGCGGACCGGGCCACCGGCGAGGTGAACGCGGTCACCGGGCGGGGCCGGCACACCTCCTCCAGCGCCGTGGCCCTGGCCCTGCCCGGTGGCGGGTGGGCCATCGACACGCCCGGTGTGCGGTCCTTCGGGCTGCAGCACGTGGGACCGGAGGACCTGCTCCAGGCCTTCGACGACCTCGCCGCCGTGGCACTGGACTGCCCGCGGGGGTGCACGCACGCCGAGGACGCCCCGGACTGCGCGCTGGACGACTGGGTGGCCGACGGGCGTGCCGGGGCGGCCGGCGAGGAGCGGCTGGCGTCCTTCCGACGCCTGCTCGAGGCGCGGAGCCTGGACCAGTAGGCCCACGGGCCGGGAGCGCCGAGGTCCCGGCCAGGGGATGGTGCCCCCGCTCAGGCGATCCCGGTGACGTCCTCCGTGTCCGCAGGCGGCTCGCCGTCGTGCCGGACGCGCAGCACCGGCTTGATCGCCTCGCCGCTGCGTGACGCCTCCAGGGCGCCCTCGACGTCGTCGAAGTCGAAGTGGCGGATGAGCTTCTCGAACGGGAAGCGGCCCTGCCGGTGCAGCTCCAGCAGGCCAGGGATGAGCGTGTCGCTGCGGCCGCTGCCGCCGAGCACACCGACGATCCGCTTGCCCCACAGCGCGGACAGGTGGTCGACGGTGAAGGTCGCGCCGGCCGGCGCCCCGCCGACGAGCAGGCAGGTCCCGAGCATGCCGACGGTCGCGACCGCCTGGTGCACCACGTCGATGACGCCGGTGCACTCGATCGCGACGTCGGCCGATCCGCCGCACAGGTCCCGGACCACACCGGCCACGTCCTCCTCGAGCGCGGCGTCGACGGCGTGGGTCGCACCGAGCTCGCGGGCGAGCTGCAGGCGCGAGGCGTGCCGGTCGACCGCGACGATCGTCGTCGCCGGGGTGCTGGCCGCGGCCATCACCGCCGCGAGCCCCACGGCGCCCACGCCGTAGACGACGAGGCTCGATCCCGGCTCCGGGCGGGCCACGTTCAGCACGGCACCGGCCCCGGTGGAGATGCCGCAGGCCAGCGGCCCGGCGATGTCCAGGGGCACGTCGTCCGGCAGCACGACGGCGGAGCTCGCCAGCGCCAGGGAGTGCGTCGCGAAGGAGGACTGGCCGAAGAAGTGTCCGTGCAGCGTCCCGCCGTCGGCCGTGCGGTAGCCGCTCCGGCCGGCGCGCGGCCCCAGCAGGCGGGTGCCGGAGGCGACGGCCTCCCCCAGCCGCAGGCAGTAGCGGTGCTCGCCGGCCCGGCAGTGCCGGCACGTGCCGCAGTACGGCCAGCCGAGCACCACCCGGTCGCCGACGGCGGGGGTCTCGACGTCCTCGCCGACCGCCACCACGACGCCCGCCCCCTCGTGGCCGAGGACGGACGGGAAGGGCATGGGCAGGTCACCGTGCCGGGTGATCTCGTCGGTGTGACAGACGCCGGTGGCGACGATCCGCACGAGGATCTCCCCCGGTCCGGGCTCGTCGATCTCGATGTCGCGGTAGGTGAACGGCCTGCCGACGGCGTCCACCACGGCAGCCGAGGCCGAGACGGTCATGACTCTCCTCTCCGTCGAGAAGCGCGACGGCCCGGTCTGGGCTCGCGCCGTCCCGACGCTAGCGGCTCCGCGTCGTGGCGACCTGCCGGTCCGGCCCGCGGGCCGCGACGAGCGCCGCGCGGGGCCGTGCGGGGGCGGCCGCCGGGGCGAGGGAGGCGTAGAGGGCCTCGAACTGCGCGAGCGTGGCCTCGACCGCGTGCCGGGCGACCAGCTCGCGACTCCGGTGCCCCATCGCCGCGCGCCGCGCGTCGTCCTCGAGGAGGTCCTGGAGGTACCCGGCGAGCCGGTCCACGTCGCCGGGCGGGAAGAGCCAGCCGTTCTCATCGGGCCGCACGAGGTGCGGCAGCGCCATCGCGTCAGCGGCCAGCACCGGCTTCCCGGCGGCCATCGCCTCGAGCGTCGCGATGCTCTGCAGCTCGGCGATGCTCGGCATGCAGAACACGGCGGCACGGCCGTACGCGGAGAGCAGCTCCTCGTCGGAGACGTGCCCGTGGAAACGGACCCGGCGGTCGACGTCGAGGTCCGCGGCGAGCCGTTCCAGCTCCGCGCGCTGATCTCCGTCGCCGACGATCTCCAGCACCGGCGCGGGCTCGGCCCGGACCTGGGCGAAGGCCCGGATCAGCTCCCCGATGCGCTTCTCCGGGTCCAGGCGCCCGACGAAGAGGAGGTGCGGCGCCGAGGTGGCCGGCGCCGCGCAGGTGGCGCGCCAGAAGCGGTCGGCGTCGACCCCGCAGGAGACCGCCTCCCCGGTGAGACCCGTCGCCTCCTCCAGCAGCCGGACGGCCCGCGGGGTCGGTGCCGTCACCAGGTCGGCGTGACGGAAGACCCGGGCAAGGTCACGCCAGGCCACGCGGCCGGCGGGCCCGAACAGCCACCGAGGCAGCAGCGGCACGTACCCGAGGACGTTCTCCGGCATGAAGTGGTTGGTGGCGACCAGCGGCAGCCGGTGCCGCCGGGCCGCGTCCACCAGCTCGCGTCCCACGACCAGGTGGGACTGGACGTGCACCACGTCGGGACGCAGTCCCTCGACAAGCCCGCGGATGGGGCCCCGGGCCTGCCAGGGCAGGCAGACGCGCAACGAGGCGTGGCGGTGGTAGCGCACGGACGGCAGCCGGTGGACCACGCAGCCGCCGACCAGCTCGGCCCGAGGCTTCCCGTCGTCGGACGCGCACGCGACGTGCACCTCGTGGCCACGCCCGGCCAGGCCGACGGCGAGCCGTTCGGCGAACCGCGCGGAACCGTTGATGTCGGGCGCGTACGTGTCGGCGCCGATGAGGATCTTCACAGCGTCTCCTTCGCGTCGGTACCGCGTCCGGTCGGGACGGTCGGTTCGGGGCGGCCGATCCCGGGCCGGCTCCGCGCCAGCGCCACGACGCCGACGACCGCCGGGACGGCGCACGCCGCCATGGCCACCATCGCCGGCGTCGAGAGATCGGCGCCCTCCCCGAGGGCCATCAGGCCGATGAGCACGGCCACCATCGGGTCGACGACGGTCAGGCAGGCCAGCACCACCTCGGCGCGGCCGCTGGCGTAGGCCTGCTGGACCAGCCAGGCACCGACAAGACCGTTCAGCGCGAGCAGCCCGACCATGGCCAGTGTCGACCCCTCGAGCAGACCGTGGCCGGCCTGCAGGTGCTGGACGGTCGCCCGGGCGAGCGCCGCGACGGACCCGACGGCGGCGGCGCCGCCGATGGCGTTCAGCACGCACCGCGACCACCCGTGGACGTAGTGCGCGACGATCGCGCAGAGCGCGGCGAACGCGAGGAGCACCGCCTCCAGCCGCAGCAGGTCGGGCAGCTCGACCGCGTGCCGGCCGCTCGCGTGCGTGGCGGCCAGCCACACGAAGACCGCCACGCCCACGACGCACGCGGCGATCGGCAGCCGGGCGCCCGCCGCGGGCGGGTGGTGGTCGAGGCGGGCGGCGAGGTAGACGGCGATGGGCACGCCGAGCACGCCGATCGGCTGGATCACCGAGACCGGCGCCAGGACGAGCGCCACGACGTGCAGCAGCACGCCGACGACCATCAGGCCGGCACCGGCCAGCCAGCCGGGCTGCCGGGGCAGCGACAGCAGGCCCCGGAGGTTCAGCCGGTGGTGGCGCGGATGGAGGTCCTCGCCGTCGTCCGTGCCGGCGTGGCGGTGCACCGTGTGCCGCACGGCACGCTGCTGCACGACGGCGGCCGCGGCGAAGCAGGTCGCGTCGATGATCGCCAGGGCGATAGCGAGGACGGTCATGTCTCGTGCGAGCGTAGGGGGCGCGCCTGCGGCGCGGTGACGTCCCGGCAAGTGTCCGACGACGAGTCGGTGAACGTCGTCGGTCGGTCCCTGCCGGCGCGCCGGCCGCGGTGCTCGCTGCTGATCACGGCTCCCAGCCTGTCGGCAGGCGCGGGCGGGCACAATCAGGTGCTCCACCGAGATCTCGGTGTCCGACCCCCGAGGGGTGGTCTCCGGGTGATCCCCGAGACGCGACCTGGCGGGAGATCGGCCGCCCGCTGGTCTGACATGCTGGGCGCCACCACCTCAGATCGGAGCTCCCGGTCCGCGCCGGACCGTTCGCGCATCATGTCTCCACGCATCGCCCTCGTCTGCGACTACGCGCTCGACTACCTGGGCGGCGCGCAGACGGCACTGCTGCAGGAGGCGGCCGCGCTGGTCGGGGCCGGTGCCCGGGTGCTGCTGGTGGCGCCGTCGTCCGGGAGCGTGCCGCGCCATCCGGAGGTGACGCTGGTGACCGTCCCGGCCCGGTGGCGTCTGCCGGGCCTGGACCTGCCGCTGGTGCGCCACGACGGCGCGCTGCGGGAGCGCCTGCGACAGACGCTGGAGACGCACGGCATCGAGGTGGTGCACCTGCACTCCGAGCTGGGCCTGGCCGCCGCGTCGGTCGCCGCCGCCGGGCGGGCCGGGCTGCCGGTGGTGCACACCGTGCACACGTTCTTCTGGCAGGCGCCGGCGCCGGGCCAGCGGCTCCTGGCGCCGCTGGTGCGCGCGTACCACCGGCACGTCACCGGATGGCGTGACGGCGACGGGGTCCGGCTCGCCGACCGGCCGGCGGACGACGCCTTGCGCCGGATGACGCTGACGGCGGCGCGGCGCGCCGACCTGGTCCTCTCCCCCTCCGCCCATCAGGCCGGCCGGCTGCGCGACGCCGGCCTGGATCCGGTGGCGGTGCTGCCGAACACCGTCACGGCACCGGACGCGCCACCGCTGGAACGGGTGGACGCGCCGCTGCGGGTGCTGTGGGTGGGCCGGTGCGTCCCGGAGAAGCGGATCCTGCCGTTCGTGCGGGCCGCGGTGCTGGCGCAGCAGCGGCTCGGCCCGGGCCGCCTCGAGGTCACCGTGGCGGGCGAGGGCAGCCAGCTCGAGCAGGCCCGCGGCATCGCCGGCGGAGCCGTGCGCTTCCTCGGCCGCCGTCCGCACGAGGAGGTCCCCGGCCTGCTCGCGGACTCGCACCTGCTGGCGCTGACGTCCGCGGGGTTCGACAACCAGCCGATGACCGTGGTGGAGGCCGTGATGGCCCGGCGGCCCGTGCTCTACTGCGACGAGGCGCTGACCGAGGGGCTCGCGGGACCGGGCATCCTCGCGCCGCCCACGCCGGAGGGCCTCGCGGACGCGCTGGTGGACCTCGCGCGCGATCCCGGCCGGGTGGTGAGCGCCTCACGTGCCGCCGGCGCGGTGCGCGAGGTGTTCACCCCGCGCCGGCACGCCGAGGACCTGCTGCGGCTCTACCGGTCGCTGCCGGGCCCGCTCGCGGACCGCGACGGCCCCTGAGGCGGGGCACCACCGCCCAGGAACTCCCCGATGAGCGCCGCGGCGGCGGCCGGCCGCTCGTAGTGGATGAGGTGCCCGACGCCGGGCAGGATCTCGAGCCGGCTGCCCGGGACGGCGCGGTGCAGCCGCTCGACGGCGGGGACCGGCACCAGGTCGTCCCGGTCGCCGGCGACCAGCAGGGTCGGCACCGTGAGGCCGGCCGCGTGCTCGGCGACGTCGTGCGAGACCGACGCCGAGAACGCCTCGAGGACCACGCGCCGGTCGGCGTAGCCGGAGAAGTACCGATGGTGCTGGTCGTGGATCCACCGCCGCAGCGGCTTCTGCCGCGTGGTCACCATGAGCTGGCTGATCGCCCGCACGACGGCCCGGTTCGCGAGGAGCTGGTTGCCGAGCGCAGCGGGCAGCCGCGCACCGAGCCGGTAGTACCCGACGGCGATCGCCGACAGCACCGCCCGCCGCCCCTGGAGCGCGGGCGCGGCGATGGGATTGACCAGCACCAGCCGGTCCGGCCGGAGCCCGCCCGCCACCGCGGCGGCTGCGACGACGGACCCGAAGGAGTGCCCGAGGAGCGCGACCGGCGTGTCGGGGAACCCGGACCGCAGCAGGTCGCACAGCTCGGTGAGCCAGGCGGCGTAGGCCGCCAGGTCGTGCGTCCCGGGGAACGGCGCGGACTCGCCGAAGCCGGGCAGGTCCGGGGTGATCACCCGGTGGCCCGGCAGGTGGGCGACGATCGGCAGCAGCCCGTGGTGGTCCCCTCGGAACCCGTGGACGGCGACGAGCGTGGTGGCGGCGTCGGGATCGCCCCACACACGGTAGGAGGTCGCGGCGCCGGCGACCGTGGGGCGGTGCTCGGCGAGCAGGACCGGGTCAGGGCCCGGTGCCGCGACGGTCCGGGAGGGCATCGGCGTCGAGCGTAGCCGGTCCCGGTGCGCCCTGGCCGGGAGGCGAGCCGCCCCGCGATAGGTTGCCCGACATGACTGTGCACGCCTCGAGCCGCTACACCGACGACCTGCGTCTGGCGCACGTGATCGCCGACCAGGTGGACGGCCAGACGATGAGCCGCTTCGGGGCGCAGGACCTGGCCGTGGAGACCAAGCCGGACCTCACGCCGGTCTCGGACGCCGACCGCACCGCGGAGGAGATCGTCCGCAGCCAGCTCTCCCGGACCCGCCCGCGGGACTCGGTGCTGGGCGAGGAGTTCGGCACGACGGGCCACTCCCCACGCCAGTGGGTGATCGACCCGATCGACGGGACCAAGAACTTCGTCCGGGGCGTCCCGGTCTGGGCCACGCTCGTCGGGCTCGTCGAGGACGGCGAGGTGGTGCTCGGGGTGGTCTCCGCGCCGGCGCTGAACCGGCGGTGGTGGGCCGCGAAGGGATCCGGCGCGTGGACCGGCCGGTCGCTCTCGGCCGCGCGCCAGCTGAGCGTCTCGAAGGTGTCCTCGCTCCAGGACGCCTCGCTGTCCTACTCCAGCCTGCACGGCTGGGCGGAGCGCGGGTCGCTGCGCTCGTTCCTGTCGCTGGCGCAGGACGTGTGGCGGACCCGCGCGTACGGGGACTTCTGGTCCTACATGCTCGTGGCCGAGGGGGCGGTGGACATCGCGTGCGAGCCGGAGCTGGAGCTGTACGACATGGCCGCGCTGGTGCCGATCGTCACCGAGGCCGGCGGCCGGTTCACCGGTCTGGACGGCACCGACGGGCCGTTCGGGGGGAACGCCGTCGCCACGAACGGGCTGCTGCACGAGGAGGTGCTGGAGATCCTCGGCGCCCAGCAGGACTGAGCCGAGCCGAACGGCCTGCGCGCACCGGTCCACGGTTGACAGACTGGTCCGCATGACGGAGCGCAAGCCCCCGGGCGTGCCGGTCGGGAACTGGGTCGACGAGATCATCCGCGCGGCCACGGCCCGCGGGGAGTTCGACGACCTGCCCGGTGCCGGCAAGCCGCTCGCGGATGACCGGCCGCCGGACGAGGACTGGTGGCTCCGGCAGAAGATCCGGGACGAGGAGGTCCCCGCCGACGTCTTCCTGCCGCCCGGGCTGCAGCTGCGCAAGGAGGTCGCGAGGCTGCCCGAGACCGTCCGTGACCTCCCGACCGAGGACGCGGTGCGCGAGACGGTGCAGGAGCTCAACGCGCGGGTCGCGGCCTTCATCCGCACGCCCACCGGCCCGGTGGTGCCGGTCGCCCCGGCAGACGTGGAGAAGGTCGTCGCGGCCTGGCGGGAGGCGCGCGGGAGGTAGGGCTCCCGCGGGCGTGTTCCCGCGGCGATGTCGGGACCGGGGTCTACCGTCCGAAGCATGCGGATCCTCCACACCTCGGACTGGCACCTGGGCCGGACCCTGCACGGTGTGGACCTCACCGACCATCACGCGGCGTTCCTCGACCACCTGGTCGAGGTGGTGCGTGAGGAGCGGGTGGACGCCGTGCTCGTCGCCGGGGACGTCTACGACCGGGCGCTCCCCCCGGTGGACTCGGTCGCCCTGCTCTCCGACGCGCTGACCCGGCTGACCGAGCACACCCGCGTGGTCCTCACCCCCGGGAACCACGACTCGGCCACCAGGCTGGGCTTCGGCTCCGGGCTCTTCCGGGACCGGCTCTGCGTCCGCGCCCGGGTGCCGGACCTCGGCCGGCCGGTGGAGCTGCCGGCGGCCGACGGCTCGCTCGGCGCCCGCGTGTACGCGCTGCCCTACCTCGACCCGGACCTCGCCCGCGAGGACCTCGCCGACCCGGGCGAGGACGGCGCCGGCCGGACGGTCCCCGCCCGCTCGCACGAGGCGGTCACGACCGCAGCCCTCGCCCGCGTCCGGTCGGACCTCGCGCGGCGGCGCGCTGCCGAGGCCCGGGCCACGCCCGCGGCGCTCGTCGCGCACACGTTCGTCACGGGCGGCGCGCCGAGCGAGTCGGAGCGGGACATCCGGGTCGGCGGGGTCGACCAGGTGCCGTCCGGCGTCTTCGCGGACGTGGGCCTGGACTACGTCGCGCTCGGTCACCTGCACGGACCGCAGCGGGTCGGGCGCGACGGCGTCGACCCGGCGATGCGGTACGCCGGCAGCCCGCTCGCCTTCTCCTTCTCCGAGGCCCGGCACCGCAAGTCGACGGCGATCGTGGACCTCGGCCCCGACGGCGTCCGGGACGTCGACCTGGTCGAGACGCCCGTCCCGCGCCCGCTCGCGGACGTCACCGGACCGCTGGAGGAGGTGCTGGGCCGCCGGTTCGACCACCTCACCGGTCACTGGGTGCGTGTCACCGTCACGGACCCGGTCCGGCCCGAGCAGCTCTGGGCGCGGGTGTCCCGGCGCTTCCCGCACGCCCTGGTGCTGCGTCACGACCCGGCGGACGTCCCCGCCCGGCGGCCGGGGCCGTCGGCCGCGACCGTCGCGCAGGACCCGCTCGAGGTGGCCACCTCCTTCCTCCGCGCGGCCGGCGGACGACCGGCGGAGGAGGCGGAGGTGGCCGTGCTGCGGCAGGCGTACGAGTCGGTGCTGGCCGCGGAGCGGAGCGCCTGATGCGCATCCACCGGCTGACGGTGCAGGCCATCGGCCCGTTTCCGGGGCGGCACACCATCGACCTGGAGGAGCTGGCTGCCGGCGGGCTGTTCCTGCTCGAGGGGCCGACCGGTGCGGGCAAGTCCACGCTCCTGGACGCCATAGTGTTCGCGCTGTACGGCACGGTCGGTGCCGAGTCGTCGGACGACCGGCTGCACTCCGACCACGCGGACCCCGGCGTGGAGCCGTTCGTCGAGCTCGTCTTCTCCACCGGTGCCGGCACGTTCCGGGTCTGGCGCTCCCCCAAGCACGAGCGGCCGAAGCGGCGCGGGGACGGCGTGACCGTGCAGAACGCCCGCGCCAAGCTCTGGCGGCTAGCCGGCGACAGCGATGTCACGCCTGGCGTCCCGGTGTCCGCGCACGTGCAGGAGGTGGGCGACGAGCTCGCGCGCATCGTCGTGCTGGACCGCGCCCAGTTCACCCAGACCGTGGTCCTTCCCCAGGGGCAGTTCGCCGCCTTCCTGCGAGCACGCCCCGAGGACCGGCGCTCGGTCCTGCAGGAGGTCTTCGGCACGGAGATCTACGACCGGCTCCAGCAGCGGCTCGCGGAGATGGCGCGTCAGGCCCGCGAGACCGTCCACACCGCGCACCAGGAGGTCGTCTCCGCGGCCGACGCCCTGGCTCGGGCGGCGCACGGCGGTGAGGACCCTGCCCCTGGCCGCGGTGCCGCTCCCGCCGCGGAGGAGCAGACCGGCCGGGCCGCGGTCGCGAGCCTGCGGGAGGCGGCGGCGGTGCCGGACGGTGACCGGCTCCGGAAGCTCGCCGAGCAGGTGTGCGAGCTGTGGGCCGACCGTGAGCGCCGCGACGTCGAGCGCCGGGACGCCTGTGCCGCGGCGGAGAGCGCGGCCCGGGCCCTGCTCGACTCCGCGCGTGAGCTGGCGTCCCGCCTCGCGCGCCGCGCGGACCTCGAGGCCGCCGAGCATCGCCTCCGGGAGGACCGGGAGGCGGTGGAGGACGCCGTCGCCCGGCTGGACCTCGCCCGGCGGGCGGCGCCGATCGGGCCGCTGCTGGACGAGGTGGACCGGGCCGTTGCCCGCGACGAGCGGGCCGCAGCGGCCCGGGAGCAGGCCGCCGTCGCCGCGAGCGGTCACGGCCTGGAGGACCTCACCGAGCCCGAGGCCGTCCGCGCCGCGCTGGAGGAGGCGACCACGACGCTGGGGTGGCTCGAACCCCTCGCCACGATCGAGGAGGCGCTGCCGGCGCGGGCTCGTGCGGTCCGGGAGGCGCGCGCCGAGGCCGACGCCGCCACCCGCCGGACCGCGGAGCTGGCGGCGCAGGTCGACGCCCGGCCGGCCGCGCGGCAGGCGCTCGTCAGCGAGCTCGACCGGTACCGGGACGCCGGCTCGCGCCGGGAACGGGCACGCGTCGCCCAGGAACAGGCCTACGCGGTGCTCCGTGCCGCGCAGGACGCCGAGGCCACCGAGGCCGAGGTGACAGCCGCGAAGCAGCGGCTCGAGCAGGCCGCCCGCGACGCCCGGGGGACCCTCGACGCCGAGCACGAGGTCCGTCGTCGCTGGGTGGCGGGGATGGCCGGCGCGCTCGCCGCGGAGCTCGAGCCCGGCCGGCCGTGCGCCGTGTGCGGCGCGACCGAGCACCCCGATCCGGCGCGTGCGACGGACGAGCATGCGGCGGACGAGGACGTCGCCGCAGCCGAGCGCGCCCGCGCCGAGGCGGACGGACTGCTGACGGAGGCCCGCTCGACCCACACCGAGGTCACCACCCGGCTCGCCGGGCTGCGCCAGGCGGCCGGTGGCGCGAGCGTCGCGGCCGCCGAGGAGGCGCTCGACCGGGCCGAGGCGGCGTTCCGGGAGGCGGAGGCCGCCGTGATCCGTCACGCCGAGCTGGACCATCGGCTGGCCGAGCACGACGCCGAGACCGGCCACGTCGTCGAACGGCTCGGCGCCGCGCGCGCGGCCGACGCCGCTCGTGCCGAGCGGCTCGAGGCACAGGTCCGCCGGCTCGCCGAGGACGAGGAGCGGTGCGCCGAGGCGCGGGGCGAGCATGCGTCGGTGGTCGAGCGGGCCGAGCGGCTCCGTGGCCGGGCCCGGGCGGCCCGCCGGCTCGCGGACGCCACCGCCGAGGTCCGCACGGCACGGGAGGCGCGTGCGGACGCCGCGGCCCGCCTGCGCGAGCGGCTCGACGCCGTCGGCCTCGAGGACCCCGAGGCGGCGCGGGCCGCGCTGCTGCCGGAGACGGAGGCGGCGAGCCTCGCCGACCTGGTCGAGCGTCACCGGGCCGAGGCGACACGGGTGGCGCAAGGCCTCGCCGAGCCGGAGCTGGCCGATCTCGACGGCCGGACCACGCCCGACGTCGCCGCCGCGGAGGCCGCGCACGCGGACGCCATGGCCGACCTGACCCGAGCGGCCGGCGCCGCGAGCGAGGCCGCGCTGCGGTGCCGGCAGACGCTCGCGGCCGCCGAGCGGCTGACGACAGCGGTGCAGGCGCACATCGAGGCCGCAGGCCGGGCGGCTCCGGTGCTCCGGACGGCCGCACTCGCCACGGCGGGCGAGGGCAACACGATCGACACCACGCTCGCCACGTACGTGCTGCTCCGGCGGTTCGAGGACGTCGTCGCGGCGGCGAACGACCGGCTGGCGACGATGTCGGACGGACGGTACGCGCTGGAACGGATCGACGAGCGCGAGGGCGGTCAACGCTCCCGCAAGGCCGGACTCGGGCTCCGCGTCCGTGACCAGGTCACCGAGACGCCGCGGGACCCGCACACCCTCTCCGGCGGCGAGACGTTCTACGTGTCCTTGTGCCTCGCCCTCGGTCTGGCCGACGTGGTCCGCTCGGAGGCAGGGGGCATCGAGCTCGGCACGCTGTTCGTGGACGAGGGCTTCGGCTCTCTGGACCCGGAGACGTTGGACGCCGTCATGACCGAGCTGTCACGGCTTCGCGAGGGCGGGCGCGCGGTCGGCGTCGTCTCGCACGTGTCGGAGATGAAGGACCGGATCCCCGACCGGGTCTCGATCCGGCGGGAGCCGTCCGGCGCGTCGACCGTCAGCGTCCGGCGCTGAGCTCCCCCAGCAGGTCCACCCGCTCCGTGACGTCGTACCAGAGCAGATCCCGCTCCGCGCTGCGCTCCAGCGCCTCCTCGTCGCCCGCGGCGGCCGCCGCGACGTCCTCCTCGGCGGCCGCCTCGTCCACGAGCAGCGCGACGACGTGGTCCCACGTGACGGTCTCACGGAGTCGGACCGCGGTCGGGAGGCGGTCGCCGTCGGCACCTGCGGGCGCGACGGCGTCGTCCGGCACGTCGGCGGCGGCGACGACCCGCCGCGGCACCAGGAGCGAGGACGCGGTGTCCGCACGCACCGCACCCGCGAGCAGCCGGACGGAGTCGTCCGCGGCCGCGAGCGTCGCGGTCATCTCGAGTCCTTCGTCCTCCTCGTCCGGCATCTCCCGCCGCAGGGCGCCGGTCACCGTGTGCGCCCAGCGAGGCGTCACGCCGGCGTCATCGGCCAGGTCGCCCGCCGTGGCGGGCAGGTAGATCCGCATGAGCCCAGTCTGGCAGCGCCGGGCGCACCGCTCAGCCGCGCACGCGCGCGAGGCGCCGACGCCGGGACCGCGGGCGCTCGCCCGCCAGCCGCCGGGCGAGCCGTTCGATCTCCGTACGGGCCGGCGAGCCGGGAACCACCTGCGGCAGCGCACGGCCCTGCATGACCGCCTTGTCGAGCGCGGCCCGGTCCTCGGGGACGAGGACGGCGTCGCTCACACCGGCGAACCGAGAGAGGGCCTCGTGGACGGCCTGGGCCGGGGCGCGACCCGCGGCGGTGCTCCGGACCCGGTTCACCACGACGAACCGCTTCGCCGTCGCCATGAGGTCGGCCTCGCCCAGGTCTCCGAGGGCCATGACGAGCCGACGCATGCCGACCGGGTCCCCGGAGCCGACCACCACGACGACGTCGGCGGCCGCCAGCGCCGACGCGGTGGCCTCGTGCCGGCTGGGCCCGAATCCGGAGCCGTCCGCCTCGGGCAGGGTGCTGCCGGTGTCGACGACCGTCCACGGCACGGCCGCGCGGGCCACGTCCCAGACCACCTCCAGCGCCGCGGCGGGCAGCTCGCGCCATCGGTCCGCCCGGGTCAGCCCGGTCATCACGTGCATCGATCCGTCCACCAGCGGGCAGGCGCGCAGCAGCGCGGTCGGATCGAGCCGCCCGGACAGGGCCAGCCGGGACACCGAGGCCACCGCAGAGGCGTCGTCCAGGATGCCGAGCACCTGGGTGACTGAGGGCGCCTCGGTGTCGGCGTCGACCAGCAGCGACCGCGACGCGAGCCCGGCGAGCTCGGACGCCAGGGTGACCGCCAACGTGGTCCGACCGGGTGCGCCCGGCGGTCCCCAGACCACGACGAGCTGTCCGCGCGTCTGCGGTGGGCGGGTCTCCTCGCCGCCGTCGGCACCGGTCCCGACGTCGTCGCTCGCGCGACCGTCGTCGGCAGGTGGCGGCGGGGGCGGTGGAGCCTCAGGTCCGCCCTGACGGGCCGGCACGTCTTCGACCGGGCGGGGTGCATCCTCCTCGGGTGCGGTGGGCCGGGCGCCCCGGGTGAGGTGCCGTCCACGCGAGGTGCCGTCCCCGACGACGGCGGCCACGGCGTCGGCCAGGGTCGCGGCGGCGACACCCGCCGGCTCGACGGCGTCGGCCCCGAGGGCGCCCGCGCGGTGCAGGTCGTCCGGTGCGGCGACGAGCAGCACCCGGGCTCCGGAGTCGTGCAGGCGCCGCACCACGGAGCGGTCCACCCCGGCGAGGTCGGTGCCGACGACGGCGATCGCGCCGAGCCCCGCGGCGGCGGCCGCGAGGACCTCCGCGACATCGGCGCAGCGGCGGACCACACGCACGCCGGACCCGGGCGCGTCGAGCGCCCGGACCAGGTCCGACTCGACCGGCCCGGTCAGCGCCAGGAGGACGCCCGCCGTCACGTCTCGCTCGCCGTCGGGGACTCGTCCGGCGTCTCCTCCGGCTCACCGCCCGCGGGGCGGTCGGTGTCCGCCATGGTCGGCACCGCGACGAGGCGGCCGTCGCCGGACAGGGCGGCCAGGACGGTCGAGACGTCCCGCCGAGGTACCAGGACCTCGATCGACGTACCGTCGGCCCCCGCGATCACCGAGTCTTCCTGAAGGATCTCGGCCACGACGAGACCGCCGACCAGGAGCTCGGGGTCGGGCGGTGGCTCGGCCGACGGCGCGGCGCCGCCCACCGGGGCGGCGGGCGCGAGCCACAGGTCCACGGTGGCCCCGGGCTCGAGCCCGGCCGGGACGGACAGGCCGAGGTCGACCACGACGGGCTGGACCTCCACGGCGTCCGGACCGCCCAGGGCGGCGCGCGGGACGAGCTCCCCCGGGCCGACGGTGCGGACGGCGACGGCACGTTCCGGGAGGCCGTCCGCCACCAGGTGGTACAGGTCCTCGTCGTCGCCGAGCCGGACCTCGCGGACCAGGAGGTCGTCACCGGTGACGACGTCGCCCGGCGTGAGCGCGTCTGCCGCGGCGTAGACCTCGACGGTGGCGGCCGCGTCGCGGACCGCCCACGTCCCGAGCGCCACGGATCCCCCGACGAGCAGCAGGCCCACACCGAGGCGCGGATCCCGCCACGTGGGACGGCGCAGGCGGCGTGCCTGCGGTAGGTCGTCGGTGCTCATCGCTCCCCCCTCGTGCCTGGGCGCTCCATCGTGCCAAGCGATGCGGCCGAGCTCCCATCATTGTCCACAGGGCCATCCCGGCGCACGTGCCTGGTCCGCGACGGTGCCATCATGGACGCATGCCGCAGCGATTCCTCACCCTGGCCGACGTCGCGGAGGCCCTGGCCGTCTCCGTCGCCCAGGTCCGCACCCTCGTGCGGTCCGGTGAGCTTCGCGCCATCCAGGTCGGTCCGAAGAAGGTCTGGCGGATCGAGGACACGGCGCTCGAGCAGTACATCTCGGAGCAGTACGAGCGCACCAAGGCACGCATCGAGGCGGAACAGCACCCCTGACGCGTGCAGGCCCACGGCGGGCCACGTCCCGTCGGCACCCTGGTGAGCGTCACACGGTCGAGACGAGGACCACGGACCGCAGCGCGAGCGTGAGGGAGACCGGCTCACCGGCCGCGGACCGCAGGTCGACGTGGTCCGCGCCGACGCGAGTCAGCCAGCCCGTGTAGGAGCCGCCCTCGCACGCCACCCGGACCCGCGCCCCCTCCCGGGCGAGCGCGCGAAGCACGTGGGACATGCCGAGCCGCCGCTCGACCGCACCCGGCTCGGGTGCCACCGGGCCGAGCGGCCAGGCGGCCTGGACCGACGTCAGCGGGCAGAGCGTACGACGGTCCGCCTCGCCGAGGAGGACCCACTGCGGGGCCGCGTCGAGGACGACGCCGGCGACGTCCTCGCCGGTTCGCAGGCGGAACCGCACCTCGTGGCCCCGCCGCGCCCGGATCCGGTCCGCGAACGCGGTGGTACCGACCTCGGCCTCGGTCAGCTCGGCGACGAGGGCGTCGTCCTGCGCGCGTTCCGCGGCGGAGAGCTGTCCCTCCAGGTCCTCGAAGAGCGCCTCCCACCTCATGGGACGACGCTACTGGGCTCACGCGCGACGAGGAGGCGTTGCCACCCACCCTTGCGCGAGCGTCATGACTGAGGTACAAATCACGTCTACGTGCATCAATCATCATCAACCGCCACGATAGAGACCGAACGGATCGAACATGACCGAACGTCCGACCACCCGGCTGGCCGTGGTCCTCATGACGGTCTCGGCTGCGCTGTGCGCGTGGCTGGGCGTCTCGGCGTGGTCGGCGACGCCAGCGATAGCCGACACCCGCGACGTCGCCGACGCGGTGGCCGCCCTGACCATGTGGGCCGGGTGCCTCGCAGCGGGCTGGTACACGACGACCTGCGTGGCTGCCCTCATGGTGCACGGCGCCCGCGCGACGGGCCGCCGGGCGCTCGCGCTCGAACGCGCGGTGCGCCGCTGGGGCTTCCCGTTCCTGCGACGCGCTCTGCTGAGCACGGCGGCGGCGGGCGTCGGCGCCTCGGTCGCGCTCGGGTCTGCCGCGGCGGCACCGGCCGGCACGCACGTCCCGCACGACCTGGGCTGGGGCGCACCCGAGGACGCACCGGCGACGCAGGTCCCGAGCGAGCCCGAGCCGAGCCGGTCCGCGCCACCGCCGGACCCAGAGCCGGCCGCGCCGCGGACCGCCGCGCCCGCCGACCCAGAGGCCGAGCCGGCCACCGACCCCGGTGAGACTCCCACGCCCGGCACGCACGAGCGCACCTACCGCGTGCGGCCGGGCGACTCCCTCTGGTCGATCGCGGCCGACCACCTGGGCCCTGACGCCCACGCCGGTGACGTCGCGGCCGCATGGCCCGGCTGGTACGAGACCAACCGTGACGCCATCGGCACCGACCCGCACCTCATCCAGCCCGACCTGACCCTGCAGATCCCGACCGAGGAGACACGATGACCACGACCCTCACCCGCCCGGTCCGCCCGGGCACGCCGCGTACCGGCGTCGAGCGTCCCGGCGGCACCGGTACACCCCGGACGTCGGCCGCCCACCCCTGGGACCGCGTCCGCTTCGCCGGACCGCCGGTACGGGCGTGCGGACCGGACGAGGAGAGCGCGCCGGTCGACGAGGTTGACCTCCCCGATCCGCAGCAGTGGGCAGGCGCCCTGGTCCGTTCGACCGTCGAGGTGCTGTGCGGCAGCCGGCCGGTCGCACAGCTGGCGCGGTGGCTCGCACCCGAGCTTTTCGAGTCCGTGTCCCGGCGCGCGGGCCTCGCCGAGCGGATCCAGGGACGGCCCCGGATGGCTGCACGGGCGATCATCCGCAGGGTGCACGTGTGCCGGATCGAGGCCGGGACCGTGGAGGCGTCCGTCGTCGTCCACGACGGCAGCCACCTGCGCGCCGCCGCCGTCCGGCTCGAGGCGCACCGCGGCAGGTGGCGCGCCACGGCCCTGCAGATCGGTTGAGCTCTCTCGGGTCAGATGCCCCGCAGCATCTGGTCGAAGGACGGGACGTCGTCGTACAGGCCTGCCGCACCGTCGGCCGGACGCTCCGCGACGCGGTCCGCGAGCTCCTTGCCGGCGCGCCGGATCCGAGCCGGCAACGGGTTGACCGTGTCGACCTCACCGGACCAGTCGTCGGTCGCGGCGAACACCGAGGTGGGCACCACGTCCGCCCGCAGGTAGGTCAGCAGCGGACGCATCGAGTACTCGAGGGCGAGGGAGTGCCGGGCCGTCCCGCCCGTGGCACCGAGCAGCACCGGCATGCCGGTGAGCGAGTCCTTGTCGATGACGTCGATGAACGACTTGAACAGGCCGGAGTAGGTGGTGGTGAACAGTGGGGAGACGAGGACGAGCCCGTCCGCGGCCGTCATCGTGTCGAGCGCCTCCCGCAGACTCCCGGTCGGGAAGCCGGTGAGCATGGCGTTGACGATCTCGTGGGCGATGCCGCGCAGCTCGATCGTCTCCACCCGCGCGCCGACGTTTCGGCTCGCCAGCTCCGCCGTCGTGGCCTCCGTGAGCCGGTCGGCCAGCAGCCGCGTGGAGCTGGGCTGGCCCAGACCGGCCGAGATCGCGACGATCGTGCGCTCGTTCATGCTCTGCTCCCTTCGCCGGACCTCAGCGCTCGGCCGAGGTCTCGGACTCGGTAACGGTCTCGCCCGCCGGGCTCTTCCCGGTCCACCGGTCCTCGCCCGCGACGTGGCCCTGGTGCTCTGCACCGGACGCCCGGGCCGCGGCCACCCGCTCGGCGTGGCTCGGCGGGCCGGACGGGACGCCGTCGGGACGGTGCGGCTCCATCTCCTTGCGCAGCGCCGGGACGATCTCCTCGGCGAGGATGTCGATCTGCTCGAGCACGGTCTTCAGCGGCAGGCCGGCGTGGTCGATGAGGAAGAGCTGGCGCTGGTAGTCGCCGACGTGCTCACGCATCGCGGCGTAGCGGTCGATGATCTGCTGCGGGCTGCCGACCGTGAGCGGGGTCTCGGCGGTGAACTCCTCCATCGAGGGGCCGTGGCCGTAGACCGGGGCGTTGTCGAAGTAGGGGCGGAACTCGTTCCAGGCGTCCTGACTGTTCTTGCGGGCGAAGAACTGCCCGCCGAGGCCGACGATCGCCTGGTCCGCACGCCCGTGCCCGTAGTGCTCGAACCGCTGCCGGTAGTACTGCACCATGCGCGTCGTGTGGCTCATGGGCCAGAAGATGTTGTTGTGGAAGAAGCCGTCGCCGTAGTACGCGGCCTGCTCGGCGATCTCGGGGCTGCGGATCGATCCGTGCCAGACGAACGGCGGGACGCCGTCGAGCGGTCGGGGCGTGGCGGTGAAGCCCTGCAGCGGCGTGCGGAACTTGCCCTGCCAGTCGACCACGTCCTCCTCCCAGAGGCGGCGCAGCAGCGCGTAGTTCTCGATGGCCAGGTTGATGCCCTGGCGGATGTCCTTGCCGAACCACGGGTAGACCGGGCCGGTGTTGCCGCGGCCCATCATGAGATCCATCCGGCCGTTCGAGAGGACCTGCAGCATGGCGTAGTCCTCGGCGATCTTCACCGGGTCGTTGGTCGTGATGAGCGTGGTGGCGGTCGACAGCACGATGTTCTTCGTCGACGCGGCGAGGTACCCCAGCATCGTGGTCGGCGAGGACGCGACGAACGGCGGGTTGTGGTGCTCACCGGTGGCGAAGACGTCGAGGCCCGCCTCGTCGGCGTGCTGCGCGATCGCGAGCATCGACCGCACGCGCTCCGTGTCGTCAGGTATCCGACCCGTCGTGGGGTCGGTCGTGACGTCGCTGACGCTGAAGATTCCGAACTGCATGGTGCCGACTCCTGATCGATGCCTTTGCATGAATGTTCCGAAGGCGGAACATCGGGCACCTGCACCCTATTCCCGCCGCGGGTCAGCGCTTCTTCTTGGCCGCCCGCGCCGCGGCCCGGCGCTGCTCGCGGTTCTGCGGCTGCGCGCCGCCGCCTGCGCCGGCCGAGCCCGTGCCGGCTGAGCCTGAGCCGCCTCCCGAGGTCGCACCGGTCTCGCCGGCGAGGCTCGGCGTGGGGTTGCCGTCCATCGCGGAGGCCGAGTAGCTGAGCTTCGTCGGCCGTGCCGGCGCCTCGAGCCCGAGCAGGTCCGCGGTGTCGCCGTCCTTCGTCTTGGCGTCGTCCGCGGCCCGCTTCCCGTCGTCGCTGCTCGCTGCGGCGCTCGCCGTGGCCGCGGCCGAGGCCGCGGTGACGATCGGCGCCTGGCCGTCGGTGCGCTCCTCCTGCTCGGCCGGCTTCTTGATCTCGAGCTGGAACAGGTACCGGACCGACTCCTCCTTGATGGCCTCGTTCATCGCCATGAACAGGTCGTAGCCCTCGCGCTGGTACTCCACCAGCGGGTCACGCTGGGCCATGGCACGCAGGCCGATGCCGTTCTTGAGGTAGTCCATCTCGTAGAGGTGCTCGCGCCACTTCCGGTCCAGCACCGAGAGCACCACGCGGCGCTCCAGCTGGCGCATGACCTCCTCGCCCAGCTGCTCCTCGCGCTCGTCGTACGCCACGCGGATGTCGGACCGGAGCTCCTCGAGCAGCATCTCCTGGCTCAACCGGGTGGCGCTGCCCGCCTCCTCGATGACGTCCTCGACCGTGATCGTGACGGGATAGGTGTTGCGCAGCTCGGTCCACAGCGTCTCGAGGTCCCAGGTCTCCGGGGCACCCGCGGCGGTGTACTCGGTCACCAGCGAGGTGACGACGTCGTCCAGGAACTGCTTGACCTGGTTCTCGAGGTCCTCCCCGCCGAGGATCCGGCGACGCTCCTCGTAGACGATGTTGCGCTGCTTGGACAGCACGTCGTCGTACTTCAGGACGTTCTTCCGGGTCTCGAAGTTGCGCGCCTCGATCTGGGCCTGGGCGCTGGCGATGCCCTTGGAGACGAACTTGTGCTCCAGGGGCATGTCGTCCGGGTAGGCGCCGGAGTCCATGACACGCATCGCGAGCCCCGAGTTGAACAACCGCATGAGGTCGTCCTCGAGGCTCAGGTAGAACCGGGACTCCCCCGGGTCGCCCTGGCGGCCGGAGCGTCCACGGAGCTGGTTGTCGATGCGCCGGGACTCGTGCCGCTCCGTGCCGAGCACGTACAGCCCACCGAGCTCGACGACCTCGTCGTGCTCCTTGGCGACCGCCTTCTGGGCGGCCTCGAGCGCGTCGGGCCAGGCCGCCTCGTACTCCTCCGGGTTCTCCCCCGGGTCCAGGCCTCGCTTCTTGAGGTCGGCGACGGCGATGTGCTCGGCGTTGCCGCCCAGCATGATGTCGGTGCCGCGCCCGGCCATGTTGGTCGCCACGGTGACCGCACCCTTGCGCCCGGCCATGGCGACGATGTTCGCCTCGCGCTCGTGCTGCTTGGCGTTGAGGACCTCGTGCGGGACGCCCTTCTTCTTGAGCATCTTCGAGAGCACCTCGGACTTCTCCACGCTGGTGGTGCCGACGAGCACCGGCTGGCCGTCCTCGTGCCGCTCGACGATGTCCTCGACGATGGCGGTGTACTTCTGCTCGACACCCTTGTAGACGAAGTCGGGCTGGTCGAGCCGGATCATCGGCTTGTTCGTCGGGATCGGGACGACGCCGATCTTGTACGTGTTGGCGAACTCGGCCGCCTCGGTCTCGGCGGTACCGGTCATGCCCGCGAGCTTGTCGTAGAGGCGGAAGTAGTTCTGCAGCGTGATGGTGGCGAGCGTCTGGTTCTCGGCCTTGATCTGCACGTTCTCCTTGGCCTCGATGGCCTGGTGCAGACCCTCGGAGTAGCGCCGGCCGGCCAGCACACGGCCGGTGTGCTCGTCGACGATGAGGACCTCGCCGTTCTTGACGATGTAGTCCTTGTCCCGCTTGAAGAGCTCCTTCACCTTGACGGCGTTGTTGAGGAAGCTGATCAGCGGGGTGTTGAGCGACTCGTAGAGGTTGTCGATGCCGAGGTGGTCCTCGACCTTCTCGATGCCGGGCTCGAGGATGCCGACCGTGCGCTTCTTCTCGTCGACCTCGTAGTCCTCGTCCTTCTTCATGCGCGTCACGAGCCGGGCGAACTCGAGATACCACTTGTTGACGTCGCCCTGCGCCGGACCGGAGATGATCAGCGGGGTCCGCGCCTCGTCGATGAGGATGGAGTCGACCTCGTCGACGATGGCGAAGTGGTGGCCGCGCTGGACGAGCTCATCGACCGTCCACGCCATGTTGTCGCGCAGGTAGTCGAAGCCGAACTCGTTGTTCGTGCCGTAGGTGATGTCGGCGGCGTACTGCTCCCGGCGCTCGTCGGGCTTCTGACCGGCCACGACGGTCCCGGTGCTCAGCCCCAGGAACCGGTAGACGCGGCCCATGAGCTCGCTCTGGTACGAGGCGAGGTAGTCGTTGACGGTCACGACGTGCACGCCCTTGCCGGTCAGCGCGTTGAGGTAGGCCGGCAGCGTCGCGACGAGCGTCTTGCCCTCACCGGTCTTCATCTCGGCGATGTTGCCCAGGTGCAGGCCGGCACCGCCCATGACCTGCACGGTGAAGTGCCGTTGTCCGAGCGTGCGCGTGGCGGCCTCCCGGACCGTGGCGAACGCCTCGGGCAGGAGGTCGTCGAGCGACTCGCCGTCGGCGTACCGGGCCTTGAACCGGTCCGTCTCCTCGCGCAGCTCCGCGTCGCTGAGGTTGGACACCGAGTCCTCGAGCGCGTCCACCTCCGCCGCCATGGCGGTCAGCTTCTTCAGGACGCGCCCCTCGCCCATCCGGAGGATCTTGTCGAGGATCGAAGGCACGCAGCACTCCAGGTCGTCGGTCGTGGCGGGGCATCCGCGGCACGAGCGCCCGCGTCCGGGCGCACGCCCCATGGTAGGCGCTGGCCCGCCCGGCGTGTGCGCCCGGGGCTGGCCGGGGCGTACTGGTGCGGCCTACGTGGCGGTGGGACGTCCGAGGACCTGTCGGGCGAGCTCGGCGACGAGGTCCCCTGCGGCGTCCGGGTCGACGGCGAGGTCCTCCAGCCCCAGCCAGGCCGCCATCTCGTGCAGCTCCGCGGTCAGCTCGGTGACGACGTCATGCCGGTCCGGCCATGCTCCGCCGCCCGTACGGGGCAGGCCGGCCACCTCCTCAGGCCGCTCGGAGAATGCCGAGCGGACCCGCAGGACGCCGGAACGACGGTCGGCCTTGAGGTCGACACGTGCGACGAGGTGCTCGCCGAGCAGGAACGGCAGGACGTAGTAGCCGTGCGTGCGCTGCTCGGGCGGGGTGTAGATCCCGATCCGGTAGTGCATGCCCCAGAGCGCCAGCAGCCGGTCACGCTCGAAGACGAGCGGGTCGAACGGCGCCAGCAGGGCACGGACGCGGGTCCGCCGGGGCACGCGGGCGGTCACGTCGAGGTAGGCCGGCCTGCCCCAGCCGGACACCTGGACCGGCTCGAGCGCCCCTTCCTCGACGAGCTCGCGCACCGCCGTCGTCGTGGCGTCGATGCGGAGCCGGAAGTAGTCGGCGAGGCATCCGACGGTCCCGACGCCGTGCGCCCGGGCCGCGATCCGGACGAGCTCCCGGATCGCGTCCGGCTTGTCGAGCAGGGGCGCGGCATGGACCTCGGGCGGCAGCACCCGCTCGGCAAGGTCGTAGGACCGCTCGAACTGGCTGGTCCGGTGGGAGACGACGACCTCGCCGACGTCCCACAGGTGCTCGAGGGCGTGCTTGGCGGGCGTCCAGTTCCAGCCCCAGTGCTCCTTCGGTCCACGCTCGTGCCCGAGGATCGCATGCAGCTCGCCGGCCGTCACCGGGCCGTGCTCCGCGACGAGGTCTCGGACGCCGGCGAGCAGGCCCGGGTACTGCTGCTCGTACCGCTTCTCCTTGTCGCGGTACGCCTCGCGGCGCCAGTGCAGCAGCTGGTAGGTCCGTGGCGGGACGTAGGAGGCCACGTGCGCCCAAGACTCCACGATCCGCCGCGGCGCACGGCCGGCGGCCCGGTCGAGCAGCGAAACGTCGTAGGTGCCGAGCCGGGAGAAGACCGGCAGCAGGTGGGCCCGCGCGAGCACGTTGACGGAGTCGATCTGCAGCAGGCCGACCCGGTCCAGGAGACGGGCGAGGTGCGCCATGGTGACCCGACCGGACGGAGCGGGGCCGTCGAGGCCCTGGGCTGCGACCGCGATGCGGCGCGCCTGACCGGTGGTGAGCGTGCGGGACGACGGCGCCAGGGGACTCGCGCCCCGCCGCCGGAGAGCTGTCGTGGTCACCCGAGTCATCATGCCGGGCCCCACCGACATCACGTCGCGAGGCCGAGGTCCTCGACCAGCGCGGCGAAGGCCGCGTCCCACTCCGGCTTGCCGCGCAGCCGCAGCACGGCCGACGGGTGGGTGGTCACGACGACCCGGTAGCCGGCGTCCTGCTCCGCCTCGAGCACCTGTCCGCGGACCTCCCCGACGCGCACGTCGTGGCCGAGCACGGCCCGCGCCGCGGTGGCGCCGAGGCACACCACCACGTCCGGCGACACGGCGGCGAGCTCGGCGAGCAACCACGGACGGCAGGCCTCGAGGTGTGCGACGCCGGGCTTCTTGTGCAGCCGGCGCTTGCCGCGCTCGACGAACCGGAAGTGCTTGACGGCGTTCGTCGAGTACACGCGGTCCGCGTCGATACCGGCGGCCTCGAGGGCGTCGGAGAGCACCCGCCCGGCCGGACCGACGAACGGCGCCCCCTCGCGGTCCTCCCGGTCGCCCGGCTGCTCCCCCACCACCACGACGCGGGCGCGCGCGGGACCGGCGGAGAAGACGACCTGGGTGGCGTCCGCCCACAGCTCACAACCCCGGCAGCCCGGAGCGGCCTCGCGCAACGCGTCGACGTCTCCGTCCTGCGGCACCCACTGCTCGGCGCCGGGGCGTTCGGGTGCGCGTGCCATCAGACCCCTTCCCGTACCGGCAGCAGCTCCGCCAGACGTCCGGACAGGCCCAGCGCGTCGAACGGCGCCCGCACCTTGGCGTCGTTGTCGAAGTAAACGTAGACGTCCCGGACCTCCTCATGCCACCTGCGCACCCGGAGGGCCCACTCCGCCAGCGCGACGTCGTCGTAGCCGGAGACGTACAGCTCGGCGTCACCGTGCAGCCTCACGTAGAGGAAGTCGGCGGTGATCACCTCCAGGAACGGCCAGCGGCCCGCGGTGTCGGCCACGACGACGGCGACGTCGCAGGCCCGAGCGAGGTCGGGGAACGCGGGGTCCCGATAGGAGTCGTGGCGCACCTCGACCGCGTGCCGGAGGGGCCGGTCCGGGCCCGGCTCCGTCCAGGCGCGTCCCTCGAGCCGCTCGTCGTGCCCGGCGGCGAGGCGCGCGGCCTCGCCGGTGGTGCGTGGCAGCAGCCGCAGGAAACGTTCCAGCCGTCCGGCGTCGAAGGCGAGGGTCGGCGGAAGCTGCCACAGCACCGGTCCGAGCTTCTCACCGAGTGCCAGAACTCCGGACGCGAAGAAGTTCGCCAGTGGCGTCCCGACGTCGGTCAGCTTCTTCATGTGCGTGACGAAACGTGGCCCCTTGACCGCGAAGAGGAAACCCTGCGGGGTCTGCTCGTACCACCTTCGATAGCTCGTCGGAGTCTGCAGGGAGTAGAACGACCCGTTGATCTCGACCGTGCCGAGCCGCGCCGCGACGTAGCCGAGCTCCTCCCGCTGCGGAAGCCCGCGCGGGTAGAAGGTGCCGCGCCACGGCCCGTAACGCCATCCGGAGATCCCGACGTGGACCGTCATCCGGCGAGCGTAGGCGCGGACCTCCCCCGCCGCACGAGCAGAGCGTCCGGGCCGGGAGGGCCGGCGCCGGAGCGCCGGCGGCGGCCCTCCCGAACGGTGCGCGTTCGGGCCGGCGGCGGAGCGTCGTGAGGCTGGTGGGCCTGGCAGGAGCCGCGAGGTACGAGCGGCGAGCGGACGCCTCGCGACGCCCGGCGGCGGCCCTCCCGGAATGGCGACCGACGTCAGCTTGCGGCGGCGGTCACCGACTCCTCGACGTGGTTCGTGCCGCCGCCCATCACGGTGTTGAGCCGGATGACGCCGTACGTCCAGCCGTGCCGGTGGTAGACGACGCAGGGCTGTCCGGTCTCGTCGTCGATGAAGAGGTAGAACGGGTGGCCGACGAGCTCCATCTCGTACAGCGCCTGGTCGACCGTCATGGGCTCGGCCTCGTGCAGCTTCTGCCGCACGACGACCGGCGAGTCGCCGAGCTGCGCCTCGACGCACTCGCCCGGGGTCGTGGGCGGCACCGGACGGTCGGCCATCTCTGCGTCGTCGCGGTCCGCCGCCGGGTCCGGGAGCGTGGCGTCGACCGGGGCCGGGACGGCGTAGCGGTGGTGGTTCTTGCGGCGGTCGCGGCTGCGGCGCAGCCTCTCGAGGAGCTTGTTCGAGGCCAGGTCCAGGGCTCCGTACCGGTCCGAGGCGCGGGCCTCGGCGCGGATCACCGGCCCGCGGTCACGCACCGTGATCTCGACCCTCTCCGACACCTCCGACTGCCGCGGGTTCGGCTCGTGGGTCAGCTCGACCTCGACCCGCTGGGCACGCGGAGCGAGCTGGGCGACCTTGCCGAGCTTGCCCTCGACGTGGCTGCGGAACCGGCCGGCGATCTCGGTGTTACGGCCCTTGACGACGATCTCCATGGTTGGCGACCTCCATGATCGGGACACGGGAGCGGCTCCCGCGGTGACGGCCTGCTGGCGGCTCGCGCGGTCAACGGCGAGCCTGCGACGAAGCGACCACCTCCCCCCGGCCGGGCCCGGCCGGCGCTCCTTCGCGCCTTGCGTCGGGTCCGACAGTGCCCTCCATAGGATCACGCTAGTACCGATCCGGCCCGATGTGGATACCGGGCGGGAAGTTCGGGCCGAGGGCCCGGGAACATGCGGGACCGCACGCGCGGGACGTCTACGTCAGCCCCGCCGCCCCGGACGGCGCGGGTGCGGAGGCGAGTGCCAGCGCAGCGACCGCACGGCCACCCGCCGCCTCGACCGCGCGGGCGCACGCCGCCAGGGTGGCGCCCGTGGTCACGACGTCGTCGACCAGCACGACGGCGGTCCCCGCGGGGAGCGCCTCCCGCGCGCGCACCGTGCCGCTCCGGTTGGCGGCCCGTCCGCGAGCGCCCATCCCGGCCTGGTGCGCCCGCCCGCCACGGCGCCGGAGCAGGTCGAGCACCAGCACCTCCCGCCCGCCGCTCCACGCGCGCGCCAGCCCGCGGGCCACCGCGTCCGCGAGGTCCGCCACCACGAGCCGTCCCGCCGCGCGCCGCCGCCAGCCGGACGGCGCGGGAATCACGACGACGGCGTCCTCGCCCTCGAGCAGGACGCGGACGTCCGGGTCGTCCGCCCAGCGGCAGGCCGCCTGCGCGGCGGCGGCCAGGACCTGCCCGGCGATGTCCTGGCGCCGGTGGTTCTTCCAGGCCAGCACCGTCGCCCGCAGCGCGCCGCGGTAGGCGCCGATCGACCATGTGGGCAGCATCGGCCCGGTACCGACGCCGGCGAGGAGCGACGTCCGGTGCTCGCAGCGCACGGGGCGGCGCCGCAGCAACGCCGCGCACCGCGGGCACAGCGGGACGTCCCACCGGCCACAGCCGGCGCACTCGACGGGGATCACCAGTCGTCCGGCGTCCGCGACGGCGCCGCGCAGGTCCATCCGCACAGCCTGGCCACCGGCCTGCCGACAATGGCCCACGCGCCTGCGCCGCTGTGGACGGCGGGGCTGTCCCCGGGACGACCGGGGACGGGACGGCGTCAGCCGGGCAGCGCCGGGTCGGCGAGCCGGCTGAACGCGGTGGGACGCCAGGCCGCGCCGTTGCGCTCGTAGAGCCGTCCGTCCTGGGTGGTCAGGACCAGGGAGCGGTCGCCGCGGCCTGCGGTGAGCTTGACGGCGCCGGGGACCGGCTCGAGCGTCGTCGTCGGGCCGCCGATCGGCAACAGGTGGACGGTCGGCTCCGGGGCGTCCGGCGAGGTTCCCAGGACCGCCAGCATGCTCTCCTCCACCCAGGCGATGTCGGTCGCGCCGGTCATCGTCTCGCCGACGCTCAGGGGCTCACCCAGACGGACGGGCATCATGTCGCCCTGCCGGACGATCGCCGCGACGTCGAGCATGACGCTTCCCTCGGACTCCCAGACGACCGCGATGCGGGCACCGTCCCGCGAGACACGGACGGCTCGTACCGTCCCGTCGGCCAGCCAGGGCGCGTCCACCGAGACGGCCTCGCCGTTGCTGCGCACGGCAGTCAGCGTCCCGTCGCTCGCCTCGGGAGTGGTCCACACCCATCCGAGACGGTCCACCGACGGCGGAACCAGCGCGGGTCCCTCGGTGAGCAGGATGGACTGGTCGCCGGTCGCCGGCACGGTGACCAGCCGGTCGGTGCCGTCGAGCACGACGGCGGTCTGGACCGGGGTCTCGTACCCGAGCGCGGGGTCGCGCGGGTCGATGCCGGCCAGCAGCTCGCTGCCCGCCCTGGGGCGAGCCCCCTGGACGACCTCGACGAGGGCGTCGTCCCGGACGGCGGTCAGCGGCGCCGAGGTGTACGGGTAGGAGGTGAGCTCCGGCAGCGGCTGGTTGAGCTCGAACGGGGCGCCGGCGGCCCTGATCTCGACGTCCTGGACGCCGGGCACCGCGGCGAGCGTCGCCTCGATCTGGGCGTAGAGCATGGCCCGCTGCCGCCCCTCGGCGGCGAGGGCGTCCGCGGAGAGGTCCACGCTCGCGATCCCGTCGGTGAGCTGGACCGACTCGACGACGAGCCGGGTGCCGACGGGCACCGCCGTCGTGACGCCCGGCTGCAGCCACGGCGAGGGGCCCTCGAGGAGGGCGCTGACGAGGGAGGTGGCAAGGTTCTCGGAGGGGAACCACCGCGCCTCCGGCACGAGCGCCTGCTGGTCCGGGGACAGGAAGTACAGGCCACTCTGGGAGTACAGCGAGTTGAAGTTCGCGGCCGTGATGAGGATGCCGTCGGCGAGCTCGACGATCCGCCACTCCCCGTCCTGGTTGCGCGCCAGGGTGAAGTCCGCCTCGACGGTCGAGGTCTCTGCCGCCTCCGTGTACCGGCCCGCGGCGTCCAGGGAGGCCTCTGCCGACATCGAGACGCGGACGCCGCCGTCGTCGGCACGCTCGATGAGGGGTGCCGGGGCGTCGGCGTAGACGTGCACCTGGGCGAGTGGCTGCCAGGTGTCGAGCGCCGGGCCGGCGAGGAACTGGCGGGCGACGAAGAAGTCGTCGTCGATGCCGGCGGAGGACGCGGTGAGGAATCCGTCGACGATCTCCTCGGGGGTGGCGCCGGGCTGCGGACCCGTCGCGAACAGGCCGATGCCCTGGGGTGCCGGCAGGTCGGGGTCGGACGCCGTCACGGGCCCGGTACGGGGCAGGCTCGTGCACCCCGTCAGCAGCATCAGCACGGCCAGGAGCGCGGCGAGCACGGCGCGGCGCGGCGGCGGCGTCCTCGTCGTCGTCATCCCGCCTCCTCGGCCATGCGGGTGACAGACGCCGGGTCCTGCCGGGAGGCGCCCTCCTCGGCCGGACCGAGCGGCGCGGTGGCGGTCCCCTCCTGCCGTGGGTCCTGCAGGTCCAGCGGCGGGGTGACGACGGCGGCGCCGGCGCGCCGGGGCAGGGTGAGGAGGAAGGCGGCGCCGACGTCGCGGCGACCCCATGCCTCGAGGGTGCCGCCGTGCAGCCGGGTGTCCTCCAGCGCGATGGCCAGGCCGAGCCCGGTGCCGCCGGTCGTCCGCGCACGGGCGGGGTCCGCCCTCCAGAACCGGTCGAAGACGTGCCGGGCCGTCTCGGCGTCCATGCCCACACCGTGGTCGCGGACCCGGACGGCGACCGCCGTCGCGTTGACGGCCACCGTGATGTCGATGGGCCGCCCGTCCCCGTGCTCGATCGCGTTGGTGAGCAGGTTCCGCACCACCCGCTCGACGCGCCGGGGGTCGACGTCGGCCGTGCACGGCTCCTCCGGCGCGTCCACCCGGATCGGGGAGCCCTTGGCCTCGGCGAGGATCTCGGTCATGTCGATGACACGCTGGACGAGGTCACGCAGGTCCCGCTCCTCGACCTCCAGGACGGCGGCGCCGGCGTCGAAGCGCGAGATCTCGAGCAGGTCGCCGAGCATCGACTCGAAACGGTCGAGCTGGGCGTGCAGCAGCTCGGCGGAGCGGCGCACCGTCGGGTCGAAGGAGTCCCTGGCGTCGTGGATCATCTCGCCCGCCATGCGGATGGTCGTCAGCGGTGTGCGCAGCTCGTGGGAGACGTCCGAGACGAACCGTTGCTGCACGCGGGAGAGCTCTTCCATCCGCTCGATCTGGCGCTGCAGGGACGCGGCCATCTCATTGAACGACTGCCCGAGCAGGGCGAGCTCGTCCCGGCCGCGCACGTCCATGCGCTCGTCGAGCTGGCCTTCGGCGAGGCGCTCGGCCGCCAGGACCGCGTCCGTGACGGGCTGCAGCACCCACCGGGTGATGCCCCAGGTCATGACGCCGAGGAGGACGACGATGGCGACGGCCCCGACCGCCAGGACGCGGAGCACCAGGGAGATGGTCTCCTCCTCCGGCTCGAGGCTGTAGAAGAGATAGAGCTCGTAGTCGCCGGCCACCGGGAGGGTCACGGGGCTGCCGACGACGATGCCCGGTGCGTTCCCGCCGGTCTGGGTCGGCAGCGCGACGGGCTGCCAGTGCTGGCCGCCCTCCCCCGCGACCGCACGGCGCAGGTCAGGGGTGATGAGCTCGCGCAGGCCGACGTCCGTGCCGGGCTCGATGATCGGGACGCCGACGGCGTCGGGCGAGCGCCGCAGCGTCGCACCGACCGCGTCGGACCCGGTGGTCGGCAGACCGTAGAGCCAGCTGTTGGCGATCTCCTGGGCCTGCTGGGCGGTGCTCGCCGTCGCCCCCTCGAACGTGGCCCGGGCGTTCTCGGACTGCAGCGCCGCGTCCTCCAGCATCTGGGTGACGCGCTCGTCGTACAGGCCGCTGCGGATCTGCGAGGAGAGGACACCGCCGATGACACCCAGGGCGATGAGGCCGCCGAGCACCGTGCTGGCGACCACGCGGACGGTCAGCGACGAGCGCCACCGGCGCAGCAGCATGAGCATCTTCCGCCGGACCCGACGGCGCAGGCCCGTGCGCGAGCGCGGGCGGTACGTCGTCGCCGGCCCGGCGGGGTGGGCGACGGCACCCGCCCGCGGTCCGGCGGGTGGTGACCCGCCGACGTCCCCGGGCAGATCGGTCACTCGTGTGGCGCCCCCGCCCGGTATCCGACCCCGCGGACGGTCACGACGACCTCGGGGTGCTCGGGGTCCTTCTCCACCTTGGCGCGCAGCCGTTGGACGTGGACGTTGACCAGCCGGGTGTCGGCGGCGTGCCGGTAGCCCCAGACCTGCTCGAGCAGCACCTCGCGGGAGAACACCTGCCAGGGCTTACGGGCCAGCGCGACGATGAGGTCGAACTCCAACGGCGTGAGGGAGATGACCGCGCCGTTGCGGGCGACCTCGTGCCCGGCCACGTCGATCTCCAGGTCGCCGATGCGCAGCCGCTCCGGCTCCGGGTTGTCCTGCCGGCGCAGGCGCGCACGGACGCGCGCGACCAGCTCCTTCGGCTTGAAGGGCTTCGCGATGTAGTCGTCGGCACCCGCCTCGAGGCCCGCGACCACGTCGAGGGTGTCCGACTTCGCCGTGAGCATGACGATCGGCACGTCCGACTCGGCGCGGATCTGCTTGCAGACCTCGATACCGTCGAGGCCCGGCAGCATGAGGTCGAGCAGGACGAGATCGGGCTGCTCCGCGCGGAACCGGTCGGCGGCCTGGGCACCATCGGCGCAGAAGGCGGTGTCGTACCCCTCGGCCTCGAGCACGATGCCGATCATCTCCGCCAGCGCAGTGTCGTCGTCGATCACGAGCAGCTTGGAACTCATGGTGGACATGTTCCCATCCCGGGCGCCTCAGGGTGTGGATCGCCGGGCGGAGCGGGCGGACACCGTGCGACGATGGGGCCCACCGCGACGGGGGAGGTGAGAGGTGAGCGGCCAGTACGGGCAGTACGGCCAGTACGGCCGGTGGGGAGCCGACGGCGGACGGCCGGACGACGGCGCCGGCCAGCAGAACCCCCCGAACCAGTACGGCCAGCCCAACTCGCCGGAGCAGTACGGCCAGTACGGGCAGTACGGCCAGTACGGACCCTCGGGCGAGCACGGCCAGCACGGCGCCTCCCCCGGCTGGGGCGCCTCGGGCACGCCGGCATGGGGCTCCGCCGGCCAGCAGCCGACCGGTGCGGCCGCATACGGCCAGTACGGCGACGCCACCGCCCGGCCGCTGCCGCGCGGCTTCGGCGGGGGTGACCGGCCGGGGATCATCCCGCTGCGCCCGCTGTCGATCGGGGAGATCCTCGACGGCGCCTTCCGGGCGATCCGTGCCAACCCGCGTGCCACCTTCGGGCTCTCGCTCCTGGTCATGGGCGGCACGTCGGTGATCCAGGCGATCGTCCTCGGGATCGTCACCGGCACCTCGCTGCTCCCCATGGTGGACCAGGGCGCCGCCGACGTCGGGATGGAGGAGCTCGGCGCCGGGGCGCTGGCCGGCAGTCTCGGCACCATCCTGTCCACGATCGCGATCTTCGCCGCCTCGATCGTCCTCACCGCACTGCTCATCGTCTCGGTGAGCCAGGCCGTCGTGGCGAAGGTGGCCACCATCCGGCAGATGTGGGACGCCGCCAAGGGCCAGATCTGGCGCCTCCTGGGCCTGACGCTCCTCCTCGGGCTGATCTTCATGGCGTCGTTCATCGCCATCCTGGTCGTCGTCGGGGCCCTCGTCGGCCTCGTCGTCTCCCAGGGCACCCCGGACCCCGGCACGATCCTGACGGTGGTGGGTCTGTCGTTCGTGCTGATCTGTGCGGGCGGCGTCGCCATCGGCTACGTCGTCATCCGCCTGACGCTCGCGGCCCCCGCGCTCATGCTGGAGCGGATCGGCCCGATCACGGCGATCAAGCGGTCGTGGTCGCTCACGCGGCGGAACTTCTGGCGCCTGCTCGGCGTCATGCTCCTCACCTACGTCATCGTGGTCATCCTGACCTACGCCATCTTCATCCCGATCACGATGCTGGCCTCGTTCATCGGTACCCCCGGACCCGAGATGCTCTCGGTACTGACGGTCGTGCTCGGCGTCCTGATGGTCCTGGTCTCCGCGCTGACCACCCCGTTCGTCGCCGCCGTCATCTCGCTCGCGTACATCGACCTGCGCATCCGCAAGGAAGGGCTCGACGTCGCGCTCGCGGAGGCGGTGCGCAGCGGAGGATCGAGCTAGTGCCGGTTCCCGTCGTGCTGGCCGGGGTCCCGGTCGATCCCGACGCCGCCGAGGCGCAGGAGTGGGCGGAGGAGGAGCTCGCCAAGGCGGTCTACGACGACCAGCCCGGGCTGCTCGAGCGCATCATCATGTGGATCCTCGACGTGCTGGACGCGATCGGATCCCTCGGGGTCACCGCCCCGCCGTCCTTCGTGCCGGTGATCGTGGTGGCCGCGTTCGTGCTCGTGGTGGTGGTTGCGCTGCTGCTCGGCGGGCGGGTCCGCGCCCGGCGTCAGGCGACGGCGCGCACCTCGCACCAGCTCTTCGAGGACACCCGCGACAGCGCCGCGCTCCGTTCCGCGGCTGACGAGGCCGCTCGGCGCGGCGACTGGGAGACGGCCGTGCTCGAACGGTTCCGGGCAATGGTGCGGCTGCTCGACGAGCGGGCGGTGCTGGAGGACCGGTCCGGGCTCACGGCCCGGGAGGCCGCCGGGCTTGCCGGCTCGGCGCTGCCCGCGCTCGCCGACGACCTGCGCTGGGCGGGCCGTCTCTTCGACGACGTCTGCTACGGGCATCTGGCGCCCGGGCCGGCGGAGGACGGCCGGCTGCGCGAGCTGGCCGCCGCCGTCGGGAGGGCCCGGCCGGCGCGGACGCCGGCCGGGCCTCCCACCGAGCAGTGGGCGGGGGTCCGATGAGCGTCGCGGCGTCCGCCCCGCCGGCCGGGCAGGCCGAGCAGCCCGACGACGAGGCGCCGTCACCCCGCCGCACGCGGCGCCGTCGCCTCGTGACCGTCGCCGTCGTGGTGGTGTTCGTGGGGCTGGCGACCGTCGCCGCACTGATGGAGCAGCGCACCTCGGACCGGCCCTTCGCCCCGGACAACCCCGCGCCGGGCGGCGCGATGGCGGTCGCCGAGATCCTCCGCGACCAGGGCGTCGATGTCACCGAGGCGGGCAGCTGGGCCGAGCTGACGCACGAGGCCGGTCCGAGGACCACGGTGTTCGTGCCGGACGCGCAGCGGCTGCGGCCCGGCCAGTACGACGACCTCGTCGGCACCGGGGCGGACGTCGCGATCGCGGGCTACCCGTGGAACGACGAGGTCCTCCAGGACCTGCCGGTGGACGCCGAGCCCGGCAGCGGGCAGGGCGTCACGGTCGCCGAGTGCTCGGACCCGGACGCGCGGGCGGCGTCCCGCATCGCGCTCGGCGGGCCCGTGCTCCTGCCTCGCACGGCCGCCGATGCCACGGTCTGCTTCCCCGCGTCCGGCACCACCCCCGGCGCCGGCGGCTACGCGGTCTGGTCGGCGGACCAGGCCCAGGTCCGCTACCTCGGCGACCACACCCTCCTGACGAACGAGCGGCTCGCCTCTCACGGCCACGCGGCCCTGGCGCTGCGCATGCTCGGCCACCACGAGACGCTCCTGTGGTACATGCCCTCGACGGTCGCGGACACCTCGCCCGAACCCGGCCCGCAGGCTCCGCTGGTGCCGCCCGCCGCGACCTGGGTGCTGTGGACCCTGCTGGCGGCGGCGGCCGTGCTCGGGGTGGGCCAGGCACGCAGCCTCGGCCCGGTCGTCGCCGAGGTCATGCCCGTCGTCGTCCGCGCCGCGGAGACGACGCGGGGCCGGGGGCGGCTCTACCGCCGCGGACGCGCCCGCGGGCACGCCGCCGAGTCGCTCCGGGCCGGCACGGCGAGCCGGCTGGCCCACACCCTCGGGCTGCCACGGTCCGCCGACCGGCCCACCCTCGTGGACGCCGTCGCCCGGGCGACCGGCCGCGACCGCACCGACGTCGACAACCTGCTCTACGGCACCGCACCGACCGACGACCGCGGGCTGCTCACCCTGTCCGCCATGCTTGACGACCTGGAGAGAGAGGTCCATCGATCGTGAGCCACGCATCCGGCCCGGGCGGCGACGAACGCTTCGCGCCGCGCCCCGCCCACCCCGCCCAGGCCGACCGGCCCCCGCCCTCCCCATCGCCCGGCCCGCAGGCACCCGGCCCTGCGGGACCAGGCCCGCAACCGGGACCGGAGGGGCACGGACCGGGGCCGGCCCCGCGTCAGCCCGCCGGGCCGGGCGTCCCGGCCCGGCCGCCGACGGGCGGGCCGGCACCGTCCGACTCTTCCTCCCGCGGTCGGCTCGCCGCGCTGCGGACGGAGGTCGGCAAGGCGGTGGTGGGCCAGGACGCGGCGGTCACCGGTCTGGCGATCGGGCTGCTGTGCGGCGGCCACGTCCTCCTCGAGGGTGTGCCCGGCGTGGCGAAGACGCTGCTCGTGCGCACCATCGCGTCGGCGCTCGACCTGGGCACCAAACGCGTGCAGTTCACGCCTGACCTCATGCCCGGCGACGTGACGGGCTCGCTGGTCTACGACGCGCGCACCGCCGAGTTCTCCTTCAAGGAGGGCCCGGTCTTCACCAACCTCATGCTCGCCGACGAGATCAACCGGACGCCACCGAAGACCCAGGCAGCCCTGCTGGAGGCGATGGAGGAGCGGCAGGTCTCGGTCGACGGGCAGCCCCGGAAGCTTCCCGACCCGTTCATGGTGATCGCGACCCAGAACCCGGTGGAGTACGAGGGCACCTACCCCCTGCCCGAGGCGCAGCTCGACCGGTTCCTCCTGAAGCTGATCCTGCCGCTGCCGGAGCGGCGCGAGGAGATCGAGGTGCTGCACCGGCACGCCGGCGGCTTCGACCCGCGGGACCTCGGCGCGGCCGGGGTCCGTGCCGTCGCCGGGCCGGCCGACCTCACGACGGCGCGGCAGGAGGTCCGTACGGTGCAGATCGCGCCCGAGGTGCTCGGCTACGTCGTGGACATCGTGCGGGCCACCCGCACGTCGCCCTCGCTGTCCCTCGGCGTCTCCCCGCGCGGGGCGACGGCGCTGCTCGCCACCGCACGGGCCTGGGCGTGGCTGTCCGGCCGGGGCTACGTCACCCCGGACGACGTCAAGGCGCTGGCCCACCCGACGCTGCGGCACCGTGTCCAGCTGCGGGCCGAGGCCGAGCTCGAGGGCGTGACCGCGGAGACCGTGCTCGACGGCGTGCTCGGCACGGTGCCGGTCCCCCGCTGATGATCCCGAGCACCCGGGCGGCGCTGGTCACCGCCCTCGGCGCCGTCCCGGTGGGCCTGTGGCCGCGGCTGTCCACGCTGGCGCTCTGGGGCGGCCTGGTGGTGCTCGCCTGCGTACTCGACTGGCTGCTGGCCGCCTCACCGAGGGACGTGCGCGTCGAGCGGTCGGTGCCCGGCTCGGTCCGGCTCGGTGAGCCGGCCACGTCGACGGTGACGGTGACGAACACGGGCCGACGGCGGCTGCGGGCGCTGGTGCGGGACGCCTGGCCGCCGTCCGCCGGGGCGGCGGAGAACCGGCACCGGGTGACGGTCCCTGCCGGTGAGCGCCGTCGGGTGCGCACGGCGCTGCTGCCCACCCGCCGCGGGGAGCGGCCCGCCGACCAGGTCACCGTCCGCTCGTCCGGCCCGCTCGGCATGGCCGCACGGCAACGGTCGCTGCCCGCGCCGGCGAGCCTGAGGGTGCTGCCACCGTTCCACTCCCGCCGCCACCTGCCCTCCCGCCTCGCTCGGCTCCGCGAGATCGACGGCCGGGCGGCCGTGCTGGTGCGCGGGCAGGGCACCGAGTTCGACTCGCTGCGCGAGTACGTCATCGGTGACGACGTCCGCGCGATCGACTGGCGCGCGACGGCGCGCCGGGCCGACGTCGTGGTCCGTACCTGGCGGCCCGAGCGGGACCGGCGGGTGCTGGTGGTGCTGGACGTGGCACGGCTGTCGGCCGCCCGGCTCGGCGACGCACCGCGCCTGGACGCCCAGATCGAGGCGGCGCTGCTGCTGGCCGCGCTGGCCACTCGCGCCGGGGACCGGGTCGACCTGGTCGCGATCGACAGCCAGGTCCGTGCCCGGGTCACCGGAGAGTCGGGGCCGCGGCTGATGAGCGCCCTGGCACAGTCGCTCTCCGGTGTCGAGCCGTCGCTGGTCGAGCTCAGCACGGTCACCGTGACGCAGGTGGTGCGCGACTCCCTCTCCCAGCGCGCGCTCGTGGTGCTGCTGACGGCGCTGGAGCCGTCCGCGATCACCACCGGGCTGCTGCCGGTGGTGGGCGCGATCGCCCACGACCACACGGTGGTGCTGGCCTCCGCGGCAGATCCCGAGGTCGCCGAGCTGCGTGCCGACCGGTCCTCCGCCGACGCCGTCTACGACGCCGCGGCCGCCGAGCGCGCGGCCCTGGAGCGGGACGCCGTCGCCGTCCGGCTGCGGCGCCGAGGCGTCGAGGTCGTCGAGGCGACGCCCGAGGAGCTCGCCCCCGCCCTCGCGGACACCTACCTCGCGCTCAAGGCCGCCGGACGCCTCTAGCAGGCGCGCCGCTGCCCGCGGGTGCGCCGGAAAATCCGTGGGGCGGGCCGTCCCCGGAACCGTAACGTTGCCGGGTGACCTCGCAGGACACGCTCCTCGGCGATCCGCCGGTGCAGCGGCCCGAGCGCCCGGCGGCCGCGACGGCGGACCCGAGCCGGACGCTGGACTGGCGACGCCTGCGCGGCCCGCTCTCCGCCGTCGCGCTGACCGCGTTGGCCGTCGGGGCGACCGGCCAGGCCGTCGGCACCGTCGCGGCCGGACGTCTCGCCGAGCAGGCGACCGTCGTCGGTCTGCTGCTGCTGGCGCTGTGCATGGTGGGCGGGGCGATCATCGACTCGGCCGGCCAGGTGGTCTGGGCCGGCGTCGTCGACCGGGCCGAGGGCCGGCTGCGGGGCGACCTGCTCACGGCGGCGATGAGCCAGCCGCTCGCGACACTCTCGGAGCAGGCTGTCGGCGAGGTCCTGGACCGGGTCGACGACGACACGCACGCCGTCGGCACGCTCGTCCGACGCCAGCTGTGGAGCGCCGGCCGCACGGTGGCCGGCGTCGTGCCGATGTGGGTGGTCGCCGGGCTGACCTGGTGGCCCGCCTGGTTCGCGTTCCCCGCCCTCGGTGCCGTCGTCGTGCTGCTGGTCCGCCCGCTGCTCGGGGAGATCGCGCGCCGCAAGGTGGTCGAGGAGGTGGCCTGGACCGACCACGCCGCGGCCTTCGAGGAGGCGGTCGCGGCCCGCAACGACCTGCGCACCAGCCTGGGGCAGCCGTTCGCGGTCCGCCGCCTGGCGCAGCTCTCCGCCGAGGTCCACCGCACGTTCGCGCGGGTGGTGCGGCTGGAGGCCTGGCTCATCACCAAGAGCGAGGTCATCCTGCACGCCCTGCTCGGCGGCGTCGCCATCGCCGGCGTGGCCGCGGTCGCCGGGGGCGGCCTGTCCATCGCGAGCATCGTCACGCTCTTCCTGGTCACGGCGATGCTCGTGGGCTCGGTGTCGAACATGGTGCAGCACCTCCCGGACATCCAGGAGGGGCTCGGGGCGGTGATCCGTCTGCGGCAGATGCTCGGTGTCGAGCCCGAGCCTGAGGGTGGCGCCGACGTCCCCGACGGGCCGCTGGAGCTGCGGGTGCACGACCTGCGGTTCGCGTACGACGAGGGCACCTTCGCGCTCCAGGACGTCTCGCTGCGGGTGCCCGCCGGGCAGACGGTGGCCCTGGTCGGACGCACGGGCTCGGGCAAGTCCACGCTCGCGGCCCTGTTCTCCCGGGCCGTGGAGCCCCCGCGGGGGTCGGTGTTCCTGGGCGGCGTGGACCTGCGCGACCTGGACCTGCAGAAGCTGCGTGCCGCGGTCGGCGTGGTCACCCAGCGGACCGAGCTGCTCTCCGGCACGCTCGCCGAGAACATCGCGCTCTTCGCACCGGTCCCGCGCGCCGACATCGAGGCCGCCGTGGCCGAGCTACGGCTCGGCGAGTGGGTGGCGAGCCTCCCGGACGGGCTGGACACCCAGCTCGGTCCCGGCGGCACGGCGCTGTCCGCCGGCGAGGAGCAGCTCGTCGCGTTCGCCCGCCTGCTCGTGCGTCAGGTGCAGGTGGTCGTGCTCGACGAGGCGACCGCCCGGATGGACCCGCTGACCGAGGCCCGGGTCGTCGCCGCGTCCGAGCGGCTGCTGCGCGGCCGGACGGGTGTGCTCATCGCCCACCGGCTCTCCACCATCGAGCGGGCCGGCCTGGTCGCCGTCCTCGACCACGGCCGGGTGGTCCAGCACGGGCCGCGCACCGAGCTGGCCACGGCCCCCGGCCCCTTCCGCGACCTGCTGACGGCAAGCGCCGCCGCCGGCCCGCTGCTCGCCGAGGACGAGGCGCCTGCGACGTCTGTGCCCGGGCACGGAGACGCCCACGACGGCGCAGGGGACCCGGCCCCGTCGGCCGACGCGACCGCGGTGGGAGCGCGCCGCCGGCACGGCACTCCCCCGGAGCTGCCGGACCCCGGTGACGGGCCGAGCCTCGCCCGCAGCGTGCTGCACTCTCTGCTGGTCCGTCCGCGGTGGGGGTTGTGGGGAGCGGTGCTCTTCCTCGTCTCCAGCCTGGTCGCCGCCCAGGGTGCGGTGACCGGGTACCTGTGGGGCGGCATCGTGCAGACCCTGCAGTCCGGCGAGGCCGTGCCGTGGCTGCGTCTCGTCCTGCTGGCCGGGCTGGTCATGGTCGCGCCGCTGGCGCTCGCCTGGGCCATCGCGATCTACCCGCGCTGGTGGGTCGAGATCCTGCTGCGGGTCCGCATGCGCGTCATGCACGGGCAGACCCGGCAGTACCGGCTGCGGCCGACCCCGCCCGGGGAGATCGTGGCCCGCGCGATGGACGCCGACCGGTTCGTCCGGTACGCCGATCGCTGGGTCGACTTCGTCAACGGCCTCGTCGTCGCGGCGGTCACGGCGCTCATCGCCCGGTCCTGGCTGGCGGGTCTGGTGCTGTTCGGCGTCATGGCGATCTCCGCGGCTGCCTCGGCGGTCGGCAGGCCGATCGCCGGTCGCTCGGCGGCCCGGTCCTCGGCCGCGCGAGCACGGTTCGGCCGTGCCCTGGTCTCCTCCCTCGACGCGGCCCGCACGGTGAAGCTCGCCGCGCGCACGCCGGACGTGCACCGCCACCTGCGTGAGGTCGACGCGGGGCGGGTGGAGGCGGCGGTCTTCGAGCACCGGGTCCAGGCCGTCCTGGACGGCGTCCCCATCGTGATGCTCCACCTCGGCGTCGTCGCCGCGTGGGCGGCGCTGCTGTCCGGCACGTGGGACCTGGCCACCACACTGCTCGTGGCGAACGCGGTCATGGGGTTCGGCTGGTTCGGGATCGTGGCGGGGGCGGTGGTGACCGAGGCGCCCGGCACCTGGGCCTGGCAGCGTGCGACCGCCCGGTTCGCGGGCGGGGTGGACCTCGTCGACCAGGTGAACGGGGTGGACCTGGTCTCCGGGACGGCGCCCGGGCCACCGGCACCGCCGCGCCGCCCGCTGCAGACGCTGGAGATGTCCGGCGTCACGGCCGTGCACGACGACGGCACCCTGGGGGTCTCGGACGTGGACCTGTCGGTGCGCCGAGGCGAGCTCGTGCTGCTCCTGGGTCAGGTGGGCTCGGGGAAGTCGAGCCTGCTGTCGTCCCTCGCCGGGCTCATGGAGCACACGGGAGAGATCCGCTGGAACGGCGCGCCGGTCACCGACGTGGCGTTCCTGAGGCCCGGCCAGGTCGCGTACGTCGCGCAGGTGCCGCGGGTGCTGTCCGGGACGTTCGCCGACAACGTCCGTCTCGACCACGAGCGCGAGATCGACCGCTCGATCGACGGCGCGCGGCTCGGCCAGGACGTGGACGAGGCCGGCGGTCCGCACGCCTTGGTCGGCCACCGCGGTGTGCGCCTGTCGGGCGGGCAGGTGCAGCGTCTCGCGCTCGCGCGGGCATTGGCCGCCGACGCCGAGCTGCTGCTGGCCGACGACGTCTCCAGCGCCCTGGACGCCGCCACCGAGATCGAGCTGTGGGACTCGTTGCGGCAGCGGGGCACCACGGTCATCGGCGCGACGTCGAAGCGGGCAGCCCTCGCCCGGGCGGACCGGGTCGTCGTGCTGCGCGAGGGCCGGGTCTGCGACGTCGGGCCCTGGCGCGAGCTGGCCGGGCGGTGGAGCCACCTGGCCGGCTGAGCGGGCCACCGCCGGCACGATCTACGCTCGGTCCATGAGCGGCGTGGCCTCGACGCGTGTCGACCGGTGGCTGTGGGCCGTCCGGGTGTTCAAGACCCGCTCGGCGGCGGCCGCCGCGTGCCGGGCCGGGCACGTGCGCGTCCGGGGCGAGCGGGCCAAGCCGGCCACCTCGGTCGCCGTCGGGGACGAGGTCGTGGTCCGGGGCGTCGATCGCAGCCGCCCGGAGCGCATCCTCGAGGTGCGGCGGCTGCTCGAGAAGCGGGTGGGCGCCTCGCTGGCGGCCGAGGCGGTGGTGGACCGCAGCCCCGCGCCGCTGCCCCGCGAGCTCTTCGCCGTCCCGGTGCGCGAACGCGGCTCCGGCCGGCCGACCAAGCGCGAGCGTCGCGAGATCCAGCGCCTCCGCGGCTACTGACGGCCTGGGGCCGGGTGCGTGGCGGGCGCGGGAGGACGGAGTCCCGCGCCGATGACTGGTCCACGCAGACGCGTCGCCTACCGGGCCTGACCCGTCACCAGAGCGACATCGGGTCGATCGTCGAGCCGTTCTTCCACACCTCGAAGTGCACGTGGCAGCCGGTGACCGCGCCGGTGGCGCCGGTGTAGCCGATGACCTGGCCCTGGGACACGGACTGCCCCTGGGAGACGGCGAAGCCGGATAGGTGGTTGTAGACGGTGACGTAGGAGGCACCGTTGATGACGCCGTGGTTGATCATCACCTGGTTGCCGTGCGTGCCGTTCCCGTAGGCGCCCCGGACGGCGCTGACAGTCCCTGCCGCGGCGGAGTGCTGCGCATTGCCGCACGCCGAGCTCAGGTCGACTCCGTTGTGCATGAACCAGCCGCCGGTGATCGGGTACACGCGGTACCCGTAGGACGAGGTCACGACCAGGGGCGTCACCGGCGGCGCGATGAAGGCGCTGCTTCCGCCGCCGCCACCGCCGCCACCGCCGCTGGGGGGCGGGGCCTGCTCCTCACGCGCCGCGCGCTCGGCCGCCCGGCGCCGTGCCTCCGCGGCTCGCCGGCGGTTCTCCGCGTCGATCTCGGCGATCTCGGAGGCGATCGACTGCTGGTCCTCCTCCAGGTCCGAGAGCTGCGACTGGTACTCGGACTGGCGCTCCTCGAGCTCGGTGGACAGCTGCTGCATCTCGGCCTCGATCTGCTCGATCTCGGCCTTGCGGGCGGCGGCCTCGTCGCGGGCCTCGTTCGCCGCGACGACGGCGGCATCGGCCTCCGCCTTGAGCTCGGTGATCCGCTCCTGGACGGCCTCCTGGCGCTGCTGCCGGTTCCGGGTGACCGCGGTCGCCTCCTCGAGGTCCTCGAGCACGCGAGTCTGGGAACGCACCGCCGAGGTGGTCACCGAGTAGCTCTGCAGGAAGTCGTCGGTCGAGGACGCGTCGAGGACGACGTCGAGCGTCGAGGTGGCGTTGTCGCCGCGGTAGGTGCTGCGGGCTAGCTCCCCCATCGCCGACTCGGTCTGCGCGATCTCCTCGGTGCTGGCCGCGATCTCCTCCTCGAGGGAGGCAGCCTCGGCCTCGGCCACCTCGAGCCGCGCGGCCACCTGCTCCTGGTGCCGCTCCGCCGCCGCGAGCTCCTCCTCCGCGCGCTGCAGCTCCGCCTCGGCCTGAGGCAGGCGCTCACGGGCGCGCTCCAGCCTGAGGTACGTCTCGGCGAGGTCGGCGTCGACGCCCTCGAGCGAGGACTCCAGCTCCGCCTGCCGGTCGGCGTTGCGCTGCTGCTGCTGCTGCAGCTCGTCCCGGCGGTCCGCGTACGCGGACGGCGCGAGCAACGACAGGACGAGCAGGCAGAGGACGGCGACGGTTGCGCGACGGGTGTTGCGTCGGGCGGTGCGTCGGGGGGAAGGACGGCGCACGAGACCCACCTCAGACTTTCGTGTATCGACCGAGTGTCACCAGTGAGCTGATACCGGCGAGCAGGATGGCGGCGAGGACGAGGAACGGTGCCACGGTGAGCACGTCACCGGTGTCGATGAACTGCACCCACGGCGTCGACGTCGCGAGCCACTCCTCGACCAGGTACTTCACGCCGAGGTAGAGCCCGCCGACGGCGAGCACGGCGCCCGCGAGCGCGGCGAACGCGCCCTCCAGCATGAAGGGCAGCTGGATGAACAGGTTCGACGCGCCGACCAGACGCATGATTCCGGTCTCCCGCCGGCGCGACATCGCGGACAGCCGGATGGTCGTGGTGATGAGGAGCACGGCAGTGACGATCATGACGACGGCGAGGCCGATCGAGAGCATGGTCGTGCGGTTGAGGATGAGGAACAACGGCTCGAGCTGCTCGCGCTGGTCGACCACGACCTCGACGCCCGGGCGGCCGCCCAGCTCGTCCGCGACGATCTGGTACTGCTCGGGGTCCACGAGCTTGACCCGGAACGACACCTGCATCTGGTCCTCGGTCACCGTCTGCGCCCAGACGGTGTCCTCCATCTGCTCCTGGAACGCCTCGTAGGCGTCCTGCTTGGTCTCGAGGTAGACCTCCTCGACGTACGGCTCCAGGGCGTCCGACTCCAGGAGGGCGGCGACGTCGTCGATCTGCGCCTGCGTGGCCTCGCCCTGCGCGCAGTTCGGGGTCGAGGAGCTCGCCGGGCACATGAAGGCCGAGACCTCGACCTTGTCGTACCAGTCGTTCTTGAGGTTCTCGACCTGGATCTGCAGGAGCGCGCCGGCGCCGACGAAGATGAGGGAGATGAAGGTGACCAGGGCGACCGAGACGGTCATCGCGAGGTTCCGCGAGATCCCCTGGATCGTCTGGGAGAGGACAAATCTCAGACGCATAGCTGCCTCTCGCCCCCTTACCGCACCGCGCCGTAGACGCCGCGCGACTGGTCGCGGACCATCACGCCGTCGGAGAGCTCGACGACGCGCTTGCGCATCTGGTCGACGATCTCGTCGTCGTGGGTCGCCATGACGATGGTGGTACCGGTGCGGTTGATGCGGTCCAGCAGCCGCATGATGCCGATGGACGTGGTCGGGTCGAGGTTCCCGGTGGGCTCGTCGGCCAGCAGGATCGCCGGCCGGTTCACCATGGCCCGGGCGATCGCTACGCGCTGCTGCTCGCCACCGGAGAGCTCGTGCGGGAGCCGCTTCTCCTTGCCCTCCAGCCCGACCATCTCGATGACCTCGGGCACGGTGGTGAGGATGTGGTGCCGGGGCTTGCCCGTCACCTGCGGCGCGATCGCGACGTTCTCGAAGACCGTCTTGTTGTTGAGCAGCCGGAAGTCCTGGAACACCGTGCCGATCTGACGGCGCAGGTGCGGGACCTTCCACGAGGAGATCTGCCCCAGGTTCTTGCCGAGCGCGTGGATCTTCCCCGACGTCGGACGCTCCTCGCGCAGCACGAGGCGGATGAACGTGGACTTGCCGGAGCCGGAGGCACCGACGAGAAACACGAACTCACCCCGCTCGACCTCCAGGCTGACCTGGTCGAGAGCGGGGCGCGCGCCTCGGGCGTAGACCTTGGAGACGTTCTCGAATCTGATCACGGCGACTCTCGGCCAGTCTCGACAGCGGGGAAGAACAACCACTGGCCTCCGCGCAGACTAGGCATGCCCGCGGACCGAACCACCCTCGACACGCCGCGACGGGGCCCCGGAACTTCGGTCGGCCGAGCTCGCTCAGGCCTCGTTGTTCTTGCGCCAGCGGATACCGGCGTCGATGAAGTCGTCGATCTCGCCGTCGAACACGGCTGCCGGGTTCCCGGACTCGTGCTCGGTGCGCAGGTCCTTGACCATCTGGTACGGCTGCAGGACGTAGGAGCGCATCTGGTCGCCCCAGCTGGCCTTGACGTCTCCGGCGAGCGCCTTCTTCTCGGCCTGCTCCTCCTGCTGGCGCAGCAGCAGCAGCCGGGACTGCAGCACGCGCAGCGCGGCGGCACGGTTCTGGATCTGGGACTTCTCGTTCTGCATGGACACGACGGTGCCCGTGGGGATGTGCGTCATGCGCACGGCGGAGTCCGTGGTGTTCACGGACTGCCCGCCCGGCCCGGAGGACCGGAAGACGTCGACCTTGATCTCGTTCTCGGGGATCTCGATGCTGTCGGTCTGCTCGATGAGCGGGACCACCTCGACCGCGGCGAAGGACGTCTGCCGCCGCCCCTGGTTGTCGAAGGGCGAGATCCGCACCAGCCGGTGCGTGCCGCCCTCCACCGAGAGCGTGCCGTACGCGTACGGCGCCTTGACCTCGAACGTCGCGGACTTCAGCCCGGCCTCCTCGGCGTAGGAGGTGTCGAGCACCTGCGTCGGGTAGCCGTGCCGCTCGGCCCACCGCAGGTACATCCGTAGCAGCATCTCGGCGAAGTCGGCGGCGTCGACGCCGCCGGCGCCGGAGCGGATGGTCACGACCGCCTCGCGCGGGTCGTACTCCCCGGACAGCAGGGTCCGGACCTCCAGCTCGCTCAGCGACTTCCGGATCGTCGTGAGCTCCTTCTCGGCGTCCTCGAGGAAGGCCGCCGCGTCGTCGCCGTCCTCCTCCTGGCCGAGCTCCACGAGAGCCTCGAGGTCGTCGATCCGCTCCCCCATCCGCTCCACGCGCCCCAGCTCGGCCTGGGCGTGAGAGAGCTTGGACGTGACGGCCTGGGCGGCGTCGGGGTCGTCCCAGAGGTCGGGCGCCGCGGCCTTCTCCGAGAGCTCCGCGATCTCGGCCTTGAGCGCCTCCGGGTCCGTCACGGAGCGGATGGAGTCGTAGGTCGAGCGGAGCTCGGAGATCTCGGCGGAGAAGTCGATGGCCACGAGCGGCTACGTTACGCGATGCGGCGGTAGGCCGGGGTGGCCAGACCGACGACGGCGAGCGCGACGAGGACCGTCCCGAGCATGACCGTGGCCATCGCCACACCGTGCCCGCCGAGCGCCCCGACGATCGGGGAGATCGTGCCGGCGAGGCCCGCCTGGAGCGCGCCGACGGTCGCCGCCGCGGACCCGGCCCGCTCCCCGTGCTGGGAGAGCGCCAGCGCCGAGGCGTTCGGCATGAGGAGCGAGTTGGTGGACACCAGCAGGAACAGCGGCACGAGGAGGGCGACGAGACCGCCGGTGCTGTGGTTGCCGGCCAGCGCGACGAGGAGCAGCCAGACCGCCAGGACGACCGCCGCCGGCGCGACCACCCGGATGACGCCGAGCGGTGAGAAGCGCCCCATGAGCGCGGCGTTGATCTGGGACCCGGCCACGAGCCCCGCGCCGTTCAGCGCGAAGATGAGCGCGAACTGGGTCTCGGTGAGCCCGTACTCCTGCTGGAAGACGAAGGGTGAGCCCGAGACGTAGCACATGAGGCTGCCCAGGGCCAGGCCCGGCAGCACCGCCAGCGCCATGAACTGCCGGTCCCGCAGCAGGTACCCGTAGCCGCGGAAGGCCGCGCGCAGCCCGTCCGCCCGGCGCCGTTCGGGCGGCAGGGTCTCGGGCAGCGCAAGCGCGACCACGCCGATCATCGCCGCCCCGAGCACGGCCAGCACGACGAAGGTCGAGCGCCACCCCCACAGGCTGGCGATGAGCCCGCCGGCTGTCGGCGCGAACAGCGGCGCGACCCCGATGACCAGCATCAGGCGCGACATGAGCACGGAGGCGCCGGCGCCGCTGTACCGGTCGCGGATGACCGCCATCGCCGTCACGGTGGCGGTGGCGTTGGCGGCGCCCTGGAGGAAGCGCAGCACGACGAGCGGCCAGATGCCGGCGCTCACCGCGCACAGCACCGACAGCACGACGTGCAGGCCGAACCCGACCAGCACCGGCAGCCGCCGGCCGTACCGGTCCGACAGCGGGCCGGTGAGCAGCTGCCCCGCGGCGCCGCCGACCAGCACTCCGGTGATGGTCGCCTGGACCAGGGTGTGTGAGGCCTCGAGCTCGTCGGCGACGACGGGGAGGGACGGCAGGTACATGTCCGTCGTCACGGCAGGCAGAGCCGCCATCGAGCCGAGGATGAGGACCAGTGATACGGGGGGCCGCGCTCTGGCGGGAAAACTCACGGATGCCATCGTGGCACGGACCCGACCCGTCGGCAGGGTCGACCAGCAGATGGATGAGGGCGAGTCCGCCGTCCGGGCGCCCTCAGAGGGGCTCGAGCGCGGCCGCGACGCGGATCATCTGCTCCAGCACGGCGAGCGTCGCCGCGCGCGGCTCGGTGCGGGTCACGCGGTGCCGCACGAAGAGGCGGCGGTAGCCGAGCCCGGGCGGCGCGGCCCACTGGACGTTCTCCGGCAGGTGCCGGCGGATGGCGAGCTCCGGCAGCAGGGCGATGCCGAGGCCGGCGGCCACCATGGACAGGGCGACGTCGAAGTCGCGGTACCGGTGCGCGGCGCGGGCGGTGAGGCCCAGCTCGGTCGCGAGCCGGTCCAGGGCGCGGGCGGTCGCGCCGCTCTGCTGCGGAGCCAGCCAGGTGCGGTCCGCGAGCTCGAGAAGCCCGGTGGGCGCCGGCTCGCTCGCCGGCATGGCGACCACCCAGGGCTCGTCCAGGAAGGGCACGTCGAACGTGCCCGCCGGCGGCGGGGCCTGGACGGTCACGTCGTGCTCCGTTACGAGGAGGTCGAGCTCGCCGCGGCGCAGCGCCCGCTGGCCGTGCTCCTCCGCGACCTCGTGGACCACGAGGTCGATCCCGGGCAGTGCCTGCTCCAGCTCCTCCAGCAGCGGCACCAGGACGGCACGGATGACCGTCTGGAAGGCCCCGACCACGACGACGCCGGAGACGTTCCCCTCCAGCTCGGACAGTGCGCGGCGCGCCTCACCGAGCTCGGACTCGATCCGCTCCGCCGTCTCGGCCAGGAGCCGTCCTGCCGGGGTGAGCACGGCGCCGGCGGGCTGCCGGTCGAGCACGCGGATGCCCAGCTCGGACTCCAGACGAGCGATTTGCTGAGAGACGGCAGAAGGGCTCACATGCATCGCGTCGGCCGCCGCCAGGACTCCTCCGGACCGGCTGACAGCCAAGAGAAAACCAAGTCGGCGTGGGTCGATGTCCATGTAGCAGAACTGTACTCCGGATACGGAAACATTCGATTGATCTTTACGAGATCAGGCCTCAGGCTGGAAGCATGTCTGTGCTCCTCACCCTCGTTGCCGTGATCGGCTGGGTCGGCGTCGCCGTCCAGCTGATCGCGTATGCGCGCCTGTCCAGCGGCCGGCTGCGCGCGGGGTCGGTGAGCTATCAGGGCCTCAACGTCATGGGTGCCATGGCTGTCGGTGCGAGCTCTGCCGCCTCGGGTGCCTGGCCGTCCGCCGTCGCGAACGCGATCTGGATCGGCATCGGCGTCATCGCCATCATCGCACTGCGTCGCCACATCCTCGAGCGCCGGCTGGCGGCCGCCCGCCGCAAGGCGGTCGCCGTCGCCGAGTCGAGCTTCCGGCGCGCCGCACGGCGCTCGGTCGTCTCCCCCGCCGGCGCGACGACGGACGGTGACGTCGCCGTCGCCATCGCGGATGCCGACGGCCCGGCCTCGGCGCAGCCCTCGTCCGAGTCCGCGGTGCCGGGCGGCGGTGGCGGCAAGGCGCCGACCCGCCCGCCGGGCCGCCGTCGGACGCGCCGGCGTCGTCGGTCACAGCTGGCCGCCTGACCCCCACGGCCACACTCTCCGTCAGGGCCGGGACCGAAGGAGAAGCGTCACGACCTGCCCTGCAGGCCGCGCAGCGTCCGGCGGGCGTCCTCGAGCGCGTCCTCGGCCTCCTCGGCCGCGGCCGTGGCCGAGTCGCGGGCGTCCTCGGCCATCTCGAGCCGGTCCTCGGCGTCCATGAGCGCGTGCTCCCGGTCCACGAGGCGACGGCGTAGCTCGTCGATCTCGGAGCGCAGCTGCAGCGCGCGGGCCTCGAGCCGGGAGACCTTCTCCTCCTGGGACTTGACCTCTCGACCGGCCTTCCGGGCCGCGCGCTCGGCCTCCTCGACGGCGGAACGGGCTCGCTCGGTGGCCGCCTTCCGCTCGGCCTCTTCGTCCTTGCCCGCCCGCGCGCGCCTCGGGGACGCCTTCCGGCCGGACGCGCGCGGCGCCGCCTCGCCCAGCGCATCGGGCACCGCCACCACGCCCTCGAGGTCGACGCTCCCGAGGCCGGTGGCACTCATCGGCTGGACGAGCAGCCCGGTGCGCAGCGCGGCGGCTGCGGTCTCGTCGGCCATCGCGGCCTGGAGGGTGTCGGCGGCCTGCTCCGCCACCGAGCCGCTGACCTTCTGGTCCTGCTCGGCGGCGAGGTCACGGCCCTTGTCGACGACCGCGGCGAGCAGCTTGCGCCGCTGCTGCCCGAGGGCGCGCAGCTGCTTCGCGTCGAGGTCGCCCTGCGCCCGGCGCAGCGTCTCGCCGAGCTCGAGGACCTGACCGATCTCCTCCGACATGTGCCGGACCATGAGGTTCACCAGCCAGGCCGCGGTCGACGGCTTCGCCAACCCCTGGATGGCCCAGGCGAGGTCGGTGTCGCCGTCCTTGCGGGCCTGCTTCGCCCGCGTGTTGCGGGTGGGCACGAAGTCCCCCAGGGGCAGCCCGTACAGCTCGTTCGCGACGGAGAGAAGGTCGGGGGACGGGCTCGGCATGAGCCCATTCAAGCGGACCCGGGCTGGCCCTGCTGACCGCGGCGCAGGCTCAGCCGGTGCGGGCGGCCGCGAGCGCCTCCGGGTCCGCGGTGTCGGCACGGCGTCGTGCGCCGAGCCGCGCGGAGAACGCCGGCACGTCCTCGGGCAGGTGATCACCACGCCAGGCGATGTGCTGGTCCTGCCGCACCAGGAGGTAGCGGGTCGTGTACTCCGCGGGCGCGAGCGCACGATCGAGCACGAGCACCTCGACGGGCAGGCCGGCGCGACCGGCCTCGTCCGCCCACGACCCGCCCGCCGCGCCGTCGTCGAACGCCACGAGCGTGTACCAGGGGGCGAGCCGGTCGTAGAGGGAGGAGCCGTCGGGCAGCCAGAAGTGCGGCAACCGGCACCCCGGCACGGTCGAGGGCGTGTACTCCCCCATCGTGTAGGCGGGCGCCTCGCCGTCGGGGACGATGATCGGCGAATCGGCGTAGGAGTAGCCGAAGTTCAGGCCCGCGGCGGCGAACTGCTGCACGTTGAGGTCGTACGCCAGGCGCCCGAGCTGCCGGCGAGCCCGCTCGCCCGCCGGTCCGTCGGCCTCCAGGTCCTCCGGGACGTCCGTGTCGCCGATCTTGCGCAGGTGGGACATGGCGAGCCGGGAGACCTGGTCGGTGATCGGCTGCCGCTCGGCGACGTAGGCGTCGAGGATGGACTCCTTGGCCCAGCCGTCGACGACGGCTCCGAGCAGCCAGGCGAGGTTGAGGCCGTCGGCGATGCCCGCGTTCATCCCGTACCCCCCGTACGGCACCCACAGGTGGGCGGAATCCCCGGCCAGGAACACGCGGCGGTCACGGAACGTGTCGGCGACCAGGCGCCGGGCGGTCCAGTCCTCCTCCGAGATCACCCGGTAGGCGAAGTCCTCTGGGACGCCCAGGATGTCCCGGATGGCCCGGTCACGATCGACGCTGCCCCGCGCCGCCTCTTCCTCGCTGAGGTAGGTGTGCACGAGGAAGACGTCCTTGCCGTCGATGGCGTACACGTGGCCGTTGCGGCCGGAGCCGAAGGTGTAGCACCCCCAGCCGGGCGGGGCCTGCATGAGGTCGTAGAGGCCGGGGGCGGAGATGCACGTGGACTGCACGCGCTGCAGGACCGGGTCGCCGTGCAGCCGCGCGCCGATGGCCTTGCGCACCATGGATCGGCCGCCGTCGGCACCGATGAGGTAGCGCGCCCGCACCGATCCCGTCGTCCCGTCGGCGCGGCGGACGGACGCGGTCACGCCCTCCTCGTCCTGGGACACGGACTCGCAGCGCACGCCGTTGCGCAGCTCGGCGTGCTCCAGGGTGGTGACGTGGCGCTCGAGGATCGGTTCGAGGTACCGCTGGTTCACCCGGTGCGGCGGCTCCGGCGTCGCCCACGTGGTGTCCGGCCCGACCGCGCCGCCGCGCCGCCGGTCCGCCCGGGAGGGGATCGGGATGCGGCCGAACTCCGTGCCGGTGACGCTCGTGCGGAAGACGATGTCCTGAGGATGCTCGGGCGGCAGGCCGGCGTCCCGGACCGTGTCCGCGACGCCGAGCCGCCGGAAGGCCTCCATGGTGCGCGCCGATACGTGGTTGCACTTCACGTTGGGCGGCTCGAGGTAGGGCCGTTCCTCCAGCACCACGGTGCGCACACCGCGTCCGTCGAGGTCCATCGCGGAGACCAGTCCTACCGGTCCGCCTCCGACGATGACGACGTCGGCGTCGAGCTGTTCCGTCATGCCGTTCCCTTCATGTCCGGCCCCTCCGAGGTGCTCGTGGTCGTCAGCGGATCGTCGCGAGGTCGCGCTCGCGCCCCTCGGGGGCCAGGAACAGGGCGCCGAGGCAGAGCACGAGCACGGCGATCCACACACCGCCGAGCAGCCCGATGCCGCCGGTCGAGGCGACGATCGAGCCGGCCACCATCGGGGTGAAGCCGGCGCCGATCGCGGAGGCACCCTGGAACGCCAGCGACGCGCCGGTGAAACGCACCGCGGTCGGGAAGAGCTCGGCGAGGAACGCGGCGAGCGGACCGAGGATGATCCCCTGGATGCCCTGTCCGACGATGACGGCCACGGCGAAGAGGACCGTGGAGCCGCTGCCGGTGAGCATCAGCAGCGGGTAGGCGAAGGCGGCGGCAGCCACGATGCCGACGGCGATGACGGGGCGTCGGCCGAAGCGGTCGCTCAGCCGGGCGGACACCACCGTCATGACGAAGAGCGCGACGGCGGAGGCGACCTTGGCGTTCAGGGCACCGGTCTCGTCGGCGCCGCTGGCGGTCGCGTAGCTCAGGCCCCACACGCTCGCCATACCTGAGATCGTCAGCTGGGTCATCGCGACCAGGACGCCGAGGATCAGCACCCGCGGGGCGCCGGTCAGGACCTGCATGAGCGGGACGCGCCGCTGCTCGGCCTCGCGGTCGAAGCTCAGGAACAGCGGGCTCTCCACGACCTTGAGGCGCACGAAGAGCCCGATCAGCACGAGGGCGACGCTGAGCAGGAAGGGCACCCGCCACCCCCAGGCCAGGAACTGCTCGCGCGGGAGCAAGGAGAACAGCCCGAGCATGCCCGCGGACAGGATCGACCCGGCTGGTGCGCCGAGGTTGGCGAAGGAGGCGGCGAAGCCGCGCCTGCCACCCGGGGCGTGCTCGAGCGCGATGAGCATGGCACCGCCCCATTCGCCGCCGACCGCGAACCCTTGGACGATGCGCAGCACGATGAGCAGCATCGGGGCGGCGGCGCCGATCTGGGCGTAGGTGGGCAGGAGGCCGATGAGTGCCGTCGCCACGCCCATCATCAGCATCGTCACGACGAGCACGCCCTTCCGGCCGAGCTTGTCGCCGAAGTGGCCGAAGACGATGCCGCCCAGGGGCCGCGCGACGTAGCCGGCGGCGAGCGTGCCGAACGAGGCGACGGTCGCGAGCGCGGGCTCGAGGTTCGCGAAGAACACCGGGCTGAACACGAGGGCGGAGGCGCTCGCGTACAGCATGAAGTCGTAGAACTCGATCGCGCTGCCCAGGAAGCTGGAGGCGAGGATCCGACGCATCTGCGGCGTCTGGAGCGACTCCTGCTCGTGGGAGTCCGGCGCGTGCTCACGTGCGCGTGTGGTGCTCATCGTTGAGGCTCCTTCGCGGGGCGGCCGCCTGGACCGGCCACCTGGACCGGCCCGGCATCGACATCGGGCGTGAGGAGTCTGCTGCGCCGCCCGCTGCTCATGCAACGACAAGTTTCTACAGAACTTGTTTAGGATCTCTGATGTGGAAGGCCTGTCCTCGCTGTCCCTCCGGCACCTCGAGTTCTTCTGCGCCGTCGTCGAGCAGGGATCGATCTCCGACGCCGCCCGGGAGCTGCGTGTCTCGGCCGGTGGCATCTCGACCGCGCTGACGCAGCTCGAGCGGCGGCTGGACGTCCAGCTCACGCTGCGCACGCGCGGCAGGGGCGTCGTCATCACTCCGGCGGGCCGACGGGTGTACGAGCATGCCCGCGAGGTGGCCACCGGCATCGAGGACATCCGGGCCGTCGCCGCGACGATGCGCGGCGAGCTGACCGGTTCGCTCCGTGTGGGCTTCTTCTCGACGCTCTCGCCGTGGCTGTTCCCGCGCATCGCCGAGCACTTCGCCACGCGGTTCCCCGGTGTGGACCTCCAGCTCGAGGAGGCCGGCTCGGCGGTGCTGCAGGAGCATCTGCTCGGCGGGGCCCTCGACGCCGCGCTGCTCTACGAGAACCACCTCGTCGGCGGCGTCACGGCCTCCCGGCTGACTCCGGTGCGCCTGCAGCTGGCGGTCGCCCCCTCGCACCCGCTGGCGCGGTACGAGGCCGTCCCGCTGCACGCCCTCCGGGACGAGCCCGCCGTCATCCTGTCGGTCCGGCCGGCGACGGACCACGTCGAGGCCATCCTCCGCGAGGCGGGGATGACCCCGAACGTGCGGTGGCGCAGCGCGAACGTCGAGACGATCCGCTCGCTGGTGGCCCGAGGTCTGGGGTACTCAATCATCATGGGCCGCCCGTACGGGGACACGACCTACGAGGGCATGCCCGTGGTCTACCGCCCCATCGCCGACGAACTCCCCCCGAACCACCTGGTGCTGGCCACGGCAGGCGGCGCCCGGCCGACCGCCAAGCTCGACGAGCTCCGGACCTTCTGCGAGCGCGTCTACGGCGACGACACCGCGCCGCGGGACCCGCTCCACGAGAGCCGCATGGGGCGACTGAGCTGACCCTTCAGCCGGACACGGCGCGAGAGGTGACCTGCAGCGTGATGCCGTCGCTCCACGGCACGAGCGGCGGGCGGGCCAGCGCCAGGCTATAAGGATGTTCCGGTCCTGGATAGCGGGAGCACGCTGCGGAACGAATAGCGCCACCGTAACCGCTATGACAGGTTCCGATGCGTGGTTCGGTGGCCGAGCGAACGCATGTTGGCTCGACCTATCGTGATTCGATTGGGGAGATGGCGATGGCTGAAGAATCTGATGTCGGCGCGAACTACCGCTGGACTTTGGTCCCGGGTGACTACCTCACGCGAGAGGAGCGTCGTGCCCGCTATGGCGGTGCTCTTTTTGGCGGGATAGAGCCATCACGGAAGACGCCGAACTTATTCGTATACTCTGATCCAGCGGCCGGAGAGGCATACGGGTACAACTTTGACGGCTGGGATGATGTCGGCGACGTGTTCCTCTACACCGGGGAGGGGCATTTCGGCGATCAAATGTTGCGCGACGGTAACAAGGCGTTACTAAACCACAAGGCAGACGGTCGCGCGCTAAGACTCTTCGTAGCGGATGGCATAGTTGCAGGCACTGCGAGCAAGAACCATATCTATATTGGCGAGTTCGAAATCGATTTGGATGCACCATACATCCGGGCCGACGCTCCAGGAACGGACGGCGAGATGAGATCCGTCCTCGTCTTTCGTCTTCGGCCCGTCAGTGGCGCACTACGACGTGAAAAGGATTTAAGCGTGTCGACGGTGACCAATGCACTCCAAGATTCGACCAAGATTGTCGCTCGCAACATTCCCGACCTCGCAGTTGTTTCGCATGTTGCTCCCGAGGCAATCAAAGACGACAGGTTCGACATCGACAGCTTCCCCGGTGGCTACGGGTTCAGGCGAGAAGCCAGGCTCGTAGCCGACTTCCGAAAGCACCTGGAGCAGCAAGGGCACGAGGTGTTACGTCACCAGATCACACCCCCCGACAGCATTGGGATGTTATATACCGACCTTTACGACGCGTTGTCGAACGTACTGTATGAGGCGAAAGGTACGGCCACGCGGGAGGCCGTCCGTCTGGCGATAGGTCAGCTATTCGACTACCGCCGATATATACATCCCAAGCCGCAACTGTCGATCCTGCTTCCCGTGGACCCGGGTCGGGACATAATAGGTCTGCTGTCTGAACTCGGGATCGGCTGTGTCGTACAACGCCATGACCTAAGAGGCTTTGATTCATTAACGTTGCCCTCCACCCAGAAGCGTTAGAGTCGGGCATCTACGGCGGCCTCGCCCCGGTCATTTCATCCGTAAGTCGCCGGCCGCATGAATGGCCGGCGCCCAGCGGATAGAACCCCGTTTGTGCTGTTTGGCCTACAGGGCTACATCAGAGTCGCCCCGGTTGGTCCCGGCCGCGTTACCTCTCGCAGACGATCCCATCGCTGTCCGAGTCTCGGTACCAGTCGTACTCCGGATCGACACCAGCGAAGTAAGGACCCAGGCCGTGATCAATCGCCTCGCCGCACGTGCCGTACCGCGGATCGGTGCCAGCATCCTCGGGCTCGGGCTCCGGCTCAGGTGCCGGCTCTGGCGCCTGTGTTGTCGGAGCAGGCACCGGTTCCGGCTCCGGCGCATGCGTAGTCGGCTCCGGCTCGGGTGCTGGCTCGGACAATTCCGGCATCAACGGCGCCGCACCCCACACCGCTGGTCGCGCATCCGAGCACTTCGACAGCACACGCGTCATCGCATCGTGCTCAGCCGGTGTCACCCACAGGTCGTACTCCGCCTTCACCGCGACCTGCGCCGCGACGTACTCGCAGCGAAACGACCGGTTCGGCGGCAACCATGTTGCCGCGTCGCCGTCCCCTTTACGACCATTGAGCAGCCCGTCAACGGCGAGGAGGTTCATCGGGTCGTTACCGAACTCCCGCATCCGCTCCTCGTCCCACTGGAACGCCCCCGTAACCCACGCGTTCGCCAGCGCCACCACGTGGTCGATCTGCACATCGTCCGACGTATCAGAGCCGCGCACGAACTCGATCGTCTCACCCGAGTACGGACCATCTAACGTCCCGGACTCAACCACGCACCCATTGGTGCCGTACCCGATCACAATGTTGTCGAGGTCGCGACGCAGCACGTCGTTACGGACATCGCAGCCGTTGCGGTCGATATCCTCCTCGCGATAACCAAACGCGTCCCGCTCGTACCCGGTCATCGGGGCACGGCCCTTGACATCGAGGTCGGCAAGGAGTGCCAACGCTGTGCCCGGTTCCGGCTCAGGCGTGGTCGGCTCCTCCGACGGTTCCTCCGACGTCGTCAACTCCGGTTCCGAAGGGGTCGACTCTTCCCCCGCACCAGCATCCTGCGCCGGTTCGACCGTTGGCGAAATGAGTCCGCCGACGATGAACAGCAAGAAGCTCGCCCCGAGCGCCATGGCGCCACCTCTGCGGCCCGGAAGACGCCAGACGTGCCGTCCACTGATGAGGACGAACAGCGCGACGATAAGCAGCCCGAGGGCCGCCATGATGAGCCCGCCACCGAAGCCGGACGCACCAGCTCCGAGCACAAACAGAAGTCCGAGGACCAGCACCGGCGCCAGCCACCACAAGGACGAGGATCGCTTCACGAGCCGAGCTTAGGGCGCCCTCACGGCGGGCGTCGATAACCAGACGTGGGTCCTGCCCACGGATGGATGCGCAGATTCGCCGGCAATGGTAATTAATTGTCCCAGTGGGTAGTAGCGCCGACCGCAGGACCCAGGTGCGGCGCTTAGCCCTACACTGATGACACCGTGGCTCTACGGTTCACCTGGTTGGCCACCCAGGAGGTGGTCAGGGGCGCGAAGCTCCATCCATGGTGGATCCAGAGGGCAGCGGTCGAGGCGCGGCATGCCCCTTGCGGGAGCTCTCGGTAGAGCCCGGGTTGGAGCGCCGTCTCTCTGCGGGCCAGGGCCGCACGGTACAGCCTGCAGAGAGACATGCCTCGCCCCTTAGAAGGGCGACTCGTCCACGGGCCGCCGGATGCTGTTGTTCACGCGCAGGCCAGCGGACCGGACCTCGGCTGCGAAACGACGGAGCTCGGCACGTGTGGTTTCAGGCCTGCTCTTCGTGAGTGTGTGCGTACGCCCCCGAGGCGGCTGGAGTCGTAGGGTCGTCGGACTGTTAGTTCGAACGGTCCAGCCCTGAGAGACGGCGTTGGCAATTAACAGGTCGAGCTCCTGGTCCAACGAGGCATGGGGCGAGCCTTCGCTAGCACCACTCCTGCGCCTGAGTGGCCTGAGCCTGTCCATCCGCTCCTCGATCAGCACGGCTGCAGCGCTGACGGCAGCGCGCGTGTTTGACTGATGGTGGTACGGCAGCCGCGTTAGGCCGAGGACGTCAGTGGGCAGCTTGAGGTCGCCGGTCGCCAGCAGGTAGGTGCGGTCTCGGCCGAGCGCGCCAGCGAACAGACCGAACTCCAGCACGATGTTGTCGCGCGGTGAGGGACGCTCCTCAGCACGACTGACCGTGGTGTCGTCGGGGGTGGCGACCAGCACCGCGAAGTCCACCTTGGCCGCTGTGTCAATGAGCGAGTCGAGCGTGTAGCCACCTGGCTCGAATACACCCTGGTCCCAGCGCACGACGTCGCAGGCACCGCCCAACTCCGCCTGCAAGCTCCGCGCTACGTCGCGGCCCTCGGAGGAGGAGCCGATGAACAGGCGCACAGGCTGGGATGCAGCTGTCACACGCCAACATTACGAGACCCGCGCGAGCCACGGTCGAGAATCGCCTGCCCAGCCAACCACCCTGTTACCTTCCCCTCCGAGTGGTGCCCGCGACGAGGATGTTCATGCGGGCGACCACGGCCGCGTCGAGGAACGTCGCCGCCTGCTGGCTGAGCGACCCGAGCGTCACCAGATCACCGATCCGCCGGGCCCGGGTGACGTACTTGCGGATGTTCACAGCCCAGGCCGAACGGGTGATGTCCGGGATGACCACGTGCACGCGGCCCCCACCCGCCAGCGAGGCATCGGCGAACGGGGTCGAGAGGTCCAGCCGGCGCCCGGACAGCCGTAGCATGCGCTCGACCAGGTCGCGGATCTGGCTCTCCTCGAGGATCGTGGTCGTCAGCTCGGACTTCCCGGATCGGGCCACGAAGACCTTGCCCGGCTCATTGATCCAGAAGTACCCCTCACAGGTTGGCCAAGGTGGGTAGCTGTTGGAACCGCGTGATCGTGCGGATTCTCAGCGTTGGGGGCGTTGGCGGGGATCGCCCCGAGTCGACCCCTTGCGGACTTTCTGCGGACTGTTACGCGTCCGCGCGGCACAGGTCGCCCGTCGGCGGATGGGCCCCGGGTCGCGGTTGAGCGGAACTGCTCACGCACTACAGGCCGCCCGCGCGACGCGCCCTCTCGAGATTCAGGCCCCATCGAGGGAGATGGTTGCCCGTTTGCGAGACTTCCAGAGATAGGTCGGGTGAGACTTCAAGTCTCCACGACCGAGGCCCCATCTCAGGGGTGGGGAGGGAGGCATCCCAGTGAAAGTAGCCACACGCAATGCCGTCGGCCTGGCAGGGGCCGGGCTGGTCATCGGCCTTGTCGTCGGGCTCGCCCTTCCTCGCGTCGAGGCTGAACCCGAGGTCATCAGCGAAACTGCGACCGAGACGGTTCGGGTCGAGGTAATACCGAGCGCATGTCGGATGGCGCTGGCCGAGGCGGACGAGGGATTCATAGCCGCCGCAGACTTCGCACGCGCGGCACAGGACGGCTTCCTCGCCGCTTCCAACATGGACATTGCCGGCATGGAAGCAGCTAACGCCGACATCGAGGCGATCACCGCCAGACTTCAGGGAAACAACTACCGGAGTTACGCGGACGATTGCCTCGAAGACCGCTGAGACCCCGCTCGCTCGAAGCCGCACGTCGCGCACGCGCTCGGCTGAACAAGATGCCCCGGCATCTCCTCCGCCACCCCCGAACGGCCACCCGAGTGGCATACGGCTCTCGCTGTGTGTACTGGTCTCGGGATCCAGACAAGGTCCGGCAGCCGGACCGGCCCGGCCCCCTCCACCCGCCCGAAACGGCCAGCCCTAGGGCATATGGCCTCTCTCCCTAGTCGAGTCCCTGCCTCAGGGCGCGCCGACTTCGCTTCGACCGCCACGGGTGAGCGACGGCACCGCCTCGAGCAGCACGCCGAGCCGCGATCTCATCGATCGGATCCCGACCCGGAGACTGACGCCGCCGCTGCTCCTCGATCTCGGCCAGCACCGACTGCAGGCGGCCCGTCAGCGCGGCGAGATCTCACAGCCAAGCACATAGCACCCAGACGAGCCTTTCAGGCTCGGGTCGCCGACATTGTCCGGGGCGGAACCCTCCTCGGTCCGACGTCTTGCCCGCTGCGCGAACAGAGGTCTAAGGTCTGACCAGCAGTAATCGATTTCGCCTTGCCCAGTCCATCACCGCCGATCGACGGAGCTCGCGCATGACACCCCGACTCTCCTCCCCCGGTCCCTCCCGCCGCTCCGTCCTGGCCGGCGGCCTGGGAGCAGGCACCCTCCTCGCGCTCGCGGCCTGCCGGCCACCGTCGGAGCAGCCGACCGGCAGCGCGTCCGGCTTCCAGATCCCCGATCCCGCCTCCCCGCTGCCCGAGGGCGACGTGACGATCCGGCTGATGGACAGCGGTGACACCAAGGTCCCCTACTGGCAGCAGCTCCTCGCCGCCTACTCGGAGAAGCACCCCAACGTCACGAACGAGTACGACGGCCTGCCGTGGGAGCAGATCGACGAGCTGGTGCCGCTTGGCGTGCGGAACGGCACGCTGCACGACGTGTTCCAGCTCGCGCCGGGGTCCGCGTTGCACTCGCAGGCCATCAGCGAGGGCTGGGTGCAGCCGCTGGACGACATCATGCCCAACTTCGACGAGTGGAAGGCCCAGTACCCCGAAGGGCAGCTCGTCGAGGGCATCCACATGTTCGACGGCAAGACCTACTGCCTCCCGTCGACGGCGGACATGCGCTACGAGATCTGCCTGATGTACTCCAGGCAGCTCATGAACGACGCCGGGTACGACCCCGAGGAGGCGCCGCTCAGCTGGGACGAGTACCGCGACGCCGCGCGCCGGATCACCCAGGCCGGTGACGGCCAGGTCTACGGCATCGTGCTCGAAGGCGCGCAGACGGCACGGCTCGAGGCCTACATCAACGGCTTCGCCAACCAGCTCGGCGCCTTCGGCTCCGACCCGCGAACCGGCGAGATCGACTACACCACCGACGGGTGGATGCAGTCCTTCGAGCTGCTCCAGGCGCTCCTCGCCGACGGCAGCATCTTCCCCGGGTCCACGTCGCTGCAGGCTCCGCAGGCGTGGCCGCGGGTGCCGAGCGGGTCCGCCGGGATGGTCACCGCCGGGCCGTGGGTCATCACCCTGTGGGAGAACGACAGCCCGGACTTCGAGTTCGGGGTCGGCGCCCACCCGCGGCCCGAGGCGGACGCCGTCCCGCTCGGGCTCCCGCTCGGCCGGGGCAACGACGCGATGTTCGTCTACGCCGAGACCGAGGTCCCGGAGTTCGTCGGGGACCTGCTCGCCTACCACGGGAGCCCGGACGCGGCCGAGCAGTGGGGCCGGATCGTCGGACCGGGCAGCCCGCCGCCCTTCCCGGACGTCGTCGCGGCGCTCGCGGACGAATGGACCGACGCCGGCAACCGGTCCGTCGAGCTCGCCGAGGGACTCGTGCTGCTGCCGAACGCGATCATCAAGAACCCGAACGTCGCCCGCGCGAACCAGGAGATGCCGCCGTTGACGCCCTCGCTCGGGGAGATCGTCGCCGGCGTCATGGACGGCTCGATCACCGATGTGCGTCCAGCCCTGCAGGACCTCACCGACCGGGCGCGACGCCAGCGCGAGGACGGGGTGGCCGCCGCCCAGCAGGCCGGCGTCGAGGTGGAGCTGAGTGACTGGGAGTTCCCCAACTACGTCCCCGGGGAGAGCTACACCCCCGAGAAGTACGACGAGCTCTGAGGCGCGAAGGACATCGATGGCCACCCTCACCGCCGTCTCGCTGGAGACCGCTCCACCGCCGGAGAACACCAAGTCGTTCGGCGCACGGCTCTGGGAGTACCGCTGGTGCTACCTCTTCATGGTGCCCACGACGGTGCTCGCGGTCCTGTTCACCTTCTACCCGATGATCAACTCCTGGGTCATCGCCTTCCAGGAGTGGAACGGGATCACCGAGGACCGGACCTGGGTGGGCCTGGCGAACTTCCGCGAGATCCTCGCCGACCCGTTCTTCTGGCGCGCCTTCGGCCGCACCGGGCTCTTCGTCCTCATGGTCGTGCCGACCTCGCTGCTGATCGCGCTGCTCATCGCGATCGTCCTCAACGACTACTCCTACCGGCTCCGTCCGCTGTTCCGGACCGTGTTCTTCCTCCCCGTGGTCACCACGACTGCGATCGTCGGCATCGTCTCCACGATGATCCTCAACCCGTTCGACGGCCCGCTGAACCAGGCACTGCTGACGATCGGCGTCATCGACGCGCCCATCGACTTCCTCGGCGACCCGAACGTGGCGCTGTGGTCGGTCGCCGGGGTCTACGTCTGGAAGTGGATGGGCATCTCGATGATCTACTGGCTGGTCGCCCTCCAGACGGTCCCCCGCGAGCTCCTCGAGGCGGCCGCCGTCGACGGCGCGCCCGCCTGGAAGCAGCACCGCCACATCACCGTGCCGATGGTGATGCCGTTCGCGGTGATCATCACGCTCATCGCCGTCGTCGGGGCCTTCCAGACCTTCCCGCTGGTCCAGGCGATGACACGCGGTGGGCCAAGCTACGCAACTGAGCTGATGGAGCTGTTCATCTACCGGCTGGCGTTCGCCTCCGCCGGCGAGCCCCGGCTCGGGTACGCCTCCGCGGCCGCGGTGATCTTCGGCCTGGCGGTCCTCGTCTTCACGCTGCTGCAGGCCTGGGGCGTGAAGAAGGTGGCGCAGATGAGGTCCGGCTCATGAGTGCGACGGCAGTGCGCGAGACCGTCACTCCGCCGAGGCTGGAACCACCACGACGCCGCCGCGTCGCGAACCGCCGCCGGCTGGTCCGGCACGTGGTGGTCACGCTCATCCTGACCCCGGTCGCGGCGCTGTGGCTCTACCCGATGCTGTGGCTGGTCTCGGCGTCGTTCAAGACGAACTCCACGATCTTCTCCTCCATGGGCCTGATCCCGGAAGAGGTCGATGTGTGGAACTACTCCCGCGCGTGGTGGACCGCGAACATCGGCCCCTACTTCTGGAACACGCTGCTCATCACGGTCGCCACCGTCGCGATCGTGGTCATCACGACGGCGATGATCGGCTACGTGCTCGGCACGTTCCCGTTCCCGGGGCGACGATTCGTCACCATCCTGCTGGTCGCCACGATGTTCATGCCGGAGGGGTACACGATCATCCCGATCTTCGACCTCATCCGGAACCTCGGACTGAGTACGTCGCTGGCCGGCGTCATCCTGGCCGAGTCCGGCGGCGCGCACGTCATCATCATCCTGTTGTTCGCCGGCTACTTCCGGCAGCTCCCGCGCGAGCTGATCGAGGCCTCCCGGATCGACGGCGCCGGGTTCCTGCGCACCTTCTGGTCCGTCATGATGCCGATGGCGAAGCCGGCGATCGCGACCGCGATCATCATGACCCTGCTGCGGGTGTGGAACAGCTTCCTCATCCCGCTGGTGCTGACCCTCACCCGGCCCGACCAGCGCACCCTCGCCGTCGGGCTGTACGCCTTCGAGGGCGAGAACGCCACCGACTGGACCGGCATGGCGGCGGCGTCGACCATCACGCTGCTGCCGATCGTGCTGGCGTTCCTGTTCCTGCAGCGGTACTTCGTCGAAGGCATCGCCGGCGCCATCCGCGGCTGACCCACCGTCCATCCGTCCGCCCCCGATCCCTGCCGTCACCACCCACACCGAGGAGTCCTCTCTTGCTGTACGGCGTGTCCTACTACCCCGAGTACCAGCCCTTCGACCGCCTCGAGCAGGACGTGGAGATGATGCGCGCGGCCGGCATCAACTACGCCCGGCTCGCCGACTCGATCTGGACCCTCTGCGAGCCGGCCGAGGGGCAGGTGGACGTCTCGTGGCTGGGCCCGGTGCTGGACGCCCTGCACGCCGCCGGCATCAAGGTGGTGCTGTGCACCCCGACGTACGCGATCCCCGCCTGGTTCGCCAAGCGCTATCCCGACTCGATGAACCGGCGCCTCGACGGCACCCCGCTCCCCTACGGCGACCGGCAGAACGTCGACTTCACCGACCCCACGTACCGGCGGCTGACGGAGCGGCTCATCCGCGCGCTCCTCGACGCATACGCCCAGCACCCGGCCCTCGTCGGCGTCCAGGTCGACAACGAGACCGGCGGCCGGCCGATCGCCACGCCGCGCGCCTTCGCCGAGTTCGTCCGCCGCCTCGAGGAGAAGTTCGGCGACGTCGAGACCGTGAACGAGGTCTGGGGACTGAACTACTGGTCCCACCGGCTCGGCTCCTTCGACGAGCTGTGGGCGCCGGTGGGCAACACCAACCCCGGCTACGACCTGGAATGGCGCCGCTACCAGGCCGACCTCGTCGCGGAGTTCCTCGACTGGCAGGCGCGCATCGTGCGCGAGTACCTGCGGCCGGACCAGTTCGTCACCCACGACGTGGTCGGTGCGCACGGCCTGCCGCACGCCGACCGGAAGAAGATCGGCGACGTCGTGGACATCGCCGCCGAGAACACCCCGCACCACACCCAGGACCACCTCGCCCACCCGCCGGTCGGCGGGCACGCGACGTACCACGACCCCGACGGCGTGCACGGCGCCTACCAGCTCTACATCCGCGGCGACATGGCCCGGGCGAGCGGCCACCAGAACTTCCTCGTCACCGAGATGAACCCGATCAGCGTGGGCGGCGCCGGGCACACCTACACCGCGTACGACGGGCAGTGGCGACTGGCCGCGTACACCTGCATCTCGCGGGGGGCCAACGCCGTCGCGTACTGGCACTGGCACTCCCTGCACTACGGGAACGAGACGTACTCGCACGGGATCCTCAACCACGACCTCGAGGCGAACCGCTGCTACGACGAGGTCGCCCGCACCGGTCACGAGCTGCAGCGGGTGGGTGACCGGCTCACCGACCTGGCCCCGGCCGCCGAGGTCGCGTTCCTCTACTCCCCCGACTCGCGGTACGCGATGGTGTCGCAGCCTGCCCTGTCGGAGCCTGGCTCGATGCGCCCGGACCGGCGGTCCTACGAACGGATCTTCAACGCGTTCTACCGCGCCTACTTCGACGAGCGGGCCCAGATCGCGGTCACGCACGAGGTCCCGGACCTCGCCGGCCACCCGGTGGCCGTGGTGCCCGCCCTGTACATCGCCGACGACGCGACGCTCGACGCCCTGGTCGGCTACGCCGAGGACGGCGGGCACCTGGTGCTGAGCTTCCGGTCCGGGTACGCCGACACCTTCGCCCGGGCACGCTGGGAGCGCGCTCCGGGCCGCCTGCGCGCGGCCGTCGGTGCCGGGTACAACCTCTACTCCAACGTCGAACGCCCGATCGCCGTGCGCGCCGACGGCGACGCCGACCTCACGCTGCCCGCGGACGCCGCGGCGACGGCGTGGATGGACGAGCTGGTCCTCGAGGGCGCGACCCCCCTCGTCCACTACGACCACCACACCTTCCACCGCTTCCCGGCGGTCGTCACCCACGAGGTCGGGCGCGGCCGGGTGACCTACGTCGGGACGCTTCCGAACGCCCCGCTGGGCCGCGAGGTCGCCCGCTGGGTGCTGGACGCCGCCGGGGTGGAGCGGGCCGGCACCGGGCTGCCCGAGCCGGTCCGGGTCAACCGCGCCACGACGGCGGGCGGCGAGGTGCTGACGTTCGTGTCGAACTTCGGCCACGAGCCGCTCGAGGTCCCCAGCCCCACCGCGGGGACCGACCTGCTGTCCGGTGACCCCGTCACCGACGGCCAGGTGCTCGCGCTTGATCCGTGGGACGTGAGGATCATCGATGCCCGCGCCTGAGCGGGCGCCGCTACGGCTGGCCGTCCCGCTCCGCGGCGATCCGCTCCGTCGCGGCCGCGTGCGCGCTGCGGATGTGGGCCGCTGCGGCCCTGCCCGCCGCGGCCGGGTCGCGCCGCTGCAGCGCAGCCACGATCCGCTCGTGCTGCTTGCGCGCCTTCTCCCGGCGGCCGGGGATGAGCAGCGTCGTCTTCATGCCCTCGATGAGGATGTCGTGGAGCACGTCGGTGGTCTGGCGCAGGAAGCGGTTGCCGGCGGCCTGGGCGATCGCCAGGTGGAACGTGGCGTCCAGCCGGGCCAGCCGCTGGAACTCCCCGGAGTCGTCGTCGAACGCCGCATCGAGCTCGACCAGGATCTGGTTCAGGGAGTCCACCTGCTCGTCCGTGATCCGCTCGGCCGCCCACCGTGCCGCGGGGACCTCGAGCACCTCCCGCATGGCGAAGAGCTCACCCAGATCCACCTCCGGGTTGCTCAGCGCCGCGCCCAGCGCCCGCCGCGTCTGGGACTCGGCCACGAAGACGCCTCGGCCGTGCCGGACGATCAGCCGCCCCTGCGCCTGCAGGATGCGCACCGCCTCGCGGACCGAGGGCCGGCTGGTGCCCAGCAGGCTCGCCATGTCCCGCTCCGTCGGGAGCTGGTCACCGGGCTTGAGCTCGTCCCGGGCGAGCATCGCCTCGATCTGGGCGACGATCCGCTGGGAGACGTTGCCCGCCTGGCTCACCGGTTCCCACACTGTCGTACCCCCATGTCGCCTCCTCCACCCGACGTCGCCGTCGCCGGAGGCGAAGGTCTCCGTCCGGAATCTGGACGTCGTCCATCGTATCCCTGGCCCCTCGCGCCACAGCGTCGCTTGGGCCATTGCCGTCAGACCTCGGACTCACTAGTGTCTAGAGGTCATACCACTGACCACTTACCCGAACGGAGGGCTCACCGACGTGCCCGAGCATGAGTCCCGCACCGCCCCACACTTCCTGGCGCACCACGACGGCGACCACGTCGCCGTCGCAGTCCAGGACGTCTCCCCCGGACCGGCCACCGTGGTGGTCCTGCACGGCCACCAGAGCCGCACGGTCGACGTCCGAGACCCGATACCGCTGGGGCACAAGGTCGCCCTGACCGAGCTGGCGGAGGGCGCCGAGGTCATCGAGTACGGCGTGCGCGTCGCGGTGACCAGCGAGCCCGTGCCGGCCGGCGGATACGTCCACACCCACAACGTGAGGAGCGCACGGTGGCAGACCTCCGTAGCCCGCTGACCGGCTACCGACGCCCCGACGGGCGTCCCGGCATCCGCAACCACGTCATCGTCCTGCCTGTCGACGACCTGTCCAACGCCGCCTGCGAGGCCGCGGCCGCCGTCGTGCCGGGCGCGCTGGCCGTCCCGCACGCCTACGGCCGGCTCCAGTTCGGCGAGGACCTCGAGCTGCACTTCCGCACCATCATCGGGACCGGCGCCAACCCCAACGTGGCGGCCGTCGTCGTCATCGGGATCGAGCCCACCTGGACCGACCGGGTGGTGCAGGGCATCGCCGCGACCGGCAAGCCGGTCGAGGGGTACTCGATCGAGCGTCACGGTGACCTCCGCACGATCGAGAAGGCCGCGCGGACGCTCGCGCGGTTCGTCCAGGACGCCTCGGAGCTGACCCGGGAGCCCGTCGAGCGCGGCGAGCTCATGCTGAGCATCAAGTGCGGCGAGTCGGACACCACCAGCGGGCTCGGCTCCTGCCCCACCACCTCCCAGGCCGTGGACCGCTGGGTGGAGGCAGGCGGCACGGTGCTGTTCGGCGAGACGAGCGAGCTGACCGGCGGGGAGCACCTCATCGCCGAACGCTGCGCCAACGACGAGGTCCGGAAGAAGTTCCAGCATCTGTACGACCGTTACCTCGCACGCATCGAGGCCGAGGGGGCCAACCTGCTCGGGTCCCAGCCCACCCAGGGCAACATCCGGGGCGGGCTGTCCACCATCGAGGAGAAGGCGATGGGCAACATCGCCAAGACCGGCACCGTGCCGGTCGTCGACGCGCTGGAGCCGGCCGAGGCGCCGAGCGTGCGCGGCCTGAACTTCATGGACAGCTCCTCGGCGGCCGCCGAGTGCATCACGCTCATGGCCGCGGCCGGGGCGGTGCTCCATCTCTTCCCCACCGGTCAGGGCAACGTCGTCGGGCATCCGATCGAGCCCGTCGTGAAGCTCACCGCGAACCCCGTGACCGCGGAGACCATGACCGAGCACATCGACCTGGACTGCTCCGGCCTGCTCCGCAGGGAGTACACCCTGGCCGCCGCGGGCGAGCGCCTGATGGAGGTCTGCGACCGCACGATCAACGGCCGGCTCACCGGTGCCGAGGTCATGGGCCACCGCGAGTTCTCCCTCACCCGGCTGTACCCGAGCGCATGACCGCCGGGAGCTACATCGCCGGCGAGTGGCGAACGGATGCCGGTGAGCACCTGGTCGTGCGCAACCCGGCCGACGGCTCGACGGTCGGCGAGGTCGCCGTCGGCGGCGCCACCGAGGCCCACGCCGCCGCGGACGCGGCGGCCGGCGCCCTCCGCGGCTGGGCGGACGTGCCGGCACGCGCCCGGTCCGACGTGCTGGTCCGCGTCGCGGACCTGCTCGAGGAGCGGGCGGAGCCCATCGGCACCCTCCTCGCCCGGGAGACCGGCAAGCGGCTCCCCGAGGGACTTGCGGAGATCCGGCTCTCGGCCGAGTTCTTCCGGTGGTTCGGGCACGAGATCCGGCAGCCGACCGGCGAGCTGCTCGCCGCCGAGGTCCCCGGGCGGCACCAGGTCACCCTCACTCGTCCGGCCGGCGTCGCGGTCTGCCTGACCCCGTGGAACTTTCCGGTCTCGATCCAGGCCCGGAAGCTCGCCGCCGCTCTCGGGGCCGGCTGCACGACCGTCTCCCGCGCGTCCGAGAAGGCACCGCTCGCCGTCGTCGAGCTGTTCCGTGCCCTCGCCGACGCGGGAGTCCCGGCGGGGGTCGCGAACCTCGTGCAGGGTCCGGCGGCGGAGCTGACGGACACGCTGCTCGCCCATCCCGCCGTGCGCGTCGTCAGCTTCACCGGCTCCACCCGGGTGGGTGAGCGGATCATGGCCGCGGCAGCGCGGCGGGTCGTGCGCCCGGCGCTCGAGCTGGGCGGCGACGCCGCGTTCGTGGTGTGCGCCGACGCGGACCTGGAGAAGGCCGTCGAGGGCGCGATGATCGCGAAGTTCCGGAACAACGGGCAGTCGTGCATCGCCGCGAACCGCTTCCTCGTGCACCGCGACGTCTACCAGGAGTTCCGCGACCGGCTCGTCGCGGAGGTGGACGCCATGACGGTCGGCGACCCGCTGGCCGACCCGACGCCGGACCTCGGGCCGCTCATCGACACCGACCGGGTGACGTCCGTGCAGGACCTGCTCGCCGAGGCTTCGGCCGCCGGAGCCCGTCGGCTGACCCGCGAGCACCCCGTGCCCGAGACCGGGAGCTTCCTGGCGCCATCGCTGTGGGAGGACGTGCCGGACCACGCACGGCTGGCCACCACCGAGGTCTTCGGACCGGCGGCCGCGCTCATCCCGTTCGAGACCGACGACGAGGCGATCGACCGGGCCAACGCCACCGAGATGGGCCTCGCGGGCTACGTGTACACGCGCGACGCGGCACGCGCCTGGCGCTACGTCGAGGAGCTCGAGGTCGGGATCCTCGGGTGCAACAACCCCGTGCCGCCGGCCGTGAACGCGCCGCTCGGCGGCGTGAAGCAGAGCGGTCTCGGGCGCGAGGGCGGCTCCCGCGGCCTCGAGGAGTTCCAGGTCGTCCGGTACGCGTCGTGGCAGCTGGGGTGAGCGTGCGCGGCGACGACATCGTGATCTCCGAGGACGTGTGGGGAGAACCGCTGGCGGCACTCGGCCGGGAGCACACCGTCCTCGCCGACGCGGACCTCTGGTCGGACCGGACCCGCCTTCTGCGTGCCCTGCGTGACGCCCGCGCGCTCGTCGTGCGCAACCGGACCACGGTGGACGCGGAGCTCATCGCGGCGGCGCCGCAGCTGCAGGTCGTGGCGAGAGCGGGGGTCGGTCTGGACAACATCGACGTGGCGGCGGCCGACCGGCGCGGCGTCGTCGTCGTCTCTCCTCGGGGAGCGAACGCCCGCAGCGTGGCCGAGTACACCGTGGGGGCCGCGCTCGCCCTGGTCCGCGGACTCCTCGAGCACGACCGGGCCGTCCGCGCCGGCGGGTGGGACCGCCCCGCCGGCCGTGAGCTGGCCGGGCGGACGTGGGGCGTCCTCGGCGTCGGGTCCACCGGGCTCGCCGTGGCCGAGCTCGCCCGCGCGTTCGGCATGCCCGTGCTGGGCCACGACCCGTACGTGTCCGCCGACTCCCCCACGGTCATCGCCTCCGGGGTGCGCCTGGTGGATCTGGAGACGCTGTGCCGCGACGCGCACGTCATCAGCATCCACCTCCCGGGCGGCCCCCAGACGGCGGGCCTGGTCGATCGCCGCCTCATGACGCTCATGGGTCCCGACACCTACCTCATCAACGTCGGCCGCGGCGAGGTGGTCGATGAGGAGGCACTCGCCCACATGCTCGGCTCCGGAGACCTGGCGGGGGCCGCGCTGGACGTGCGCCGGGCGGAGCCGCCGGCACCCGGTGAGCTGGAGCGGCTCGAGGGCACCCTCCTCACACCGCACGTCGCCGGCATCACGGAGGAGTCCCAGCACCGCATCGTCCTGGCCCTGGCCGAGGACATCCGCTCCGTCCTCGCCGGCCGGGCAGCGGCCTGCGCCGTCGGCGCCGCGGACGGCGCGGCCGGTGCCGCGGGAGCCCTGACATGAGCGGCGCAGGTGCGGCCACGACCACCATCGGCGAGGCGACGGCGCTCGCCGCGCGCCTGCTGGGCAGGACCGGCGTGCCCGAGCACCACGCCGACCGCACCGCGGAGCTGTTGGTCCTCGCGGACGTCTGGGGCATCGGCTCGCACGGCCTCATGCGCCTGCCGTACTACCTCTCCCGGCTCACGGCCGGCGGCCTCGACCCGAGGGCGGAGCTCGACGTCGTCCGGGAGAACGGGTCGGTGCTCGCCTACCACGGCAACGACGGTCTCGGTCACTGGCAGCTGTGGCGCGCGGCCGAGGCCGCCACGGACCGGGCCCGCGAGCACGGTCTCGCGGTGGCCTCGGTCGCCTCGTCCTCGCACTGCGGCTGCCTGGGCCTGTACGCCCTCCCGGCCGTACGGGCGGGTCTGGTCGCTCTGGTGTTCTCGACCGGTCCGGCCGTCATGGCTCCGCCCGGGACCGCGACGCCGCTGCTGTCGACGAGCCCGCTGGCCGCCGGCATCCCGAGCCGGCCGCGGCCGGCGATCGTCGACCTGGCGACCTCCGCCGTCGCCCGGGGGAAGATCGCCGCCCACGCGCGACGCGGCGAGCCGCTCGGCGAGGGGTGGGCGGTCGACGCCGGGGGTGAGCCGACCACCGACGCGCGCGCGGCGCTGGCGGGGATGCTCGCGCCGCTCGGCGGCGGCAAGGGGTTCGCGCTCGCCTTCCTGGTGGAGGCGCTCGCCGCGGGCCTCGCCGGGCCGGACCTCGCCACGGACGTGGTCGACATGTTCGATCGCCGTCACGACGCCGTCCCGCAGCGCATCGGTCACCTCGTCCTGACCCTCGACCCGGGGGCGATCGCGGCCGACGGGAGGGCCCAGGAGCGGCTGGACGAGCTGGCCCGGCAGGTCGGCCGGGCGGGCGGCCGCATCCCCGGGGCGGCCCGGCAGATGCCGTGGGAGCTCGACGAGGCCGCACCGGTGGAGATCGACCGGACCGTCCTCGACCAGCTGCTGTCGTGGGAGGCTGCCTCGCATGCGTCATGAACAGCTCGCCGGGCAGGTGGCCGTGGTGACGGGCGCCGGCGCCGGCATCGGCCGGGCCACGGCCCGGCGGCTCGCCGCCGACGGGGCCCGAGTGGTCGTGGTCGACGTCGACGATGCCGGCGCACGCGGCACCGTGACCCAGATCGAGGACGACGGCGGCACCGCGGAACCGGTCGTCGCCGACCTCGCCGACGCGGGCCAGCGGAGCACGATCGTCCCCGCCGCGCTCGAGCGGTTCGGCCGGGTCGACATCCTCGTCAACAACGCGGCCGACCACGGCTCACGCACGCCCGTGCTCGAGCTGCGCGAGGAGGACTGGGACCGCGTCATGGCCACGAACGTCACGGCGGCCATGACCCTCGCCCGGGACGCGGCGGCCGACATGGCGCGCCGCCAGGCCGGCGCGGTCGTCAACATCACCTCGCTGCACGAACGACTGCCGCTGGTCTCCCACACCGCCTACGCCACCAGCAAGGGCGCCCTCGCCGCACTGACCCGGTCCCTGGCGACCGAGCTCGCCCCCTACGGCATCCGCGTCAACGCCGTCCGGCCCGCCGTGATCGGCACCGAGGCCCTCGAGGTGAGCCTCGGCGAGTCGACCCGGATGCCGCCCGCCACCCTGCTGCGCCGGGCGGGGTCGCCCGAGGAGCTGGCGGCCTCCGTCGCGTTCCTGGTCTCGCCGGACGCCTCGTTCATCACCGGTGCCGAGCTGCCCGTGGACGGCGGCCGCGCGATCAGCCGGCTGCCCGACCCGTTCGGCGCGCAGTACAACAGCGGGAGCGAGGCATGATCGCCTCGGCCATCCGCACCGTCGAGACCTTCCAGGTCCCGCCGCGCTGGATCCTCGTGCGGGTCGGCACCGAGGACGGCCGGGTCGGCTGGGGCGAGTCCATCGTCGCCAAGCGCGCCCGCGCGGTCCGCGCCGCCGTCGCGGACATCGGCGAGAACCTCATCGGCGCGGACGCGCGACGGATCGAGGACGCGTGGCAACGGATGTACCGCGACGGGTTCTTCCGCGGCGGGCCGATCCTCATGACCGCCGCGGCCGGCATCGAACAGGCGCTGTGGGATCTCAAGGCACGCTCGGCCGGGCTCCCGGTGCACGACTTCCTCGGCGGCCCGGTCCGTGAACGCGTCCGCAGCTACGCGTGGATCGCGGGTGACGACCCGGCCGGCGCGCTGGAGCACGCGCGGCAGCGGGTCGGCCAGGGCTTCAGCGCGGTCAAGATGAACGCGACCGGCGCCTCGGACCATCTCGACCGCGTCACGACGATCGACCGCACGGTCGGGCAGGTCGCCGCCGTCCGCGAGGAGTTCCCGGACCTGGGCATCGCGCTGGACTTCCACGGCCGCGTGCACCGCGACGTCGCCAAGGTGCTGCTGCGCGAGCTCGAGCCGTTCCGGCTGATGTGGGTCGAGGAGCCGACCGTGGCCGGGAACGAGGATGTCCTGCGCGAGCTGCGCCGATGGTCCGGTTCGGTCCCGATCGCCACCGGTGAGCGTCTGCTGTCACGGTGGCAGTTCCGGTCCGTGCTGGAGGACGGCGCCGTGGACATCATCCAGCCGGACGTGTCGCTCACCGGCCTGTTCGAGCTGGAGAAGATCGCCCGCATGGCCGAGGCGTACGACGTGGCCGTCGCACCGCACTGTCCCAACGGTCCGGTCTCGCTCGCGGCCTCCCTGCAGGTCGCGTACTGCTGCGCGAACGTGGTCATCCAGGAGCAGAGCGGCGGTATCCACTACAACCAGGGCTACGCGGGCCTGCCCTCGGGTGAGCTGTTCGACTACGTCAGCGACGGGGACCTCCTGCGGACGCACCAGGGGTTCTTCGTCCGGGGCGAGGGCCCGGGCCTGGGCGTCGTCGTCGACGAGGACGCAGTCCGTGCCGCCGACACCGCGTGGCGGATGCCGGACCCGAACTGGCGGCACGAGGACGGCCGGCTCGCCGAGTGGTGAGCCCTGCCGGTGGGCGGAGCCGGACGCCGGTCCCGGCTGCGAACGGCGCGGGTCCTGGCCCGGGCGGCCCGCGCGGCTTACGTTGACCGTGTGGTCCGTTCATCGCTCGCCCTCGCCGCCCTCGCCACCACGGCCATCCCGGGCCTGGACGTGGTCGCCACGCGTCCGCCGCAGTCGACGACGACCGAGTTCCAGACCACCGGCCTGCTCGACGCCGGCGGCCGCAGCTGGGTGGTGCGGGCGCCCCTGACACCCGCGGCCGGTGCCGCGCTCGAGGGTGAGGTCGCGCTGCTCGGCCAGCTGGTCCGCGAGGTCGACGAGGGGCGCCTGCCGTTCGACGTGCCCCGTCCCGCCGGGTTCGCGGAGCTGCCGGAGGGCGGCCGGGCCATGATCCACCGGGCGCTGGTCGGCCGGCCGCTCGCGATCGACGAGCTCACCGCCGGTCCTGGCGTCTCGGCCGCGCTCGGCCGCGCCATCGCGGCGTTCCACGAGCTGGACTCCTCGGTGGTCGCGAACGCCGGGCTGCCGGTCTACGACCCGAACGCCTACCGCACGCGACGCCTCGCCGAGGTCGACGAGGCCGCACGCACCGGGCGGGTCCCGGCCGCGCTGCTCAACCGGTGGGAGCACGCGCTCGAGGACGTCCGGCTGTGGCGGTTCCGGCCGACCCCGGTGCACGGAGACCTCGCGCCCGAGCACGTCCTGGTCACCGAGGGGCGTGTGAGCGGGGTGCTGGGCCTGTCCGAGGTGCACGTCGGCGACCCGGCCGAGGATCTCGCCTGGCTGCAGGCGTCGGCGCCCGAGGAGGCCCTCGACACGATCGAGGAGGCGTACTCGCTCGCCCGCACGGAGAGCGCGGACGCCACGCTCATGGACCGTGCGCTGCTCGTCTCGGAGCTGGCGCTGGCCCGCTGGCTGCTGCACGGCGTGCGCACCGGCGAGGAGTCCGTCGTCGAGGATGCCGCCGAGATGCTGCGTGTGCTGGCCGCGGACGTGGCGGACGCGCCGGAGATCGGGGCCACGGAGCGCACGGCCGGCCGGGTGGCCGAGTCGGCGCCGCACGTCGCCCCGCGCGAGGAGCAGACCGGCGCCGAGCACGTGGCGGACGACGAGCAGGGCGACCCGACTGCCGAGACCGAGGGCCGCGGGGCCGAGGCCACCGATGAGCCGGAGACCGAGGCGACCGCCGACGACGCGCCCGGCGACGAGGACGAGGCGCCACGGCGCAGCGACCCGGCCGGTGTGACGGAGAACCTCGACCTCGGCTCGAAGCTGCCGGACTTCCTGGCCGGACGTGGGAACCGCGACGACGACGGCGAGCGGCGCTAACCGACCGACGCGAGCTGCGCGGCAGCAGCCTCGCGGTGCTCTGGCTCGCCGGTGGTGAGCGCGTAGATGCCGTAACCGACCGGGGCGGCGGCCCACATCTCGGCGCAGTGGTCCGCCAGCCGCGGCCAGACGCTCCCGCCGGCGCGGACGTAGGCGTCGACCGTGGCCGCGAACGCCTCCTCTCCCGCGACGCCGCGCTGGAAGAGGAAGTCCCGGGCGGGGTCGTCGACGCGGGCGGTGGTCCAGTCGAGGACGCCGGAGATCGAGCCGTCCTCGTCCAGCAGTGTGTGACCGGGGTAGATCTCGCCGTGGGTCATGACCGAGCGGTCCGGCCAGAAGGTGTCATCCGCCAGCCAGGCCTCCCAGCGCCGCAGGAGGGCCGCCGCGACCTCGAACTCGGTCGCGACTCTCGCGACGTCCGCGCGCCAACGCTCACGGACCGCGGCCGGTTCGCGGATCTCGACGTCGGCGGACCGCGCGTCCTCGACCGGGATGCCGTGGAGCTGCGCCAGCAGCTCGCCGAGCGAGGCCGCGTACCGCGGTGACGAGGGGTCCATGTGCCACTCCGGCTCGTCCGAGACCGTCAGCCCCGGTGTGCCCGGCAGGGCCGGGTAGGCGAGGAGCTCGTCCGTGCGGATGCGCCAGTCCGGGACAGCGGCACGCAGCCGGGGACGCACGAGGTCGAGGATGGCGGCCTCGCGCTCGATCGTCGGCAGGACGTCGGCTCGCCGCGGGATGCGCAGCACCCAGGGCGTGCCGTCCTCCTGCGCGGCGAGCACGACGCGGAAGTCGAGACCCGTCTCCACCAGGGTCGCCGACCCGGCCTCGAGACGGAGGCCGTGCGCGGCGGCACGGGCGAGGGCGTCCATCGGCGAGGGCATCGGCTCACGTTGCCACGAGCGCATCCGCGGCCACAACGCCATTCCCGCTCGTCAACCAGGCGGTTGACAAGCGGTCGTCGCTGGACTTCAATCAACCTCATGGTTGCGAACGGGGCGGGTGCCGGCACATCGGCCGACGAGCATCGCGAGATCGCCGCCGGGTTCACGGCCCGCGTGCGCGGGGCGGCCGAGGCGGCGTGGGAGAGCCCGTCTCCGGTCGCGGGGTGGACGGCCCGCGACGTCGTCCGTCATCTCCTGGAGTGGTTCCCGGCATTCCTCGAGGGCGGCACCGGGATCCGGCTCCCGGCCGGCCCGTCTGTCGACGAGGACCCGGTGGCCGCGTGGGAGCACCACACGGCAGCGATCCAGGCGCTGCTCGAGGATCCGGAGACCGCGCGATCACCCTTCCGCCACCCGCGCGTCCCCGAGCTGCCGCTGGCCGACGCGGTGTCTCAGTTCTACACGGCGGACGTCTTCATGCACACGTGGGACCTCGCGCGCGCCACGGGCCAGGACGAGCGGCTCGATCCCGAGCGGTGCCGGGCCCTGTACGAGGGCATGCTGCCGATGGAGGAGCTGCTGCGTTCCAGCGGTCAGTACGGCCCACGTGTGCCCGTGCCGCAGGACGCGGACTGGCAGACGAAGATGCTGGGGTTCATCGGCCGGCACGTCTAGCCGGCACGTCTAGCCAACAGGTCTAACCGGCACGACCACCGCCGGCCTCGATCGCCCCCGTGATGCGGGCGACGATCTCGTCCTCGTCGAGGTCGCCGGCGCGCACGGTCACGTCGTGCCCGACGTAGTAGAACGCACCGCCGATCCGTTCCAGCGGGACGTCCTGCGCCCTTGCCCAGGCCAGCCGGTACAGGGCGAGCTGCATCTCCTTCTCGGCGAGCTCCTCGTCCGTGCGCGGCGGGCGGCCGGTCTTCCAGTCGACCACCTCGAACGCCCCGTCGGAGGCGAAGACGGCGTCGATTCGGCACCGCACGATCGTGCCCGCCACCGGTGTCTCGAGGTCCACCTCCACCTCGACCGGTCGTCTGCTCGCCCACTCGGAGGCCGTGAATACGCGCTGCAGCCGCGCGAGCTCCTCGTCGGAGAGGTCGAGGGCGACGTCGTCCTCGCCGCTGCCCGTGACGTCCTCGACGTCCAAGAGCGCCGCCCGACCGTAGAAGTGCTCGACCCACGCGTGGAAACGGGTGCCCCGGCGGGAGACGACCGTGGGCTCGACGGGTACGGGTCGGCGCCGGTCGCGGGCGAAGGCCTGCGGGTCATGGATGAGCCCGACGACCGCCGAGGCGGACAGGTGGCCGTCGAGGGCGACCTCGTCGGCCGACCGGCGCTCCTGGTCGCGCTCGCGGAGCAGCAGGGCGGCGTCGTGCCGCCACCGGGCCGCGACGTCGTCACTCGCCGCCGCGGGCAGCCCGCCTCCGCGGGCGGCGCGTACGGCCGCTGCCGCCTGCTCGACGGCGCCGCGTCGCGCCCCGAGCGGGTCGAACGGCCACGGCGCGGGTGGCGCGTCGGTACCGGGATTCTGGGCGCCGTCCGCCGGCTCGGGCGCCCAGGGGGCGAGGTCCTCGACCAGGCCGGCGCGCCGCGGCTCGGCGAGGAACCGTGACGGCGGCAGCACCGACTTGCCCTCCCGGAACCACGACCCCGACAGCAGCAGGCTGTGCCGGGCACGGGTGAGCGCCACGTAGGCCAGCCGACGTTCCTCGGCCACCCGGTGCTCACCAGCGGCGGCGCGGAAGGCCTTCCGGGCCTCCTCCACCTCCTCGTGCGTGGTTGTGCCGGCGACGTCGAGAGCGGGCAGCGCGCCGGAGTCCCGCCGCAGTGGGTAGGGCAGCTCGCCGACGGCGGTCAGCCAGGCAGACGCCGTCACGCTGCCGTCCGGCCGGACCCGGCTGTCGTAGCCCGGGAACTGCGACTCGACGAGCCCGGGGACCGCCACCACGTCCCACTCCAGGCCCTTCGCGGCGTGCACGGTGAGCACCTGCACGACGGCGGAGTCCGGTTCGACCTCTCCGGTCTCGACCGCGTCCAGGCCGCGCTCGCGCTCCTCGGCGGCGTCGAGCCAGTCGAGGAACGCCCCGAGGCCCGCCCGCTCGGCGTCGGCGGCGAAGGACGCCGCGACGTCGGCGAAGGCGTCGAGGGCGGCGCGTCCGCCCGCGGTGCCGGCGCCCGTCCAGGCGCGCCGGACCGCGACCTCGACGTCGAGGCCGAGCAGCTGCTCGGTGGCGACCACCAGCTCGGGCAGGGCGAGATGACTCAGCGCCCGGACCTGCCGCAGCACGGAGCCGAGCCGGCGCACGCGGGCAGCGCCGGCCTCGCTCATCGCCTGCCCCCGCGGGCCGGTCCACCCGGCGGGCGGCGGGTGCTCGACGGCCTCGACGAGGCTCGCCTCCTCACGAGCGTCGAGGCGCCGGTCCGCGTCCGTGGCGAGCTGCTCGACCGCGGCGGCGGCGAGGTGCCGTGCCCAGTCCTGCAACACGTGCAGGTCCGCGACGCCGAGTCGCAGGTTGGTCAGCAGCCGGACCAGGGCGTCGCCACGGGAGGCGTCGTGGGCGACCCGCAGCGCCGCCCGCACGTCGACGATCTCGGGGGTCGCCAGCAGGCCTCCCATACCGATGACGCGGTGTGGGAGGCCGCGCTCGTCCAGGGCCCGGACGATCCCCGCGAACTGACTGCGCTTGCGGCACAGCACGGCGGCGGTCCGCTCCCCCGCGGGGCTCCAGCGTTCGGCGACGAAGTCCGCGACCCGTGCGGCCTCCTCCAGCTGGCCCGCGGCGTACAGCCCGACGACCTCGCCCGCGTCCGCACCGGGCCGGGCCTGCAGCCGCGGGACCTCGACGGCCGGTCCGGGCCGGTCCGGCCCGGGGGCGGCACGCAGCGGGACGGAGACGGCGTTGGCGGCGTCGAGGATCGCCCGGTCGTTGCGCCACGAGGTGCTCAGCGCCAGGGACTCGGCCGGCACGTGACCGGCGCCGTCGCGGCGCGGGAACCGCTCGGGGAACTGGGCCAGGGAGGCGGCCGAGGCGCCGCGCCAGCCGTAGATGGCCTGGTGCGGGTCGCCGACGGCGGTCACCGGGTGCCCGTCGCCGAACAGGTTGGCGAGCAGCTCCAGCTGAGCCACCGAGGTGTCCTGGAACTCATCCAGCAGGACCACCTTGTACTGGGCGCGCAGCTGCGCGCCCACCTCGGGTGCCGCGGCGGCGACCCGCGCGGCGAGGGCCACCTGGTCGGCGAACCCGATGAGCCCGCGCTCCCGCTTGCGGCGCTCGACCGCCTCGACGACGTCCAGCAGCGCCGCCCGCTCGTCGAGGGAGGCGAGGATCTTCTTGACGTCGGCGGTCGGCTCGGTGCGCCGGCCGCCGCCCTTGTCGGCGATGTCCGACCGCAGGTCTGCCAGCAGCGCACGGGCGTCGGCCGGGGTGAGGACGTTCTCGGTCAGCGTTCCCGCGAGCTCGAGGACCGCCTGGGTGACGGTGCTGACGGCCTTCTCGGTGGCCAGGTCCTCCTGCCAGCTCTGCACGACGTCGTCGGCGAGCTGCCAGGCCCCCGCGTCGGTGAGCAGCCGGGCGTCCGGGTCGGCGCCGACCCGCAGGGCGTGGTCCCGCGCCAGGGAGCCGGCGAAGGAGTTGTAGGTCGAGATCTGGGGGCGGTCCACGTCGAGGCCGTCCGGACCGGCCAGCGCGGCGGCCGCGTCGTCTGTATGGCCGCCGGGGTCCGGCGGGGTCAGGCCCGCGGCGCGGAGGGCACGCAGCCGCAGCCGGACCCGGTGGGCGAGCTCGGCGGCCGCCTTCCGGGTGAAGGTCAGCCCGAGCACCTCCTCCCCGCGCACGAGGCCGTTCGCCACGAGGTAGACGACCCGGGCGGACATCGTCTCCGTCTTGCCCGAACCGGCGCCCGCGACGACGAGGAGCGGCTCCAGCGGGGCCTCGATGACGCGGGTCTGCTCCGGCGTCGGGGCGTGCTGGCCGAGCGCGTCGGCGATCTGCGCCGCCGAGTAGCGCGGCGCGGGCGCGCGGGCGGCCACCTCCTCCGGCCCGAACAGCTCGAGCTGCTGGCTGGTCCGGCTCATGAGGTGACCCGGCCCCCGTCCTCCTGCAGCGGGCAGGACGTGCGGACCGGACAGGTACGGCACCTGTCGTTGACGACGGCGACGAACACCGACCCGCCCATCGTCTCGGCGGCCTCGGCGAGCAGGTCGTGCGCCCATCGCGGGTCCTCGGCCTCCGCCAGCGCCGGCTGCTGACGCAGAGTGGCCCCGCGCGCACCGGTGCCGAGGTAGACCAGCCGGGCACCGGCGGCACGCACGTCGCCGAAGGCGCCGGACTCGACGGCCACCTGGTAGGTGCCGAGCTGCGGGTGGTGGGCACCGTCGTCCTTGGACACCGGATTCTTCGACGTCTTGAGGTCGACGACGCGCACCTCCTCCCCCACGTGCTCGACCCGGTCCATGCGGCCCAGCAGCTTCGCGCGCCCCACGTCGACGGCGAAGCCGCGCTCGACGTCCACGTCCCCCGGGATGGACGCGAGGTAGTCGGCGAGCCGCTCGATCATCGCCTCGGCCTGCTCGCGGCGCCGCCGGCCCACCCAGCCGTCGCCGACGCCGAGCTCCTCCCACCGGTCCTCGAGCGCGGCGCGCAGCTGATCGAGCGTGCCGTGCGGGTGCTCCGCGGCGATCTCGTGGACGAGGTTTCCGACGGCCTGGTCCTGCGACGGTGGTGTGCGGCCGCCGGCCTGCTCCAGCGCCCACCGCAGGCCGCACGTGGTGGCCTGCTCCACGCCGGACGGGCTGACCGGTACCTGCTCGCCGGCAGCGCGCAGCGGCTGCACGGTGGAGTCCTCCGCGAGGCCGGCCCAGGTGGCCGGGTCGGCTCCCGCGACACCCTGGTCGGCGAGGTGGGCCAGGAGGGCGGCGGCATCCTCCCGGCGCTCGTGTGGCGTCGAGGGGTTCTCGAGGGCCGCGCGCAGCTCCGCGACGAGCCCGCGCAGGTCCAGCGCCGGCGGGACGTCCTCGACGCGGGACGGGTCGCGGTCGGGGGCCAGCAGGTCGAAGAACGTCGAGGGGCGGGTGTCCTCGTCGAGCACGGCGGTGACCAGCAGACGTCGCCGGGCCCGCGAGACCGCGACCGCAAGCATGCGCAGCTCGTCGTCGAGGACGGCGCGCCGCCCGGCCTGGTAGGCGCGACGGTCCGCCCCGCCCGGCACCGCGCGGCCGGCCTCGAGGTCCGCCAGCGCACCGGCGCCCAGCGTGGAGTCCCGGAGCCGGAGGTCCGGCCACAGGTCCTCCTGGAGCCCGGCCACCGCGACGACCTGCCACTCCTCGCCGGCGGCTCCGGCCGGGGTGAGGACCTGGACCGTCTCGCCGCGGACCCCGTGCGCAGCAAGCGTGTCCGCGGGCAGGTCCTGCGCCCGCAGGTGCTCGAGGAACCCGGCCGGACCACCGCCGACGGTCCGGTCCGTGTACTGCTCCGCCGCCCGGAACAGGGCCATGACGGCGTCCAGGTCGGCGTCGGCGCGTTCGGCACCCGGTCCGCCCGCGAGCGCTCGCTCGCGCCATGGCTCGGCGAGCCCGGTGGCGTCCCACAGCGCCCACAGGACCGTCTCCGCTGTGCTGCCGGGCCGCGCGAGAGCCCGGTTCCCGGCGTCGAGGACGGCCGCCACGCGCTGCACCGGCGCGGCCGCGGCGGCCGGCAGCCCGGCGGCCAGCTCCGGGTCGCTGACGACGGCGGCGAGGACGTCGTCGACCGGCCGGGACCCGCCCGCGGCCCTCTCCAGGCCACGCAGCGCACGCCGGACGCCGCGCACCGCGACGGCGTCGGCACCCCCGATCGGTGAGGTGAGCAGCTCGGCCGCCTGCTCCGCCGTCGGGGTGCCGGCGAGGGCCGCGGCCAGGGCCACCAGCAACGGCCGGACCGCGGGCTCCTCCCGCAGCACGCCGGGCGAGGACTGCCCGCCGGCGGGCACCCGCCATGCCCTCAGGGCGCGCTGGAGCTCCCGCACATGGCCGGCCGAGCGGGCCACGACCGCCATCTGCGACCAGGCCGTCCCGTGCCGCAGGTGCTCCTCACGCAGGCGACGGGCGATCCACGCCCCCTCCTGGGGTCGGGAGCGCAGCACGGTGGCCTCCAGACCGCCGGGCGCGGTTCCGTCCGGCACGGTTCCGTCGGCCGCAGGGCGCCCGGCGACGGCGCGGCGCTGCCCGGCCGTCCCGGTCGTCGAGATCGCCGCGGTCACGGTCATCGTCACGGCACGCAGCGCCTCGTCCTGCCGGTGCGCGGTGCCCAGCTCGATGCGGCCGGCACCGAAGCCGCCGAGCGACTCCCGGGTCTCGGCGAGCCCGACCAGCGCCGGGGTGCCGCCACGGAAGCCCTGGACGCCGGCATCGGGGTCGCCGTGGAGCAGCAGCTGCGCACCGTCGTCGGCGAGCACGCGCAGCAGCCGCGCCGTGGCCAGCGTGGAGTCCTGGTGGTCGTCCACCACGACGGTGCTCCAGCGCGGCCGGGGGTGGTCGGGGACCTCCGCCTCCCAGCTGCGCAGGGCGGCCGTCGCCTCGTCGACGATGCGTGCGGCGTCGAGCCGGGCACCCCGGTCCGGGGTGAGCTCGCCGAGGGCGGTGACCTGCTGGTACTCCTCGAGGAGGACGGCGGCGGCCACCCACTCCGGCCGATCGTGCCGGTGTCCGCGGTCGGCCAGCTCCTCGGGCCCGAGGCCCAGCTCGGCGGCCCGCATGAACAGGTCCCGGACCTCGTCCCGGAAGGCGCTCATCGCCAGGGTCTCGGCCCCGATCGACGCGGGCCAGCGCACCGGCGCGCCGAGGCCGGCGCGGTGGCCTTCGAGCAGCTCGGCGATCACCTGGTCCTGCTCGGGACCGGTGATGAGGGTGGGCGGGGGCTCGCCGAGCAGGGTGGCTCGCATCCGCAGGACCGAGTAGGCGAAGGAAGCGGGCGTGCGCACGAGCACGCCGGTGGTGGTCCGGCCCAGCCGCGCGGCCACGGCGTCCCGTACCCGGGCCGCACCGCGCCGAGTGGGCACGAGCAGCAGCGTGCCCTCGTCCGAGGTGGCCGCGGCGCGCGCGAGGAACGACTCCACGGCCGCCGTCGTCTTGCCGGTCCCGGGGGCGCCGACCACGAGCAGGTGGCCCGCGTCGGCCGGCCAGGTGACCGCCTCAGCCTGCCGCGGGTCGAGGTCGGGCGGCGCCGGCGGGGCCTCGGGCAGGGCGAGGCGCATCGTCGTGCGCGTCCGCTCGCCGAGGCTCTCTGCCATGACCCGATCGCATCACGTCCTACCCACACCGCGCTCGACGCCGCGCGGGCGGGGCAGGCGGCACCGGTCGCGCTCGCGCCCCACCGGTCACACCGTCATCGTCCGCAACGGCAGCCCGAACGCCTCGAACAGCTCCGCGCCGAAGGTCGAGATCTCCCGCACGAGGCCGTCGCGGACGGTGAGCGCGTCCAGGGCGAACGCCTCCCACTCCCCCGTGCTGCCCGGCTCCCGGATCCAGACCGCGATGCCGACGTCCCCGTTCATCGCGACCGGGCGCATCGCCATGGCCTGCCGGCTGCGCTCGTCGTGCAGGATCGGCGCCCACCCCTCGAGCACCGTGGCCACGCCGGCGTACCAGGCGACGTCGTCCGTCGTGTTGCCACCCGCGCCCGGCGCGTGGCTGACCCGGATCTCCTCGTGCAGGAGCCGGGCGATGCGGGTGTCGTCGGCAGACTCGACGGCGGCGATGTACTCCGCGACGAGCGGCCCGGCATCGGAATCGTCGTCCTGCCAGCGGTCCGGGTCGACGTCGAGCACGTCCCGCATGGTGGCCCGCGCGCGCTGCAGCGCGGAGTTCACCGACGCCGAGGACGACTCCAGCGCCTCGGCGCACCGCCGGACCGGCCAGCCCAGACCGTCCCGCAGCAGCATGGCGGCGCGCTGCCGTGGTGGCAGGTACTGGACGGCCGCGACGAAAGCGAGGCGGAGCGTGTCGCGGGAGACCGCCTGCTCCTCGGGGCCGGGCCCCGGCTCGGGTGTCGCCGTGGCGACGGCGTCGACGTCCCCCGGGTGGTCGGCGTAGGGCTGGAGCCACGGCACCGCCACCTGGGCCGGGACCTGCGGGAACTCGGCAGCCGGGACGCGTGGTCGGCGTTCCCGGGCACGACGGCGCAGGTGGTCCAGGCACACGTTGGTGGCGATCTGGAACAGCCAGGTCACCAGCGACGACTCTCCCGCGAAGGACCCCAGGTGGCGCCAGGCGCGCAGCGACGCCTCCTGGGTGAGGTCGTCGGCGTCGTCGAGCGAGCCGACCATCCGGTAGCAGTGCAGCCGCAGCCGCGCCCGCTGCCGCGTGAGCTCCGCCTCGAAGGTGGCCGGGTCGGTCGCCGCGGGGCTCATCGTGCCGGCCTGCGGTAGGTGAGGTGGACGACGCCGTGCGGCAGCTCCCGCGTGCCCGTCAGCGTCAGCCGGGTCTGCCCGACGTCGCCGTCGAAGAGCCGCTCACCCGTACCGAGCACCACCGGGTCGAGGAAGAGCTGCATCTCGTCGACGGCGTCGGCGGCCAGCAGCGCCCGGGTGAGCCGCGTGGCGCCGGGGACCCCGACCGCCAGGCCCCGCCGGTTGACCTCGCGGACCGCGGTGGCGACGTCCGCGGCGATCACCTCCGCCGGCTGGTAGCCGACCTCGTCGCGCGAGGAGACCACGAGCTTGTGCAGGCCGTTCGTCTCCCGCGCCAGCGGGACGTCGTCGCCCTGCTGCGGCCAGTAGGCCGCGAACTCCTCGTAGGTCCGCCGCCCGAGAAGCAGCGCGTCGAGCCCGGCCAGCTGGTCGCGCAGGGCGTCGATCTGCTCGTCGGAGTCGAACGAGGTGTGCCACTGCTCCGGGGCCTGGACCACGCCGTCGAGGGTGATGAAGTGGCTGGTGAGGATCATCGGTCTCGTCCCTTCCGTCCGGGGCCGCCGATCGGCCCGTCAGAGTCTTGGACGTCGATGCGACCGCTCTGTCATCGGTCGCGGGCGAGGCCCGGCCTCACCAGCCCTCGGTGGCTGTGCGTCAGTGGGCCACGGACGGCCAGCCGTTGGGCTTGCAACCGCCCAGGCTGATCGACTGCTGGACCATGATCTGGGCGTCGTCGCCGCTGCCGCTGCACTCCACGTGCGGATGGCCGAGCAGGTGCCCGACCTCGTGGTTGACGAGGTACTCGCGGTAGCCGGTCATGGTGCCGCCGCCCTCGAGGAACGGGTCGGCACCCTCGGACCAGCGCACGGCGTTGAGCACGGCGCGGCCGTTCCGGCCGCAGGAGTACTCCCCGGCGGTGTCGAGCGGCACGCACAGCTCGTCGGTGAGGTCCGGGGACGCGAGCACGACGTCGATGTCCGCCGAAGGGCTGCTCGTCCGCTCGAAGCGGACCGACCCGTCGTACCCCCAGCCCCGCTCGTCGTTCAGGGTGTCCATGACGAAGCGGCCGAAGGCCTGGCCGTCGACCTCGAGGCCGCGCTCGACCCTCACCCGCACGGTCCGCACCTCCGCGGCGTCGACGGCCTGCTCCGCCCGCACCTGCGCGTCCTCGCCGGAGGCCCCGTCTCCGCGCGCACGGACGGTCTGCAGCTCGCCGGAGGCACGCTGCGGCATGGGCTCGGTGGACGGCAGGCCGGCCTTCGCGCGCAGGTCGAGCGCCAGCTCCTCCAGCGTCTGGCTCAGCCACGGGAGCCCGACCCGTTCTTCCGACACCCCGGCCTCGTCCTCGAGCACGTCCTCGCGGTCCTGGGGCGAGCGCGGGCCCGTCCCGCCGTCGCCAGGGTCCTCGGCGTCGTCCGGGACACCCGGGGCCTGCGGGACAGGCACGGCAGGCAACATCGCCACTGCGGGCACGGGCAGGAGCACGCCGAGCAGCACGGCGAGCGCGGCGATGACGGAGCGACGCACGTACGCCATTGTGTCACCACCGGTCGTCCGAGCGCTCCGTGGGTCCCCGGTGTGCGCGGCGACACACCGTCCGCACCACCTACGATGACGTCAGCACCACAGGGCCCGCCGTGCGGAGCCCGGACCGAGCGTGAGAGAGCAGGAGGCCACCAAGGTGGACATCACCATCGGAGTCAAGCACGTCGCCCGCGAGCTGACGCTGGAGTCCGAGCAGAGCCCCGAGGAGGTCCAGTCCGCGGTGGACAAGGCCATCTCCGAGGGGACCTCGCTCGTGCTGAAGGACGACAAGGGGCGCCAGGTCGTCGTGCCCTCCGAGTCCCTCGCCTACGTCGAGCTCGGCCCGTCGGAGCAGCGCCGCGTCGGCTTCGGCATCGTCTGAGCTGGCGCGCGGCACTCCCGGACGTCCGCCGGCGCGTGGTGAGCCTGCTCACCCCTGGGTGCGCCGCGCCCACCAGCCGCTATCCTGGCCGCGTACACGGTTGCCCGGTCGTCTCGTAGCAGCCCTTCCGCGTGACGCACGCGGCGAACTTCACGATCGGCTGCCGAGAAGGATGCGCGACGTCGCCGCACCGGATCCGGTGCCCACGCCGGCACGCGCCCCGAGACGAAGGTTCGTATGTCTGACACCAGCACGGGCGTGCTCGACACGAGCAACGCCGCAGTCCCCGCCGACACCACCGACGCGACCCCCGACATCACCGACGAGGTCACCGCCGCGGACCTCGAGCAGAAGACGTTCGCCGACTTCGACGTCGAGGAGGCGATCGTCGGGTCGCTGCGCGACGTCGGGATCACCCACCCCTTCCCGATCCAGGCCCTGACGCTGCCGGTCGCGCTGAGCCGGCACGACATCATCGGGCAGGCCAAGACCGGCACCGGCAAGACGCTCGGCTTCGGCATCCCCCTGCTGCAGAACGTCACCGGTCCCGGCGAGCAGGGCTGGGAGGAGCTGGACGACGCCGGCAGGCCCCAGGCGATCGTCGTCGTCCCCACGCGTGAGCTCGCCAAGCAGGTCGCGGACGACCTCACGGCCGCCTCGCGCCGCCGGAAGGTCCGGATCGTCCAGGTCTACGGCGGCCGCGCCTACGAGCCGCAGATCGAGGCGCTCGCCAAGGGCGCGGAGGTCGTGGTCGGCACACCTGGCCGCATGATCGACCTCATGAAGCAGCACGTCCTGGACCTGCGCCAGGTGCGCACGGTGGTCCTGGACGAGGCGGACGAGATGCTCGACCTGGGCTTCCTGCCCGACGTCGAGACCATCCTGGCCGGCACACCCGCCTCCCGGCACACCATGCTGTTCTCCGCCACCATGCCGGGCCCCGTCGTGGCGATGGCGCGCCGTTACATGACGCGCCCGACGCACATCCGTGCGCAGGACCCCGACGACACCGGCGCCACCGTCAAGGAGACCCGTCAGGTCGTCTACCGGGCGCACGCGCTGAACAAGATCGAGATGCTCGCCCGGATCCTCCAGGCCGAGGGCCGGGGTCTGACCATCGTCTTCACCCGGACCAAGCGCACCGCGGCCCGCGTCGCCGACGACCTCGCCGAGCGGGGCTTCGCGGCCGCGGCGATCCACGGCGACCTCGGGCAGGGGGCGCGCGAGCAGGCCCTGCGCGCCTTCCGCACCGGCAAGGTGGACGTCCTGGTCGCCACCGACGTCGCCGCCCGCGGCATCGACGTCGACGACGTCACGCACGTGGTGAACTACCAGTGCCCCGAGGACGAGAAGATCTACCTGCACCGCATCGGGCGGACCGGCCGGGCGGGCAACGCGGGCACCGCGATCACGTTCGTGGACTGGGACGACATGCCGCGCTGGGCGCTGATCGACAGGACGCTCGGCCTCGGTGTCGCGGAGCCGGTGGAGACCTACCACACCTCTGCGCACCTCTACACCGACCTCGGCATCCCCGAGGGGACCGGTGGCCGGCTGCCCCGCTCGGCGCGGACCCGGGCAGGCCTGGACGCCGAGGAGATCGAGGACCTCGGCGAGACCGGCAAGAAGCACTCCCCCCGGGGCGGACGCCGCGACGGCGGACGGGGTCGTGGCCCGCGCGACGGCGGGTCGCGTGAGGGCGGTCAGCGTGAGGGCCGGCGCAGCGAGGGTGGCGAGCGTCCGCGCCGGCGGCGGCGCCGTCGCACCCGTGGCGGCCGGCCGTCCGAGGGCGGCGGCACCCAGTCCTGACCGGGCCGAGTCGTCACTCGGCCCGGCACGCGACGGGCTCAGAGCCGGGCGATACCCGCCCGCAGCCCGTCCGCGAGCTCACGCACCTGCGCGTCGGTCATGACGAACGCCGGTGAGATCTGGACCGCGCCGGCACCGACCGCGCGGGTCGCCACGCCGGCCGCACGCAGCGCCAGTACCAGTCGCGGCGCCAGCGCGGGCTCCACGAGCTGCACCGCGGCGAGCGCGCCGGTGCCGCACCGGACCTCCGCGACGGCGTCGAGGTCGGCCAGCGGCCCGAGCTCGCGGGCGATCGTGGCCTCGAGCCGCGCCGCCTCCTGGACCAGGTTCTCCCGCTCCAGGATGTCGAGGTTCGCCAGGGCGACGGCGGCCGCCACGGCGTGGCCGGAGTACGTGTACCCGTGGCGCAGCCAGGTGCCGGGCTCGCGGAAGAACGGCTCGGCCACCCGCGGCGCGACGAAGACCGCGCCCATCGGGACGTATCCGGAGGTCAGGCCCTTGGCCGTGGTGACCATGTCCGGCTCGAGGCCGAAACGGGTCGAGGCGAACCACGAGCCGCCGATGCGGCCGTAGCCGGTGACCACCTCGTCCGCGACGAAGAGGATGTCGTACTCGGTGCAGACCTTGCGCACCTCGGTCAGGTAGCCCTCGGGCGGCGGGTAGACCCCTCCGGCACCGATCACCGGCTCGCAGAAGAACGCCGCGATCTTCTCCGGCCCGACCCGCTCGACGGTCTCCCGCAGCGCCTCGGCCGAGTCCCAGCCGACCGTCTCGGTGCGCGGCCCGAGGTCGCCGTACCCCTCGCGGTTGCCGGGGATCCCGGCCAGAGCCGTCCCGGCCACATGCATGCCGTGGTAGGCCTTCTGGCGCCCGACGACGACGGTCTTCTCCGGCCGTCCCGCCTCCACCCAGTACCGGCGGGCGAGCTTCGCGGCGGTGTCGACCGAGTCCGAGCCGCCGGAGGTGAGGAAGATGCGGCTGCCTGGCACCGGCGCGAGACCGACGAGCCGCTCGGCCAGGTCGAGCGCCGGACGGCTGGCGTTGTCCCCGAACGTCGAGTAGTGCGCGAGCGACGACATCTGCCGCGCCGCCACCTCGGCCAGCTCGGTGCGGCCGTGGCCCACGTTCGTGAACCACAGACCCGCGGTGGCGTCGAGGTACCGGGTGCCCGCCTCGTCCCACACGTACGCGCCCTCGCCGCGCGCCAGCACGAACTCACCGTCCCGCTCGACCGCCGCCATGTCCGAGAAGGGATGCCACAACGCGCCCATGGGCCGCCTTTCGTGTCGCTGGCTCGCTCGCCTGGAACCCTACCGGCGAACCATTGCCCGGCCGTGCCGCCGTCCGGCGCCTGCTCGACGTGCTCGCCTGGAAACAAGGTCTTGAACAACGAGACGTATGTTCCAGGCGAGCGGGCAGCGACGTTGCGGCACCTGATAACGGGCCCCGGTCGCCTCATGCACCCTGCTCGACGAACGCGAACACGGCGTCGGCCATGAGCTGGACCGCAATGGCGGCCAGCAGCAGACCGGCGAGCCTGGTGACCAGCGTGGTGCCGCTGTCACCGAGGACGCGGTGGAGCACCACGGAGAACCGCATGGCGAGCCACAGGCACACGTGCACGGCCACGAGGGCGACGCCGATCGCCACCCAGCCCGCGACGTCGCCGCCCCCGTCCTGGACCGCGAGCATCGCCGCGACGATCGCGCCCGGTCCGGCGAGCAGCGGCGTGCCCAGCGGGACGAGCGCGACGTTCACGGGTGCGCCGCCCTCCGCCGGCTCGGGCTGCTTGCCCCACCCCATGAGCAGCTCCATGGCCACGAGGAGCAGGAGCAGCCCGCCGGACAGCTGCAGGGCCGGCAGCGAGATCTGCAGGAAGTTCAGGATGTACTGCCCGAACACGGAGAAGACGAGGATGACGCCGAAGGCGACGGCGGTGGCCTGCAGCGCGGCGCGGCGCCGCTGCGCCGCCGTCATGCGCGAGGTCAGCGCGAGGAACACCGGGACCGTGCCGAGCGGGTCCATGATGACGAAGAGCGTGAAGAACGTCGTCGCCAGCAGGCTCAGGTCCACGACGCCGCTCATGGACGCACCACCGGGAGGCGGCCCTCGTCCTCGAGCCGCTCGAGCACCTCGGCGGCCGTGAGGTGCTCCCCCAACCGGTTGTGCTTGCCCGTGCCGTGGTAGTCGCTGGCTCCCGTGCGTTCCAGGCCCAGCCGTCGTGCGAGCGTCGCGAGCTCAGCCACGGCGGCGTCCGTGTGGTCGCGGTGGTCGATCTCGAGCCCGAACAGCCCGGCGTCGACCATCGACGCGATCGTGGCCTCGGTGACCACGCGGCCGCGGCTGGCGGCCCGCGGGTGCGCCAGCACGGGCACCCCGCCGGCCGCGCGGATCCTCGCCACCATCTCGACGGCGTCCGGCGCGCGGTAGCGCACGTAGTACGGCCCGGAGGCGGCGAGGATCGTCCGGAAGGCCTCCGTGCGGTCGGCGACGACGCCCGCCTCGACGAGCGCGTCGGCGATGTGCGGCCGGCCGATCGTGGCCTCGTCGGTGGCCTGCGCGCGTACCGACTCCCAGGTGATCGGGTAGTCCCCGGCGAGGCGCTCGACCATCGTCTCGGCCCTGCCGAGCCGGGCGTGCCGCGAGCGCTCCAGCTCCTCCAGCAGCGCCGGCTCCGCCGGGTCGTGCAGGTAGCTCAGCAGATGGACCGAGACACCGTCCGCGCGGCAGGAGATCTCCGCGCCCCGCACCAGTGCAACCCCTGTCTCGGGCACGACGGCGGACGCCGCCTCCCAGCCCCGCACCGTGTCGTGGTCGGTCAGCCCGACCGCCGCCAGGCCGGCGCGGCCGGCCGCCCGCAGCAGCTCGGCCGGGGCGTCGGTGCCGTCGGATGCGTCGGAGTGGGTGTGGAGATCGATGCGAGGGCCCGGCACAGGCTCAGCGTACGGTTCGCGCCGCCGGCCGAGACGGGGTCGCGGCGTGACGTTGACGACTCGGCGCGGGCGTGACCTCGGCGGCTCGGCACGGGCCGGGAAGCCCCGTCCGCCCGGCGACGGCGTTGTCTCGAGGTGCCTGCGGCGGTGCGAGGATGAGCACATGACGGACCCGCAGGCCACGACCCACGACCAGCCCCTCGAGGACCGGGTGAACAACCGGTCCCAACGCCCCTCGAGCCGAGCGTTCCGGGAGTTCATCGCGGACGGCTGGGCACCGCGGCCCGACGCGCTGCCGGACCGTTCGCCCGCCGCAGACCACGCCGCCGAGCGGCGGGCGGCCGTCGGGCGCCTGTTCCCCGGCGAGCGCCTGGTCGTCCCGGCCGGACAGCTCGTCACCCGGAGCAACGACACCGACTACCGGTTCCGCCCGCACTCGGCGTTCGCGCACCTGACAGGCACCGGGACCGACTTCGAGCCCGACGCCGTCCTCGTGCTGCACCCGGTGGCGGCCGGCGGCGAGGGCCACGGGGAGGACGGGCCGACCCACGAGGCCGTCCTGTACTTCCGGCCGCGGGCCGGGAAGGACACCGAGGAGTTCTACGCCGACGCCCGCTACGGGGAGCTGTGGGTGGGCGAGCGGCCGTCGCTCGAGGAGGTCGCCGCGCAGACCGGCCTGCGCACCGAGCACATCGAGAACCTCGGGGACGCCCTGGCCAAGGACGCCGGCGCCGGCCAGGTGCAGCTGCGCGTCGTGCCCCAGTCGGACTCCGCCGTCGAGGCGCAGGTCGCCCAGGTCCGGTCGGCCGCGCAGCTGACCGAGGGCGCCGCCGAGGCGGACGCAGGCCTCGCCGAGGCACTCTCGGAGCTCCGGCTGCGGAAGGACCCCTACGAGATCGAGCAGCTGCGTGCGGCGGTGGCGGCAACGGCCCGCGGGTTCGAGGACATCGTCCGCTCCCTGCCCCGGGCGGTGGAGCACCCTCGGGGCGAGCGCGTGATCGAGGGGGCCTTCGGGTCCCGCGCCCGCGAGGACGGCAACGGCATCGGGTACGACACGATCGCCGCGGCAGGCAACCACGCGAACACGTTGCACTGGATCGGCAACGACGGCGAGGTCCGGCGGGGGGACCTGGTGCTGATCGACGCCGGCGTCGAGGTCGACTCCCTCTACACCGCGGACGTGACGCGCACCATCCCGGTCGACGGCGTCTTCACGCCCGCCCAGCGCCAGGTGTACTCGGCCGTGCTGGAGGCCGCCGACGCCGCGTTCGCCCGTGCCGGACGGCCGGGGACGCGGTTCCGGGAGGTGCACGCCGCCGCCATGAAGGTCATCGCGCGGCGGCTCGCCGAGTGGGGCATGCTGCCCGGTTCGGCGGAGGAGTCGCTGGACGCCGAGGGCCAGTACCACCGGCGGTGGATGGTGCACGGCACCAGCCACCACCTGGGGCTCGACGTGCACGACTGCGCGCAGGCCCGGCGCGAGATGTACCTCGATGCCGAGCTGCAGCCCGGCATGGTCTTCACGATCGAGCCGGGCCTGTACTTCCGGGCGGACGACCTGAAGGTCCCGGAGGAGCTGCGCGGCATCGGCGTGCGGATCGAGGACGACGTGCTCGTGCGCGAGGACGGCTCGGTGGAGAACCTCTCCGCCGGCCTCCCGCGCACCCCCGAGGACATCGAGGCCTGGATGGCACGCCTGCGGGGCTGACCCGACTCCCGACCCGGCGAGGCTAGGACTCCTCGGGGACCTCGACCAGCTGACGGGAGCGGGTGCGCAGCCCGGCCTGCAGGTGCTCGCGGGCGAAGTGCAGCGAGTCGGCGAGCGCGGAGCGCCGCCCGACGGCGGACATCTTCCGGGTGTTGACCTCCACGACCACCGAACCGGCGTAGGCCTGGCTGCCCAGCATCTGCAGCACCTCGGCGCAGGGCTGGTCACCGGCACCGGGGATCAGGTGCTCGTCCATGAAGCTCGACGTGCCGTCGGCCAGGTGGAGGTGCGCCAACCGGTCGCCGAGCTCGTCCGCCATCGCCAGGGCCGCGTCCCGGTCGAGGCCTGCGGTCGCGGTGTGCGACAGGTCGAGGGTCACCGACCGGTAGTCGTGCTCGAGCGGGTCCCACCCGGGCAGGTAGGCCTGCATCGTGCGCTCCCGCTTCCGGGTCCGGGCCCGCCACGGGAACATGTTCTCCACCGCGAGGCGCATGCCGTCGAGACGTTCCCGTTCGGCGATCGCGCCGACGAAGTGCTCGGCGTAGTTGCGCTGCCACCGGAACGGGGGGTGGAGGACCACCACGTGCGCGCCGACGTCGTGCGCGAGCTCCGTCGCGCGGTCGATCTTGTCCCACGGGTCGTTGCCCCAGACGCCCTGCGTCAGCAGCAGCGTCGGCGCGTGGATCGCCAGCACCGGCAGACCGTGGTCCTCGGAGAGCTGACGCAGCCGGCCCGCGTCCTGGCTCTCGGGGTCGCGCAGCACCATGACCTCGACGCCGTCGTACCCCAGGTCCTGTGCCAGCGCGAAGGTCTCGCCCACGCTGCCCGGGTAGACCGACGAGGTGGACAGCCCGACCGGGATCGACCGCGTCATCCGCGGCTGCCGGCCTCGCCCGAGGCGCCGTCACGGTCGCCTCCCTGGTCCCGCTGGCCGTGATGTCCCTGCTGGCCCTGGACGTCCTCCAGCCGCAGTCCGTACCGCGGCCGCTCGCGCTGCTCGGGCGCCTGCGTCGGCGAGCCCGCCCCGGCGGTCGGGCTTCCGCCCGGCTGCTCGGGCGGCGTCGCGAAGGACGGCTGCTGCGGCGCGTTCGGCTGCTGCGGCGTCGACGGCTGGCCCGCGCTGGGGCGCACCCGCCCGGCGAAGCCGCCCTCGGTGAGGACCTCACCCGCCCGGGAGGCCTCCTCGGGCTCGCAGAGGACGGCGTACCGCGAGGCCACCACCTGGCTCGCGGAGGTGAAGTCGCGACGGCCCCCGGTCAGGGCGTACGAGACCACGCCGGCGAGGATGCCGAACGCGGCACCCATGAGCACTCCGGCGAGGATCGGGAACTGCTGTCCCGACGGCGTGAACAGGAGCAGCAGCAGCGAGATCAGCAGGCCGAACCAGGCGCCGCTCATGGCACCGGCGCCGGCCACGCGCGCGTACGTCAGGCGTCCGGTGATCCGCTCGACGAGCCTCAGGTCGGTGCCGACGATCGTGACCTTCTGGACGGGGAAGGCCTTGTCGGAGAGGTAGTCGACGGCCTTCTGCGCCTCGAGGTAGGTGGAGTAGGACGCCACCTCCACGCCGGTGGGCATGGTCGGGACCGAGGCGCCGGGTGCCTTGCCGCTCAGGGACATGCCTCGATCTTCCTCTGCGGCAGGGCCCCGTGCCAACCAGTGGCGGACGTGCCGCTCGTCACCTGGGCAGACGGGCCGCAGGTCGCACGCGTGCCGCACATCCGCGCGGCCGCGCAGCCGCGGGTACCGCCAGACCCGCGGCCGAGCAGGTCGCACGTGGCTACCCTGGCCTGGTGAGTCAGCCCACGCCCCGCGCCGCGACGACCAGCCGCGTGTACCTCGCGCGGCTCAAGGGCACGCCCGTCTTCGACCCGTTGGGTGACCAGGTCGGACGCGTCCACGACATCGTCGTCGTGATGCGGCTCAAGGGCGCTCCCCGCGTGGTCGGGCTCGTGGTCGAGGTGACCGGCAAGCGGCGGGTGTTCGTCCCCCTCACCCGGGTGACGAGCATCGATCCCGGCGCCGTCATCACCACCGGCCTGCTGAACATCCGCCGGTTCGAGCAGCGTGCGACGGAGACGCTGGTGGTCGCCGAGCTGCTCGACCGCCAGGTCACCTTCCGCGACGGGTCGGGCACCGGCACGGTCAAGGACGTCGCGATGGAGCTGCAGCGCAATCGCGACTGGGACCTCACGAAGGTCTTCGTGCGCCGCGGCGGGCGCGGCGGCCTCATGGGGCGCCGGCGCGGCGAGGGCGTCGTCGTCGACATCCAGGACGTCACCGGCCTCGCCCGCACGGCCGCCCAGCAGGGGGCGACGTCGCTGCTCGCCACGCTCGAGGACCTCAAGCCGGCCGACCTCGCCGACGTCCTGCACGACCTGCCGGACGCCCGGCGCCTGGAGGTGGCCGCCAGCCTGCCGGACGAGCGGCTCGCGGACGTGCTCGAGGAGCTCGGGGAGGACGACCGCGTCGCCATCGTCTCCGCGCTCGACGCCGAGCGGGCCGCCGACGTGCTCGACGCCATGGAGCCCGACGACGCGGCAGACCTGATCGGCGAGCTGCCGGAGGCCAAGGCCGCCGAGCTGCTGGAGCGGATGGAGCCGGACGAGGCGGAGGACGTCCGCCGGCTCCTGGAGTACGAGCAGTACACGGCCGGCGGCCTGATGACCACCGAGCCACTGATCCTCCCGCCGGAGGCCACCGTCGCGACGGCGCTCGCGCACGCCCGCAAGGAGGACGTCACGCCGGCGCTGGCGGCCATGATCTTCGTCGTGCGGCCACCGCTGGAGACCCCGACCGGGCGGCTGCTCGGCGTCGTCCACCTGCAGCGCGCGCTGCGCGAGCCGCCGCACGAGCTCATCGGCGCCATCCTGGACAAGGACATCGAGCAGCTGCTGGCCGAGGACGACATCGGCAAGGCGACGCGGCTGCTCGCGACCTACAACCTCACCGCGCTGCCGGTCGTGGACGAGGACCGGCGCCTCCTCGGCGCCGTGTCGGTGGACGACGTCCTGGACAACCTCCTCCCGGACGACTGGCGGGGGGCCGACGAGGAGGTCACCGACGAGGCGATGACGAGGACGGCGCATGGCTGAGCGGCTCGACACCCCGTCCGAGGGGGGACGGTTCCGCCGACCGCGCGTGGACCCCGAGTTCTTCGGCCGTGTCTCCGAGGCCATCGCCCGGTTCATCGGCACCCCGCGCTTCCTCTTCTACCTCACCGTCTTCTGCGTGACGTGGATGCTGTGGAACACCCTGGCGCCGGAGCAGCTGCGGTTCGACACCGCCGACCTCGGGTTCATCGCGCTGACCCTCATGCTCTCCCTGCAGGCCTCCTACGCCGCCCCGCTGATCCTGCTGGCGCAGAACCGGCAGGACGACCGGGACCGCGTCAGCGCCGAGCAGGACCGGCAGCGCGCCGAGCGCAACCTGGCCGACACCGAGTACCTCGCCCGGGAGATGGCGTCCGTGCGGCTGGCCCTCGGCGAGGTCGCGACCCGCGACTTCGTCCGCTCCGAGCTCCGCGGCCTGCTCGAGGACCTCGTCGAGGAGCGTGAGCAGCGCATCCGGGAGCTCGAGCTGGAGATCGCGCAGATGACCCGGGACCACCAGGGCGAAGGTTCCCGCGACGACGGCGGGGACGCGAGGCCGCCCCGCGACGATGCCGGTTCGCCACCTACGATGGGGGCATGAGCGCTCCCACCGTCGAGGCCGTGCAGGCCGAGCTGGTCAACGTCATCGACCCCGAGATCCGCCGCCCGATCACGGAGCTGAAGATGGTGCGGTCGGTCGAGATCGAACCCGGCGGCCGGGTGGTGGTCGGCGTCGACCTGACGACGGCGGGCTGCCCCCTGAAGGACACCATCACCAAGGACGTGACCGACGTCGTCGGCGCGCTCGACGGCGTCTCCGAGGTGCACGTCGAGATGGGCGTCATGACCGAGGAGCAGCGCAAGGAGCTGCGGTCCATGCTGCGCGGCGGCATGGGCGAGCCGGAGATCCCGTTCACCAAGCCGGGCTCGTTGACCCGGATCTACGCCGTCACCTCCGGCAAGGGCGGTGTCGGCAAGTCCTCCGTCACGGCGAACCTGGCGGCCGCGATGGCGGCGGACGGGATGAAGGTCGGCGTGGTCGACGCCGACATCTACGGCTTCTCCATCCCGCGCATGCTGGGTGTGGAGCTGCCGCCGACCAAGGTCGACGACATGATCATGCCGCCGGTGGCCAAGGACGTGAAGGTCATCTCGATCGGCATGTTCACCCAGGACGGCCGCCCGGTGGTCTGGCGCGGCCCCATGCTGCACCGTGCCCTGCAGCAGTTCCTCTCGGACGTCTTCTGGGGTGACCTGGACGTGCTGCTGCTCGACCTGCCCCCGGGCACCGGCGACATCGCCATCTCGGTCGCCCAGATGCTGCCGAACTCCGAGATCCTCGTGGTCACCACCCCGCAGGTCGCCGCCGCCGAGGTGGCCCAGCGCGCGGGCATCATCGCCGAGCAGACGAACCAGCGGGTGGTCGGCGTCGTGGAGAACATGTCGTGGCTGGCCCAGCCGGACGGGTCCCGCGTGGAGCTGTTCGGCTCCGGCGGCGGCGAGCGGGTCTCGGCCGAGCTGAGCAAGGGTCTGGGCTACGAGGTGCCGCTGCTGGCGCAGGTCCCGATCGAGCAGGTGCTGCGCGAGGCGAGCGACACGGGCACCCCGCTCGTCCTGCGCGACGAGGACACCCCCGCCAAGCAGGCGCTGGAGTCCCTCTCCCGCTCGCTCTCGCACCGCTCGCGCGGACTGGCGGGCCGGTCCCTGGGCATCAGCCCCGTCGGCTGAGCCCGGCGTACCCGCACCGGCATCCGGTGAGGGTGCCGGCCCCTGGTGGCCGGGAACCGACCGGTGGCGTTGCCGTGCCGCGTCAGCGGCTCGTCGCGGCCGCTCCGACCGGCGCCGCGACGCGGTGCCAGCCCTCGGCGGTGACGTCGGCCGGCGCGCCGGGGTGGTACTCGACGGCGTGACGTGCGACGTCGAGCGCGATCGTCAGCTTCGTCTCCGACCTCCGGTGGCGGGGCAGGGTCGGGTCCGGCCGCACGGAGACCGGCGCGTCCGGCACCGCTCCGAGGGCGAGCGCACGCTCGAGCGGATCGGCGATCGCGACCAGCCCGGCGTGCTCCCGGAGGCATTCCATCCGCCGGTAGGTGGTGCTGTCCGCCGCCACGGCCTCGCCGCGGGCGAGGTCGGGGTCGAGGAAGTGGTTGGCGTGCACCAGCGTCTCGCCGGGCACGGCCGTCACCACGCCGACGCCCGCCGGGGAGATCTCGACGCACGCGGCGGCGGGCTCGGCGGTCGCGACGGTCAGGACGGTGGAGGCGCTGACCGGCACCGATCGGGCGATGCGCACGGCGTGCCCGAGGTCCTCCGCCTGCTCGAGGATCATCCGGGCCACCACGTGCACCGGCACCCCGCCGCCGGCCCCGTCCGAGGCGTGGTTGAGGATGTTCAGGTGCACGCCGACGCCGCGGCTGCTCACCCCGATCTTGGCCGCCTGCCCAGGCTCGCCGAACACGGCGAGCCGTGTCCCGTCGGACGTCCGGAACGTGCGCACCACCCCCTCCCGGCCGACCCCGACGTTCCAGTCCCACGTCTGGAGCGTCCGGGGAGCGCGGCCCGCAGACGTCCCGTCGTCGTGCGGGACGTGCACCGCGGTCGAGCACTCCGTGGCCCCGGCGCGTGCCACGGCGAGGATCTCGGTGCGGGCGTTGAGCGCGGCGACCCACCAGGGCTCCAGCCCGCTCCCCCGCGCCACGCCGTCGAGCTCGGCCGCGACGCCGGGTGCGTGGCGGGCGACGTCGACGGCCGAGGCCTCGGCGAGCTCCCGCACCCGCGTCGGCGCCAGCCCGTGGGCGGCGAACAGGTCGTGGTACTCGCGGGTGGCGCCGACGAGCTGCTGCGCCCAGCGGGCGCCGTAGGCCTCGCCGTGCCGGCCCGGGTCGACCTCGTCGGTGGACCAGGTGTGCACCTTCACCCGGTCGACGCTACCGCGCCGCGTCTTGCCCCATGGAGTCCCGCCACTGGTCGAGCGCCCGCTGGATCTGGGCGTCGGAGCGGTTGACGGTCCGGCTCATCACCGTCCAGCGGCGCCCGAACGGGTCCTGGATCGAGGAGTACCGGTCACCGGTGACCTCGAAGTCCGCCGGTTCCTCACGGATCCGGGCGCCGAGCGCCCGCGCCCGCTCGGTGACGGCGTCGACGTCGGCCAGGTAGACCGCGATCGAGGAGCTGACCTCGTCCGTCGCCGGGTCCGACGCGACCACATGGAACTGCGGGTTCGGGTCCATGAGCTGCAGGCGTCCGGTCCCGAAGTCCAGCTCGCAGTGCCAGACGCGGCCGTCCGGCCCGTCCATCCTCGTGGTGGGCGTGGCACCGAAGACCTGCTGGTAGAAGGTGATCGCCTCGCGGGCGGGCTCGACGACGATCAGCGGCGTGAGGCTGGTGAAGCCCTGCGGGCGGTAGCGGGTGGCGGTCGCGTGCGGTGTCTCGTGCTGCTGTGTCTCGTTCATGTCCCCCAGGCTCTCTACGCTCCGGGTGTGGGGCTTGCACATTCGCGACAGCCTCGGGCGGTACGTCGTCCGGCGGGCGTGCTGTGGCCTGCGCAGGGCGCCGACGTCTACCGCGCCGACCGGGCGGCCGTGACCGGCCCCGCGGCGCTCGTGGTGGACCACTACTGGTCGGTCGTCTGGCGCTGTGAGCGGGTGACGCCCTACCGCGCCCAGGTGCTCGGCGACCCGGTCGCGCACCTGACGGTGGAGGACGCCGAGGGAGCGATGCACGGGCACCCGATGCCGTCGGCGCTGGTGCACGGCGTGGTCACCGAGGTCTTCACGGTCGACCTGCCCGTCGCGGGGCGCGTCGCCGGGCTCGCGTTCCGTCCCGGCGGGCTGGCCGCCCTGCTCGAGACGGGCATCGGTGACCTGACCGGCCGCGTGGTCGGCGCCTCCGACCTCTTCGGCGCGGACGTCCGCGAGGTCCGGGACGCCGTCCTCGCCGAGCCCGCGGAGCAGGTCCGGCAGCGGATCCTCGTCGACTACGTCGCCGACCGGCTCCTCCCGCGGGCCCAGCGGGTGGCGGAGGATCGGGACTACGCCACGGTACGCACCGCCGTCGAGCTCATGCGGGCGCGGGAGCAGGTCACACTCGCTCCGGTCGCCGCGGCCGTGAACGTCTCGCCGCGGACGCTGCAGCGGCTGTTCAGGCGCTACGTGGGGGTGTCCCCCACGTGGGTCCTGCGCCGGTACCGGCTGCAGGACGCCGCCCGCGCCATCGACAGCGGCCAGGGCGAGGATCTCGCCGCCCTGGCGGCGTCCCTCGGGTTCGCCGACCAGGCACACTTCACGCGCGCCTTCACCACGGTCATCGGGGTGCCGCCGTCGCGCTACCGGACCGGCCGGGCGCCGTAGGCCTTACGTTGCCTCGTCGTCGTACGGGACGGTGTACAGCTCGGCGGGCACCGTCTCGCCGCCGGGCGCCTTCTCGCCGCCGGGCTCGGCCTCGGCCTGCTGCTCCTCGGCCTGCTGCTCCTCGGGCCGCTCGACGGCGACGGCCGTGGCGGCCGCACGGGTCTGGGTCTCCGCGGCGCCGGCGTCGCCGACCTGGCTGTCCTGCGGGGCACCCGTCGTGGCAGTCCCGGCTGCGGGGGCGGGACCGGGACCTGAGCCGGTCGGTTCTGCCGGCGCGGCGCCGGAGCCGGTTCCGTCCTCGGTCGCGTCTGCCCGAGGGGCGTCCGCCTCCGGCGGCGGTGACGTGGTGGTGGCCGCGGCGGCCCCGGCGCCCGCGGCGGTCGCAGCGGCGGTCTCGCCGGTGCCGGACGCCTCGGTCGTGCTGCCGGGGCTCGTCGACCTCGGCGTGGAGCGCGGCGTCGGTCGGCGCGCGGCTCGTGGCTTCGGCCGGGGCTTGGGCTGCTCGTCCTCCATGAGCGCCTCACGCACGATCCGGCGGGGGTCGTACTGGCGCGGGTCGAGCGCGGCGAGGTCGTCGAACTCGGGACCGAGCTCCTCGCGGACCTTCTCGCGCGCCCCGACGGCGATCCGCTTGACCTCGCGGGTCACCCGTGCGAGCTGCTGCGCCAGCTCGGGCAGCCGCTCCGGCCCGATGAGGAGGAACGCGAGGATGGCGAGCACCACCAGCTCACCACCGTTGATCCCGAACACGTGGCCCAGGATACGGGCCGGCGCCAGGTCCCGGTGCCGCGCGGCCGGATCGTCCGTCCGCCGCTCAGTCGCTGGTCTCCTCGCCGAGCGTCACGGTGACGTCCTCGACGGCGCCGCCCCGGCGGACCCCGAGGACGATCTCGTCGCCCGGGGCCCGCGCACGGATCGCCACGATGAGCTCGTCGGGCGTCGTGACCGGGCGGCCGTCGATGCTGACGATGACCTCACCGGGCCGGATGCCGGCCTGGTCGGCGGGACCGTCGGCGGTGATGGCCTCGTTGCCGTCGACGTCCCCCTGCAGCACCTGGACGCCCTCGCCGTCGTACGTGGCGTCCAGCGTGGCTCCGATGATCGGGTAGGTGGCCTCACCTGTCGCGATGATCTGCTCGGTGGTCCGGCGGACCTGGTTCGCCGGGATCGCGAACCCGAGGCCGATGCTGCCCGCCGGGCCGCCGGTGCCGCTCGCCTGTGCGATCGCGGTGTTGATCCCGACGACCTCGCCGTTGCCGTCCACGAGCGGCCCGCCGGAGTTGCCCGGGTTGATCGCCGCGTCGGTCTGGAGCGCGTTGATGAAGGTGGGCGCCTGCCCGGACCCGGCCGTCACGGGCCGGTTCAGCGCGCTGATGATGCCGGTCGTCACCGTGCCCTCCAGGCCCAGTGGCGCCCCGACGGCGACCACCGGGTCACCGACGACGACGCCGTCGGAGTCGGCCAGCACGAGGGGCTCCAGCCCGCCGCGGTCCACCCGCAGCACGGCGAGGTCGTAGTCGGACGTGCGGCCGACGACCTCGGCCTCCTCCTCGCTGCCGTCCTGGAAGCCGACCGTGATCGTCCCGTCCTCCGCCGCGGCGGCGACGACGTGGTTGTTGGTGACGAGGTAGCCGTCCTCGCGGAGCACGACGCCCGTACCGGAGGTCGCGTCCTGGCCGCCGCTGGCCTCGATGTAGACGGTCGAGGGCAGCACGGACTCCGCGATCCCGGCGACCGAGTCAGGCGGCCGGCCGGAGCCGGACGTCGGCAGCGTGGTGGGTACGGCGTCGGCCTGCTCCTCACCGGGCAGGTACCGCGAGCCGACGCCGCCGAGGATGGTTCCGGCGAGCAGGGAGACGATCATGAGGAGCACGACGACGCCGAACGGGACGCCGCGGCGCCTCGGGCGCGGCGGGGTCTCCTGAGCGCGCTCGGGTTCGGGCGCGGACATCATCGGCGACGACGACGCCGGGTAGCCGTCGTGGCCCGTCCCGCCGCCGGCGCCGTAGCCCCACGAGGTGTCCGCGGGGTAGGCGGGCGGCGTGGGCGCGGACTGCTGGCCGGCCTGCCAGGCCGTCGGCCGTGACCAGCCCTCGTCCGGCGCCTGCCCTTTGCGTGCGGGATCCGGCGATGTCCCGTAACCGGGGGTGTTCGTGCTCATGCTGGCTCCTCGCCGCGACCTGCGCGGGTCACGGGGTCTGCAGGAGGAGGTCCGTCCACCCGACCACGGTGTCCCACCCCTGGTCGAGGCGGTCGGCCATGCCCGGTCCGGGCTCCGTGGCGGGCAGCGCCGCCGCGATGCTCCGCACGAGCTCGGGGTCGTCGCTGCTCGTCACCAGCACCGTCGTCCCGGCGCACTCGAGCACCACGGCGTCGCCCGGGCCGGGGAGTCGGTGCCCCTGGTGCGCGCCGAGGTCGATCCGCTCCAGACCGGTGAGCTCCTCCACGTCCAGGACGCCGCGCTGCTCGAGGAGGGTCGCGGTGCGGCCGAACCGGGTGAACTCGACGACGAGCACCTCCTCCTCGTCCTCGCCCACCGTGCCGACCAGGTTGATCGTGGCGTCCGACGGCAGGGCCTCGGGCGCCGCCCAGCCGTTCTCGCGCAGCCAGGACAGCGCCGACTCGGTCCGGTCGCTCTGCTGCGCCACGGCGGCGGCGGGCTCCGCCGTCGTCATGACGTTCAGGGTGCCGTGGGACGGGCCGGAGACCTCGTCGAGCATCATGACCGGGTCACCGGTGCGCTGGTAGAGCGCCCCGACGATGAGCAGGATCCCCAGGATGCCGAAGGCGCCGGTCATCACCAGCGAGCCGCCGGCCACCATCCGGCGCCGCCCGGAGGCGTAGGTCAGCGGGCCCCACACCCGGTCCACGAGGGCGCGCGGACCGGTCGGCGACTCGGGTACGGGCATGCCCTCGAGCCGCATGAGCCGGTCGGTCAGGTCCTCGCTGGGCCGCACGTCGCGGGCCTGTGCGAGGCGGCGCCGGAACGCCCGCTCCGCGGCGAGCAGCTGGGCGCAGCCCTCGCACGCCACGACGTGCTCGAGCGCGGCCTCCGCCTCCTCGGGTGGGAGCTGCCCGTCGACGAGCGCACTGATCTCGCCGCGCAGGTGGCTCATCGGACCTCCTGCGCCTGAGGGACGCGGGGGCGGCGGTGCTCGAGCTGGTCCCGCAGCATGGCGCGCGCCCGGTGGATCCGCGAGCGCACGGTGCCCATCTTGACGCCGAGCGTCGCCGCGATCTCCTCGTAGGACAGGCCCTCGATGTCGCACAGGACCACGACGGCACGGTACTTCGGCGGCAGCGAGTCCAGCGCCGCCTGGACGTCGACGTCGAGGTTGCCGTGCTCGAACCCGCGCTCCGGCTCACCGGCGTCGTGCGCGGCCGGGAGCCGCTCCCCCGCCTCGCCGAGCGGGTCCATGCGCAGCCGCGACCGGCGGCGGGCCATGTCGAGGAACAGGTTGGTGGTGATGCGGTGCAGCCAGCCCTCGAAGTTGCCGGGCTGGTAGGAGTGGAGTGAGCGGAAGACCCGGACGAACGTCTCCTGCGTGAGGTCCTCGGCGTCCGCGACGTTGCCGGTCAGCCGGTAGGCGAGGCGGTACACCCGCGGCGAGTGCTCCCGGACTATGTCCTCCCAGGACGGCGGCGCCCAGACCGGCTGCTGCTCGGGCGCGACAGGGTCCGCGCCGTCCGCGTGCGGCGCGTCGACACCCCGGCCCGGGTCCCCTCCTGCGTTCATCCCCGCCCATGGTACGCAGGGTTCCTGGACGTCACCTGGGTACGAGCGCCGGCTCCGGCCGGGCCCGCGACGCTCACCGGTACGATCACCAGGCAAGACACGTGCGGGTGCCGGTCACGGGAGGTCCACCATCAGTGCCGACAAGGCCCAGTCCTGGGCCTACACCGAAGAGTTCGTCCCCGAGGACGACGCCATGGCCGAGGCACGCGCCCGCGCCGAGGAGCTCGGCGTCGCGCCGATCTCCGCCGGCGTCGGTGCCACGCTGCGGGTCCTCGCCTCGGCGATCCGGGCCAAGGCCGTCGCGGAGGTGGGGACCGGGACCGGCGTCTCGGGCCTGTGGCTGCTCGGCGGGATGGTCCCCGACGGCGTGCTGACCACCATCGACATCGAGCCCGAGCACCAGCGTGCCGCCCGGGAGGCCTTCTCCGCGGCAGGGCTGCGGCCGGCCCGTACCCGCCTCATCGGCGGCGGCGCGCTCGACGTCCTGCCGCGTCTGGCCGACGGCGTCTACGACCTGGTGCTGCTCGACGGCGATCCTGCCGAGGCGGTCGACGACCTCGCGCTGGCTGTCCGGCTGCTGCGGCCGGGCGGGGTCCTGGCCGTCAACGGCGCGCTGTGGCACGACCGCGTAGCCGACCCGGCCCGGCGCGACGAGGACACGGTCGCCGTCCGCGAGCTGGGCAAGCAGGTGCGCGACGACGAGAACCTGCTCAGCACGCTGCTGCCGAGCGGTGACGGCCTGCTGCTCGCCGTCCACCGCTGAGGCCGCGGCCGGGCTGCTAGGCCAGCGACTCCAGCCAGCTCAGCAGCAGGCGGGCGCCGTAGCCGGTGGGTGCCTGCGCCGGGACCTCGCCGTCCGCCTTGCCGGCCCGTCCCACTCCGGCGATGTCCAGGTGCGCCCACCGTCTTCCGCCGGCGAAGCGCTGCAGGAACAGCGCCGCGACGATCGACCCGCCGCCGACGGACGCGTCGTGCGCCACGTGGCCGACGTCCGCGACGGGGGACTCCAGCGCCGGGCGGTAGTCCGCGACCAACGGCATCCGCCAGGCGTCCTCCCCGGCGCGGGTCCCCGCCTGCAGGAGGGCGGTGGCCAGGTCGTCGTCCGGGGCGTAGAGGGCCGCGTGGTGGCGCCCGAGCCCCAACGTGGCCGCGCCGGTGAGCGTGGCGACGTCGACGATGTCGTCCGCGTCGAGCGTCGCGACGCTCCAGCCGAGCGCGTCGGCCAGGACCATGCGGCCCTCGGCATCCGTGTTGGCGATCTCCACCGTGGTGCCGTCGAAGGTGCGGACCACGTCACCGGGCCGGTACGAGCCGCCGCCCATGGCGTTCTCGGCCAGCGGCAGCACCGCGGTCACCCGCACCGGGAGTCCCAGCTCGGCGGCCGCGAGCACGGTCGCCAGCACGGTGGCGGCGCCGGCCATGTCGGTCTTCATCGCGGCCATCGGCTCGCGGGGCTTGAGCGAGAGCCCGCCGGTGTCGAACGTGATGCCCTTCCCGACCAGCGCGACCGACCGGCGCACGTCCTCCGGCTCCCACGTCACGACGACGAGGCGCGGCGGGGTCGCCGAGCCCGAGCCGACCGCGAGGATCGCCTCCATACCGTTCCGCTCGAGCCACGCCTCGTCGTGCACCTCGACGGCGAGCCGTCCACCGCGCATCGGGGCGTCCGAGGCGAGCGCGGTCGCCTGGCGGGCCACCCACTCCGGGTTCTTCACCGACGACGGCGTCGCCGCCAGCAGCCGGGTGAGCCACGTCGCCCGCGCCGCGGCGCGGGCCTCGGCCAGAGCGTCCTCGGCACCGTCGACGCGGCCGACCACGTGCAGCGCGGTCGCCGGCGGTCTGCCGGGACCGGCCGTCCGCCCGGTCCGCGGCATCCGGTAGCCGGCGAGCAGGAAGCCCTCGGCGAGGCACCGCAGGTCCTCGGCGCACAGGACGTCGCCGACGGGCAGCGCGACGTCGCCCAGCCCGGCGACGGCACGTCCGAGGGACAGACCCGCCGCGCGGGTGGCGGCGGCACCGCCGTCGCCGATGCCGAGGAGGACCAGGGTCTCGGGCAGACCCGCCCAGGGGAGCTCGGGCGTCCCGGGCAGCGGGCGCGGCAGCCGCACGGGCGCCGTCGTGCCCGCGGCGCCGGACAGCCCCTGGCGCTCCGCCTCGGCGAGCAGGTCGATGCCGTACAGGGCGGCCACGGCCTCGCCGGGACCGGCGAGGCGGGGTCCGTCCGCGAGGACGGGGACGGCGATCGCGGCCGGGCCGGCGCTGAGCCAGCGGGCGGACGCGGCCACCGGTTCGTCGGCGAGCGTGATCTCGGCGAGAGCGATCCGGGGCAGCGTGTCAGTCACCTGGCATCTCCATCGGGCCGGGGGCGGGCCTCGTCACGACGTGACGGCGGCGGGCATGCCGACGGCCGGCGGGCGCTTGGCCGGCCGGCCGTCGTCGGCGGGGGTTCAGCTCGCGACTGCGCTGAGGGCCTCGCTCAGCTCGCCGGCCTCGGCCGGGGTGAGCTCGACGACCAGGCGGCCGCCGCCCTCGAGCGGCACGCGCATGACGATGCCGCGCCCCTCCTTGGTCACCTCGAGCGGCCCGTCTCCGGTCCTCGGCTTCATCGCGGCCATGTGGTGTACCCCTCTTCTCATGGATCCTCGACCGCCCCTCCGCAGGGGCGGACGCCGCCGCACGGCGGGGCGATCGCTGGGTCCAGTCTAGTTCACTCGGGGGCGCCGCCCGCCTCGTCCACCGCTGCGGCCTGGGCCTCCGCCTCCTCGCGGAGCCGTGCCATGCCGCTCAGGACGGCGTCGACCGCGGCCTCCGCGGTGTCGACGACGGGGAGCAGGTCGAGGTCGGCCTCGGCGATGGTTCCTCGGCTCAGCATCGTGCCGCGGAGCCACTCGACGAGCCCGCCCCAGTAGTCGGAGCCGACGAGGACGATCGGGAAGGAGGAGACCTTCTGGGTCTGCACGAGGGTCAGCGCCTCGAACAGCTCGTCCATGGTGCCGAACCCGCCGGGCAGGACGACGAAGCCCTGGGAGTACTTCAGGAACATCGTCTTGCGGGCGAAGAAGTAGCGGAAGTTGACGCCCAGGTCGACCCACTCGTTCATGCCCTGCTCGAAGGGCAGCTCGATGCCGAGCCCGACCGAGACGCCGTCGGCCTCGACGGCTCCCTTGTTGGCGGCCTCCATGATGCCCGGGCCGCCGCCGGTCACGACGGCGTAGCCGGCCGCGACCAGCCGGCGCCCCACCTCCTCCGCCAGGGCGTACTCGGGTTCCCCGGCCCGGACCCGGGCAGACCCGAAGACCGAGATGGCGGGTCCGAGGTCGGCGAGCGCCCCGAACCCCTCGACGAACTCCGCCTGGATGCGCAGTACCCGCCACGGATCCTGGTGCAGCCACTCGAAGTCCTGCTCCGGCGCGAGCAGGCGCGCGTCGGTCGTCTCCCGCGGGATCTTGCCGCGGCGCAGGAGGACGGGCCCGCGGCGGTACGAGCGGGAGTCGTTGTCGCGGGTGCTGCGGCCCTGAGGTGTCATGCCGTCATTGTCCATCGTCGTGGCCGGCCGTTCAGGCCAGCCAGGCGTGCAGCGCCTGCGCGCAGGTCCGGATCTGCTCGACCGGGCAGTGTTCGTCGTCCGCGTGGGCGAGCATCGGGTCGCCGGGACCGAAGTTCACCGCAGGCACCCCGAGCTCGGCGAACCGTGCCACGTCGGTCCAGCCGTACTTCGGTCCGGGTCGCCCCCCGGTGACGCCGGTGACGGCGGTGACGAAGCCCTGGACGAGCGGGTCGTCCAGGCCGGGCCGTGCGCCGCCGGCCAGGTCGGTGACCTCCACGTCGAAGCCGTCGAACAGCTGCCGCACGTGGGCGACGGCGTCCTCGGGGGTCAGCGAGGGGGCGAACCGGTAGTTGACGGTCACCACGCACCGGTCGGGGATCATGTTCGAGGCGATCCCGCCGGTGATGCCGACGGCGTTCATTCCCTCGCGGTAGACGAGCCCGTCGACGTCGACATCGCGCGGGGTGTAGGTGTTCAGCCGTTGCAGGATCTCGCCGGCGGCGTGGATCGCGTTGACGCCGCGCCAGGCCCGTGCCGAGTGCGCGGTCCGGCCGGCCGTGGACACCTCGGCCCGGAGGGTGCCGTTGCAGCCGCCCTCGATCCCGCCCGCCGTGGGCTCGCCGAGGATCGCCAGGTCACCGGCGAGCCAGTCCGGATGGTTGCGGACCAGGCGGCCGAGCCCGTTGGCCTCCGACGCCACCTCCTCGTGGTCGTAGAAGACCCATGTGACGTCCCAGCGGGGCTCGGTGAGCACCGCCGCGAGGTGCAGGGCGACCGCGACCCCGCCCTTCATGTCGACGGTGCCGCGTCCCCACAGCTCCTCGGTGCCGTCGAGGGCGTGCTCACGCCAGGTGGGCACGTTGGACACGATCGGGACGGTGTCGATGTGCCCGGCGATGACCACCCGCCGGTCGCGGCCGAGGCTGGTCCTGGCCACGACGGCGTCGCCGTCGCGCAGCACCTCGAGGTGCGTCAGCGGGGTGAGGGCTGCCTCGATGGCGTCGGCCAGCCGGGCCTCGTCCTCCGAGACCGAGGGGATGTCGCAGACGGCGGCGGTGAGGGCGACGACGTCGCCGGTGAGCTCGGGCAGTGCACTGGTGGCCATGCGACGACCCTATTGCCGCTCCCTGCCCCTTCCGCCGACTCGTCAACTCCGTGCCGACTCTGTGCCGACTCGTCAACCTGGTGCACCCGCTCGCCTGTCCGCGACCTGCCGCCCCGCCCTCGAGGCGACCTCGGCCACACCTCAGGCGCGGTGGAGCGTGCGGGCCGCCTCGGAGATGGAGCCGGTCAGGGAGGGGTAGATCGTGAAGACGTTCGCCACCTGGTCCACCGTGAGCCGCTGCGTGACGGCGATGGCGATCGGATAGATGAGCTCGCTGGCCCGCGGCGCGACGATGACGCCGCCGACCACGACGCCCGCGCCGTCGCAGAAGAGCTTGACGAAGCCCTCGGTGATGCCGAGCATCTTGGCGCGCGCGTTGCGGGCGATCGGCAGGTGCGTGACGTCGCCCTCGACCTCCCCGCTCTCGATCTGCTTCTGGGTGACACCGATCGTGGCGATCTCGGGCGCGGTGAAGATGTTCGCGGCGACGGCGGAGAGGTCCAGCGGCGCGACGGCGTCGCCGAGCGCGTGCCACATGGCGATGCGGCCCTGCATGGCGGCGACGGACGCGAGCGGCAGGACCCCGGTGCAGTCGCCGGCGGCATAGATGCGGTAGGCCCGGGTCCGGGAGACCCGGTCGACCTCGATGTGCCCGGACTCCGAGAGCTGCACCCCGGCCTCCTCGAGACCCATCCCGGCGGTCGCCGGGACCCCGCCGACGGCGACGAGGCAGTGCGACCCCGTGACGACGCGGCCGTCGGTCAGCTCGACCTCGACGCCGTCGTCGGTGCGCCGCACCGCGGCGGCGCGGGACCGGGCCAGGACCTGCATACCGCGGCGCCGGAAGACGGCCTCGATGAGCTCGGCGGCGTCCTCGTCCTCCCCGGGCAGGACCCGGTCCCGGGAGGAGACGAGCGTGACGGCCGCGCCGAGGGCGTTGTAGGCGCCGGCGAACTCGGCACCCGTGACCCCGGAGCCGACCACGACCAGGTGCTCGGGGATCTCGGTGAGGTTGTACATCTGCGCCCAGGTGAGGATGCGCTCGCCATCCGGCTCGGCGGTCGGCAGGATCCGCGGGGTGGCGCCGGTGGCCAGGAGGATGATGTCCGCCTCGAGCGTGCGATCCTGCCCCTCGTCGGTCGTGACGTGGACCAGGCGGCTGCCCGCGGAGCTGATGGTCGGCGCGACCCGGCCGGTGCCGGGCACGATGCCGATGCCCTCGCGCTCGAGCCTGGTGCGGATGTCGTCGGACTGGTTCTTGGCGAGCCGGACGACCCTGCCGTCCACCACGCCGAGATCGGCACGGAGGGTGCCGGCGTCGCCGTCGGGACCGCCGTCGGAGCTGATGCCGAGCTCGGGTGCCTGCTCGGTGACGGTGAGCCACTCGGCGGTGGCGATGAGCGTCTTGGAGGGCACGACGTCGGTGAGCACCGCCGAGCCGCCCATCCCCTGCCGTTCGACCACGTGCACCTCGGCGCCGAGCTGGCGCGCCACCAGGGCGGCCTCGTAGCCGCCGGGCCCGCCGCCGATGATGACGACCCGCGAACCCTCCCGGACGGGTGAGGCACCGGCCGCGTGCTCGCGGCGGACCTCGTCGGAGGCGATTGGGGACTCGCTGACCGGGGGGACGGTGGGCTCGTTGCTCACCGGACGCATTGTGCCGAACTCGGACCGCCGGGGCACGGCGCGCACCGGGTGCGCCTGCTCACTGGAGCTCGATGAGGAGCAGGACCGCCACGACGGCGAGGGGCATGAGCACCGCCTCGACGATCGCGACGACGCGCAGCACCTTCCGGCCCCGCGCCAGGATCGCGGCGACGATCGGCACGACGACGCCGCACAGCGCCGCCGACCCGAGGAACAGCCGCGACCGGGTCACCTCCGCCGGCGACGGCTGCTCGCCCCACAGCGCCACGCCCTCCCAGAAGCCGATCCACGCAAGGACCGGCCAGGCCAGCCAGAGGACGAGCAGCACGACGATGACGACGTCGGTCAGCAGCGACCGGTCGCGCTGTCCCGGCCGTCCCGGTCCGGTCCCGGGAGGTGCGCCCGGCCGGGTGGGGACGGAGGGCTCGGTCACCCGGTCGTCATGCCGAAGGTCCGGGCTGCCGGGCGTCGAGCCAGCCCAGCAGCCGGTCCGGCCGGTCGGTGATGATGCCGTCCACGCCGGCGGCGGCGGCCGCCGCCCAGTGCTCGGCCTCGTTGAGGGTCCACACCATGAGCTGGATGTCGCGCCGATGCAGCGTCTCGACGAGGTCGGGATGCTCGAGCAGCAGCCGGCCGTGGGGGTTGCAGGCCATGACGCCCAGCTCCTCGCAGACGTCGAGCACGCCGGGGTCGTACCGGCCGATCAGCAGGCCGCGGCGGACATCCGGCGCCAGGTCGCGCACCAGGGCCATGGTCTCCACGGACGCGCTCTGGACGACCACGCGGTCGGTGAGGCCGTCGAGCGTGCCGAGCAGGTCCCGCGCCGGCTCCGTCGGCCAGGTGCCCTTGAGCTCGAGCAGGAGCTCGAGCGCGGGGTGACGACGCAGGACGTCCAGGACGTCCCCGAGCAGCGGCACGCCCGTGCCGGCGTAGGCGGGTTCGAACCACGACCCCGCGTCGAGGTGCGCCACCTCGTCGACGTCCAGGTCGGCCACGAGCCCCGACCCGTCCGTGGTCCGCTCGACGGTGTCGTCGTGGATGACCACGCCCGCGCCGTCGCCGGCGACCTGGACGTCGATCTCGATCATGTCCGCGCCGGCCAGCGCGGCCGAGACGAAAGCCGGGACCGTGTTCTCCGGCGCCACCGCAGAGTTCCCGCGATGGGCGATGACGCGCGGGTGTGCCGCGGCCGTCACAGGTAGGCCTCCACGTTCTCCTCGTAGGCCCGCTGCAGCTCGCTGGTGACGTTCGGGAAGACGTCCTCGGCGTTCGCGCCCTCCAGCACGATGCGCTCGAGGCCGTCGGTGATGATCTGGTCCCCGCCCGGGGTGAAGACCCGGACGAAGTCCTGCACGCGGGTCTTCTCCTGCAGCTGGTTGACGGACGTGCGGAACTGGGGCGTCTCCTCGTACAGGGCGCTCATCGTCTCGCCCTCGATGGCCGAGGTCCGCACCGGCATGTACCCGGTGGTCTCGGAGAACAACGCGGTGTTCTCGGTGTCGGTGATGAACTTCAGGAACATCGCGGCCGCGAGCTGGCGCTCGGGCTCCTTGTCGGCGATCGCGATGCCGGTGCCGCCGGTGGGCACGTTGGGCCCGGCCACCGGACCGTCGGGCAGGTAGGCCGTGCCCAGCTCGAAGGGGGCAGCCTCCAGCAGCCCCGTCAGCGAGCCCGTCGAGGCGATCAGGGACGCGTACAGGCCACCGGCGAAGTCCGCGTTGGTGTCGGCGCCGAAGCCGGCGAAGGCGTTCTCGCCGTTGTACATGTCCCGCACGAAGTTGCCGGCCGCGAGCGCCTCCGGGGTGTCCAGCGTGATCGTCCACTCCTCGCTCATGGCCCCGCCCTGGCCCCAGATGATGTTGGAGAACCACCAGGCGGACCACGACGGGCCGATGCCGTTGCCGAGCGGCGCGCCGTCGCCCGGGACCACGTCACGCAGGGCCGGCGCCCACTCCTGCAGCTCCTCCCAGGTCTCGGGCCCGCGGTCGGGCAGGCCGGCCTGGGACCAGAGCTCCTTGTTGTAGTAGAAGAGGGGCGTCGAGCGGGCGTACGGCGCGGCGTAGTGCTGCCCGTCGTACACGTAGTCGCTGTAGAGGGTCTCGACGTAGTCGTCGGTGTCGACCTCGAGATGGGCGAACAGGTCGTCGACGGGGACGATCTGCCGGTTGACCATGTAGCGGAACCACCACACGTCCGAGGCGATGACCAGGTCGGGGATCTCGTCGGTGCCGGAGGCCGCCTGGAACCGCTGGGCGACCTCGTCGTAGTTGGCGCCGGCGGTCACGAGGCTGACATTGATGCCGGTCTCCTCGGTGAAGGCGGCGATGTACTCCTCCTCCAGGTCTTTGGTGCTGCCCGGGTGGTTGGACCAGAAGACGAGGTCGGTGGCGGGCTCGACGCCCGCCCAGTCGGTGGCCGCCCCGGTCTCCTCCTCGCCGCCGCCACCACCACCGCCGGCGAGGGACGGACCGCCGCACGCGGCGAGGACTCCCGCGCCGAGTCCGAGGCCGCCGAGCGTCAGGACGCTGCGGCGCGAGGGAAGGCGCATCGATCGGCTGGGGACGACGAGACGGCGGTCGACGGGTCGCATGGGTGCTCCTGGGGTTCTCGGTTCGACAGGTACGGGTGGTGCGCGGGTGGAGCCGGTGACGCGGGCCTCATCCGGTCACCGCACCGGCGGTGAGGCCGGCGACGAGCCGGCGCTGCAGGACGAGGAAGAAGATGAGCATCGGCAGGGTCACCACGACGGTGGCGGCCATGAGGACGCCCCAGTTCTGCATGCCGTCGATGTCCTGCAGCAGGGTGAGACCGACCGGCAGCGTCATGGTGCGGGTGTTGTCGGTGACGAGCATCGGCCAGAGGTACTCGTTCCAGTCGTTCACCAGGGACACCAGCGTGACCGCGGCGATCGTGGGTGTGGACATCGGGACCACGAAGCGCCACAGCCGCCGCCAGTGCCCGGCGCCGTCGAGCTCGGCGGCCTCGAGCACCGAGACCGGCAGGGACCGGAAGTGCTGCCGGAACAGGAAGGTGCCGAAGGCGCTGGCCAGACCGGGCACGACGATCCCGTGGTACGTGTTGAGCCACCCGAGCTCGGCGACGAGCGTGTAGTTCGGGATGATCGTGATCTGGCCCGGGATGAGCAGCGCGAAGATGACGATGACGAAGGCGGCGTTGCGGAACGGCACGTCGACGAAGACGACGGCGTAGGCGCAGCACAGGCCCAGGAAGACCTTCAGGCCGGCGCCGATGAGGGTCACGCCGAGGCTGTTGAGGAACATGCGGCCGATCGGGATGGCCTCGGCGACCCGCTGGTAGTTGTCGGGCAGGAAGGCCTCGGGCAGCCACTGCAGGGGCAGGTTCGCCAGCTCGGCGTTCGTCTTGAAGCTCGCCAGCACCATCCAGATGAGCGGGACGGACATGACCAGGACGGCGAGGACCAGTCCCACGTACAGGCCCGCGTCGAGGGCGACGGCGCGTGGTCTGCGGCGGCGCCGGGTGCGCGCTACGGCGGCACGCGGCGGGGCCGGCGAGGTGGTCCGCGGGGTGTCGGTGGCCGTGGTCACGAGTAGTGCACCCGCTTCTCCATGACCTTCAGCTGCACGGCCGTGATGGCCAGCAGGATGACGAACAGGACGGTGGCGCTGGCCGAGGCGTAGCCGGCCCGGCCGGTCTGGAAGCCCTCGACGTAGATCTGGTACATGAGCGTGGTCGTCGAGCCCAGCGGGCCGCCGTCCGTCATGGCGCGGATGAGGTCGAAGGACTGCAACGCGCTGAGCATGGTGGTGATGAGCAGGAAGAACGTCACCGGGCCGAGCAGCGGGAGGATGATCGAGCGGAAGGTGCGCCACCAGCTGGCACCGTCCAGCGCGGCCGCGTCCTTGAGGTCCTGCGGGATGGACTGCAGGCCTGCCAGGTAGATGAGCGCCACGTACCCGACGTGCTTCCACAGGTACACGATGATGATCATCATCAGCGCCCACGGGGACTGCGTGTACCACTGGGGCGACTCGACGCCGAACCAGCCCAGGACGGTCGCGAGGAGGCCGTAGCGGGGGTCGAAGATGTACAGCCAGAGCATGCCGACGGCGATGCCGGAGAGCACGTACGGCGCGAAGGAGACGGTGCGGACGAGGCCGCGGCCGAAGAGCTTGCGGTTCAGCGCCAGGGCGAGCGCCAGGCCGAGGACGAGCGACCCGCCGACCGAGACGATCCCGAAGACCGCCGTCGTCCCCACCACGGTGGGGGTGCTCGGGTCCGTCAGCCACTGCACGTAGTTGCCGAGCCCGACGAACCGTGCCACCGAGGAGCCGAGGTTCCACTGCAGCGTCGAGTAGTAGAAGCTCAGCAGGAGGGGCCGGTAGACGAAGACGAGCAGCAGCGCGACGTTCGGCCCCGCGAGCAGCAGGAAGACCAGCAGGTTGCGCGCCAGCTTGCGACGGCGCGCGGCGCGGCGACCGTGATCGCGCACACCGGTCTCCGCGCGGGTGATCGAGCTCATCGAGGGCAGGTTCCGATCGGTCAGACAGCCTTGTCCGGATCGAAGACTAGACCCGGGACGACGGCCGGAAGGCGTTCGGCACGAGATTAGGAGCGCCGGGACCGGAATCGGCGGGAACTGCCCCGATGTCACCATGGCTTCGGCAACTGTTCACCGGCCGTAGGCCAAAGACAGGTCGAGCTGCCCCCAAAGAGCGTCCAGTCGGTGAACGGCGGCCGACGGCAGCCGGTCGCTGCCCGGCCGTCCGGCAGCTCAGAGCTGTTTGCCGAGCCGGTCGGCGTGCGCGTGCAGCAGCGGCAGGATCCGCTCGTGGGTCTCCGTCTCGGTGACCCGGGCGGCGAGCACCGCAGTGCTCATCGCGGCGCGGGTGCGACCGGCCGCGTCCCGGACCGGGACCGACACGGTGCGGATCCCCAGCTCGAGCTCCTCGTCGGTGTAGCCGTACCCGTCCTCGCGGGTCTGGGCGATGCGGGCGAGGACGTCCTCGAGGTCGACCAGGGTGTTCGGCGTCGTCGCCGCCAGCTCCGCGTCCGCGAGGAGGTCCCGGACCTGCTGCTCGGGCAGGTCCGCGAGCAGCACGCGACCCGACGCCGAGGCCCAGGCGGGCAGCCGGGTGCCCAGCCGGACGGCGGCGGTGACGAGGCGCTGGACCTCCACCCGGACCACGAACAGCGCGTCGGTACCGTCGAGGACGGCCACCGAGACCGACTCGCCGATCTCGTCCCGGGCGGCCGTCGCGTGCGGCTGGGCGAGGACCGGTAGCGGTGCCGTGTCGAGATAGGCGGTGCCGAGCCGGACCATGCGCGGTGTCGGCCGGTAGAACTTGCCGTCGAAGGCGAGGTAGCCGAGGTCCACGAGGGTCAGCAGGCACCGGCGGGCCGTGGCCGGCCACATCCCGGTGAGGTTGGCGGCGTCGGTGACGCTCATCTGCGCCCGTCCCGGGCCGAATGCCTCGATGATCGCCAACCCCTTGGCGAGACCGGCCATCCCCTCGCTCGGCACACCTACTCCCCGGGCAGCTCGTCGGCGTCAACCACCATGGCCTCGAGGTCGAGGCCCTCCTCGATGATGCCCTGCTGGACCATGAGGTCGGCGAGCATGTCCATGTCGGACAGGTCCGAGGTGACCGACAGCCCGGGCGGCTGGAGCCGGCCCGCGAGCTCCGGGCTGATCGAGGTGTAGGTCGGGATGATCTCGGCGATCCGCTCCGGCTGCTCCTCGGCGACCCGCATCCCCTCGTCCATGGCACGCACGAACGCCGCGACGGTCCCCGGGTTCTCCTGCACGTACTGCTCGGTGGCGCTCCATCCGGCCACCGGGAGGTCCTCCGTGGGCCCCTCGAAGGCGCTGACCACACGGACGGCGCCGAGGTCCTCGGAGGCCTGGGTGAGGAAGGGCTCGACGAGCCAGGCGGCGTCGACGTGGCCCTGGGACAGGGCCGCGGGCATGTCCTGGGGAGGCATCTCGACGACCTCGAAGCCGTCCCTGGGCACGCCGTGCGACTCGAGCACGGCTCGTGCCGTCAGCTCCTGGACGTTGCCGAGGCTGTTGACGGCGATCGTGGTGCCCTCGAGGTCGCCGGGCGCGGCGATCCCGCTGTCCGGCATCGCGTAGATGCCCTGGGGCCCGGAGCGGTTGTTCTCGCGGACCAGCTGCAGCGGCAGGCCCTGTGCCCGCGCCTCGAGCACCGAGACGTGGTTGGAGAAGGTGATGTCGATGTCCCCGGCGACCATGGCGGCGATCTGCGCCGCCCCGCCGGAGGCCTGGTTGATCTCGACCGTCAGTCCTTCGTCCTCGAAGAAGCCCTCCTCGACGGCGATGTAGAACGGGGCGAGGTCGGCGAGCGGCAGGACGCCGACCACGAGCTCGGTGTCCTCCGGCGTGCCGGGCTGGGCCGGGCCGTCGCCGCCCCCGGGCGAGTCCTGGCCGCCGCACGCGGCGAGCAGGGCGGCGGCCGTGAGGCCGGCGAGTGCGGTGACGGTCCGTCGCGCGACGGTGCGCTGGGTCATCTCTCTCCTCAGTGTCGAAGCTCGGCCGCCGCGGCCTGCGCGGGGACGAGGGCGTCGTGGTCGTAGATCCAGCGCCGCAGCTCCGCCGTCGCGGCGAGCTCGGCGTCCCGGACGGCGAGGTCGTCGTAGCCGGAGTCGTACCGCAGCCCGTTGGCCCGGGCCCCGGCCTGCACGGCGGAGGTGCGCTCGCGCCGCAGGCGCTCGTAGGCGCGCAGCGCCGCGGGGGCCGTGGCCGGGTCGGTGCCGTCGAGCAGCACGGCGAGGGTCGCGGCGTCCTCGATGGCCTGGTTCACGCCCTGGCCGAGGTGCGGGAGCATCGGGTGCGCGGCGTCCCCGAGCAGCGTGAGACGTCCCGCGGTCCACCGCGGCAGCGGCTCGCGGTCGTAAAGACCCCACCAGAAGCACGAGGTGACCTGCGCCAGGAGTCGCTCGACGGCCGGGTCCCAGCCCGCGAACGCGGCACGCAGCGCGTCCGGGTCACCCTGCGCGGACCACGACTCGCGCTGCTGCTCGCCGGTGGGCACGAAGCCGACGTAGTTGACCATCTCGCCGCCGCGCACGGGGAACACGAGCACATGCTTGCCCTCCCCCATCCACAGCAGGAAGCGGTCGGTCGGCCAGTCCGGGACCTGCGCGTGCGGGACCAGCCCGCGGTAGGCGATCGAGCCGGAGAACACCGGTTCGGACGGCGGGACCACGTGGTGCTGCAGCGTCGAGTGGATGCCGTCGGCCGCGACGACGACGTCCGCCTCCGCCGTCGGGCCGCCCGCGAACGTGAGGCGGGCTCCGTCGTCGTCCTGCTCGATGCCGGTGCAGCGGTGGCCGGTGCGGACGGTGCCGTCCGGGAGGTTGGCCGCGAGGATGTCCACGAGGTCCGCGCGGTGCATGCCGAAGAGCGCACCCCAGCCGCTGGAGTCGGCGGTCACGACCGGGGCGACCGGCGTCCCGTCCTGGCGGTGGTACCGCGAGCCCGCGCCCAGGTGCGCCCCGGCGCGGACCACCGCGTCCCACAGTCCCCAGCGCCGGAGCTGCCGGGCGCCGTTCGGGGCGAGCTGGACGCCGGCGCCGACCTCGCCCAGCGCCGGTGCCTGCTCGTACACGGACACCTCGATGCCCCGCGCCGCGAGCGCGTTGGCTGCCGCCAGGCCACCCAGACCGCCGCCCACCACCGCCACCCGCAGCATCGCCACCTCGCGATCTTTTCGATAATCGAAACTTGTTTCAGAACCACGGTGAGAGTAGGCGGCGGCACGAGAACGGGTCAACACGAGCCCGGTGTCGCCCGGCGACGGACGGGCTCGGCGCGGTATTTTCCGACGTATGACCCCTGCCCCGGATCTGGACGACCCTGCCGTCGACCCGTTCGCCGTCGCCCGCGTCGCGGCCGAGGCCATCGCGGAGCGGACGGGGGTCGAGCGGCACGACGTCGCGCTCGTCCTCGGCTCCGGGTGGGGTGGCGCCGCGGACCTGCTCGGCGAGACCGTCGCCGAGGTGCGCGCGGCCGAGCTGCCCGGGTTCACCGCGCCGGCCGTGGTCGGGCACGGCGGCACCGTCCGTTCGGTGCGGGTCGGCGACACCGGCCGGCACGCGCTGGTCCTCGGTGCCCGCACCCACCACTACGAGGGCAAGGGGGTCCGCCGGGTGGCGCACGGCGTCCGGGTGGCCGCCGCGACCGGGGCGTCGACGCTGGTCCTCACCAACGGGTGCGGCGGGCTCGAGCCGGACTGGACGGCCGGCAGCCCGGTGCTCATCAGCGACCACATCAACCTCACGGGGACCTCGCCGCTCGAGGGCGCCACGTTCGTCGACCTCACCGACCTGTACTCGGCGCGGCTGCGGGCGTTGGCCCGCCAGGTCGACCCGACGCTCGCCGAGGGCGTCTACGTGCAGTTCCCCGGCCCGCACTACGAGACGCCGGCCGAGGTGCAGATGGCCAAGCGCATGGGCGGCCATCTGGTCGGGATGTCGACGGCGCTCGAGGCCATCGCCGCACGGCACGCCGGCCTGGAGGTGCTGGGCATCTCGCTCGTGACGAACCAGGCGGCCGGCATCTCGCCCGTCCCGCTGTCCCACGAGGAGGTGCTCGCCGCGGGCGCCGAGGCCGCCCCGCGCATCTCGCACCTGCTCGCCGACATCGTCGCCCGCATCTGAGGAGATCACCGATGACGGTCAGCACCGAGCAGGTCCGGGCCTGGATCGAGGCCGACCCGGACGAGGGCACCCGCGCCGAGCTGACGGAGCTGCTGGGGCGGGCGTCCGGCGAGGGCGAGGACGCCGCTGCGGCCCGCGCGGACCTCGAGGATCGCTTCGCCGGCCCGCTGGAGTTCGGCACGGCCGGCCTCCGGGGCGCGGTCGGCGCCGGCCCGCACCGGATGAACCGCGCGGTGGTGCTGCGTGCGGCGGCGGGGTTGTGCGCCTACCTCACCGATCTCATCGAGCACGTGGACACGCCTGGCGACGAGCACGAGCGAGGAACGAGCGGAGAGCGAGGAGCCGGGCACATCGACACGACCGGGGACGGCTTCCGGGTCGTGATCGGCTACGACGCCCGGTACGGGTCCGAGGCGTTCGCCCGCGACACGGCCGCCGTGGTGACCGCGGCCGGCGGTCGCGCCTCGCTCCTGCCTGCGGCCGGCCCCACCCCGCTGCTGGCGTTCGCCGTGCGGCACCTCGACGCCGACGCCGGCGTCATGGTCACCGCCTCGCACAACCCGCCGCAGGACAACGGCTACAAGGTCTACCTCGGCGGCCGTGCGGTGACCGGCGCGGGGCAGGGCGCGCAGATCGTCCCGCCGCACGACGTCGAGATCGCCCGCCGCATCGACGCCGCGCCGCGCGCGGTCGACGTCCCGACGGCGGAGGGCTGGGAGGTCCTCGGCGACGAGGTGCGCGAGGCGTACCTGCAGCGCGTCGTGGCGCTGGTGCCCCCGCGGCACACGCGTGCCGTGCGGATCGTGCTGACCTCCCTGCACGGCGTCGGCGGGCCCACCCTGGTCACGGCGCTGGAGCGGGCGGGCTTCACGGACGTCCACGTCGTGCCCGAGCAGGCCGATCCGGACCCCGACTTCCCCACGGTGGACTTCCCGAACCCGGAGGAGGACGGGGCGCTGGACCTCGCGCTCGGTCTCGCCCGGTCGGTCGACGCCGACCTGGTCCTCGCCAACGACCCGGACGCCGACCGGTGCTCGGCCGCCGTTCCGGACCCGACGGCGGACGGCGGGTGGCGCCAGCTGACCGGTGACGAGATCGGCGCGCTGCTGGGCGACCAGGCGGCGGCCGCCGCGGCCTTCGGTGGCCGCGGCGTGCTGGCGTCCTCGGTGGTCTCCTCCCGGATGCTGGGGCGGATCGCGCACGGGCACGGCCTGCAGCACCGCACCACGCTGACCGGGTTCAAGTGGATTGCCCGCACCGACGGCCTCGTCTTCGGCTACGAAGAGGCGATCGGGTACTGCGTCGACCCGGCGGCGGTGCGGGACAAGGACGGGATCTCGGCGGCCGTCCGGCTCGCCTACCTCGTGGCCCAGCTGATGGACCGCGGGCAGACGGTGCCGGGTGCGCTCGACGAGCTCGCCGAGCGGCACGGAGTGCACGAGACCGCCCAGATCGCGGTCCGGGTGGCCGACCTGCGCCTCATCACGGACGCGATGGCTCGCCTGCGCTCCGCGCCGCCCACGACCCTGGTGGGCTCGGACGTGCGGACGACGGACCTCGCCGAGGGCGCGGCCGACCTTCCCCCGACCGACGGCCTGGTGTTCGAGACCGCGGCCGGGGACCGGGTGATCGTGCGGCCGTCCGGCACGGAACCGAAGCTCAAGTGCTACCTGGAGGTCGTCGAGCCTGCCGGCACGGACGTGTCGCTCGCGCGGCACGCGGCCGGCCTGCGCATGGCGCGGCTGCGGGCCGAGATCACCGATCTGCTCGGCGTCGGCTGACGCCCTGCCGAGTCCTAGCCGTCGCACGGCGCGAGGGCGCGACCGTGAGGACTCGAAGGGTCAGGCCGGGTAGTCCTCGCCTTCGTCGTCCTCCTCGCCGTCGTCGACGAGCTCGGGGACCTCCTCGAGCTGCTCCGCGACGTCGGCCGGGTCGGCCTCACGGGTCGGGGACTCCAGCTCGGGCTCGGGGAGGTACTCCTCCGGCGTGGGCTCACCGTCGGCGTGGTGCTCCTCGCCCACGATCTCGGGATCCAGCTCGACGGCGGTGGGTTCCGGGTGGCCTGGCAGCTGCGGACTCACGGCTCCTCCTTCTCACTGGATCGGCGGTCCTCCCCAGCCTGCCCCCGGCCCCGGGCGGACGCAACCGCCTCGACGGCCGCACCGCCCGAGCGGCGACGCGGCAGCAGGACCCAGGCGACGTGGCTCCAGCCGCCGAGCGCCGGATGCGGCTCCGACCGGCCGAGAAGGTCCGCGATCGGGACCTGGTGGACGTGCCCGCCGGACGGCTCGTACAGGTGCAGGACGGGGTTGCCGGTACCGTCCCGGCCGCGGTGCGGCGCCGCGGCGGGGGGCGGCACCGCGAGCACCACGTGCCGCGGCACGGCCGTCGCCACACCCCTGCCGAGGTCACCGCCCGCGTACAGCGGGACCGGGGTTCCGGCCAGCGTCGCGGCGTGCGTGGCCGCCAGCAGTGGTGCGGTGCCAGGGGCCGCATCGTCCAGCGGCAGGTGCTGGTACCGCACACCGGGGAAGCGTGCCTCGCGGGCCGCGGTCCAGGGCGGGGTGCCGAGCCCGGCGGGCCACGGCAGCAGGCCGAGTGCGCGTGCGACGGTACGCGCCTTGATGTGCTGCTGCGCCGCGGCCATCCGTTCGGCAGCACCGTGCGGGCGGGCCGGCCTCAGCTCGCCGTCGCGCGGGATCTCCGGCGGGACCCGGTGCGGTGGCAGGTCCGCGGGGAGTTCACCGGTCTCGAGCCAGCGGGCGAGCACGGGGTCGCCGGTCGCGGCGAGCATCAGCAGCACGGTCGATCCGCAGGTCGTCTGGTCCACCTGGACCACCCGGGCGCCGCCGAGGGTCACCGGCTGGGGCGGCACGGGGCGGCTACGGCGGCCTCCGGAGCCCGGATCCTCGGCACGATCCCCGGACGTGCCGAGCGCCGCGGTCGCGGGGCCGGGCCGCGTGCTCCCGTGCTCCGCCGTCGGGCCGGGTCCGGCGACCGGACGGGCGAGCGGGGCGAGGAGTGCGGCGAGGGAGAGTCGACGCCAGTCCATGCGGACAGCCTGCCGGAGCCGGGGTCTGCGTGCTACTCCCACCCGACTCGCAATGGCCGGCTACTGCGCGATGCGGTCGAGGACGACCTCGCGCGTCCGGGCCGCGGACGCGCCGTCGGCGTCGACGCGGATCGCGCCCTCGAGGGCCTCCCGCGCCCGCGCGAACCGGTCCGGGGTGGCCGTGTGCAGGGTGAGCACCGGGTCGCCTGCCCGGACGCTCTCCCCCGGGCGGGCGTGGATCTCGACGCCCGCCACCGCCTGGACCGTGTCCTCCTTGCGCGCCCGGCCGGCTCCGAGCCGCCAGGCCGCCACCCCGACGGCGTAGGCGTCCAGGGCGGTGACCACACCGCCGGTCGGGGCGGTCACGGTCTCGGTGTGCTCGGCCACGGGCAACGGTGCGTCCGGGTCGCCGTCCTGGGCGGCGACCATGCGGCGCCAGACGTCCATCGCCCGGCCGTCCGCGAGGGCGTCCGCGGGGTCCACGTCCTCGCGCCCGGCGGCGGCGAGCATCTCCCGGGCGAGCGCGAGGGTGAGCTCCACGACGTCCTCGGGTCCGCCGCCGGCGAGGACCTCCACCGACTCGCGGACCTCGAGGGCGTTGCCGACGGTGCGGCCGAGCGGCGTCGACATGTCGGTGATCAGGGCGGTGGTGCGGACCCCGGCATCGCTGCCGAGCCCGACCATGGTGCGGGCCAGCTCGCGGGCGTCGTCGAGGTTCTTCATGAAGGCGCCGGAGCCGACCTTGACGTCGAGCACGAGCGCCCCGGTCCCCTCGGCGATCTTCTTGCTCATGATCGAGGAGGCGACCAGCGGGATCGACTCGACGGTGCCGGTGGTGTCCCGGAGGGCGTACAGCTTCTTGTCGGCCGGGGCGAGTCCCGCGCCGGCGGCGCACACGACGGCTCCGACGTCGTCCAGCTGGGCGAGCATCTCGGCGTTGCTGAGCGCGGCGCGCCAGCCCGGGATCGACTCGAGCTTGTCGAGGGTGCCGCCGGTGTGGCCCAACCCGCGGCCGGACAGCTGCGGCACGGCGACGCCGCAAGCGGCAACCAGCGGCGCGAGCGGCAGGGTGATCTTGTCCCCCACCCCTCCCGTGGAGTGCTTGTCGGCGGTGGGGCGGCGCAGCGTGGAGAAGTCCATCCGCTCGCCGGAAGCGATCATCGCGGCGGTCCAGCGGGCGATCTCCTCGCGGTCCATGCCGTTGAGCAGGATCGCCATCGCCAGGGCGCTCATCTGCTCGTCGGCGACCACGCCGCGGGTGTAGGCGTCCAGCACCCAGGCGATCTGCTCGTCGCTCAGCCTGCCGCCGTCCCGCTTGGTCCGGATGACGTCGACGGCGTCGAAGGGCTCGCCCATCGGCTCTCCTCCCCGGCCCTGCGGGCCTAGCTCTCGAGGTGGTCCGGCCCGAACGCCTCGGGGAGGACCTCGGACATCCGACGCACCCCGGACCCGAGCAGCACCTCCAGGTCCGGTCCGCCGTGCTCCCACAGCAGCTGGCGGCAGCGTCCGCACGGGGTGGTGAGCGCCCCGTCGGTGTCGACGCACAGGAACGCGGTGAGACGCCCCCCGCCGGAGCGGACCAGGTCCGAGACGAGGCCGCACTCCGCGCACAGGGTCACGCCGTAGGCGGCGTTCTCGACGTTGCAGCCGCTCACCGTCCGGCCGTCCTCGACCATGGCGGCGGCGCCGACGTGGTAGCCGGAGTACGGGGCGTAGGCCCGCGTCATCGCCTCGGTGGCGAGGTCCCGGAGCAGCGCCCAGGTGGCCTCGTCGGTGCTCGTGCGCTCGACCATCGTCACCAGCCTCTCACTTGATGTACGGCTGGTTCTCGGCGGCAGGCGGCCGGACCCGGCCCACGAAGCCGGCGACGGCGAGAATCGTCACGGCGTACGGCAGCATGAGCAGCAGGTCCGAGGAGATCCCGGCACCGATGCCCGAGAGCATGTTGACCAGGCTCTTGGAGAACCCGAACAGGAGCGCGGCGGCGACCGCGCCCTTCGGGTTCCACCGGCCCAGGATCATCGCGGCGAGCGCGATGTACCCCTGACCGGCGGACATGTCCGTGCCGAACGCGAGCCCGGACCCGACCGTGAAGAACGCCCCGCCGAGTCCGGCGATCGCACCGCCGAGGATCGTGTTGACGACGCGGGTCCGCCCGACCTTGATGCCGACCGTGTCCGCCGCCTTCGGGTGCTCGCCGACGGCGCGCGTGCGCAGGCCCCAGCGGCTGCGGAAGAGGAAGATCTGCAGCACGATCACGACGGCGTACATGAGGTAGACCAGCAGGGACTGCCGGAACAGCACCGGTCCGAGGACCGGGATCGACGCCAGCAGCGGGATCGGGAGGTCCGGCATCGACTGTCGGGTGTTGAGCAGCTCGGCGTTCTCGGTGAGCACGGTCGAGAAGAGGAAGCCGGTCAGGCCGAGCACGAGGACGTTCAGCACCACGCCGACGATGATCTGGTCGACCCAGTACCGCACCGCGAAGAAGGCGAGCAGGACGCCGACGAGGGCGCCGGCGACGGGCGCAGCCATCATGCCCAGGTAGGCGCTCGCGGTCAGGGAGCCGACGACGGCGGCCAGGAACGCGCCACTGAGGAGCTGCCCCTCGATCGCGATGTTGATGATGCCGGACCGCTCGCAGACCACGCCGGAGAGGGCCCCGAAGACCAGCGGTACCGACAGCGCCAGCGCACCGGCCAGCAGCGTGGTGAGCGGGATGACGGTGCTTCGTCCGGCGCCCACCCAGGTGAGGAACGCGAGCACGAAGGCGATGCCGAACGCCGCCGGGACCCACCAGCCGATCGGGGCGCGGCGCACCGCGGCGAGCGTCGCGGCCGCGGTGGCCGCGGCCATGACGAGGACGAGGACGACGTTGGTCGCCAGGGAGGGCAGGATGAGGTCGGGGATCTCGAGGAAGTCGCCGGCGCGCGCGACCCGGTAGGTCGTGGCGCCGTCGCGGACGCGGAGGAAGACGAGCAGGGCGACCACGGTGAAGACCGCGTACATGACGGGCCACCGCCACGCGATGGGCGCGAGCGCGCGTTCCTCGGTGCGCGGCTCCACGGTGCTGGCGGCGCTCATGCCGTCACCTCCTTCGCGGTGCGGACCGACGCGCGGCGGCGCGGGCGCGCACCCGGGCTCGGGAGCCGGAAGATCGCACGCACCAGCGGTGGGGCGGCGATGAGCAGCACGATGATCGACTGCACGACGAGGATGATGTCGATGGACGTCTCGGACTGCATGAGGACGCCACCGGCGCGCAGCGCGCCGAAGAGCAGCCCGGCGAGGAACGTCCCGACGGGCCTGGACCGCCCCAGGAGCGCCACCGTGATGGCGTCGAAGCCGTAGCTGGCGGCGACCCCGCCGGTCAGCACGTGCTCCGTGCCGAGGACCTGCGCGGACCCGGCCAGGCCGCACAGCGCGCCGGAGACGATCATGGTGAGCACCACGACCCGCTCCACGGAGATCCCGGCGGTACGGGCCGCGTGGGGATTCGCGCCGGCCGCGCGGATCTCGAACCCGAGGGTGGAGCGGTCCAGCAGCCACCACACGACGACGGTCGCGGCGATGGCCAGGAAGAACCCGGCGTGCAGCCGGAACGGTGGCTCCAGGAGCAGCGGGTAGGCGGCCGTCTCGGTGCTGATCTGCGGCGAGATGGGGTTGGGCGAGCCCGGGATGCGGAACGCGGGCGTGGTGAGCAGGTACGCGACGAGGTAGAGGCCGATGTTGTTGAGCATGATCGTGACGATCACCTCGTTGGCGCCCGTCCTCGCCTTCAGGACGCCGGCGATCCCGGCCCACAGCGCGCCGCCGAGCGCCGCCCCGAGCACCGCCACCACGACGTGCAGCACCACCGGGAGCTGGAAGGTGAACCCGATGAACGCACCGAAGATCCCACCGAGGATGATCTGGCCCTGCCCGCCGATGTTCAGCAGGCCGGCGCGGAAGCCGACGGCGAGGCCGAGACCCGCGAGGATCAGCGGGGTGGCGAAGACCAGCGACTCGGTGATCGGCCGGACCGCCCGCGTGAGCGAGGTCGCCTCGAAGTCGTAGATCGCCCCGCGGAACAGCGCCTCGTAGGCCGCGTAGACGGCGTTCCAGATCGCCGAGAACGTGTCGCCCGGACGCGCGAGGAAGTACTGGGCGGCCTCCTGGACGTCGCTGTCGGCCACCGCGATGAGCACGGCGCCCGCGAGCAGGGCCAGCACGATCGCCAGCAGCGAGACGAGCCAGGAGCCGGAGAGCAGGTCGCGGACCAGCTCGCCGGTGCGGCTCTCTCGCGGCGCATCGCCCCGGGTGGGCGCCCGCTCTCCCGCCACCTGCTCGGCCTGCGCGCCCGGGTCACCGGGGGCGACCGGGCGCGGCGTCTCCTCGCTCATCGTGCCCCTCCCGGCCTCACAGCGTCTCCTCCTGCTCGGCGGCCGCGTCGGCCTCGGCGAGCGCCGTGTGGTGCGTCGCGGCCTGGGCCTGCGCCTCCTCGAGCGGCACGCCCGCCATCATCAGGCCCAGGACGTCGCGGTCGGTGTCACCCGGCACGACGCCGACCACACGGCCGCGGTACATCACGGCCACCCGGTCGGCGAGCGCGTACACCTCGTCCAGCTCGGTGGAGACGATGAGCACCGGGGTGCCCTTGTCCCGCTCCTCGACGATCCGCTTGTGCATGAACTCGATCGACCCGACGTCGACGCCACGGGTCGGCTGCGACGCCACCAGGGCCCGCAACGGCCGGGACATCTCGCGGGCGATGACGACCTTCTGCTGGTTGCCGCCCGAGAGGGTGGAGATCGGATCGTCCGGGGAGCCGAGGCGGATGTCGAACTCGGCGATGCGCTGCTCGGCGTTCTGCCGGACGGCGGCCGGGCTCAGTGCGACGCCCGAGGCGAACGGCTCGCGGTCGTACAGGTCGAGCATGAGGTTCTCCGCGACCGAGAAGGACGCGATGACGCCGTCGGTGCTGCGGTCCTCGGGGACGAAGCCGAGCCCGGCGCGCAGGCGTTCCTTGACCGGCCTGCCCACCAGCTCCTTGCCGTCGAGCGTGATCGAGCCGGTCACCGGCTCGGTCAGCCCCAGGATGGTCTCGGTCAGCTCGGTCTGGCCGTTGCCCTGGACCCCGGCCACCGCCATCACCTCGCCCGCCCGGACGCTCAGGTCCACGTGGTCGAGGACCACCGTGCCGGCCGGGTCGAGCACGGTGAGGTCGGAGATGACGAAGACGTGCTCCCCGCCCCGCTTGGCCTGCTTCTCGACCCGCAGCTGGACGGACCGGCCGACCATGAGGGAGGCGAACTCGCTCTCGGAGGTCTCGGGGCTCGCCTCGCCCACCACCGTGCCGCGGCGGATGACCGTCACGCGGTCAGCGATGGCCCGCACCTCGCGAAGCTTGTGGGTGATGAAGACGATGGAGGTGCCGGCCGCCTTGAGCTCCCGCATGATCTGGATGAGCTCGTCCGTCTCCTGCGGCGTGAGCACGGCGGTGGGCTCGTCGAGGATGAGGACCCGGGCGTTGCGGGACAGCGCCTTGATGATCTCGACCCGCTGCTGCGCGCCGACCGGCAGGTCCTCGATGACGGCGTCGGGGTCGATGTCGAAGCCGAACCGGTCGGAGATCTCGCGGACGCGCCGTCGCGCCGCCTCCAGGTCGAGGATGCCGGCCCGGCCGGCCGGCTCGTAGCCCAGGGCGAGGGACTCGGCGACGGTGAAGACCGGCACGAGCATGAAGTGCTGGTGGACCATCCCGATACCGGCGGCGACCGCGTCGCCCGGGCCGTCGAAGGTCACCGGACGGTCGTCGAGGAGGATCTCCCCCTCGTCGGGGTCGTAGAGGCCGTAGAGCACGTTCATCAGCGTGCTCTTCCCGGCTCCGTTCTCACCCAGCAGGGCGTGGATCTCGCCGGGTTGCACGACGAGATCGATGTGGTCGTTCGCGACCAGGGACCCGAAGACCTTCGTGATCCCCCGTAGTTCGAGCTTCATGGGTTCCGTCCATGTGGCGTGGCATCCGGCGTCAACGTACCGGAGCGCGTGACGGCCCGGCCCCGGGTCGGGCCGGGCCGTCACCGGCGCGAGCTCCCGCGCCGTGGCAGAGATCAGGGAGCGTTCGGGCTCTCGATCGTGAGCTCGCCCGAGATGATCTGCTCCTCGAGGTCGGCGACCGCGTCCTTGACCTCCTGCGGAACCTCGTCGTCGAAGTCGTGGAACGGGGCAAGGCCGACGCCGTCGTTCTCCAGGGTCCCGACGTACGGCTCGTTGGTGAAGCCGCCCTCGACGGTCTGGGCGATGGTGTCCTGAACGGCGGGGCCGATCTGCTTCATCACCGAGGTGAGGATGATCTCGCCGTACTCGCTGGACTCGTACCAGTCGGAGTCGACGCCGATGATCCGCACGTCGCCGGCCTCCTCGGCGGCCGCGGCGGCACCGAGGCCGACCGGCCCGGCGACCGGCATGATGATGTCGGCGCCCTGGGCGATGAACTGCTCGGCCTGCTGCTGGCCGTTCGCCTGGTTCTCGAAGTCACCGGTGAAGGCGCCCTGCTGCGCCTCCTTGTCCCAGCCGAGGAGCTGGACGTCGCCGTCGTTCTCCTCGTTGTAGTGGGCGATGCCGTCGGCGAAGCCGTCCATGAAGATCGAGACGGACGGGATCTGCTGGCCGCCGAAGGTGGCGACCGTCCCCGACTCGGTGGTCGCGGCGGCGACGTAGCCGGCGAGGAACGCCGCCTCGGCCGTGTTGAACAGGATCGGCTTGCCGTTGTCGAGCTCGACCGGGTTGAAGTCGGCGTCGGTGAAGGAGGAGTCGATGAGCGCGAAGTTCCGGTCCGGGTTGCCCTCGGCGGCGGACTGGATGGCGTCCTCCAGGAGGAACCCGACGCCGAACGTCAGGTTGCAGCCCTGCTGCACCATGGAGTCGACGTTGGGCCCGAACTCGGACTCCGACTGGGACTCGGCGGTCTCCTCTCCGACGCCCAGCTCGTCGACGGCCGCCATCAGTCCCTCGTGCGCGGACTGGTTGAAGGACCGGTCGTCCCAGCCCCCCGCGTCGGAGACCAGGCACGCGGTGAAGTCCTCGGCGCCGCCACCCTGGTCACCGCCCCCGCCCGGCTCCTCCTCGGGTGCTGCGCCGCACGCAGCCAGGGCGACGGCGGCCGACGCCATCAGCGTCGTCGCGACGATGCTCTTCTTCACGAGATGTCTCCCCCTGAAGGTCGGTGGCCAGTCGGGTGGCTGGACCAGGTTCTCCGCTCGGATCCGGATCACGGCCGAGTGTGTGACAGACGGACCTTATGCTGCCGACGGGCGCGCTGAACCACCAGGGCGGTGCTGCCGCGAAAGCGTTACCGAACTGTTTCAGAGCCGAAACGCGGCGTCGAGGGCCCCTGCGGAAAGCCTGCTCGTGCAGGGCCGGCAGGTGCCGTCAGGAGGCCCGCACCTCGCCGTCCACCGCCAGCAGCGCGGTGCGGGCCAGCAGCCGCGCGCCGACCCCGATCGCCCGCTCGTCGAACACGATGTCGCCGCGGTGCAGGTCGAACGCGGGGCCGCCGGGCGTGCGGGTACCCAGCCGGATCAGGGCGCCCGGGACATGGGTGAGGTACCAGGCGAAGTCCTCCCCGCCCAGGGACTGCTCGGTGAGCTCGACGGCCTCGGGGCCGATGACGTCCTTGGCGGCGGCGTCGGCGACGCGCACCTCCCGCTCGGTGTTCACGACCGGCGGGATGCCACGCACGTAGCGCACGTCCACCTCCACCCCGTACGGGGCGGCGACGTGCCGGGCCGCCTCCTCCACGATCCGGCCGACGCGCCGCCACTCCTGGGCATCGAGGGTCCTCACGGTGCCGGTGATGCTGCCCGTGGTGGGGATCGCGTTGGCGGCGTTGCCGGCGTGCACCGCACCCCACGTGAGGTTGACGCCGGAGCGGGGGTCGGTCCGCCGGCCGAGCACCGCGGGCAGGGCGGTCGCGAGCTGCCCGAGGGCGAAGACGACGTCGCCGGTCAGGTGCGGCCGGGAGGTGTGCCCGCCCTCGGCGCTGACGGTCACGGTCACGTGGTCCGAGGCCGCCGTGATCGGGCCGATCCGCGAGCCCACCCGGCCGACCTCGACCTTGGGGTCGCAGTGGAGCGCATAGATGGCCTCGACGCCGTCGAGCACGCCCTTGTCGATCGCGTCGCTCGCGCCGCCCGGCTGGACCTCCTCGGCCGGCTGGAAGATGCAGCGGATCCCGCCCGGGAGGTCCCCGGCGTCGTCGAGCCGCTTGAGGGTCAGGGCGGCGCCCACCAGCGCCGCGGTGTGCACGTCGTGCCCGCAGGCGTGGCAGTAGCCCTCACGGGTGGAGGCGAACGGCAGGCCCGAGGTCTCGGTCAGCGGCAGCGCGTCGAGGTCGGCCCGCAGGCGGACCCTGCGGCGCCCCGCGGTCCGCTGGTCGGCCCCGATGTCGACCACGAGACCGGTGGCGCCCAGCGGTCGGGGCTGCAGGCCGGCCTCCTGCAGCGTCGTGCGGACGTGCGCCGTCGTGCCGATCTCGGCCCAGGCGGGCTCCGGGTGGGCGTGCACGTGCCGGCGCAGCTCGATCAGCTGGTCCTCGAGGTCGGCGACGGCGACGTTGACACGGCGGGCGAGCGGGGAGTCGGTCGGGGCAGGGACGGGACGCACGGCCTCGACATTACTTCGCCCGGTGGGACGGGCGCCGACCCGTCCGGTGTTCAGCGGAGGTGCTCGCGCTCCGTGCCGAGCGACTCGACGACGTGCTTGACGCGCTGCGCGTGCTCCCGGGTCGTCACGAGCAGTGCGTCCGGGGTGTCGACCACCACGAGGCCGGGTACGCCCACGACGGCGACGGTCCGGCCGGACCCGACGACGAACGATCCCGGCGCACCGTCCGCGAGCACGTCCGCGTCGCCGAGGACGTGCACCCCTTCGGCGTCCGCGGGGAGCAGCTCGGCCAGCCCGTCGAAGTCACCCACGTCGTCCCACCCCATGGCGGCGGGGACGACGGCGACGCCGCCCTGGGCGGCGACGGGCTCGGCGATCGCGTGGTCGATGGCGATCTTCTCGAGGGTCGGCCAGACCCGGGCGAGGATCTCCTCGCGCGCCGGGGTGTCCCACGCCTCGGCGATCTGGGCGACGCCGGCCGCGAGGTCGGGCTTCTGTGCGGCGAGGTGCTCCAGGAGGACACCGGCACGCACGACGAACATGCCGGCGTTCCAGCGGTACTCCCCGGTGGCGAGGTACTCGGTGGCGGTCGCGACGTCGGGCTTCTCCGTGAATCCGACGACGTGGCGCGCGGTGGCCGCGTCGTCGTCGGGGGCGAGGGGCTCGCCGGCGTGGATGTACCCGAACGCGGTCGACGGGTGGCCGGCCTCGATGCCGATGGTGACGACGTAGTCCTCGCGGGCCACGGCGACGGCCTCCCGGACCGCGGCCTCGAACGCGGCACGGTCGGTGATCACGTGGTCGGCCGCGAAGGAGCCGACGACGACGTCGCCGTGCCTCCGCCGCGCGACGGCCGCGGCGAGGGCGATCGCGGCCATGGAGTCGCGCGGGCTGGGCTCGGCGAGCAGGCTCTGCTCACCGAGCTCGGGGAGCTGCCCGAGGACCGCCGGAGCATGCACGGCGCCGGTGACGACCGAGATGCTGCCGCCGTCGGTGAGCGGTGCGAGCCGGTCGACGGTCTGCTGCAGCAACGTGCGGCCCGATCCGGTCAGGTCGAGGAGGAACTTCGGGGCCGCGCGCCGCGAGAGGGGCCACAGGCGCGTACCGGCGCCACCGGCAGGGATGATCGCGTGGAGGGGCTCGGTCAGCGGCATAGGCACAGACACTAGGCGGCCGCCGGGCCGTGGCCGAAACCGTTCACCCGCTCGCAACGCGGCGGCAACGCGTGCGCCGCCCGGCGCGGGGCCGGCCCACCGGTGCGGCGAGCGGCGGGATCATGCACGGCGGTCGGCACCGTCGGCTCGGTCGGTGTCGCTCTCGGTGTCGCTCCGGGTCTCGCTCGCGGCGCCGGCGGTGTAGCTCTCCCGCGCGCGGTCCAGCCGCCGTTCGAGCCGGTCGATCCGTCGGCGCCGGAGCCGGCCGGCGATCCCGACCGGCTCCGGGAGCGGTTCCGGCTCGGGCTCGGGCTCCGGTTCCGGCTCCTCCTCCTTGGCGTTGTTCGGGTTCACGGTGCCGGTCAGCGGCTGGTAGTCCCACTCGCGGGTGCTCGGGTCGGACTCGGTGACGTAGTTGGGGCTCTCGTGGAGGTGCACGTCCTCGGCGGTCTCCGGCCTGATCGGTGCCGGCGGATTCGCGGTGAAGGCCGCGACGAGCAGTGCGAGACGGGCCGCCATGTTGACCCACAGCATGAGCGTGACCAGCGCCGCGAACGAGGCGAGCACGGGGTCGTCGACCGCGCCGACCAGTGCCGTACCCATGTAGCGCAGGACGCCGCTGGCGACCGCCCCGAGCAACGCGCCGAGCATGAGGTCACGCCGCGGCGGCCGCACGCCGGCGGTGAAGCGGAACAGCATGATGTACACCGCCCAGTCGACGGCGAGGGCGGCGAGCAGACCGACGATGCGGACCATCCACCGGGCGAGCGGCCCGTCCAGGTCGATGGCACCCAGCACGTAGGAGGCGAGGGTGCTGGCGACCGCGCCGAGCACGGCGGCGAGGACGACGCCGAGCGCGAGCACGAGGAACCCCAGCAGGTCGCGCGCCTTGGAGACGGCGATGTTCTCGGGCGGCGCGACGATCCCGAACATGGCGCGGATCGAGGACTTCAACGCCGTCATCACGCTCAGCGCCGTCCACAGCAGGATGACGACGGCGATGACCGTGCCGATGGTGAACGGCTGGTCGATGATCAGGTCGTTCGGGTTGATGATGCCCTCGTCACCGACTGCGGAGACCAGCAGGCCGGGCAGGGCGTCGTCGATCGCGTCGAGGACGGTGGCACGGATGACCGGGTTCTGGCCGAGCACCGCCATGAAGGCGGTCCAGGAGATCGTGAGCGCGGCACCGATGGAGAACAGCGCGGAGTACGCGATCCCGCCCGCCAGCAGACCGCCGCGAGCGATGCCGTAGCGGTCGAGGGCACGGCCGATCCTGGTTGCCCGCGCTCGCGTGACCAGGGCGTTCGCGCGTTCGATCGCGCTCGGCCGGTCCGCCCCCTGGTCCGTCATGGCCATGAGGGTAGCGCCGCAGGACGCTGACCAGGCCCGACGGCGGGGACCAGGGGCGCCGGGCGCGGCGCGGGCGGCCCGGCGCGCGCCCCGCGCGGAGCCGGTCAGCCGGCCGACGCGGATGACGGCACGGGGCCCTCGGCGGAGAGCACGAGCCGCGCCACGGTGCGCCACACGCCGTCGTCGCCGTGCTCGTAGAGCCGCATGCTGCCCTGGGCGTAGGTCGCCTCGAAGTCCGCGACGAGCGCGGCCGCGCGGTCCAGGACGCTCTCGTCCACATCGTGGGCGACCGTCACGTGCGGGTGGTACGGGAAACGCAGCTCCTGCGCCAGCACACCCCGGCGCACGGCGTCCGCGATCCGCGCGCACTCGGCGGCACCGCGGGCGACGTTCACGAACACCACGGGGCTGACCGGGCGGAACGTGCCGGCCCCGCGCAGTCCCATGACGAACGGGGCGGCAGAACGCGCCACCCCGGCCAGATGCTCGGTCACCTCGTCCAGCTGGTGCTTCTCCACCACCGTCGGCCCGAGCAGCGTGACGTGGGGCGGGATGGCATGCGCCAGCGGGTCACCCACACGTGCCCTTACCGACTGCAGCTCGTTCGAGTACGGCGGCGGGATCTGCAGGGCCACGCCGATACGCACCTGGCCGGGCCGGCGCTCCGGCAGCCGCAACGCTCACCACCCCCTGCCCTCTCGACGCCGACCACGCGCGGCCGCACGGGCCGCGCCGCGATACCGCCACATCCTGGCAGCACACGGCCACCCGGACCACCCCGGGCAGGGCTTGGCGGGCTCCGGCCGGGGCCTCGCGCGGGCCTCACCGGTCCCGGGCGGCTGATGGAAAGATGCTCCGCATGCCGACAGACCTGTCCGACGACGTGCCCGAGAACCGAAACGCCACCACCGAGGTGCTGACCGCGTGGGACGCCACCGAGGGGACTGCGCGGGCCAGCGAGCTGTTCACCACCACATACGGCGGCGCACCGGACGGCGTCTTCTCGGCGCCGGGGCGGGTCAACATCATCGGCGAGCACACCGACTACAACGGCGGCCTGGCGCTGCCCATCGCCCTGCCGCACCGTACGTACGTGGCGGTGGCCCGCCGCGAGGACCGGACGATCCGGCTCGTCTCGAGCGCCGCGGGCGGTGACGTGGTCGAGGTCGATCTCGACGCCGTCGGACCGGCAGGGACACCGTCCGAGGTATCCGGCTGGGCGTCCTACGTGGCGGGGGTCGCGTGGGCGCTCGAGCAGGAAGGGCTTGCCCGTGACCTGCCGGGCCTGGACGTCGCCGTCGTCTCGTGTGTGCCGACCGGTTCCGGGCTCAGCTCCTCCGCGGCGCTCGAGTGCGCCGTCGCGGTGGCGTGGGACGAGGTGGCCGACCTGGGTCTGGCGGGATCGGTCGAGGAGCCGTCGGACGCCGGCCGTTCCCGCCTGGTGTCCGCGTGCGTGCGCGCGGAGAACGAGATCGCCGGTGCGCCGACGGGCGGCATGGACCAGGCCGCGTCCCTGCGGGCGCGAGCCGGCCATGCGCTGCTGCTGGACTGTCGAGACGGCGCGGTCGAGCACGTGCCGCTCGACCTCGCCGCCGCCGGGCTCGAGCTGCTGGTGGTGGACACGCGCGCCGAGCACAGCCACGCCGGCGGGGAGTACGGGCAGCGCCGGGCGACGTGCGAGGCGGCGGCGAGCCGGCTCGGGGTGCCGGACCTGCGAGCGGTCGCCGAGGCGACCATGGCCGGCGAGACGACGCTGGAGGAGATTCTGGCCAGGCTGGCCGACGACGAGCAGCGCGCCCGCGTGCGACACGTGGTGACGGAGATCGAGCGGGTGCGGCGCCTCGTCCGGCGCCTGCGGGACCATCCCGGGACGCAGCTGCGCGGTGAGGCGCTCGACCAGGTCGGCGAGGCGCTGGACGCCTCGCACGACTCGCTCCGGGACGACTACGAGGTCTCCGCCCGCGAGCTCGACCTCGTGGTCGACGTGGCCCGGGCGCACGGCGCGCACGGCGCACGGATGACCGGCGGAGGTTTCGGGGGCTCGGCGATCGCGCTGGTCGAGGCGGACCGTGCGGACGAGGTGACGGCCGCCGTCGCCCGGGCCTTCGACGAAGCCGGGCTGCGGGCTCCAGGCTTCCTCCCCGCGGTGGCGGCCGGACCGGCCGGCTGACGCCTCCCGCCGAGGCGTCGATGTCTCGCGCGCAGTGCGCAGCTTTCGTCGCGACGTCGCGCGTACGCCGCGTATGGCGCGCACGGCGCGCGGCGCGCGCGGCAACTGTCAGCCTTGTCAGGGCCACCCTGACGCACGTAAGGTCTCCCCTGACGCGTCAGGATTTGCCTGACGCCTGACGGAGGGAACCGGAATGTCGACGACCACGGCCACGGCGAAGCAGGTCGCCGTCCACTGCTCCTTCTGCGGGAAGGAGCCCGAGGCGGTCTCGAAGCTGATCGCAGGTCCGGGGATCTACATCTGCGACGGGTGCGTCAGTGCGTGCAACGCCATCCTCGAGACGCACGAGGAGTCCTCGGAGACGCCACCCCCTCCGTGGGAGGCGATGTCCGCCGAGGAGATCCTCGCGGCGCTGCCGAAGATGGCCCGCGTGGGCGACCAGGTCGAGGCCGGACTGCGGCAGTGGATCGGCCGGCTTCGCCAGCAGGGCGTGACGTGGTCCCGCATCGGCGAGTCGCTCGGGATGACGCGACAGTCGGCGTGGGGTCGGTTCTCCGGCGAGGAGTGACCGTCCGGCTAGCCCCCGAAGGTGTACAGCTCGAAGCCGACCGCTCGGTCCGCGGCGAAGCCGTCCAGGGCCGGGGTCGTCCACTCGATCACCTGTCGGGCCTGCTCCTCGACCGGCGTGGCCGGGTCGAGGATCTCGAGGTACCGGCGGTGAGTGGCGAGCGAGGCGACCGCCCGATCCACCTGGTCGGTCACGTCGACGGCGTGCGTGTGGCCGGACGGTGCACCGACGGCCACCCAGCGCGACTGCCAGCGCTCCAGGTGCGCGAGCTCCGGGTGGATCCACTCGTTGTCGGCGTCCGCGACCGCATCGAGCAGCGAACGGCCGAGCGCGCGATGGTCCGCGGAGTTCAGCATGCCGGGCGCCCACGAGTCACCGAAGAACCCGGTGACGACCAGCTCCGGGCGGTGCCGGCGGATCGCGGCGGCGAGATCGCGGCGGAGGTCCAGCCCCTCGACGAGACGCCCGTCGGGATGCCCGAGGAACTCCACCTCGCGCACACCGACGACTGCGGCGGACGCCCGTTCCTCCTCCTCGCGCAGCGGGCCGGACTCGGCCGGCGGCAGGCCGGCGATGCCCGCCTCTCCGCTGGTCGCCAGCACGTACCGCACGTCCTTGCCCTGGTCCGTCCACCGCGCGACGGCGGCAGCGATGCCGTACTCGATGTCATCCGGGTGCGCCGCCACGACGAGCGCACGCTGCCAGTCCTCCGGTAGGGGCTGCATGGCTTGACGGTACTGCCGTGGCGGGCTGCCGGTCACGGGATAGGGCGCCGGTCACGGAATGGGGTACGGGCCACGAGATAGGGGCGCCCGGTCACGGATCTGCGGGTGGGGCGAGTCTCTTGACCTGCGACGCGACGCGACCGTGCGACGCGGTCAGGTGCCGGGGACGCGGTCACGTACCGGGATCGAACGCCTGGCGCGGCGGATCCACAACGACCCCGCACATGACGCCGCGTCCACAAGGCGCGAATATTCGGTTGCCATGTCGAACATGTGTTCGTAGCGTAGGTGTCGACGCGGAGCACTCGACGAGGAGGTGGGCACGTTGTCGGACGTGGTTCAGCACCCCGTGCTCGCCGAGCTTGTCGCGGCGGAGGAGGCAGTGGCCCGTGCGGCGTCGGTCGACCTGCACGACCTCCCGGGCGAGCTCCAGGTGGACGTGCTGAAGCGCGTCGAGCGGCTGCGCCGGCGAACCGAGTCGCTCACCGCGCGGGCACTGGCCACCGTCGAGGCGGACGGCCGGTGGGCCGTCGAGGGCGCCCGGTCGTTCGCCGCGTGGTGGCGTCACCACTCCGGCCGGAACCGCGCCACCGCGTACCGCGAGGTCCACCAGGCGCGGGGCCTGCGAGACCACCTTCCCGCGACGGCCGCGGCCCTGGCCGCGGGCGAGATCACCGGCGACCACGCGGCCGCCATGGCCCGACACGCCACCGACTCACCGGCCCGGCTCGCCCGGCTGGACGACGAGCACGTCGGCGAGGACTTCCTCGTGTCCCAGGCACGGAAGGTGGACGCCGCCCGCTTCGCCGTCCTGGTCCGGCACTGGGCGCTGCGGGCTGATCCGGAGGCGTCGGACCGCACCTACGTCGAGGACAGCGACCGCGAGGAGTTCTACCTGTCCGAGACCATCGACGGGTATGTCCCCGGTGGCCTGCTCTCGCACGCCACGGGAAAGACCCTGCTCACCGCATTGCAGGCACGTATCGGCACCCCGGCCGCGGACGACCGGCGCACACCCGCGCAACGACGCGCGAAGGCGCTCGCCGGTCTCGCGCACCTGGCGCTCGACTCCGGGACCCTGCGGCCGGGCGCGAGGATCCGCCCCCACCTCGCCGTGACGGTCCCGTTCGACACCCTGGAGCGGCTGGCCGAGGCCTCCGCGCCTGCGCACACGCCCGGTTGCCCGGTCGGCGCGGACGCCCCGAGCGACGAGGGCGCCGCGTTCTGCTCGTGCGTATCCGCCCGGCCCGGCACCGCGATCCCGGGCGGGCTCGACTCCACGGCTCTGACCGGCGCCGAGCCCGCCACGTTCGACGACGGCACGCCTGTCGCGCCCGTCCTGCTCGCCCGACTGGCCTGCTCCAGCCACCTCCACCGCGTCGTCTTCGGGCCGGACTCGGGGGTGCTCGACGTCGGTCGGGAAGAACGCCTCTTCACCGCCGCCCAGACGCGCGCGATCGTCGCGCGCGACCGGCAGTGCCGTTTCCCGGGTTGCGACGCGCCACCCGGCGAGGGCGAGATCCACCACAGCCTCTGGTGGGCGGCGCACCACGGAGACACGGCGGTCGCGCTCGGGATCCTGCTGTGCTGGTACCACCACGACTGGGTCCATACCCGCGAGATCACGATCAGCCGAGACGCCGGGCGATGGCGGTTCTACCGGCGCGACGGCACGGAGATCCTCGACACCGCACTCATCGCCTGACGTGCGCTTCAAGACCATCTGGAGCAGCACTGCCGATCCTGGGCCGCCTGGTGTCGTCTTGCACAAGCATCTTGTCGTGCAGCCGCAGGCGCCGATCGGCGAGCGCGGCAACGGCTGGATCGTGCTTGACGACCCATGACGGGTTAGACGCGATCGTTTAGCGAGCCCGATCTCATTCGACGCAGCATGCGTGCGACGAGGAGAGTTCCGAACCCACACACGGCCATCACAACGGTCCAGATCACCGGCACGTCGACCCGTACATCTCGGAGCAGGTTTGCTCCAGCAAGAAGGACCGCCCCGACGGCCGCAGCACAGCACACCCCTGCCACTATCGCTCCACCGCGCCCCAATCTCTCCCGATAGGAAAAGATCGCGCCGCGACCACCAATCACGAAAGCCGCCGTACTCGCAATCAGAGCTGCCCGAAAGTCGATGCCGCCGCCGTCGCCGAGCAAGTTGACGGAAGCGAGGAGCGCGAGCAACGCAAGGACGCCGACGAAGCACCCGACGAACTCGAGCGCGACTGGTAGCCAGGGACTCAACGCCCTTGCTCGCCACCACTGAGCCGCAAATGCGCGCGGATCATCGCCCACGATTTCGTGGAGGTCTCGCCCGGCAGCCACTTGTTGCACCACGTGCCGGCTGATCTCCTCCAACTCGCGGCTCCGGCTTTGTCCAGGGACACCGTGGCTGCGCCAATAGCGGTCGACGTCGTCAATCAACCGGTCCACGTCGTGACTACCCGCCGTCTGCACCATCGCCCACGCCCTTCCGTCCGAAGGAAACACGTTCCCCTCGCGCAGGGCAACGCCCTCGCCTGACAGGGACCTGCCATGACAGGTAGTGGCCAGAGGTGCCGGCGACTGTCGGTTGCTCCTCAGACCGCGAAGTCGACGACGAGCGGGGCGTGATCGGAGAACCGCCTGTCGTACGACGGCGCGCGGTCGACCGTCGCGGTCGTCGCACGCTCGGCGAGCTCGGCGGTGGCGAGCTGGTAGTCGATCCGCCAGCCGGCGTCGTTGTCGAAGGCCTTCCCGCGCCAGGACCACCAGGTGAACGGCCCGGGACCGTCGCCGCCGAGCGAGCGCCCGAGATCCACCCAACCGAGCTCCTCGAACCACCGGTCCAGGTAGGCGATCTCCTCATCGAGCACGCCGGAGTTCTTGTTGTGGTTGCCCTTCCAGTTCTTGATGTCGACCTCGCGGTGCACGATGTTGATGTCGCCGCCGACCACGACGTCCCGCTCCCCCGAGGCGGCCTGCTCGGACAGCTCACTCAACCTCGCGGTGATCTTCTCCAGGTGCGCGTACTTCAGGTCCATCGTCTCGGTGCCCGCGGTCCCGTTGTGGACGTAGACCGAGACGGCCGTCAGCGGCCGCTCGGCACCCGGGGCGTCGATGTCCATCTCCACCCACCGACCGGTGTCGACCGCCGCCTCCGGCGTGCCGTTCCCGAGCCCGACGCGGACGGCGGTCGCCGGCAGACGGCTTGCCACTGCGACGCCTGCGCGACCCTTGAGGTCGCTCGCGTGATGCGCGGTGGTCCACTCCTGGCCCAGATGGTCCTCGAGCACCTCGTCGGTGGCGCGGACCTCCTGCAGCAGCAGCACCTCCGGACAGCGCTCCTGGAGCCACTCCCCCATCCCGCGCCGGTACGCGGCCCGGATCCCGTTGACGTTGACAGAGGCGATACGCAACACAGGGGTCCTTCTCGATCAGATGACTCAGCAGGGGCAAGACTGGGGACGACCAGCTCGGACGACCGGCGACGCGTCCTACGCACGGCGACCACGCCCCGGCCGGTGGACGGCACGATGGTCCGGGCTTGGCGGGTCTGGCGGGAGCGGCGCAGAGCCGCGGATGGTCCCGGACATCGTGTCGTCCGCCGGCCCCTAGGCGGGCCGGCGGCAACGCGACGTTACGCGGCGAGCCCGGCCCGACGCTCCGCGCACTCCACGGCGTTCTTGAAGAGCATCGCGATCGTCGTCGGTCCGACACCGCCCACGCGTGGCGTGATCGCCCCTGCCACCCTCTCACACGACTCGTCGACGTCGGGAAGCAGCTTCTTGCCCTCGTACCTCACGCCGCCGCCGACCACCGTCACGCCCGGCGTGAGGTGCTCCGGCTTGAGGATCCCCGGCACGCCCGCCGCCGCGATGACGACGTCGGCCCGGCGGGTGTACTCGGGCCAGTCCGGAACACCCGTGTGCACCACCGTCACGGCGGCGTTCGCCGTCGGGCGCTTCTGCGACAGCAGCAGCGCCAGCGGTCGGCCCAGGGTCGTGCCCCGGCCCAGGACGCAGACCTCGTGCCCGGCCACGGGCACCTCGTAGTGCGCCAGCAGGGCCTCGATCCCCGCCGGGGTGCATGGCACCGGACCGGGCATCCCGAGCGCCAGGCGACCCATGTTGGTCGGGTGCAGGCCGTCCACGTCCTTGTCCGGGTCCAGCGTCACCATGGCGGCGTCGAAGTCGATCTGCGGCGGCGCCGGGTGCTGGACGAGGACCGCGTCGACGTCGTCGGCGTCGTTCATCTCGCCGATCGCGGCGACGAGATCCTCCTGCGTGGCGTCCTGCGGCAGGTGGATGTGCGGGGACGTCAGCCCCAGCTCGGTGGCCTTGTCCATCTTCATCCGGATGTACCCGGCGCTCGCCTCGTCGTCCCCGACCAGGATGGTGCCCAGCCCCGGCCGGTGACCGGCGTCGACGAGCGCCTGGATGCGCGGACCGAGGCCGGACAGCACGGCGTCGGCGACGGGCCGGCCGGACATGATGCGGGCGCTCATGCGGTGATTCCGGGGTAGAGCGGGAAGTTCTCGGTGAGCCGCTCGACGCGTGCCCGCATCCAGGGCACGTCGGTGGCGAGCGCGTCGCGCAGGGTCGTGGCGATGATGTCGGCGACCTCCTCGAACTCCTCCGCGCCGAACCCTCGGGTGGCGAGCGCAGGGGTGCCGATGCGGAGCCCCGACGTCACGCGCGGCGGACGCGGGTCGTTCGGCACCGCGTTGCGGTTGACGGTGATGCCGGCCTCGTGCAGCAGGTCCTCCGCCTGCTTGCCGTCGAGCGTCGACTCCCGCAGGTCCACGAGCACCAGGTGCACGTCGGTCCCGCCGGTGAGGACCGAGACCCCGGCACTGCGAACGTCGGGGGCGGACAGGCGCTCGGCGAGGATCTGCGCACCCTCGAGGGTGCGGCGCTGCCGGTCGGCGAACTCCGCACCCGCCGCGAGCTTGAACGCGACGGCCTTCGCGGCGACCGCGTGCATGAGCGGACCGCCCTGCTGGCCGGGGAAGACGGCGGAGTCGAGCTTCTTGCCGAACCGCTCGGCGTCGCGCGCGAGCAGGAAGCCGGAGCGCGGACCACCGAGGGTCTTGTGCACGGTGGAGGACACGACGTCGGAGACCGGCACCGGGCTCGGGTGCAGCCCCGCGGCCACGAGACCGGCGAAGTGCGCCATGTCGGTCCACAGGTAGGCGCCGACCTCGTCCGCGATGCTGCGGAACGCGTCGAAGTCGAGCTGGCGGGGGTAGGCGGACCATCCGGCGATGATGATCTTCGGCCGGGTCTCGAGCGCGGCCCTGCGGACCATGTCCATGTCCACGCGGTGCGTCTCGGGGTCGACCCCGTAGGCGGCGACGTCGTACAGCTTGCCGGAGAAGTTGATCTTCATGCCGTGCGTCAGGTGGCCGCCGTGCGCGAGGGAGAGCCCGAGGATCTTGTCCCCCGGGTCCGCGAGCGCGTGCAGCACGGCCGCGTTCGCCTGCGCGCCGGAGTGCGGCTGGACGTTGGCGTACTCCGCACCGAAGAGCTCGGTCGCGCGCGAGATGGCAAGCCCCTCCGCGACGTCGACCTGCTCGCACCCGCCGTAGTACCGGCGGCCCGGGTAGCCCTCGGCGTACTTGTTGGTCAGCACCGAGCCCTGCGCCTGCAGGACGGCGAGCGGCACGAAGTTCTCGCTGGCGATCATCTCGAGCGTCCCGCGCTGCCGGTCGAGCTCGCCGTCGAGGACGGCGGCGATCTCGGGGTCGAGATCGGCGAGCGACTGGTCCAGCACCGGGATCCTCGTGGTCGTCTGGCTCACTGTCGAAGTCCCTTCGAAGGTCACACGTGCACTCTCGTCCGTGACCCTCGGCCCAGGCGTACGACCTCAGGGGTCCTGCTGTGTGCCGCTCCCCGGTGGTGCCCCACCCGCGCCAGTCGCGACGTCGCCAGCGTACACGCGTGACGCCCTCGGCCGTCCAGCGCGTTCCGCGGTTCGGAAGATCGTTAGGTGGGCCGAGCCGCCTTCCTCGTCAGGCGGAGTCGCGGTCGTCGAGGCGGCCGAGCACCTCGTCGGCCTCGGGCCCGTCCTCGCCGAGGATGCGGCGGAGGTAGGCGTAGGTCAGGTCACCGGTGTGCTGGTCGAACTGGTGCTCGTACCCCTGCTTCGCGTACAGCGCGAGGTTCTGCTTGGAGTCCTGGCCGGTGAAGACCCAGACCTCCTTGGTCTGCTCGGGCAGGTACGTCAGCACGGACATGAGCAGCTTGGTGCCGATGCCGCGTCCCTGCAGGTCCGGGACGACGGCGAGCCGGCCCAGGGTCGCCTTCTCGGCCTCCAGCTCCACCCGTATCGAGCCGACCAGCCGCGGCCCGATCCAGGCCCCCAGCGTCACGACGTCGGCGCGCTCGATATCCGCGACCAGCTCGGTGATCGTCTGGGTCAGGGCGGGCAGGTTCGGGTCGCCGTACAGCTGCGCCTCCGTGACGAACGCGGCCCGGCGCACGGTGAGGAGCTCGCCCGCGCCTTCAGCGGTGATGAGGTCGATCCTGACGTCGTCCATGGGCTCAGTCTGGCATCCCTGCGCCGGCTCTCGTCCCATGACGCGACGCCCCGTGCCAGACTTCAGCAGCAAGCAGAGGAGGGCACCCGTGGACGGGATGCGATGACGCCGGCGACACGGACCGCACCGCCCACGCGGAAGGCCACGACCACGCGCGAGACCCGGACGAGACGAACGACGTCGGCGGTGCTGGCGCTCGTGGCGGCCGTCTGCCTCGGCGGCTGTCTGCCCACGCCGAACGACGACCCGTTCGACGCGCCGGACGCACCTGCCCCGACCGGTCCGCTCGGCGAGCCGGAGGGCACGTCGTCCGCGGAGCCCACGCAGACCCCGACGCCGACGCCGGGCCCGAGCTCGCCCGAGCCCACCGCTCCCGACGTGTCCGGGCCCGTCGCGTCCGACGAACTGCTCGGGGCGAACCCGGTCACCCTCGAGATCGGCGTCGGCATCGACGCCGTGGAGTGCAACCTGCCCGCGTGGAGCATGGGGCCGGCCGCCGCGGAGGGCTTCTACGCCGAGGCGATCCGCTGCCACACCCGGGCATGGCGCGACACGCTCGCGCGGTTCGACATCGAGCTCGAGCCTCCCGGCCTCTGGGCCGGCGCCCGGAGCGCCGACTACGACGGCGCGTGCGGGACCAACACGACCGGCAGGGAGGCGTTCTACTGCGGCGAGGACCAGACGATCGTCATGCCGTTCGACTCGATGAGCACGATCGCCCAGTACGGCGCCGGCCACGCGCTCGCCGTGCTGTCGCACGAGTACGGACACCACATCCAGAACCAGATCGGCGTGAGCGCCGGGTACGCCGCTCGCCGGGAGGTCGCCGGATGGGACTCGGCGGAGGGACAGCTGCTCTCCCGCCAGCTCGAGCTCCAGGCATGGTGCTTCTCCGGGATGTTCTACGGCACGAGCGTCGGGCGGGGCTCGATCTCCCAAGCCATGTCCGACGCCGCCTACGACAACAACAGCCACGCGGGCGACCGGCCCGGAGAGCTGCGCGAGCACGGGACGGACGCGAACATCGCCGGCTGGTTCGACTGGGGGCGGCACCCCTCGGACGACCCGGGCGAGGACGTGCGCCCCACGACGTACGAGTGCAACCCCTGGGCGGCCCGCGACGCCAGCACGCTCGAGTAGGGCCGCGTCGCGTTCCCGGGCGACCGGCGCCTCCAGACCCGGGGGCGCCGCCGAGCGTGGTGCGGCTAGATCAGGCCGAGGCCGCGCACGGCCTCGCGCTCCTCGACCAGCTCGGCGACGGAGGCGTCGATCTTGCCCCGCGAGAACTCGTCGATCTCCAGCCCCTGGACGATCTGCCACGTACCGCCGCTCGCGCGCACCGGGAACGAGGAGATGAGGCCCTCGGGCACGCCGTAGGAGCCGTCGGAGACGATCGCGGCCGAGGTCCAGCTGTTCTCCGGCGTGCCGTTCACCCAGTCGTGCACGTGGTCGATGGCAGCGTTCGCGGCGGACGCCGCCGAGGACGCGCCCCGGGCCTCGATGATGGCGGCGCCCCGCTTGGCGACGGTCGGGATGAAGTCGTCCTCCAGCCACGACTGGTCCACGAGCTCGGACGCCGGCCGGCCGGCGACGGTGGCGTGGAACACGTCGGGGTACTGGGTCGCGGAGTGGTTGCCCCAGATCGTGAGGTTCGCGATGTCGGAGACCGATGCACCGGTCTTCGTGGCGAGCTGGCTCAGCGCCCGGTTGTGGTCGAGCCGGGTCATCGCCGTGAACCGCTCGGCCGGCACGTCCGGCGCGTGCCGCTGAGCGATGAGCGCGTTGGTGTTCGCCGGGTTGCCGACCACCAGGACCCGCACGTCGTCGGCCGCACCCGCGTTGATGGCCTCACCCTGCGGGCCGAAGATCCCGCCGTTCGCCTCGAGCAGGTCACCGCGCTCCATGCCCTTCGTGCGCGGACGCGCCCCCACGAGCAGCGCGACGTTCGCCCCCTCGAAGCCCCGCTTCGGGTCGTCGAAGATGTCGATGCCTTCCAGCAGCGGGAAGGCGCAGTCGTCGAGCTCCATGGCGGTGCCCTCGGCGGCCTTGAGCCCCTGCGGGATCTCCAGCAGCCGCAGCCGCACCGGGGTGTCCGGCCCGAGCAGCTGCCCCGAGGCGATGCGGAACAGCAGGGCGTAGCCGATCTGGCCGGCTGCACCGGTGACGGTGACGTTGACGGTCATCGACGCACTCCTTCGTGGGGTGTGGGAGAAACGGTCTCAGGTTAGGTGCTCAGGACCGGCCGAGCCGGGCGAGCGCCTCGTCCAGGGTGGCCGAGGGCCGCATCACGGCGCTCGCCTTCTCGCCGTCCGGGCGGTAGTAGCCGCCGATGTCCACCGGCGAGCCCTGGACGCCCAGCAGCTCCGCGTTGATCGTCTCCTCGCCGTCCACGAGCGCCTGCGCGACCGGTCCGAACGCCGCCGCCAGCTCGGCGTCGACGCTCTGCGCGGCGAGCTCCTGGGCCCAGTAGCGCGCGAGGTAGTAGTGGCTGCCGCGGTTGTCGATCTCACCGACCTTGCGCTTGGGCGACTTGTCCTCCATCAGGAGCGTCGCCGTCGCCTTGTCGAGGGTGTCGGCGAGGACCTGGGCCCGCGCGTTGCCGGTCGAGCCGGCCAGGTGCTCGAAGGAGACCGCGAGCGCCAGGAACTCCCCGAGGCTGTCCCAGCGCAGGTGGTTCTCCTCGACGAGCTGCTGGACGTGCTTGGGTGCCGAGCCGCCCGCGCCGGTCTCGAAGAGCCCGCCACCGTTGATCAGCGGCACGACGGACAGCATCTTGGCCGACGTGCCCAGCTCGAGGATGGGGAACAGGTCGGTGAGGTAGTCGCGCAGGACGTTGCCGGTCACCGAGATGGTGTCCTCGCCGCGGCGGATGCGCTCGAGCGAGAAGCGCGTGGCCTCGGCCGGGGACATGATCTCGATCTGCAGGCCCTGCGTGTCGTGCTCGGGCAGGTAGGTCCGCACCTTCTCGATGAGGTTGCGGTCGTGGGCCCGCTCCGGGTCCAGCCAGAACACGGCCGGGGCACCGGTGGCGCGGGCGCGCGTGACGGCGAGCTTGACCCAGTCGCGGATCGGGACGTCCTTGGTCTGGCAGGCCCGCCAGATGTCTCCGGGCGCCACCTCGTGCGCGACGAGCACCGCACCGGCCGAGTCGACGATCTCGACCCGGCCGGCCGCGGCGATCTGGAAGGTCTTGTCGTGGCTGCCGTACTCCTCGGCCTTCTGGGCCATCAGTCCGACGTTCGGGACCGAGCCCATGCTCGTCGGGTCGTAGGCGCCGTTGGCGAGGCAGTCCTCGATGACCGCCTGGTAGACCCCGGCGTAGGAGGAGTCCGGGATGACGGCGAGGGTGTCCGCCTGCCCGCCGTCGGGCCCCCACATCTTCCCGCCGGCGCGGATCATCGCCGGCATCGAGGCGTCGATGATGACGTCGGAGGGCACGTGGAGGTTGGTGATCCCCTTGTCCGAGTTCACCATGGCCAGGTCCGGGCCGTCGGCGAGGCCCTGCTCGATGGCAGCCCGCGCGCCGTCCCGCACCTCGGGCTCCAGCGCGTCCAGGCCGGCGAGGATGCCACCGAGGCCGTTGTCGGGGCTCAGGCCGGCGGCGTGCAGCTGCTCGCCGTAGGTCTCGAACAGCCCCGGGAGGAAGGCGCGCACCACGTGGCCGAAGATGATCGGGTCCGAGACCTTCATCATCGTGGCCTTGAGGTGCACCGAGAACAGCACCCCGTCGGCCTTCGCACGCTCGACCTGCTCCGCGAGGAAGGCGTCCAGCGCGGCCGCCCGCATCACGGTGCCGTCCACGACCTCGCCCGCCAGCACCGGGACCGACTCCTTGAGGGTCGTCGTCGTGCCGTCGGTGGCGATGTGCCGGATCGTCAGGGTGTCGTCGGCCGGGACGACGACGGACTGCTCGTTGGAGCGGAAGTCGTCACCGCTCATGGTGGCCACCCGGGTCTTCGTGCCGGCGGCCCACTCCCCCATCGAGTGCGGGTACCGGCGCGCGTAGGCCTTCACCGACGCGGGCGCCCGGCGGTCCGAGTTGCCCTCGCGCAGCACCGGGTTCACCGCACTGCCCTTGACCTTGTCGTAGCGGGCGCGGATCTCCTTCTCCTCGTCGGTGGACGGCTCGTCCGGGTAGTCCGGCAGCGCGTAGCCCTGGCCCTGCAGCTCCTTGACCGCGGCCTTGAGCTGCGGCACGGAGGCGCTGATGTTCGGGAGCTTGATGATGTTGGCCTCGGGCGTCTTGGCGAGCTCGCCGAGCTCGGTGAGGTCGTCCGCGATCCGCTGGCCCTCGGTCAGGTACTCGGGGAAGAGCGCGATGATGCGGCCGGCGAGAGAGATGTCACGGGTCTCCACGTCCACCCCGGCGGCGCTGGCGTAGGCCTGAATGATCGGCAGGAACGAGTGGGTCGCCAGCATGGGCGCCTCGTCGGTGTGGGTGTAGATGATCGTGGCCATGGAGTGACGCATCCTGTCTTCGGTCGACGTTTGCTCGACATCAAGATATCTCGCCCGAGCGGTGGCGAACGAGTGGCCTCAGCCGCTGGAGGTGGCGTCGGCCCACCGGCTGAGGTACCCGAGGGAGACGGCGAGCGCGAGGAGGAACACGACGTCGAAGGTGCGCGAGCGTCCGCCGGGGATCGCGTCCTCCGGCGCGACGGCCCGGAAGCCGCCCGCCAGCGCGACGGCGAGCGCGAGCACCAGGACGGCGAGCGTCGGCGAGACCAGGACGGCCGCGAGCGGCACGGCGACGACGGTGGCCAGCACGCCGATCAGTGCCCACGTCCGCCACCCGCGCCTGCTCACCACGCTGGCGAGGCTACCGTGGCGTCGTGCCAGGTCCCGTCTCACCACTCCCGCGCTCCGTCCTCGTGCTCGGTGCCGGCCTGGCCGGCCTGCGGACCGTCGCCGAGCTGCGCGCCCGCGGCTTCGACGGCGAGGTGCGGGTGGTCGGCACCGAGCCCGTGCCGCCCTACGACCGTCCGCCGCTGTCGAAGGAGCTGTTCCGCCGCACGGAGCCGGCGTGGCTCGCCACCGACGGCCTCGGTGACCTGACGGAGCTGGCCGACGATCTGCTCCTAGGGCACCGTGCGGTGGGGCTGCGCGCGGACGGTGCGGGCGCCGAGGTGGACGTGGCGGCACCGGACGGGACGGGCCCGCGGACCTACCGTGCCGACGTCCTCGTGCTCGCCGTGGGGGCGCACGCGGTGACCCCGCCCGGCTGGCACGGCGTGCGGACGCTCCACACGGCGCAGGACGCCGCCGCGCTGCGTGCCGCCCTGCGCCCCGGCCGGCGGCTGCTCGTGGTGGGTGCAGGCTGGATCGGCGCCGAGGTCGCCGGGCTGGCGGCCGCGCGGGGCTGCGACGTCACCGTCCTCGAGGCGGCCGCCGTGCCGCTGGAGCGGCAGGTGGGATCCGTCGTCGGGGCGCAGACCGTGCCGTGGTACGCCGAGGCCGGCGTGGAGCTGCGGTGCTCGACGCCGGTCCGCGGCGTGCGGCCGGGTGCCGTCGAGCTGGTGGACGGGGAGGTGCTGGCGGCCGACGTGGTGCTCGCCGCGACGGGTGTCCGCCCGGCGACGCACTGGCTCGCCGGTGCCCTCCCGACCACCCCGACCGGGGCGGTCCCCGTGGACGCCGCCGGTCGCGTCACGGGCGGACCACCGTCGGTCCGGGCGGTCGGCGACTGCGCCGAGATGACCACGCCCGGCCTCGGCACGGTGCCGGGCGGGCACTGGGACGCGGCCCTGACCCACCCGGCCGCACTCGTGGCCGCGCTCGTCGGGGACGAGGTGCCGCCGACCCCGGCGCCGTACGTCTTCTCGACCCAGCTCGGCCGGGACGTGGCGCTGGTGGGCCGGCCACGGGACGACCTGCGCGTGCTGTACCGCGGCGACCCTGCGGGGCGGGAGTGGTCGGCCCTCGTCGTGGACGACTCGGGACCCGCGCCGCGGCTGGTAGCCGGATTCACGGCCGACCGGCCGCGGGACGTCGGACCGCTCCGGCGTCTCCTCGCCGGGGGCGCGACGCCGGGCCTCGACCCGGGTGCCGCGGCGGACGTCGGCACCCCGCTGAAGAAGGCCGTGCTGACCTGACCGCGGTCGCGGACGACCTCAGTGGAAGAAGTGGCGCGTCCCGGTGAGGTACATCGTGATGCCCGCCTCCTGCGCGGCCGCGATCACCTCGTGGTCGCGGACCGAACCGCCGGGCTGGACGACCGCCGTGACGCCGGCGTCGATGAGCACCTGCAGCCCGTCCGGGAACGGGAAGAACGCGTCGGACGCGGCGACCGCGCCCCGGGAACGCCGCGGGGCGGCCGCCCCCGCCTGGTTCTCGGCACCGCCGGCGCCGTCCACGTCCGAGACCACCTCGACGCCCAGCGTGTCGGCGCGTTCCACCGCGAGGCGGCACGAGTCCACGCGGTTCACCTGCCCCATCCCGACGCCCACGCTGGCGCCGTCGCGCGCCAGCAGGACCGCGTTGGACTTCACCGAGCGGCACGCCTTCCACGCGAACGCCAGGTCGGCGAGCACCTCGGGTGAGGCCGGCTCGCCCGCCGCGAGCGTCCAGCTGTGCGGGTCGTCGCCCGCGGCGTCGACCTGGTCGCGCATCTGGACGAGGATCCCGCCGCTGATCTGCCGGAGCTCGGCCGGCCGCTCACCCGCCGGGTCCGGGCAGCGCAGCACGCGGACGTTCTTCTTCGCGCGGAGCACCTCGAGCGCCCCGTCCTCGAAGTCGGGCGCGAGGACGACCTCGGTGAAGACCTCGGCGATCTGCCGGGCCATCGCCACGCTCACCGGCCGGTTGGCCGCCACCACGCCACCGAACGCGGAGACGGGGTCGCAGGCGTGTGCCTTGGCGTGGGCCTCGGCCACGGTCGCGCCGACCGCGATGCCGCACGGGTTGGCGTGCTTGATGATCGCGACGGCGGGCTCGTCGAACGTGTACGCGGCGCGGCGCGCGGCGTCGGTGTCGACGTAGTTGTTGTACGACATCGCCTTGCCGTGCAGCTGCTCGGCCCCGGCGAGGCCGGCCGGACCGCTCTCGTCCCGGTAGAGGGCCGCGGCCTGGTGCGGGTTCTCGCCGTAGCGCAGCACGTCGGCCTTCTGCCAGGTCTCGCCGGCGAACGCAGGCCACCCGTCCTCGGTCCCGACGTAGGTCGAGGCGAACCAGTTCGCGACGGCGACGTCGTAGGCGGCGGTGTGTGCGAACGCCTCCGCGGCGAGCTGCTTGCGCTGCTCGAGCGTGAAGCCGTCCGCGGCCACCGCGGCGAGCACATCGCCGTACCGGGTCGGCGAGGTCACGATCGCGACGGACGGGTGGTTCTTCGCGGCGGCCCGCACCATCGAGGGTCCGCCGATGTCGATCTGTTCCACGCACTCGTCCGGCGCGGCGCCCGAGGCGACGGTCTCGGTGAACGGGTAGAGGTTGGAGACCACGAGGTCGAAGGGTGCGACGTCGAGCTCGGCGAGCTGGGCCACGTGGTCCGTGCGCCGCCGGTCCGCCAGGATGCCGGCGTGCACGCGGGGGTGCAGGGTCTTGACGCGGCCGTCGAGGCACTCGGGGAAGCCGGTGAGGTCCTCGACCCTGGTGACGGGCACGTCGAGGCCGGCGATCAGGCGGGCGGACCCTCCGGTGGAGACGAGCTCCACGCCGGCCTCGTGCAGCCCGCGGACGAGGTCCTCGAGCCCGGACTTGTCGTAGACGGACACCAGGGCCCGTCGGATCGGGACTCGGTCACCGACGGTGGCGGGCACGATCGGGCTGCTTGGCTGGCTGCTCACGGAGGCTCCTGGGGCTCGACGGCGGGTCGGGGCGCGCGGCTGCCGCACCCGGTCCCGGCACCCAGGCGTGCGGTGCGCTGCAGGGAACTTCCGGCCGCTCCCCGGTGGTGGGCTCCACCTGTGCGCCAGTCACGGCCGCGGACCACTCTAGCGAACGGAGCGCCCCGCGCCGAGGTGCACGTGGCGGCCCTCGATCCGCCAGCCGTTGCGGGCCAGCCGGCCGACCTCCTCGACCAGCTGCGCCCGCTCGGCGACCTTGATCCGCTCGGTCAGCGACTCCTCGTCGTCGTCCTGCAGGACCGGGACAGCGACCTGGGCGAGGATGACGCCGGTATCCATGCCGGCGTCGACGAAGAACAGGGTCGCACCGGCGATCTTGACGCCGTACTCGAGCGCGTCGCGCGGGCCGTGGATGCCCGGGAACGCCGGCAGCAGCGCATTGTGCGTGTTGACGTACCGCCCCTCGAAGCGCTCCAGGAACCGCGGGCCGCACAGCTTGAGGAACCCGGCCGAGACCACGAGATCGGGCTCGTGCGCGGCGACCTGCTCGGTCAGCGCGCGGTCCCATGCCTCCCGGTCGGGGTGGTCCTGGACGCGTTCGACGAAGGTCGGTACGCCGTCCCGCTCGGCGAGCGTCGCACCCCCGGTGCCGGGCCGGTCCGCGCCGACGGCGACCACCTGGGCGCCGTAGTCGGGGTCGCTGCACGCCTTCAGCAGCGCGGCGAGGTTCGAGCCGCCGCCGGAGACCAGGACGACGAGCCGTGCGGGTCGTCCGGGCATGACGAAACGGCCGGTCGGCTCGGTGGTGGTCACCCGGCGAGAGTAGTGCGCCCGTGGGAGATGATGGGGACATGCCCGACCCGCAGCCGCCGCAAGGCAGCCCGTTCCTGTCCCCGCGGCAGTCACGCCGGGACGCCGAGCCCGATCCGGAGGCGCAGCGCCGCGCGATCCGCACGACCCGGCTGTTCGGCCTGTCGCTCCTCCTCGTGGTCGCCCTCACCCTCCTCCAGCCGCCGTGGCCGGTCCCGGTGGCGACGGCCGTCCTGGCGGGGGCCTCCGTGGCGCTCGGGGTCGTCGGGCTCGTCCGGATCCGGCTCCACCGGGTGCGCGGGGCGTTGACCGTCGCCGTGCTGGCCGGGCTCCTCGTCGCAGGATTCATGGCGATGGCGACGTCGGCCCAGGTGCTCCTGTGGCGCGAGTACCAGGCCTACGGCGAGTGCCTGGAGTCGGCGATCACCCAGCAGGCTCGCGACGCGTGCCAGGCCCGGCTCGAGCGGTCGCTGGAGGAGCGTATGGACCAGATGATGGTGGACCCCGCCCGCTCCTGAGCCCTACCCGCGGTCAGCGGCGCTCGGCGCGCGACCACGACGAGAGGGACGGGCCTGACCAGCCGCCCGAGCTGCCGGACGGCCGGTCGTCGTCGCCCTCCGCGACGTCGTCGGCGGTGGCCGCGTGGTCCTCGGCGGCGTCCTGAGCGTCGGCGCGTGCGGGATCGCTCCGGGCGTCGGCGGCCTCGCCGGGCGTCTCCGCGGAGGGCGCACCGACGGCGTCCGTGGCTGCGCCTTCGTCGGGGGCTGATTCCGGGTGTGTCCCGGCCGCGGGCCTCGCCCTCCTGGTGGCGCGAGCCTCGCTCAGCCGGCCGGCCGCGCCGGAGACGCCGCCACGGGCGGCGTGGACGCCCATGCCGAGCATCGCGCGGGTCCGGCCGTGCAGGGCCACCACGGTGATCACCATCGCCAGGCCCGTCTCGACGAGCAGCATCCCGGCGACCGCGGGTGGCCGACCGCCCATCTCCGACATGCGTCCTGGGCCGATGGAGCCTGCCGCCAGGTGGGTGAGCACAGCCGCGGCGAGCGCCAGACCGAGGGCGCCGACCGCCGCACTCCCCGCCGCCTCCGCGAGCGTCCGGTCCGCGCGGCGCCGGTGGAGCAGCACCCCTGCGCCGACCCCGACCACGACGGTGAGCGCGAGAACCCACTGCGGCCCGGAGGAGCCCGGCTCGGGCAGCCCGCCGAGCAGCGGCACGGCCGGCAGCGGCGCCGAGACGGACTCACCGGGCGCAAAGTGCGTCCCGGTGCCGACGGCGAACCCGGGGCCGGCCGCCCACGCCAGCGCCCACAGCACCAGGGTCGGCAGGAACACCAGCTGCGCGAGTCCCATGAGGACGAGGTTCACCGGATCGAGCAGGTAGGCGTCCTGGATCATCCGCACCCGGTCCCACCCGGCGACCAGGGCCGCGACGAGCAGGCCGGAGGCGACCACGACCAGGCCGACGAGTGCCAGCCCGCCCGCACGCAGGCCGTCGCTCACCCAGTGCGGTGTCCGCGGGATCGTCAGCTCCCCGCCGCTGCGCCGCACGGCGAGCGCGGTGCCGATCGAGCCGACGACGAGAGCACCGAGGAGCGCGCCGAGCCGCCCACCGGGAGCGAGGAAGGACGCCACGAGGACCGTGAGGAGATAGCCACCCACGGCGAACGCGCCGACGACGGGATCCGCGATCCGGACGCGCCGCACCGCGAGGTACGTCACGGCGACGCACAGCAGTGTCAGTCCCAGCGGGGCCACCGTCACCACGCCGGACCCGGCCTCCATCTCGCCGCCGTGGGCGAGCAGCCACAGCGAGATCCCGGTCCGGGCCGCGGCCTGCCAGGACGCCTCGCCGAGCGCGGGTGCCGCCGCCGTGGCCACGTAGGCGGTCACCGCGGGCACGACGACGGCCAGGCAGCTGAGCACCGCTGCCTCGACGCCGCTGACCAGCCCTCGCAGCCATCCCTCGGGCACGGTCCGGCGGCGCGGGACGTCGTGGTCGATGACCCGCGCCGGCCGGGTCTGCGTGCTGGTCGCCATCGCTCCCCATCGTCGGCCCTGCGGAGCCCGGGACCGGCGCGCCGCACCGGCGTGTCGGCAGCAGGTGGCCGGCGGGTGCCCGATATCGGCGTGTCGGCGCCATGTCGGCAGCCCGCCCTGACGGCCGGACCCGGTCAGTATCGTGAGAGCGCCGGGACGGGACGGCCGAGACGGGACGGAGCCAGGACCATGGGTCGACCACGGCGGGCCCCGGACGCGCCACGCGCCGGACCCACCCTGACCGCCGTGCTCTGGGACCCCGCACGGGGCACGGCCGATCTGCGCGCGGCCACCGAGGACGCCGCCGTCCGCTCGCGGCTGCCGACGACCGTCGACGGCGGGCCCGAGCACGGCCTCGTGCACTGGCATGTGTGGGTCGGTGGCCTCGGGCTCGGGCTGCCCGAGGACCGGGAGGAGGACTGGACCGACCTCGGTCTAGCGGTCGGGGCTGCCGTCGACACCGTCGACCCGGCACTCGCGCTCGCCGCACCGGAATGGGGGGCCGGCTCACTCGCCGCGCCCGACCCGGGTGAGCTCGCGCCGGGACTGCACGCCGGTCGTGCCCGACGCCGGGACCTCGATGCTGCCCGGGTCGGACGATTCACCAAGCTCGCCGAGCGGCAGGTCGTGCGGGCGGACGACGACGGCTGGGTGTGGGCGGCTGACGGTGCCGTCCCGCTGTGGACCGCACCTCGGGTCGAGGCCGCCCGCCTGGTGCCGGCGGTGTTCCACGCCTGGTGGGGCCGCCGGCCCGACCAGGAGGCGCCGGAGCTACCGCGCTCGGTGCTGCTGCGCGGTCCCGAGGACGCCCCCGGCTCCTCGCCGCGACCGTCGGCCTGACGCCGCCGCGCGGGTCGAGGCCCGAGGTCGCCCCCGAGGCCCGGTCGGCGAGGGGGCCGCGGCCGCGACCGCTCGTCAACATTGGTTGACACAACCCGGGTTGTCAACCTACATTGACACCATGACCGTCACCGAGACCGCGACCGCGGCACAGAGCCCCGACCCCACCACCGGGCTGCGTGCGGTCCGCGCCCTCCGCGAGCTGGCGGAGCGCCTGGAGGTCCTCCAGGTCGAGCGGGCGCGCGACCTCGGCTGGTCCTGGCAGGAGATCGCCGCCGAGCTCGGCGTGAGCCGTCAGGCCGTGCACAAGAAGCACGGCCGCCGGCGCCGCTGAGCGCACGACCTCGACCGACTCGCCCGTCAACGACCGGCACGAGCCGGCCGTCCCCAGGAGGAGACATGTTCGAACGCTTCACGAAGGACGCGCGCACCGCCGTCATCCACGCCCAGGAGGAGGCCCGCGAGCTGAGGTGCTCGTGGATCGGCGCCGAGCACGTCGCCCTCGGCGTGCTCAGCGCCGACGGCTCCGCCGTCCGGGCCCTGCGCCGGGCCGGGCACGACCCGGCGGTCCTGGCGAACCAGCTGCGCCGGATCGCCACCGGGTCCGGGCTCGACGGCGAGGCACTCGCCGCCGTCGGCATCGACCTCGACGCCGTCAGCCGTAGCTCCGACGCGATCTTCGGCGACGGCGCCCTCGAGCGGGCCGGCCGAGGGCGCCGTCGCCGAGGCGGCCACATCCCGTTCACGAGCGCGGCCAGGAAGGCCCTCGAGCTCGCCCTGCGCGAGGCGCTGCGCCTCGAGGACAAGGAGATCAGTGACCGCCACCTGCTCCTCGGTGTGATCCGCGGCGGCGGGCCCGCCGGCGAGGTGCTGGCCGGCCACGACGTCGGAGCGGTCCGCGCGTCGCTGGAGGCCCGGCCGGACGCCGCCTGACTCAGTAGTGGCTCCGCAGCCCCAGCACGTCGCCGCGTCCGAGGCTCGCCGAGGAGGCGTTGCACGGCGGCATGCTGGGACTCATCGTCAGGTCGCTGCCGCCGCGCTCGGTCACGTGGCCGAGGCCGACCGCGTGGCCGAGCTCGTGGGCCAGCGTGCTGCCGACGTGGAAGCGACTCCCCCGGCACCCCGAGACGGACGTCACCCATCGACGCTCCGACCGGTCGATCCGCACGTCGGCCTCGATGACCCGCCCGCTCGAGGACCAGGCACAGGTCAGCCCGAGCACGCTGCCGGTGAGATGACCGCCGTCGATGACGCTCCGGCCGTCCCGCGCCGTGCAGGCGTTCGACGCACCGTCGATGTCGGCGTCCACCGCAGTGGTGCCCGGCATGCGCAGGTCGAGGGTCGGGTTCACGCTCATGCCGCAGTTGTTGCGGGCGTTCTCGATGGTCGTCACCGCGTTCCGGGTAGCACTGGTCCACTGCGTGCGCGTGACGCCGTTCGGCACGCGCTCGACGTTGAGGCGCCAGGTGGCCGGGGTGGTCCACCGGTAGGACAGCCGGTTGTTGTCGGTCAGCCGGCACCGGCCAACCGCCTGGGCGGACACGTCGTCGGCGTGCGCCGAGGCGTCGGCGGAGAGGTCCACGACCTCCACGCGGTCCGGCGCCGCTCCCGCCTGCAGGCGCTCGACCGTGCGACCGAGCGGCGTCGTCCCGGTGGTCTCGAGGACGGCCGTGACGAGGCCGTCGTCGGCCACGGAGAGCTCGAGCGACGGGCTCGTGCCGTCGTCGGTCAGCAGGGAGACCGTCACGGTCTCGCCGGCCTCCGGTACCGGGACGCCGAAGCCGCCGGCGTCGAGGCGTGTGCCGGCGAGGTCGCAGTCGAGTGCGTCCAGCCCGTCGACGACCGCCTCGATGGTCACGACGCCGGTCTCGGGGCAGTCGGGCGCCGCGGATGTCTCGGCGGTCGCCTGGGTACCGATGCCCAGGCTCCCGACGACCGCGGCGGCGGCCACGACGGCTCCTGCTCGTCCTCGTCCCATGCCAGCCTCCTCGCTCGGCGCGTCGAAGATAGCAGACACAGACTCCCCGAAAACCGGCCGGACGGCCATGCCGGAACATGCACGACGGCGGCCGCTCCCCGTCCGGGAGCGGCCGCCGTCGCGGGAACCTCAGGCCAGCAGCGAGCGGGCGAGCCGGGCCGTCTCGGACGGCGTCTTGCCGACCTTGACGCCGGCCGCCTCGAGCGCGACCTTCTTGGCCTCGGCGGTGCCGGACGAGCCGGAGACGATGGCGCCGGCGTGGCCCATCGTCTTGCCCTCGGGGGCGGTGAAGCCGGCCACGTAGCCGACGACGGGCTTGGTGACGTGCTCCTTGATGAACGCCGCGGCGCGCTCCTCCGCGTCGCCGCCGATCTCGCCGATCATGACGATGAGATCGGTCTCCGGGTCCTCCTGGAAGGCGCGGAGCGCGTCGATGTGCGTGGTGCCGATGACCGGGTCGCCGCCGATCCCGATGCAGGTCGAGAAGCCGATGTCCGACAGCTCGTACATCATCTGGTAGGTCAGCGTGCCGGACTTCGAGACCAGGCCGATGCGGCCCGGGCCGGTGATGTCCGCCGGCGTGATACCCACGTTCGACTGGCCGGGCGTGATGATGCCCGGGCAGTTCGGGCCGATGAGCCGCACGCCCTTGGACTGTGCGTACGCGAAGAACTGCGCGGTGTCCGCGACGGGAACCCCCTCGGTGATGATCACCACGAGCGGGATGCCGGCGTCCACGGCCTCCACGACGGCGGCCTTCGTGTACGCCGGCGGCACGAAGATGACGGAGACATCGGCGCCGGTGGCCTCCTTGGCCTCCGAGACCGTCCCGTAGACCGGCACCGAGACGGTGCCGCCCTGGCGGGTCTCTGCGCCTGGACCGATCGGCGTGACCTCGAAGTCCACCGAGGTGCCGGCCTTGCGCGGGTTGACGCCGCCGACGATCTGGGTCCCGGAGTTCAGCATCCGCGAGGTGTGGATCTGACCCATCGAGCCGGTCATGCCCTGGACGATGACCTTGGAGGAGGAGGTGAGAAGGATCGACATGTAGGTGCTCCGTCCTTAGTTCGCAGCAGCGAGCTCGGCGGCCTTGGCCGCGGCCTCGTCCATCGTGGGCACGACGGTCACGAGCGGGTGGTTGGCATCGGTGAGGATCGTGCGTCCCTCCTCGACGTTGTTGCCGTCCAGGCGGACCACGAGCGGCTTGGTGGCGGCGTCGCCGAGGATCTCCAGTGCCCGGACGATGCCGGTCGCGACCTCGTCGCAGGCGGTGATGCCGCCGAAGACGTTCACGAACACCGACTTGACCTGCTCGTCGCCGAGGATGACGTCCAGGCCGTTGGCCATCACCTGGGCGTTCGCGCCGCCGCCGATGTCGAGGAAGTTCGCCGGCTTCACGCCGTGCTGCTCGCCGGCGTACGCGACGACGTCGAGGGTGGACATGACCAGGCCGGCCCCGTTGCCGATGATGCCGACCTCGCCGTCGAGCTTGACGTAGTTGAGGTCGAGCTCCTTGGCCTTCGCCTCCAGCGGATCGGTCGCGGCCTTGTCGACCAGCTCGGCGTGGTCGGGGTGCCGGAAGTCGGCGTTCTCGTCGATGCTGACCTTGCCGTCGAGCGCGATGATCGCGCCGTCCTCGGTGCGGACCAGCGGGTTGACCTCGACGAGCGTCGCGTCCTCCTCGTCGTAGACGGTCCAGAGCTGCTCGATCACGCCGGCGACCTCGTCCGCGATCTCCGGCGCGAAGCCCGCCGCGGAGACGATCTCGGCGGCCTTCGCCCGGTCGATCCCCACGATCGGGTCGACCGCGACGCGGGCGAGCGCGTCCGGACGCTCGACGGCGAGCTGCTCGATCTCCATGCCGCCCTCGACGGACGCCATCGCGAGGTAGCGCCGCTCGGCGCGGTCGAGCAGGACCGAGAAGTAGTACTCCTCGGCGATCTTCGCGCCCTCCGCGATCATCACGCGGTGAACGGTGTGCCCCTTGATGTCCATGCCGAGGATGTCCGAGGCGCGGGCCTCGGCCTCCGCGGGGCTGTGCGCCAGCTTGACGCCACCGGCCTTGCCACGCCCGCCGGTCTTCACCTGAGCCTTGACGACGACCGTGCCGCCGCCGAGCTCCTCGGCCGCTGACCTGGCCTCGGCCGGGGTTGTCGCGACGATGCCGCGGAGCACGGGCACACCGTGCTTCTCGAAGACGTCACGAGCCTGGTACTCGTAGAGGTCCACGCCTGAAGTCCTTCCGTTGGCTTCACTCACGATGTTTCGACATCGAGACATCCGGCGAAAAGCCTACAGCGCCGTCGGCATCGCCCAGCGCCTGCGCGGGGCCAGAGAGCCTGCCGCAGGTATGTGAACCGTCACAACGAGCGCCGTCGTGCCCCCCGGGGCTGCCGTAGTCCGTCGGGCCGGAGACTCAGCCGTCGCCGGCGGGGGTCTGCGGGACCGGCCGGCCGGTCAGCTGCTCGGAGAGGGATGCGAACGCGTCCTTGACGACGTTTGCGTACAGGTGCGCCCCCTCGATGCCGGGGTGCACGCGGTCCGCCTGCAACAGCTCGGGGCGCTCCGCGGCCGCCTCGTTCCAGTCCGCGACGTGGACGTTCGGATAGTCGGCGGCGATCTCCTCGAGCGTGGCGTTCGTCTCGGGGACCCAGTGGCTCGAGCCGTAGACGTTCAGCATGACGACCATCCGGTCGGGGCCGAGCGCGTCGAGGACCTCGCGGACCACGTCCGGGTCCTCGACACCGGCATTGGTCCCGAAGTGGAGCAGGACGGCGCGCCGCACGGTGCCCTCCGCGAGCATCGCCCGCACCACCTCCGGCGCCTCGCTCCACCGCCGGTTGGACCGGGCGTCGATCATGATGCCCGGCAGGTGGTACTCCAGACCGTCGGCGCTGGTCACCACCAGCGAGTCGCCGAACGCGGTGATCTCGTCGCCCGCGGGCATCGAGAAGTCCGCGTTCCCGTCCGGCGCCACGGGCTCCCGCCCGGCCTCGGCGGGAGCCTGGGCGCCGTCGTCCATCCGCGCCTCGGCGTCCTCGATCTGGGCCTGCGTGCTCGTCCGTTCCGGGGCGACGGCGATCGCGACGCCGCTGAGCACCACCAGCAGCGCGGTGGTCCCGGCCGCGACCCGTGCGACGGCACGCCGGGACGGAACGGCTGCGCCGAGCGCCCGGCGGAACCGCGCCAGTGACTCGGCGAACCCGTGGGTCCGTACCGGCGTCTCGAGCCAGCGGTAGGACGCCGCGGCGAGGGCAAGCGTGGCGATCACGGCGACTCCGCGCAGCACCCAGTGCTGCGCGGAGTCGTGCGCGGTCGGCACCAGGAGGGTCAGCAGCACCACGACGGGCCAGTGCCACAGGTAGATCCCGTACGAGCGCTGCCCCACCCACTCCAGCGGCGGCAGCCGGAGCAGCGCCTGGAACGGTCCGGCCCGGCCGAGCAGCGCGGCGATGAGGACTCCGGTCAGCAGCGCGGCCAGCAGGATCCCGCCCCGGAACGTGACCGCCATGGTCTCCCGCAGGGTGAGCATGAGCCCGACGAGGCCGGCGAGCGCGACGAGCGCCGCCGGGCCGCGCCAGCGCCGCCAGGTGGCCGTGGTGAGGAAGCTCTGGGGCTGGGACCACCAGAAGGCGAGTGCGACGCCGACGAGCAGGGAGAACGCGTGGGTGTCGGTGCCGTAGTACACGCGGGTGGCGTCCTCGCCGGGGGTGACGAGCACGGCCATGGCGACGGCGGACGCCGCGGCGCCGGCGATCGCCACCCGGGCACGGGTGAGCGCGCTCGACGTGGCCGCCACGAGCAGGACCAGCAGGACCGGCCACAGCAGGTAGAACTGCTCCTCGACCGCGAGGGACCAGAAGTGCGCGAAGACCTGGGGCGCCGTGGTGTCGAAGTAGCTCGACCCGGCGCCGATCTCCAGCCAGTTCGTGGAGAAGGTCAGCGCGCCCACGGTCTGCCGGGCGATGCCGACGAGCAGGTCGGGGTTGACGGCCCAGGCCACCGGGACCGTGACGACGACGACCGCGAGCACCGCGGGCAGCAGCCTGCGCGCACGACGCAGCCAGAAGCGACCGAGGTTGATGCGTCCGGTGGCGAGCTCGCGCAGCAGCAGCGTGGTGATGAGAAAGCCCGAGACGACGAAGAACACGTCGACGCCGAGGAACCCACCGGGCAGCGTCTCGGCCCGGAGGTGGAAGACGAGGACCGCCGTCACGGCGAGGGCACGGAGCCCGTCGAGCCCTTCGATCCGGCGGTTCCGCGGCTGCGGGCGCTTCGCCGGCCTGCGGGGGGTGGTGCGCGGCGGCTGCCGGACCGGACGGGTGGCAGCACGAGGACGGGTGCGTGGCTCGTGCACCTGCGTCACCATGCGGGCCTCCGTTGCGACCGGTCAGTCACGAGGCTAGGCAGTCAGCACGGATTTTCCGCGCAGGCACGCGGGTCAGCGGGACGAAGACGTCAGAGCTTGGTCACCGGCGAGTAGCGCAGCAGCAGACGCTTGACCCCGCCACCGCCGAAATCGATCTTCGCGACGGCGGACGAGCCGGCACCCTCGAGCCCCACCACGGTGCCGAGACCGTAGGAGTCGTGGGTGACCCTGTCCCCGATGTCCAGCCCGATGCCCTCGGGCTTCGTCGCACCGGTCTTCGCGGCGGCGCCGACGGCTGCCCGCGTCCGGTCCGCCGCCGAGTCGGTCCGTTCCCCGAGCCGGCCGGTGCGGGCGGGTGGTCTGCCCGCGCCGATGACCCGGCCGCCGTCCCGATCGCCCCACGAGGTGGCGCTGCCGCGGCGGTAGCCGCCGGCCCCGCGCGGCCCGGGACGGCGCAGCGTCTCCATGGACGACTCCCGGCGGCGCCACTCCACGAGGTCCGCCGGGATGTCCTCGAGGAACCGGGACGCCGGCAGCTCGTGCGGCATCCCGAACGCGGTGCGGACGGCCGCGCGGGAGACGTACAGCCGCTGCCGCGCACGGGTCAGCGCCACGTAGGCCAGGCGTCGTTCCTCGGAGAGCTCGTCCTCCTCGGTGAGGGACCGCTGGTGCGGGAACGTGCCGTCCTCCATGCCGGTGACGAACACCACCGGGAACTCCAGCCCCTTGGCCGTGTGCACCGTCATGAGCGTGACCTGACCGGCGTCGGTGTCGGGGATCTGGTCGGTGTCGGCCACCAGCGAGACCCGTTCCAGGAAGTCCCCGAGCCCACCCTCCGGGTCGGTGTCGCGGAACTCCGCCGCCACGGCGTGCAGCTCGGCGAGGTTCTCGACGCGGGTCGCGTCCTGCGGGTCGTCGGAGGCACGCAGCTCGGCGAGGTAGCCGGACCGGTCGAGGGCGGCGTCGAGGATCTCGGCGGGCGTGGCACCGGCCGACTCCATGTCCCGCAGCTCGGTCAGGAGCGCGTGGAACGCCGTCACCTGCGTGCGGGCGCGGGTGGCCAGCCCGATGACCTCCGGGACGGCGTCCCGCTCCTCCCCCTCGGCGGCGGCGTGCGCGATCGCCTGCCCGAAGGAGACGCGGTGCTTCTCCGCGTGCTCGGCGAGGACCGCCTCGGCCCGGTCACCCAGGCCGCGCTTGGGCACGTTGAGGATGCGACGGATGTTGACCGCGTCGTCGGGGTTGGCGACCGACCGCAGGTAGGCGATGGCGTCCTTGATCTCCCGGCGCTCGTAGAAGCGCGTGCCGCCGACCACCTTGTAGGGGATGCCCGCCCGCACCAGCACCTCCTCCATGGACCGGGACTGGGCGTTGGTGCGGTAGAAGACGGCCACATCGCCGGGTCGCACGCCGCGCTCGTCGCCGAGCCGGTCGATCTCCTCGGCGATGAACCGCGCCTCCTCGTGCTCCGAGTCGGCGACGTAGCCCACGATCCGGGGTCCGTCGCCCGCGTCGGTCCACAGGTTCTTCGCCTTGCGGCCGGCGTTGCGAGAGATGACGGCGTTGGCGGCGTCGAGGATCGTCTGGGTGGAGCGATAGTTCTGCTCCAGCAGGATCGTCGTCGCCTCCGGGTAGTCCTCCTCGAACTCGAGGATGTTCCGGATGGTCGCGCCGCGGAACGCGTAGATCGACTGGTCGGCGTCACCGACGACCGTGAGCTGGGCGGGCGGGAGGTCGGGGCCGGTGTTGCCGTCGGCGTCTCCGCCCCCGCCGCTCGTCCCTCGCTTGCGGTCGTCGACACCGGCCAGCTCGCGCACCAGGACGTACTGCGCGTGGTTCGTGTCCTGGTACTCGTCCACCAGCACGTGGCGGAAGCGGCGGCGGTAGTGCTCGGCGACCGCCGGGAACGCCTGGAGCAGGTGCACCGTGGTCATGATGAGGTCGTCGAAGTCCAGCGCGTGCGCCTGCCGGAGGCGCTCCTGGTACATGCGGTAGGCGTCAGCGAGATGCGCGTCGAAGGAGTTCGTGCCCGACACCTGGCCCGCGAAGTCCTCCGGATCCACCAGCTCGTTCTTCAGGTCCGAGACCTTCCGCGCGAACACCTTCGGCGGGTAGCGCTTCGGGTCCAGGTCCAGCTGCCGGCACACCAGGGTCATCAGCCGCTGGGAGTCGGCCGCGTCGTAGATGGAGAACGACGAGCGCAGGCCGAGCGCGTCGTGCTCGCGGCGCAGGATCCGCACGCACGCGGAGTGGAACGTCGAGACCCACATGCGCTGCGCGGACGGGCCGACCAGGTCGGTGACCCGTTCCCGCATCTCCGCCGCGGCCTTGTTCGTGAAGGTGATCGCCAGGATCTCGCCGGGCCGCGCCTGACCCGTGGCCAGCAGGTACGCGATCCGGTGGGTGAGCACCCTGGTCTTGCCGGACCCGGCCCCGGCCACGATGAGCAACGGACCGCTGGTGTGCTCCACGGCCGCACGCTGCTGCGGGTTGAGGCCCTCCAGCAGCGCCTCCGGGTCGATGCCGTACCGGGCGGCCGGCTCCTGCGCCTCCGCGGGCTCCGCGTCGGTCGCGGCCGCGCCGCCGGCGCGACGACGGGCCCGGGCGACCGGGTCGTCGACCGGCTTGTCCTCGTCGCGGGGCGGGACGACGGCGGGCAACGGTTGCTGCACGTCGGCGCCCCCGGCGCCCGGCAGCGGCAGGTTGTCGAAGAGCGAGAGCATCGTCCTTCCATGCTAGGCGCCACCACCGACGTCGATGCCCCGCCACCGGCCCACGCCGAGCACCAGAGGACCGAGGCACCAAGCTCTCCCGAGACCGCCACCGGATCCGGTGACAAATTCGGGAGAACCTGGTGCCGACGGCGTCACCAGGTCCGGAAGGTGCGGACGGTGACGGCAACGGTGACGTCCACCGGCTCCGGCAGGTCTGCGAGCGCGGCGTCGAGCGTCTCCGGCGCCACGTGGTGCGCGCTCGGGCCCATGGCCACCTCGTCACGGACGTCCGCACGGGTCATCGGCGCGCGGTACTCGACCCGGTCCTCCCGCTCGAGCTCGAGGTCGGTCAGCTGCGCGGCGAGCCGGCGCTCCTTGTCCGGGTCCACCCGCACCAGGCCGAGGGCGTCGACGAGCTCACGGAGGTGGTCGGGCGTCGGCGTCACCATGACGAACCGGCCCGCCGGGGCGAGGATGCGGCGGATCTCCGGCACGTTGCGCGGCCCGAACACCGAGAGCACGGCGTCGGCCGCGCCGTCCCGGACCGGCAGCGGCCGCCACACGTCCGCACCGACCGCCGCCACGCGCTCGTGCGCCCGGGCGGCACGCCGCAACGCCGGCGTCGAGGCGTCGAGGTCGAGGCCCACGAGCCCTGGCCGGTCCCGCACGACGGCGCTGAGGTAGTACCCGGTCCCGCCCGCGAGGTCGACGCACAGGCCGGTCACGTCCCCCACCGCCTCGCGCACCGCTCGTGCCAGCGGCGCGTAGTGGCCCCGCCGCAGGAAGGCCTCGCGCGCGCCCACCATGGCGGCGTCGTCGCCGGCGAAGACCCGGCGGCCGGCGAGCAGGGTGACGTAACCCTGGCGTGCGACGTCGAACCGGTGACCTGCCGGGCAGGCGAGGGCGCCGCCGTCGAGCCCGAGACCCGCGCGGCAGACCGGGCAGGCGAGTCGGTCGACGACCAGACCGAGCGCGTGGTTCCGCCCGGCCACCGCCGGCCCGTCCTGGCTCACGTCAGCAGCAGGCCGACGACCCAGGCGCCGGTGGCGAGCATCGCCCCGGCAAGCTCGATGAGGATCGTCAGGCCGGTGGCCTTGAGGGCGCTGACGGTCGCCCGCCACGCCGCGTCCCGCACCCGCAGTCGTTGCAGCTCGGACAGGAAGACCCCGAGGACGAACCCCAGCGGGAGGCCCACGACCGGCACGACGAAGAACCCGACGACGCCGAGCACCCCGCCGACCAGCAGCGTGCGGTTGGGCACGCCGGCCGCCTGCAGGTACTTCCCCGCGTAGAGGTACTTCGCCACTGCGGCGACGAGCACCGAGACGACGGCGACCACGGTGACGACCCAGCCGACCGTCCCGCCGGTCACGATCCCCCAGGTCGCGACGGCGAGCATGACGATGAGGCTGCCGGGATAGATCTGCACGACGGCGCCGACCAGCCCCACGAGGACGGCGACGCCGACGAGGACCTCAGCGAGGGGCGACACCGCTCATCCCCACAGGACCGCGACGGCGATGTTGAGGACGGTGAGCCCGGCAACGGCGCCCAGGAAGCCCCGGCTCACCTTCTCCGGGTTGTGCGAGCCGTAGATGCTCAGCCCGAGGATCGTCAGGCCGACGAGAAGCTTGACGGTCACCCAGGCGTAGCTGAGCTCCCAGCCCGACATCTCGGCCACGCCGACCATGAGGATCCCGGCGACGACGGCCGTGCCTGCCCCGTGCGTCACGCCCTTCGGGAGGCGGGGCTCACGCATGTTGGTGACGGCGGCGCCGAGAACGATCGCCCAGCCGACCATGTGCAGGACGAGCAGGATGCCCATGAGGATGCTCATGGCTCCACTCTAGGGACGCGGAGCCGGTGCCCCGGACAGGCCGCCGGCGGCACGGGGCGTCACAGCAGCCGCCGGTCGGCGGCCCAGCGGGTGAGCTCGTGCCGCGAGGAGAGCTGGAGCTTGCGCAGCACCGCCGAGACGTGGGTCTCGACCGTCTTGATCGAGATGAACAGCTCGGAGGCGACCTCCTTGTACGTGTAGCCGCGGGCGATGAGCCGCATGACCTCCCGCTCCCGTGCGGTGAGCCGGTCCAGCTCGTCGTCGTGCACGGCGATGTCCCCCGCGCCGGTGCCGAACGCGTCCAGGACGAACCCGGCGAGCCGGGGCGAGAAGGCCGCGTCCCCGGCCGCCACCCGCCGCACGGCGCCGGCCAGCTCGGGCGCGCTGATCGCCTTGGTGACGTAACCGCGGGCCCCGGCGCGGATCACCGCAACGACGTCCTCGCTCGCGTCGGAGACGGACAGGGCCAGGAAGCGGGTGCCCGGCAGCTCGGGCGCGCACGCGGCCACCACCTCGGCGCCACCGGCCCCGCGGCCTCCCGGCAGGTGGACGTCGAGGAGCACCACGTCCGGGCGCAGCGCGCGTACGGCCGCGATGGCGCCCTCGACGTCCTCGGCCTCACCGACGACCTCCAGGTCCGCCGCGTGCCGCGCGAGCTCGGCGCGCACGCCGCTGCGGACGAGGGCGTGGTCGTCGACGATGAGCACCCGGATCGTCTGCCCGGGGGTGGGCACGGACGGTGTCTCGGTCATGACTGCCCCTTTCGTGGCATGACGAGGTGGACCTCGGTGCCGGAGTCGGTCGAGCGTACGGTGGCCCGGCCGCCGTGCCGCTCCATGCGGTCGATGATCGACCGTCGTACGCCGTGCCGGTCCTCGGGCACGGCGTCGAGCTCGAAGCCGTCGCCGCGGTCACGGACGAAGACCTCCGTCCCGTCGGGCGTCACCTCGACGTACAGGCTCACCGGCGCGCGCCCGTGCACGACCGCGTTGGTGAGCGCCTCGCGGGTCGCGGCGGAGAGGGTCTCCGTGCCGGGGTCGGGCACGGCGTCGCCGGCGGTCACTACGTCGATCGGCACCCCGCGGACGTCCTCGACCTCGGCGGCCACCCGCCGGACGACCTCCGCCGTCGAGCTCCCCGGCTCCGGGCGGTCGGTGTACAGCCACTGGCGCAGCTCCCGCTCCTGCGCGCGGGCCAGGCGACCGACGTCGTCGTCACCGGACCGGGCACGGATCAGCGCCAGCGTCTGCAGCACGGAGTCGTGGAGATGGGCGGCGATGTCGGCCCGCTCGGACTCCCGCGCGCGGGCCTCCCGCTCGGAGCCCAGCTCACGCACCAGCCGCAGCAGCAGCGGCGCCAGCACGACGGCGACCCCCGCGACCACCGCCATGCCCGCCAGCGTCGCCTCGACCATCTCGACGAAGGACCGCCCGGGCGCGACGACGAGCAGCGCGCCGATGACGGCCAGCAGCACCCCGGCCACCACCCGGACCATGACCGTGCCCCGGGTGGACTGACCGCGGGCGGCCGCGGCGAGCTGTCCCCAGGCGAGCGCAGCTCCGGCGGCGACGAGCAGGGCGGGCAGCAGCCACGAGCCGCCGTCGACGACACGCCAGACCAGCAGCTGGACCGCGATGAGGAGCAGCACGACGGCGAGCACCACGTCGCGGGTGACGGAGCCCGTGCGGTTGTCACGCAGGCGTGGGGCGAGCCTGCCGAGCGCGGTCGGGCGGCCCGCCTCCGAGGGGTCGCCCACCGGCACGGTGACCCACAGCCACAGGTACATCAGGAGCCCGACCACGAGGAGGGCCGAGACCGCGAAGCCGGCGCGCACCCACCGCACGGGCAGCCCCAGATGGGCCGCGACGCCCGCGCACACGCCGGCGATGCGCCTGCCCCGGCGGGGGCGGCGCAGCGGGAGGCGGCCCGTGACGGGCGCGGCGGAGGCGGTCACGGGTGTCATCGTCACACGTCCGGTGTCCCGGATCGGCGTCCCAGGGCCGAAACCGGGGTCTGCGCGCGCACCTTTCAGGGTCGGACCAGGGTGCTCCCCCATGGTGGGAGAGGTCCGCGGGGGAGTTTCCTGGTGGCATGAGCACGAGCAGCGGTCGCGACGAGCGGCCCGAGACACCGCCGCCCGGCACGCCCGGCGGCCAGCACAGCACGACCTCGGCCCCACCGGCGGCGTCGTTCTTCGACTCGCTCCGCCGGACCGGCCTCCGGCGCACCGAGCCACGCTGGTTCGGCGGCGTCGCCGGAGGGCTGGCCCGCCGGCTCGACATCGACCCGCTGCTGGTGCGCGGCGTCCTCGTCGTCATGACGTTCTTCGGCGGCCTCGGCGTGCTGCTGTACGGCCTCGGCTGGGCGCTGCTGCCCGAGGAGCGGGACGGCCGGATCCACCTCCAGGAGGCCCTGCGCGGCAACGTCGACGGCGCCCTCGCGGGTGCCGCGGTCTTCCTCATCATCGGGCTCGCCCGGCCCATCTTCTGGTGGGACGAGGACGGCTACTGGATCGAGTGGTTCCTCCCGACCCTCGTCGTCACCGCGCTGGCGGCCCTGCTGCTGGCGGTCCTCATCCGTCGGCGGGACCGCCGGGACGCGGCCGGGCCCCAGCCGGCCGAACCGCACGCCACGCCGGCCGCCGGCGCGGGCGCCTCGGAGAGCCGCGCGGCCGGCCAGGACGGGCCCGTCGCGACGGCGGTTCCCGGGAGTGGCGGCGGGCCGACGCCCGCGCAGGCACCCGAGGGGGCCGGCGAGACCGCTTACGGGCGGGTGGCATACAGCGCCGCCCCCTCCCCCACCGCGCCGCCTCCGCCCCCGCGGAAGCCGGTGGTACCGGGCCCCGGGCGGGCGACGGTCGCCGTCGTGCTGGCGGCGTGCCTCCTGCTGGCGGCCGCCCTGGTGGTGTGGGACCGGATCGCCCCCGTCACCGGTGGCCCGGAGGGACTCTGGCTCGCCGGTCTCCTGGTCACCGGCGCGATGCTCGTCGCGCTCGGTGCCGGCGTCGCGGTCAGCGGTCTGCGCGGTCGACGCGGCCGCGGGCTGGCCGTGCTCGGCGTGCTGCTCGCCCTCGCCGTGGCCCCGTGGACCGTCACGGCCACCGTGGCCCCGGCAGAGGTGACCGCCGACTGGCGGGGAACCTCCGGGGCGGCGTTCGGGGCGCAGCGTTTCGAGCCGGTCACGGCCGGCAACGCCCGGGACGGATTCTCTCTGGCCGGAGGTGACCTGGTCGTCGACCTGACCGAGCTCGACCGCGCCGGACAGCCGGGCGGAGGGCCCGTCTCGGTGCCGGTCAACGTCGGTGCCGGCAGCGCCCGGCTGGTCGTCCCCGACGGCGCAGCCGTCCTCGTCGACGTCGAGCTGGGCGGTGGGCAGGTCGTCGGTGACACCGGCGGCGGATGGTCCGGCCCCGCCCAGAGGGCCGGCGCGCCGGACGACGGGAGCCTGCCGAGGCTGTTCGAACAGGGCGGCTCGGTCCAGGGCACCTACCTCTCGCCCGAGGCGCAGGACGGCCGGCCCGAGCTGGTCGTCGACCTCAAGGTCGGGTTCGGGACGATTTCCATCCAGGAGGAGCAGTGAGCGAGAACCCCACGGGCGCGCAACGCCCCGGCGACGAGCGCCGCGAGCCGGTCACGCCCGGTGAGCCGCACGACGAGCAGCCCAGTGAGCAGCCCAGCGACCGGCACACCGAGCCGCACGGTACGGCCGGGCCCGGCGAGGAGCCGCCGACCGCACCCCTCGCCACGGGCGCGACCACTCCGCTGCCCACCACCGAAGGCCCGACCACCCCGCTCGCCGCGGGCGCGACCACGCCGATGCCACCGGCCGAGCCGGCTCCGGCCACCACGGACGCAGCACGGGGGCCGCGGGTGGGGCACGACGGCACGGCGCAGGGCGAGGGCGCGGCCTCGGCAGCCCCGGTCTGGTCGGCCGCCACCGTCGCCGACCAGGAGGAGCCCCGCCGAACGCGGACCGGCACCGTCGTCCTCGGCATCGTGCTCGTCCTGATCGGCGTGGGCGCCATCGTCACGGCGATCGGCTACCGACTCGACCTGCAGCTGGCGATCGCGGTGCTGCTCGTCGTCGCGGCCGTCGGCCTGCTCGTCACGCCGCTGCTGCAGCGTGGCGATCGGGCACGGTAGCGCGCCGTCACTCCGTCAGCGGGACCCTCGCGCCGGCCAGGGACCTCAGCCCGCCGCCGATCAGGAGCAGCAGGACCCCGAGCCCGGCCACCAGCGCGCAGACACCGTAGGCCAGCACCGACGTGAACAGGGACGCGCGAAGGAACGAGGCGTTCATGACGGTGGTGCGCTGCTGCTGCAGCTCCTCGGCGAGCGCGGTGTCCCCGGCCTCCTCGGCCGCCGCCACGTCCGCGCCCAGCTCGGCGTAGGTGCGACCGTCGGTCGCGGCGAGCGCGTGCTCGTTGATGACCTGCGCCTGGGCGAAGGCCGAGAACGGGCCGTTCACGTCGTCGCCGGCGAGGAATGACGCGTCCTCGGCGACGGTGATCCTCTGCTCGCTCAGGTTGGTGGTGACGAGGAACCAGGTCGCGACGCCGGCGACGATGAAGATGACACCGGCGAGGACGGACAGGCCCCCGGCGAATCGTGCGGTGCTGCTCTGCATAGGACGTCTCCCCTCCAGGACCGCCGGCGCTCGGTACCGGGCGGTGCACGGCACCAGCCTGGCACCACCCCTGCTGTCTGTCCCGAGATCCCGGCGCCAGGTCAGCCCTGGCGGGCAGCGGCGTACAGGCCGGCCGCGGCGGCGATCACGTCGGACCAGTCCGCCCGCGGCGGGACGGCCCGGTTGTGCTCGAGGATCCCGGCCAGCAGGCCGTCCTCGGTGGCCAGGCGGACGAGCGCATCCGCGAGCTCGACGTCGGCCGCGGTGTCGCCGAGCCCGTCGGCGCGGTCCGGCGTGAGCAGCCCGTCGACGCCGTCCGTGACGAACTGGCTGATCCCGGTCCCGCGTCCGGCCACCACGGCGAGGCCGGCCGCGCGGGCCTCGAGCGCCGCGATGCCGAAGGCCTCGAGCCGCGCCGGTGCGAGGAAGACGTGCTCGCGGGCGTACCGCCCGGCGAGCTCGGTGCGCGGCAGCCGGCCGGCGACCGTGACGACCTCCTCGAGCCCCCGGCGCGCCACCTCGGCCCGGGCCACGCGCTCCAGCGGCCCGGACCCGATGAGCTCGAGGTGCACGCGCGGACGGCCCGCGCCGTCGCGGTCGAGGCGCTCGTGGACCCGCGAGATCACCTGCACGAGCGGCAGGACGCGCTTGCGGGGCGCCAGTCGCTGCGTGGCCACGACGCGCAACGGTCCGTCCGGCGGGAGGGACGCCCGTACGGACTGCGTGACCCAGCTCGCGACGTCGAGCCCGTTGGGGACCACGGCGACGTCGTCGGCCGCGAGGACATCGGCGACACGGCGCGCGGCGACGCCGGAGACGGCGCTCGGCGCGAGGTCGGCACGATCCCAGCCGGCCAGCCGTGCGCCGGCGCGGTACAGCGGGGCGACGCCGTCGAGCATGCAGTGCCAGGTGATCGCCAGCGGCAGCTGCAGGCGCCTGGCCGCCCGGGCTCCGGCGTACGCGAACGGCGAGACCACGCCGGCGTGCACGTGCACGACGTCCGGTCCCAACTCCCGCAGCACCGGCGGGAGCAGCACGTCCTCGAGCGGGTGGAACGGCAGCCCGAGCGTCACGGCGGATGCGAAGCGGTGGACGGTGACGCCGTCGCCGGTGGTGGTCACGGCGCGGCGGCCGCCACCGGGCAGCGCCGGGTCCGCCGTCGCGGTGAGGACGTGGACGTCGTAGCCGGCACGCGCCTGGGCGGCGGCGAGATCGTGGACCTGGCTCTCGATCCCGCCGACCCGGGGCGGGAAGCAGTCCGAGACGTGCACCACGCGGCCGGCACGCGCCTGCCCGGCCGGCGGTGTCGCCGGCCCGGCGGTACTGCCGTCCGTCACTCCCACTCGATGGTGCCCGGCGGCTTCGACGTGACGTCGAGGACCACCCGGTTCACCTCGGGCACGGCGTTGGTGATCCGGTTGGAGATGGTGGCGAGCACGTCGTACGGGAGACGTGACCAGTCCGCGGTCATCGCGTCCTCGGAGCTGACCGGCCGCAGCACCACGGGATGGCCGTAGGTACGACCGTCGCCCTGCACGCCCACCGAGCGGACGTCGGCGAGGAGCACCACCGGGCACTGCCAGATGTCGCGGTCGAGCCCGGCCTTCGTGAGTTCCTCGCGGGCGATCGCGTCGGCGGCGCGCAGCACCTCGAGGCGCTCGCGGGTGACCTCGCCGATGATGCGGATCCCCAGGCCCGGCCCGGGGAAGGGCTGACGCCACACGATCCCCTCGGGAACCCCGAGCTCGAGCCCGACGGCCCGGACCTCGTCCTTGAACAGCGTCCGCAGCGGCTCGATAAGCTCGAAATGCAGGTCCTCCGGCAGCCCGCCCACGTTGTGGTGGCTCTTGATGTTGGCCGCGCCCTCGCCGCCGCCGGACTCCACCACGTCGGGGTAGAGGGTGCCCTGGACGAGGAACTTCACGGCACCTCCGACGGTGGTGCCCTCCGCGTCGGCCTCGGCGACGACCTCGCGGGCCGCCTGCTCGAAGGTCCGGATGAACTCGCGGCCGATGATCTTCCGCTTGGCCTCCGGGTCGGTCACCCCCTGCAGGGCCGCGAGGAACGTCTCGGAGGCGTCCACCACCTTGAGGTTGACGCCGGTCGCGGCCACGAAGTCCTGCTCGACCTGCTCGGCCTCGCCGGCCCGCAGCAGCCCGTGATCGACGAAGACGCAGGTCAGCTGGTCACCGATGGCCTTCTGCACCAGGGCGGCGGCGACCGAGGAGTCGACCCCGCCGGAGAGTGCGCAGATGACGCGGTCCTGCCCGACGACCTCGCGGATCGCCTCGACCTGCTCGGCGATGACGTTCCCGGGGGTCCAGTCGGGCCGGAGACCGGCACCGTCGTAGAGGAACCGCTCGAGGGCTTCCTGGCCGAGCACCGAGTGCTTGACCTCGGGGTGCCACTGCATCCCGTAGAGGCGACGACGGCGGTCCTCGAACGCCGCCACCGGCGAGCCGTCCGAGGTGGCGAGCACGGTGAAGCCGTCCGGGGCCGCGTGCACCGAGTCGCCGTGGGACATCCACACGGTCTGCTTCACGGGCGAGCCGCCGAGCAGCGCACCGTCCGAGGCACCCGGCGCGACGTCGACGATCGTGCCGCCGTACTCGCGGGTGCCCGTCCGGGCCACCGTGCCTCCGAGTGCCTGCGCCATGGACTGGAAGCCGTAGCAGATGCCGAGGACGGGCACCCCGGCGTCGAAGAGGGCCGGGTCGGTGCTCGGCGCCCCGTCCTCGTACACCGAGGAGGGCCCGCCCGAGAGGATGATGGCCGCCGGGTCCTTGGCCAGCATCTGCTCGACCGGCATCGAGTGGGGCACGATCTCGGAGTACACGCTCGCCTCGCGGACGCGGCGGGCGATGAGCTGGGCGTACTGCGCGCCGTAGTCGACCACGAGGACGGGCCGGGGCGTGTGCGGCGACGGCTCGGCCTCGGCGGCGACGACGGTCTCGATCGGGCTCTCGACGTCGCCCTCGGCGGGCGCCTGGGCAGCGCGGTCGGCGGGCGGGACAGCCGGCTCTGAGGTGCTCACCCGAGGCAGGATATCGGCCCCGGACCGGCTCGAACGCTGCCTGTCGCGCACGTCACGCGCGCCGTCCGGGTCAGGAGCCGCGCAGGCGAGCCGCGCGCTCGAGGAGGGGCGGCAGGTCGGCCGCGAACCAGCGTTCCGCGCGCCGCTCCATGACGAAGGACAGCACCGGCACGACGCCGCCCGCGACGAGGACGACGACGCGCCCGAAGCTCCACCGCATGATCGACCAGAGGTTGAAGACGGTCGCCAGGTAGATGACGTAGATCCACCCGTGGACGAAGGGCACCCACTCCAGGTACGCGACGACGCCGTCCGCACGCAGGACGTACTTGAGCAGCATCTCCACGCAGAGCAGGAGCAGCATGCCGCCCGTGACGAACGCCAGGACCTGGTACGCGCGGAAGCCGTTCCGCGCCCGTCGTTCCTTCTCGGCGACCGCCGCGCCGGGGTCGCCGGCTGCGCTGTCCGTGCTCACGGTGCTCCTTCCTGCTGGATCGGCCCTCAGTCTCCCAGACCGTGGGACCGGTGCCGCCACCGGCGCCGTGCGGCCGGCCTCGGCCCGTGGCTCGCCCGTGGCTCGGCCCCACCCCGGCCCCGTGCCGAACGAACCGCTTGACCTCAACTAATGTTGAGGTTGCAAGGTGGGCGCATGACGCTCACCGAGACACCGGTCCAGGCGCCGACGACGGCCGGGCACGGGGCCCGTAATTCCGTGGTTCGCGCGCGCCCGCGCCGCGTACTCTTCCCTGTCGTGCTCACGCCGCTCCAGGGGCACCCTGGACACCCCCCGCTGACGCGTCCGACCGCCTTCCTCGGCTGGCTGGTCCGGCGTGAGGCGTCCGTCCTCGTCTTCTCCGTCGTGTTCGCCATCATCGGCGCCGCGACGCTCGCGGCGGTGCCCTACCTGCTGGGCGTCGCACTGGACGAAGGACTGTCCCAGGGCCTCTCCCGCGAGCTGTTCGTCACGGTCGGATGGCTGCTCGCCGTCGGGCTGCTCGGCGCGGTCGCGAGCGCGCTCGGGCACGTCGGCGACGTCGCCGCCTGGCTGCACGGGTCGTTCCGGACCTCACGCCTCGTGGGCCACCACGTGACGCGCACCGGCGACGCGATCTCCGACGAGCTGCCCACCGGCGAGGTCGTCTCCACGGTGGCGTCGGACGCGTTCCACATCGGCAACATGATGGAGGTCTTCCCCCGCCTCGCCGGGTCCGTCGTCGCCTACGTCGTGGTGGCGGTGCTGGTGCTCCAGCAGTCGACCACGCTCGGCCTGGCCATCCTCATCGGCCTGCCCGTCACGACGGCGGTCCTCGCCCTCCTCGTCAAGCCGCTGCACACCCGGCAAGCCACGCACCGGGAGGCCTCCGGCCGGCTGACCACGCTCGGCTCGGACACCGTCTCCGGGCTGCGCGTGCTGCGCGGCATCGGCGGCGAGGACGTCTTCGCCGGGCGGTACGCCGAGCAGTCCCAGCGCGTCCGGCAGGCGGGTGTCGGCGTCGCGGCGATGTCCTCGGTGCTGCAGGCCATGCAGGTCCTGCTGCCGGGTCTCTTCGTGGCCGGCGTGGTCTGGTTCGGCGCTCGCCTGGCACTCACCGGCGAGATCACCCCCGGGCAGCTCGTGGCCTTCTACGGGTACACCGCATTCCTGTCCATGCCGCTGCAGGCCGCCACGCAGTTCATGCAGATGCTCACCCGCGCACGGGTGGGCGCACGCAAGGTCATCGCCGTGCTGAGCGTCCCGCCCACCGCGGGCAGCATCGCCGAGTCGGAGGCGGCCGACGAGGAGCCGGGCGTCGAGGAACCCGCGGGCGAGGGTCCGTCGCTCCCGCCGGTGCTCGTGGACGGCAGCACCGGTGTGACGATCCGCCCGGGTCGCATGACGGCGATCGTCTCGGGCCGGCCCGAGGACTCCGCCGCCCTGGCCACCCGGCTCGGCCGTTTCGACGACGGTGACGGCGAGGTCCGCTACGGCGACGTCCCGCTGACCGCGATGCCGCTCGCCGAGGTACGACGCCGCATCGTCGTCGCGTCCGCGACGCCGCAGCTGTTCACCGGCCGGCTCCGGGACGAGCTCGACGTGCGGGACCGCGGTGACGAGGCGGCGCTGTACCGCGCCCTCGACGTCGCCGACGCGCACGACGTGCTGACCTCCATGCGCGAGGGCCTGGACGGCGAGATCACCGAGAAGGGCCGCTCGCTCTCCGGCGGACAGCGGCAGCGGGTCGCGCTCGCGCGGGCGCTGCTCACCGAGCCGGAGACGCTGGTGCTCATCGAGCCGACGAGCGCCGTCGACGCGCACACCGAGGCGCGCATCGCCGGGCGGCTCGCCCGCCACCGGCGCGGCCGGACCACCGTGGTCGTCACCGCGTCCCCGCTCGTCCTCGAGCACGCCGACGAGGTGGTGTTCCTCGACGGCGGCCGCGAGCGCGCCCGCGGTCCGCACCGCGAGCTGCTCGACCGGGCGAACGCGGGCGACCTGGACGCGGCGGCGTACCACGCCGTCGTCACGCGGCAGACCGCCGCCACGGACGGCGCCCCGTCCGCCCCCAGCCCCGACCCGACCGTCGAGACCGTCCAGGAGGTGCGCTGATGCAGCTGCCCGTCGCAGACGCCCGCACGGTGCGCACGCGGTCCTTCGCGCTGCTGCGCCAGCACAGCGGCAAGCTGACCCGCGTCGTCGCGCTGCAGGCGCTGGCCGCCGTCGGCGCGCTCGCCGTGCCGTGGCTGCTCGGTGACCTCGTCGACGCCGTCTCGAGCGGGACCACCGCGGCGTTCGTCAACCGCCTCGGCATCGTCCTCGTCGCGGTCGTGGTGGTGCAGGCCCTCGTGATCCGCTTCGCCCACCGGGACGCGATGATCCTCGGCGAGGAGGTCTTCGCCCAGCTCCGCGAGGAGTTCCTGGGCACCGTGACCCACCTGCCGCTGTCCACCGTCGAACGCGCCGGCACCGGCGACCTGCTGGGCCGCACCACCAACGACGTCGACCGGGTGCAGTGGATGCTGCGGTTCGGCGTGCCCCGGGTGCTCGTCCTCACCGCGACGATCCTGCTGACGCTCATCGCGGCGGTGCTGGCCTCGCCCATGACGGCGATCGCGATGGTCGTCGGCGTGCCGCTGCTCGTCCTGGCGACCCGCCGGTACCTCAAGGTCGCCACGCCCGCCTACCTGCGCAACTCCGAGGAGTACGCCCGGCTCAACGGGGTGCTGACCGAGTCGGTCGAGCACGCCGCCACCGTGGACGCGCTCGGCCTCGGACGGCGGCGCCGGGTGCGCACCGACGAGGTCGCCGCCCAGACATGGGGCACCGAGGTCGTCACGCTGAAGATGCGGCTGAGCCTGTTCTTCTGGCTGGGGGTGGCGTTCACGCTGCCGATCGCCGCCACGCTGGTGTGGGGTGCCTTCCTGGTCGACGCGGGTTGGACGACCATCGGCGCCGTCACCACGGTCGCGCTGTACGCGATGCAGGTGCGTCCGTCCGTGGACGAGCTGCTCTTCTGGGTGGACGAGCTCCAGGTGGCCCTGGCGAGCCTGTCCCGGATCTTCGGCGTCGGCCTCGTCGAGCCCGACCGCCGGCCCTCCGGAGCGGAGCCGCAGGACGAGCACGTCGAGGCCCGCCAGGTGCGCTACGCCTACCGCGAGGGGATGGACGTGCTGCACGACGTCGACCTCGACCTGACACCGGGTGAGCGGCTCGCCGTCGTGGGCCCCTCCGGCGCGGGCAAGTCGACGCTGGGCCGCATGCTCGCCGGCATCCACCCGCCCACGGGCGGCCGGGTGACGGTGGGCGAGGTCCCACTGGTCGACCTGCCGGAGGAGGATCTGCGCTCGCACGTGGCGCTCGTGACCCAGGAGCACCACGTCTTCGTCGGCACGCTCGCGGACAACCTGCGACTCGCGGACACCGACGCGGACGAGGTGCGCATGCGGCGGGCGCTGGCCGCCGTCGACGCCCTGGAGTGGGTGGACCGGCTCGAGAACGGCCTGGAGACCGAGGTCGGCTCCGGCGGGTACGAGCTCTCCCCCGCCCAGGCGCAGCAGGTCGCGCTCGCCCGGCTGGTCCTGCTCGACCCGCACACGCTCGTGCTGGACGAGGCGACGTCGCTGCTCGACCCGCGCGCCGCCCGGCACCTGGAGCGGTCGCTGTCCGCGGTGCTCTCCGGCCGGACCGTCGTCGCGATCGCGCACCGGCTGCACACGGCGCACGACGCCGACCGCGTCGCCGTGGTCGAGGACGGCCGGATCGTCGAGCTGGGGCCGCACGAGGAGCTGGTCGCCGCCGGCAAGGAGTACGCGGCGCTCTGGCAGTCCTGGCAGCAGGAGTAGCGGCGCGAGCCGACCTGCTCAACCTGCGGCCGGCGTGAGCGAGCCGGGCGCGGAAGGCGCCGCGGTCCGCACGCCGGCGGCGCGGCGGTAGACCCACACCTGCAGGACGAACACCGGCAGCACGGCGACGATCAGCGGGACGAGGTAGAGCACCGGCACGGGGACGAGCCGGTGGAAAGCCTCGAGCAGCGCGGCGCCCTCGGGGTCGAAGACGAACATGTAGTTGGCCCCCGGGTCGGCCACCGCGCGCAGCAGGAGAGTGACCGGCAGCACGGTGAGCCCGAGCACGACGGCGTACAGCACCGCCCGCGCCGCGTCGGCGTACGTGGGCCGGTAGAGCCCCAGCGACGCCATGAGCACCGGGATGACGAAGTTCAGCAGGTGCGCCACGAAGAAGCAGGTCTTCGCGGAGAGCAGGTCGTGACCGAAGTACATCGGCGCGGCCGAGAAGCACGCCAGCAGTCCGGCGACGGCGCCGGGGAAGAAGCACAGCGTCTGGACGGGCCGGTACGTGGTGAGCACGGCCGGCAGCACCAGGTAGGAGACGATCGTGCACAGGTGCAGCGGGAGGTTCTGCCACAGCGGGAAGTGGACGTCCGGGTCGGTCAGGTAGGCGACGTGGAAGACCACCGACGCCAGCACGTCCACGCCGGCAAGGACCGCCAGGCCCCGACGGCGCCGCCCCATCGTGCGCCCCCGCAGCACCAGGTGGGCGAGCACGCCGACGGCCGCCACGGCGAGCAGCACGACGAACCATCCCGGCCCGAACAGCGTCACGGTCACAGCGGAAACCTAGCGGCCGCACGTATTCCTTGTCACGCATATGCCGGCAGTGGCATATTGGGTGCGTGGCCACTCGCGACGTCTTCGCCGTGATCGCCGACCCGACCCGCCGGCGGATCCTCGACCTGCTCCGGCGGCGCGAGATGGGCGTGGGCGAGCTGGCCGACGCCCTGGGATCCGCTCAGCCGAACGTGTCCAAGCACCTGCGCGTGCTCGGCGAGGCCGACCTGGTGCGCGCCCGCGTCGACGGGCCCCGCCGGCACTACCGGATGAGACCCGAGCGACTGCGTGACCTGGACGAGTGGCTGGCGCCGTATCGGCGCGCGTGGGCGGATCGGCTCGATGCCCTCGAGCGGCATCTCGATCGGCTCGACAGCCCGGAACGACCCGACACCGAGGATGACTGAGTGATGACCGCGACGACCGGCCCGCTGGGCGAGGTGATCCGCGACGGCAACCGGACGGGCCTTCGCTACGTACGACTTCTGAAGCATCCGCCCGAGCGGGTCTGGCGTGCCCTGACCGAGTCGGAGGACCTGCGCCACTGGTTCCCGGCGGACATCGTCGGTGACCGGGTCCCCGGAGCGCACCTCGACCTTCCCTTCTGGCCCGAGGCCCTGGAGCAGGCCGAGACGACCGAGGCGGTCGAGGCGATGGGCGTCGACCCGGACGACCACGTCTCGGCCGGCGAGCTTCGCGTCTGGGACCCGCCCCGGACGTTCGAGCTCACGTGGGGCGTGGACGGCCGCGCCGACCTGACCGACCTGCTCCGCTTCGAGCTCGAGCCCGCCGAGGAGGGCACCCGGCTGACCTTCACCACCTGGCTCGGCGGCTCCGAGGCTCCCGACGCCTCCGGCGGCGACAGCTCCGACACGGCGACGGGCTGGCACGTCTGCCTCGACGAGCTCGCCGACCTGCTGGACGAGGGTCCGACGAGCCCGACCGAGCAGGCGGCCGCGGTCGTCGCCCAGCGGGTCAAGGACCGTACCGCGCACCTGGGTCCGCGGTACGCCGCGATGCTCTCGTCCTGACCGGGAGCGCCGGACGAACCGCGCCCGCCCCTCAGCCGTCCGCGGCCAGCTCGGCGTCCTCCCGGCGGTGCCGCACGTCGTCGCGCAGCATGCGGACCCACAGGGCGAGCGCGAACCCGCCGAAGATCACCCACTCGATCGCGTAGGCGAGGTTCTGGAGGTTGAAGCCGGTGTCCTCGGCCATGCCGGGCGGCGGCGCATGCCGCAGCCCGGTCGGCGAGGCGGCGGAGCGGTCCGGACGACCGTCCGCCGTCGTCCCGGCCTCGTCGAACTCGACGACGTACCCACTCCACGTCGGGCCGCCCCACAACCCGGCGAGCTCGCCGGAGCTGATCGAGGCGACCGTGTTCCCCGGGCCGTCCGCCGGCCGGGCGAGCTCGCTGTCCTTGAGCCAGCCGGTCACGGTGACCTCGCCGTCGGGCACGGCCAGCCGCTCGGCGACCTCCACGTCGACCGGGCCCGCCGGCCCGGGTCCGCCGTCCTCCAGCCCGACGGCGGAGGGCGGCACCCAGCCCCGCAGCACCGGCATCATGGCGCCGGCGTGCGGTCCGTCGGTCACCCACAGCGCCGTGACCACCAGGACGGCGTCCTGGCCCGCGATGGTCCGGCCGGGGACGTAGACCTGCCGTACCTCGCCGTCCTGCCGGTAGGCGCCGGTGACCTCGACCGGGACGCCGAGGTGCTCGGCCATGAACGTGGTCTGCGGCGCGAGCACGTCCTCGACCGGTGCCGTCTCGCGGTCCAGCACGGCCTGGTGCGCGTCGATCGCCCGTTCCTCACCCCGGAGGCTGGCCCGCTCCAGCTGCCACGCCCCGAGCCGGACGCACACCAGGGCCGCCGCCAGCAGGAGCACCAGGAGCCCGATCATCCGAGGCGTCACGGCGGCCCGGAGGTAGTCGAGCCGGGTGCCGTCCAGCTGCCGCCGCGAGGTGTCGGTGGACGTCACGTGCCAAGGTTACGTGCCGGTGACCATCGCGTTCGCCCTGCCGACGACGCCGGAGATGGGCCAGACTGAGACCCGTACGCCTCGTCCCGGTGGCCGGGTGCCGTCGGTCGAGGACGACGACTCCGAGGAGGCAGGCATGACCACGACGACGTCCCCATCCTCCACGCCGACCGGTACCGTCTGGCGCACGCGCTCCGAGGTGGGAGCCGAGCCGCTGGACGAGGCGACCCTGGAGCAGATCGACGCCTGGTGGCGCGCCGCCAACTACCTCTCGGTCGGCCAGATCTACCTCCTGGACAACCCGCTGCTGCGCCGTGAGCTGACCCCGGACGACGTCAAGCCCCGCCTGCTCGGGCACTGGGGCACCACGCCGGGCCTGAACTTCCTCTACGCCCATGCCAACCGCGCCATCCTCGAGCGGGAGCTGAACGCCTTCTACCTCACCGGGCCCGGCCACGGCGGCCCCGGGCTCGTGGCGAACACCTACCTCGAGGGCACCTACTCCGAGACCTACCCGGACATCACCCAGGACGAGGAGGGCATGCGGCGGCTGTTCCGCCAGTTCTCCTTCCCGGGCGGCATCCCCTCGCACGTGGCGCCGGAGACACCCGGATCGATCCACGAGGGCGGCGAGCTCGGCTACGCCCTCTCCCACGCCTACGGCGCGGTCTTCGACAACCCGGACCTGCTCGCGTTCACCGTCGTCGGCGACGGCGAGGCCGAGACCGGGCCGCTGGCCACCTCCTGGCACTCCAACAAGTGGGTCAACCCGGCCCGCGACGGCGTGGTCCTGCCGATCCTGCACCTCAACGGGTACAAGATCGCCAACCCCACCGTGCTGGCCCGCATCCCCGACGACGAGCTCGCCGACCTCATGCGCGGGTACGGGCACAACCCGCACTTCTTCGTCGGCGGGTTCGACAACGAAGACCCGACCGAGACCCACCGGCGCTTCGCCGAGCTGCTCGACACCGTGCTGGACGAGATCGCCGAGATCAAGACCCGTGCCGCCGAGCAGGGAGGCGATCCGGACGCCGAGCGCCCGCGCTGGCCCATGATCGTCTTCCGCACCCCGAAGGGCTGGACCGGTCCGAAGACGATCGACGGGAAGATCACCGAGAACCACTGGCGGTCCCACCAGGTCCCGCTCGCGAGCGCCCGCGACACCGACGAGCACCTGCACGACCTCGAGGACTGGCTGCGCAGCTACCGCGCGGAGGAGCTCTTCGACGCGACCGGCAGGCTGGAGCCCTCGATCGCGGCGCTGGCCCCGCCGGGGCACCTGCGGATGAGCGCCAACCCGCACACCAACGGCGGCCTGCTGCTCAAGGACCTCCGCATGCCCGACTGGCGGGACTTCGCCGTCGACGTCCGCACGCCCGGCGCGCCGGTCAAGGAGGCCACCCGGATCCTCGGCGAGTTCCTCCGTGAGGTCATCCGCCTCAACCCGGACAACTTCCGGATCTTCGGTCCGGACGAGACCGCGTCGAACCGGCTGCAGGCCGTCTACGACGCCACCGACAAGCAGTGGAACGCCGGCTACCTGCCCGCGGACGAGGAGGACCACCTGGCCCGGGTGGGCCGCGTCATGGAGGTGCTCTCCGAGCACCAGTGCCAGGGCTGGCTCGAGGGGTACCTGCTGACCGGCCGGCACGGGCTGATGAGCTCCTACGAGGCGTTCATCCACATCGTCGACTCGATGTTCAACCAGCACGCCAAGTGGCTGAAGGTCACCAACCACATCCCGTGGCGCCGCCCGCTGGCCTCGCTGAACTACCTGCTCTCCTCGCACGTCTGGCGCCAGGACCACAACGGTTTCTCCCACCAGGACCCGGGGTTCATCGACCACGTGGTCAACAAGAAGGCCGAGATCGTCCGCGTCTACCTGCCGCCGGACACCAACACGCTGCTGTCCACCTTCGACCACGTGCTCACCTCGCGGCAGTACGTCAACGTGGTCGTGGCCGGCAAGCAGCCGGGCCCGAGCCTGCTGGACGTGGACGAGGCGACCAAGCACTGCACCCGGGGCCTGGGCATCTGGGAGTGGGCGGGCACGGAGCGCCCCGGTGAGGAGCCGGACGTGGTCCTCGCCTGCGCCGGTGACGTGCCCACGCTGGAGACGCTCGCCGCGGCGGACATCCTGCGCCGAGAGATCCCGGACCTGAAGGTCCGGGTGGTCAACGTGGTCGACCTCATGCGGCTGCAGGACGAGAAGGAGCACCCGCACGGGCTCTCCCACTCCGACTTCGACGCGATCTTCACCACGGACAAGCCGATCATCTTCGCCTACCACGGCTACCCGTGGCTGATCCACCGGCTCACCTACCGACGCAACGGGCACGGGAACCTGCACGTGCGCGGCTACAAGGAGGAGGGCACGACGACGACGCCGTTCGACATGGTCATGCTCAACGACCTGGACCGGTACCACCTCGTCATCGACGTGCTCGACCGCACGCCGGGCCTCATCGAGCGGTACGGGCCGCTCAAGCAGCGCATGATCGACGCCCGGCTCACCGCCCGGCAGTACACCCGCGAGCACGGCGAGGACATCCCCGAGGTCCGGGACTGGGTCTGGCCGGACGTCGGTGAGACGGGCACCGAGCGCGGCGGGCCGAACGCTTCGCAGGCCACCGGCGCCGACAACGAGTAGCGCCGTCCGTGGCACGCAGCATCTACGTCGCCTCCTCCGAGGGGCACACCGGCAAGTCCGCCGTCGCCCTCGGGCTGGTGCATCTCTTCGCCCGGCGGGTGGAGAGCGTGGGGGTCTTCCGGCCCGTCACCCGCAGTCGCGACGAACGCGACTCCGTGGTGGACCTGCTGCTCGAGCAGGGCGCCGACGGCCGGTACGAGGACGCCATCGCGGTGACCTACGACGACGTGCATGCCGACGCCGAGCGAGCGATGAGCACGATCGTCGAGCGGTACCAGGCGCACGCCCGGGAGCACGAGGTCACGATCGTGGTGGGCTCGGACTACACCGACGTCGCCTCGCCCGCCGAGCTGGCGTTCAACGCCCGGGTGGCCGCGAACCTCGGCGCGCCCGTGCTCCTGGTGGTCTCCGGCGTGGACCGCACCGACGATGAGATCGCCCGCGTCACCGAGGCGTCCGTGGCCGAGATCGCCCACGAGCACGCCGCCACGGTCGGGGTGGTCGTCAACCGGGCGGACCCCGACCGGACCGCGGCGGTCTCCGCGCGACTCCGGGCGGACGGCTTCGCGGCTTGGGCGCTGCCGGAGGTCCCGGTGCTCTCCGCGCCGACCGTGCGCGACGTCATGGCCCAGCTCGAGGGCGAGCTCCTGCTGGGTGACGAGGCGCTGCTCGACCGCGAGGCCGAGCACATGCTGGTGGCGGGGATGAACACCGAGCACATCCTCGAGCGGCTCCGCGACGGCCAGCTGTGCATCGCCGCGGCGGACCGGCCGGAGGTGCTGGTCACGCTCGTCGCCGCGCACGCGTCCGAGGAGTACCCGACGCTCGCCGGAATCGTCCTGAACGGCGGGTTCGCCCCACCGCAGCAGGTGCTGCGGATGGTCGACGGCCTGGGCCAGCGGCTGCCGATCATCGCCACCCGGCACGACACCTATCCGACGTCCTCGCTGGTGGCGCGCACCCGGGGCGCGTTCTCCCGCGGCACGCAACGCAAGCGGGACATCGCGCTGGCCCTCTTCGAGGAGCACATCGACACCGACCACCTGCTGACCGCGCTCGACGTCCCGGCCTCCGACGTCGTCACGCCGCTGATGTTCGAGTCGCAACTGATCGAACGAGCACGGGCGGACCGGCGCCGGATCGTGCTGCCGGAGGGTGACGACGACCGAATCCTGCGAGCGGCCTCCACCCTCCTGTCCCGGCACGTCGCCGACCTGACCCTGCTGGGCAACCCGACCCAGGTACGCGCCCGGGCGGCCGAGCTCGGCCTCGACATCGACGCAGCGGACGTGCTGGACCCGACCTCCTCGGAGCACCTGGGCCCGTTCGCCGAGGAGTACGCGCGCCTGCGGGCGCACAAGGGCATGAGCGTGGAGCGGGCCCGGGAGGTGGTCCAGGACGTCTCCTACTTCGGCACGATGATGGTGCACACGGGCCTGGCGGACGGCATGGTCTCCGGCGCCGCGCACACCACGGCCCACACCATCCGGCCGTCCTTCGAGATCATCAAGACCGTCCCGGGCACCTCGATCGTGTCCTCGGTGTTCTTCATGTGCCTGGCGGACCGGGTCCTGGTCTACGGCGACTGCGCCGTGGTGCCGGAGCCGACGGCGGAGGAGCTGGCCGACATCGCCGTCTCCTCGGCACGCACCGCGGCGAGCTTCGGCGTCGAGCCCCTGGTGGCGATGCTGTCCTACTCGACCGGCTCCTCGGGCAGCGGCGCGGAGGTCGACAAGGTCCGCACCGCCACCGAGCTGGTGCGGGAACGCAGGACCGGCCTCGTCGTCGAGGGACCGATCCAGTACGACGCGGCCGTCGACGCCTCGGTCGCGGCCACCAAGCTGCCGGGCTCGGACGTGGCGGGCCGCGCGACGGTGTTCGTGTTCCCGGACCTGAACACCGGCAACAACACGTACAAGGCGGTCCAGCGCACGGCCGGCGCGGTGGCCATCGGTCCCGTGCTGCAGGGCCTGAACAAGCCGGTGAACGACCTCTCCCGCGGGGCGCTCGTCCAGGACATCGTCAACACGGTCGCCATCACCGCGATCCAGGCCCAGGAGACCGCATGAGCACGGTCCTCGTCATCAACTCCGGCTCGTCCTCGATCAAGTACAAGCTGCTGGAGCCGGAGTCGGGCGACGCGCTCGCGTCCGGGATCGTCGAGCGCATCGGCGAGGACTCCGGGCGGGTGGCCCACACGACCGGCGACGGGACGACGGAGCTGACGGACCCGGTCCCCGACCATGCCGAGGGGCTGCGCCGGGTGCTGGAGCTGTTCGAGCGGGCGGGCCCCTCGCTCGCCGAGGCGGGCGTCGTCGCCGTCGGCCACCGCGTGGTGCAGGGCGGGCAGCGGTACGACGGCCCGGTGGTCATCGACCGGGCGGTCGAGGCGGAGATCGACCGGCTCTCCCCCGTCGCCCCGCTGCACAACCCGCCGAACCTCACCGGCATCCGGGTGGCCCGCGAGCTGCTCCGGGACGTGCCGCACGTCGCGGTCTTCGACACCGCGTTCTTCCACGACCTGCCGGCCGCGGCGGCGACCTACGCGCTGGATCGCGAGGTCGCGGCCACCTACCGGGTCCGCCGGTACGGCGCGCACGGGACCTCCCACCAGTACGTCTCGGGCCGGGTGAGCGACCTGCTGGGCCGGGAGGACCTACGCCAGGTGGTGCTGCACCTCGGCAACGGGGCGTCCGCCTCCGCCGTCGTCGCGGGCCGTGCCGTGGAGACCTCGATGGGACTCACGCCGCTCGAGGGCCTCGTGATGGGCACCCGAACCGGCGACATCGACCCGGCGGTCACCTTCCACCTCGCCCGCAACGCCGGCATGAGCGTCGACGAGATCGACGAGCTGTACAACAAACGGTCCGGCCTGAAGGGCCTCACCGGGCAGAACGACCTGCGCGAGGTCTGGCGCCTCGCCGACGACGGCGACCCGCAGGCGGCGCTCGCGCTGGAGATCTACGCGCACCGGATCCGCAAGTACGTGGGCGCCTACGCGGCCGCCATGGGCGGCATCGACGCGTTGACCTTCACCGCGGGCGTCGGCGAGAACGACGCCCGGATGCGTGCGCTGGCCGCCGACGGCCTCGCCTTCCTCGGGATCCGGGTGGATCCCGGGCGCAACGCGTCGCGCGGCCGCGGGGAGCGGGTGATCTCCCCCGACGGCGGAGGCGTCACCGTCCTGGTGGTGCCCACCAACGAGGAGCTCGAGATCGCCAGACAGACGGTCTCGCTGCTGTAGCCCCCGGTCGGCATCGACGTCGGCCACCATTGACCGCCCGGTGCCGCCCGGAGGAGCATCGAGGCATGGCCGCGACGCCTCACCTCTCACCGGACGCCCGGTGGGTCCCGGACGCGCGCGGCGAGGGGCGCGGCGTCGTCGTCTCGGCCCGGCCCGAGGCCGGGCTGGTGACGATCAGCGTCTGGCGCGGCAACGTGTGCGTCGCGACGATCCGGCTCGCCCCGGACCAGGCGGCCGACGTCGTCGCCGCGATGGCCGACGGCCTGGCCCGTCTCGACGCGCGGCCCGAGCTCAGCCCTGAGGCGGGGCCGTCATCGAGCGCACGTCCAGCGCCGCGTCGAGCTGCTCCGGCGTGACCTCGCCGCGCTCGACGTAGCCGAGGTCCTCGACGGCGGCGCGCACGGTGATGCCCTTGGCCACCGAGTGCTTGGCGATCTTGGCGGCGGCCTCGTAGCCGATGACCCGGTTGAGCGGGGTGACGATCGACGGCGAGGACTCCGCGAGCGCCAGGCACCGCTCCACGTTGGCCTCGAGCCCGTCGACGGTCCGGACGGCGAGCACCCGCGAGACGTTCCCGACCAGGGTGATCGACTCCAGCAGGTTGCGGGCAATAACCGGGAGCGTGACCAGCAGGTCGAAGTTGCCCTGGGCGCCGGCGAAGGCGATGGCGGCGTCGTTGCCTACGACCTGGGCGGCCACCATGACGGTCGCCTCGGGGACCACCGGGTTGACCTTGCCCGGCATGATCGACGAGCCCGGCTGCAGGTCGGGCAGGCGCAGCTCCGCCAGCCCGGTGTTCGGACCGGAGCCCATCCAGCGCAGGTCGTTGGCCACCTTGGTGAGGGAGACGGCGATGGTACGCAGCGCACCGGAGGTCTCGACCAGGGAGTCCTGCGCCGCCTGGGCCTCGAAGTGGTTGGCGGCCTCGACCAGCGGCAGGCCCGTGTTCTCGGCGATGAGCGCGATGACGCGCTGGGAGAACCCGGCGGGCGTGTTGATGCCGGTCCCGACGGCGGTGCCGCCTAGTGGCAGCTCGCCCAGCCGCGGCAGCGTGGCCCGGACCCGCTCGATGCCGTAGCGGATCTGCGTGGCGTACCCGGAGAACTCCTGCCCCAGCATGATCGGGGTGGCGTCCATGAGGTGGGTCCGCCCGGACTTCACGACGTCGGCGAACTCCTCGGCCTTGCGCTCGAGCGCCTCGGCGAGGACCTCCAGGCCAGGCAGCAGGTCGTCGGTGACCGCCTGCATCGCCGCGATGTGGATCGAGGACGGGAAGACGTCATTGGACGACTGGGAGGCGTTGACGTGGTCGTTCGGGTGCACCTTGCGGCCGAGGCGGGTGCTCGCGAGGTTCGCGACCACCTCGTTGGTGTTCATGTTGGACGAGGTGCCCGAGCCGGTCTGGAAGACGTCGACCGGGAAGTGGGCGTCGTGCTTGCCCGCGATGACCTCCTCGGCGGCCGCGACGATGGCGTCGGCCACGTCCTGCTCGAGCACGCCGAGCTCGGCGTTCGCGATCGCCGCCGCCCGCTTGACCTGGCCGAGTGCAGCGATGTGGTGCGCCGAGAGGCCGCGACCGGAGATCGGGAAGTTCTCCACGGCCCGCTGCGTCTGGGCCGAGTAGAGCGCATCCCGCGGGACCCTGACCTCGCCCATGGTGTCGTGCTCGATCCGGAAGTCGGTCTCCTCGGTCACGCTGGCGCCTCCTGGTCGGCTGTGGGACGGCCCGGCCATTCTGCCACCCCGCGCGCGCTCGTCAGGCGTCGAGCCCTCTGCGACGCTTCCTCGCACTCCGCTCGTCCCTCGCTCGTGCTCGTCAGGCGTCGAGCCCTCTGCGACGCTTCCTCGCACTCCGCTCGTCCCTCGCTCGTGCTCGTCAGGCGTCGAGGTCAGTCGCGATGAGCGCCGCCAGCTCCTCGAGGATCTCCTCGGCCCGCTCCCCGTCGGCGCTCAGCGTCACCTCGTCGCCCTGGTTCGCGCCGAGCGTCATGACCGCCAGGACGCTCCCGGCGTCCACGGGGTCGGCCCCGTCCTTCGTGATCGTCACGGGGATCCCGCTCTCCGCTGCCGCCTTGCTGAAGACGGCGGCAGGACGGGCGTGCAGCCCGACCTTGGAGGCGACGACGGCACTGCGCTGGGCCATGGACGGTCCTTCCTGTCCAGGTGCGGCTCGTTCCGCACCGTGGAGGGAGAGTACGACAGCACGCGGTGCGCTCGCGTGGAACTGCGAGCATGGGCGTGCTCGAGCACCTTCCCGACCTTCAGCCGTCCCGCCCCTCGACCCGTCCCGACCTCAGGAGCCACCCGCCGATGACCAGCTTCTTCCGAGACGTCCGGCTCTTCGCCCGGCACCACGACGAGGCCGCGGTCGACGTCACCGTCGACCAAGGCCGGATCACCGCCGTCGCCCCGGCCGGGAGCGCCCCCGCCCCCGACGGCGCGGAGGTCACCGACGGCCAGGGCCGGCTGCTGCTGCCCGCCCTCGGGGACGTGCACGCGCACCTCGACTCGAACCGGCTGGGCCAGACCTTCCGTCCGCACACCGCGGACGGCACGCTGCACGGCTACATCATGAACGACCGGGCGCACTGGCGGGAGGGCGAGCGCGGCGTGCGCGAGCAGGCCTGCTACGCCATCGCCGCCATCGTGGCCTCCGGCGGCACCAGGATCCGCTCGCACGCCCAGGTCGACGCCGACTGCCGTCTCGAGCGGTTCCTCGGCGTCCGGGACGCGCTCGCGCTCCACCGCGACGTGCTCGACAGCCAGGTCGTCGCCTTCCCGCAGGCCGGGATCGTGCGCGAGGCCGGGGTCCGCGACCTCCTGGACGCTGCGTTGACCGAGGGCGCCGACCTGGTCGGCGGCCTGGACCCGCTGCTGTACGACCGTGACCCGGTCGAGCATCTCGACGTCGTCTTCGGGCTGTGCGAGAAGCACGGCAAGGGCGCGGACATCCATCTGCACGAGCGTGGCACCGCCGGCCTCTTCACCATGGAGGAGATCGCCCGGCGCACCACGGCCCTGGGGATGCAGGGGTCGGTCACGATCTCGCACGCGTTCGCGCTCGTCTCCAACCCCGACCCGGACGTCGCCCGGACGGTGGAGCTGCTCGCGGAGGCGGGTATCTCGCTGACCACGGTGGCGCCGGCGCACGGCGCGCTGCCGCAGACGGTCCTGAGCGAGCACCGGGTCGCCCTCGGGCTCGGGGAGGACGGGCAGCGGGACTACTGGAGCCCGTACGGCGACGGCGACCTGCTGCGCCGGGCCTGGCAGCTCGCCTTCACCAACTCCTTCCGCCGCGACGACGCGATCGAGCACTGCTACGAAGTCGCCTCCCGCGGCGGTGCGCAGGTCATGGCCGGCGCCCGACCGGACGGCACTCCCCTGCGTGAGGACGCCGTCTTCGGCCTCGCGCCGGGGGCACCGGCGGACTTCCTGCTGCTGCACGCCGACACCGTCACCGCGGCCGTCATGGACTGCCCGCGGGACAGGGACGTCTACAAGGGCGGCCGCCTCGTGGCCAGCGGTGGCCGGCTCCTGGGCGGCGTGCGGGGCTGACGCGCCGGCTACTCGGTCAACCAACGCGCGTACGTCGTGACCTGCTGCCGCTCGTAGCCCAGCGCCTGGTAGAACTCCGTCACGGTGTTGCCCTCGCGCACCATGAGCTCCACCTTGCGGCATCCCAGGTCGGCGAGCCACGTCTCGGCGGCACGCACGAGGCGGGCTCCGAGGCCCGCACCCCGATGCTGCTCGGCCACGGCGAGGTAGTACATCCAGCCGCGATGGCCGTCGAACCCGACCATGACCGAGCCGGCGACGCCGGCGGCGTCGCGCGCGACCAGGACGGTCGACGTCGCGCCGTCACGGGCCTGGGCGAGGTCGTGCCACGGGTCGTTCCACGGCCGGGTCAGGCCGCAGGCCTCCCAGAGCGCGACGACGGCGGACGTCTCCTCCTCCCGCACCGGACCGACGGCGAGCCCGTCCTGGGCGGTCACGTCAGTGCGGGCTGTACGGCGAGACGACGACCTCCACCCGCTGGAACTCCTTGAGGTCGGAGTAGCCGGTGGTGGCCATCGCCCGGCGCAGCGCGCCGACGAGGTTCAGCGTGCCGTTGGCGCTCGAGGACGGCCCGTGCAGGATCTCCGCCAGCGTTCCGACGGTCTCGACGCGAACCCGCTCCCCGCGCGGCAGCTCCGGATGGTGCGCCTCGGAGCCCCAGTGCCAGCCCTTGCCCGGCGCCTCGGTCGCCCGGGCGAGCGCCGCGCCGAGCATGACGGCGTCGGCGCCGCACGCGACCGCCTTGACCAGGTCTCCGGACCGGCCGACGCCGCCGTCGGCGATGACGTGCACGTACCGGCCGCCGGACTCGTCGAGGTAGTCCCGTCGCGCGGCGGCGACGTCGGCGACGGCGGAGGCCATCGGTGCGTGGATGCCGAGCGAGACACGGGTGGTGTGGGCCGCTCCCCCGCCGAACCCGACCAGCACACCCGCGGCGCCGGTGCGCATGAGGTGCAGGGCCGCGGTGTAGGTGGAGGCGCCGCCGACGATGACCGGCACGTCAAGCTCGTAGATGAACCGCTTGAGGTTGAGCGGCTCGGCCTGGGAGGAGACGTGCTCGGCGGAGACGGTCGTGCCGCGGATGACGAACAGGTCCGCGCCGGCCTCGACCACCGTGCGCCAGTGCTCCTGCGTGCGCTGCGGGCTGAGGCTCCCGGCCACGGTGACCCCCGCCGCCCGGATCTCCTGCAGACGCGCGGTGATCAGCTCGGGCTTGACCGGCTCGGCGTACATCCGCTGCAGCCGACGGGTGGCCTCCGCCGGCTCCACCTGGACGATCTCCTCCAGCGGCCCGCTCGGGTCCTCGTACCGCGTCCACAGCCCCTCGAGGTCCAGCACCCCGATCCCGCCGAGCCGGCCGAGCTCGATCGCCGTGGCCGGCGACATGACGGAGTCCATCGGCGCCGCCAGCACCGGTGTCTCGAGGTGGTAGGCGTCGATCTGCCAGCTGACGGAGACGTCCTCCGGGTCCCGCGTGCGGCGGGACGGCACGACCGCGACGTCGTCGAAGCTGTAGGCGCGCCGGGCGCGCTTGCCCCGGCCGATCTCGATCTCGGTCACCGGTGCAGGCTACCGGGCCGGCGTCAGATGTCCGGAACCCAGACCCCGCCGTCGTCCCGCCTGATCGGGACGGTCCGGCCGCGGTCCCACTCCCTCGCCCAGCCCAGGCCGGTGAGCACATGGTCGAGCAGGTTCGCCGTCATCCCCCACACCAGACCCTCGGGCAGCAGGAACCCGATGCTCGACCGGTCGGCGAACGTCACGGTGTGCCGGACCCGTGGGTCCACCAGCGACCCGACCGACACGCGGAGGGTGTGCAGCACCTCGCCGGGCTCGACCTCGTCCGCCTCCCCGGGGGCGTCGGTCCAGCCAAGCACGGGCGTGACGACGAAGCCCGAGAACGGGGCGAGCATCGGAGGCAGCTCGCCGAGGACCTCGACGTGCCGCGCCGCCAGCCCGATCTCCTCGTGGTTCTCCCGGAGCGCGGCGCTCACGGCGTCCTCGCCGGCGTCGAGGCTCCCGCCGGGCAGCGCGATCTCGCCGGGGTGGTTGCGCAGCGCCCGGGACCGCTGCACGAGGAAGAGGTCCGGCAGGCCGTCCGGTCCGGCGGCGTCCTGGCCGGCGGCGTCCTGGCCGCGGCCGCCGGCCAGCGTGAAGAGCAGCAGCACGGCGGCCTGCCGGAGGGTCGCGGCGACGGCGGCGTCGTACCGGTGTGCCCCGCCGATCGGGTCGACCCGGCCCGCGAGCGCGCGGACCGACAGGTCGCGCAGGCTCGCCTTCGTCTCCGCGGGACCCACGCGCCTATTCAACCCGACATCACGGGCGGCCCGGTCCTCCGGCAATCACCGCACGCCCGGGCGGGTCGCGACCGGGATGTCGTCGGTGGGTGGCACAGTGCTGCCAGAAGGAGGTCCGCGTGAGCACCTGGTGCGACGGCGAGATGCTCGGTTTCGACACCGAGACCACCGGGGTCGACGTGACCTCCGACCGCATCGTCTCCGCCGCGCTGGTCCGCCGGTGCGGCACGACGACGGACGTGCGGACCTGGCTCATCGACCCGGGCGTGGAGATCCCGACGGCGGCGAGCTCCATCAACGGCATCACCACCGAGCTCGTCCGTGCCTCCGGCGCCCGCCCGCCTGTAGCGCTGGACCAGATCGCCGCGGGCATCGCCGGGGCGCAGCACGCCGGCGTGCCGCTCGTGGCCTACAACGCGGCCTACGACCTCGCCCTCCTGGACAACGAGCTCGCCCGGCACCGGCTGCCCCGGCTACGCGAGCGCCTGCGGACCGGGTTGCGCGTCATCGACCCGCTGCTCCTGGACCGCGCCCTGGACCCGGCCCGGGAGACGCCGCGGACGCTGGGCGACCTGTGCCTCCACTACGCCGTGCCGACCGCCGCGAGCCTGCACACCGCCGACGTCGACGTCATCGCGACCCTCGACGTGCTGGCCGGCATCGCCGCGGCGTTCCCGCGGCTAGGGGAGATGTCGCTGCCGGACCTGCACGCGTGGCAGGTCACGACCTACCGCGACTGGGCGGAGGGCCACAACGCCCGCCACGCGGAGGACGGGCGCCTGCCGGTCGACCCGAGCTGGCCGCTGCCCGCGGCACCGCCGCTCGCCGCCGTGAGCTGAGCCGCCCGGGCCCGCGCTCCCGGCGTCGTTGGTTACCGCCGGCCCGCGTAGTTCGGTGCCTCGACGGTCATCTGCACGTCGTGCGGGTGGCTCTCCTGGAGGGAGGCGGAGGTGATCCGGACGAACCGTCCCTTGGCCTGCAGCTCGGGGATGGTGCGTGCACCGACGTAGAACATGGTCTGGTGCAGGCCCCCGACCAGCTGGTGGGCGACCGTGGACAGCGGACCCTTGTAGGGCACTCGCGCCTCGATCCCCTCCGGGACGATGAGGTCGTCGTCGGTGACCTCGGCCTGGAAGTACCGGTCCTTCGAGTAGGACTTCTTGCCGCGGCTCGACATGGCGGCCATCGACCCCATGCCGCGGAAGTCCTTGTACTGCTTGCCGTTGACGAGGATCGTCTCCCCGGGTGTCTCCTCGGTGCCGGCGAGCATCGAGCCGAGCATCACCGTGTCGGCGCCGGCGACGATCGCCTTGCCGACCTCGCCCGAGTACTTCAGCCCGCCGTCCGCGATGACCGGGACTCCGGCGGGCCGGCAGGCGAGCGCGGCCTCGTAGACCGCGGTCACCTGGGGCACGCCGACGCCGGTGACCACGCGCGTGGTGCAGATGGCGCCCGGGCCGACGCCGACCTTGACGGCGTCCGCGCCGGCGTCCACGAAGGACTGCGCACCCTCCCGCGTTCCGACGTTGCCGCCGATGACCTGCACGTGCCGGGTGGCGGGGTCGCGCTTGAGCCGCTCCACCATCTCGATGAGCATCCGCACGTTCCCGTGCGCGGTGTCGGCCACCAGGACGTCCACCCCGGCGTCGATGAGGGTGGTGGCGCGCTGCCAGGCGTCCCCGAAGTACCCGATCGCCGCGCCGACCATCAGCCGGCCCTGCCCGTCCTTGGATGCGTTGGGGAACTGCTCGGACTTCACGAAGTCCTTGACGGTGATCAGGCCGGCCAGCCTCCCGTCCGCGTCGACCAGCGGCAGCCGCTCCAGCTTGTGCTTGCGCAGCAGGAGGGTCGCCTCCTCGCGGGAGATCCCCGCGGGTCCGGTGATCAGCGGCATCGGCGTCATGACGTCACGCACCCGGGTGGTGGCCCACTCGGCGGCCGGGGTGAAGCGCAGGTCGCGGTTGGTGATGATGCCGATGAGGCGATCGTCGGCGTCGACCACCGGGAAGCCGGAGACCCGGTACTGCCCGGCCCGGGTGTCCAGGTCCTCCAGCGTCGCGTCGGCACCGATGGTGACCGGGTTGGAGATGATGCCGGTCTGGGTCCGCTTGACGAGGTCCACCTGGTAGGCCTGGTCCTCGATCGAGAGGTTGCGGTGCAGCACGCCGATGCCGCCCTGCCGCGCCATCGCGATCGCCATGCGGGACTCGGTCACGGTGTCCATGGCCGCACTGACCAGTGGCACGCGCAGGGTCAGCTCGCGGGTGAGCCGCGCGGTCGTGTCGATGTCCGCCGGCGAGAGGTCGGAGTACCCGGGCAGGAGCAGCACGTCGTCGTACGTGAGCCCGAGGCGCCCGAACGGGTCGTGGGCCTCGGCGGGCTCGGCGGGTCGCGGATCGGCCTGGGGCAGGCGAGGCTCCGCGGCGGGGGTGAATGCGCTCGACTCGGTCACCGTCTCTGCCATGTCACGATCGTACGCGGCACGGCGGGAGCGCCGTAGGGCGCGTCGGGGTGGCGACGGACACAGCCCCGACGCTCTGCGTCAGGCGGCGGCCCGGGCCGCTGCCGCGAGCTCCTCGACCGCGGCCGCGAGCGTGCGGACCCGGTGCACCCGCGGGAGCCACACCTGCGGCGTCTCGTCACCGAGCAGGTAGATCGTGAAGGCGTCCCGGTCCGACGCGGCACGGACGAGCTCCTCGGTGCCGGAGGCGTCGCCGAGGACGGCGAGCACGCCGGCACGACGGCGCTCTGCGGCACCCAGGATCTGGTCCGCGTCCGTCATGTCCTCCACCGCGAGCACCCGCGCGCGGACGCCGATCTCGGCGAGCCCTCCGGCCAGCACGTGCGCGGCGAGCCGCTCCGGCTGGGCCGCGCACAGCAGCACGAGGTGGGCACCGTCGTGGGTGGCCGACTCGGCCGCGTGGCGCACCGCCCCGAGCAGTGCCGCCCGCAGCACGGCCTCCGGTTCCACGCCCGGCAGGTCCGTCTTGTCCCGGCGTCCGAGCATGGCCAGGGCAGGTTCGGCGACGGTGGTCCACGCGCGCACGACGCCCTGGTCTGCAACCTCCTGCTCGAGCATGCGCTCGACGCGTTGCGCGTCCGGCTCGACGGCAGCGGCCGCGAGGGAGAGCGCGTCGACGAGGAGACGCTCGCGGCGACGCGGCTCGGGCGGCGGGGGCTCGGGGACCAAGGCCGTGGGGTCGGCCGGGTCGAAGGCGACGGCGGCGCGCGCGGCGTCCGAGGGCGCGACGCCCTGCAGGGTGAGCTGCCGCATCCGCTCCAGGCGTGCGACGTCGTCGGGGGTGTACTTGCGGTGCGCGCCGGCCACGTGCGCGGAAGGTCCGAGGCCGTAGCGCCGGTCCCACGTGCGCAGCGTGGACGCAGCGACCCCCAGCCGGCTCGCCACTCCCGCCACGGTCAGCGGTGCGGCCGGCGTCTGTCCGTTGTGCGGGCCCTCGAGACCCTCGGGCGCGTCGTCGCGTGTCGACCCCTCGTCCGCCGCACGGCCGTTCTGCGGGGTCGCGTCGCGTCGGGAGGGACCGACGTCGCCGCGTTCCGTCGTCATGGAAACGATCCTGACGCGATCACGCAACGGGTGCCAACAGGACGCGCCCAACCGCTTTCTCCCACGCCCCTCAGCACCCGCACGAACACCGCACGCCTTCCGCACGAGATTCTCCCGCGAAGAGGGGGTTGAACAAGCTACGCACCGGTTGCTAGGTTGTTCAGCACATTGTTCAACGCGTTGTTCAGCACGTTGTTCAGGTGCATGGCTTGTGCACCACCCGAACGAGAGGATCGGTGACATGGCTGAGCTGTCGAGACTTCCCGGACCCGTGATGGATCTCTGGGAGTGGCAGTACGAGGGTGCGTGTCGTGATGCCGACCCGGACCTGTTCTTCCACCCGGAGGGCGAGCGCGGCGGCACTCGGCGGCGACGTGATGCGGCGGCCAAGGCCGTGTGCGCCACATGCCCCGTCCTCGAGCAGTGCCGCCAGCACTCGCTCGCCGTCCGCGAGCCGTACGGCGTGTGGGGTGGCCTGAGCGAGGACGAGCGGCAGGAGATTCTCGCCCGACGCCCGGCGGTGAGCTACCCCGCCGCATCCTGACCCGCCGCGGGATCGTGCCGGCGGAGCGCCGGTGCCGTGGAGGGCCGGCGTCGTGAGATGACGTCGGATCGGCATCGAGCGTCGCGGCGCACGACGAGGCCCCGGCCGATGGCCGGGGCCTCGTGCTGCATGTCGGGCCCTGACCCGCTCGGGCCCGTCGCCGCTACCGCGGCTCGGCCGCGGGCCGCCCGTAGGGCAGCAGGCGGCTCGGCTCGCGGCCATGCCCCTCGACCACCAGGCCGTGGTGCCCCACCTCCACGGCCGCGAAGGAGTTGGAGTCGAGCTCGACCATGCCCTCGAACGTGACGAAGTGCGTCCCGCCCGCGAAGCCGTAGTTCCCGGCATGGTTGTGGCCGTTGAACCACGCCACGACGTTGTCGAACCCCGCGACCAGGTCGACCAGCTCGTGGTCGTTCCAGGCGTTGTGCTCGTTCGCCGGGTAGACGGGATGGTGCGAGCTGAGGACGACCGGTTCGCCACGGCGCCGAGCTCCCTCGAGCGTCCGCTCGAGCCACGCGAGCTGCTCGGCACCGACCGCGCCGTTCCACGTCTGGGCGTTCGGGGCGCCCTGCTCCTCCAGGCGGGCGAGCATCTCCTCGGCGAGAGCGTGCTTCTCGGAGCCGGCGGGATTGCCGTACGTGCTCACGTCGTTGGTGTCCACCACGACGAAGCGCCAGCCGTCGCGGCGGAAGTGGTGGTAGGAGGCCGGCATGCGCAGGGTCTCGAGCACCTGCTCGCGGGGCAGCATGAAGTCGTGGTTGCCCAGGACGTGGTACTTCGCCATGCGCAGCCGCTCGAAGATCGGGACCACGACGTCGAAGCTCTCCGGAAACTCGTCGATGAAGTCACCGAGGTGCAGGGCGAACCGCAGGTCGGCGTCGTTGAGGACCTCGACGGCCTCCTCGAGCTTGCCCACGGACGCGCGGTAGTGCCGGCTGCCGAGGTCGGGCTTGTCGGCGTACTGACAGTCGGCGATCACACCGAAGCGCAGTCGGTGGTGCCAGGCCTCGGCGGGTGCGGCGCTGCCGAGGGTCACGCCGGCGACGCCGAGCGCCCCCAGGCCGAGGACGGCACGCCGGCTCGGACTGCCGGCCGGGGTGGGGCGGGACGCGGAGGACATCACGGTCTTCCGGGACGGAGGACGGCCCTGAGGACGGCTCTGGCGCATGGCAGCCAGTTCATGGCAGCCGGGTGACCCCGAGCCGTCGTCCGCGGGACACCCGGATGAACACTTCTCGTCCATCGCGGAACGAGCCACACCCACGACGAAGCCCCGGCCCGCATCGGGCCGGGGCTTCGTGCTGCGAGTGCTAGCGCGTCACTTGTCGACGACGGCCAGGACGTCGCGCGCGGAGAGGATGAGGTACTCCTCGCCGGCGTACTTCACCTCGGTGCCGCCGTACTTGCTGTAGATGACGACATCGCCCTCCTTGACGTCGGGCGTGATGCGGTTGCCGTTGTCGTCGACACGACCCGGACCGACCGCCAGGACCTTGCCCTCCTGGGGCTTCTCCTTGGCGGTGTCCGGGATGACCAGACCGGACGCCGTGGTCTGCTCGGCCTCGAGGGTCTGCACGACGATACGGTCCTCGAGCGGCTTGATGGAGACCGACACTGCGGACCTCCCCTTCGCATGAGATGGGACGGACATGGGTACATCACCGTCGCCGTGCGGCCGCCGTCGCGGGTGTCGGACGCACCGTCTCGGTGAAGACTGCCGCGACCCGAGGGTCGCGCCGCCAGTAAATCTAGGCCGCCGTTAGCACTCGGTCAAGGTGAGTGCCAACGTGTCCCCGGGCGCCCGCCTCACGGCGAGGTCCCGCCGGTCGCCGGTCAGTCACCCAGCAAGCCGTCGCCGTCGATCAGCCAGTGGTGCCGCAGGCTCAGTGCCCGCTCGAGGGCGGCCAGCACGCCGGCCACGCCGAGTGCGGTGTTCAGCCATGCGGGCAGGGTCACCGGCGAGGTGAACGTGCCCAGGTGGTCCGCGACCACGGGGATCCGGCTGAGCTGCTCCATGGCCTGCGGCAGGCCCAGGAGCAACGCGGCTACCAGCACGACCACGGCCCCGGTCGCGAGCGCCCGGCTGAGGCCCGGCCTGCGCTCGGCCAGGCGGGCTCGCCACGCCTCGCCGGTCCGTGGCGCCGGATCGAGCTGCCGCTCCTGGCCCGAGGTCAGGACCAGATGTGCCCGCCGCATCCCGTAGGTGCTCGAGGCGGCCTCCACGGCGCCGTCCGGGACGGGGAAGGCGGCCGGCATCTCCGCCACTGCGACCTGCGAGCCGTCCCGGTAGAACCGTGCGCGGCCCTCGAGGTCGAAGAAGTCGACGTCGAGGGCGTACTCGTGCCCCGCGTGGTCGAGCGTGAAGACGGTCCGCCACAGCACGTGCCAACCGCGGTAGGGCTTGAGCGGGCTGCCGTCGCCCGGCTTGACCTTCTTCAGCTGCCACCTGCGCCGCCAGCCTCGCAACGGCCCTCCTTCCGTCTCCGGTGACCGTACGACGCCGGTCCGCCGCACCGGATCCCCCGAACGATGTACCACCCGGGCACCGCGTCGGGCGCGGGACCGCCCGGCACCTAGGATCGACCGGTGGACTCCGCAGCCCTGGCCGGTCTGAGGCGCCTGCTCGAGCCCGACGGCTGGGCGCTCCTCGAGAAGCTCCCGCCCTACTCCGAGGACTCCGCGATGCGACTGTCCGAAGGGCTGCGAGCGCGCGGGGTGGACCCGGAGCTCGTCGCGGCCGCGCTGACGCAGTCCCGCCTGCGCGCCCGTGCCACGGAGAAGTTCGGCGACTTCGCATCCGGCATGCTCTTCACGCAGGCCGGGCTGGAGCAGGCCACCCGCCTCAGCGTGGGCGCCCACCATGCCCGGCGCTACCGCGCGGCCGGCGTGAGCCTGGTCGCCGACCTCGGCTGCGGCCTGGGCGGGGACGCGATGGCGCTGTCCGCCCTGGGGATCCCCGTGCTTGCCGTCGAGGCGGACGAGGCGACAGCGGCCCTGGCCACCGTCAATCTCCGGCACTTCCCGACGGCGACGGTCCGGCACGGCGACGGCCTCACCCTGGACCTGGCCGCCGAGGGGGTCGACGCCGTGTTCGCCGACCCGGCCCGACGTGCCGGGGGTCGGCGGGTCTTCGACCCGGCCGCCTACGCGCCGCCGCTGCCGGAGGTGCTCGGGCTCCGGCAGGACGTGCCGGCGCTCGGGGTGAAGGTGGCGCCGGGCGTCCCGTACTCGGCGCTGCCGGGCGACGTGCACGCGCAGTGGGTCAGCGTGGACGGCGAGGTCGTGGAGGCGGGGCTGTGGTTCGGCCCGCTGGCCCCCGAAGGGCCCGGGCGTTCGGCCCTGGTGCTCGCGGGCGACGAGGCACACGTGCTCACCGAGTCCGGTGACGTCTCGGGCACCGCGTCCGGCGCGCCGGACGCGCCGGCGCGCTCCGCCGTCGTGCGAGAGATCGGCGAGTACCTGTACGAGCCCGACGGAGCGGTCATCCGGGCCGGGCTGGTCGCCCGCACCGCCGAGGACCTCGATGCCGGGGTGGTCAGTGACGGTATCGCCTACCTCACGTCCGACTCCCCCACCACGACGCCGTTCGCCACCGGCTACCGGGTGCTGGACCACTTCGTCTTCAGTCTCAAGCGGCTGCGCGCCTACCTGCGGGAGCGCGACATCGGGCGGCTGACGATCAAGAAGCGTGGGACCGCCGTCGTGCCGGAGAGGCTGCGCAAGCAGCTCTCCCTCGCCGGGGACGGCGAGGCCACCGTGGTCCTGACCCGGCTCGCGGGCCGGCAGAGCGTGCTGGTCGTCGAGCCGCTCTGAGCCACCGCGCACGTCCGGCCCGGACCACGCCTTGACCTCAAGAGTGCTTGAGGTACCACGCTGGCGCACATGACGCTCCAGGTCGGGACCGGGCTCCCGGCGGCGATGGGCACCGCCGGCTCCTGTAGCACGCCGTCCGTGGCGCAGGCCGCCCGCGCCGTCGAGCAGCACGGGTTCGAGTCACTGTGGGCCGCGGACGTCCTGATCGGGGACGGGACACCGTCCTTCGAACCGGTCCTGGAGCTCGCCGCCGCGGCCTCGGTCACCGAGCACGTCCGGATCGGCACCTCCGTCCTGGCGGCACCGGCCCGACCGCTGCCCTGGCTGGCGGTACAGGCGGCGACGATGCAGCACCTCTCCGGCGGCCGCTTCCTGCTCGGTCTGGGCATCGGAGGTTTCCCCGGGTCGCCGTTCTGGCAGAACCTCGGCATCGTGCCCCGTGGCCGCGGTCGTGCCCTGGACGGTGTGCTCGAGCGACTGCCCCGTCTGCTGAAGGGCGAGCCGGTCACCCTCGACCCGGACGTGCCTCCGCTGCTGATCGCTCCGTCCGCCTCGATGCCGACCGTGCTCCTCGGCGGATCCGCCCGCGCCTTCGACCGGATCCTGACGTACGGCACCGACTGGTTCCCTTCGCTGGTCGCACCGCAGGACCTGGCACCGTCGATCGCCCGACTGCACGCGCTGGCCGACGGTCGCGGCGTCGCGCGGCCGAGGGTCACCGTGGGCGGCCACTGCGTCATCGGCGAGGACGACGGCGCCCGCACCGCGTACGACGCCCTGGTCGCCAGCCTGGTCGAGGAGCACGGGATGCCGCCGGAGGTGGCGGCCCGTGTGCCGATGCACGCGCGGACGCCGCTTGAGCTGGCCGAGATCTTCGCCGCCTACGAGGCCGCGGGCGCCGATCGCGTGGTCACCGGCGCGGACAACGCGGGCTGGTTCGAGCAGCTCGAGTTTCTCGCCGAGGCCAGCTCCCATCTGCGCTGAGCCGAACGCCCGGGCATGTCGTCGTCGAGGCGACGCGGCCTCCCGGACGTCCCGGATAGCGACCGGCCGGGCGGCACGCCGGGCCGGTCGTCGCCGGGCGCTGCACACTGGGTGCGTGAACCTGGACTTCGCCCGGTCGCGGCGCTCGTCCGTCGGCATCGAGTGGGAGCTGCAGCTCCTCGACGCGGACGACGGCGACCTGCGCCAGGCCGCCGAGACGGTCCTCGCCGGGCTGTGCGGCCCCGATGGCGATCCGCATCCGCACGTGCACCCGGAGCTGCTGCTCAACACGGTCGAGCTCGTCTCCGGCGTGTGCCGCACCGTCCGCGACGCGGTCGATGACCTCGAGCGCGCACTCAGCGACCTGCGGGCGGTCACCGACCCGTTGCGCATCGAGCTGGCCGGCGGCGGCTCGCACCCATTCGCGCGACCGACGTTCCAGAAGGTCACCAACCGCGAGCGGTACGCCCGTCTCATCGACCGCACCCGCTGGTGGGGTCGGCAGATGCTGCTCTTCGGCGTCCACGTCCACGTCGGCATCGAGGACCGCACGAAGGTGCTGCCGATCATGCGGGCCCTGCTCACCCGATTCGCCCACCTGCAGTCGCTCGCCGCCGCCTCGCCGTTCTGGGACGGTCAGGACACTGGCTACGCCTCGAACCGCGCGATGATGTTCCAGCAGCTGCCCACCGCGGGTGTCCCGTACCAGTTCGACGCGTGGGAGGAGCTCGAGCACTACGTGGCGGACATGACCAAGACCGGGGTCATCGAGACGTTCTCCGAGCTGCGGTGGGACATCCGCCCGTCGCCGCACTTCGGCACGGTCGAGGTCCGGGTGTGCGACGCCGCCACCAACGTGCAGGAGCTCCGCGCCACCTCCGCGCTGACCCACTGCCTCGTGGAGCACTACTCCTCGATGCTCGACGCCGGGAAGGACCTGCCGACGGCACCGCGCTGGTTCGTCGTGGAGAACAAGTGGCGCTCGGCGCGCTACGGCATGGAGGCGCTGCTCGTGCGCGACTCCACGGGCGAGGAGGAGCCGGTCACCGACACGGTGGCCGGGATGCTCCGCGAGCTCGAGCCCGTCGCCGACCGGCTCGACTGCCTGGAGGACCTCGCGCTCGTCCAGCACATCCTCGACGACGGCGCCTCCTACCAGCGCCAGCTCCGCGTCGCCGAGCGGTCCGGCCTGGACGCGGTGACCGAATCGCTGGTGGCCGAGATGAAGGCCGGCCGGCCGCTCTGAGGTCCCGCAGCCTCCCAGCGCCCTCCGAGCGCTCCGGGGGCGTGCCTGCCCGAGTGACCCGATCCGCTCGTCGGCGCTCGCCCCACTCGGCTGGAACATTCGTCTTGAAGACCAAGACGAATGTTCCAGCCGAGCGCATGCGTGCCTACGGGGCGTGGCCCACGTTCAGCTCGGCGGCCGCCGCCACGCCGGCGGTGCCGTCCGTGGCAACCAACCGGACGTACCGGGCGGTGGTGGGCTCCCAGGTCGCGTGCTGCACGGTGCCGTTGCCGGGCCAGCGTCCCTCGGCCACCGTGACGAACTCGCCGGCGGCGGACCGGACCTGGACCTCGTACGCCGTGACGTGGCCGTTCTGGTTCCCGTCCTGGCGCGGCAGGTAGCCGAGCGCCTGGGTGCGGTACTCCCGCCCGAGGTCGAGCGTCACGGTGGCCGGCAGCGGGTCCTGGGCGCCGGGCGCCGAGTGCCACATCGTCGTCTCGTCCCCGTCGATCGCCCGGTCAGGGGTGTAGTTGGGCCCGTGCACGCTGCTGGCCTCGGCGCCCATCTCCTCCTGCGGGACCGTGTGGTCCATCTCCGGCGGAGGAAGGCACGGCGAGCGCTCCAGGCTCGGCGTCGGGGTCACGGCCGGCCCGGCGCCGCTCACCACGCCGATCTCGGCGGCGGTCGCCGTGGCGCTGCATGCTCCGTCGGCCGTCGCCTCCAGCCGCACGTAGCGGGCGGGCACCCGGTCCCAGGCGGCGACCTTCGTGGAGCTGCTGAGGTCCCAGACGCCCTCGGCCACGTCCGTGAAGGACGTCCCGTCCCGGCTGACCGAGATCCGGTGGTCGGTGACCATCCCGGAGGTGTTGCCGTCCAGCCGCGGCTGGTACGTCAGCCCCTGCACCTGCTGCACGGAGCCGAGGTCGACGGTGACCGACTGCGGCAGGCCCGGTGACGGGCCGAACCGCGAGCTCCACACGGTCTCCGGCCGGTCGTCCACGGCGTGCTCGGCGCCGTAGGTCCAGCCGCGGTCGAACCCGTGCTCGGTGGTGGCGGTCGCCGAGAGGCCGTCCCGGGGCACGAACCTGGGCCGCGGTCCGACCGGCCGGACGGTCACGTCGTCGAACTGCGCGTTGTCCCAGGCGCTGACCCCCAGCACGGCGTTGCCGGTGCGCTGGCCGTGGTCGTTCACGGAGCCCAGGCGCTCGCCGTCGAGGAAGGCGGTGAGCCGCTCACCGGCCATCCGCAGCTCCAGCTCGTGCCAGGTGCCGACGTCGAGGGACTCGGGCCCGGAGGTCAGCTCCGTCTCCAGGCGGGTGGCGTGGTCCCGGGAGACCAGCGCCCACCCGTCGGTCCCGACGCGCAGGTGGTACCCGCTGGCGGCGGTGCCCCACGACTGTCCGGACAGCCGGCCGCCGAGCTCCACGTAGCCGCCGTCGTCGCTCTCCTCCAGCAGGACGTCCGCGGACACCGCGTAGTCCCCCCACCACCGCGGGTCCCCGAACGCGGTGCTGAGCGGCACGTCACCGACCAGACCCCAGTTGATCGGCGCCTGCGAGACGATCTGCCGGTAGCAGGTGCCTGCTCGGCCGGCCCCGCACGGCTCGGCCTGGAAGCCGCCGCTGAGGTCCGAGAAGTATCGGGCGAGCCCGCCGTGCCGGACGTCCTCGAAGTCCTCCGTGAAGGCCATGTCCATCCGCTCGTGGACGGTGCCGCCCGGGACGCCTGCCCCCCGCCCCTGCCCGCTCGTGGTGGTCAGGCTGTACAGGTGCCCCGGCTCGAGGGTCAGGCGGATCTCGCCGTCGACGGGCGTGAGGGTCCCGACGTCGGCGAACGTCTCGCCGCCGTCCGCCGCGACGTCGCTGCGCCACAGGTGCAGATCCCCGGCAGGCAGGTCCTGCGGCCGTAGGGCGATCGTGGTGGGCTCGGTGACATCCATCGCCTCGACGACGGCGCTCCAGTCCTGCCCCGACGGCGAGGCGAGGCTGACGATCGAGGCCCCCGACTCGAGCCGCCGGCTCCCGGTGTCGAGGTAGCGCCACCCCGGCTCGACGAACTGCGTGGTGTGCGCGAAGGACCAGATGCTGCTCCCCACGTCGTAGAAGCCGGACCACGGCCACTCCGCGACCATCAGGCCGGTGTCCGCGAGCGGGAGGTTCGCGTACCAGGCCGAGATCGGCGACCACGTCATCAGGCCCGTCATCCGGCCGTCGATGTACATCCGGTTGAGCGCCCTGGCCAGCGGCGCCGCGCCGGCGTCGTGCGCCATCGAGCTCAGCTCCCCGATCCACAGCGGCTTGCCGAGATCCCGTGCCGTCTCGGTGCTGGGGCAGTCGCGGTACTCGGTGCGTCCCCCGCAGGGCGAGTGTGGGCTGAGGATGTCGACCGCGTCGTTGAACTGCGGGTTCTCCGCCATCGAGTCGGCCACCCGCCATCCGGCGTGCGGGTGGTCGTCCGCGGCGAGCACCTCGATGCCGGGGTGGTGCTCCTCGAGGGCGGCGGCCCACCGGACGTACCAGTCCTCGTCGTAGCCGCTCTCGTTCCAGCCGCCCATGTAGTCGATCTCGAGACCGTGCTGCTCCGCGCAGTCCAGCCAGGTGAGCAGGTAGTCGATGTTGTCCTGCGACCAGAAGCCGCCCTCGAACCAGCCGGGCGCGCCCCACTGCAGGCCGGCCAGCTTGATGTCCGGGTTGCGCTCGACCGCCTCCCGCATGAGCCACCACTGGTAGCCCCGGTCACAGTCGACCTGCTCGCGGGTCGGCATGTGGCTGGGCTCCGCGCCGGACGTCGAGTTGGTGTCCGCGCCGATCTCCACCTTGAGGATCTGCAGCGCCGCGCCGTAACCAGGACTGAACAGGTAGTCCAGGATCTCGGACCGTTGCGGCTCGGGGTAGTCATGGAGCAGGCGGGAGGACGCACCCGCGCTGACCGCCCCGGCGCCGTCGAACACCCGGCCGCCGCTGTCGCCATCGACGACGACCGTCTCCGACACCGGCGGGCCCTGCGCCGGTGCGTCCGTCGCGGGCGCGGGGCCGGCCAGCGCCACGGCGCAGCACAGCATCGTCCCCAGCGCGGCTGCCGTCGAGCCGAGCTTCTGTCGCATGGGCAGTCGTCCTTGACCGGTCGCCAGTGGTCTGACCTCTGATGTCTAGCCGACCCTTGTCCGGCTGTCAAGAATCGGCTCGGGTCCGCAGGGCTGCCGAATCCCTTGCCGCGCGCGCCAGCGCTCCGGTAGCGTGCGAAATGAAACGCTTCATTTGCGCGACGACGGGCAGACGACGGCATGGCACCAGACACGACGCACCAACCACCCAACGTCCTGTTCGTCATGACGGACCAGCAGCGGTTCGACACCATCGGGGCGCTCGGGAACGACCTGATCCACACCCCGAACATGGACCGGCTGGTGGCCCGCGGGGCCACGTTCACGAACGCCTACTCGACCTGCCCGGTCTGCGTGCCCGCCCGGTACACGATCCGCACCGGGTACGAGCCGCCCACCACCGGGCTGTTCGCGAACACCGAGGACCCTGCGACGCACGGCCGGGTGGCGCAGCAGTGCGGGGACTTCCTGCCGGAGGCGATGCGACGGCGCGGGTACCGCACCTTCGGCGTCGGGAAGTTCCACACCCAACCCTGGGACGCGCCCGTGGGCTACGACGTGCAGCTGCACAGCGAGGAGCTCTACACCACCGCCGGGCAACGCCGAGGTGATGCCTACGCCTCCTGGATCGCCGCCGAGCACCCGGAGTACGACTGGGTCGAGGCCCTCATGGGCGAGCGGACCGAGATGTACTACGCCCCGCAGATGAGCCCGCTGCCGGCCGCGCTCACCGTCGAGTCCTGGGCTGCCGACCGTGCGGTCGAGCTCATCGAGCGCGACGACGGACGGCCGTTCTTCGGCCTCGTCTCCTTCATCGGCCCGCACCCACCGCTTGCCCCTCCCCTGCCGTTCAACCGCCTGTACGACCCCGACCGGATGCCACCGCCGCAGCTCGGCGACATCGCCGTGGACCACCTCGACCAGCACATCCCCTGGATGAACCACGCGGTGTACGCCGAGGACGTCTCGGAGACCGCCGCCCGGGTTCTCAAGGCCCGGTACTACGGCGAGATCACCTACATCGACCAGTGCCTCGGCCGGATCCTCGACGCCGTGGAGGCACGGGAGGACGCCGAGAACACCGTGATCTGCTTCTTCTCCGACCACGGCGACCACATGGGCGACCACCACGCGTGGCAGAAGGAGAGCTTCTTCGAGGCCTCGACCCGGATCCCGTTCCTGCTGAGCTGGCCCGCGCGGGTGCCGGCAGGGTCCACCTCGGACAGCCTCGTGTGCCTCACGGACCTGTTCGGCATCGCGACCACGGCCGCCGGGCGGCCGGAGCTGCGCCAGGGCAGCGACGTGCTGGCGACGCTCCTGGACGGCGCGCCCGGCCGCGAGACTCTCTTCGGGTACTACGGGGAGCCGGGGACGGACCAGTTCAAGGCGATGGTCCGGACCGGGCGGCACAAGCTCATCTGGATGGCCAACGGCGGTCACCACCTGCTGTTCGACGTGGCGGCCGACCCGGGCGAGCTGCGGCCGCTGCAGGCCACCGAGCCGGAGGTCGCGGCGCACCTGCTCGACCTCCTCCGCCGGCACCTCGCCGCGCACGGGGTCGCCGCGGCCCTCGCGGACGGCGAGCTGGCCACCTTCCCGTACCGCGTCTGGCCGCGGGAGCGCATCCACCAGTTCGACCGCTCGCGCGGCGTCACGGGATTCCCCAGCCATCCACGCGACGTCCTCGCCGCGGTGGGGCCCTGAGCCGGCGGCGACAGCTCGCCAGGAGTGCAGAGGAGGAGATCGTGCCCCGGGACCGGCATCGCACCAGCCGTGGCTGGCACCGCCGCGAGGACGCGGTCGGCTACCTCATGCTGCTGCCCGCTTTCGTGCCCTACGCGATCTTCGCCGTCGTCCCGATCGCGTGGCTCGTGTACTACAGCTTCTTCCGCTGGAACGGCTTCACCGACCCGGAGTTCATCGGCGCCGAGAACTATGCCCGCATCCTCACCGACGGCGAGTGGTGGGCCTCGGTATGGACCACCCTGAAGTTCGCCGCCGGCCGGCTGCTCATCGAGATCCCGCTCGGCCTGGTGCTGGCCTACGTCCTCTTCCGCGGCGTCCGTGGCGGGCGGATCCTGCGCACCTTCTACTTCCTCCCGCACGTCCTGGCACCGGCCATCATCGGCGTGATCTTCACGTTCTTCCTCGCGGAGGTGCGCGGACCGGTCAACCAGATACTGCTGCGCCTGGGGATCATCGACGCGCCGATCAGCTTCCTCGGCGACGCCCAGAACGCCCTGGTGAGCCTCATCGGCGTGGGCTCCTGGACGAACGTCGGCATCATCATGCTGCTCTTCTTCGCGGGCCTGACCCAGGTTCCGCGTGAGCTCATGGAGAGCGCGGCCGTCGAGGGGGCCGGTGAGCGTCAGATCTTCCTCCACATCGTGCTGCCGCTCATCGCGCCGATGACCCGCGTCGTCGTCCTCATCACCATCATCGGGATCCTGCGCAGCTTCGACATCGTCAAGACGCTGACCGACGGCGGCCCGGCCGGGGCGACGGACGTGATGTTCACGCACATCTACCGGTACTTCTTCGACCCGCAGGCCGTACCGCAGATGGGGTACGCGTCCGCTCTCGGCGTCGCCGCGAGTGTCATCGTCGCGATCGCCGCCGTCCTGCACATCCGGCTCTCCCGGGGGCAGCGATGAGCAGCCCGCGAACCGCCTCGGCAACCACGCCCGCCGACGGGCGGGGCGGCGTCGGTGTGTCCGCGCGGCGGCGCAGCCCGTCGCGTCTCGTGCTGCGCACGGTCCGGATGGTGCTGCTCGTCGGGCTGGCCGCGCTGATGATGACGCCGCTGGTGTACTCGCTGCTCGCGTCCGTCACGCCGCTCGACCAGCTGCTCAGCCGGGCCGGGTCGCTGCTGCCGGAGAGGTGGGAGTGGTCGAACTACGTCGACGCCTGGACCCGCGGGAACTTCGCCCGCTACTTCCTCAACAGCGTCATCGTGACCACGGCACTCGTGGTCGCGGACACCATCGCCTCAAGCATGACCGCCTACGTCCTGGCCCGGCGCCGGCTGCGCGGTCAGCGTCTCCTCGAGGGGCTGTACATGGTGACGCTGTTCATCGGCATGACGACCGCGATGCTGTACCCGCAGTACCAGATCGCCCAGGCTCTCGGGCTGGACAACCTGGCGGGCATCACCCTGGTGGAGCTCGCCGGTGTCATGGTCGTACACATCCTGCTCATGAAGGGCTTCCTGGAAGGTCTGGGTCCGGAGCTGGAGGAGGCCGCCCGGCTCGACGGCTGCGGCTTCTTCGGGATCTATCGCCGCATCGTCCTGCCGCTCATGTCGCCCATCCTGGCGACGACGATCATCCTCGGTTTCCAGGCGTCGTGGAACAACTACCAGGTGCCGCTGACCTTCTCGCTCTCGGCGCCGGAGCTGCGCACGCTCGTCGTCGGTGTCAACGCCCTGCAGTACGACGCCGTCCAGGGCCTGGCGAGCTACAACACCGTCCTCGCCGGGGCGAACCTGGCGCTGATCCCGATCGTCGTCGTGTTCCTGCTTCTGCAGCGCCAGTTCGTGCACGGCTGGACCGAGGGCGCGGTGAAGGGCTGATGGTCGCCAGCGGGGTCTACCGCGTCCTCGACACCACGTGGACGCTGGCCCGCCTCGGCCTGGTCTGGTGGCTGTGCCTGCTCCTGATCGTCCCGGCGCCGGCGGCGACCGTGTGGCTGCTGCACGCCGCCCGCGGACAGCTCCGGGGGGAGGTCGCCCAGGACCTCGGGACCACGCTCCGGTACATCGCCCGCATGACGCTGCCCGCGCTGCGCCTCGGGCTCATCCACCTCGGCCTGGCCGTCGTCACCGTCTCCGCGCTGCTGGGGCCCTCACCCGGAGGGGTCCTCGACGTCGTGCTCCCCCCGGTCGCGGTCGGCGTGACCCTGACCTGGCTGCTGGTCCTCCCGTGGTCCTTCGTCGCGCTCGAGCAGGACCCGGGCGCGGGCGCGCTCGACGCGCTCCGGCACGCCTACCGGTGGGCGCTCGCGCACCTTCTGGCGGCCGCCCTGACCTGCACGGCCCTGGCCGCCGCCGCGCTCCTGATGTGGTCGGTGCCCGCCGAGGTCGTGCTGCTGCCCGGCGTGGCCCTGCCCGCCGTCCTCGCCCTGACCGTCCGCTCGGTGCAGGACCGGGCGGAGTCCCATCCGCACGCACGACGAACAAGGGTGTGAGAATCGTGAACCGGACAAGATCAGCCGCAGTACGCGTGGTCGCAGCCGCGGCCGGCGCGGCCGCGCTCCTGGCCGCATGCTCCGACGGCGGAGGTGGCGGTGGGGACGGCCCGACGGTCGTGACCGTGTGGGATCGAGCCGGTGCCGAGGCGGACGCCCGGCAGCCGTTCATCGAGGAGTGGAACCGGACCGTCGGCGCCGAGGAGGGCATCCGCATCGAGTACGTGCCCCAGGCGATCGAGCGGTATGAGGAGATCGTCCGGCAGGGCTTCCAGACCGACCGCGCCCCGGACGTATTCCACGCGCCGAGCGCCCTGATGGGCGGCTTCGTCGCCGCAGGGTGGGTGGCCCCGATCGACGACGTCGTCTCCGAGGACGTCCTGGCCCAGGCGGAGCCCTACCTGCAGGACACGAGCGAGCTGGTGTGGGGCGGGCGCCCGTACGGCATCCCGACCGTGCGCTCCAACGTCCGGATGATCATCAACCGCGAGCTGTTCGAGCAGGCGGGACTCGACCCGGACCAGCCGCCCGAGACCTTCTCCGAGGTGGAGGACGCGGCGCGGGCGATCACCGAGTCCGGCGGCGGGGACGCCTACGGCGTGGCGCTGCCGGTCGGCTGGATCGGGTTCAGCCAGTGGGTCGTGGACCTGGTGCCGATGGCGTCGAACCCGGACCTCGCCCAGAACGGCTTGTTCGACATCAGCACCGGTGAGTACGTGTCCCAGGACTACGAGCCGGTGGTCCGGCACTACCAGCGGCTCATCGACGAGGGCTGGGCCTACCCGGGCGCCACCGAGCTCGACATCGACACCGCGGCGTCCGCGTTCGCCGAGGGTGAGGTGGGCATGATCCTGCAGGGAGGGGCGTTCACCTCCGCCGTGGCCCAGCTGGACAGCGACGTCGAGATGTCCACCGGGCCGATCCCGGTGGCCGACGGCGAGGAGCTCGCCCAGGTGCCCATGAACGCGGGATTCCCGTACTCGATCTCCTCCACCGCCGAGGACCCGGAGGCGGCCGGGCGCGTGCTGGAGGTCTTCGCCGGCGAGGAGATGCAGTCGGCGCTGGCCGAGGAGGGCGTCCCACCGCTGGACGAGAACGCCTGGGAGGTCGCGGTCCAGGCCAACCCCTACCTCGAGCACTTCGCGCTGGACGATCTCGACACGCAGTGGCCCAAGCACCCCGGCGGGGTCATCGAGCTCGAGGGTGAGCCGGTCCCGGAGACCATCGAGCGCCTGGTGCTCACCCCGGACGCCGACGTGCCCGGGGAGCTGGACGGCCTGTCCCAGCGGTACCAGCAGGCGTTCGAGGAGGCGATCGAGAACGGGACGGTCGAGCGCGACGAGTTCGTCCAGTAGCGCATGGGTCGTCCGAGGAGGCCGAGCCTGGCGGACGTCGCGGCCCGTGCCGGGGTGTCGATCGGGACGGTCTCGCACGTCCTCAACCACCCGGAGCGGGTTCGCGCGGCGACCCGTCTCCGGGTGCGGGAGGCGATCGCCGAGCTGGGGTTCGTCCGGAACGCCAACGCCCACAGCCTGGCTGGCGGCGGTGCCCGGACGATCGGGCTCGTCATCCCGGACATCGGCAACAGCCTGTTCGTCGACATCGCCCGGGCGGCCCAGGAACGGGCTCTCGAGAACCGGACGAGCCTGCTGGTGGCGGACAGCAACAACGACGACGCGCTCCAGGACCGCCACCTGGAGTTCTTCGCCTCGGCCCGTGTCAGCGGCATCCTGCTCGCTCCGATGCGCGACCCGGGCATCGCGGTGCGGCGCGTCCGCCGGCTCGGCATCCCCGTGGTCCTCCTCAACTACGCCTGGGACGACGACGAACACTGCTCGGTCGTGATCGACAACCGGCGCGCGGGCGAGCTGGCCGCCCGGCACCTGCTCGAGCTGGGGCGGCGGCGGCTCGCGTTCGTCGGCGGGCACGACGAGCTGCAGCCGGTGCGCGACCGCCGCGAGGGCGTACGCTCCGTCGTCGCCGCCAGCCGCGGGCTCGCGACGCTCGTCGAGATCCCGACCGAGGACCTCGTCGCCACGGGCGGCGTCCACGCCGCCGCGGCGCTCCTCGGCCTGCCGGACCTGCCGGACGGCGTCATCGCGGTCACCGACCTGCTCGCCATGGGCCTGCTGCAGACGCTCGTCCAGCACGGCGTCGCCGTCCCGGACGACCTGGCCCTCATGGGATCGGACGACAACGCCAGCGCCTGGGGCGGCTCGGTGCCGATGACCAGCGTGCAGATGCACGGCCGCGCGCTGGGGGCAGCGGCGACGGCCCTGCTCACCGAGGAGATGACCGACGCCGACCACGAGCACCGGCGGGTCGAGGTCGCCCCGACGCTCGCCGTGCGCGAGAGCACCGCCGGTCGCGCGCCGGCGGATGCCTAGACCCGCACGGTCGCCAGCGGCATCCCGGAGTCGGTGGCCAGGTCGAGTGAGGAGGGTCCGGCACCGGAGCGCACCAGCGCCGACCCGAGCGCCGCGATCATGGCACCGTTGTCGGTGCAGTAGCGGATCGGCGGGATCCGGACCGTGATGCCGCGCTCGGCGGCACGCTCGGCGGCCAGCTCGCGCAGGCGGGAGTTGGCGGAGAACCCGCCGCCGACGACGAGGGTGTCGCAGCCGTTCCGCGCGCAGGCGTCGAGCGACTTGCTGACGAGGACGTCGGCGACCGACTCGGAGAAGCCCGCCGCGACGTCGGCCGCCGGCACCTCCTCGCCACGGTCCTCGCAGCCCTCGACGTACCGTGCGACCGCCGTCTTCAGCCCCGAGAAGGAGAAGTCGTACGCGTAGCGGTGCTTGTCCTTCCCGGCGCTGAGCCCACGCGGGAACCTGATCGCCTCCCGGTCCCCCTCCCGGGACAGCCGGTCGACGTGCGGCCCGCCGGGGTACGGCAGCCCCAGCAACCGGCCGACCTTGTCGAACGCCTCCCCCGCGGCGTCGTCGAGGGTCTGCCCGAGCTCGTGCACACCGGACGCGATGTCCTCGACCAGCAGCAGCGAGGTGTGCCCGCCGGAGACGACCAGCGAGACGAACCGTTCCGGGAAGGGCCCGTGGACCAGCTCGTCCACGGCCGCGTGCCCGACGACGTGGTTGACGCCGTACAGCGGCCTGCCCAGCGACAGGGCGAGCGCCTTGGCGGCGGCGACGCCGACGGTGAGCGACCCGACCAGGCCGGGACCGGCCGCGACGGCGATCGCGTCGACCTCCCCGAGGTCGACCTCGGCCCGCTCGAGGGCGGTGTCGAGCGTCGGCACGAAGGCCTCGAGGTGGGCGCGGGACGCGACCTCCGGGACGATGCCGCCGTACCGGGCGTGCTCGTCCATCGAGGAGGCCGTCACGTCCGTGAGGAGCTCCCGGCCCCGGACGAGCGCCACGCCGGTCTCGTCGCAGGTGGACTCGATGCCGAGGACGAGGGGTTCACTCACGGGGCCAGGCTATCCACGAGAAGGCACGGCGGAGAGGAGGTGTGGTGAGCCGGAGACCGGCTGGTGCTGGCAGGAGCGATCGGACGCCGACGGCGCACCACATCACCTCGGAGCACGAGACCTACTTGTTGCGGACCAGGGCCTTGCCGAGGTCCGCGTTGAGCGTGGAGATGACGTCCAGCGGGATCTCCTTGGGGCACACCGCGGCACACTCGCCGATGTTGGTGCAGCCGCCGAAGCCCTCGGCGTCCTGCTGCTGCAGCATGCTCACCACGCGAGCCTCCCGCTCCGGCTGCCCCTGCGGCAGCAGCCCGAGGTGGGTGACCTTGGCGGCGGTGAACAGCATCGAGGACGCGTTCGGGCAGGCCGCCACGCACGCGCCGCAGCCGATGCAGGCCGCGGCCTCGAAGGCGCGGTCGGCGTCGGCCTTGGGCACCGGGGTGGCGTGCGCGTCCGGCGCGGCGCCGGTGTTCACCGAGATGTACCCGCCGGCCTGGATGATCCGGTCGAAGGAGGAACGGTCGACCACCAGGTCCTTGATGACCGGGAAGGCGCTGGCCCGCCACGGCTCCAGGGTAATGGTGTCGCCGTCCTTGAAGGAGCGCATGTGCAGCTGGCAGGTGGTGGTGCGCTCCGGGCCGTGCGCCTGGCCGTTGATGACGATGCCGCACATGCCGCAGATGCCCTCACGGCAGTCGGAGTCGAACGCGACGGGGTCCTCCCCGCGCTCGGTGAGCTCCTCGTTGAGGACGTCGAGCATCTCGAGGAACGACATGTCCTCGCTGATGCCGACCAGCTCGTAGGCGACGAGGCGAGGCTCGGAGTCCGGGCCGGCCTGGCGCATGACCCTGAGGGTGATCTTCACTTGTAGCTCCGCTGCTTCATCTCGACGTACTCGTAGTTCAGGTCCTCTTTGTGCAGGATCGGATCACCGCCGGGACCACCAAATTCCCACGCGGCGACGTAGGCGAACTCGTCGTCGTGCCGCAGCGCCTCGCCGTCCTCGGTCTGGGACTCGGCACGGAAGTGGCCACCGCAGGACTCCCTGCGGTGCAGGGCGTCGATGCACATCAGCTCGCCCAGCTCGATGAAGTCGGCGACGCGGCCGGCCCGCTCCAGCGCCTGGTTCAGCTCCTCGTTCGTGCCGAGGACCCGCACGTCACGCCAGAACGACTCCTTCAGCTCCCGGATGCGCTCGATCGCGAGCTTCAGCCCCTCCTCGGTGCGCTCCATGCCGCAGTACTCCCACATGATCGTGCCGAGCTCGCGGTGGAAGGAGTCGACCGAGCGGGAGCCGTTCGTGCTGAGGAACCGCCTGATCCGGTCCCGGACGTTCTCCTGGGCCTCGACCACCGCGGGGTGGCTCTCCGGCACCTTCTCGAACGGGGCGTCCGCCAGGTAGTCGTTGATGGTGTTCGGCAGCACGAAGTAGCCGTCGGACAGGCCCTGCATGAGCGCCGAGGCACCGAGCCGGTTCGCGCCGTGGTCGGAGAAGTTCGCCTCGCCGGTCACGAACAGGCCGGGGACGGAGGACTGCAGGTCGTAGTCCACCCACAGGCCGCCCATCGTGTAGTGGACGGCCGGGTAGATGCGCATCGGGACCTCGTACGGGTCCTCGCCGGTGATGCGCTGGTACATGTCGAAGAGGTTGCCGTACTTGGCGGCGACGGCGGCCCGGCCCATCCGCTTGATGGCGTCGGCGAAGTCGAGGTAGACACCGCGACGGACCTGCCTGGTCGACCCGTCGGGCTGGACCTCCTCGACCGCCGGGCCGACGCCCTTGCCGTCGTCGCACTGGTACTTCGCGGCGCGCGAGGCGATGTCACGCGGCACGAGGTTGCCGAACGCAGGGTAGATCCGCTCGAGGTAGTAGTCGCGGGCCTCCTCGGGGATCTGCCGCGGGTCCTTCTCGGCGTCGGCCGGGTCCTTGGGCACCCAGATGCGGCCGTCGTTGCGCAGCGACTCCGACATGAGGGTCAGCTTCGACTGGTGCGAGCCGCTCTGCGGGATGCAGGTCGGGTGGATCTGCGTGTAGCAGGGGTTGCCGAAGAAGGCGCCCTTGCGGTGCGCCCGCCAGCTCGCGGTGACGTTCGAGCCCATCGCGTTCGTGGACAGGAAGAAGACGTTCCCGTAACCGCCGGTGGCGAGCACGACGACGTCCGCCAGGTGCGTCTCGATCTCACCGGTGACCATGTCCCGCGCGATGATCCCGCGCGCCCGGCCGTCGACCACGATGAGCTCGAGCATCTCGTGCCGGGCGTGGGAGGTCACGGCACCAGCGGCCACCTGCCGCTGCAGCGCCTGGTAGGCGCCGATGAGGAGCTGCTGGCCGGTCTGGCCGCGGGCGTAGAAGGTCCGCGAGACCTGCACGCCGCCGAACGAGCGGTTGTCCAGCAGCCCTCCGTACTCGCGGGCGAACGGCACGCCCTGTGCGACGGCCTGGTCGATGATGTTCGTGCTGACCTCGGCCAGCCGGTAGACGTTGGACTCCCGGGAGCGGAAGTCGCCGCCCTTCACGGTGTCGTAGAACAGCCGGTAGACCGAGTCGTTGTCGTTCTTGTAGTTCTTCGCCGCGTTGATGCCGCCCTGGGCGGCGATGGAGTGCGCCCGGCGCGCGCTGTCCTGGTAGAAGAAGACGTCGACGTTGTAGCCCGCCTCACCCAGCGTCGCGGCCGCGGAGGCGCCGGCCAGGCCGGTGCCGACGATGATGATGCTGAGCTTGCGCCGGTTGGCCGGGTTGACCAGCCGGGCCTCGAACTTGCGCTTCTCCCAGCGGTCCGCGAGCGGGCCGCCCGGCGCCTTGGTGTCCGCGACGGGCGCGCCCTCGCGGTACAGGCCCGCGACCAGCTCCTCGCCCTGGGTCTCGGTCGTCTGGGTCGGTGTGTCCGTCGTCGTCATAGGTCCTCAGTTCACGAATCCGAGCAGGATCGCCGTCGGGGGCAGCATGAATCCGACCAGCAGCGCCGCCGCGACGGCGTACGCGAGCCAGTTGAACGCCGCCTGCCGTGTGCGGTCCGAGGTGCCCAGCGTCTGCAGCGCGCTCCACACGCCGTGGCGCACGTGCATCGCCAGCGAGGCGATCGCCACGAGATAGGTGAGGTACACCCACCAGTACTCCGGCTGGAACGCGGTCACCAGGCGCTCGTACGGGCTCTCGAAGCTGCCGCCGACCTCGATGGTCACGGTCGTGAACTGCAGGATGTGGAAGACCACGAAGGCCAGCAGGATCACGCCACCCCACCGCATCGTGCGGGAGGCGTAGGTCTGTGCCGTGCGCCGGGTCTCGAGGTAGCGCTGCGGCCGGGCGGTGCGGGCGCGGCGCCACAGCGTGAAGGCGGCGCCGGCGTGCACCAGCAGCGCTCCGAGCAGCACGACCCGCTGGATCCAGAGGAATCCCATGTGCGGCAGGTACGGGTAGCCCAGGTCCCGCAGGCTCTCCGCGTACGTGTCGAACGCCTCCTGCCCGGAGAACGCCTTGAGGTTGCCATACATGTGCAGCAGCACGAAGAGGACGAAGAGGATCCCGGAGATCGCCATGGCCCACTTCAGGGCCACCGTCGTGTATCTCGCTCGCCGCGGCACCGTCGGCACCGGCGGGGCAGGGGTCGTGACCATGGCCTCGATCCTAGCGACGGCGCACAAACCGGCCGTGCACGCCCCGAGGCCCGACCGCCCCGCGACGAGCGCGTCAGGAGCCCACGTGCCCGTCGGAGCCGCAACGTGCTGCGGCGCCGAGGGGTTCCGTGACACGCGCCACCCAGGCCCGGGCGTGGCCCATCTCACGGCCCGCGCACGGATGGTCGGGACCCGGGCTGGTAGTTGTGGACGGCGTGACTGAGACGGAACAGCTGACCACACCCCTCGACGAGCAGGCCCGCCACGTGCTCTTCGCGGGTGCCCACACCACCAACACCTTCACCCCCGACCCGGTGGACGTCGAGGTCGTGCGGCGCGCCTACGAGGACCTGCGCTGGGCGCCGACGTCGATGAACATCCAGCCGCTGCGGATCACGGTCCTGTCGGACCCGGATGTGCGGGCCCGCGTCGTCGACCAGCTCATCGAGTCGAACCGGACGAAGACGCTGGCCGCACCGCTCAGCCTGGTGGCCGCCTACGACCCGGCCTGGCACGAGCACGCGCCGTTGCTCGCGCCGCACCGGGAGGGCATGCGGGAGTCCTTCGCGGGCAAGCCGGAGCTGCGGGACGCCATGGGCCGCACGAACGGGCTGATCCAGCTCGGTTACCTGCTCCTGGCGCTGCGGGCCCACGGGCTGCAGGTCGGGCCGATGACGGGTCTCGACCCCGCCGGCGTCGACTCGGTGGTGCACGCCCAGAACGGGTGGCGGACGCTTGCCGTGGTCAACGTGGGACATGCGCCGGACCCGCACGACGAGAAGGCTCAGCGGCCGCGGGCGGGACGGCTGGAGTTCGCCCAGGCCACCCAGCTGCTCTGAGCCGGAGGCGGACGGGTGACCCGCGCGCGGCTCACCCGTCCGCCTCCCGTGCGCGCGTGCCGAAGGTGCCGGCGGTGAGGGACTCGTAGGAGCGGCGCACGATGCTCTCCAGCACCGTGAGGTCGATCTGCGCGAGGTCCTTCAGGTACAGGCAGCCGACGCCCCTGCGGTGCGGGCCCAACCGCTCCAGGTCCGCCTCGTGCGCGCCGACGCCGTCCGAGAGGTACACGACCGTCGCCGCCTTCCGCGGCGCGAACCCGGCGGCCGGCGCGTCACCCTCGTGCCCGCTGGCGTACCGGTAGTGGTACTCCCCGAACCCGACGACGGACCCCGCCCACATCCGCGCCTCCTGGCCGGTGACCCGGCCGAGCAGGTCGAGCAGGGTGCCGGCGTCACGCCGCCGGACGGGGTTCTCGACCGCGGCGACGAACCGGGCGGGGTCGGTGTCCTCCCACCGGCTGCGCGGTGCCATGACTCAAGTATGGGTCTCGTCGCCGGTCGCCACCGGCCGGTCGGGGTCCGACGACCACTGCGACCACGACCCGGGATACAGCGCGGCGTCGACGCCGACCGATGCCAGGGCCGCGACCTGGTGGGCGGCCGTGACCCCCGAGCCGCAGTACACCGCGACCCGGGACCCGGCCGTGACACCGTGCGCGGCGAACCGGTCGAGCAGCTCCTCGGCCGGCCGGAACGCGCCCGCCGGGTCGAGGTTGTCCGTGGTGGGTGCGCTGCGGGCGCCGGGCACATGCCCGGCGCGCGGGTCGACCGGCTCGTGCTCGCCGCGGTAGCGCTCGCCGGCCCGGGCATCGAGCAGGACGCCGCCCTCGGACCACGCCGCGACCCCGTCCGCGTCCGTCGTCCTCATCGCGGGGGCCGCGCCGGCCGCGAGCGGCAGCACGACGTCGCCGGGCTCTGGCTGCACCGGCCCGGTCTCCAACGGCCCGCCGGCGGCCCGCCAGCCGGCCAGCGCGCCGTCGAGGATCCGGACCTCGCGCAGCCCCGCCCAGCGCAGCAGCCACCAGGCCCGGGCGGCCGAGGACCCGCCGAGGTCGTCGTAGACGACGACCGGGCGGCCCTGCCGCAGGCCCCAGCGACGGGCCGCCGCCTGCAGGGCGGCCGGCTCGGGCAACGGGTGCCGGCCCGCGGCGGCGCTCGGCGGTCCGGCGAGCTCGGTCGCCAGGTCCACGTAGACGGCGCCGGGCAGGTGTCCGGCCTCGAAGTCCGACCGTCCGTCCGGCCGCTGCAGCGACCACCGCACGTCCAGCAGGTGGGGCGGGTCGGCGTCGAGCTCCGCCCGGAGCGCGGCGGGCGCGACGAGCACCTCCGCGCGTGCGACGTCCTCGGTCTCAGGCATCCTCTGCTCCTTCCACCTGCTCGGCGCCGACAGGCCCGGGCCCACGGCGCAGCGGGGCACGCATCACGACGGCATCCTCGTGCTCCGCCTGGTAGTAGTTCGCCCGTCGTCCGATCGGGACGAACCCGGCGGCCGCGTACAGGCGCTGTGCACCCGTGTCGCTGGCGCGGACCTCGAGAAGGGCACTGCTCGACCCCTGCTCGCGGGCGGCGGCCAGCAGCGCGTCCAGCAGCAGGCCTCCGATGCCCCGGCGCCGGTAGGCCTCCTCGACGCCCACGGTCATCACCTGGGCCTCGTCCCCACCGGCCAGACCGGCGTAGCCCACCACGCGCTGCCCCACGACGGCAGCGACGTAGGTGCGGTCCGGCGCCACCGTCAGCTCCTCGACGTACGCCCCGCGGCTCCACGCACCACGCCCGAAGAGCTCCGCCTCCAGCTCCATGATGCGGTCCAGGTCCTCCAGCGTGAGGGGGCGGAGCCTGACCCCACCACCGGAGCGTCCGGGCCCGTGCGTCGCTGCGTGCGCGGCGGCCATCCGTCAGGAGACCCGCTTCGCGCCGCCGGGGACGTGCACGTCGGGGCGGCGCAGGTAGCGCGGCTCGAGGCCGAGCTCCGGGTCCTCGCCGCGATCGCGGCGGGCAAGCCGGGACAGCACGACTCGCGCCAGCACGGCGGGGTCGAGCGTCTCCGGCAGGTCCGGTGTCCCGGGCAGCAGCTCCGGGTAGAGCCGGGTGCCGGAGCCGGCGAGCAGGAGGCCGCCGACCAGAGCCTGGGCGTGCTGCTCGGCCACGGCGGCGGGGGGCGCCACCTCCGGGCCGGCGAGCCGTTCGACGTCGTCGGTGCCGGCAGCGCGGTAGCGCGCCCAGTAGACCTCGCGGCGCCGGGCGTCGGTGACGGTGAGGACCTCGGGGACCTCGCCGTCACCGGAGGCGGCACGGGCGTCGAGCGCCTGCCGCGCGAGCACGTCGAGCGAGGCGACCCCGTGCACCGGGATCCGTCTGCCGTGTGCGAAGGCCCGGGCGGTGACGATGCCCGCTCGCAGGCCCGTGAACGGCGCGGGACCGGTCCCGACGGCGACGAGGTCCACCGCGGTGCGGCCCTCGAGGAGGCCGGCGACGAGGGGGGCGAGCAGCTCCGCGTGCTTGCGCGGGTCGCGGCTGTCGGCGCGGCCGTGCACGGTCAGCGGGGCGAGGGCCGGGTCGCTCCCGCCCGGCGCGGTCCCGAACGGCCCGCCGGCCGTGGTCTCCACGAGGGCGGCGGCCGACCCGGCGGAGGTGTCGATGGCGAGGATCAGCACGCGCCCAGGTTAGTGCGCCGCCGGGGGTGTCAGGCGTTGTCGCGGCGCAGCCACACGATGAGGCCGGCCCACGCGAGCAGCACCGCGAGCACGGCGCCGACCCACGCGGCCGGCACCCAGCTCGGCCCGGCCGGGACCTGGACGACCTCCTCCTCGCTGTACCGCTCGGTGACGAACGGCTGGTAGAGCTCGATCGGCACCGTGCCGGCGAGCGCGTCCCGGGCCGCGTCATCCAGCGGGCCGACCTCCCCGCCTGAGACGGTGAACCAGGCGTCCAGCATGTCGTCGTGGACGACCGGGCCCGTCGGGGCGAGGCCGAGCATCGCGTCGGCCAGTCCGCCGGAGGCCTCGAGGCTCGTCACCTGTACCTGGCCGTCGTCGCCGAACGCGGCACGCAGCACGCCCACCCCCTCGCCGTCGATCCGCACGGGGGAGATCCACTCCTCCCGCGCGACGACGGGCGGGTCCAGGTCGGTGCCGGCAACGAGACCGGGCGACCAGGCCGAGACCGTGCGCACGAGGCCCAGCTCGGCCTCCTCGCCCTCCCCCGGTGCCAGGTCGAGGCGCGAGGTGGCCTGCTCCGCGAGCACGACCGACGCCGCGGTCTGGTACCAGGCGAGCACCTCGGCCGGGACACCGTCGACGGCCTCGGGCTGCGGCGGCGCCGTCCGCGCATCGGGCGTCGGTGTGCCGGCGGCGAACGTGGCGGCGGCGACCGTCACGACCAGCCCGAGCAGCGTCGTCGCTGCGGCGAGCAGAGCGGTGCGGAACCTCACGGCAGGAGCAGTCCCAGGTCGACGTCGGCCCACCGGTCGCCCACCCCGCGGAGGGTCGCCTCCCGCGGCGCCGGTGCGGCCAGCTCCTCGAGGCTCTCGCCGGAGGCGCCGTGCGGACGGTGCAGGTCGATCTCCAGGCGGTCGGCGGCGAGGCTCTCCACCTTGCCGGTCCCCCACTCCACGACGGTCACCGAGTCCTCCAGGGAGGTGTCCAGGTCGAGCGCGTCGACCTCCTCGAGGGAGCCGAGCCGGTAGGCGTCGACGTGGACGAGGTCCGGGCCGTCCCCGAGCGCCGGGTGGACCCGCGCGATGATGAAGGTCGGCGAGGCGACCTGTCCGCGCACGTCCATGCCGGCACCGATGCCCTGGACGAGCGTGGTCTTGCCCGCGCCGAGGTCTCCGGAGAGCAGCACGAGGTCGCCGGCCCGCAGCAGGGCGGCGAGGCGGCGTCCCAGGTCGCGGGTGGACTCGGCGTCGGCGAGGGTCAGCGTCACGGTCATGCCTCTGCGGCCTCCCTGCCGGGTCTTGCGGTGTCGACGTGCACGCGGGGCACCCGTGCGCCGATCCCGGAGACGATCTCGTAGCTGATGGTGCCCGCGGCCTCGGCCCACTCGTCGGCGGTGGGGCCACCGTCGTCCCCGGCGCCGAAGACGACCGCGAGGTCTCCCTCCCTCACGCCCGAGCCGGGGCCGACGTCGACGACCATCTGGTCCATGCAGATCCGTCCGGCCACGTGCAGCTTGCGGCCGGCGATGCTCACCGGGCCCGCGTCCGAGGCGGTCCGGGGCAGGCCGTCGGCGTAGCCGAGCGGCACGACGGCGAGCGTCGTCTCGGCCGTGGTGCGGGCGCGGTGCCCGTAGGAGATCCCGGTGCCCGGTGGGGCGGTCTTGACCACCGTGAGCCTGGCCTCGACACGCATCGCCGGCCGTAGGTCGAGGTCGGCAGAGGAGGCGACCGCCGGCGCGGGCGTCAGGCCGTAGGTGGCGATGCCCGGCCGGACGAGGTCGAAGTGGGCGGCCGGGTGGAACAGGGTGCCGGCCGACTGGGCGATGTGCCGCACCTCGGGCCGGATCCCGGCACGCCCGGCCTGGTCCAGGGCCGCGGTGAAGACCTCGACCTGCTGAGCGGTGACCGGGCTGTCCGGCTCGTCGGCGCAGGCCAGGTGGGACCAGATCCCGGCCACCTCGATCGTCCCGTCGGCGCGGGCCCGGGCGGCGGCGTCCAGCAGGTCCCCGAACGCCTCGGGGCGTGCCCCGCCCCGGGACATGCCGGTGTCGACCTTGAGGTGCACGCGGGCGGTGCGGCCGGTGGCGCGCGCGGCGGCGGCGATCTCCTCGATCGCCCACGGCGCCGAGGCGGAGAGGTCGATGTCCGCCGCGACCGCCGGGGCGAGGTCGGCGCCCGGTGCGAACAGCCAGGCGAGAATCGGCGGCCGGACGCCGGTGGCGTCCAGGCCCGCACGCAGAGGAAGGGCCTCCGCGACCTGGGCGACGCCCAGCCAGGTGGCCCCCGCCTGGAGAGCCGCGGTCGCGACCGGCAGCAGGCCGTGCCCGTACGCGTCGGCCTTGACCACGGCCATGACGGCCGAGGACGGTGCCGCCGCGCCGAGCGTCCGGACGTTGTGCCGGATGGCCGCGAGGTCCACGATGGCACGCGCGGGGTGGGTCGCGGGCCAGCCCGGCACGGTCATCTCGCTCATCGAGCCCAAGTCTGGCACTCGGTCAGTCCAGGATCGTGCTCAGCGCACCGGGCAGGGCGTCGGCGACGTCGCTCGCGGTGATCGGCACCCCGATCGGGCCGGCGGGGTCGTCGTCGGCGTCGAAGGGCAGCCCGGCCGCGAGGCGGGCGGCATGCCCGTGCGCCGAGGCGGCCGCGGCGGCGAGCGGCGCCAGCGACGCGGCCGGGTGGACGGCTTCGGCGATCGCATCCCCGTAGGCCGCCAGGAGCGCCCCGAGGACGCCGGCCAGCACGTCCCCCGCGCCGGCGGTCGCGAGCCACCCGGTGGCGTCCCCCTGGGCGTGGAGCGGTCCCTCCGGCGCCGCGACGACGGTCCGGGCGCCCTTGAGCAGCACGGTGCCGCCCGTGATCTCCGCCGCGAGGCGGGCGTGCCGCGCCGGTGCCGCCTCGACGTCGCGGCGGGGGGTGTGCTCGCCGCGCGCGGTGAGCAGCTCGGCCAGCTCACCGGCGTGCGGCGTCAGCACGGTCGGACCGGCGAGGTCGACGTCGTCGTGGAGCAGCGTCAGGGCGCCGGCGTCGAGCACGGCGGGCAGGCCCTGCCCGGCGGCCTCGTCGAGGTGGTCGGCGAGCTCCGCCGTCCGGGCCGCGTCCCGCGGGTCCACACCAGGCCCGAGCACCCACGCCTGGACCCGCCCGGGGACGGTGACGATCTCCGGGTGCGCGGCGCGCACCAGGCTCGTCGGCACCTCGGGACCGAGATAGCGCACCATGCCGAGCCCGGTCCGCAGCGCCCCCGCCGCGCACAGCACGGCGGCGCCCGGGTAGGTCCGGGACCCGGCCACCAGCCCGAGCACGCCCCGGGTGTACTTGTGGTCCTCCGGCCCGGGCACCGGCCAGAGCGCGGCGACGTCGGAACGGCCGAGCGAGCAGGCGGCCGGCTCGCGGTCGGCGAGCTCCGTGAGCCCGAGGTCGACCACCTCGAGGCGCCCGGCGAGGGCGGCGGCGGGCGGGAGGAGCAGCCCGGGCTTCGCCGTCCCCATGGACACCGTGACGTCCGCCGGAAGGACCGGGCCCGGCACGGTGCCGTCGTCGACCCCGATGCCGCTGGGGACGTCCACCGCCACGACGATCGGCTCGGCCAGCAGCGACGACCACGCCGCGCGCTCCTCCGCCAGCGCGGCCACGATCCCGGCCACCGGCTCCCGCAGCGGCCCACGCGCGCCGATGCCGGTGAGGCCGTCGACCCACACGTGGCAGCGGCCCGCGAGATCGACCACGGCGCCGGGCAGGTCCGGCGCGGCGAGGAGCTCGTGCACCCGGACGCCGGACGCGCGCGCGGCGGCCAGGCCGGCCTCGTGGGCACGGTCGCTCACCACGGCGGCGTGCACCTGGCAGCCGCGCCGCGCCAGGTGGGTGCCGGCGTACAGCGCGTCCCCGCCGTTGTTCCCGCCGCCGACCAGCAGCAGCACCACGGAGCCGGCGACCCGGCCGGTGCGGTCGCGCAGCTCCCGGGCGACGTGCGTGGCCAGCGCGAAGGCGGCGTGGGCCATGAGCGGCTCGCCGGCGGCGAGCCTGGGCTCCTCGACCTCCCGCACGGTGGCGGCGCTGTGCGCACGGATCATGGCCCCATGGTGCCGTGCATCACCTCGCTCCGCCGAGAGGTCACTCCTTCGCCGGGAGGTCACGTCCCGGGTGAGACGTCGTCTCCTCGGACGGACTGGTGGTGCGGACCCGCAGCATCACCTTGCTCGCGCCGGATGCACGATCAGCTGCCACGGCGAGGGCCTCGCCCGCCTGATCCAGGTCGAACTCGTGGGTGATCACGGGCGAGACGTCGAGACCGGCACCCATCGCGTCGATCGCCTCGGTGATCTCGTCGACGAAACGGTAAGCACCGACCCACGTGAGCTCCCGGGTGACCAGATCGCCCAGGACGGACTCGGCCGCGGTCCCGGGAAGGTTGCCGACCTGGACGATCGTGCCGCCCCGGGCCGTCGCCCGGAGCACGCCGCGAAGCGCCGCCGGCGAGCCCGACGCCTCGAACGTCACCTCGACATCCTCCGGGAGCTCGTCATCCTCGCCGAGCACGCGGACCTCGTCCGCGCCCATACGTCGTGCGACCTCCACGGCACCACGCGCAAGATCGCAGACGATGATCCGTCCGGCTCCCTCGTGCCGGGCAGCCGCCACGATGAGCGCCCCGATCGGGCCGCACCCGTTGACCAGCACCTCCCGCCCGTTCAACCCGCCCGCCCGTCTCACGGCGTGGAGGGCGACCCCGAGCGGCTCCGCGAGCGCCCCGTGGCGGGTGGTGACCTCCGGTGGCAGCGGCCGGAGCTGGTCGACGCGGACCCGCAGCAGCTCGGCGAAGCCACCGTCGGTGTGGGGGTCGAAGGCGGCCGACCCGAGATACCGGACCTCGGCATGGAGGTTCGTCCGGCCGGCGAGACGTGGCGGAAGCGGCTCGTGCGAAGGCGTGGCCGGATGGACGGCGGCACGCAGCCCCAGCGGGATCCCCGACACACCCCGACCGGTCGCCACCACGCTCCCGGCCACTTCGTGCCCGAGGACCATGGGCCTGCGTAGTCGGGCGGTGCCCGAGGCTCCGTGCCGCCAGTAGGACAGGTCTGAACCACACAGGCCGCCCCACTCGACGGCGAGCAGCACCTCACCGTCGTCCGGCCGCGGGTCGGGCATGTCCACCACGCGGACGTCACCGGGTCCGTGCACCGTCAGCGCCCTCAAACGGCGTCCTCGGACTGCGCACCCTCCGCGACCACCATGGCCGAGGCGATCCCGGCGTCGTGCGAGATGGACAGGTGCCAGCGGGTGATGCCGAGCTCACGCGCACGGGCGGCGACCGTCCCGCGCATCTCCACCTCCGGCGGGCCGCCGAGCACCCGGTGGACCGTGCAGTCGTGCCAGCGCAGCCCGGCCGGCGCCCCGAGTGCCTTGGCGACCGCCTCCTTGGCGGCGAACCGGGCGGCGAGGGAGGAGTCCGGGAGGTCCCGCTCGTCCTCGGTGAAGAGCTTCTCGCGGAGCCTGGGCGCCCGTTCGAGGCGGCTCATGAACCGTTCGACGTCGCACACGTCGATGCCGACCGAGACGATCACGCTGCGCCCGACCCGACGCTCACTCGACCGTCACGGACTTGGCGAGGTTGCGCGGCTGGTCCACGTCGAGGCCCTTCGCGGCGGCGAGGGCGCAGGCGAAGATCTGCAGCGGGACCACCGTGACCAGCGGCATCATGAGCGTCGGCGTGCGGGGCACGCGGAAGATCACCTCGGCCCACTGGTCGATGCTGTCGTCCCCCTCCTCCGCGATGACGAGGGTCCGGGCACCTCGAGCGCGGATCTCCTGGATGTTGGAGACCACCTTGTTGTGCAGCAGCGGACGCCGCGGGGTCGGCACGATGACGAAGACGTCCCGGCCCGGCTCGATGAGCGCGATGGGGCCGTGCTTGAGCTCGCCGGCGGCGAAGCCCTCCGCGTGGATGTACGCCAGCTCCTTGAGCTTCAGTGCGCCCTCGAGCGCCACCGGGTAGCCGACGTGCCGGCCGAGGAACAGCACGGCGTCAGTGTCCTTCATGGCACGGGCGACGTCCTTGACGTGGCCCTCGGCGTCGAGCACCTGCTGGATCTTCTCCGGAAGCCGGCCCAGCTCGTCGAGGTAGCCGGCAACCTCGTCCGGGTACTTGTAGCCGCGCAGCTGGGACAGGTACAGGCCCAGGAGGTAGCAGGCGGTGATCTGGGAGAGGAATGCCTTGGTCGAGGCCACGGCGACCTCGGGCCCGGCGTGCGTGTACAGCACGGCGTCGGACTCCCGCGCGATGGTCGAGCCGTGGGTGTTGACGATGGCGAGCACCTTGGCGCCCTGCTCGCGGGCGTGCCGGATCGCCATGAGCGTGTCCATGGTCTCCCCGGACTGGGAGATGGCCACCACGAGGGTGCGCACGTCCACCACCGGGTCGCGGTACCGGAACTCGTGGGCGAGCTCGACCTCCACCGGGATGCGGCACCAGTGCTCGACCGCGTACTTCGTCACGTGACCGGCGTAGGCGGCGGTGCCGCAGGCGACGACGATGATCTTGTCGACCGTCCGCAGCACCGACTCGTCGACGCGGAGCTCGTCCAGCACAAGGTTGCCGTCCTCGTCGTGACGGCCCAGGAGCGTGTCCGCGACGGCCTTGGGCTGCTCGTGGATCTCCTTCTCCATGAAGGTGTCGAACCCGTCCTTCACGGCGGCGTCGGCGTCCCAGTCGACGCGGAACCGCGGGGCCTGGATCTCCGACCCGCCAGCGTCGCGGACGCGGACCTCGTCCGCGGTGATGGTCACGACCTCGTCCTGGCCGATCTCCATCGCCTCCCTGGTGGAGGAGATGAAGGCCGAGACGTCGGAGCCGAGGAAGTTCTCGCCGTCGCCGAGCCCGACGACGAGGGGCGAGTTGCGGCGCGCGCCCACCACGACGCCCGGCTCGTCGGCGTGCACCGCGAGCAGGGTGTAGGCGCCCTCGAGGCGGCGGGTCACCTCGAGCATCGCGTCCGTCAGGTCGCCCGCGTACGCGCGGCCCAGCAGGTGCGCGACGACCTCGGTGTCCGTCTCGGAGGTGAACGGCACACCGGCGTCGGCCAGCTCGGAGCGCAGCGTCGAGAAGTTCTCGATGATGCCGTTGTGGATGACGGCGAGGCGCCCGTCCCGGCTGAGGTGCGGGTGGGCGTTGACGTCGGTGGGGGCGCCGTGGGTCGCCCACCGGGTGTGCCCGATGCTCGCGGTGCCCTCCGGGAGCGGGTGCTCCGCGAGCACCTGACGGAGGTTGGCGAGCTTGCCCGCCTTCTTCGCGCTCGACAGCCCTCCGGGGGTCACGACAGCGACGCCGGCCGAGTCGTAGCCGCGGTACTCCAACCGCGCGAGGCCGTCGAGCGCGGCGTCCAGCGGCCGCGTGCTCGGGGTGCCGGGGCCGACGTATCCGACGATTCCGCACATGAGAGGCAGCATAGGTTCCCCCAGCGGTGAGCAGTGCCGATGTGGCTCACCCCACCGCACGCGTCAACCACGCGGGTGCGTCGGTCGCGCGGCTCTGTGCGAGAGTATGGGGCCGTGTCCTCGCCACGCACCGTGTCCGCGCAGGCGCCACCCAACCCGTTCGTGGAGTTCGACCGCGCCTCGTGGTCGCGCCTGGCCGCCTCGACGCCGCTGCCGCTGACGGACGCGGACGTGGCCCACCTGCGCGGGCTGGGCGACCCCACGGACCTGGCGGAGGTGGACGCGGTCTACCGGCCGCTCTCGGCCCTCCTCCAGCTGTACGCGGGCGGCACGGGGCAGCTGCACCGGGCGACGTCGACGTTCCTCGGCGAGCACCCCACCCGCACGCCCTACGTCATCGGGATCGCGGGCTCGGTCGCCGTCGGGAAGTCCTCGACCGCGCGTCTGCTGCGCGAGCTGCTGCGTCGGTGGCCGCAGACCCCGCGGGTGGACCTCGTCACGACGGACGGGTTCCTCTACCCCAACGCCGAGCTGCGCCGCCGCGGGCTGCTGGAGCGCAAGGGGTTCCCCGAGTCCTACGACCGGCGGGCGCTGCTGCGGTTCGTCGCCGACGTCAAGGGCGGCGCCGAAGAGGTCACCGCGCCGCTGTACGACCACGTCACGTACGACATCGTGCCCGGGCGCCAGCAGGTGGTCCGCCGGCCGGACGTGCTGATCCTGGAGGGGCTGAACGTCCTGGCTCCGGCCCGCGCGACGACGGACGGTACGTCATCGCTGGCGGTGAGCGACTTCTTCGACTTCTCGATCTACGTCGACGCGCGCACCCGGGACATCAAGGCGTGGTACGTCGACCGGTTCCTGCGGCTCCGACGCACCGCCTTCGCGCAGCCCGACTCCTACTTCCGGACCTATGCGGGCCTGTCCGACGACGAGGCGGTGGCGCGGGCCGAGTCGATCTGGGAGTCCATCAACGCGCCCAACCTGCGGCAGAACATCCTGCCGACGCGTGGCAGGGCACGGCTGGTGCTGACGAAGGACGCGGACCACCGCATGCACCGCATGAGGTTGAGGAAGCTCTGACGAGCACGAGCGAGGGACGAGCGGAGTGCGAGGAAGAGCGCCATCCCACACCAAGCTCTGACGAGCACGAGCGAGGGACGAGCGGAGGACCCTCAGAGCTCGGCGGCACCCACCGGCTCATCCACGCCGTTTCGGGGCGGGCGCGCCCCGTCCGCGCCGCCTCGGCCAGGCGTCCCGGTACCCCGGTCGGCGGACGAGCTGCCGCCCTGGCCACTGCCGGGACGCGCACCGCCGTCGTCCCCGGAGCCGTCGTCGGACCCGTCCGGGCCGTCGGCGACCTGCATCTCCTCCTCCGGAGGCGGCACGTCGGGGAACCAGCGGCGGTGGACGAGCCCGAGCAGCTTGTCCACCAGGATGCCGGCAAGGACCCCACCGACGACCCCGACCGCGACCGCGACGAGCGGGTGCTCGTGGAGGAAGTGGCCGGCGCCGACCCCCATCAGCGTGGAGTACCCGGCCCAGACCACGGCGGCGATCGCCGCGATGATCACGAACCGGGGACGGGGGTAGCCGACGGCCCCGGCGGTCATGTTGACCGCGACGCGACCGATCGGCACGAACCGCGCCGAGAGGATGAAGACCGTTCCCCGGCGGGCGAGCGTGCGCTTGGCGCGCTCCAGAGCCGCGCTCCCGCGGGGGCCGCGGAACACCCGCATGTCGTCGACCGGGATCTTCGACCCGATCGAGTACGCGATGAGGTCACCGGCGAACGCGCCGATCGCCGCGGCCGGCACCAGGAGCCACAGCGACGGGCCGTCCCCGGCGACCGAGATCACGGCGACGGCGATGACGATGGACTCGCTGGGTACCGGCGGGAAGAACCCGTCGATCGTCGCGAGCACCACGACCGCGACGAGAACCCACGGAGAGGCGCCCAGAGAGAGGACGAAGCCCTCGATGGTGGCCATCAGCTCCATGGGGTGTCCCTTCTCGGTTCCGGCCCGGCGGGTCATGCCACGGTACGGCACCCCGGCGAGGCCGAGCATCGGGAATAGCCCTGATACGAACCCTGAAAACGATCCGGCGTGCGACCGGGTTCCATGCGGCTCCGACCGGCTGTGCCGGAACCGACGTCAGAGCTTGAGACGCTGCTCGACGACGTCGGCCAGGCCGTGCGCCACGACCTCGGCCTCGTCCAGCGTGGCCGCCTCGACCATGACCCGGACCAGCGGCTCGGTGCCGGACGGCCGGAGCAGGACGCGGCCAGTGTCGCCGAGCACGCTCTCCGCGCGGGTGACCGCCTCGACCACACCCTCGTCGTCGGCCGCCCGAGCCTTGTCCACACCCGGAACGTTGACGAGGACCTGTGGCATCCGGGTGACGACGGCTGCCAGGTCGGCCAGCGTGCGGCCGGTGGCGACGACCCGGGCGGCGAGGAGCAGCGAGGTGAGCACCCCGTCCCCGGTGGTGGCGTGCCGCGCGTTGATGATGTGACCGGACTGCTCCCCGCCGAGACCGTAACCGCCCGCGCGCATCGCCTCGAGCACGTACCGGTCCCCGACGGCCGTCTGCACGGTCTCGATGCCGGCCTCGCGCATGGCGAGGAGGAGCCCGAGGTTGGACATCACCGTGACCACGAGCGTGTCGGCGGCGAGTGTGCCGGCCTCCTTCATCGCGGTGGCGAGCAGACCCAGGATCTGGTCGCCGTCGACGAGCGCACCGGTGTGGTCCACGGCGATGCACCGGTCGGCGTCGCCGTCGTACGCGACGCCGAAGGCGGCGTCCGAGGCGACCGTGACGGCCTGGAGCTGCTCGGGGTGCGTGGAGCCGCACTTCTCGTTGATGTTCCGGCCGTCCGGCGAGGCGTTGATGACGACGACGTCCGCGCCGGCCTCACGCAGGGCCAGCGGGGCGATGTCCGACGCCGCGCCGTTCGCGCAGTCCAGCGCGATGCGCAGGCCCTGCAGCGGCTGGTCGGTCGCGGCGACGAGGTGGTCGATGTAGGTGCGGTCGGCGAAGGTGGAGTCCTCGGAGATCCGGCCGACGGCAGCACCGGTCGGGCGCTCCCACGTCGCTCCCAGCCCTGCCGCGATCTCGTCCTCGACGGCGTCGGGAAGCTTGAAGCCACCGCGTGCGAAGAACTTGATGCCGTTGTCCGGCATCGGGTTGTGCGACGCCGAGATCACCACGCCGAGGTCCACGTCGGTGCTCGCCGTCAGGTGCGCCACGCCCGGTGTGGGCAGCACACCGACGTCCGTGACGTCGACGCCGGCGCCGGCGAGGCCGGCGGCGATCGCCGAGGAGAGGAACTCCCCGGAGATGCGGGTGTCTCGTCCGACGACGGCGCGCGGTCGGCGCTCGGTGGTCTCCCGCCGCGCCACGAGCACCCGGGCGGCTGAAGCGCCGAGGTCGAGGGCGAGCTCCGCCGTGACATCACGGTTCGCGAGCCCGCGGACACCGTCGGTGCCGAACAGTCGTGCCATGTCTTCCTCTCCGTCCGCGGACCATCGTGCCATCCGGGAGGTCTCGACGCGGAAGAACTCGACGCTGCCGTCCTCACACTGCTTGACCTCAACATTGCTTGAGGTTAGAGAGTGGCTCCCGGGCCGGGACCGGCCCTCCGGCGGCGCCGGGGCAGCACGCACTCGAGGGAGCACATCACATGGACCAGCCGATCCTCGTCACCGGTGCCACCGGGCACACCGGACGTCACGTCGTCGCCGGCCTGCTGGCGGAGAACGTCCCGGTACGGGCGCTCGTCCGCGACCCGGCCTCGGCGGCCCTGCCCGCGGGCGTCGACGTCGTCGTGGGCGATCTCACCGACGCCGACGCGGTGGCCCGGGCGGCCGAGGGCACCGCCGCCGCCTACCTGCTGTGGCCGGGCTTCGACCCCACGGGAGCCGCTGCGACCATCGCCGCGCTGGCCGCCCGCACGCCCCGCATCGTCTACGTCTCCGCATCCGGGGCGCCGGAGGAGCCCGAGACCGTGTGGGGCCAGGTCGAGGCCGCCGTGCGCAGCTCGGCCCGCGAGTGGACGTTCCTGCGCGTCACCGGCCTGGCGACGAACACCCTCGGCTGGGCCGAGCAGGTGCGTTCCGGCGTCGTGCGCGGACCGTACGGCGGCGCGACCCGCTCGCTGGTCCACGAGCGCGACGTCGCCGCGACAGCCGTACGCGCGCTGCTGGACGACGGGCACGACGGCCACGCCTACGACGTCACCGGGCCCGAGGCACTCCCCCAGTCGGAGCAGGCACGCCTGATCGGCGAGGCCATCGGCCGGCCCGTGCGCTGGGAGGAGCAGCCCGAGGCCGAGGCCCGGGCCCAGCTGACCGTGGAGATGGGCGCGGACTTCGCAGAGGCCGGCATGGCGGCGTGGTCGGCCATGGTCGACGCGCCGGAGCCGGTCTCCTCCGACGTGGAGAAGGTGACGGGTCGCCGCGCGCTGACGTTCGCCGAGTGGGCACGCGAGCACGCCGACGACTTCTCAACCGCCTGAGACCGCTGAGACGCCGACGGCCCCGCACCGGATGGTGCGGGGCCGCCTCGCGTTCTTGCGTCCTTCGTCAGCGCTGTGCCGTCTGACGCGCTTCCTCACACTCCGGCTCCGGCGGGTCCTCGTACCTCGGACCCACACTCCGCCTCGCGTTCGTCAGCGCTGCGCCGTCTGACGCGCTTCCTCGGACTGGCCGTGGCCCGGCGCTCGTTCCTCGCGCCGGCCCACGTCTGCGTCCTTCGTCAGCGCTTGGAGTACTGCGGCGCCTTGCGGGCCTTCTTCAGGCCGGCCTTCTTGCGCTCGACCGCGCGGGCGTCGCGCGTGAGGAACCCGGCCTTCTTCAGGGCGGGACGGTTCGACTCGGCGTCGATCTCGTTCAGCGCCCGGGCGATGCCCAGACGCAGCGCGCCGGCCTGGCCGGAGATACCACCGCCGCTGATGCGGGCGATGACGTCGAACCGGCCCTCGATGTCCAGCAGCGTGAACGGGTCGTTCACGAGCTGCTGGTGCAGCTTGTTCGGGAAGTACTGCTCGAGCGGGCGACCGTTGATGGTCCACTGGCCGGAGCCCGGAACCAGCCGGACGCGCGCGACGGCTTCCTTGCGGCGTCCGAGCGCCTGGCCCGGCGCGGTCAGCGAGCTGCCCTGGCCGGCGGCCGGGGCGTCGGACTCGCTGGTGTAGCTGCTCGGGACGTTCTCGTCCTCGAGGTCGATCTCGGGAGTGGTCTCAGCCACAGTTCTCCTTCAGTCCTTGTCCGTGAGCCCTCGCCGCGGCGATTACTGGGCCACCTGCGTGATCTCGAAGGTCTGCGGCTGCTGTGCCTTGTGCGGGTGCTCCGCACCGGCGTAGACCTTCAGCTTGCGGAGCTGGGCGCGCCCCAGGGAGTTCTTGGGGAGCATGCCGCGAACAGCCTTCTCCACGGCGCGCTCCGGGAACTTCTCGAGGAGCTCGGCGTAGTTGGTGGCCTTCAGCCCGCCGGGGTAACCGGAGTGGCGGTACGCGATCTTCTTCTCGCGCTTGGACCCGGTGAGGGCGACCTTGTCAGCGTTGACGACGATGACGAAGTCCCCGTTGTCCACGTGCGGGGCGAAGGTCGGCTTGTGCTTCCCACGGAGCAGGGCCGCGACCTGGGTCGCGAGCCGGCCGAGGACGACGTCGGTAGCGTCGATGACGTACCAGTTCTTCGTGACGTCGCCGGGCTTCGGTGAATACGTGCGCACGGGCGTAGCCTTCGTTTCTTTCAGCGTCTCTCGGGGCAGCGATGGCTGCGCTGCGACCCATGGTCAGGTACTGCTGTTGCCGGCGTCGGCGCTCGAGAACCGGCGAGTGGGAGGCACCGGCGAGCGCACGCATGACGCACAACGCCTGACCAGACTACCGGCACGGCCCTCCTGCGGCAAAGAACCGCCGAGACACCGAGGAGGTGAGACCCGCCACGTCCGCGCTCAGCGCGCCCGCGCCGTGTCGTCCGCCCACACCGGCTCCGGCGTCTCGAGCACGCTCCCGTCCGCCCGGACCTGCAGGAACCTGTCGAAGGACCGCGTGAACCATCGATCGTGCGTCACCGCCAGCACGGTTCCCTCGAAGCCTGCCAGCGCCGCCTCCAGCGCCTCGGCGGAGTGCAGGTCGAGGTTGTCTGTCGGCTCGTCCAGCAGCAGGAGCGTGGCACCCGAGAGCTCGAGGAGCAGGATCTGGAAGCGGGCGGCCTGGCCGCCCGAGAGCGTCTCGACCCGCTGCTCGGCCGCCCGTGCCAGCTCGTACCGGTCGAGCATCCGGCCCGCCTGCTCGCGGCCGACGCCCGGCCGGGAGCCCTCGCCGCGGTGCAGGACCTCCAGCAGAGTCCGCCCGGCGAGGTCCGCGCGGACGTCGGTCTGCGAGAACCAGCCCGGCCGCACCCGCGCACCGAGCCGCGCCACCCCGGCGTGCGGCACCGCCTCGACCGCCCGGCCGTCGGCGGGCGCGTGCCCGCGCTCGGGATCGGTCCCGCCCGCGGCGAGCAGCCGGAGCAGGTGTGACTTGCCCGTACCGTTGGCGCCGAGCACGGCGACGCGCTCCCCGTACCAGACCTCGAGGTCGAACTCGCGGGTCAGCCCGTCCAGCGCCACACGCTCGCACACGACCGCCCGCTTGCCCGTGCGTCCGCCCCGCAGCCTCATCTCCACGTGCTGCTCGGCGGTGACCGCCTGCGGCGGCCCCGCCTCCTCGAAGCGGGCGAGCCTGGTGCGCGCGGCCTGCAACCGCGCCGCCATGTCGGAGTTGTACGACGCCTTCTGCTTGTACATCTGGACGAGCTGGCGCAGCTTGGCGTGCTCCTCGTCCCAGCGACGGCGCTGCTCGGCGAGGCGGCTCATGCGCTCGGCACGGGCGGCCGGAAACGTGCGGTAGGACCCGGTGTGCACCCAGGCCGTCGATCCCGCGGCCCCGGGCTCGAGGGAGGCGACGTGGGTCGCCGTGCGGGCGAGGAGCTCGCGGTCGTGGCTGACGTACAGGACACCCTTGGGCGTCTCGAGCAGCCGCTCCTCCAGCCAGCGCTTGGTCGGCACGTCGAGGGAGTTGTCCGGCTCGTCGAGGATGAGCAGCTCGGCCGGTGAGCGCAGCAGGGCACTGAGCACGATCCGCTTCGCCTCGCCGCCGGAGAGCGAGGTCACGGCACGATGCTGGGCACGGTCGTAGGGCTGGGCGAGCACGTCCTCGGTGATCTCGTCCCACTCGGCCTCGACGCCGTAGCCGCCGACCTCGGCCCAGTCGGCGAGCGCCTGGGCATACGCGAGCTGCGCGGCCGTGTCGTCCTCCGTCATGACGGCGAGCTCCGCGGCGGTCAGCCGCTCGGCGACCTCCCGCAGCCGGGTCGGCGCGTGCTCCACGAGCAGGTCCCGCACCGAGCCGTCGTCCTGGACGCGTCCCACGAGCTGGTCCATGAACGCGAGACTGCCCGAGCAGGTCACGCTGCCGCGGTGGGGCGCGAGGTCCCCGGTCACGATGCGCAGGAGCGTGGTCTTGCCCGCCCCGTTCGGTCCGACCAGAGCCACCCGGTCGCCCTCCGCGAGCCGCATGGACACGTCCGCCAGCAGGCCGCGACCGTCCGGGAGGTCGTAGCCGACGCCGGCGAGGTCGAGATGCGCCACGGTCTCACCATCGCGGTCGCCGCGCAGGGTGTCCACGGGATTCTCCCGCCTCACCGTGCGAGGGCGCGGGGCCGGTGCCACGCTGGCGTGCATGAGCACCGACCACACCGATCCGACGACAGCCGGCCCCGGCGAGGACCAGTACGTCCCGGACGAGTCCTGGCAGCCGGGTGAGGACGACGACATCGTGGACCGCCCCTCCGAGGACGTGCTCGACGAGGGCATCACCGCACCCGACGACGACCCGCTCGCGGGGATGGACCTGACCGAGTCGGGCCAGCGGGAGGGCGAGACCCACGACGACCGGCTGGCGCGCGAGGAGCCCGACGTCTGGGAGGACGAGCCCTCCTCCGACGACGACCCGGACGCCTCCCCCTACGCCGCGCCGGGCCCGGCCGGCGAACCCGCACCGGACGGCGCCACGGACACGGCCGCCGGCCGCGTCGTCGCCGAGCCGGACGACGACGACCCCTCCGACCTGCCGGGTGAGACCCAGGACGTCTACGCGACCGACGTCGGACGGGACGGGGCACGCTTCATGCCCGAGGAGGCGGCCATGGAGGTGACCGACGACGCGAGCGGCGACGTCGCGGTCGACGAGGGCACCTCCGTCTCGCCCGACGAAACCGAGTAAGCCCGGAGCGCCCCTGACCCCGGCGCGAGTCGACAATCCTGTGCCGAGTCAGCGGGAGGGGTGGGTCGGGCACGGCGGCCGGGCAGGATGGAGCCATGGCACGAGTGACGCAGCGCCGCCCGGTGCTTCGGCTGAGCCTGGACGGCGAGCCCCGGCAACGGGCGGACCGGGTCGCCGGTGAGGAGCCGCTGGAGATCCGCATCGGCGAGACGTCCTGGAGCGTCACGATGCGCACGCCGGGGGACGACTTCGAACTGGCCGCCGGCTTCCTCGTCTCGGAGGGCGTGCTGACTCGCCGCGACGACGTCGTGGAGATCGGTTACGGCCCGGGGGTGAACCCGGACGGCACCGCGAGCTACAACGTCGTGGACGTCCGGCTCGCGCCCGGCGTCCGCCCGCCGGACCCGGATCGTGCCCGCCAGGTGTACACCTCGAGCTCGTGCGGGATCTGCGGCACGGCCTCGATCGACGCGGTGCGCCAGACCTCTTCCTTCGACGTCGCAGCGGACCCGATGCGGGTCGCGCTCGGTGAGCTGCTCGCGCTGCCGGACCGGCTGCGCGCGGCCCAGCGGGTCTTCGACACGACCGGCGGGACGCACGCCGCCGGTCTGTTCACGATCGACGACGACGGTCGGGCCGAGCTGGTCTGTGTCCGCGAGGATGTCGGTCGCCACAACGCCGTCGACAAGGTCGTCGGCTGGGCGGTGCGCGAGGACCGGCTGCCGTTGTCCCGCACCGTCCTCCAGGTGAGCGGGCGGGCATCCTTCGAGCTCGTCCAGAAGGCGTGGATGGCGGGGATCCCGGCGCTGGCTGCGGTGAGCGCCCCGTCCTCGCTCGCGGTCGAGCTGGCCGCGGAGGCCGGGCTGCTGCTGGCCGGGTTCAGCCGGGGCCGGAGCCTCAACGTCTACGCGGGTGGCGAGCGCGTGCTCACGTCGGCCTAGCTCTCGTCCCCGAGGGTGCGCACACGACGGGCGGCGCGCGCCCGTGCCGCGAGATCCTCCAGGGGCGGGTAGGACACTTCCTCGAGGGTCAGGCCGTGTGCCGGGGCGACGGTGACCGCGGGGTCCCGCACCGCGGCGGCGAGGACCTCCGCAGGCCAGTCCGGGCCACGCCGCCCCTCCCCCACGGCGAGGCAGGCGCCGACGAGGGCCCGCACCATCGAGTGGCAGAACGCGTCTGCTCGCACCTCCGCGGCCACCAGGCCGGCGTCCGGCGCGAAGGGGGGGATCCTGCGCCACTGGAACTCCAGCAGCTCGCGGATCGTCGTCGCCCCCTCGCGCGGTTTGCAGTACGCGGCGAAGTCGTGCTCGCCCAGCAGGCCCCAGGTGGCCTCCTCCATGGCGGCGACGTCGAGCTCCCGATGGTGCCGGACCACCTCGCGGCGCCGGAGCGGGTCGGTGGCCTCCGGCCGGTCGCTGACCCGGTAGACGTACCGGCGCCACAAGGCTGAGAAGCGGGCGTCGAACGCGGGCGGGACCTCGGTGGCGCGGCGCACGACGACGTCGGCGGCGCCACGCGGCTCCTGCTCCCGCCCGAGCACACCCGCGAGCCGGCTGACCAAAGCCTCGGCAGGGCGGCGGTCGCTCCGGCCCACGACGGCGTCCCAGGCGGCGCGCGGCACGTCGAGGTGAGCCACCTGCCCGCGGGCGTGCACCCCGGCGTCGGTACGTCCGGCGACCGTCAGGCGGGCGGGCTGCGGTAGCCGGAGGACCGTGGTGAGGGCGTCCTCGAGCACACCCTGGACGGTGCGCAGACCTGGCTGGGCGGCCCAGCCGGAGAAGTCGGTGCCGTCGTAGGACAGGTCGAGCCGGACCCTGACGGATTCGTCCGGTGCGATCGTGGTCGTGCTCACGGGGTGCTCACGTGCCGGGCGGGGTGCGGCCCTCGTGGACGCTCCGGAGCTGACGCATGACCATGGGAATGAGCCTATCGGCCGCATCGGGGACCGGAGCCGGTGCGGGCGCCGCAGGCGGGCCCCTCACCCCACGGTTCACCAGATCTTCACCCCGATCCGCGGTTGCGCACGGAACCGGCCATGGCAAGGTGGGGAGTCCCGGGTCCGGCCTGGGCTCGGGTGTGTCCGTACACACAAGGAGGCTCGACGGTGAGCAACAAGGCAGTCAGCTACGCCGGTCCCGGCAAGGTCGAGGTCGTCGACATCCCGTACCCGGAGTTCGAGCTGAAGGACGGGCCGGGCGTCAACCCGGCGAACGTCGGGCGCAAGGTCGACCACGGCGTCATCCTCAAGGTGGTCTCCACGAACATCTGCGGCTCCGACCAGCACATGGTCCGCGGCCGGACCACGGCACCGGAAGGCCTGGTGCTCGGGCACGAGATCACCGGCGAGGTCGTCGAGGTCGGGCGCGACGTCGAGTTCATCAAGAAGGGCGACCTGGTCTCGGTCCCGTTCAACATCGCGTGCGGCCGGTGTCGCAACTGCAAGGAGCGCAAGACCGGCATCTGCCTGAACGTCAACCCCGACCGGCCCGGCTCGGCGTACGGCTACGTCGACATGGGCGGCTGGGTCGGAGGCCAGGCCGAGTACGTCCTGGTCCCCTACGCCGACTGGAACCTCCTGAAGTTCCCGGACAAGGACCAGGCCCTGGAGAAGATCCTCGACCTGACCATGCTCTCGGACATCTTCCCCACGGGTTTCCACGGCGCGGTCAGCGCCGGCGTGGGGGTCGGCTCCACCGTGTACGTGGCCGGAGCGGGGCCGGTGGGGCTCGCGGCCGCGACCTCGGCCCACCTCCTGGGCGCCGCCGTGGTCATCGTCGGTGACCTGGTCGAGGACAGGCTCGCCAAGGCCCGCAGCTTCGGCTGCGAGACCGTGGACGTCTCGAAAGGCGACCCGAAGGACCAGATCGAGCAGATCCTCGGCGTCCCCGAGGTCGACTGCGGCGTCGACGCCGTCGGCTTCGAGGCCCGCGGGCACGGGGACAACGCGCAGACCGAGGCACCGGCCACGGTGCTGAACTCGTTGATGGACATCACCATGGCCGGCGGCAGCCTCGGTATCCCCGGGCTGTACGTGACCGGTGACCCGGGTGCCGCGGAGCCCGCCGCACGTGAGGGCTCGCTGTCCCTGCGCTTCGGACTCGGCTTCGCCAAGTCCCACGTCTTCGTCACCGGGCAGTGCCCGGTGATGAAGTACCACCGCGGGCTGATGCAGGCGATCCTGCACGACAAGGTCAGCATCGCGAAGAACGTCAACGCGACGGCGGTGTCCCTGGACGAGGCCCCGAAGGCCTACGCGGACTTCGACGCCGGCGCGGCCAAGAAGTTCGTGCTCGACCCGCACGGGATGGTCAAGGCCGCCTGACCACGCGTGATGTGCCGAGGCGTGCCGTGCGCACGTCTCGGCACATCGACGCCGGCTCAGCCGCGGTACCGGACCGGCTCGCCCCGCTCCAGTCGCTCCCGCTGCGGTCCGACGGTGTACTTCGGATCCTTCGCGGAGTCCATCCCGGCCTGGAAGACACCGAACCGGGTGCACACCGACCCGGCGACGAGGGCCGCGCCCGACGCGACCGCGGCCACCCGGCTCCGGCCGGCCACCAGACTCAGCGCGGCCCCGGCGGCGGTCAGCGCCCGCGCCGCGCGCATGAGCTTCCCGCCCGTCCCGGTCCGGAGCGGCTCGGCGAGCATTCCGAGCCGGTGCTCCATGCGGTGCTCCGCGACCAGCTCGGCCACGGCGCCCCCCAGGGCGAGACGCCGTGCCGGGCCGGCCTGGGACATCGGCACGAGGGCGGTGGCGAGGCCTCCCGCGGCCGCCGCGGCCGAGCCGCAGAAGACGAACGGGAGCTCGCGGTAGGACTCGTGCCAGGTCGGTGCCGCCGTGTCCGACAGCAGGACGGCGGTGTATCCCGCCACGGGCGGTGCGGTGACCGCGGCGGCGATCCCCGCCGGGCGTCCGAGCGCGGCCAGCAGCCGGAAGGGCCCCCGCCGCAGCCCGAGCGCCGCGGAGGCCTCGGCCGCCGCGGCGATCCCGGCGGGCAGCCCGTAGCCGGACAGGATCCAGGTCCCGACGGACATCGGTGACGTCAGCTTCACGGTGCGCAGCATGTTGAGGAAGCGCGCGGGCCGGCCCAGGTCGTGGACCAGGGCAGCCATGGAGAAGCCCAGGGCGCCGAGCGAGGTCAGCCGCCCGACCCGGCGCAGCGCGGGCCGGCCCGTCAGGTCCGCGCCCGCGGCAAGCAGGGAGGACCCGGCGGCGAGCCCGCCGGCGAACATGTAGGCGGGGATGTCGTGCTCCCAGGGCGGTGCCTTGACCACCGGGCGGCCGTAGTACGACGCGCGCTCGGCATGCGTCCCGCCGGCGGGCCCCTTCCCGGAGGGCACGGTGCCGCTCACCGGCGACCTCCCAGGAACGCGGCCGCGGCGCCGGCCAGCAGGGCGAGTCCGGCGAGCCCGGCACGGTTGAACATGGCCGGCAGGTCCTTGGTCGTGACCACGGGGTCCGGCGGCAGGCCGTACACCTCGGGCTCGTCGAGGAGCAGGAAGAACGCGCCCGCTCCCCCGACGCCGTCGTCCGGGTCGTGGCCGTACAGCTGGGCGCGGTCCTCGCCGTCGGCGCGGACCTCCTCGAGGCGCCGCTCGGCTCGGGCACGCAGCTCCTCGACGTCGCCGAACTGGATGGAGTCGGTCGGGCACGCCTTCGCGCAGGCCGGCTCCATGCCGGCGCCGAGCCGGTCGTAGCACAGGGTGCACTTCTGGGCGATGCCGACGTTCCGCGTGCCCTCCGGGCCCCGGCGCCGCTCGATCACGCCGTAGGGGCACGCGGCCACGCAGTAGCCGCACCCGTTGCACACGTCGTCCTGGACGACGACCGTGCCGAACTCGGTCCGGAACAGGGCGCCGGTCGGGCAGACGTCGAGGCAGGCGGCGTGGGTGCAGTGCTTGCACACGTCGGAGGACATCAGCCAGCGGAAGTCTGGCTGCTCGTGCTCCGGCGCCCCGGTCGTCCGGCCCGCGGCCGCGAGCGCGTCGACCTGCTCATGCCCGCTGACCGGCGGGGGCTGGGACGGGCCCTGCGGAGCGGGGGCTGCGGCCGTGCCGGCCGTCCCGGACGGCGGACCCATGCCCGGCATCCCGAGGTCCGCGCGCCGGCCGGGCTGCTCGACGAAGGCGACGTGCCGCCACGTGCTCCCCCCGAGGGCCCCGGTGTTGTCGTAGGAGGACCCGAGCAGGTCGAAGCCGTCGTCGGGGATGAGGTTCCACTCCTTGCAGGCCACCTCGCAGGCCTTGCAGCCGATGCACACGGAGGTGTCGGTGAAGAACCCCTTGCGCGGCGGCGGGTCCTCGTACCCGGTCTCGCGGGCCGGGTCCACCGGCCCGAACAGCCTGTTGCTAGTCATCGGTCCCCTCGGTCCTGTCTCGCGCCCCCTCCGAGCCCTCCGGGCCGCCGGCGGAGCGTGCGGTGACGATCGGCGTCGCGTCGTCGTCCATGCCGGCCCGACGGCGATGCTCGGCCACGTAGGCCAGGAGCGCCGGCCCGCGCGGTCGCCGGCCCGGCCGGACGTCGCAGGTCCCGGCCTTGGTCTCCTGGATGAGCACGTTGGGCTCGAGGGAGATCCCGAAGAGGTCGTTGGCGGCGTCGCCGGTGACCAGTCCCCGCGCTCCCCAGTGGTAGGGCAGCCACACCTGGTGGACCTGCCGCCCGTCGATCCGCAGCGGCCGGAGTCGCTCGGTCACCATGACCCGTCCCTCGACGGCGGACCGGCCCGTGATCACGTGGCACCACCCCATGTGCTCCAGCCCGCGTTCCGCCGCCAGCTCGGGACTGACCTCGACGAACATCGCCGGCTGCAGCTCGGAGAGGTACGGCAGGAACCGGCTCATCCCGCCCGCCGTGTGGTGCTCGGTCAGCCGGGAGGTGGTGTACACGTACGGGAACACGTCCGAGCTGTCGGGTCCGGGGTTCAGCGGGTTGTCGTGGCGGCGGTACTCGATGCGGGTCGGGTTCGCCTGCTGCCCGTACAGGGGGTTGCGGACGTGGGACTCCACGGGCTCGTAGTGCGTCGGCATCGGCCCGTCCAGCAGGCCCTGGGGCACGAAGAGCGCGCCCTTGCCGTCGCCCTGCATGATGAACGCGTCGTCTCCCGCGAGCGCGGCGACGCCCTCTGCGTCCTCCGGCGGCCGGTAGCTCGGCGGCTTTGTCCGCTCGAAGTCGGGGACGTCGTGACCCGTCCAGGAGGCAGTCTCCTCGTCCCACCAGACGTACGCCTTGCGCGCGCTCCAGGGCCGCCCCTCCGGGTCCGCGGACGCGCGGTTGTACAGGATGCGCCGGTTCGCCGGCCAGGCCCAGCCCCACTCGGGCGCGACATAGGACTGTTCGGACCCGGGCCTGCGGCGGTTCGCCTGGTTCACGCCGTCGGCGTAGACACCGCAGTAGATCCAGCAGCCGCCGACCGTGGACCCGTCCGCCTTGAGCTCGGTGAAGCTGGACAGCGGCCGGCGGGTGGCGACGTCGTAGCCGTTGATCTCCTGCAGCACCGCCTGTGCGCTTGGCTCGTCGTGCCGCCCCTCCGTCGGGTAGTCCCAGGCCAGGTCGAGGACGGGCCGGTCCCGTTCGTCGCTGGACCCCGCCAGGCGCTCCTTCACGAGCCGGCCGAGGTGGTAGAAGAACCACAGCTCCGACCGGCGGTCGCCGATCGGGTCCACGGCCTTCTCCCGCCACTGCAGCAGGCGCTGGGTCTGGGTGAAGGTGCCCTCCTTCTCCACGTGGGACGCGGCCGGAAGCAGGAACACCTCCGTGCGGCACTCCTCGGGGACGATCTCGCCGGTGGCGATCTCCGGCGAGTCCTTCCAGAAGGTCGCGGACTCGATCTCCACGAGGTCGCGGACGACGAGCCAGTCGAGGTTGGCCATGCCGAGCCGCTGCGCGCGTCCGTGCGCGGAGCCCACGGCGGGGTTCTGGCCCAGCAGGAAGTAGCCCTTGACCTTGCCGTCGATCATGTCCAGGACGCTGCGGTAGGTCCCGTGGTCGCCGGTCAGGCGCGGCAGGTAGTCGTAGCAGTAGTCGTTCTCCGCCGTCGCGGCGTCCCCGAAGTAGGCCTTCAGGAGACTGACGGCGTACGCCGGCGCGTTCTCCCAGAAACCCTTCGCACCCGGGTGGCGCACGCTGTCCACCCAGGACGTGAGGTCGGGGTGAGCGTCCACCCGAGGCATCGGCAGGTAGCCGGGCAGCAGGTTGAACAGGGTGGGGATGTCGGTCGATCCCTGGATCGAGGCGTGGCCACGCAGGGCGAGGATGCCGCCGCCCGGGCGTCCCATGTTGCCCAGCAGCAGCTGGAGGATCGCGCCGGTGCGGATGTACTGGGCACCGACGCTGTGCTGGGTCCAGCCCACCGAGTACACGAGCGCCGTCGTGCGGTCCCGCCCGGAGTTCTCGACCCAGGCGCGGGCCACCTTCTCGAACTCCTCGCGCGGGACACCGCAGGTCGCCTCCACGAGCTCGGGCGTGTACCGGGCGAAGTGGCGTTTGAGGATCTGGTAGACGCAGCGCGGGTGCTGCAGCGTCTCGTCCCGCTGGGGCTCGCCCGAGACCTGCATCCCGTGGGTCTCGTGCTGCATCGGCGTGGCGGTGCCCCGCTCGCGGGCGGCCTCCTCCTCCCCGCTGCCCTCCTCCGACCGGCTGCCCGCGTACTGCCAGGAGCTCGTGTCGTACGTCCGGGTCTCGGGGTCGAAGCCCGAGAACAGCCCGTCGAGGTCCTCCGCGTCGGCGTAGGGCTCGTCCACGATCGAGGCGGCGTTCGTGTAGGCCAGGACGTACTCGCGGAAGTCCAGGTCGTTGCTGAGCACGTAGTTGACGATCGCCCCGAGGAAGACGATGTCGGTGCCCACCCGCAACGGCACGAACTGGTGCGCGAGCGCCGAGGTGCGCGTGAACCGTGGGTCGACGTGGATGATCCGGGCGCCGCGCCGCTTGGCCTCCATGACCCACTGGAAGCCCACCGGGTGGGCCTCGGCCATGTTCGAGCCCTGGATGATGATGCAGTCCGCGTTCGCGAGATCCTGCTGGAAACCGGTGGCGCCGCCCCGGCCGAAGCTGGTCCCCAGACCGGGGACCGTGGAGGAGTGTCAAATCCTCGCCTGGTTCTCGATCTGGATGGCGCCGAGCGCCGTGAAGAGCTTCTTGATGAGGTAGTTCTCCTCGTTGTCCAGCGTCGCGCCACCCAGGCTGGCTATGCCCATGTTCCGGCGCAGCGGGCGGCCCTCGTCGTCGGCGTCCTGCCACGTCTCGGCGCGGGTGGCGAGCACGCGGTCGGCGATCATCTCCATGGCCTGCGCGAGCGGGATCTCCTCCCACTCGGTGGCATAGGGCCGTCGGTACTTGACCGTGGTGAGCCGCTGCGGGTTGTTGACCAGGGAGGTGCTGGCCGAGCCCTTGGGGCACAACCGGCCGCGGGAGATCGGGCTGTCCGGGTCGCCCTCGATCTGCACGACTCGCTCGTCCTTGACGTAGACGCGCTGGCCGCAGCCGACGGCGCAGTACGGGCAGACGCTGCGCGCCACCCGGTCCGCGGTCTCGGTGCGGGCCACCTTCGCCTCGGTCCCCGGAGAGCGGACGGCGGGGCCCCGTCCGAGCGGATCCTTGCCGGTGAGCTGCCGCAGCACGGGCCAGCCGAGGAACGTCGAGCCCATCAGCGCACCTCGATCCTGCTCGGGCCCTCGGCCGGGAGGAGCTCGCCGATGACGGGGTGGCCCGGCAGCTCTCCTGCGACCAGCAGCCCTCCGGAGGTCTGCGCGTCGGCCAGCAGCAGCAGCTCGTCCTCCCCGACCGTGGCGTCGAGGTGCGGGCGGACCCAGTCGAGGTTCCGGCGGCTGCCGCCCGGCACGTACCCGTCGGCCAGCGCGGCGCGTGCACCCTCGACGTACGGGACGGCGGCGGCCTCGACGACGGCGCTGACGCCGCTCGCCCGGACGAGCTTGTACAGGTGGCCCAGCAGCCCGAACCCGGTGACGTCGGTGGCGCACCGCACGCCGGCGGCCAGCGCGGCGCGCGAGGCCTCCTCGTTCAGGGTGGTCATCACGACGACGGCCTCCTCGAACCGCTCCCCCGTCGCCTTGTGCCGGTTGTTGAGGACGCCGAGACCGAGCGGCTTGGTGAGCGTGAGCGGCACCCCCGGCCGGCCGGCGTCGTTGCGCAGCAGCCGGTCGGCGTCGCCGAGGCCCGTGACGGCCTGGCCGTACTTGGGCTCCGGGTCGTCGATGCTGTGTCCGCCACCGACCAGCACCCCCGCCGCCGCACACACCGCGGCGCCGCCGCGCAGGACCTCGGTCGCGAGCTCGAACGGCAGCGTGCCGCGTGGCCACGACAGCAGGTTGACCGCGACGAGGGGGCTGCCACCCATGGCGTAGACGTCGGAGAGGGCGTTCGTGGCCGCGATCCGCCCCCAGTCGTACGGGTCGTCGACCACAGGCGTGAAGAAGTCGGCGGTGGCGATCACGGCCCGTGAGCCGTCGATCCGGACGGCGGCGGCGTCGTCGCCGGCCTCGACGCCGACGAGCATGTTCTCGGCGACCTCGCCGACCGGCCCCGGCAGCGACGCGACGATCTGCTCCAACTCGCCGGGCGGCACCTTGCACGCGCATCCCCCGCCTGCTGCGTGCTGCGTCAGCCGCACCGGCGAGGTGAGTGTCACAGGCGTCACACTAGTGGCGGTCCCCGGGCCTTGGCATCAGGAGATGTCGCCAGGTGGAACACCGCCCGGACCTGGGCCGGTGCGGCGGTGCCGGCGCTAGGGTGAGTCGCGGAGGCGTACCTCGTCTGGTGACGGGCGCGGTCTTCAAAACCGTTGTGGCCGGGTATCCCGGCCAGGCGGGTTCGATTCCCGTCCGCCTCCGCCATCGTTCACCGTCGAGGAGACGCAACGTTGCCCGATCCCCGCCGCGCGGTGCCCCGGACCGACCGGGTGCTGGCCGACGACCGTCTCGTGCGGGCACGCGGCCGCCTGGGCGACCGGCTCGTGCGTGACGCCGTCCGGACCGCGCAGGAGGCCTGCCGGGCCGGCACCGTCTCGCCGGAGGACGTGGCCGGGCTGGCGGTCGCGTCGCTGCCGTCGGCCGCCACGTCGCTGCGGACCGTGCTGAACGCCACGGGCGTCCTCGTCCACACCAACCTCGGCCGCGCCCCGCTCTCCCGGGCGGCAGTCGAGGCCGCGGCACTGGCGGCGGGCCCCACCGACGTGGAGCTCGACCTGGCGACCGGTCGGCGCGGCCGGCGCGGGGCGGGCGCCCTGGACGCGCTGGCGGCGGCCGTGCCCGACGCCGGCGGTGTGCACGTGGTCAACAACGGGGCCGCGGCGCTCACGCTCGCCGCGCTGGCCCTGGCGGCCGGCCGCAGCGTGGTGCTCGCCCGCGGCGAGATGGTCGAGATCGGGGACGGCTTCCGGGTCCCGGAGCTGCTGACCTCCGTCGGCGTCGAGCTGCGGGAGGTCGGGACCACGAACCGGGTCCGCCTCGAGGACTACGCCGACGCCGTCGACGAGGACACGGCCTTCGTCCTGAAGGTCCACCCGTCCAACTTCCGGGTCAGCGGCTTCGTCTCCTCGGTCGACGTCGCGGATCTCGCGACCCTGCCGGTGCCGGTGGTCGCCGACATCGGTTCAGGGCTCCTGGCGCCGCACCCCCTGCTCCCCGAGGAGCCCGACGCCGCCACCGCGCTGCGGGCCGGCGCGGACCTCGTCACCGCGTCCGGCGACAAGCTCCTCGGCGGGCCGCAGGCCGGGCTGCTGCTCGGCGACGGGGCGCTCGTCCACCGGCTCCGTCGCCACCCGGCCGCCCGCGCGCTGCGCGTGGACAAGCTCACCCTCGCGGCCCTGGAGGCCACGCTCGTCGGCCCCACCCCGCCGGTTCCCGCCATGCTCGCGGCGGACGCGACAGACCTCCGGCGACGGGCGGAGTCGCTCGCGGACACGCTCGGCACCGACCTCGGCGACGACGTGGCCGCGGTCGACTCGACCGCCGCGGTCGGCGGTGGCGGCGCACCCGGCGTCGAGCTGGCCAGCGCGGCGGTGGCCGTGCCGGCCCGCCTGGCCGAGCCACTGCGTCGGGGTGAGCCGGCCGTCGTCGGCCGGGTCACCGACGGGCGGCTGCTGCTCGACCTGCGCACCGTCCCGCCGCGGGACGACGCACGGCTCGTGGAGGCGGTGCGCCGGGCCGCCGCCGGCCCGCCGTCCACGGGGTCCTGAGGTGCACGTCGTCGCCACCGCCGGTCACGTCGACCACGGCAAGTCCACGCTGGTGCGGGCTCTCACCGGCACTGACCCGGACCGGCTGCCCGAGGAGCACCGCCGCGGCCTGACCATCGAGCTCGGCTTCTGCTGGACCCGGACCGCCGACGGCGAGGAGGTCGCCTTCGTCGACGTCCCGGGCCATGAACGGTTCCTGCCCACGGCACTCGCCGGCATGGGCCCCGTCCCCGTGGTCCTCCTCGTCGTGGCGTCCGACGAGTCCTGGATGCCGCAGACGGCCGAGCACGTGGCGGCCCTCGACGCGCTCGGCGTGCGGCACGGGGTCGTCGCCGTCACCCGCTCCGACCTGGCCGACCCCGGCCCTGCCGGCGAGCGCGCCCACGCCGAGCTGCGCACGACGTCGCTCGCCGATGCCCCGGTGGTCGCCGTCAGCTCGCGCACCGGGAGCGGGCTGGTGGAGCTGCGCCGGGCGCTCGAACGGGTGCTCGCGGACGTGCCGGCTCCCGACCCGGACGCCGAGGTGCGCCTGTGGGTGGACCGGCGCTTCACCGTCCGCGGCGTCGGCACGGTCGTGACCGGGACGCTGCCTGCCGGGCGCCTCGCCCCCGGTGACCGGCTGGAGGTCGCCGGCGCCCCGGGTGTCGTGGTCCGGGTCCGGGGCCTGCAGTCCCTCGGCCGGGACGTCCCGGAGGCCCGGGGGGTGGCCCGGGTCGCCCTCAACCTGGTGGGTGACGTCGAGGCGGTGGCACGCGGCAGTGCACTGGTGGCGCCGGACGCATGGCCGGCCCCGGAGGTCCTCGACGTCCGGTTGCGCGGTGTGCTCGGACCCGCGGTCCCGCCGGACCGGCCCGTGCTGCACGTCGGCTCCACCGCCGTCGCGGTCCACCACCGTCCGCTCGGGGAGGACGCCGGCGGGACCCGGCTCGCCCGCCTCTCCCTCGACCGGCGGCTCCCCCTGCGGATCGGCGACCGCGCACTCCTGCGCGACCCGGGCGACCGGGCCCTGTGGGGAGTCCACGTGCTCGATCCGATGCCGCCCCCACTCGGTCGCCGCGGCGCCGCCGCACGCCGCGCCGCCCAGCTGCGCGAGGTGGACGGCCCGGACGCTGCCGGCGAGCTGCGCCGCCGGGAGGTCGCGGACCTGGGCCTGCTGCGGCGCATCGGGGCTCCTGTGGGGCCCGGCACCGTGCCGGGCGCCGTGGTGGCCGGCGGCGTGGCGGTCTCCGGTGAGCGTGCCGCCCGCGCGGCCGACGCCGCGTTGCGTCTCGTGCGCGAGCACGACGCCGCCGACCCGCTCGAGCCCGGCCTCCCCGTGCCGGCGCTCGCGGACCGGCTCGGGCTGCCGGAGGCGGCGGTCCCCCACGTTCTCGCCCCGCCGCTGCGGGTCGACGAGGGCCGGGTGCGTCTCGAGGCGACGAGCGCGCTGCCCGAGGAGGTCGAGCGCGCCGTCGCGAGCCTCGGGCTGCGCGACTTCTCGGCGCCGACCGCCGACCGTCTCCGCGAGGCCGGCCTCGACGAGCGCGCCCTCGCCGCTGCCGCCCGCGCGGGCCGGCTGCTGCGTCCCGCGCCCGGGATCGTGCTCCCTCCGGACGCCGCGGACCGGGCAGTGCGCGTGCTGGCGGGCCTGCCGCAGCCGTTCACCACCAGCGAGGCGCGGACGGCCCTGGCGACGACCCGGCGGGTGGTCCTGCCCCTCCTGGACCACCTCGATCGGGCAGGGATGACCCGGCGGCTCCCGGACGACCGCCGCGAGATGGTCGCCCACCGCCGGGACGGTGCCTGAGACCGGCGAGCACGCCTGCCGGAGCCCGCGCCCGCGGTGCGGGGCGTCGTCCGGCCGGTAGTCTCGCCAGGATGGAGGCTCGGAGGCTGACCAGCGCAGACGCGGACGCCACATCCGGGACCGTGCGATGAACGAGCGGATCCCGGACGGGGAGGACGGGGACGGCCGCGGCCGGACGCTCGCGGTCGACTGTGGCGGGGGCGGCATCAAGGCCTCGGTGCTGGACGCCGCCGGCACGATGCACGCCCAGCCGGTGCGGACCGCGACGCACTACCCGCTTCCGCCGTCCCGCCTGGTCAACACGATCACCTCCCTCGCGGAGCAGCTCCCCCCGGCGGACCGCGCGACCGTCGGCATGCCGGGCATGCTGCGGCACGGCGTGGTCATCCACACCCCGCACTACATCACCCGGTCCGGCCCACGGACGCGTGTGCTGCCGGAGCTGGAGCTGCACTGGTCGGGCTTCGACATGAAGAGTGCCCTCGAGGAGGCGCTCGGGGTCCCCGTGCTCGTCCTGAACGATGCCGAGGTGCACGGCGCCGGCGCCATCACCGGCGCCGGGCTGGAGATGATCGTGACCCTGGGCACCGGGCTCGGCAACGCCGTCTTCGACGGGGGCGTCCTCGCCCCGCACGTCGAGCTCAGTCAGGGTCCGGTCAAGTGGGGGCTGACGTACGACGACTACATCGGCGAGCACGAGCGGTTGCGGCTCGGCGACGCGATGTGGTCCCGCCGGGTCCGGGCCATCGTGGAGGCGCTGCGGCCGATGTACTGGTGGGACCGGCTCTACCTCGGGGGCGGGAACTCCCGCCGGATCACCCCGCAGGCGCTCTCCCGGCTCGGCGACGACGTGGTCATCGTGCCGAACTCGGCCGGCATCATCGGCGGCGTCCGCGCGTGGGACCTGCGGATCCGGTAGCCCGCGGCCCGGTCTCGTCGGCACCCGGTCACGTCAGCTGCGCCGGAACCCGCCCTCCGTGTTGAGCACCTGACCGACCATCCATCGACCCTCGTCGCTGACGAGCCACGCGATCAGACGTGCCGGGTCGTCGGGCCGGCCGACCCGGCCGGTCGGGAACCGTGACTCGATGTCATCGAGCACCTCGTCCGGCAGCCACACCCCGCGCCCGAGGTACCCGGTGTCGACAGGGCCGGGATTGACAGTGTTGAGGATGATGCCGCGGTCGATGAGCTCGTCGGCGACGGTGGCCGTCAGACCGGCCAGGGCCGCCTTGGAGGCGCCGTAGGCGATCTCACCGCGCAGCGGGCCGAGCTGCTGACCGGAGGTCATCCAGATGACCCGGCCGCCCTTGCGTCCGTCGTGGCGGCGGGCGAAGGCCTGCGTGAGCAGGAGGGTGGCGCGGGTGTTGACGTGCCAGTGTCCGTCGAGCTGGTCGGCGTCGATCTCGGCGAGCGGGCCGTCGCCGCCGGACCTGGCGTGGTTGCACACGAGGATGTCGAGGTGCCCGCTCCACGCGGCCGCCTCCTCGATCACGCGGGCCGGCTCCTCGGGATCGGCGAGGTCGGCTGCGACGTCGTGCAGCGACGCCCCCTCGGAGAGGTGCTCGCCGAGCGCGGCGCGGACCGCGGCGAGATCGTCCCGACCCCACGGCTGTTCGTCGTCGTGCGGCGCGTGGTGGTGGAGCACGATGCTGGCTCCCATCCGGGCGAGCCGCGCGGCGACGGCGAACCCGATGCCCGCACGGCGTCCGGCACCCGTGACGAGCGCGGTCCGGCCGGACAGCGTCGATGTGCTCATCGGACCATCGTCGCAGCGGACCTGCTGAGGCTTCCCGCGATGTCCAGCAGCGCGCGGTTGAACGCCACCGGATGCGTCAGTGAGACCAGGTGCGTCGCCCGGGGGATCAGGACGAGGCGGCCGTCGCGTGCCGCCCGCAGGAACCGCCGCTCGTGGATCCGGAAGTGGTCGCGGCTGCCGTTGACGAACCAGACGGGGACGCCGATCGCGCGGATGTCCCGCTCGGTGTCCACCCCTGCCATCGCGGTCAGTCCCGGCACCATGACCTCGACGGCGACGCCGCCTGCCGTGAGGTCGACGTACCCCTCCGGCGGGAGGAGGCGGCGCGAGAGGGTGTCACTGAGGCGGGCACCGCCGTCGGGCAGCCGCGCGATGACCTCCGCCGTCCGGCGGTACAGGGCCAGGCCGACACCGCGGGGCTGGGTGCAGCAGGAGGCGGCGAGCACCCCGGCGGGCCTGGAGCTCGGCCGGGCCGCCCAGTGCAGGGTGAGGTAGCCGCCGAGCGAGATGCCGGCCACCAGGACAGGACCGTGGTCGGAGAGCTCCTCGGCGGCCCGGTCGATGACCTCCATCGCCGCGTCGACCGTGAAGTCCGTGCCGCGGCGGGTCCCGTGCCCGGGCAGGTCCGGCGCCAGGGCGGGGATGCCGGCCCGCCCCAGGGCTGCCATCTGCTGCCGCCAGATCGTCGACGCCCCGCGGATGCCGTGGACGAGGACGACGGCGCCGGACATGCGCTCAAGGGTACGTGCCGTCAGCGGCCCAGGTTCTGGAACTGCCGGACCGCCAGCGGGAGGAAGATCGCCATGATCACCGCCGGCCAGACGAGGGCGCCGCCGATCGCGTGCTCGGCGATCCAGTAGCCGCCGGCCGCGGCATCCACCCCCGGGGTGTGGAAGAGCTCGCGGATCGCGCCTGCGGTCGAGGAGACCGGGTTCCAGGCGGCCACGGCCCCCAGCCACCCGGGCATCATCTCCGGCGGGGCGAACACGGAGGAGATGAAGCCGAACGGGAAGGCGACGGCGAACAGGCTGCCCGCGGCCTCGGTGTTCTTCAGCAGCAGACCGAGGTAGATGCCGATGAAGATCAGCGCCAGACGCAGCCAGAGCAGGAGGGCGAACGCGGCGAGCGTCTCGGCCAGGGTGCCACCGGGGCGCCAGCCCACGACCAGGGCGATCGCGACGATCACCGCGAGGTCGAGCACGGCCTGGATGATGTCGGCCAGGCCCCGGCCGGTGACGACGGCGGAGGAGGACATCGGCATGGACCGGAACCGGTCCATGAAGCCCTTCTCCTTGTTGAGAGTCACCGCGAACGCGGTGTTCATGAACCCGAACGCCACGGTCATGGCGAACATGCCGGGCATGGCGTAGTCGATGTACCCCACGCCGGCGCCCATGCCGGTCACGTCCATGGCGCTGCCGAAGACGTAGACGAACATCAGCACCATGACCACGGGCATCCCGAGCTGCCAGGCGAAGGTGGACGGTTGACGCAGCAGGTGCGTGAACTCCTGGAGCACGATGGTCCAGCAGTCGCGGGCGGCCCATCGCATGCGGCTGACCAGGGTGTCGTCGTGCGGCTGTGCCAGTGCGGCGGTGGTCATCGGGTCTCCTCGGGCACGGCGGATGCTGGTGCGGCGGCAGGCGTCGGCGCCGATGTGGACGGGGGCGCCGGCTCCGGGCGTTGCCCGGTGAGCTGCAGGAAGGCCTCGTCGAGCGTGGGGCGCCGCAGCCCGATGTCGGCCACGTCCAGTCCCGAGGACCGCAGCTCGGCGGCGACCTCGGTCAGGGCACGGACGCCGTCGGGAACCGGCGCGCCGACCGTGCTCGCGGTCTCGTCCACGATCGGGTCGGCCGTGGCCACCCCCGTCACGAGCCGGGCGACCGCGCCGAGATCGGCGGGGTCCGCGACGACGATCTCGAGGCGCTCGTCCCCGATGCGGCGCTTGAGACCGGCGGGCGTGTCCTCGACGAAGTTCCGGCCGTGGTCGATGACGCTGATCCGGTCGCAGAGCTGGTCGGCCTCGTCGAGGTAGTGGGTGGTGAGCAGGACCGTGGTGCCGGCGGCGGCGAGCTCCCGGATGGCCTGCCAGACCTCGCGACGGCCGGCGGGGTCCAGGCCGGTGGTCGGCTCGTCGAGGAAGAGCACGGCAGGGGCGAGGATCATGCTGGCCGCGAGGTCGAGCCGGCGCCGCATGCCGCCGGAGAACGTCTTCGGCGCACGGTCGGCGGCGTCGGCGAGGCTGAACTGCTCGAGGAGCTCGTCGGCACGGCGCCGCGCAGCGGCCTTGTCGAGCCGGAACAGCCGGCCGAACATCGTGAGGTTCTGCCGCGCGGTGAGCAGGTCGTCGACGGTGGTCTGCTGGCCGGTCAGGCCGATGACCCGGCGCACATGGCGTGGGGCGGCGGCGACGTCGTGCCCGACGACGTGGGCGCGGCCCCCGTCTGGCCGGGTGAGCGTGGTGAGGATACGGACCGTCGTGGTCTTGCCCGCGCCGTTCGGGCCGAGCAGTCCGTGGACGGTGCCGCGGGGGACGGCGAGGTCGACGCCGTCGAGGGCGAGCTTGTCGCCGTATCGCTTGGTGAGCCCTTCAGCCTCGACGGCGAGCCCGGACGGGGTGGGGGGCACGGGAACCTCCTGGGTACGGTGTACGCACCAATCTAGCGCACACTGTACGCAGTAGGCAAGTAGCATGTGCCTGATGAGTGAGGGGAACGAGCAACCGCATCCCGGCCGCACCGTCGTGGACGCGGCGCGGCGCGGGCTTGCGCAGGACGGCGGCGAGCAGTCGGAAGCGGGCTCCCGCGAGCAGGAACGGGTCACGCGCAGTCTCGAGCTGCTGTGGTACGGGTTGCCCCAGCTGTCCAAGGGGCCGCGGCGAACGCTGACGCTCGAGCGGATCGTCGAGACCGCCATCACGATCGCGGACGCCGAAGGGCTGGACGCGCTGTCCATGCGCCGGCTCGCGCGCGACCTCGACGTGGGCACCATGTCGCTCTACCGGTACGTCCCCGACAAGGCAGTGCTGCTCGACCTCATGCTCGACCGACTCAGCGAGCCTGGCGCCGCCCGGACGGACTTCGCGGGCAAGCACTGGCGCGAGGTCCTGGAGCTGAACGCGATCGGGACACGCGAGCTGTATCTCGCCCATCCCTGGCTGATGCAGGTGAACTGGACACGGCCGGTGCTCGGCCCGAGCAGCATCGCCGGGCTGGATCTGGTCATGTCCTACCTGGCCGACCTGCCGATGAGCGACCAGGAGCGGATGATGATCGTCTCCACCGTCGACGGGTACGTCACCGGTGCGGCGCGTCAGGAGATCCAGTACAACGCCACCGCGGCGGAGGCGGGGCTGAGCGACGAGGAGTTCTGGTCCGCGCAGCTGCCCTTCCTCGAGCGAGCGATGAACTCCGGCGACTATCCGACGATGGCCGAGATGTCCGAGGACACCTTCGACGTCGGGTGGGAGCAGTCGTTCCGGTTCGGGCTGGAGTTGCTGCTGGACGGCTTGGAGCGCGAGATCGAGCGCCGCCGCGACTGATCCTGTCCCCGCGCACGCCCGCGAACGCCGGCCGCCGCGTCCCTGGCAGGCGCCGAGCTCCCGGGACGTTCGCCTGACGAGCACGAGGGCCCGGACCTGACGGTCCGGGCCCTCGGCGTTCCTCGACGCGCGATCAGCTGCGCGGCTGGGCCTCGCCCTCGTCCGAGTCGGTGGCCTGCTGCTCGTCACCGGCGTCGGTCGCCTCGGCGGACTCATCCTGGGAGTCCTGCTCGGCGGTCTGCTCGACCTCCTCGGGCGACTCGGCGGACTCCGCGGACGCCGCCGACTCCTCGGACGCGGCCGACTCCCCGGAAGCGGCCGACTCCTCGGCCTGCGCGTCCGCAGCCGGCTCGCTGGCGGCGGCGCGCTCGGCGGCCTTCTCGGCCTCCCGCACGGTCGCCTGCTTCGGGCTGACCGGCTCGAGCACGAGCTCGATGACGGCCATCGGCGCGTTGTCGCCCTTGCGCGGGCCGACCTTCGTGATGCGGGTGTAGCCGCCGTTGCGCTCGGCGAACTTCGGCGCGGTCTCCTCGAAGAGCTCGGCCACCACGTCCTTGCGACGCACGGTCGTCAGCACCTTCCGGCGGGCGGGCAGGTCACCACGCTTGGCGAGGGTGATGAGCTTCTCCGCCACCGGCTGCAGCCGCTTGGCGCGGTGCTCGGTGGTGGTGATCTTCTTGTGCTCGAACAGTGCGGTGGCCAGGTTGGCCAGCATCAGCCGCTCGTGCGCGGGGCTGCCACCGAGACGTGGCCCCTTGGCGGGCGTGGGCATGATTACTCCTGGTAGATGGGTCGGGCGAGGTCGGTGCTGGGATCAGCCGCGCTGCTCGTCGCTGAACTGGATGTCGCCGTAGGCGTCGTCCCCCTCCTCGACGCCGGTGACGGCGGCGAGGTCGAAGTCCGCGGGGCTGTCCTTCAGGCCGAGGCCGAGACCCGCCAGCTTCTCCTTGATCTCCCCGATGGACTTCGCGCCGAAGTTGCGGATGTCCAGCAGGTCGGCCTCGGATCGCGCGACCAGCTCGCCAACCGTGTGGATGCCCTCGCGCTTGAGGCAGTTGTAGGAGCGGGACAGCAGTCCGAGGTCCTCGATCGGCAGTGCCAGATCCTGGGCGAGCGCGGCGTCCGTCGGCGACGGGCCGATCTCGATGCCCTCGGCCTCGACGTTGAGCTCGCGCGCGAGCCCGAAGAGCTCGACGAGCGTCTTGCCGGCCGAGGCGAGCGCGTCACGCGGGGCGATCGCGTTCTTCGTCTCGACGTCGACGATGAGCTTGTCGAAGTCGGTGCGCTGCTCGACGCGCGTGGCCTCGACCTTGTAGGTGACCTTCAGGACCGGGGAGTAGATCGAGTCGACCGGGATCCGGCCGATCTCGGAGTCGGCGCTCTTGTTCTGCACCGCCGAGACGTAGCCGCGACCGCGCTCCACCGTCAGCTCGATCTCGAGCTTGCCCTTGTCGTTGAGGGTCGCGATCTGGTGGTCCGGGTTGTGGATCTCCACCCCCGCGGGCGGGGTGATGTCGCCGGCGGTGACGACGCCAGGGCCCTGCTTGCGCAGGTACATCACGACGGGCTCGTCGTTCTCCGAGGAGACGACGATGTCCTTGATGTTGAGGATGACCTCGGTGACGTCCTCCTTGACCCCCTCGACGGTGGAGAACTCGTGCAGCACGCCGTCGATCCGGATGGAGGTGACGGCGGCGCCGGGGATGGAGGACAGCAGCGTGCGGCGCAGCGAGTTGCCGAGGGTGTACCCGAAGCCGGGCTCGAGCGGCTCGATGACGAACCGGGAACGGTAGTCGGAGACGACCTCTTCGGTCAGTGCGGGGCGCTGGGCGATGAGCACTTGATGGATCCTTTCAGCCGACGTCCGCTATATGACGTCGTGGCGAGGACCTACCGGCCTCGGTCCGACCGGCAGGGTGGTGCGGGGTGCGACGGGGCGCGCGGCGCCGTCGGGCTCAGACGCGGCGGCGCTTGGGCGGGCGGCAGCCGTTGTGCGCCTGCGGGGTGACGTCCTGGATCGAGCCCACCTCCAGGCCCGTGGCCTGGAGCGAACGGATCGCGGTCTCGCGGCCCGAACCGGGGCCCTTGACGAAGACGTCGACCTTCTTCATGCCGTGCTCCTGCGCCCGGCGTGCGGCCGCCTCGGCAGCCAGCTGCGCGGCGAACGGGGTCGACTTGCGCGAGCCCTTGAAGCCGACCTGGCCCGAGGAGGCCCAGGCGATGACGGCGCCAGCCGGGTCGGTGATGGAGACGATCGTGTTGTTGAAGGTGCTCTTGATGTAGGCGTGGCCGTGGGAGACGTTCTTGCGCTCCTTGCGGCGCGGCCTGCGCGCCGCCGTGGTGGCCGTGCGGGTCTTGGGGGGCATGCTGGTGAACTCCTAGGTCGTCGGTCCGCTCGGTGTCTGTGCCGACCCGGTTCTTCGGGCGGCACCCAGGGCGAGGCCCTGGCGAGCGACTACTTCTTGCCGGCCTTCTTCTTGCCGGCCACGGTGCGCTTCGGGCCCTTGCGGGTGCGCGCGTTGGTCTTGGTGCGCTGCCCGTGCACGGGCAGGCCACGGCGGTGGCGCAGGCCCTGGTAGCAGCCGATCTCCACCTTGCGGCGGATGTCCGCGGCGACCTCGCGGCGGAGGTCACCCTCGACCTGGAAGTTGCCCTCGATGTAGTCGCGCAGCGCGACGAGGTCGTCGTCCGACATGTCCTTGACACGAAGGTCAGGGCTCACGCCGGTGGCGGCGAGCGCCTCGGCCGCACGGGTGCGGCCGACGCCGTAGATGTAGGTGAGTGCGACCTCGAGGCGCTTCTCGCGCGGGAGGTCGACGCCGGAAAGACGTGCCAACTTTGACTCCTGTTGTGGGTCGGAGGTCCTCCGCACCACCCTCCCTCGCGGGCCCCGGCCTCCGAACCGGGGGTGGCGACCGATGCCGGCCGCTGGTGGTACGCGGTGCCGGGGCGCTGCTCCCGGCGGGTCAGGTCTGGGCTAGTCGCTCAGCCCTGGCGCTGCTTGTGACGAAGGTTGTCGCAGATGACCATCACACGGCCGTGACGACGGATCACCTTGCACTTGTCACAGATCTTCTTGACGCTCGGCTTGACCTTCATGTTTCCTCCGCCGCCGCGTGACCCGGGCCCCGGGCGGCGGCAGTGTTCGCGTGCGGTTACTTGTAGCGGTAGACGATCCGACCTCGGGTGAGGTCGTACGGGCTCAGCTCGACGACGACCCGGTCCTCGGGGAGGATCCGGATGTAGTGCTGACGCATCTTGCCCGAGATGTGGGCAAGGACCTTGTGGCCGTTGCTCAGCTCCACGCGGAACATCGCGTTGGGCAGTGCCTCGACGACACTCCCCTCGATCTCGATGACGCCGTCCTTCTTCGCCATTACTCCCGCTCAGGTTGGTGGTTGCGACAGGTGATGGCTCACCGCGCGCAGTTCCGTCACGAGAGCCTGCGTAGGCAGATTCGGGTGCGGACGTCGAGCACGTGAGGCCATGCCCAGCGATCTATCCTACGCCATCGCCCGGCTGGGCGGTACCAGCGGGCCGGTGACGGGAGTCACCCACCCGGCAGCAGACCCAGTAGCCGGGCACGCTCCAGCGCCGCGGTCCGCGAGTGGACGCCGAGCTTCCGGTAGATGCTACGCACCTGGGTCTTGACGGTGCTCTCCGAGACGAAGAGCCGCCGCGCGACGACCGGCAGCGGGCGGTCCGACGCGAGCTCGCGGAGCACCGCCTTCTCGCGCAGGCTCAGCGGCTCGACCCTGGCGACCTCGGGGAACGGGAAGGCCGTGTGCGCGCCGTCCAGCCGCGCCAGCACGTCCGGTCCACCCGGCAGCTCACCCAGCACCTCCTCCAGGTCGTGCCGCGGGACGAGGACGAGCGGTCGCATCAGCCCCGTCCGCTCGGCCAGGCCGAGCGCGAGGTGGGCAGCCTCTCGGGAGAGCGCCCGGTCCCCCGTCCGGTGCGCCGCCACGGCCCGGACGACGGCGAGCTTGAACGCGGCCCGCGGCCGCACCGGCGCGAGGGCGAACGCCTCGCCAGTCAGCTCGAGGGACCCGGCGTCGTCCCCGGTGTACAGCGCGAGGCGGGCCGTGGCGGCCCGGACCAGGTCGTGCGCGGCGTACCCCGCCCGTTCCACCGTGCGGCGGGCCCGGCTGAGCTGCTCGGTCGCGATGCACAGGTCGACGGCGGTGACCGTCAGCAGGCCGCCCGCCATGGGTGGCCAGGAACTCGCCAGGGACGCGTACTCCTCGAGCTCGGCGAGCACGTCGACGGCCACGCCGTCCGGACCGCCGAAGAGCAGCGTGCGGTTGGCACGTCCGTACACCCCGAGGGTCTCGAGCCAGCGCAGCGCATCCGGGAGCGGCGGGGCGACGACCTCGGGGACGTCCTCGAGCCGGTCCAGCGCGGCGAGCGCCGGCAGCACGCCGGTCGCGAGGGCCTCGAGCGGCCCGGGCGTGCCCTCGACCCGGGTGTCCCGCATCCGCTCCAGCCAGGCGTCGGCGGTGCGCGCGTGCCCGAGGAGCAGGGCCGCTAACGCGACCCCGGCCGTCGCCTCACGGGCCTCCTCGCCGCCCGAGGGGTGGCGGGCGGCGTCGAACCAGGCGCGGCAGGCCCGCACCGCGTCCGCCTGGCCCAGCAGCACATGGCCGAGCCGCAGCAGCATGGCCGGTGCGTCACCGCCGGCGAGAGGCCCGAGGCCAGGGGCGGCGTCGGTCGGCAGGCCGGACTGCAGAGCCTCGACGAACCAGCGCGGCGGGTCCTCGGCGGCCACGTGGCGCAGCGCGAACGTGGTGCTGCTGGTGTCGAGCGCCGTTGTGGGGATGGCCCGCAGCGCGGTCCGCAGCCTGGACCCTCCGTCCCGGACGAGGTCCGGCCACGCCCCCTCCACGACCTCGGCCACCAGATCGGTCCGCTGGGTGGCAAGCGCGTGCTCGAGCGCGTCGTCGGGCCGGCCCTGGGCGAGCGCCGCACGGGCCGCCTCGGCACTCAGCAGCCGGTATCTGCCCGGGTCCTCCTCGCGCAGGAGCAGCCGTACGGCTGCGCGCAGCAGCGCCGGCTGCGTCACCGAGCCGTCCGGCTGCCGGCGCAGCAGGCCCCATCGCACGAGACGGCCGACGGCGTGCGCGACGTGGACGGCCGAGGGTTCCAGGAGCCGCTCGACCTCCTCCGGCGTGACGCTCTCGTGCAGGGCCGTCGCGAGCAGCACGTCTCCGTGGTCGGAGGCGGCGAGCACGACGCGGAGGTACTCGGCGAGCGCCTCCACGTCCACGACGATCTCGCCGTCGACGTCCAGGCGGGCCGCCGGCAGCGCGACGCGGACCAGGGCCGGCCATCCGCCGAGGTCGTCCGCCAGGCGGGCGACGGCGTGGTCCGGGAGGGAGCTGCCGGTCGCCGCGGCGAGAGCGGCCGCCGAGGCCGGCGAGAGCGCGAGGTCGCCCGCCTCGAGCACCACGCCCTCGGGCGCGGCGGCCCGCGCGAGGCTCACCGCGGGTCTGTCCGACCGGGTCAGCAGGACGATCCGGAGCCCCTCGTGGCTTCGGGCCAGCTCGACGAGCTCCTCGTCGACGTCGAAGTCACGGACGCGGTCGTAGCCGTCGACCACCACGACGAGCGGGCGCCGGCCGGCCACCGCGTGCACGAGCTCGACCGCCTGGCCGTCCGTCCGCCCGCCCGCGCTGCTCACGCCGTCCTGGACGGCGGCACCGGCGACGGCCATCAACAGCTCGGTCCAGAACGCCTCGCTGCCGACGGAGCCGGAGAGGGAGATCCACACCACGTCGTGGTGCGGGACGTCCGGGCGCTGCAGCCAGGCGGAGACGGTGGCGGTCTTGCCGTACCCGCGCGGAGCGTGCACGACGACGAGCGAGGGCAGCCCCTGCAGGGCTGCGGCGGCACGCTCGGTGGCCGCGAACCCCGCGGGGACCCGAGGCAGCCCCTTGCCCCGCGCCATGCTGACGCGGGCCGCGCCGTTCACCTCACCCCTCCGGGTCGCCGGTGGGCGCGGCGGCGCCGTCGAGCTCGGCGGCCCGTCCGAGGGCTGCCGTCCTGTTCGTCACGCCGAGCTTGGCGTACACGCTCCGCAGGTGCGACTTGACCGTGTTGACCGACACGCCCATCGCCTCCGCGACCGGGACCGGGCCGCTGTGGTGGCGCAGCGCGCGGAGAACCTCCTGCTCACGCGGGGTGAGCAGGGTCCCGAGGGCGGTACGGGGCCGCTCCCGGACGGGACGGTGGTGCTGCGGCCAGAGCGCGAGGGTCGCGCGGTCCCCGGCCGCCAGAGCCACGAACGTGCCGTGGTCGAGCACGAGGAGGGGGCGCCGCTGCCCGGAGGCCTGCGCCACGCGGATCGCCTCGGTGAACGCCGCAACTGCGGCAGCCGGCTCGCCGAGCGCGTCGTGCGCACCCGCCAGCACCAGGCGCAGACGCATGGAGGCGCGGCGCGAGAGACCCGGTTGCCGCAGCGCGTCGCGTGCCGTCAGGACGGCCTCGCGGTGGTTGCCGACACGGAACGCCACGTGGGCGTGCGTGTCGAACGTCAGGGTGTTCCGTGGGAGCGTCCGAGCCACGTAGCGGGCCTGCTCGTCGAGCCCGCCGGCGAGCAGCACGTCCACCTCGGCGGCCTGCAGCGACATCTCGGCGAAGCGGCCGCGCGGCAGGTAGTGCCGGGCCGCGCGGAGCCGGGCCGCCCACCGGGTCGCCTCGACCGCGCCGCCCGAGACGGCGGCGTGCGAGGCCTCGAGGAGCACCGTGCAGGCCCACATCTCGTCCCGGCGGGCTCGCTCGCCCATCGCGCCGACCGCCGCGGCGGCCTCGGGTGCGAGGCGGTCGACGGCGATCATCGCCGTCACCAGCCGCTCCCACGCGTGCAGCGACTCGTCGCCCGGCAGCCGACCGTCGGGCCGCAGCGAGGGGTCGTCGAGCCACGCGCTCGCGAGGTCCAGGTCACCGGCGACGGCATGGGTGCCGACGATCGCCAGGGTCGCGAGCGCGGCCAACGGTGCGCCGTACGGATCCTGCTGCGAACGGGTGCGTGCCCGGCCGAAGGCGTAGTGCGCCGTCGGGAAGTCGCCGGTCAGCAGCGCGGCGACTCCCCACTGCATGAGGGCGTAGGTGGTCTCGTCCGTGCCCGCCCGCTCCGGGGCGAGCTCGGCCGTGATGCCCCGTAGGTCCCCGGCCGGCCAGCGCAGCTCCAGGGCACGGGCGTCAACCGGTGCGCGGGCGACCTCCTCGACGACGACGCGGGCGCGCGGGCAGCGCGCGGCGTCCCCGGCCGGCATGGTGCGGATCACCTCGACGAGAGCGTCGCGGTGCGCGGTGACGAGGTCGTCCCAGTACTCCCGGAGGACCCGCTCGACGCTCGCGAGATCACCGGCGGCGACGGCGTGGCGGAGCGCCGCGACCACGTCGCCACCGCGCAGCGCGCGGTCCATGACGATCGTGTGCGTCCGCCGCAGCTCGTCCGGCTGGTTCTCCGCGAAGAGGCGGACCAGGGCCTCGCGCATGAGCGGCGGGTAGGAGAAGACGTGCCGACCGTTCCGCAGCTCCTCGCGGAGAAGTCCCGAGGCGCGCACCTCTCGCAGGACGTGCAGCGCCGCTCCCCGGACGAGGGCCTCGGCCAGCTCGGCGTCGAAGGTCTCCGGCACCGCCGTGCGGAGCACGAACTCCTGCAACGCGGGGTCGCGCAGGTCGTTCCAGACGCTGCCGAGGTAGTCGTCGGCGACCTCGGGCGTGACGGTGCCCCCCGTGGTGCCCAGGCGGGTGAGGACGCTGCGGATCACTGCCGGCCAGCCGCCGAACCCCTCGACGAGCCGGTCGGCCTCGCCGGCGCCGAGGTCGGCACCGAGCAGTGCGGCCAGCTGCCGGACCTGGTCCGGTCGCATGCGAAGCTTCTCCGGGCACAGCAGCACCAGGTCCACGGACAGGCTGCCGGTCGTCTCGATCGGCCGCACGGTCCGGGTGGCGACCACGAGGCTGACCTGGTCGTTGCGGCGGACGAGCTCGACGAGGTCCTCGTCGGGCTCCGCCCCGGGCGCGCTACCGGCCCGGTGGAAGTCGTCGATGACGACGGTCAGCGGCGCGGTCCGCCGCGCGAGGTGGGCCAGCGCCCGGGAGCGTGAGGTACCCGGCTCCGTCGAACCGTCGCCGGTCAGGGCCTCCTCGAGCAGGAACCAGAACCGCTCGACGTCGCGGCACTGCGGGGTCAGCGCGAGGCGGACCACCTGGCCGGTGGGGCGCCGGGACTGGAGCCAGGTGTCCAGGAGGGTGGTCTTGCCGTAGCCGCGCGGTCCACGGACGACCGTGAGCGGCGCCTGCTCGGCCAGCAGGTCGACGAGTGCGTCGTTGACGACGACGGCCTGGCCGCGGCGTTGCCGGAGATCGGTGGGCACGGCTGTGGTCACGTGTCAGGGCCCCTCGCTGGTGCGGGTCCCCCTGCCCGGTCCACGCTACAAGCGCGCCGTCGCGCGCCTGGCGGTTTTGACCCGGAATCTTGCGGTCCGCGGGCTTCAGGACTCCGCGAGGGAGGCCACCGTCAGGCCTCGTTCCGCCAGGGCGCCGGCCCCGCCGTCGGGTGCCGTGAGAACCCAGACGCCGTCCTCGAGGACGGCGACCGTGTGCTCGACGTGTGCGGCGCGCGAGCCGTCCACCGTGACGACCGTCCAGTCGTCCTCGAGGACGCGGTTCTCCGGCCCGCCGGCGGCGAGCATCGGCTCGATCGCGAGGCACATCCCGGGCCGCAGCCGCGGCCCCCGATCGCGGGTCCGGTAGTTCACGACGTCCGGCGGCTGGTGCATCGCCGTGCCGATACCGTGGCCGACGTACTCGCGCACGATCGAGAACTCGCCCCGCCCCTCGGCGGCCGCGGACTCGACGACGGTCTCGACCGCGTCGCCGACCACGCCGAGCCGCTCCCCCGTCGCCACCGCCGCGACGGCCGCCCACATGGCCTCCGCGGTGACGTCCGCGAGCGCCTGGGAGGCCGCGTCGGGGGTGCCGACCACCACCGAGAACGCGGCGTCGCCGTGCCAGCCGTCGACGACGGCACCGCAGTCGAAGGAGACCAGGTCGCCGTCGGCGATCACCCGTTCCCCCGGGATGCCGTGCACGATCTCCTCGTTCACGGAGATGCACACGTGGGCGGGATAGCCGTGGTAGCCGAGGAAGTTGGACTCGGCCTCGGCCTTCCGGAGCACGCCGGCGGCGACGTCGTCGAGCTGCGCCGTGGTCATGCCCGGCTCGACGGCGGCACGCAGGGCGGCGTGGATGTCCGCGACGACCAGCCCGGCGCGCCGCATGGCGCGGACCTGGTCGGGGCTCTTGTACTCGATGCGCTCGCGGCCGAACACCGTGCGCTCAGCCCTGCTCGCGGTCCCCGCGGGAGAGGGCGCCCATGATGCGGTCGGTGACCTCGTCGGGGCTGCCGACACCGTCGACGCGGACGAGCAGGCCGCGCGTGTCGTAGGTCTGCGCGAGTGGTGCGGTCTGCTCGGCGTAGACCTCGAGCCGGCGGCGGATCACCGACTCCGTGTCGTCGCTGCGGCCCTGCTCCCGGGCCCGCTTGAGCAGACGGTCGACGACCTCGTCGGTGTCGGCCTCGATCGCGACGACGACGTCGAGCGTGGCGCCGGAGGCGGCGAGGATGTCGTCGAGCTCCGCGACCTGCTCGGCGGTGCGCGGGTAGCCGTCGAGGAGAAAGCCCTGGGCCGCGTCCGGCTGGCCGAGACGGTCCCGGACCATCGCGTTGGTGACCTCGTCCGGCACGTACTCGCCGGCGTCCATGTAGCGCTGCGCGCGCTGTCCGAGCTCGGTCTGCTCGGCGACGTTCGCGCGGAAGATGTCGCCGGTGGAGATCGCCGGGACGCCGAGCCGCTCGCTGACACGTGCGGCCTGCGTGCCCTTGCCTGCTCCCGGGGGGCCGAGGAGGACGAGGCGTGCGCTCATCTGAGGAACCCTTCGTAGTGACGCTGCTGGAGCTGGGAGTCGATCTCCTTGACGGTCTGCAGACCGACGCCCACGACGATGAGGATGGAGGTGCCGCCGAAGGCCATCATCTGCTGGGTGATGCCCATCTGGGCGAAGACCACCGTCGGGATCAGGGCCACGAGCGTCAGGTAGATCGCGCCCACCGTCGTGATGCGGGTCATCACGTACTGCAGGTACTCCGCCGTCGGGCGGCCGGCCCGGATGCCGGGAATGAACCCGCCGTAGCGCTTCATGTTGTCCGCGACCTCCTCCGGGTTGAAGGTGATCGAGGTGTAGAAGAACGCGAAGAACAGGATCATCACGGCGAACAGCGCGAGGTACAGCGGTGCCGACGGGTCGGCGACGTTCGTCAGGATCCAGCGGACCCAGCCCGAGGACTGCTCGCCGAACTGGGCGGCCAGCGTCGGCAGCGCCAGGATCGAGGACGCGAAGATCACCGGGATCACGTTCGCCATGTTGATCTTGATCGGGATGTACGTGGAGGAGCCCCCGTACATCCGGCGGCCGACCATCCGCTTGGCGTACTGCACCGGGATGCGGCGCTGGCTCTGCTCCACGAACACGATGAGCAGGGTGATCAGCAGGATGAGGCCGATCATGGCGAGGAACCGCCCGACGCCGCCGTCGGACTCGAGGATGGAGCCGAAGGCCGAGGGGAAGGAGGCGGCGATCGAGGTGAAGATCAGCAGCGACATGCCGTTGCCGACGCCGCGCTCGGTGATGAGCTCACCGAGCCACATGATCAGCGCCGTGCCGGAGGTCATCGCGATGATCGTGATGATGAGGTTCAGCGGGGACTCGTCGGGGATCGGCGGCGTGGCGCAGCCCGGGAAGAGCTGGGTGTTGGCGACCGTGACGATGACCGAGGACTGCAGGATCGCCAGGAAGATGGTCAGGTAGCGGGTGTACTGCGTGAGCTTGGACTGCCCCGACTGACCTTCTTTGTGGAGCTCGTCGAACTTCGGGATCACCACGCGCATCAGCTGCACGATGATGCTGGCGGTGATGTACGGCATGATGCCGAGCGCGAAGATGCTCAGCTGCAGCAGTGCGCCACCGCTGAACAGGTTCACCATGCCCAGCAGGTCGGCGGTCCCGCCGGCCTCGAGGCACTGCTGGACGTTGCGGTACGACACCCCGGGGGCCGGGATGAACGTGCCGAGGCGGAACAGCGCCATGATGCCCAGCGTGAAGAGCAGCTTGCGCCGCAGGTCAGGCGTCCGGAACGCCTGCACGAATGCGCCGAGCACACTTCCTCCTGCTGATCGGGCCTCTCGGTCACCGGCCGTCGGGGGCCGCACGAGAAGGACGGGCCGCCTGCGAACGGGCCGCAGGTCAGCCTACGCGATACGCAAGCGGGCGGCCCGACCCTGATCAGGTGTCGGACCGCCCGCCTGAGCTCACTCGGCGGAGATGGACCCGCCGGCGGCTTCGATCTTCTCCTTGGCCGACGCGGACCACGCGTCGACGGTGACCTCGAGCTTCACGTCGAGCTCACCGGTGCCGAGGACCTTCACCGGCTGGCCGGCGCGGACCGCGCCCTTGGCCGCGAGGTCCTCGCGGGTGACGGCGCCACCCTGCGGGTACAGCGCACCGAGCTTGTCCAGGTTGACCACCTGGTACTCGGTGCGGAACGGGTTCTTGAAGCCGCGGAGCTTCGGCAGCCGCATCTGCAGCGGCATCTGCCCGCCCTCGAACCCGGCCGGGACCTGGTACCGGGCCTTGGTGCCCTTGGTGCCGCGTCCCGCGGTCTTGCCGCGCTTGCCGCCCTCACCGCGCCCGGCGCGGATCTTGGTGGACTTCGCGCCGGGAGCCGGCCGCAGGTGGTGCACCCGCAGGGCGGGGCCCACAGCTGCGCCGTCCGAGCTCTGCTCGGCGTTCGTGGAGTCAGCCATCAGTCGACCTCCTCGACGGTGACGAGGTGCGCCACCGTCGTGATCATGCCGCGGACCTCGGGGCGGTCCTCACGCACGACCGACTGGCCGATGCGCTTCAGGCCGAGGGTGCGCAGCGTCTCGCGCTGGTTCTTCTTGCCGCCGATCGCGGACCTGGTCTGGGTGACCTTGAGCTGCGACATCACGCACCTGCCCCGACCGGAGCGGACGCGTTCGCCGCATTCTCGTTGTCCTCGCGCTCCTTGGCCTCGCCCTCGGCGCGCTGACGCAGCAGCGACGCCGGAGCCACGTGCTCGAGCGGCAGACCGCGCCGCGCGGCGACGGCCTCCGGCTGCTCGAGCTGCTTCAGGGCGGCCACGGTGGCGTGGATGATGTTGATCGCGTTCGACGACCCGAGCGACTTCGTCAGGATGTCGTGGATGCCGGCGCACTCCAGGACGGCGCGGACCGGTCCACCCGCGATCACACCGGTACCCGGCGAGGCCGGACGCAGGAAGACGATGCCTGCGGCGTCCTCGCCCTGCACGGTGTGCGGGATGGTGCGGGCGATCAACGGCACCCGGAAGAAGTTCTTCTTCGCGGCCTCCACGCCCTTGGCGATGGCGGCCGGCACCTCCTTCGCCTTGCCGTAGCCGACACCCACGGTGCCCTCGCCGTCGCCGACGACGACCAGCGCGGTGAAGCTGAAGCGACGCCCGCCCTGGTGGACCTTGGCAACACGGTTGATCGTGACGACGCGCTCGATGTACTGGTTCCGGTCATCGCCCCGGCGACCGTCGCGGCGCCCGTCCCGGCCGCCCTGGCGGCCGCCGTCACGACGGTTGCCGCCCTCGCGGTTCTCGCCGGAGCCGGCGGCCGAGCCGCCGCTCCTGCTTCGCTGCGGTGCAGCCATCAGATCTTCCTCTGCTCTCGTACGTCCTGCTTCACAGGGCCAGACCGCCCTCGCGGGCGCCCTCCGCCACGGCCGCGACGCGCCCGTGGTACTTGTTGCCGCCACGGTCGAAGACCACGGAGTCGACTCCGCCGGCCTTCGCCCGCTCGGCGACGAGCTCGCCGACCTTGCGGGCCTTGGCGACCTTGTCGCCGTCGTCCGCGCGAAGGTCGGCCTCGAGCGTGGACGCCGAGACCAGCGTGCGGCCGGTGGTGTCGTCAACGAGCTGGGCGACCATGTGGCGGGAGGAGCGGGTGACGACGAGGCGCGGCCGCTCGGCGGTGCCGGTGATGCGCTTGCGCACCCGCAGGTGACGACGGGCCCGGGCAACTCGCTTGCCCTTCCCCTGAACGGTGACAGCCATCGCTTACTTACCAGCCTTCCCGACCTTGCGCCGGATCTGCTCGCCGGCGTAGCGCACGCCCTTGCCCTTGTACGGCTCGGGCCTGCGGATCTTGCGGATGTTCGCCGCGACCTCACCGACGAGCTGCTTGTCGATGCCGGAGACGGAGAACTTCGTCGGGCCCTGCACCTGGAAGGTGATGCCCTCGGGTGCCGTGACCGAGACCGGGTGGGAGAACCCGAGCGCGAGCTCCAGGTCCTGGCCACGGGCCTGGACGCGGTATCCGGTGCCGACGATCTCCAGCTCCTTGGTGTACCCCTGGGTCACCCCGGTGACGAGGTTCTGGATCAGGGTGCGGGTGAGCCCGTGGAGGGAGCGCGACTCGCGCTCGTCGTCCGGGCGGTTCACCACGATGGCGCCGTCCTCGTCGCGGGCGACGGTGATCGGGGCCGCGACGGTGTGGGACAGGGTGCCCTTGGGGCCCTTGACGGTCACGGCCTGGCCCTCGATGGTCACGTCCACCCCGGACGGGACGGTGACGGGGAGCTTACCGATTCGAGACATCAGTCATTCTCCTTTCGTCACCAGACGTAGGCGAGGACTTCCCCGCCCACACCCTTGTTCTGTGCCTCCCGGTCGGTCAGCAGGCCGGAGGAGGTGGACAGGATCGCCACCCCCAGGCCGCCGAGGACCTTGGGCAGGTTCGTGGACTTGGCGTACACGCGCAGACCCGGCTTCGAGACGCGCCGGACGCCGGCGAGCGAACGCTCCCGGTTCGGCCCGAACTTCAGGTCGAGCGTGAGCTTCTTGCCGACCTCGGCCTCCTCGACGGACCAGCCGGCGATGTAGCCCTCGGCCTTCAGGATCTCGGCGATGTTCGCCTTGAGCTTCGAGTACGGCATGGACACCGACTCGTGGTACGCCGAGTTGGCGTTGCGCAGACGGGTCAGCATGTCTGCGATGGGATCGGTCATGGTCATCGGGCGTCAGCCCTTCCTCGCCGTGGTTTCCTCGCGGGACCTGCGGCGTAGTGGTTTACCAGCTGGACTTGGTCACGCCGGGGAGCTGGCCGGCCAGGGCCATCTCGCGCAGGCAGATGCGGCACAGGCCGAACTTCCGGTACACGGAGTGCGGGCGGCCGCAGCGCTGGCAGCGGGTGTAGGCACGCACGCCGAACTTCGGCTTCCGGTTGGCCTTCTGGATCAGAGCGGTCTTCGCCATCAGTTCTCCTTGAACGGGAAGCCCAGGCGACGCAGCAGCGAGCGCCCCTCGTCGTCGGTCGTGGCCGAGGTGACGATGGTGATGTCCATCCCGCGCACCCGGTCGATCTTGTCCTGGTCGATCTCGTGGAACATCGACTGCTCCGTGAGGCCGAACGTGTAGTTGCCGTGGCCGTCGAACTGCTTGGGCGACAGACCCCGGAAGTCGCGGATGCGGGGCAGCGCGAGCGAGAGCAGCCGGTCCAGGAACTCCCACATGCGGTCGCCACGGAGGGTGACGTGCGCGCCGATGGGCTGCCCCTCGCGCAGCTTGAACTGCGCGATGGACTTCTTGGCCTTGGTCACCGACGGCTTCTGGCCGGTGATGATGCTCAGGTCGCGGATGGCGCCCTCGATGAGCTTGGAGTCCCGAGCGGCGTCGCCCACGCCCATGTTGACCACGATCTTGGTCAGGCCGGCGACCTGGTGCACGTTGGCGTGCCCGAACTCCTCACGGAGGGCCGGGAGGACCTCGTCGCGGTACCGCTGCCTCAGGCGCGGCTTCGGAGTGGTCTCGGTGGCGGTGCTAGTCATCTCAGATGTCCTTACCGGAGCGCTTCGCCACGCGGACCCGCATGGTGCGGGTGCGTCCGTCGCGCTCGACCTGCTCGGTGCGGTAGCCGACGCGGGAGCCCTTCTTGGTCTCCGGGTCGACGACCATCACGTTGCTCACGTGGATGGGGGCCTCGACGGTCTCGATGCCACCGGTGCGGCTGCCGCGGGAGGACTGCCCCACCTTGGTGTGCTTCGTCGCCCGCTGGACACCCTCGACGACGATGCGGTCGGAGTCCTTGTGGACCTCGAGCACACGTCCCTGCTTGCCCTTGTCGCGTCCGGCGATGACGACCACGAGGTCGCCCTTCTTGATCTTCGCCATCAGAGCACCTCCGGCGCCAGAGAGATGATGCGCATGAACCTCTTGTCGCGCAGCTCGCGGCCGACCGGGCCGAAGATGCGGGTCCCGCGCGGGTCGCCGTCGCCCCGGAGGATGACGGCGGCGTTCTCGTCGAACTTGATGTACGAGCCGTCCGGGCGCCGGCGCTCCTTGGTGGTGCGCACGACGACCGCCTTGACGACGTCGCCCTTCTTGACGTTGCCGCCCGGGATGGCGTCCTTGACGGTGGCGACGATCTGGTCGCCGATGCCGGCATAGCGCCGACCGGAGCCGCCGAGCACACGGATGCAAAGGATCTCCTTCGCACCGGTGTTGTCGGCGACCTTCAGCCGCGACTCCTGCTGGATCACTGGATTCTCCTTGTCGACCTGGTTCTCGCTTCCGCGAGCCTTGGTGAACTCGTTGCTGGTTCTCGCTTCCGCGAGTCCTGATGAACTTGTCTCGGTCTCACGCGTTCGCGAGCCTTGGTGACCTTCTCTCGCCACCGACCGGCCGAGAGGCCAACCGGCTCACGACGAGAGTCGATCTCGGGACGGAACCACACATACGGACCCGTACCCGCTGGAAGTGCTACTTGGCCTTCTCGAGGATCTCGACCACGCGGTAACGCTTGGTGGCCGAGAGCGGCCGGGTCTCCATGATGCGGACGAGGTCCCCGACGCCGACCTCGTTCGACTCGTCGTGCGCCTTGACCTTCTGGGTGCGGCGGATGACCTTGCCGTACAGGGCGTGCTTGACGTGGTCCTCGACCTCGACGACGACGGTCTTGTCCATCTTGTCGCTGACCACGTAGCCGCGGCGCACCTTGCGGAAGTTCCGCTCGGTGACCTGCTCGGCGGTCGCCTCGCTGGTGGCGTTCTCGCTCACTGGTTCCTCACTCCTCGGTGCTCGGCGCGGTGCGGATGCCGAGCTCGCGCTCGCGCACGATGGTGTAGATCCGGGCGATGTCGCGGCGCACGGCCTTGAGTCGGCCGTGGTCCTCGAGCTGGCCCGTGGCAGCGGAGAACCGCAGGTTGAACAGCTCGGCCTTGGCCTTCTCCAGCTCCTGGGCGAGACGGTCGTCGTCCATCCCGTCCAGGTCGACCGGCATGAGGCCCTTGGTCCCGATGGCCATCAGCCCTCACCACCTTCACGAGCAACGAAACGAGTCTTCATCGGAAGCTTGTGCTGGGCGCGGGACATGGCCTCGCGCGCCAGCTGCTCGTCGACACCGGCCAGCTCGAACATGACCCGGCCCGGCTTGACGTTGGCGACCCACCACTCCGGGGAACCCTTGCCGGAACCCATGCGGGTCTCGGCCGGCTTCTTCGTGAGCGGACGGTCGGGGAAGATGTTGATCCAGACCTTGCCGCCTCGCTTGATGTGGCGCGTCATGGCGATACGGGCGGCCTCGATCTGCCGGTTGGTGACGTACGCGCCCTCGAGGGCCTGGATGCCGTAGTCACCGAAGTTGATCGAGGTGCCACCCTTGGCCACGCCGCGGCGCGAGGGGTGGTGCTGCTTGCGGTGCTTGGTCCGCCGGGGGATGAGCACGGCTCAGGCCTCCGTTCCGGTCTGTGCCGACGCCTCGGCGGTCGGGGCGGGGGCCCCGGCGCTCTCGGCAGGAGCGGCCTGCTGCTGGCGGGACTCGCCACCACGGCCCTCGCGGCGGGGGCCACGGCCCCGGCCACGCGGCGCACGCGAGGCGGAGTCGGCCTGCTCGCGGGCGTACTCCTTCTCGGTCACGTCACCCTTGTAGATCCAGACCTTCACGCCGATGCGACCGAAGGTCGTGCGGGCCTCGAAGAACCCGTAGTCGATGTTGGCGCGCAGGGTGTGCAGCGGGACGCGACCCTCGCGGTAGAACTCCGAGCGCGACATCTCCGCGCCGCCGAGACGGCCGGAGCACTGCACCCGGATGCCCTTGGCGCCCGCACGCTGCGCGGACTGCATGCCCTTGCGCATCGCGCGGCGGAAGGAGACGCGGCTCGCCAGCTGCTCGGCGATGCCCTGGGCGACCAGCTGGGCGTCCACCTCGGGGTTCTTCACCTCGAGGATGTTCAGCTGGACCTGCTTGCCCGTGAGCTTCTCGAGCTCGCCGCGGAGGCGGTCGGCCTCCGAGCCGCGACGCCCGATGACGATGCCGGGGCGCGCGGTGTGCAGGTCCACGCGCACACGGTCCCGGGTGCGCTCGATGTCGACCTTGGAGATCCCGGCGCGCTCGAGACCGGCGGACATCAGACGACGGATGGCCACGTCCTCGCGCACGTAGTCGCGGTAACGCTGCCCCTCCTTCGTGCTGTCGGCGAACCAGCGGGAGCGGTGATCGGTGGTGACACCGAGCCGGAACCCGGTCGGGTTGACCTTCTGACCCATCAGCGGGCCCTCCCCTTCGTTCCGGCGGCCGACTTCCCGGCCGCGCCAACGGTCTGGCGTTCACCGACGACGACGGTGATGTGGCTGGTGCGCTTGAGGATCCGGCTGGCCCGGCCCTGGGCACGCGGACGGAACCGCTTCAGGGTGGGCCCCTCGTCGACGTACGCCTCCAGCACCACGAGCCCGGACTCGTCGAACGCCTCGCTGGCCTGGTCGGCCTTCACGCGGGCGTTGGCGACGGCGCTCTCGACGACCTTGCGGACGGGCTCGGCCGCCGTCTGCGGGGCGAACCGCAGCACGGAGACGGCCTCCTCGACCCGCTTGCCGCGGACGACGTCCACGATCCGGCGCGCCTTCTGGGGCGTGACGCGCACGAATCGCGCCTGCGCCTTGGCTTCCATGTTCTCTGCCTAACTTCTCGTCTCGGGCCGCGCGCCTCAGCGGCGGCGGGCCTTACGGTCGTCCTTGTCGTGCCCGCGGTAGGTGCGGGTGGGAGCGAACTCTCCGAGCTTGTGACCGACCATCGACTCGGTGACGAAGACCGGCACGTGCTTGCGGCCGTCGTGCACCGCGAACGTGTGTCCCAGGAAGTCGGGCGTGATGACCGACCGGCGGGACCAGGTCTTGATGACGTTCTTCGAGCCCTTCTCGTTCTGAGCGTCCACCTTCTTCTGCAGGTGGTCGTCGACGAAGGGGCCCTTCTTCAGACTGCGCGGCATGACTCTCCTCAGCGCTTCTTGCCGGTCCGGCGACGGCGCACGATGAGCTGGTCGCTGGGCTTGTTCGGACGACGGGTACGACCCTCGGGCTTGCCCCAGGGGCTCACCGGGTGACGGCCGCCGGAGGTCTTGCCCTCGCCGCCGCCGTGCGGGTGGTCCACGGGGTTCATGACGACACCCCGGACGGTCGGACGCTTGCCCTTCCACCGCATGCGGCCGGCCTTGCCCCAGCTGATGTTCGACTGCTCGGCGTTGCCGACCTCGCCGACCGAGGCGCGGCAGCGAGCGTCGACGTTGCGGATCTCGCCGGAGGGCATCCGCAGCTGGGCGAACCTGCCTTCCTTCGCGACCAGCTGGACCGACGCGCCGGCCGAGCGGGCGATCTTGGCGCCGCCGCCCGGGCGCAGCTCGATGGCGTGCACCACGGTGCCGACCGGGATGTTGCGCAGCGGCAGGTTGTTGCCGGGCTTGATGTCGGCACCGGGGCCGTTCTCGATCCGGTCGCCCTGCTTGAGGCGGTTCGGCGCGAGGATGTACCGCTTCTCGCCGTCGGCGTAGTGCAGCAGCGCGATCCGGGCGGTGCGGTTCGGGTCGTACTCGATGTGCGCGACCTTCGCCGGCACGCCGTCCTTGTCGTGACGACGGAAGTCGATCACGCGGTACGCGCGCTTGTGGCCACCGCCCTTGTGCCGGGTGGTGATCTTGCCGGAGGAGTTGCGGCCCCCGGACTTCGAGAGCGGACGGACCAGCGACTTCTCCGGGGTGGTCCGGGTGACCTCGACGAAGTCGGCCACGGACGAGCCACGGCGGCCCGGCGTCGTCGGCTTGTACTTACGGATTCCCATGGATCTCGATCCTTGATCTCGCGGCGCCGGCGTCAGCCGGCGACCTCGCCGAAGATGTCGATGGAGCCCTCGCGCAGCGTGACGATCGCGCGCTTGGTGTCCTTGCGCTTACCGATGCCGAACCGCGTGCGACGGGCCTTGCCCTTGCGGTTCGCGGTGTTCACCGAGGCGACCTTGACGTCGAAGATCTTCTCGATCGCGTTCTTGATCTCGGTCTTGTTCGAGCGGGGGTCGACCTCGAAGGTGTACTTGCCCTCGTCGATCAGGCCGTAGCTCTTCTCGGAGACGATCGGCTTGACGATGATGTCCCGGGGGTTCTTGGACGCCTCGACGCTCACTTCTCCTCCTCCTCGACCGTCTCGGCCGACACGGTCTTGCGCCCCTCGAGGAACGCCTGCAGCGCACCGGAGGTGAACACGACGTCGTCGTTGACCAGCACGTCGTACGTGTTGAGCTGGTCGGCCCAGAGCAGGTGCACGCTCGGGACGTTCCGCAGGCTCAGGGCGCCTCGCTCGTCGCCGCGCTCGAGCACCACGAGGGCGGTGCGCTCACCGACGACGTTGCGCAGGGTGGCCAGCGCATCCTTGGTCTTCGGGGTCTCGCCAGGGACGAGCTCGGAGACGACGTGCACGCGGCCGGCGCGGGCGCGGTCAGAGAGGGCACCGCGCAGGGCGGCGGCCTTCATCTTCTTCGGGGTCCGCTGGCTGTAGTCACGCGGCTGCGGGCCGTGGACGGTGGCACCGCCGGCGAACTGCGGCGCACGGACCGAGCCCTGCCGGGCGCGACCGGTGCCCTTCTGGCGGTAGGGCTTCTTGCCACCGCCGCGGACGTCGCCGCGCGTCTTGGTGGCGTGCGTGCCCTGCCGGGCGGCAGCCTGCTGCGCCACGACGACCTGGTGGATCAGCGGGATGTTGGTCTGCACGTCGAACACCTCGGCGGGCAGCTCGGTCGAACCGGCCTTCTCGCCCTTGGCGTCCAGGACGTCAACGGTCTGCGTGGTGGCCATCTCACGCCCCCTTCGCGGCGGTCTTGACCACGACGACGCCGCCCTTGGGGCCGGGAACGGCACCCGTGAGGAGCAGCAGCCCCTTCTCGGCGTCGACGGCGTGGATGGTGAGGTTCTGGGTGGTCTGGCGGACGTTGCCCATCCGGCCGGCCATCCGCAGGCCCTTGAACACGCGCGACGGCGTCGCGGCGCCGCCGATCGAGCCCGGCTTGCGGTGGTTGCGGTGCGCACCGTGCGAGGCGCCGACGCCGGCGAAGCCGTGCCGCTTCATGACACCGGCGGTGCCCTTGCCCTTGGTGGTGCCGACGACGTCGACGGCCTGGCCGGCCTCGAAGACGTCGACCGCGAGCTCCTGGCCGGGCTGGTACTCCTCGGCGTCGGAGGTGCGGACCTCGGCGACGTGGCGGCGCGGGGTGACCTCGGCCTTGGCGAAGTGACCCTTGAGCGGCTGGGTGACCTTGCGCGGGTCGATCTGGCCGGCGGCGAGCTGGACAGCGTTGTAGCCGTCGGTCTCGGCGGTCCGGACCTGGGTGACGACGTTCGTGCCCACCTTCACGACGGTGACGGGGATGAGACGTCCCGCGTCGTCCCAGACCTGGGTCATGCCCAGCTTGGTGCCGAGCAGCGCCTTCACGGCGCGTTCGGTAGTCGTAGTCATGGCAGGTGTCCTCAGAGCTTGATCTCGATGTTGACGTCCGCCGGCAGGTCGAGACGCATGAGCGAGTCGACAGCCTTGGGAGTCGGGTCGACGATGTCGATGAGACGCTTGTGGGTGCGCATCTCGAAGTGCTCGCGGCTGTCCTTGTACTTGTGGGGCGAACGGATGACGGTGAAGACGTTCTTCTCCGTCGGCAGCGGCACCGGGCCCACGACCGTCGCACCAGCGCGGGTCACCGTGTCGACGATCTTGCGCGCCGAGCTGTCGATGACCTCGTGGTCGTAGGACTTGAGCCGGATGCGGATCTTCTGTCCCGCCATGGCGTCGTCTAACCTCTCTCGTACCGCTACCGGGACCGACCCCCGCGCTCGGGCGTGTCGCAGATCTCGACACGCTCCAGCCCGGACAATCGGAACGGGTTGGTCGTTCTCTCGTGTGCGCGCTGCGAAGGTCGATCATCTCGCTGCGGCGCAGGACCCCTGGAGCTCGGTGCCCCAGGCAACCGGACCAGTCTGCCAGAGCGGGGCCCCGCTTGGCCAGTCGCGGCCCCTCCCCCCGGGTGAGGTCTCGGTCACGAATGCTGCAGAACTGGCGCGCGCACCGATCCCGGCATGGTGCTCGACGGGTCCAGGCGTTGGCTGTTCCGCACGTTTGGACCCATCAGCGGCCCAGCAGCATCGCAACCTGGTCGAACGGGTCCCGCTCGGACCTCCTCGTCCGCGCCGTCTGAGCGACGCCGTGCCTGCCTCCGATCGTGTGCCAGAGCGCGCGCTACTGCGCGCATCTTGGCCCAACGTTCGTCGGGCGAGGGTGCCGCTACGGGCCGCGCGGGGAGGCCGATGTGTCGGGGACCGCAAGCCACGAATGCCGTCGCCACCCAGCACGAGGGCCCGGCAGCAGACGCTGCCGGGCCCTCGCGGGTGCCGGGGTCAACCCCGGCGGGTGATCACTTGAGGATCTTGGTGACGCGGCCGGAGCCGACGGTGCGGCCACCCTCGCGGATGGCGAAGCCGAGGCCCTCCTCCATGGCGATCGGCTGGATGAGCTCGACCGTCATCTCGGTGTTGTCGCCCGGCATGACCATCTCGGTGCCCTCGGGCAGCGTGATGACGCCCGTGACGTCGGTGGTCCGGAAGTAGAACTGCGGACGGTAGTTCGAGTAGAAGGGGTTGTGACGACCGCCCTCGTCCTTGGCCAGGATGTAGACCTGACCCTCGAACTGCGTGTGCGGGGTGATCGAGCCCGGCTTGCAGATGACCTGGCCGCGCTCGACGTCCTCGCGACGGGTGCCGCGCAGGAGCAGGCCGACGTTCTCGCCGGCGTCCGCGGTGTCCAGGATCTTCCGGAACATCTCGATGGCCGTGACCGTGGTCCGCTGCTTGTCCTCGCGGATACCGACGATCTCGATCTCCTCGTTGACCTTCAGCTGGCCACGCTCGACACGGCCGGTGACGACGGTGCCGCGACCGGTGATCGTGAAGACGTCCTCGATCGGCATGAGGAACGGCTTCTCGATGTCACGGACCGGGTCCGGGATGTTCTCGTCGACGGCCTCCATGAGCTCCTCGACGGACTTGACCCACTCGGCGTCGCCCTCGAGCGCCTTGAGCGCCGAGACCTTGATGACCGGGACGTCGTCGCCGGGGAAGTCCTGGCTGGAGAGCAGCTCGCGGACCTCCATCTCGACGAGCTCGAGGATCTCCTCGTCGTCGACCATGTCGGCCTTGTTGAGCGCGACGAGCAGGTACGGCACGCCGACCTGGCGGGCCAGGAGGACGTGCTCACGGGTCTGCGCCATCGGACCGTCGGTGGCGGCGACCACGAGGATCGCGCCGTCCATCTGGGCGGCACCCGTGATCATGTTCTTGATGTAGTCGGCGTGACCGGGAGCGTCGACGTGCGCGTAGTGACGCTTGTCGGTCTGGTACTCGACGTGCGAGACGTTGATCGTGATGCCGCGCTGCTTCTCCTCCGGCGCGTTGTCCACCTTGTCGAACGGGGTGAACTCGTTCAGGTCCGGGAACTTGTCGGCCAGCACCTTGGAGATCGCGGCAGTCAGCGTCGTCTTGCCGTGGTCGACGTGACCGATGGTGCCGATGTTGACGTGCGGCTTGGTCCGCTCGAACTTGGCCTTCGCCACTGGTGTCCTCCTGGGACTCGGGTAGTTTCTCAGCTCTGGCAGGTGCTGGGCCCTGCCGGGGCGGAGTGATCCTACGGGTCGGGTTGTCGGTTTCTTGCAGGGTCGACCTGTGGGACTACTCGCCCCGGGTCTTCTTGATGATCTCCTCGGCGACGTTCCGAGGAACCTCCGCGTAGCTGTCGAACTGCATCGTGTACACCGCACGACCCTGGGTCCGGGACCGCAGGTCGCCGACGTAGCCGAACATCTCGGACAGCGGCACGAGTGCGCGAACGACCTTGACGCCGCTCGCGTCCTCCATCGACTGGATCATGCCACGGCGGGAGTTGAGGTCGCCGATGACGTCACCCATGTAGTCCTCGGGAGTACGCACCTCGACGTCCATCATCGGCTCGAGCAGTGCCGGGTCGGCCTTGCGGACGCCCTCCTTGAGCACCATCGAGCCGGCGATCTTGAAGGCCATCTCGGACGAGTCGACGTCGTGGTACGCGCCGTCGGTGAGGATGGCCTTGACGCCCACCATCGGGTAGCCCGCGAGGACACCGTTCTGGAGCGCGTCCTGGATGCCCGCGTCCACGCTCGGGATGTACTCGCGCGGGATGCGGCCACCGGTGATCTTGTTCTCGAACTCGTAGAGCTCGCCCTCGGCGGTGTCGAGGGGCTCGAAGGTGACCTGCACCTTCGCGAACTGGCCGGAACCACCGGTCTGCTTCTTGTGGGTGTACTCGACCTTCTCCACCGGCCGGCGGATGGTCTCCCGGTAGGCGACCATCGGCGCACCGACGTTCGCCTCGACCTTGAACTCGCGCTTCATGCGGTCCACGAGGATGTCGAGCTGGAGCTCGCCCATCCCGCCGATGACGGTCTGGCCGGTCTCCTCGTCCAGGCGGACGGTGAAGGTCGGGTCCTCCTCGGCCAGCTTCTGGATGGCCGTGCCCAGCTTCTCCTGGTCGCCCTTGGTCTTCGGCTCGATGGCCACGTGGATGACCGGGTCCGGGAACGTCATCGACTCGAGAATGATCGGCGAGTCCTGGGCGCAGAGGGTGTCACCGGTGGTGACGTCCTTGAGCCCGATGAACGCGTAGATGTGGCCCGCGTGGGCCTCCTCGACCGGGTTCTCCTTGTTCGAGTGCATCTGGAAGAGCTTCCCGATGCGCTCCTTCTTGCCCTTGGTCGAGTTCAGCACCTGTGCGCCCTGCGCCACCTTGCCGGAGTAGACCCGGACGTAGGTGAGCCGGCCGAAGAACGGGTGCGTGGCGACCTTGAAGGCGAGCGCGGAGAACGGCTCGGTCTCGTCGGCGTGCCGCTCGAGCGCCTCGTCCTCGTTCCCGACGGCGTGGCCCTGGACGGCCGGGACGTCGAGCGGGGAGGGGAGGTAGTCGATGACCGCGTCGAGCAGCGGCTGGACGCCCTTGTTCTTGAACGCGGAGCCGCAGAAGACCGGGTAGGCCTCGCCGGCGACGGCGAGGGCGCGCACGCCCTTCTTGATCTCCGCCTCGGTCAGCTCCTCGCCACCGAGGTACTTCTCGAGCAGCTCCTCGTCCGCCTCGGCCACCTTCTCCAGCAGCGCGGTGCGGTACTCATCGGCCTTGGCCTGCAGGTCGGCGGGGATGTCCTCGACCTCGTAGTCCTCACCGATCTTCACCTCGCCGCGCCAGGTCAGCGCCTTCATGCGGACCAGGTCGATGACGCCCTGGAAGTCGCTCTCGGCGCCGATCGGCAGCTGCATGACGAGCGGCTCCGCCTTGAGGCGGTCCTCGATCGTCCGGACGGTGAAGAAGAAGTCGGCGCCGAGCTTGTCCATCTTGTTGACGAAGCAGATGCGCGGGACCTCGTACTTGTCCGCCTGGCGCCACACGGTCTCCGACTGGGGCTCCACGCCCTCCTTGCCGTCGAACACGGCGACGGCGCCGTCGAGCACGCGCAGCGACCGCTCCACCTCGACGGTGAAGTCGACGTGACCCGGCGTGTCGATGATGTTGATCTGGTTGTTCTTCCAGAACGTCGTGGTCGCGGCGGAGGTGATGGTGATGCCGCGCTCCTGCTCCTGCGCCATCCAGTCCATCGTGGCGGCGCCGTCGTGGACCTCACCGATCTTGTAGTTGATCCCGGTGTAGAACAGGATCCGCTCGGTGGTCGTGGTCTTGCCGGCATCGATGTGCGCCATGATGCCGATGTTGCGGACCTTGGTCAGGTCGGTCAGCACGTCCAGTGCCACGTGAGGCTCTCTTCGCTCGTGTCGTCTATGAGGTCTGCCGCCGAGAATCGGTCGGCGATAACGGGTCGCTCAGCCGTCGCCTGCCTGGACTACCAGCGGTAGTGCGCGAAGGCGCGGTTGGACTCGGCCATCCGGTGGGTGTCCTCACGGCGCTTCACCGCGGCACCGAGGCCGTTGGAGGCGTCGAGGATCTCGTTCATGAGCCGCTCGGTCATGGTCTTCTCGCGACGCGTGCGGGCGTAGTCGACCAGCCAGCGCAGCGCCAGCGTGGTCTGCCGCACGGGCCGCACCTCCACCGGCACCTGGTACGTCGCGCCACCGACGCGGCGGGAGCGGACCTCGAGCGAGGGCCGGACGTTCTCCAGCGCGCGCTTGAGGACCACGGCCGGGTCGGACTGGGTCTTGTCACGCACGCCCTCGAGGGCGCCGTAGACGATCCGCTCGGCGGTCGACTTCTTGCCGTCCTGGAGCACGCGGTTGACCAGCTGGGTCACGACCGGCGAGCCGTAGACGGGGTCGACGACGAGGGGACGCTTGCGGACCGGGCCCTTGCGCGGCATTACTTCTTCTCCTTCTTCGCGCCGTAGCGGCTGCGAGCCTGCTGGCGGCCCCGGACACCCTGGGTGTCGAGCGCGCCGCGGACGATCTTGTACCGGACGCCCGGCAGGTCCTTCACACGACCGCCGCGCACGAGCACGATGGAGTGCTCCTGCAGGTTGTGACCGACGCCGGGGATGTAGGCGGTGACCTCGATGCCCGAGGACAGGCGCACACGAGCAACCTTCCGGAGTGCCGAGTTCGGCTTCTTCGGGGTGGTCGTGTAGACGCGGGTGCACACCCCGCGGCGCTGCGGGCTGCCCTTGAGGGCCGGCGTCTTGGACGCACCGGCCTTGACGCTACGGCCCTTGCGGACCAGCTGCTGAATGGTGGGCACTACATCTCCGTCTCGGGTCTTGTGTACTTCGTGTTGTGCGGGAAACCTGTGCTGCTTGCCCGGAGGTCGGACCCGCCGGGGCGGCGAGAACGACCGGCACTGCCCCCGCTGTCGGGCGTGTCGTCCAGCTGAGCGGCATTCTGCCCGGCACCGTGGAAGGTGGGCCCGCCGCCTGCTGCTGGCGTTGACGCCGGCGGCTCCGCCCAGCCACGCTGGTCACCCAGCGGCGTGAGAGGCGCACGCACGAGGGCCCGTGGTCGCGGGCACCGCCGACCAGCGTACTCTGCCGCGGAATCGCGCGTCAAAGGGCCGCTGGGCCTCGCGAGCGTGGCGTGCGCCACCCTCCCTGCGCAGGTCGGGCGGCAGCCGCGGGGCCGGGGAGCACGGTCGCGCACGACCCGCTCCCCGGCCCCGCCGGGACTGCCCTGCGTCAGCGGAACTCCAGCCCGTAGGTGTCCGACCCGAAGTCGAGGTCGTCCAGCAGGATCGACTCGTCCCGGCTCCCCGCCGGGGCGAAGTCGATGTCGCTGTAGCCCATGCGGCTGAACGCCTGCTGCTTGGCCTCCTCGGTGGGCTCGACCACCACGTCGCGGTACCGGGGCAGGCCGGTGCCGGCGGGGATGAGCTTTCCGAGGATGACGTTCTCCTTGAGCCCGAGCAGCGGGTCGCGCCGCGAGGACATGGCGGCCTCGGTGAGCACCTTGGTCGTCTCCTGGAAGGATGCCGCCGAGAGCCACGAGTCGGTGGCCAGCGACGCCTTGGTGATGCCCATGAGCTCGGGCCGGCCGGAGGCGGGGGTGCCGCCCTCGGAGACCACGCGGCGGTTCTCCTGCTCGAACCGGCTGCGCTCCATGAGCTCGCCGGGCAGCAGGCGGGAGTCGCCGGAGTCGAGCACCGTGACGCGCCGCAGCATCTGGCGGACGATGACCTCGATGTGCTTGTCGTGGATGTCCACGCCCTGCGAGCGGTAGACCTCCTGGACCTGCTCGACAAGGTGCTTCTGCGTGGCGCGAGGCCCGAGGATCCGCAGGACCTTCTTCGGGTCGACGGCACCCGCGATGAGCTGCTTGCCGACGGCGACGTGCTCGCCGTCCTCGACCAGCAGGCGGGCACGCTTGGTGACCGGGTACACCGCGTCGTCCTGACCGTCGTCACGGACGACGACGATCTTCCGGGCGCGCTCGGAGTCATCGATCTTGACCCGGCCCGCGGCCTCGGCGATCGGGGCCTCGCCCTTGGGGGTGCGGGCCTCGAACAGCTCCTGGACACGCGGCAGACCCTGGGTGATGTCCTCCGTGGAGACGGCACCACCGGTGTGGAAGGTCCGCATCGTCAGCTGCGTGCCCGGCTCACCGATGGACTGTGCGGCGATGATGCCGACGGCCTCGCCGATGTCCACCAGCTTGCCGGTGGCCAGCGAGCGGCCGTAGCACTTCGCGCACGTGCCGACGGCGGACTCGCAGGTGAGCACCGAGCGGATCTTGACCTCGGTGACCCCGCCGTCCACGAGCTTGGCGATGAGCACGTCACCGACGTCGGCGCCCGCCTCGGCGAGCACGTTGCCGTCCGCGTCCTTGACGTCCTGCGCGAGCGTCCGGGCGTAGACGCTGGTCTCGACCTCGTCGGTACGCACCAGGTTGCCCTGGGAGTCCGCCTCGGCGATCGGCAGGGTCAGGCCCATGCGGGTGCCGCAGTCCTCCTCGCGGACGATGACGTCCTGCGAGACGTCCACCAGACGCCGGGTGAGGTACCCGGAGTCGGCGGTCCGCAGCGCCGTGTCGGCCAGCCCCTTGCGGGCACCGTGCGTGGCGATGAAGTACTCCAGGACCGACAGGCCCTCGCGGTAGTTGGAGGTGATCGGCCGGGGCACGATCTCACCCTTCGGGTCCGCGACCAGACCACGCATACCGGCGATCTGGCGGACCTGCATCCAGTTACCACGGGCGCCGGAGGAGACCATCCGGAAGACGGTGTTCCGCTCCGGGAAGTTCTCGCGCATCGCGGTGTCGACGTCGTCCGTGGCACGGGTCCACAGGTCGATGAGCTCCTGACGGCGCTCGTCGTCCGTGATCAGACCCATGTCGTACTGCTCCTGGATCTTGGCCGCCTCGCCCTCGTACCGGTCGAGGATCTCGGTCTTCGCCTCGGGAGCCACGACGTCGGAGATCGCGATGGTCATGCCCGACCACGTCGCCCACCGGTAGCCGGCCTCCTTGAGCGCGTCGAGGCTGGCCCCGACGTCGACCTTCGGGTACCGCTCGGCCAGGTCGTTGACGATGGTGCCGAGCACCTTCTTGTCGGCGACGTAGTTGATGTACGGGTAGTCCGCCGGGAGCAGCTCGTTGAACAGCGCCCGACCGAACGTCGTCTCCAGCACCACGGGGGAGCCCTCGGTCCAGTCCTCGGGCGCGCTCCAGTCGGTCGGCGGGACGAGCTCCTCGAACCGGATCTTCACCGCGGCGTTGATGTCCAGCTCGCCGCGGTCGAACGCCATCTGCGCCTCGGCGGGCGAGGAGAACACGCGCCCCTCCCCCTCGGCACCCGACCGCTCGGCGGTCAGGTGGTGCAGGCCGACGATCATGTCCTGGGAGGGCATGGTCACCGGGCGGCCGTCCGACGGCTTGAGGATGTTGTTCGAGGACAGCATGAGGATGCGGGCCTCGGCCTGCGCCTCCGCGCTCAGCGGCAGGTGCACGGCCATCTGGTCGCCGTCGAAGTCCGCGTTGAAGGCGGCGCACACGAGCGGGTGCAGCTGGATGGCCTTGCCCTCGACGAGCTGCGGCTCGAACGCCTGGATGCCCAGGCGGTGCAGCGTCGGGGCGCGGTTGAGCAGCACCGGGTGCTCACGGATGACCTCGGAGAGCACGTCCCAGACCTGCGGCCGGGACCGCTCGACCATCCGCTTGGCCGCCTTGATGTTCTGCGCGTGGTTGAGGTCCACGAGCCGCTTCATGACGAAGGGCTTGAAGAGCTCGAGCGCCATCTGCTTGGGCAGGCCGCACTGGTGCAGCTTGAGCGTCGGGCCGACCACGATGACCGAACGGCCGGAGTAGTCGACGCGCTTGCCGAGCAGGTTCTGCCGGAACCGGCCCTGCTTGCCCTTGAGCATGTCGGAGATCGACTTCAGCGCACGGTTGCCCGGGCCGGTGACCGGACGCCCGCGGCGCCCGTTGTCGAACAGCGCGTCCACGGACTCCTGGAGCATCCGCTTCTCGTTGTTGACGATGATCTCCGGCGCGCCGAGGTCGAGCAGACGCTTGAGGCGGTTGTTCCGGTTGATGACCCGGCGGTACAGGTCGTTCAGGTCGCTCGTCGCGAACCGGCCACCGTCGAGCTGCACCATCGGGCGCAGGTCCGGCGGGATGACCGGGACGCAGTCCAGCACCATGCCCAGCGGCGCGTTGCCGGTGGTGAGGAACGCGTTGACGACCTTCAGACGCTTCAGGGCACGGGTCTTGCGCTGCCCGGTGCCGGTGGCGATGACCTCGCGCAGGGCCTCGGCCTCGCCCTCCAGGTCGAAGTTCTCCAGACGCTTCTGGATGGCCTCGGCCCCCATGGCGCCCTTGAAGTAGATGCCGTAGCGGGAGACGAGCTCGCGGTAGAGCAGCTCGTCACCCTCGAGGTCGCCGACGGTGAGGTTCTTGAACCGGTCCCAGACGCGCTCGAGCCGCTCGAGGTCCTGCTCGGACCGCTTGCGAAGCTGGGCCATCTCGCGCTCGGCGGACTTGCGCAGCTTGTCACGCGCGTCCGCCTTGGCGCCGGAGGCCTCGAGCTCGGCGAGGTCGGCCTCGAGCTTCTGCGCGCGCGCCTCGATGTCGACGTCGCGGCGCTGCTCGAGCTGCTTCTTCTCCGCGTCGATCTCGTTCTGGAGCGACGGCAGGTCCTCGTGCCGGCCCTCCTCGTCGACCTCCGTGATCATGTAGGCCGCGAAGTAGATGACCTTCTCGAGGTCCTTGGGCGCGAGGTTGAGCAGGTACCCCAGGCGCGAGGGCACGCCCTTGAAGTACCAGATGTGGGTGACGGGGGCGGCGAGCTCGATGTGGCCCATCCGCTCACGGCGGACCTTGGAGCGGGTGACCTCCACGCCGCAGCGCTCGCAGATGATGCCCTTGTAGCGCACGCGCTTGTACTTGCCGCAGGCGCACTCCCAGTCCCGGGTCGGGCCGAAGATCTGCTCGCCGAACAGGCCGTCCTTCTCCGGCTTCAGGGTGCGGTAGTTGATGGTCTCCGGCTTCTTGACCTCACCGTGCGACCACTCACGCACGTCGCCCGCGGTCGCGAGCGAGATGTGCAGCTGGTCGAAGACATTGACGTCGAGCAAGGGTTCCTACTTCCGATCGGTAGAACACCGTGTACAGCTTGTTGGTTGGATGGACTGCGAGGCTGCGGGGCCCGTTGTTCTCGGGGGCGCCGCCGACCGTGTCCGTGGCCGGCGACGCCGCTCCGACGCGCCCCGGCGCCCTACAGCTCGTCGACGCTGCTGGCGTCCGGACGGCGCGAGAGGTCGATGCCGAGCTCCTCGGCGGCCCGGTACACCTCGTCGTCGGCGTCCTTCAGCTCGATGGCGTTGCCCTCGGCGTCGAGCGCCTCGACGTTCAGGCACAGCGAGCGCATCTCCTGGATGAGCACCTTGAAGGACTCGGGGATGCCCGGCTCCGGGATGTTCTCGCCCTTGACGATGGCCTCGTAGACCTTCACGCGGCCGGTGACGTCGTCCGACTTGATGGTCAGCAGCTCCTGGAGGGCGTAGGCCGCTCCGTACGCCTCGAGGGCCCACACCTCCATCTCGCCGAACCGCTGGCCGCCGAACTGGGCCTTACCGCCCAGCGGCTGCTGCGTGATCATCGAGTACGGGCCGGTCGAGCGCGCGTGGATCTTGTCGTCGACCAGGTGGTGCAGCTTCAGGATGTACATGTAGCCGACCGAGATCGGGTCCGGGAACGGCTCGCCGGACCGGCCGTCGAACAGCCGGGCCTTGCCGTCCGTGCTCACCAGCCGCTCGCCGTCACGGCTCGGGTTGGTGTGCTCGAGCAGCCCCTGGATCTCCTCCTGGTGGATGCCGTCGAAGACGGGCGTGGCCACCGGGGTGCCGGGCTCGCCGACCAGGGCCTCCTTCGGGAGGGTCTTGGTCCACTCCTCCGCGGCCTTGGCGGCGGCGGAGACGTCCCAGCCCTGCGCGGCGATCCAGCCGAGGTGCAGCTCGAGCACCTGACCGACGTTCATGCGGCCGGGCACGCCGAGCGGGTTGAGGATGACGTCGACCGGGGTGCCGTCCGGCAGGAACGGCATGTCCTCGACCGGCAGGATCTTGGAGATGACGCCCTTGTTGCCGTGGCGGCCGGCGAGCTTGTCACCGTCCGTGATCTTGCGGCGCTGCGCGATGTAGACGCGGACCATCTGGTTCACGCCCGGGGGCAGCTCGTCACCCTCCTCCTCGGAGAACTCGCGGATGCCGATGACGATGCCGGACTCACCGTGCGGGACCTTCAGCGAGGTGTCGCGGACCTCACGGGCCTTCTCACCGAAGATGGCCCGCAGCAGCCGCTCCTCGGAGGTCAGCTCGGTCTCACCCTTCGGGGTGACCTTGCCGACGAGGATGTCGCCGGAGCTGACCTCGGCGCCGATGCGGATGATGCCGCGCTCGTCGAGGTCGGCCAGCACCTCCTCGGAGACGTTCGGGATGTCCCGGGTGATCTCCTCGGCGCCCAGCTTGGTCTCGCGGGCGTCGACCTCGTGCTCCTCGATGTGGATCGAGGTGAGGACGTCGTCCTGGACGAGGCGCTGGGAGAGGATGATCGCGTCCTCGAAGTTGTAGCCCTCCCAGGACATGAACGCGACGAGGAGGTTCCGGCCGAGCGCGAGCTCGCCCTCGTCCGTGGCGGGGCCGTCGGCCAGGACGGACCCGACCTCCACGCGCTGCCCCTCGTCGACCAGCACGCGCTGGTTGTAGGAGTTGCCCTGGTTGGACCGGCGGAACTTGGCGACCCGGTAGGTCTGGTTCGTGCCGTCGTCGCCCGCGACGTGGATCGTGTCCGCGGATACCTCGGTGACGACGCCGGGCTTCTCGGCCACGATGACGTCACCGGCGTCGACGGCGGCCCGCCGCTCCATCCCGGTGCCCACCAGCGGGGCCTCGCTGCGCAGCAGCGGCACGGCCTGCCGCTGCATGTTGGCACCCATGAGGGCGCGGTTGGCGTCGTCGTGCTCGAGGAACGGGATCATCGCGGTCGCGACCGACACCATCTGGCGGGCCGAGACGTCCATGAAGTCGATCTCGTCGACGGCGACCAGCGCGGGCTCGCCGCCGGTGAGGCGGCACAGCGCCTGGTCCTCGACGAACTTCCCCTTGTCGTCCAGCGGCGCGGAGGCCTGCGCGATGACGTGGCGGTCCTCGTCGTCGGCGGTGAGGTAGACGACCTCGTCGGTGACGCGGCCGTTCTTCACCACGCGGTACGGGGTCTCGACGAACCCGAAGGCGTTGATCCGGGCGAACGTCGCGAGCGAGCCGATGAGACCGATGTTCGGCCCCTCCGGGGTCTCGATCGGGCACATGCGGCCGTAGTGCGACGGGTGGACGTCACGCACCTCCATGCCGGCGCGGTCACGGGACAGACCGCCCGGGCCCAGCGCGGACAGACGCCGCTTGTGCGTCAGGCCGGCCAGCGGGTTGTTCTGGTCCATGAACTGCGACAGCTGCGAGGTGCCGAAGAACTCCTTGATCGAGGCCACCACGGGGCGGATGTTGATCAGGGTCTGCGGGGTGATCGCCTCGACGTCCTGGGTCGTCATCCGCTCGCGGACGACGCGCTCCATCCGGGACAGGCCGGTGCGGACCTGGTTCTGGATGAGCTCACCGACCGCACGGATACGGCGGTTGCCGAAGTGGTCGATGTCGTCCGTCTCGACGCGGATCTCGGTGGACTCGCCGTTCCGGGTGCCCGTGATCCCCTCCTCACCCTTGTGCAGGGCCAGGAGGTACTTGATCGTGGCGGTGACGTCCTCCAGGCGCAGGACGGACTCGCTCAGGTCGGTGGACAGGCCGAGCTTCTTGTTCAGCTTGTACCGGCCGACCTTCGCCAGGTCGTAGCGCTTGGGGTTGAAGTAGTAGTTCTCCAGCAGCGTGCGACCGGCCTCGACGGTCGGCGGCTCGCCCGGGCGAACCTTGCGGTAGATGTCGAGCAGGGCCTCGTCCTGGGTGTGGACGCTGTCCTTCTCGAGGGTCTCCAGCAGCACCGGGAAGTCGGCGAACTCGTCGCGGATCTCGCCCTCCGTCATGCCCAGGGCACGCAGGAACACGGTGACGGACTGCTTGCGCTTGCGGTCGATGCGCACACCGACGGCGTCGCGCTTGTCGATCTCGAACTCGAGCCAGGCGCCGCGGCTCGGGATGACCTTCGTGGTGAATACGTCCTTGTCCGACGTCTTGTCCGGGGTGCGCTCGAAGTACACACCCGGGGAGCGGACGAGCTGGGAGACGACGACGCGCTCGGTGCCGTTGATGATGAAGGTGCCGCGCTCGGTCATGAGCGGGAAGTCACCCATGAACACGGTCTGCGACTTGATCTCGCCGGTCGTGTAGTTGACGAACTCGGCGGTGACGAACAGCGGAGCGGCGTAGGTGAAGTCCTTCTCCTTGCACTCCTCCGGGGTGTACTTCGGCGGCTCGAAGCGGTGGTCGCGGAACGACAGCGACATGGACTGGCCGAAGTCCTCGATCGGGGAGATCTCGGCGAAGATCTCCTCCAGCCCGGACGTCGTGTTGATGTTGTTGTCGCCGCTGGCGGCTGCGGCCTCGACGCGCGCCCGCCAGGCGTCGGCACCGAGGAGCCAGTCGAAGCTCTCCGTCTGGAGGCTGAGGAGGTCTGGGGCCTGGAGCGGCTCCTGAATCTTGGCGAACGAGACGCGACGGGATGCCGTACGGTTCGCGATAGCGTCAGCAGTGGGTGCGGAAGAGGTGCGCGAGGCAGCCAAAGGGGGTCCTTCCCTGCGAGTGGGGTGCACGCTGCACTGATCGCCTGGGGACCAGCCGGGGCCCGGCCGGGGACGGGACGATCCTGAGGACAGGCAGAGTCAGCGCAAAGCGTCAGCATACCGGTTGGAGCGTGCCGAGTCCAACCGGTCGGGCAGCACGGACGAGGCCCGCACCACAGCGGTGCGGGCCTCGTCCGTCAGACGGGCACCGGTCCGGCCGGCGCGGCCGACGGACCGGTGGGAGTCACTTGAGGGTGACGGTGGCGCCGGCGCCCTCGAGGGCCTCCTTGGCCTTGTCGGCCGTCTCCTTGTTGGCGCCCTCCAGGACCGGCTTGGGCGCGCCGTCGACGAGGTCCTTGGCCTCCTTCAGGCCGAGGGAGGTCAGGGCGCGCACCTCCTTGATGACCTGGATCTTCTTGTCGCCGACGGACTCGAGGATGACGTCGAACTCGTCCTTCTCCTCCTCGGCCTCGGCGCCACCCTCGCCACCACCGGCGGCCGGGGCGGCGGCACCGGCAACGGCGACGGGGGCGGCAGCGGTGACCTCGAAGGTCTCCTCGAACTGCTTCACGAACTCGGAGAGCTCGACGAGGGTGAGCTCCTTGAAAGCGTCGATGAGCTCGTCGGTGGTGAGCTTCGCCATGGGGCGTTCCTTCCTGATCGTCCTGCTACGCGAGCAGAGGGTGTGGTGGTGTGCCGTGCCTGTCCGGGTGGCCGGGTCAGGCGGCGGCGGCCTGCTTCTCGCGCAGGGCCTCGACGGTGCGCGCAGCCTGGGTGAGCGGCGCGTTGAAGACGTAGGCGGCCTGGTACATCGCCGCCTTGAAGGCTCCGGCTGCCTTGCCCAGCAGCACGTCGCGGGACTCCAGCTCGGCAAGCTTGGTGACGTCCGCGGCGGAGAGCTTGCTGCCCTCCAGGACGCCGCCCTTGATGACGAGCTGGTTGTTCGCCTTGGCGAAGTCACGCAGCGACTTGGCCGCGTCGACGGGCTCGCCCGTCACGAACGCGATCGCGGTCGGTCCGGAGAGCTCGTCCGCGATGTCCTCGAGGCCGGCCTCCTTCGCCGCGATGGCGGCGAGCGTGTTCTTCACGACGGCGTAGCTGGCGTTACCGCCGAGCGAGCGGCGCAGCTCCATGAGCTGGGAGACGCTGAGCCCGCGGTACTCGGTGAGCATGACGGCGTTCGCCGCACGGAACTGCTCCGTGAGCTCGGCGACCGCAGCCGCCTTGTCAGGCCTCGCCATGGCCCTCCCTTCCGGTCGTGACGCGCGGTCGGTGGGCCCGGGAACGACAAGAGCCCCGCGCGCAGGCACGGGGCTCACAGAGACGTCCGGAGGGGCGTCGTCGAGCTCGTTCACCTGCGCAGGCTCCGCGATCGCGGACTTGGCCCCGTAGGACGGGAGACCGGCGGTCTTTGGCGAGGCACCACTCTATCCGCACGGCCCGTCCGGGACAACGCGTGCGCGTCCGCCACCGACGTGCCCTTCGCCACATCCCGCCCCGGGCAACGCGGAGGGGCCGCCCGGGCCGGCGGCAAGGTACCTCAGAGCACTCCCGGGCCCGAGACGCCCGCAGAAGATGCGGCAGATGCCCGATCCGTCCTCATACCTCAGGGCCCGAGTCTGGAATCACCAGCCAGGCACGAGCAGCACGGAGGACATCATGGACCCGAACCTGTACTTCGAGGTGTACCGCCAGCAGGAGGCCGAGCTCGAGCTCGAGCTGCGCCGCCGGCTCGACATGGACTCGCGGCCGCAGGACGTGGTCCGCCTGCGCGACAGGTTCCGCGCGTGGTGGGCGCCGATCCGGCGTCAGGGCGCCGCACCGGCTCGCGCGATTCCCTGAGCTCGCGGCACCGGCCGGGCGAGGTCGGCGCGTGGTCCGGCGGCGGGGCCGCGCGCCGGCCCCCGCCTGGCACGATGACGCCATGCAGCTGTCTCGTGCGGGTCTCGTGGGTCGCGGACCGGAGCTGACGGCGCTACGGGACTTGAGCGGGGCGGCGCTGGGTGGCGCCGGCGGCACGGTCGTCCTCGCGGGCGACGCCGGGATCGGGAAGACGCGGCTCGTCGAGGAGCTGCTCGCGGGCTACGGGGAGACGCCGGACGCACCGCTCGTCGTGCGTGGCCAGTGCGCGGCGTCCGGGGCCGGCCCGGTGCCCTACGCCGGGCTCGACGGGCTGCTGCGTGACGCCGTCGCCGGCCTCGGTCCCGAACGCACGCTCCGGGCGGCGGGTCCAGCGGCGGACGCGCTCGGGGTCCTCTCCCCCAGCCTGGTCGCCGTCCGCCCGGGTGTCGACACGGGCCGCGTCCCCGAGGCCCTGGTGGAGCTGTTCGTCTCGCTCGCCGCGGAGCACCCGCTGGTGGTGCTGCTCGAGGACCTGCACTGGTCCGACGACGTCACCCGCACCACGTTCTCGCGCCTGGCACGCACCGTGACCGGCCGGTCCCTGCTCGTGCTGGGCACGTACCGGACGGACGACGTCGACCGCCGGCACCCGCTGCGGACCACCCTCGCGGAGCTGGAGCGCGCGCGGCTCCTCGCCCGCGTCGACCTCGGCCGGCTGGCCGAGGACGAGGCCGCCGAGCTGGCGCGGTCGCTGGTCGGGCGCGATGCCATCGGGGTCGACCTGGAAGGTCTCGTCGAGCGGAGCGAGGGCGTGCCGTTCTACGTCGAGGAGCTGGCGTCCGCCGTCGGCGGGGCGATGCCCGACTCGCTGCGGGACCTGTTGCTGCTGCGGTACTCCCAGCTCTCCGCCGAGGCCCAGGAGTTCTGCCGCACCGTGGCCTCCGCCGGGCAGCACGCGTCCTACGACCTGCTGACCGTGGCGCTGGGTGCAGACCGGCTGGCGGAGACCGAGCCTGCCGCCCGGGAGGCCACCGAGGCCCAGGTGCTGCGGGCCGACGCGGACGGCTATCGCTTCCGGCACGCCCTCGTGCAGGAGGCGGTCGCCGCCGAGCTGCTTCCCGGGGAGCGACGGCGGCTCCACGCGGCCTACGCACAGGCCCTGGAGAGCGAGCCGCAGACGATCGCCGTGCTGGCGGAGATCGCGGACCACTGGTGGCACGCCCGGGTGCTGGACAGGGCGCTCGTCGCCGCGGTGTCGGGTCAGGCGGCGGCCGAGACGGACGCCGCGACGTCGACGGCGCTGACGCTCGGCGAGCGCGCACTGGACCTGTGGGAGGCGGTGCCGGACCCGGAACGGGTCGCGGGAATCACGCACGCCGAGCTGCTCCGCCGCGTGGCCCAGACGTCCCACAGCGCGGCCAGGTCCGACCGGGCGCTCACCCTGGCGCGGCAGGCCCTCCAGGAGTGGCCGGCCGACGACCGCAGCGGCCAAGCACACCTGCTCGGCCTGGTCAGCTGGTTCGCCTCACGCACGGGCGACACCGAGGCGAACGGCTATCTCGAGCGCGCGCTCGAGGTCATGCCCGAGACAGACCAGGCCGGCCGTGCCGAGCTGCTACTCCTCAAGGCCCGCAGCGCCATGCTCGCCGGCAGGAGCGCCGAGGCGGTCGAGGCCGCCACCACGGGGTACGAGGCGGCCGTGGCGGTCGGCGACACCGCGACGGCGTCGATGCTCGTCAACATGCGGGCGCTCAGCCGCATCAACGACGGCGACCTCGACGCCCGGCACGACCTCGAACGGGCGCGCGACCTCGCCGGGGACGCCTGGAGCGCCTTGAGCCGGTACTACACGAACGCGTCGGACACCTACCTGAAGCTGGGCGAGTTCCACCGCGCCCTCGAGCTGGCGGAGGAGGCCTCCGAGATGGCCCGACGCCGCGGTGCCGGGTGGGGGCCGCGGGCCATGCTCGAGGGCAACGCGGCCGAGGCGATGCTCGGCCTCGGGCGCTGGGACGAGGCGGACGCCTGGTACGAGCGGTCGGTGCCGCTGATCGCGCCGAGCACCTTCGCGGTCTTCGTGCACGAGCGCTGGACCTGGTTGACGTACTGGCGCGGGGACGTGGACCGCGCGCAGGCGATGGCCCGGTCGCACCGCCAGGGGTGGATGCAGCACGGCCGCAGCGAGATGCAGATCCGGTCGCGTTCGGCCACCACGCTCGCCGAGCTGGCCCTGGCCCGGGACGACCTCGACGACGCACTGACGATCGTCGCCGCGGTGACCGACCCTGAGCTTCTGGCCGGGCCGTACGTCCTGCCCGTGGCGGGCGTGGCGGCCAAGGTGCTCGCCCGCGCACGAACCACCGGCGGCGACGTCGACGTCGAGCCGTACCGGGCCGCGCTGGAGCGGACGGCACGGTGGCCGACCTACCCCGTGTGGGCGGCCCTCTTCGCGGCCGAGCTGGGCGAAGGGCCCTGGTCCGCGGTCGCCGACGCCGACGGTCCGGCGCACCTGCGGCCGTACGCGTTGCTCCGGGAGGGTCAGCGACGGCTGGACGACGGCGATCGCGCCGGCGCCCGAGATCTCCTGACCGCGGCGCTCGAGGCAGCGACGGCCATCGGGTGCGGCCTCGTGGCCCGGGAGGCGCAGAGCGTGCTCGCCGGTCTCGGCGGGAGCCAGCAACGCCGCGCCGACGCGGCCGGGCACGAGCTCACCGACCGCGAGCGTCAGGTGCTCGAGCTGGTGGCGGAGGGCTTGTCGAACGGGCAGATCGCCGAGCGGCTGTTCATCAGCCGGAAGACCGCGTCCGTCCACGTCTCGGCGATCCTGCGCAAGCTGGGTGTCTCCAGCCGCACCGAGGCGGCCGTGCTCGCACGCTCGGACCGGACCGGCTGAGCCCGCGCCAGCAGACTCCTCCCCGGACCGACGACGGCGGGCCGGCACCCCCCCCGTG
>NZ_JBHTCQ010000004.1:0-363252 GCF_042665525.1 Georgenia alba
GAGCCGGCGACATCGAGCCCGACGGCGACGAGCGCGAGCGAGGGACGAGCGGAGTGCGAGGAGCCGGCGACATCGAGCCCGACGGCGACGAGCGCGAGCGAGGGACGAGCGGAGTGCGAGGAGCCGGCGACATCGAGCCCGACGGCGACGAGCGCGAGCGAGGGACGAGCGGAGTGCGAGGAGCCGGGGACATCGAGCCCGACGGCGACGAGCCCGACACCGCACCCGGGACCGCTGCCGGACCGCACGAGGAGGACCAGTGAGCCAGCAGGACGACCAGCACTACGAGCCGGTGCCGGACGACGTCATGCCCGAGGAGCAGCTCGGCGCGCTCGAGGCGGTCCTCATGGTCGTCGACGAGCCGGTCCCGGCCGCACAGCTCGCCTCGGTGCTGGGCCTCCCCACGGGCCAGGTCGTGGAGCTGCTGGAGACCCTCGCGGCGGAGTACCGCGGCGAGCAGGGCGGACGGGCACGCGGCTTCGAGCTGCGTGAGGTGGCCGGCGGGTGGCGTGTCTACAGCGCACCCACGTACGCCGACGTCGTCGGGCAGTTCGTGCTCGACGGCCAGACGGCACGCCTGACCCAGGCGTCGCTGGAGACCCTCGCGGTCATCGCGTACCGTCAGCCGGTCAGCCGCGGCCGGATCGCGGCCATCCGCGGCGTGAACGTCGACGGCGTGGTGCGTACCCTGCTCGCACGGGGGCTGATCGAGGAGGCAGGACCCGACGAGGAGGGCGGCGCGATGCGGTACCGCACGTCCGCGTACTTCCTCGAGCGCATCGGCCTGGGCTCCCTGGACGACCTGCCGCCGCTGGCGCCCTACCTGCCGGAGACCGAGTCGTTCGACCACGGGGAGCTGCGATGAGCGGGGACGCCTCGGGCGAAGGCGTGCGCCTGCAGAAGGTGCTCGCCGGTGCCGGGCTCGGCTCCCGCCGGACCTGCGAGGAGTTCATCAGCGCCGGCCGGGTCGTCGTCGACGGCGAGGTGGTGCGCCAGCTCGGCAGCCGGGTCGACCCGCGCCGTGCCGTCATCCACGTGGACGGCCTGCGCGTCCAGCTGGACGACTCGCTCGTCACGCTCGCGCTCAACAAGCCCGTCGGCGTGGTCTCCAGCATGAACGACGAGCGCGGCCGCCCGGACCTGTCGCGGTTCGTCGCCGACCGCACCGAGCGGCTGTTCCACGTCGGCAGGCTGGACGCCGAGACCTCCGGGCTGCTGCTGCTGACCAACGACGGCGAGCTGGCCCACCGCCTCGCCCATCCCTCGTACGAGGTGCTCAAGACCTACCTGGCCGCCGTGGACGGCAAGGTCGCGCGGGGTCTGGGCAGAACGCTCGCCGACGGCGTGGAGCTCGAGGACGGCCCCGTCCGGGTCGACGCGTTCACCGTGAAGGACACCACCGCGGACGCCTCGCTCGTGGAGATCAGCCTGCACGAGGGCCGCAACCACATCGTGCGACGCCTCATGGCCGCCGTCGGCCATCCGGTGACCCGGCTGTCGCGGACCCGCGTCGGACCGGTCGTGCTCGGCAACCTCAAGGAGGGCCGGACCCGCGTCGTCGCCGGGCGCGAGCTCGGTGCGCTGATGAAGGCCGTGGACCTGTGACGCTCCCCACCAGCCCGGTCGCGACCGTCGGACCGGTGAAGATCGTCGGCACGGGCCTGCTGGGCACGAGCCTCGGCCTCGCGCTGCGCGGCGCGGGCGTGGCGGTCCAGCTCACGGACGCCTCGCCGTCGGCGCTCGCGCTGGCGCGCGACCTCGGCGCCGGCACACCGGCGGGGGAGGAGGACCCGGAGCCCGCCCTCGTCGTGGTCGCCACCCCGCCGGACGTCGCCGCCGGCACCGTCCTGGCCCAGCTCGCGGCGCACCCGGCGGCGGTCGTCACCGACGTCGCCAGCGTGAAGCTGCGGGTGGCCTCCGCCGTCGAGGCCGACGGCGGCGCGGCCGCCGCCCGCTACGTCGGCTCCCACCCGATGGCCGGACGCGAACGCTCCGGACCGGCCGCGGCGCACGGCGATCTCTTCGCCGGTCGGCCGTGGGTCATCGTCCCCGGGGCGCACTCGGGGGACGACGCCCTCGTCGCGGTGCGGAACCTCGCCGCCGACGTCGGTGCCGCACCGGTGACCCTCGGCGCCGAGGAGCACGACGACGCCGTCGCGCTCGTCTCCCATCTCCCGCAGGTGGCTGCCTCGCTCGTGGCGGCCCGCCTCCAGGACGCCCCGCCCGACGCGCTGGGACTCGCGGGCCAGGGTCTGCGCGACGTCACCCGGATCGCCGCGTCCGACCCCCAGCTGTGGGCGACCATCCTCGCCGGGAACGCGGCGCCGGTGGCCCGCGCGCTGCGGGAGCTGCGCGACGACGTCGACGCGGTCCTCGAGGCCCTGGAGACCGCCGCGGACGCCGGGCCCTCCGCACCCGGCTCGACCGGCCCGCTCGCCCGCCTCGTCGCGGACGGCAACGCGGGCGTCAGCCGGATCCCCGGCAAGCACGGCGGTCCGCCGCGCCGCTACGGCGCGGTCACCGTGCTCATCCCGGACGAGCCGGGCGCGCTGGGGCGGCTGTTCGGGGACGTCGGCGAGGCCGGGATCAACATCGAGGACCTGCAGCTGGAGCACTCGGCCGGGCAGAAGGTCGGCCTGGCGGTGGTGTCGGTCGTGCCGTCCGCCGTCGCGCCGCTGGAGAAGGAGCTTCAGGAGCGCGGATGGCACCTCGTCGTCCGGTGAGGCACAGCACGACGGCGACGAGTACGAGCGAGGAACGAGCGGAGAGCAAGGAGCCGGCGAAGTTGGGCACGACGGCGACGAGCGCGAGCGAGGAACGAGCGGAGAGCAAGGAGCCGGCGAAGTTGGGCACGACGGCGACGGCGCGCCACGGGGAGGACGCAGTGGGAGTGAGGAAGCAGTGAGCGGGCGCGGCATCGTCGTCGCGATCGACGGACCGTCCGGGTCGGGGAAGTCGACCGTCTCGCGTCAGGTGGCCGGGCGGCTCGGCCTGGCGTACCTCGACACCGGCGCGATGTACCGCGCCGCCACGTGGTGGTGCCGCCGCCGGGAGGTCGAGCTCGACGACGCGGCCGCCGTCGCGGAGACGGTGCGGCACATGCCGCTGTCGATGGTGACGGACCCGGCGGGACCACGCGTGGTGTGCGACGACGTCGACATCACCGCCGCCATCCGCGAGGCGGACGTCACCGCCGTCGTGTCGAAGGTCGCCACCAATCTCGAGGTCCGGGCGGAGCTCGCGCGACTGCAGCGGGAGATCATCGCGTCGGAGTCGACCGACCCGGCCTCGCGCAGTGGCGGTGCCGGCGTGGTGGCGGAGGGCCGCGACATCACCACGGTGGTGGCGCCGGACGCGGACGTGCGCATCCTGCTGGTGGCCGATGAGAACGCCCGCCTGGCGCGGAGGGCCCGCGAACGGCACGGCAGCGCCGACGACACCGCGATCGCGGCGACCCGGGACGAGGTGCTGCGCCGGGATGCGGACGACTCCACGGTCTCGGCGTTCCTTACCGCGGCCGACGGGGTGGTCACGGTGGACTCCAGCACCCTCGGCATCGAGGAGACCGTCGCCGCCGTGCTGAGCGTCATCACCGAGGCCGCCGAGGCGGTGAACCGATGAACCCGACCCGGGGCCAGCGCGTCCGGGCCGAGCACATCTACCGCTGGGGACCGGTGTGGTCGCGGAGAGTGGGCTGGTTCCTGGACCACATCTGGTGGAACACCAAGGTCCACGGCGCCGAGAACCTGCCCGCGTCCGGCCCGGCCATCGTGGCGTCCAACCACACCGGCATCATCGACGGTCCGTTGCTGCACGGAGCCCTCCCGCGCGGCAGCCACATCCTCGTCAAGCAGGAGTTCTTCGACTCTCCGCTCGGGTTCCTCATGACGCTCTCCGGCCAGATCCCGGTGGACCGCCGCTCGGGGCGCGCCGCTCTCGCGGTGGCCAAGCAGATGCTCGAGGAGGGCCGCGTGGTCGGCATCTTCCCCGAGGGCACGCGGGGCCGCGGAGACGTCGCGTCCGTGCGTGCCGGCGTCGCGTGGCTGGCGGTGCAGTCCGGGGCGCCGGTCGTCCCGGCCGCCATCCTGGGCACCCGGCAGACCGGCGACCGCCGCGGCCACGTGCCCGGCCCACGGAGCCGCCTGCACGTGGCGCTGGGACGGCCGATCGACGTCGACGTGACGGACCTGACCGGCCGGGAGGCGATGTCGCGCGCGATGACCGTCATCGGCAGCGGCATGAAGGCGCACGTGGAGTCGGCGATCGCGACGACGGGCATCGACCTGCCCGCGGACAGTGACCTCGGTCTCGGCGAGTGAGGCAGCGGCGTCGTGCCTGAGAGAATCGTCCGGTGACAGACATCGAGCGCGACGCCGCCGACCATGACGACGAGCGCCACGCCGAGGCGCTGCGGGCCGGCCTCGAGGAGTACGCCCTCGAGGAGGAGGACCTCGCGATCCTCGACGCCGAGACGGTGGCGGCCGAGGAGACCTCGCCCGCAGGGCTGCCGGTGCTCGCCGTCGTCGGACGCCCGAACGTCGGGAAGTCGACGCTGGTCAACCGGGTGCTGGGCCGCCGTGAGGCGGTCGTGCAGGACACGCCCGGAGTGACGCGAGACCGGGTGAGCTACCCGGCCGAGTGGGCGGGCCGCCGGTTCACGCTCGTGGACACCGGCGGCTGGGAGGTGGACGTCGCGGGCATGCACGCCGCGGTGGCCCAGCAGGCGGAGGTCGCCGTCGACCTGGCCGACGCGGTGCTCTTCGTCGTCGACGCGACCGTCGGGCCCACCGACACCGACGAGCAGGTGGTACGCCTGCTGCGCCGGTCCGGCAAGCCGGTGGTGCTCGTCGCGAACAAGGTGGACTCACCGATGCAGGAGGCCGACGCGGCGACGCTGTGGTCGCTCGGGCTGGGAGAGCCGTGGCCCGTCTCGGCCCTGCACGGGCGGGGCAGCGGTGACGTGCTGGACGAGGCGATCCGGGTGCTGCCGGAGACCTCCTCGGTCGCGGACCGGATGCCGGAGGGCGGCCCGCGGCGCGTGGCGCTCGTGGGGCGGCCGAACGTCGGCAAGTCCTCCCTGCTCAACAAGCTCGCGGGGAGCGAGCGGGTGGTCGTGGACGAGGTGGCGGGCACCACGCGCGACCCGGTCGACGAGCTCATCGAGCTGGACGGGACGCCGTGGTGGTTCGTCGACACCGCGGGCATCCGCCGCCGGGTCCACCAGACCTCCGGCGCCGACTACTACGCCTCGCTGCGCACGCGCGCCGCGATCGAGAAGGCCGAGGTCGGCGTGGTCCTGGTGGACTCCTCGGTCCCGATGACCGAGCAGGACACCCGCGTCATCCAGCAGGTGATCGACGCCGGGCGGGCGCTGGTCATCGCGTACAACAAGTGGGACCTCATGGACGAGGACCGTCGGGCCTACCTGGAGCGGGAGATCGACCTCGACCTCGTCCAGGTCCGGTGGGCCCCTCGGGTGAACCTCTCGGCGCGGACGGGGTGGCACACGAATCGGCTCACGAACGCGCTCGAGACGGCGCTGGCGTCCTGGGACACCCGCATCCCGACCGGCCGGCTCAACGCGTTCCTCGGCGAGCTCACCGCGGCCCACCCGCACCCGGTGCGTGGCGGGCGCCAGCCCCGCATCCTCTTCGCGACGCAGGCCTCGAACAGGCCACCTCGGTTCGTCGTCTTCGCGACCGGCTTCCTCGAGGCGGGCTACCGCCGGTTCATCGAGAACCGGCTGCGGGAGGCCTTCGAGTTCACCGGCACGCCGATCGAGATCAGCGTGCGGGTCCGGGAGCGGCGCCGCCGCCGTTGAGGGCGGTCCCGCCGGCCGGCAGCCGCGGCGGGACGGGATGCGGCGGAGCCTCGGCGTCGTGAGCATCACACCAGGTGGGATTCGGAGCGGCCCCCGCCGCTGGGGTAGCATCGAGCAGTCCCGCGCGGCAGTCAGTCGGCGGGGCCACGGGCTGTGGCGCAGCTTGGTAGCGCACTTGACTGGGGGTCAAGGGGTCGTGGGTTCAAATCCCGCCAGCCCGACATGCCGACAGGCCCGGACCCGCGTGGTTCCGGGCCTGTCGACGTCCCCGGCCCGCCACCGTCCGACGGCGAACCATCGTCCGACGGCGAACCGGAGGCCCACGGCGGCGACGCCGCTTGCTGGCTGCACCGTCTCTGCGACGAGTGCGGCGCCGTCCTGGAACACGGTGCCTGCCCGCGCTGCGACTCCAGGGACGAGGGTCCGGCCGGGCCGGGGTGACCCGGGTCCGGGCCGAAGGGACCGTCCCGGTACGCAGAAGGCCGGTTGGACGGCGCTCGTCACCGCTCCCTAGGCTCGCCACCACCCACGACGAGGAGGTGCGATGGCGACCATCCGGGAGGTCACCTACGACATCCTGCGCGCCCACGGACTCACCACGATCTTCGGGAATCCGGGGTCGAACGAGCTGACGTTCCTGGACAGCATGCCGGACGACTTCCGCTACGTCCTCGGCCTCCACGAGGGCGTGGTGCTGGGGATGGCGGACGGCTTCGCGCAGGCCACCGGGCGTCCCGCGTTCGTCAACCTGCACGCGGCGGCCGGCACCGGGAACGCCCTCGGCGTGCTGACCAACTCCTGGAACGCCCACACGCCGCTGGTCATCACCGCCGGCCAGCAGGTGCGCTCCCAGGTGGGGACGGAGGCGATGCTCAGCAACGTCGACGCTCCGTTCATGCCGCGACCGCTGGTGAAGTGGGGCGCCGAACCGCTGGCCGCCGTGGACGTGCCCCGCACGATCTCCCAGGCGATCCACACCGCCGCGACACCCCCGACCGGACCGGTCTATGTCTCGGTCCCGCTGGACGACTGGCGGCAGGAGGCCGGCCCTGGCGCCGAGCACCTGCCGGGCCGGACCGTGGCCGCCGGCGGCGCGCTCGCACCGCAGCAGGTGCAGGACCTCGCCGCCGCGATCGACGGCGCCACCAACCCCGTCCTCGTCCTCGGGGCCGGTGTCGACGCCGCCCGCGCGAACGACCACGCCGTCGCCCTCGCCGAGCGGCTCCGCGCCCCGGTGTGGGTGGCGCCGTCGCCGTCGCGCTGCCCGTTCCCGACCCGCCACCCCCTCTTCCGCGGCGTCCTGCCGGCGTCCATCGGCGGGATCACCCGGCTGCTGGACGGGCACGACCTGGTCGTCGTCGCGGGTGCGCCGGTGTTCCGCTACCACCAGTACGAGCCGGGGGAGTACCTGCCCGAGGGCGCGTCGCTGATCCACCTCACCGACGACCCCGCCGAGGCGGCCCGCGCCCCGACGGGCCGCGCCGTCGTCGGGGACGTCGCCCAGGCGCTCGAGGCTCTCGCCGGCGCCGTCACGGCCGTCGACCGGCCCGCGCCCGGGCCGCGCGTGGTGCCCGAGCCGGCACTGGACGACGTCGCGCCGCTGGGTCCCGCGACCGTGTTCCGGACCCTCGACGACGTCGCCCCGGACGACGTGGTCGTCGTCAAGGAGTCGACCTCGACGACGTCGGTGTTCTGGGAGCTGGCCGACCTGCACCGCCAGGGCAGCTACTACTTCCCGGCCGCGGGTGGCCTGGGGTGGGGGATGGGCGCCGCCGTCGGCGTCCAGCTCGCCCAGCCGGGCCGCCGGGTGGTCGCCGTCATCGGCGACGGTTCCGCGAACTACGCCATCACGGCGCTGTGGAGCGCCGCGCAGTACCGGGTCCCGGTGACGTTCGTCGTCCTCGTGAACGGCACCTATGGCGCGCTGCGCTCGTTCACCGACTACATGGGGGTCGAGAAGGCACCGGGCATCGACGTGCCGGGCATCGACTTCGTCTCGATCGCCACGGGGTACGGCGTGGCGGGCCGCCGCGTCGCGAGCCGGGACGAGCTGCACCAGGCGTTCCATGACTCCCTCACCAGCGAGGACCCGACCCTCATCGAGGTCCCGACCGCGTCGGTCAACCCGTTCGCCTGACCCCGAGGCCCGCGACTCGTCGTTCCTGTGCCGAGTCGTGATTCCAGTGACGACTCGCCGAGGGGGTGGGGGCGGGCGGTCGTCCGGAGCGGGGAAGGCGGTAGGGTGGAATACAGCCGACGGCGGACTGGTTCCATCACGTGACGGCAACCAGTGCGGTCGGTGACCGACCAACCTTCGGGGGTCGCAGGCTCTGACGGGCGGGCCGCGCGAGGCGGATGCGTCGATCTCTGCGGAGATCCGCGTGCCAGCGCACGTCCCGGACGGCCGGCAGGTCGTCTCATGCGACGCCCGTCGCCGTTCCGGCCGCCCCGCGGCCCTGCCGGACCGATCCCGGCACGCAGGGGAGTGGCCGGACTAGCAGTGGAGGACTCATTGGCTCGAGGAGCCCAGCGCCGATCAGGCGCACGCGGGGGCAACGGTCAGCGCAACCAGCGACGGCCACGCCACCGGGACGAGGACGGCATCATGCCGGTCCTCGCACGCATCTCACGCGAGGTCGAGTCGGCCGTCCAGCGCGGCCGCGTGCGGCCGTCCGTGCGCACCAAGTTCCAGGTCACCGCGTTGCTCATGCGCGAGGAGCGCGCCCGGGTGAAGGCCGACGAGAGCCTCGCTGAGGCCCGCCGCGCGACCGAGCTCAAGCGCCTGGACGGCATCGCCACCATCCTCGCCAAGACCGCGGCCCGGGACACCTCGCTGCTGGCCCTGCTCGACGAGCACGCCGCCGTCAGCGACGCGGCCAAGTCGCTCAAGGAGGACCTCCTGCGCGACGCCGGCCTCGAGGTGCCCGCCGAGGAGGAGCCGCAGGAGACGGCGCCGGAGACGACGTCCGCCCAACGTCAGGTGGTGCCACCGTCGGTCGTCTCCCGCCAGCTCGCCAACCCGTTCCTCGCACCTGACTTCTCCGCCGCGCAGAAGCGGCAGGCACGTCCCCGCCGCCTCGCGGGCTGGGAGCTGCTCGGCCCCCTGTTCCGCTCGTTCGAGCTCGGCGGCGAGTCCTCCTGCATGGACCTGCCCGAGCCGGTCTCGCTCCGCGCGCCGCACGGCCTGGAGCTCATGCCGCACCAGGCGCGGGTGGTCGCGGCGGCCGCGGACGGGCACCGCACCTTCCTGCTCGCGGACGAACCTGGGCTGGGCAAGACCGCGCAGGCGCTGCTGGCCGCGCAGGCGGCCGACGCCTACCCGCTGCTCGTCGTCGTCCCGAACGTCGTCAAGACGAACTGGGCCCGCGAGGCGGAGCGCTGGACCCCGCAGCACCGCGCCACCGTCGTGCACGGGGACGGGGAGAGCATCGACGGCTTCGCCGACATCGTGGTCGTCAACTACGAGGTCCTCGACCGGCACCTCGGCTGGCTCGGGGACCACGGGTTCCGCGGCATGGTGGTCGACGAGGCCCACTACATCAAGAACAAGCGGTCGCAGCGGTCGCAGCACGTCCTGCAGCTCGCCGACCGCATCCGCTTCCGGTCCGGTGACCCGCTCCTGATGGCGCTGACCGGGACCCCGCTCATCAACGACATCGAGGACTTCCGCGCGATCTGGCAGTTCCTGGGCTGGATCGACGACGACAAGCCGCTCGGCGAGCTCATGGAGGCGCTCGAGGAGACCGGCCTGACGCCGGCCGACCGCTCGTTCTACCCGGCCGCGCGCACCAGCGTCATCGAGCGGGGGATCGTCCGCCGTCGCAAGATGGACGTCGCCGCCGACCTGCCGGCGCGGCGGGTCGCCGACCTCCCGGTCGAGCTGGACGACGGCGAGGGCCGGTCGATCCGCGCGGCCGAGCGTGAGCTCACCCGACGCCTCGTGACGCGGTACGAGCGGGCGCTCGAGGCACGCCACGGCGGCCCGATCGAGGGCATCGACCACGCCCTGGTCCGCCAGGTCGCCGGATGGGAGCTGGCCGAGAAGGCCGACAAGGCCGAGGAGAACGTGTTCGGCATGATGCGGCGCATCGGCACCGCGAAGGCCGGGCTCGCAGCGGATTACGCCGCCCAGCTCGCCCGCAGCGTCGGCAAGGTGGTGTTCTTCGCCAAGCACATCGACGTCATGGACGCCGCGGAGGCGGTCTTCGCCGAGCGCGGCATGCGGTACGCCTCGATCCGCGGCGACCAGAGCTCCACGGTCCGGCAGAAGCACATCGACGCCTTCCGGGAGGACCCCGACGTCGCGGTCGCCGTCTGCTCCCTGACCGCCGCGGGGGTCGGCCTCAACCTGCAGGTGGCCTCCAACATGGTGCTCGCCGAGCTGTCCTGGACGGATGCGGAGCAGACCCAGGCCATCGACCGCATCCACCGCATCGGCCAGGAGGAGCCGGTGACGGCGTGGCGGATCATCGCGTCGCAGACGCTCGACACGCGCATCGCCGAGCTGATCGACAGCAAGGCGGGGCTCGCCGCCCGAGCCCTGGACGGCTCGGACGAGGAGATCTCCTCCTCGGGCGACGTGCAGCTCGAGGCGCTCGTCGCGCTCCTGACGGACGCGCTCACCGAGGCACAGGCGGCGCTCCAGCCCACCACCTGAGCGAAGGGCTCACGGGTCCAGCGCCAGCCACCGCACCCCGTGCGCGGGGACCTCGAGCGCGAGGCGCCCGTCGCGCTCCAGCGGCTGCGGCTCCGCGGCCGGGTCCCACAGGTCCGTGGCCGTCCAGTCACGGCGGGCTGCCTCGGCGCCCACGACGGAGCCGAGCGCGACCGACAGCGTGCGGGCCTCACCGCCCGTCCAGAACACTGCGACGTAGTGCCGCTCGCGGTCGGTGGCCCGCGCGGCCCAGACGATCTGCTCACCGTCGTCGATCGGCTCCCGCACGAGCTCGGCGTTGTCGGTGCTCCCGGCGAGCACCTCGCGCAGCGCAGGATTCGCCAGCATGCCGAGGGTCTCCTCGTCCGTGGTCGGCAGATCCGCACCGACCATCAGGGGCGAGCGACCCATGGCCCAGAGAGTCAGCAGGCTGCGCTGCTCGGCCCGGGTGAGCCGGCTCTCACGCGGGTCCCCCCGCTCGGCACGCAGACCGATCCGGCCGAGCGGCAGCATGTCGGCGTCCGCCCAGCCGCCCGGGCGCTGCAACGGTGCCCAGCGGGCGAGCCGGGCGAACTGCGCGTGCACGTCCTCCCAGCGGTCCCACAGGTCGTCCGAGATGCGCCACATCTGCGCGTGGCCGCGCAGGTGGTCGAGGTGCCGGGTGGACAGATGGGTGCCGGGGGAGAGGGAGAGCACGATGGCCCGGCCGGACCGCTCGACCGCTCGCGCATAGGCCTCGATCTCCCGGTCGTGGTACGGGGCCAGCATGTCGTCGACCTTGAGGTAGTCCACGCCCCACGCCGCGAGCTGCGCCACCTGACCGTCGTAGTACGCCTGCGCTCCCGGGTGGTCGTGGTCGAGGCCGTAGTTGTCGTGGTTCCACGGGCAGACCGTGCCCCGGTCGGCCACCTGGCTCGCGGTCCACTCCGTGCCCTGGATCGGCAGGTCCTCCTCGACCGCCCGCCGCGGGATGCCCCGCATGACGTGGACGCCGAACCGCAGCCCCATGTCGTGCACGGCGTCGGCGAGCGGACCGAACCCGGCGCCGTCCGCGGCGGACGGGAACCGGTTCACCGCCGGCAGCTGCCGGCCGAAGGCGTCCAGCACCACCGGCGCGTCGCGGTTGTAGCCGTGCGCCCGGGCCGTCGGGTCGTACCAGGCGATGTCCACGACCACCGTGTCCCACCCGTACGGCAGGAGGCGGTCGCGCAGCACCTCGGCGTTGGCCAGCACCTCCGCCTCGGTGACGGTGGTGCCGAAGCAGTCCCAGCTGTTCCAGCCCATCGGCGGGCTCGCCGCGGCTGCTGCGTCCTCGGTCATCCTGCTCCCACCGGTCTCTCCGCGGCGACGTCACCGCTCGCAGCAGCCTGCCGGAACCGGCCGGTCGGCCTCCCCGACGTCCGACACCCGGGACGCCCCACCGGAGCCATGACCAGGGTCGTCACCAGTGTGCGCGTCGACCGAAAATGTCCGGACCCGGCAATTCGATACGGCCAATGTGGGCAGGTTGCGGAAGAATACGTCATCGATGCCTCCTGATACCCCTGTCGGGGCCGATCTGTCGACCCTTGCCTCCATCCGTCGGCTGTATCCCTACGTTCGGACGGCCCTGCCACGCCTGGTCGCCGGCATGCTCTCCGCCCTCGGCGCCAGCCTCTCGGCACTCGCCATCCCGCGCGTGCTCGAGCACGTCGTCGATGGCCCGCTCACGGACGCCGTCGGCACGCGCGACTTCTCCGCGCTCGTCCTCCCGGTGCTCCTGGTCCTCCTCCTGGGCATCGCGGAGGCCGCGTTCATCCTGCTCCGCCGCACGCTGGTGATGTTCCCCGGCACCCGGGTCGAGTCCGGGATGCGCATGGAGCTGTTCCGTCACCTGCAGGACCTGCCGGTGGCGTTCCACGACCGGTGGCCCGGCGGTCAGCTCCTGTCCCGCATCGTCGGCGACCTGGGCCTGCTGCGTCGGTGGCTCGTCTTCGGCGCGCTCCAGCTCGTGGTCAGCTTCATCACGATCGTGGTCGGCATCGCCATCCTGCTGACCACCGCCGGCTGGCTCGGCCTCATCTACCTCGCCGGCGCGATCCCGGTGACGGTCATCGCCTTCCGGTTCTCCCGCAGGTTCCGCGTGGTCGCCCGCCAGTCCCAGGACCAGCTCGGCGACCTCGCCAACACCGTCGAGGAGTCGGTCCACGGCATCCGCGTCCTCAAGGCGTTCGGGCGCGGGCGGGACGCCCTGCAGTCCTTCACCGGGCAGGCCGAACGGCTCCGGGAGACGGAGATCAAGAAGGCGACCACCCAGTCCACCGTCATCGTCGCGCTCCACCTCATCCCCGAGACGACGCTCGCCCTCGCCCTCATCGCCGGCACCTTCCTCGTCGTCGACGGGCAGATCACCGTCGGCGCGCTGGCGGCGTTCTTCGCCACCGCCGCCGTCATGAACGGGCCCGTCGTCGACCTCGGCATGACGCTGTCGATGACGCTCCACGCACGCACCGCCGTCGACCGGTACTTCGAGGTCATCGAGACGCCCAACGAGCTGGGGGACCCGGCCGACCCCGTCCCGCCCGCGGAGCCGGCGTCCGAGCACGGCTCGCACGTGCGTCTGCGAGACGTCGAGTTCCGCTACTCCGACGCCGAGACGCCCTTGCTCCAGCACGTCGACCTCGAGCTCCCCGCGGGCACGACGACGGCGCTCGTCGGACTCACCGGCTCCGGCAAGTCGACGCTCGCGATGCTCGTGCCGCGACTGTTCGACGTCACCGACGGCGCCGTCGAGATCGACGGCGTGGACGTGCGCCGGCTGCGCCGCGCGGACGTCCGTCAGGGGGTTGCCGTCGCGTTCGAGGACCCGACGCTGTTCTCCGCGTCCGTCCGCGAGAACGTCCTCCTCGGCGTGGACGACTCGCTCTCGGCCGAGGAGAAGGACGCCATCGTCACCGAGGCGCTCGACGTCGCGCAGGCGCAGTTCGCCCACGACCTGCCCGACGGCATCGAGACCCGGATCGGGGAGGAGGGGCTGTCCCTGTCGGGCGGGCAGCGCCAGCGTCTGGCCCTCGCCCGCGCGATCGCCTCCCACCCGCGCGTGCTGGTCCTCGACGACCCGCTCTCCGCGCTCGACGTCGCGACCGAGGAGGCGGTCAGTGCACGCCTGCGGGAGGTGCTGGCCGGCACGACCAGCCTCGTCATCGCGCACCGGCCCTCGACGGTCGCGCTGGCGGACCGGGTGGCGGTCCTGCAGAACGGCCGCGTCACGGCGGTGGGCACGCACAGCGAGCTGCTCGCCACCGATCCGCACTACCGCTACATCATCACCACGCTCGAGGAGGACGCGGCCGAGCACGGCGTCGGGCACTTCGAGGACCAGGAGTACCAGGAGCCGGAGAACGGCGAGGTCCCCGAGGACCTCGAAGACAGAGGAGCCCGACTGTGACCGCCACCCCGCCTCGTCGCGTCACGGCGACCACGAACGAGGACGACTTCAACCTCGGGCGGGACGAGTCCCGCGCGGTGCGCCGGCGTTCCCTGCGGCTGCTCGGGAACCTGCTGGCGCCCCACAAGAAGCCGCTGCTGGTCGCGGTCCTGCTCGTGGTGACATCGACCGTCGGCCAGGTGGCCGGTCCGGCACTGGTCGCCGTCACCATCGACCAGGCGATCCCGGCCCTGCTGGACCGCGGCGACGCCGGTCCGCTCGCGACCTTCGGCGCGCTGTACATCGTGGCGGCGGTCGCCGGCGGGCTGGCGGCCGGCGCGTACATCCGCCAGGCGGCCCGCATCGCCCAGGGCGTCATGCTCGACCTGCGACGCCGCGTCTTCCGCCAGACCCAGCGACTGTCCCTGGAGTTCCACGAGACGTACACCTCGGGACGGGTCATCTCGCGGCAGACCTCCGACATGGAGGCGCTGCGCGAGCTGCTCGACGGCGGTCTGACCGGCGTCGTGTCCTCGATGTTCCTCATGGTGTTCGTCGCCGGGAGCCTCGTGATCCTCGACTGGCGCTCGGCCCTCGTGCTCGCCGCGGCGTTCGTCCCGGCGCTCATCCTCACCCGGTGGTTCCAGAAGCGCTCCCAGGTCTTCTACCGCGAGCAGCGGACCGCCTCGGCGCGGCTGATCGTGAAGTTCGTCGAGACGATGACCGGCATGCGCGCGGTCCAGGCGTTCCGCCGGGAGTCCACCACCGAGCGGGACTTCGGTGCCCTCTCCGACGCCTACCGGGAGGCGAACCTCAAGACGTTCGGGCTCAACGGCCGCTACCAGCCGGGCCTGCTCCTCATCGGGAACGTCACCGTCACGGCCGCCCTCGCGATCGGGGCCTGGCGGGTCCTGGAGGGCGGGATGGAGGTCGGCGTGCTGGCCGCGGCGCTGCTGTACATCAAGCGGTTCTTCATGCCGATCCAGCAGATCGGCATGTTCTACAACGCCTTCCAGTCGGCGGCCGCCGCCCTGGAGAAGGTCTCCGGCCTGCTGGCGGAGGAGCCGACAGTCGTCGAGCCGCAGCGGCCCGAGGCCCTGCCGCACGCCCGGGGCGACCTGCGGCTCGACCACGTGCGTTTCGCCTACGGGGACGGCCCGGTGGTGCTGCCGGACCTCGACCTGCACATCCCTGCCGGGCAGACGATCGCGCTGGTCGGCACCACGGGCGCCGGGAAGTCGACACTGGCGAAGCTGGTCACCCGGTTCTACGACGCCTCCGAGGGCAGGGTGCTGCTCGACGGCATCGACATCCGGGACATCTCCACGCAGGACCTGCGGCGAGCCGTCGTCATGGTCACCCAGGAGGCGTACCTGTTCAGCGGATCGGTGCGGGAGAACATCGCGCTCGGCCGGCCGGACGCCAGCCAGGAGGACATCGAGGCCGCGGCCCGGGCGGTGGGCGCGCACGAGTTCATCATGCGCATGCCCGACGGCTACGACACGGACGTCAACAAGCGCGGCGGCCGCGTCTCGGCCGGCCAGCGGCAGCTGCTGTCCTTCGCCCGTGCCTTCCTGGCCGACCCTGCCGTCCTCGTCCTGGACGAGGCGACCTCCTCGCTGGACATCCCCGGTGAGCGGCTCGTCCAGCACGGCCTGCAGACGCTGCTGGCGGACCGGACCGCCATCATCATCGCCCACCGGCTCTCCACCGTCGCGATCGCCGACCGGGTGCTCGTGATGGCGCACGGACGGGTGGTCGAGGACGGCTCGCCCGACGAGCTGATCGCCGGCGACGGGCGGTTCGCCGCGCTGCACGCCGCCTGGCAGGACTCGCTCGTGTGACGGTCGTACCCCGCGCGTGAGGATCGGGCGTCGTGGAGACGTCCGTAGAGTCTGCCCATGCCGACGCCTCCACCGCAGACCATGACCGCGCTCGTGCTGCGGCACCACGGTGACCTCGACGCACTCGAGCTGGTGGAGGACCACCCGGTCCCGTCCGTGGAGCCCGGCACCGTGCTCATCGAGGTCCGGGCGGCCGCGTTCAACCACCACGACCTCTTCACCGTGCGCGGCATGCCGGGCATCACCCTGCCGCTGCCGGTCGTCATCGGGTTGGACATGGTCGGCCGCATCGTCGAGGTGGGCCCGGGGGTCACCGGCTGGGCCTCGGGGGACCGGGTGCTCGTCAATCCGCTCGACCGCGAGGGCCGCCTGATGGGCGAGATGCACGACGGCGGCATGGCCCGGTACTGCCGGGTCGCCGCCGACCAGCTGGTCGCGGTGCCCGACGAGGTCACCGACGTGCAGGCGGCGTGCCTGCCCGTCTCCTACGGCACCGCCCAGCGCATGCTGGTCGGCAAGGGCGTGGTCCATCCGGGTGACAAGGTGCTCGTGCTGGGCGCCTCGGGCGGGGTCGGCACGGCGTGCGTCATCCTGGCCCGCGCCATGGGTTGCCACGTGATCGCCGCCGCGGGCAGCGCGGAGAAGGGCCGGGCACTGCTCGAGATCGGCGCGCACGAGGTCTTCGACTACACCGAGCACGACATCGCCGACTGGGTGCGGGAGCACCACGGCAAGCCGCACCGGTTCCGCTACGACACGGGCGTCGACGTCGTCGTGAACTTCACGGGTGGGGACACCTGGGCCCCGACCCTCCGGTCCGTCAAGCGGGGCGGGCGCATCCTGGTCTGCGGGGCCACGGCGGGGTACGCGCCGCCGGAGGACCTGCGGTACGTGTTCTCGTTCGAGCTGCAGATCATCGGCTCCAACGCGTTCGAGAAGCAGGACTTCGAGGAGCTGCTCGCGGCCGTGGCGGCCGGGCGCGTGGACCCGGTCGTCTCCACGGTGCTGCCGCTGCGGGAGGCCGTGGAGGGCCTGCGCCTCATGCAGGACCGGGCCGTGCTGGGGAAGGTGGTGGTCGAGCCGTGGAGCTGACCGGGACGCCCTGGGCCAACCAGGGCTCCGCCGTGCGCCTGGACCGGCCGGACCGCGACACGGTCGTGGACCTCTCGGGCGACGAACCCCTGACAGTGACCTTCGGCGAGTTGGACCGGCGCGCCGCCGTCCTCGCCGGGCACCTGGCCGCCCGGCACCACCGCGGCAGCCGGGTCGGCATCCTCGGGGAGAACTCCGTGCCCTGGCTGGTCGCCTTCCTCGCCGCGCAGCGCGCGGGCCTCGTCGCCGTGCCCATCAGCTACCGGCAGCCCGCGGAGCTCGTGCGCTTCGTCCTGGCCGACGCCGAGCTGGCCGAGGTCCTCACCGACGTGCGGCACGGCGGCCTGCTGACGGACGCGGGCACGCCGGTCCGGACGCTCGCCGAGACGTGGCGCGAGAGCGGGACGGGCGAGCCCGTGCCCGCCGTGGAGGTCGATCCGGAGGAGCCCGCGACGTTCCTCTACACCTCGGGCTCCACGGGCCGGCCCAAGGGGGTGGTGCTGTCCCACCGGAGCCACCTGTGGGTCATCGGGCGGGGGATCGAGGGGGACAGTCGGGACACGCGACTGCTGATCTCCGCGCCGATGTACCACATGGGCGCGCTGAGCCCGGTGCAGCGGGCGCTCGGTGCCGGCCAGTCGGTGGTGCTGCTGCCGCGGTTCGACGTCCACCGGGTCCTCTCAGCCGTGGCGCGGTACCGGATCACCGACCTCAACGGGGTCCCGCCCATGCTCGCCATGCTGCTGGGCGAGCTCCGCCGCGGGGACGTCGCACACACGGCCGACATCTCGAGCGTGCGGACCGTCATCCTGAACTCGGCGCCCGCCGGGAAGGAGCTGCTCGACGAGCTCGACGCGGCGTTCGACCATCCGCGGTTCGTCTTCACGTTCGGCACCACCGAGTCGGGCCCGATCGCGTTCACCGCGCCCGCGGACGGACGGCCGGTGCCCCTCGGGTCGGTCGGCGTCCCACACCCCGACGTCGACGTCCGTCTCGTCTCGCCGGACGGCTCACCGGCCGACGACCTCGGCGTCCTGCAGATCCGCACCGGGGCTCTCATGAGCGGCTACCACGCCCGGCCGGACATCCCCTCACCGATCACGCCCGACGGCTACTACCACACGAAGGACCTGTTCCGGCGGGACGGTGCCGGCTTCTACACCTTCGTGGGCCGCGAGGACGACATGTTCGTCTCCGGCGGGGAGAACCTCTACCCGCGGGCCATCGAGATCGCTCTCGAGACCCACCCGGAGGTCACCCAGGCCGCGGTGGTCCCGGTCCCCGACGCGATCAAGGGCACCAAGCCGGTCGCGTTCGTGGTGCGAGTACCGGGCGGGACGGTCGGGGAGCGGGAGCTGCGGGACCACTCCCTCACGAAGCTCGAGCCCGCGGCCCATCCGCGACGCATCTGGTTCCTTGACGCCCTCCCGCTCTCCGCGAGCAACAAGCTCGACAAGGGACCGCTCATTGCCCGCGCGGTGGCCGAGCTGTCCGCGCCCCACGACGAGACGGAAACACCGCAGTAACCCGTCGACGGCGAGGACGCGGCACACTGTCCGGCACACCGAAGCGGGGGGAGCCGGCCACGGAAGGGGTCAGCATGTCCGAGAGCACGACCACGGCGGCCACCGCCACCTCCTACCTCAAGGCGCGCAAGGGCGCCCTCGTCGGCGCCGTCTTCCTCATGGCGACCTCGGCGATCGGACCGGGCTTCATCACCCAGACCGCGACCTACACGGTCGCGCTCGGTGCCGCGTTCGCCTTCGGGATCCTCATCTCGATCCTCATCGACATCGTCGTCCAGCTCAACGTGTGGCGGATGCTCACCCAGGCCGGCAAGTACGCGTTCCAGCTGGCGAACGAGGCCATCCCGTTCTCCGGCCATGTCATCGCCACGCTCGTCGTCTTCGGCGGCCTCGTCTTCAACGTCGGCAACATCGCGGGCGCCGGGCTCGGCCTCAACGCGGCCCTGGGCCTGGACCCGAAGATCGGCGGTGCCATCAGCGCCGTGCTGGCGGTCGGCATCTTCCTCTACAAGCGGGCGGGCCTCGCCATGGACCGTCTCGTGATCGTCCTGGGCCTGGTGATGCTGGCGCTGACCGCCTACGTCGCCGTCGTGTCCGGACCGCCCGTGGGCGACGCCCTCCGGCAGACCGTGCTGCCCGAGGAGATCGACGTCGCCGCCATCACGACGATCGTCGGTGGCACGGTCGGCGGGTACATCACCTACTCCGGCGCCCACCGGCTGGTGGACAACGGCACGGTCGGCCCGCAGAACGCGGCACAGGTGCGGCGGGCCGCCATCACCGGCATCACCCTCACCGGCATCATGCGGTACGTCCTGTTCCTGGCCATCCTCGGGGTCGTCGCGACCGGTGTGGCCATCGACACCGAGTCCACCACGGCCAACCCCGCGGCACAGGCGTTCGGCGAGGCCGCGGGCGGGGTCGGGCTGCGCGTCTTCGGCGTCATCATGTGGGCGGCCGGCATCACGTCGGTCATCGGCGCCGCCTACACCTCGGTCAGCTTCTTCGCCTCGTACAACATGCGCGCCCTGGAGCCGAGGATCCGCAGCCGCTCCACGTTGGGCTTCATCGCGGTCTCGCTCGTGGTGTTCCTGCTGCTCGGCGCCGCGCCCGCGGCGCTGCTGGTGTTCGCCGGCGGCTTCAACGGCCTCATCCTGCCGATCGGGCTGACGGTGCTGATGTACGTGGGCTTCTTCCGGCGCGACCTCCTGGGCGGAAGCTACTCGTGGGTCCTGCTCATCCTCGGGACCCTGGTGACCGCGCTGAGCTGGTACATGGGCGTGACGTCGGTCGAGCCCATCTTCGACCTCGTGCTCGGCTGACGACCCGAGCCCGCACGCCGCGTGACGACGCGGCAGGATGGGACGCGACGTGAGAGAGGAGCTGATCGTGCCCACCATCGACCTCAACTCCGACATGGGGGAGAGCTTCGGACGCTGGGAGCTCGGCGACGACGAGACCATGCTCGGCGTCGTCACCAGCGCCAACGTCGCGTGCGGCTTCCACGCGGGGGACCCGGAGGGCATCCTCGCCACCGCCGGCGCCGCCCATCGCAACGGCGTCGTCATCGGCGCGCACCCGGCGTACCGGGACCTCGCCGGCTTCGGCCGCCGGTACGTCGACGCCACCCCTGCCGAGCTGCGCGGTGACGTCATCTACCAGATCGGCGCCCTGCAGGGCCTGGCCCGATCGGTCGGCGCCACCGTCCGGTACGTCAAGCCGCACGGCGCCCTGTACAACACCATCGCCCACGACGAGAAGCACGCCCCGGCGGTCATCTCGGCCATCCAGGACGTCGACCCGTCGCTGGCCGTGCTGGGGCTCGCCGGCTCCCCGTTCGTGGACAAGGCACGGGAGGCCGGGCTGACCGTGTACGCGGAGGCGTTCGCCGACCGCGCGTACACCCCGGGCGGTGAGCTCGTCTCGCGACGCGAACCCGGCGCGGTGCTGCACGACCCGCAGGTGGTGGCCGACCGGATGGTCCGGCTGGTGGAGACCGGCACGCTGGAGGCCATCGACGGGTCGGCGGTCCGCATCGAGGCGGACTCGATCTGCGTGCACAGCGACTCGCCGGGCGCGGTCACGATCGCGCAGGCGGTCCGCGCGGCGCTGGAGTCCGCCGGCGTGGAGGTGCGGGCGTTCGCGGACGCCCCGTCCGCCGCCTGATGCGCGCGCTCCGGGCGAACCTCGACGGGCTGCTGGTCGAGGTCGACGACCTCGACCAGGCACTCGCCCTGCTCGCCTCGTTGCAGGAGGACCCGCCGGCGGGGGTCACCGAGCTCGTCCCGGCCGCCCGGACCGTGCTGCTGCAGTTCGACCCGTCCCGGACGACGGCGCAGCGGCTCGCCGCGGAGGTACGGGCCCGTGACCTCCGTGGTGCCAGCCGTTCGTCCGGCGCAAGCGTGGACATCGAGGTGGTCTACGACGGCGAGGACCTCGCCGAGGTCGCCGACCTGTGCGACCTGAGCGTCGAGGAGGTCGTCGCCCGGCACACGGCGCCGGAGTACACGGTGGCGTTCACCGGGTTCGCACCGGGCTTCGGGTACCTCTCCGGCGGGGACCCGGTGCTGCGCGTACCGCGCCGGGCGACACCGCGCACCGTGATCCCGGCCGGCACGGTGGCGGTGGCGGGGGAGTTCAGCGGCATCTATCCCCGTTCCAGCCCGGGCGGGTGGCGCCTGCTGGGCAGCACCGACGCCGTCCTGTTCGACCTCGACCGAGACCCGCCCGCACTGTTCGAGCCCGGTGGGCAGGTCCGGTTCGTGGCGGTCCGCGAGCACATCACCGGCAGCGCGGCGCAGACGCGGGCGCAGGCGACGCCGGAAGCGGCACCCACCACCGCGGCACCGGCCGTACCCGCCCTCGAGGTCCTTGACCCCGGCGGCCAGTCCCTCCTGCAGGACCTCGGCCGGTCCGGCGTCGCGGCGCTCGGGGTCTCGCCGTCGGGCGCGATGGACCGGGGCGCGCTACGGCGGGCGAACCGGCTCGTCGGCAACCCGCCCGGCACGACGGCGATCGAGACCGTGTTGGGGGGCCTGACGCTGCGGGCCCGCGGCGACGTCGTCGTGGCCACCGCCGGCGCCACGGCACCGGTCACGGTCGCCGGCCGCTCCGTCGAGCCGGAGACCCCGGTGGCCCTCGACGACGGTGAGACGCTCACCCTCGGCCCGCCGGCCGCGGGCGTCTACACCTACCTCGCGGTACGCGGCGGCCTGGACGTGGCACCGGTCCTCGGCAGCACCTCCCGCGACGTGCTCGCGGGGCTGGGTCCGGCGCCGCTCGCGGCGGGCGACGTGCTCGCCGTCGGGACCGCCTCGGTCGACGCCGTGACGCGGGAGCCCGGACCGGACCTGCCGGGGCCCGAGGGTTCGGTGACCCTCGACGTCGTGCTCGGTCCGCGCACCGACTGGTGCACGCCGGAGTCGCTGGACCGGTTGACGGGTCAGGACTGGCTCGTCACGCCGCGGTCCAACCGGGTCGGCCTGCGCCTCGAGGGCGCGGAGCCCCTGACGAGGCGGATCACCGACGAGCTCCCCAGCGAGGCGACGGTGGCCGGGGCGCTCCAGGTCCCGCCGAGCGGCCAGCCGGTGCTGTTCACGGCGGACCACCCGCTCACCGGGGGGTACCCGGTGATCGGATGCGTCGCCACCTACCATCTCGACCTGGCGGCGCAGGTCCCGCCCGGGTCGTCGGTCCGGTTCCGCGTCGTCGAGCCCTTCGCCGACCTCGTCGCCGGGCAGAGGGGAGACACCGCATGAGGAAGGTCCTGATCGCCAACCGGGGCGAGATCGCCGTCCGGGTCGCGCGAGCCTGCGCCGAGTACGGCGTGCCGTCGGTCGCGGTGTACACCGAGCCCGACTCGGACGCGCTGCACGTCCGCGCGGCTGCCGAGGCGTACGCCGTCTCCGACTACCTGGACGTCGACGCGCTGCTGACGATCGCCTCACGGGCCGGCGCGGACGCCGTGCACCCCGGCTACGGCTTCCTCGCGGAGAACGCCGACGCCGCACGCCGCGTCGAGGAGGCGGGCCTGACGTGGATCGGGCCGACGCCGGAGACGATCGCCGTCCTCGGGGACAAGGTCCGCGCCCGGGAGATCGCCCGGTCGGTGGGCGCACCACTGGCGCCCGGGAGCGACGGGCCGGTCTCGTCCGCCGAGGAGGTCGTGGCGTTCGCGCGCGAGCACGGGCTCCCGGTCATGATCAAGGCCGCCTTCGGGGGTGGCGGGCGTGGGCTGCGGGTGGCCCGCAGCGAGGAGGACGTCCGCGACCTGTACGACTCGGCCGTGCGGGAGGCCCGGGCGGCGTTCGGCAGGGGGGAGTGCTTCGTCGAGAAGTACCTGGACCGTCCGCGGCACGTCGAGGTCCAGGTCCTCGGCGACGGCGCCGGGCACGTGGTCGTGGTCGGCACGCGGGACTGCTCGGTCCAGCGCCGCGGGCAGAAGCTCGTGGAGGAGGCGCCCGCGCCGTTCCTCACCGCCGAGCAGGAGGTGACGATCGCCGCGGCCGCACGGGACATCTGCGCCGCGGTGGACTACCGGAGCGCCGGCACGGTCGAGCTCATGCTCGACCGGGACGGCCTCATCTCGTTCCTCGAGGTCAACACCCGGCTGCAGGTGGAGCATCCGGTGACCGAGGAGACCACCGGCGTGGACCTGGTCCGTCAGCAGCTGCTCCTGGCCGACGGCCGGCCCCTGGAGGTCACCGCGGACCCGGTGCCCCGCGGCCACGCCGTCGAGCTGCGGGTGATCGCCGAGGACCCCGGCCGCGGGTTCCTCCCCGGGCCGGGCACGGTGGGGCGCTTCGACACCCCCGGTGGGCCCGGGGTGCGCCTGGACAGCGGGGTGGTCGCCGGCTCGGCGGTCGCCGCCCGGTACGACTCGCTGCTCGCCAAGCTCGTGGTGCACGGCCCGGACCGGGCCGCCGCATTGCGCCGCGCCCGCGCCGCCGTCGCGGCCTTCGCCGTCGACGGCGTGCCGACGACGCTGCCGTTCCACGCGCGCCTGCTCGAGGATCCGGCGTTCATGGCCGACGACGGCGCCCTCGCGGTCCACACCCGCTGGGTCGAGGACGAGTGCGGGTGGCTGGACGAGCTGGGGGAGAAGCGTCCGGAGCCGCCGGACGAGGAGCTGGTGGTGCGCACGTGGGTCGAGATCGACGGTCGGCGTGCTGAGCTGGGTCTGCCGGCGTCGCTGCTGGGCGGGCCCCCCGCGCCTGGCCGCGGCGCACCAGGTCAGGCGGACCCGGCGGCGCCCCCGACCACGCAGCCTGACGACGGCGCAGTGCGTGCCCCGCTGGCCGGGACGCTCGTGTCGTGGAGCGTGGAGGACGGAGCGCGCGTCGAGGAGGGGCAGACGGTCGCCGTCATCGAGGCGATGAAGATGGAGCGGCCCGTGACGGCGCCTCGTGAGGGCGTCCTGCGGCACGCTGTCGAGTCCGGCGCCGAGGTCGCGTCAGGTGAGCGGCTCGCCGACGTCGAGTAGCGGCGGCCGCGCACGCCGTGTCCCTGGTGCCGTGTTGTCCACACGCGGTCGCTCATCCCGCACCGATGTCAGTGGTCGCACATACGTTTGATCCATGACGTTGGTGGTCGAGGCGCTCGCCTGTTGCCCGGGACCGGAGGGTCCGTGCGAGCAAGAGCGTGCCGCCGTCGCCGCCGCGGTGTCCGGACGGCGGCGTGCCGAGCTGGCCCGGGTGGCCGAGCTCGGACTGCCCGGCCTGGCGGGCGCCGCGGAGGCAGGAGACCCGTGGGCCGAGGAGATGGTCCTGGAGCTCGTCGGGTACCCGGACGGGTCCGGGATCGCGCCGCCGGACGTGATCGCGACCGATACGGTGACCGGGGAGGTGCTGGACACCCGGGCACCGTCCGCGGCGCCGCCGGACAACGTGCCCAGCCCGCCCGCCGACATGCCCCGCCGCCCGCTCGCCGAGCCCGTGGACGGTTCGGTCGACGCGGATCGGCACTCCTTCTCGCGGGTGCTGCGGGGTGAGGTGGCCGAGACGCTCGGACCGGCGCACGACGCCTCGGTGAAGAACTCGCTGGGGGTGGGCCTGGACACGGTCGCGGCGATGCCCGCCTCGGCCGTGCTGGCCGCCGCCCTGGAAGGAATCGACCTGGCAGGCCTGTCCCGCACTGCGCTGGTCGAGGTGATGGCCGGCCTCAAGCGCCTCGAGGCCCGCTACGCCGGCCTGGCGGCCCAGGCGGCCGCCCACCTGGACGAGACCTCGGGTACCTACCGGAATCCGGTCACCGGCCGGAAGATCAACCCGGTGGGTGACGAGATCGCGCTGCGGCTGGCCGTCTCCCGGGCGGAGGCCACCCGGATGATCCGGGTCGGGACCGGGCTGCGCCGCACGTTCACCGAGACCGGAGAGGCACTGGCCGCCGGGGTGATCGACTACCGCAAGGCCGAGACCATCGTCACCACCCTGGACACCTCGCCCGAGCCGGTCGCCTGGATGGTCGAGCAGGAGGTCCTGGACCACGCCGACGGACGCACCCGCCCACAGCTGGAACGCGACCTCAACGAGGCCCTGGTCGCGGTCGACCCGCAGGAGGCGACCACCCGCAACACCCGTGCCCGCTCCCGACGCCGGGTCGAGCGCCCCCGGACCCTGCCGGACGGCATGGCCTCGCTGACCGCCGTCCTGCCCGCGGAAGACTGCGTGCTGGTGGACCAGACCCTGGACGCCGTCGCCCAGGCCGCGCACGGTCGCGGCGACCCCCGCACCACCGACCAGCTCCGCGCCGACGCGCTGATCGCGTTGACGCGGGCAGGCATCCGCACCGGACACACCGGCCAGCAGGAGCACGATGACGTGCCCCTGGCCGACAGCTCCGACCGATCCGACGGCTCCGACCGCGCCGACGCAGAGCCCTCACACGACACGCAGTCCCGTAGCCGGCCCGATGCCCTGCCGCCCGACCTGGCCGTCATCGCACCGGCCCTCATGCGCGCCCTGACCAGGCCGGGTGAACGGCTCGAGGTGCCCGCCCCGACGATCAACGTCACCGTGCCCCTCCACGTCCTCGTCCCACCTGACGAAGACGGCTCCGACGTCGACGGCCGAGGACATCCCTGCGGTGGCCGGGGGAAAGGTGTGCCCGCGGACGGCGACGGCGGGCCGGACCTGACCGCGTTGGATGCCGGACCCCAGCCCGTGGCAAGTCTGGAGGGCTACGGCGCCATCGACGACGTCGTCGCCCGGGCCCTGGCGGCCGGCGGCACCTGGGAACGGATGGTCACCGACCCGGTCCGGGACGTCCCGGTCGAGGTCGGCCGGCGCCGCTACCGACCACCTCAGGCGCTCCAGGACCTGGTCCGTGCCCGCGACCGCACCTGCGTGCGCCCCGGTTGTACCGTCGCGGCCGAGGACTGCCAGATCGACCACACCCTGCCCTGGTCCGTGGGCGGGGAGACCAACGACGACAACCTCGGGTCCGTGTGCGAACGCCACCACGCGCTGAAGACCGCGGGCGCCATGCGCGTCAGCCAACCCGAGCCGGGGGTCTTCGTCTGGCGAACCGCGACCGGCCACACGTACCGCCGCGATCGCGTCGGCACCATCACCCTCGTCGAGATCCGACTACCCGACGAGCGGCAGACCGAGACAGACCCGAGCGACGGCACGCACACCGGTCCGGACCCGTACGCCGGCGATCCGCCGTACTGACCGTTCCGGAGCTGCTCGAGTGCCGGTCACTCACGACGGCAAGGACCTGACGTGCCGTGCCCGGGTGCTACCCACGGTGCCGCCGGCAGCCGAGCCACCCGCATGCGCGCCTCCTACAGCTGCACACCACGCGTGAGGGCGCCGTCGGCGACCAGGTTGGTCCCGGTGATGAAGCTGGCCCGGCTGCTCGCGAGGAAGACGACGGCGTTCGCGATCTCCTCGGGGCGCGCCATGCGGCCGGTCGGGTTCAGCGCGAGCGCCTCGCCGAAGAACTCCGGGTCGCCGGACTCCATCGACTGCCAGACGCCGCCGTCGAAGTACGTGTTGCCGGGGCTGACGGTGTTGGCGCGGATGCTCTTGCCCGCCAGCTGGTAGGCGAGACCCTGCGTGTAGTGCACGATCGCGGCCTTGAACGTGCCGTACGGACCGGCCGCGAAGTCGATCTCCCGGCCCGAGACGCTGGAGATCGTCACGATCGACGCGGCATCGCTCTGCTCGAGGAACGGCATGGCGGCCTCGACCACGCCGACGGTGCCCATCATGTCCACCCGGTAGGAGAGCTCCCAGTTCTCGCGCGTCGGCGGGATGGCGAGCGCGCTCACGTTCGCGACCACCACGTCGACCCCGCCGAGCCGCTCCGCCGACGCCGTCACCCAGGCGGACAGCGCCTCGTGGTCCGCGACGTCCAGGGCGGTGCCGACCACGGTGCCGCCGTCGCCGCCGAGCTCGCGCTCGGTCCCGGCGACCGCGTCGGCGTCCCGGGCGCAGAACGCGACGGATGCGCCCTCGGCGAGCAGTCCGGCGACGATCGCGCGGCCGATGCCCCGCGTGCCGCCCGTCACGAGGGCCCGGCGGCCCGCCAGTCCGAGATCCATGGTGTCTCCTCGTCCGTGGTCCTGGTCAGTAGGTGAACGTTCCGAGGGCAGCGGCGCGCTCCCGCAGCGAGGCGTGCACGCCGTCGTAGGCGGACGCCGCCGGGAGCAGCCGCTTGTCCACCTTGGTGACCACGGAGAAGTTCGTGTCGACCACGTTCGCCACGGGCACCTCCGCGATCTGGGTGAGCAGCTGGTAGGCGTCCAGTACATCGAGACCGTGCAGGTCGCGGAGCCAGGCGATCATGTCGACCTGGCTCGCCCGCCAGGCGTCCTCCATCGGCCGGACGGACCCGATCGACATGAGGTGGGTGTCGTTCTCGATCCGTGGCCACCCGGCTCCGCCGCCCTTGATGAGGTCCACGATGACCGTGACGTTCATGGCGCCCTCGACGGCCGTGCCGCAGGCCTCACCCTCGCCCTGCCGGTAGTGGCCGTCACCGAGCGAGAACAGCGCACCCTCGACGTTGACCCGGAGGTACGCGGTGGCGCCGGCCCGCATCTCCGGGGTGTCCATGTTGCCGCCGAAGGCGTCGGGCACCAGCGAGGAGCGCACCTCGCGGTCCGCCGGCGCTACGCCGACCGTCCCGAGCATGGGGTTGGCGGGCAGCGCGACCGCGAAGTCGCTGCCCTGCGCCTCGAACGTCACCGTGTGGGCGTCGCGGTCGTAGGCGTAGACCCAGGTCCGTTCCTCCAGTGCGGGCTGGAGGCTCGGGGCGAGCGGCGTGCTGGTGAGCCCGCCGAAGAACGGGATGGTCGCCGAGGCACCCCAGTCCCGGGCGGGGGTCAGGTCGACGATGTGGACCGCGAGCGTGTCGCCCGGCTCGGCGCCCTCGATCCAGAACGGACCGGTCTGCGGGTTGAGGCCGTCGCCGGTGAGCGAGGTGCTCGCATGGTCATGGACCGACCGGATCTGGCCGCAGTACGCGTCCTCTGTCCACAAGCTCAGGACGGTCCCTGGCCGGACCCGCATCACCGGCTCGGCGCCGCCGAAGGTGAAGCCGTACTGCTCGGGTGTGGGCCGGAAGGTCACGATGCTCATGGACCAGTCATACCGTGCCCGCGCCTATCCTCACAGGAGTGCGGTGCTCCTACTTCGACGCGGGCGAGTGCCGGTCCTGCACCCTGATGGGCCGGCCGTACGCCGACCAGCTGGCCGAGAAGCAGCGGCACTGTGCCGGGATCCTCGACGATCCCGGCATCGACTGGTTGCCGCCCGTCGCGAGCGCGGAGGACGGGTACCGCAACAGGGCCAAGATGGTCGTCACCGGCACCGTCGAGGCCCCACGGCTCGGGATCCTCGGCGCGGACGGCCACGGCGTGGACCTGACCGGCTGCGGCGTGTGCAGCCCGGGGCTGCGCGCCACGTTCCCGGTCCTCTCGCGATTCATCACCACCGCCCGCCTGACGCCCTACGACGTCCCTCGGCGACGCGGCGAGCTGAAGTACCTCCTGCTGACCGAGTCCCCGGACGGCCGGGTGATGCTCCGTTTCGTGCTGCGCACCGACGAGGCGCTCCCGCGGATCCGTAAGCACCTCGCCACGCTGCTCACCGAGCTGCCGCAGCTCGCCGTCGTCACCGCGAACCTGCAGCCCGAGCACAAGGCGGTCCTCGAGGGGGAGCGGGAGATCCCTCTCACGGACGCCGACTCCTTGCGCGTCCGTGCGGGCGATGTCGACCTGCACGTGCTGCCAAAGAGCTTCTTCCAGACCAACACCGCCATCGCGAGCGCGCTGTACCGGCAGGGCCGTGACTGGATCCGGGAGGTCGCCCCGGCGACCGTGTGGGACCTGTACTGCGGCGTCGGCGGCTTCGCGCTGCACGGCGCGGGACCGGGAAGGACGGTCACCGGCATCGAGATCAGCCCCGAGGCGATCACCGCGGCCGAGCGGTCTCGCGACGCGGCCCGGTTGACCGGGGTCAGCTTCGTCGCAGGCGACGCGACGGCGTACGCCGTCGCGGCCCCCACCCCACCCGATCTCGTCGTGGTCAACCCGCCTCGGCGCGGCATCGGTCCCGAGCTGAGCGGGTGGCTCGAGACCTCGGGCGTTCGCCACGTCATCTACTCCAGCTGCTACGCCCCCTCGCTCGGCCGCGACCTGGCGGCCATGCCGTCGCTGCGGCCCCGTAAGGCGCGGTTGCTGGACATGTTCCCGCAGACGCGACACTACGAGGTCATCACGCTGCTCGAACGCGGCTGATGCAGCAGGATCAGACGGCTCAGATCCGCGTGGTGCGCATGCCGGCCGCGAGCCGGTCACGCTCCGACCGCACCGCGGCCCGCAAGAACCAGGCACCGAGCACACTGACCGCACCGCCGACCACCATCGCGACCGCCGTCGAGAGGACCTCGGCCGTCCAGCCGAGCACGGGTGAGGCGACGGCGAACGCCGCGAACCCGGTCATCGACGCCATGGACAGCACAGTCGCGCGGGTCCGCGCACTGGACTCGCGGTGCAGGAGGGTGCGCACCAACGGCCCGCCGGTCCCGTGCAACCCGTACGTCACCAGATAGGCGGCCACGAGCGCGGCTGGGCCGGCGGCCAGGCCCATCCAGACCGCGGCCAAACCGTGCATGATCCGGGTCACCACAGCGGCGCGCGCGACGCCCCACCGCCGGGCGGCCAACGCGCCGAGCGCCGAGCCGCCGGCGAAGACGGCCCATCCGGCAGACGCGACGGGGCCCATCAGAACGCCAGCCTGCTCCTCACTCCCGACCAGCTCGGCGAGCCGGATCGGCTGGAAGGACTCCATGACGACCATCGCCACCGACCAGAGGGCCTCCACGAGCAGCAGACCGCGCAGCACCCGGTTGGTCCGTGCGAGCTGCACGCCCTCCGCCACCACGGACGGCGCGGCGCGCGCCGAGTCAACAGCCGCTCGAACCCGCGACGGTGCCGGCTCGCCGGTCTCCGCACGCGCCTCCTTGAGAAGCACACCGACCATGATCAGATGGACGATCGCCAGGGCCGTGTACACGGCGAAGGGGAGGGTCAGGGCCGACCAGGCGCGCAGCGGATGCCACCAGACCAGCCCACCCGATACCAAGGCACCGAGCGCCATCGACACCCCGAGGACGGTGCCCTGGTGCGCAAGAGTGCGATCCACGTCGGCGCCCGGTCTCCTGGCATGCACCGCGTCCACGAACCAGGCCTCGAGAGGGCCGGAGTCGAGTGCCCGGAAGACGCCCATGGCGGCCGAGGCCACGGCGAACATCCAGAACGAGCTCGCCACCACAAAGAGTCCGGCGGCCACGACCTGGACGGCCGCCGCGACGATAAGCACCGGACGGCGGCCGAGCGCGTCGGCAATCCCTCCGGTCGGGAGTTCGAGGGCGAACACCACCAGCCCGGTCACGGACGCGAGTGTCATGGTCTCCGCGATCGACAGCCCACGCTCGAGCGGAAGCAGGGTGATGGCTGCGACCACGAGTCCGACGGGGAACCACCGGGTCGCGGTGAGGAGCAGCAGAATCCTTCGGGCAGCACCCGGGGAGAGGTTCACCGGCCCGTGTCCGGTGGCACCTCGCACCCGGAGACGTCCTGCGCAGGGGCGTCCTCTGGTACGTCGTCCGGGTCCACGGGGAAGGCGAAGCGCCACAGGTGGATCCGCCTCGCGCGCGGGTCGCCGGCGCCCGCGCTCGCGTACCTGGCCACGACGGCCGCCAGCTCGTCCTGCAGCTGTGCTGCCTGCTCAGGTGTCACCTCGACCCAGGAGTCGCTCATCCCGGTCACGTCCTGCCACCCGCCGGGCCAGTCCTCGGCAACGTCGAGCCACCGCGTGTAGGAGACGTCGAACTGGCGGTGGTAGTCGCGCACCAGCCACCCCAGCGCTGTCCGGGCGTCCTCGTCCTCGGCGAAGGCCGAGTTCGCCCAGCCGTGGCTCTCCGTGGTCGCCCGCCACACACGTTCCTTGCCGCGACCGCCCCCGGCGTCCTCGACCAGACCGACGGACTCGAGCCGACGCAGGTGGTAGCTGGTGGCACCAGTGTTGGTGCCGAGCTCCCGTGCCAGGGCAGTCGCAGAGCCTGATCCCCTCCGCCGTAGCGCCGCGAGGAGGCGAGACCGGAGGGGATGGGCGAGGACCCGGACCGATTCGGCGGTGAGCTCGAGATGCGACGGCACGCGTGCACACTAGTTGTGCACAACAGTTATGCACAAGAGTTCTGCACGCACGATGGTGGTGCGCTACGGCGCTCCGACGACGTCGACGTACCGGCGAACGAGCGCGGGAGCGTCGACCGCGGTCGCCACCCCGACCCGCGGCCAGGGTGCGCGTTCGTCGGCCTCGTGCCGCCGATCACGCCGGTCGGCGAGGGTCATGCCACGGGTCGGGCCGGATCGAGTGTCGACCATCAGCGGCATCGGCTCCCAGGTGACCGCGTCCGCGTCGAGGTCGGCGACCACGCCGGCGTCACCCAGGTAGGCCCGCCCAGAGGGCCCGGTGCGGGCGAGTCCGTCCAAGACCTCGCCGGCCAGCCGGCCGGCCACGGACGACCCGGCCCGCAGCGCCGCGATCGCCGCGTCGTCGGGCGACGGCTCGTAGAACACGTCGAGCCCGTACATCCGGACCGGCCACGGGGCCGACATGACGACCGCGGCCGCCTCCGGATCCGCCCACACGTTGAACTCCGCCGCCGGTGTGACGTTCCCGGCGCCGACGCTTCCGGCCATGAGTCGAACCTCGGCGACGTGCTCGACCACCTCCGGATAGGTCCGGACCAGGAGCGCAAGGTTCGTCAGGGGCGCGAGCCCGACGAGCACCGGAGCCTTCGCGGCCAGGATCGTCTCGCGCAGCAGCTCGACGGCGTGCCGCCCGTCCAGCCGGGCCGGTTCGCCGGGCGGGACCACACCAGCCAGTCCGTCCGTCCCGTGCACCGCCGCGGCGTGCCGCGGCTCGGTGAGCAGCGGACGGTCCGCTCCGGCCGCCACCGGCACGACAGCGCCGAGCGCACCGATCAGACCGGTCGTGTTCGCCACCACGCGGTCCAGGCCGACGTTGCCCGCCACGCACGTGACGGCCCGCACGTGCAGGTCCGGGCTGCGCAACGCGTACAGCAGCGCCAGCGCATCATCGGTGCCGGTGTCGACGTCGAGGATCACCTCGCGCACGTCACGCTCCTCTCTGTCGCCACTGCTGTCACCCGCGACGGAGCCGCGTGGTCCGGTCGGCGGCGCGGACGAGGAGCCCGAGCCGGTCGCCGATCGCCTTCAGCGCCTCGCGGCCGCTCCGCGGCCAGAGTGCCACAGCGATCCGCTCCCGCCGGGCCAGTTGCGTCCGGGCCGCGTGCAGCACCGTGCGCACGTCTCGTGCCATCGCACCGTCCGCGGTCTCACCGGCGTCGGTCACCGGCGCGTACCGGGCGCGCTCGACGCGGGCGACCACCCGCTCCAGGGCCGACTTCTCGTCACCTGCGAGCCCTGCCCGCCGGGCGTAGTGTGCGCCGGCGCGCCGCGGCGTCGCGCCGCCGGGCATCGGCACACCCAGGTCGTCCAACGAGTCGACGAGGAACCGCCACTCGCCCTCGGTCCGTCCCGCAGCGTCACGGGCGGACCTCCGCCGCGCGGTACGACGCAGCCGACCCGCGGTCGGGACCACCAGGAGCACGGCGGTGATCGCCGCCATCGCGATCACCGCCGGTCCCGCGATGCGTCCGGCCCGCTCCGTCCAGGACGGCACGGGCGCGGCGACGTCGGTCTGCTCCTGCGTCGGGATCTCCGCCGGCGCCTCTGCGGTCGGCCCGGGGGTCGTCTCCGGCGCCGGCAGCGGCGCGGCGATGTCCGCATCCGTGAGGTAGAGCGGCGCGGTCCCTGTCCGGACCGCGGGGGTCGGTTCGAACCGTGTCCAGCCCAGCCCGCTGATGTACAGCTCCGGCCAGGCATGCGCGTCCGCGGCAACCACGACGTACGACCCGTCGTCCTGCTCGGCACCCGGCAGGAAGCCCAGTGCCAGGCGAGCGGGGATGCCGGCCGCGCGCGCCATCATGACCATGGCGGTCGCGTAGTGCGTGCAGTACCCGACCTTCGTGGTGAGGAAGTGCGTGATCGGGTCGTACTCCGGGTCCGTCATGTCCTCCGGCGCGGCGCTGTCCGGACTCGCCGGCGCGATCGGTGCCGGGGCGGCAAGGGTGAGGGAATAGCGGAAGTCCGGTCCACGCAGATGGGACTGGATCTCCCGCGCCACCATGAGCTCGTTCGCGGCAATCTCGGGCTCCGCGTCCTCCAGCACCTCGCCGAGCTCGTCCAGGACCACGTCACGCGACGTCGGGTCCACCCGCAGCAGGTCGGGCTCGACCGTGCCGGCCGCCGGGCCGACCCCTACGTCGTCGGGCAGATGCCCCTCGACCTCGGCGAACGTGGCCTCGTACGAACCGGGCCGCCGGGCGACCCTCACGGCCCCGGTGCGCTCGTCCTCCTCCCACTCGATGTCGCCGAAGTCGGCCTCGACAAGCGGGTACGGGACGGCGACCTGCGGCGCCCCGAGGCCGTTCGCGAGCACGGTGATCGCGTGCGCGCCGCGCTCGACGTCGTCACGTTCCACGAGGGAGTCCGGTCCTTCGTGCGGCTCGTCCTGCTGCCCGGTCGGCCACCACTGGCCACCGGCGTACCGGTGCGAGGCGACCACCCGCAGCGGCGTGACCTCGTCCTCGGCCCGGTACCGCAGCACCGGACGTTGGCTGCGGTCCCTCAGGTCCGCGGCGAGGTCGAAGGACTCGGTGAACTGGACCAGGGAGCTGCCGCTCGACGCCGACCCCAGACCTTGGAGGACCGCGCGCGGTGCGAGGTGAGGGACGAGACCGGCGAGCACCACCGCCAGCACCACGCTGCCGGCCCCGAGGCTCGTGGCCCACCGACGGTGCCCGCCGCTCGGGCTCGCCGCCTCGTCGCCCGGGAGCGGCGCGGGTGCTGCCCGGCGTCGGGTGGCCCAGGCCCGGGCGGCGAGCAGACTCTGCCGCGCCATGAGCAGCAGCCACGCGCCTGCCGCGCCGAGGAAGTACAGCGGGTGCAGCGGTTCGCCGGTCCCGGACGCGCCGAACACCAGGGCCAGGACCAACGGCATCCCGGCCAGAGCGGGGGAGCGCAGCGTCACCGCGAGCGCGTCGACGGCCCACCCCACCCCGACCATCGACGCGGCCACGATGAACGCCAGGCCCGGCCTCTCCGGTGCCGGAACCGTCTCGGTGCGGATGGTCTCCGCGCCGGCGAGCACCAGGTCCCCGGCCGCCGCCAGCGACGCCTGCCACGGGAGCCCGAGGACGAGCGTCTGCGGCACGAACACCCAGGCCAACGCGGTCCAGCCGGCGAGCATGGGCACCACCAGGACCACCAGCTGCGGCAGACGAAGCCCGCGCGCGAGCGACCCGGTCACCGCGACGGCGACGAGACCCGGCAGCATCTGCCAGACCCAGCCGCTGCCGTCGAGGAGGAGCTGCACCGGCCAGCTCGCGACGACGGTCGCGACCATGGCCAGAAGTGCCTCCCGCCACGCGCTGCGCGCGAGCATCACAACGCTCCCTGGTGGACGCTCGTCCGCCGCGCCGAGGGCGAGGTCGAGAGCTGGTGCCAGACCTCGGCGACGCCCGTCCTGCCGGTGACCACCCGGGTCCGCCACCCGCTGGCGATCGCCCCCTCGGCGACGGCAGCGGCGTGGCTCGGTCCGGGGCCGCCGAACCCGGTCCCGTCGAGCACCACCATCAGACCGGTCGACCCGGTGCGGCGCGCGCGGGCGAGCTGGCGGGCCGGTCCCGGGTCAGCGTCGCCCAGCACGGCGACCGTCACGCCCGCGTCGAGCGGCCGTGCCGCGGTCACCACCGGCTCCATGTCGCCGGCCTCGGGCAGTGCCAGCGCCAGGTGCCGGAGGATCTCCGGGAGCGGCAGCACCGAGCCGGCCCGCTCCTCCCGCACCGTGTCGCTGCTGACCAGGTGCAGCGCGTAGCCGCCGCTGTCCAGATGCACGGCCACCGAGGCGAGGAAGCTTGCGGCCCACTCGAACGATCCTGTCTCCGTGCCGTGGTGCGCGAGCCGCCGCGAGTCCAGCACGAGCACCGCGCGCCGTCGTGCCGGCTGCTCCTCCTGCCGGACCATGAGCTCGGCGTGGTGCGCGGTCGCGGGCCAGTGGATGCGGCGCAGCTCGTCACCCTGCTGGTAGGCGCGGGTGCTCACGTCGTCCTCGCCGTGCGCGGCAACCTGGTGCGGTGTCGGCCAGTCGCCCGCACCGCCGTGCCGTCGCAGCCCGCGTCCGTCCAGCGGCACGATCGCGGGTAGCACGACGATCTCCCCGGACGGAGGCAGGGTCAGGCGGGCATGGGCGAGCCGGAACGGGTCCTCGAGGCCGATCCTCAGGGGGCCGGGACGGTACAGGCCCCGCCGGTTGCCGACGACGTCGTACACGGCGGTCCGCGTCGCCCCGGGCTCGGTCCGTGGCAGGACGAAACGGGCGGGGCCGCCCAACGCGGTGTCGAGACGCTCCTCGGCGAGGTGCTGGCGCAGGGTGCGGCGACCGGCGTTGCGCACCTGGAGCACCACGCGTCCGGCGTCGCCGGGCCGAAGCAGGGCCGGCCGGGCCTCGCGCCGGACCACCAGCCGGGGCCGCGCGCGCCACACCGACGCTGCCGCCAGCGCCGGAAGCACGGCCAGCAGCGCGCCGATCCGGGTGATGTCCGGGAAGCCCAGCAGGGCGGCCAGGCACACGACCGCGATCCCCAGGATCAGGAACGTCCGGCCGCGACCGGTCAGCCTCACCCGCACGGCGTCACCCAGGGACGGGCACCGAGGCGACGATGCTGTCCAGGACGTCCGCGACGGAGGCGCCGGAGAGCTCTGCGTCACCGGAGAGGATGACGCGGTGCGCCAGCACCGTGGTGACCAGGTGCTGGACGTCGTCGGGCAGGACGTGGTCGCGCTCCTCGAGCGCCGCGTGCGCGCGGGCCGCCCGCAGCAGCTGCAGCCCGGCCCGCGGCGAGGCTCCGAGGCGCAGGTGCGGGCTCGTGCGGGTGGCAGCGACGAGGTCGACGACGTACTGCTGCAGGGCGGGGGAGGCGTGCAGCTTCTCCACGGCCTTGATCAGTGCCGCGACCTTCACGGCGTCGGTCACCGGCCGCAGGTCGGCGAGCGGCGACCCGGACCCGTGGTTCGCCAGCATCCGCAGCTCGGCGGCGGTGTCCGGGTAGCCCATCGAGATCCGGGCCATGAAGCGGTCGCGCTGGGCCTCGGGCAGGGGATAGGTGCCCTCCATCTCGAAGGGGTTCTGGGTCGCCATGACCAGGAACGGATCCGGCAGCGGGTAGGTCCGGCCGTCCGCCGTGACCTGTCGTTCCTCCATCGCCTCCAGGAGCGCCGACTGCGTCTTCGGCGAGGCCCGGTTGATCTCGTCCCCGACCACGACGTTCGCGAAGACGGCGCCCGGCCGGAACTCGAAGGTGTGGGTGTCCTGGTGGAAGACGCTCACGCCGGTGATGTCCGAGGGCAGCAGGTCGGGCGTGAACTGGATGCGATGGACCGTCGAGTCCACCGTGCGGGCCAGCGCCTTCGCCAGCATCGTCTTGCCGACACCCGGGACGTCCTCGACGAGCAGGTGCCCACCGGCGAGGAGCACGGTCAGCGAGGTCCGGACGACGTCGTCCTTGCCCTCGATGACCTTCGTCATGGCGCGCTGGGCCTCCGACGCCACCGCATGCACCTCGTCGAGGCCGACCTCGGCGCCGGTGAGCACAGGATCCATGGACTGATCGTGCCCCATCCCCGGCCGGCGCGCGGCCTGGTCGGGACGCCTCCCTGCAGGGGTCGGCTACTCCTCGTCCCGACGTCCGCGTGCCCGGTGCCCCAGGATCTTGGGCACCACGAGCCACGCGACGGCGATGAGCAGGAGGACGCCGCCGGCCACCGGTAGGGCCACCTCTCGGCCCAGCACGACGTCGAACACGAGCAGGACCGTGCCGACGACCACCAGCCCCAACGACGCAAGTCCCGCCATCGCCACCCGGTGGCCGGTGCGGACCGTCTCCGCCTTCAGGCGTCGCTGGAAGAGCAGACGGTGCATGCTCACCGGCGCCGTGACGAGCATCGTCGTCAGCGCCGCGAGCAGCACGAGCGTCAGATAGATCCCGAGCTGGACGTCGTCCAGCTCGGCGAACCGCGGCTGGAACGGGAGGGTCAGGAGGAAGCCCGTGAGGAGCTGCACGCCGGTCTGGGTGACGCGCAGCTCCTGGAGCAGCTCGTTCCAGTTGCGGTCCGCGCGCTCGTCATCCGTCTCGTGACGTCCCCTCGACAGCTCGGCGCGGGAACGGTCCTCGGCTCCGGTCACGGCGTCCTCCTCGCCTGACTCTAGGCCCAGCGTGCGCTCGACGCGCGGTGCTCGTGGCACCCGTCCCGACGGCGTCGCGCCGGTTAGTGTTGGCGGTCGCCGGACGAGGAGGAGTGGGGCGTGGCGAAGACGTGGTCGACGCAGACCGAGCTGGGCAAGCGCTTCGGCCTGACCGCGCGCGAGGTGGGCACCCACCTGACCGAGCTCGGTCTCAAGGCGGGCTCGCGCGCCACCGAGCGCGCGGTCGCCGAGGACCTGGCGGCCGAACGGTCGCTGCGGGACGGCACGCCGTTCTTCGTGTGGCACACGCAGCGCGTCGGTGACCTGCTCGCCGGCCGTGGGCTGCGACCCGCGGACCCGGCCGGTGCGCCCTCCGGCGAGGCGGAGGCGCTGCCGCTGTTCGCGCAGGACCCGCCGCCGCGGGCCACCGACGGCTACGCCGTCGTCATCGCGACGGACGGCTCTGCGCTGGGCAACCCCGGTCCCACCGGCTGGGCATGGGTGGACCAGGAGACGGGGGAGTCCGGCTCGGGCGGCCTGCCGCACGGCACCAACAACATCGGTGAGCTCATCGCCGTTCGGGAGGCGTTGCGACACGTGGGCCCGGACGGCGACGTGCTCGTGCGCGCGGACTCCCAGTACGTGATCAACGTGGTGACGAAGTGGGCGCCCGGTTGGCGCCGCCGTGGGTGGCGCAAGGGTGATGGGAAGCCGCCCGAGAACCTCGAGCTGGTCAAGGACATCCTCGACCTGGTCGAGGCGCGCTCGGGTCGTACGGACTTCGAGTGGGTGCGCGGTCACGCCGGCGACGTGCACAACGAGCGCGCCGACGCCCTCGCCGTCGCCGCCGCCCAGGCGGCCACCCCCGGCTCCGGGCTCAGGTGAGGGCGGGGATGACCTCGCGCTCGAACAGCTCCATCTGCTCGGTGGAGTACGCGGCGTCGGAGAAGTAGAAGATGCCGTACGACAGGCCCTTCTCCTTCAGCGCGGTGAGGTTCTCCACGACCTGCTCCGGCGTCCCGTGCGCCGGCATGCCCCGGTAGCCGGCGACCTGCCGCTCGAGCAACTCGGCGGACAGGTGCTTGCCGAGCCGGGCGGCGTGCTCCGCCTGCCGCTCCTTCACCTCGGACTCCGTCGCGCCGATCATGACGTTGAAGTTGGACGAGCGGGTGATGGCGTCGAAGTCCGTGCCGACCTCCCGGCAGTGCTCGCGCAGGATCTCGCTCTTCCGGACGAAGCCCTCGGGCGAACCGTCGAAGTTCGTGTAGGCGGCGTGCTGAGCCGCGATCCGCAGCGTGACCTTCTCGCCGCCGCCGGCGATCCACAGCGGGATGCCGCCCTCCTGGAGCGGGAGCGGACGGCAGATGGCGCCGTCGACCTGGTAATGCTCGCCGTCGAGGGTGGCGACGCCCTCGGTCCACGCCTGCTTGAAGATCTGCACGCCCTCGTCGAGCATCTTCAGGCGCACGCCGGCACGCGGGAAGCCGTAGCCGTACGCCCGCCACTCGTGCTCGTACCAGCCGGCACCGATGCCCATCTCGAGGCGGCCGCCGCTGATGTGGTCGATGGTCGCGGCCACCTTCGCGAGGTACATCGGGTTGCGGTACGCCATGCAGGTGCACATCTGCCCGAGCCGGACCCGCTCGGTCACCGCCCCGAGACCCGCCATGAGTGACCACGCCTCGTGGGTCGCCTCCTCGGAGGGCCGCGGCGTCGTGTGGAAGTGGTCGTACACCCAGATCGACTCCCACACGCCACCCGCATCGGCCCGTCGCGCCACGTCGGCCATCGTCGGCCAGTGGTCCGCCTCGTCGACCTCCGTCAGGTCGAAGCGCCAGCCTTGCGGGATGAAGAGTCCGAATCGCATGGAAGTCATGCTCGCGAGTCTATGGTCGCGCCCGCCGCCGTTCGTCGGCCGTCCAGCAGTCGGCGCGCGTGCCCGTCCAACTAGGCTGGTGCGGTGGGCATGGAGCAGGCTTCACCGGCCGGTGAGGTCACCGAGCGGGTGTGGACCGTGCCGAACGTCATCTCGGCCGTCCGGCTGCTCCTCGTGCCCGTCTTCGGTGTGCTGCTCTTCACCGAGCGGGACGTGCCCGCGCTCGTCGTCCTCGTGGTCGCCGGCGTCACCGACTGGCTCGACGGCCTGATCGCCCGCCACTTCCATCAGACCTCCCGGCTCGGCCAGCTCCTCGACCCGGCGGCGGACCGGCTGTATATCTTCGTGACGCTGGTCGGACTGGCGTGGCGCGAGTTCGTCCCCTGGTGGCTGGTGCTCGTCATCGTGGCACGCGACGTGCTGCTCGCCTGCCTGCTGCCGGCGCTGCGCAGGCACGGGTACGGCCCGCTGCCCGTGCACCTCGCCGGGAAGGCGGGCACATTCGCACTCATGTACTCCTTTCCCTTGCTCCTGCTGGCGGGCTTGCCCGGCACCCCCGGCGACCTGGCGTGGACGTTCGGCTGGGCGTGCGCGCTCTGGGGCGTGGGCCTGTACTGGTTCGCCGCGCTGCTCTACGTCGAGCAGGTCGCTCGCATCGTGCGGGAGAGCGCGCCGTGACACCGGCCGGTCGCCCCGAGCAGGACACTGTCCGGACCGCGCGGCCCGACGAGTCCATGTCGCTCCTGCGCTACCTGCTGGAGAACCCGCTCGACGCCGGGTACCGGAGGGCCGCCGAGCAGCGCCCCACCCGTCCGCGCAGGCGCTCGTGGTGGCAGAAGGCGGTGGTGCTGGTGCTCAGCATCGCCATCGGCACCGGCGGGGTCTGGGCGGCTCGCGAGCTGCGTGCGCCGCAGGGCGGCCTCACGCCGGCTCGCTCGCTGCTCCTGGAGCAGATCGAGGAGCGCACCGCAGCCGGGCATGAGCTGGAGGGCCAGAACGCGACCATCTCGGCAGAGATCGAGTCGTTGGAGCAGGCCGGGCTCGGTCTCGTCGACGACGACCTCGCGGCGCAGCTCGACGCGCTCGCCGTACCGTCCGGTGCGGTCGCCGTCAGCGGGCCGGGCGTCGTCGTCCGGCTCGAGGACTCCCCGGCCGCCCAGCAGGGCGCCGAGGGCTCCGAGGACGAACGCATCACCGACGTCGACCTCCAGGTGCTGGTGAACTCACTGTGGGCCGCCGGCGCAGAGGCCGTCTCGATCAACGGCACGCGCCTCGGCTCGACCACGGCCATCCGCACCGCCGGCGAGGCGGTGCTGGTCAACCTCGAGCCCGTGGTCTCGCCGTACCAGGTCGAGGCCATCGGGGAGCCGGACCACCTGCAGACCGAGCTGGCCCGGACCCCGGCGGCCACCCACCTCGACGTGCTCCGCAGCACCTACAGCATCAGCGTGGACATCAGCACCCAGGAGCGGATCGAGATGGCCGCGCTCTCCGGCGTGGCACCGCGGTACGCCCAGCCGCTCGGTGACGTGGCCCCCACGTCGTCCGGTGTGTCACCCTCTGGTGATCGGTCCGCGGACTCGGGCGCGGACGGGGAGGAGCGGTAGGTGCTCGCGGTAATCGGCCTGCTCATCGGCGTCCTGGCAGGTGTGCTCCTCGACCCGACCGTCCCGGCACTCCTCCAGCCCTACCTCCCGATCGCCGTCGTCGCGGCGCTCGACGCCCTGTTCGGCGGCCTGCGTGCCCGGCTCGACGGCGTCTTCGACGACCGCGTCTTCGTGGTCTCGTTCGTCTTCAACGTGCTCATCGCCGCCTTCATCGTCTTCCTCGGGGACCAGCTGGGCGTGGGAACGCAGCTGAGCACCGCCGTCATCGTGGTCCTCGGCATCCGCATCTTCTCCAACGCGGCGGCGATCCGTCGCCACATCTTCCGGGCGTGAACCTCACGTGAGCGACGACGAGACCACCGAGCCGAGCGGCGACCGGCCCGCGACGCGGGGCGACGACCGTCCACCGAGGTCACCGGAACGGGTCGCCCGGTCCCGGCGCGTGCTCCGGTCGCTGATCTCGGCCCGCATCTCGGCGATCCACGTGGTCGTCGCCCTGCTGTGCGCGGGTCTGGGGTTCGCCGTCGTGGCGCAGGTGCGCCAGACGCAGGACGACGTCCTGTCCAGCATGCGGCAGGACGACCTCGTACGGCTGCTGGACGAGCTGACCCGACGCAACGAGGAGCTCGAGGCGGAGCAGGAGCAGCTCCAGGACGACCTGTCCGGGCTGCGGTCCTCCACCAGCTCCCGGGAGGCGGCGCAGGAGGCCGCCGAGCTGCGCGCCATCACTCGGGGGATGCTCGCCGGGACGCTTCCGGTGCACGGCCCGGGCATCACGCTCACGGTCTCCGACCCGGACCACGCCGTCAGCGCGCACGTGCTGGTCACGATCCTGGAGGAGCTTCGCAACGCCGGCGCGGAGGCCGTCGAGCTCTCCGGCCAGCGGCTGACTGCCTCGAGCTGGATCCTCGACGACCCGTCCGGCGGCGTGGTGGTCGACGGCGAGCGGATCAGCCCGCCGTACGAGTGGCGTGCCGTGGGGGAGCCGGAGACGCTCGCGGTCGCCCTGAACATCCCCGGCGGCGCCACCGCCTCGGTACGGAACGTCGGCGCGACGACAGAGCTCACCGAGGAGGACGACGTCGAGATCACCGCCGTCCGTGAGGTCGAGCCCGTCGAGGTGGCCTCACCCGTCCCGCCCAGCGAGTCGGACGAGTGAGGCGGGATCCGTGCCCGACGCCCGGGCGTCGGGTGACCCGCGCGCACAGTGGCCGCCGCCTGCCTCTATTGTTGACCCCGACGGCCGACGCCCGGACCACGAAGACCCAGGAGGAAGGCCCATGACGACGCCGCAGCCGCCGGAGCGTGCCGGGGGCCCGGGCGAGCGCCCCGACGCCACGACGACAGCCCGCTTCGGTGCCGTCGGCGCCGACTTCGAGCAGGACCTGCTCCACCAGGGTCTGAGCCCCGACGACGTGGCCGCGATCGAGGCGCTGCCGGAGTCCTCCGCGCTGCTCATCGTGCAACGCGGACCGAACGCCGGCGCCCGGTTCCTGCTCGACGCGGAGCGTACGACGGCCGGCCGGCACCCGAGCGCGGACATCTTCCTCGACGACGTCACCGTCTCCCGCAAGCACGCCGAGTTCCTCGCGGGGGAGGGCGGGTTCTCCGTCCGCGACGTGGGCAGCCTGAACGGGACGTACGTCAACCGCGAACGGATCGACAGCACCGTGCTGCGGACCGGTGACGAGGTGCAGATCGGCAAGTACCGGCTGACGTACCACCCGAGTCCGAGTCGCGGCCAGAGCGGTCAGGCGACGACGGACCAGTCGTGAGCTCCGCGGCCCGCCGCCAGCCCCTGGGCGAGGGGGGCGGCCAGACCGAGCGCGCCCCCGAGCGCGGCCGCCACGAGCAGCCGACCTCCTGGCCGCAGGAGGTCTCGCACACGCCGTCGATGAGCATCGGCACGGTGCTCGCACTCCTGAAGCCGGAGTTTCCCGCGGTGACGCTGTCCAAGCTGCGCTTCCTCGAGGAGCAGCGCCTCGTCGCGCCGCGGCGCACCGGGTCGGGCTACCGGATGTACTCCCGGGCGGACGCGGAGCGGATCCGGTACGCCCTCACCCAGCAGCGGGACAGCTATCTGCCGTTGCGGGTCATCCGCGAGCAGCTGGCGGACCTCGACGCCGGGCGTGAGGTCGTACCGCCGTCGCACGCACGGGTGGTCAGCCGGGACGGCGAGCTCGTCAGCCCGGCCGCCGGCGCCCGGGTGAGCGCGCAGGAGATCTGCGAGCTGACCGGCTGCAGCGAGGAGGAGCTGGACGAGATGGCGCGGGCCGGCCTGATCATCGCCGACACCCGTGGCCGCTTCCCGGGTCGGTCGGTACAGGTGGTGCAGGCCGCCCTGGCGCTCAGCCGCCACGGCATCTCCGCACGGCATCTGCGCCGGGTCCGCACCAGCGCCGAGCGGGACGCGGACACGATCGACCAGGTGGTGGCGCCGACCCGGGCCCAGCGCAACGGTGCGGCCCGGGAGCGCGGGGCCGCCCAGGCGAGCGAGCTCGCCGAGCTCTACGCCCGGCTCCACGCCGAGCTGCTGCGGTCCGCGGTCGACGAGCTCGGCTGAGGCCCGGTCCCGGCAGCGCGCGCCGCCGGCGATTTGCGGTCGGTGAACGTCCTTCGGGTCGCCTTTCAGGTCTCCTCTCCCAGGTACAGGTCGTACCGTTGCGGCATGCGCGAGATGGTGGTGCTGGGCGTCCGGGTCTCCGTCCCGGGGAACGAGGTGGTCGTCGTCCTCGGTGAGCCCGGGGGTGCGCGCGTGCTCCCGATCGTCATCGGACCCCGCGAGGGTGCGGCCATCGCGTCGGCGCAGGCCGGCCTCGTCCCGCCCCGCCCGCTGACGCACGACCTCCTCGTCTCGATCCTCGAGCATCTCGACGTCACCGTGACCGAGATCCGCGTCACCCGGGTGGTCGACGCGATCTTCCACGCCGAGGTGGTGCTCAGCGGCGGACAGGTGGTCGACTCCCGACCGTCCGACGCCATCGCTGTCGCGCTGCGGGCCAAGTGCCCGGTGCTGTGCGACGAGGAGCTCCTCGAGGTCGCCGGCGTCCCGGTGGAGGACGCCGGTCTCGACCCGTCGGAGGGGCCGGCACTGGCCGGGAGTGAGCCGGGAGCAGAGGTCATGGAGGAGTTCCGGGCGTTCCTGGAGGGTGTGGAGCCGGAGGACTTCGCCACCGGTCCGCCCGGCGGCGGTGGTGGTCCCGAGGGGGACCCCGGCCAGGAGGACCAGCCGGGCGATCGGCCCTGATGCTGGCGGGACGGTGCGCCGCCCCCGCCGGCCGAACCTTCGACATGAGGGTGAGACTCGCCGGGCGCGACACGCCGTCGGCTTTCGCGGTGCGCCTCGTTGACCCGACGGGGGGTCGGTTCTACGTTGAGTACGTCCACCGCAGACGACCGTCGGCCGCGTATCCTCGTACCGGCAGACGTCGGAGCGGATCTGGTGAGTACGCGGAGCGAGGGAGGTCGCTGTGAGCGGCACTGATGCGACAGCGGGTGCGGCCCCGGGTGTGCCTCAACGGGCACAAGGGATGCTCTTCGGCGACACCCTTCCCGACCTCGACCAGGACACCGGCTACCGCGGCCCCACCGCATGCCGCGCTGCCGGGATCACCTACCGGCAGCTCGACTACTGGGCGCGGACTGGGCTCGTCGAGCCCAGCATCCGCAGTGCCTCGGGCTCGGGCAGCCAGCGGCTGTACAGCTTCCGCGACATCCTCGTGCTCAAGGTCGTCAAGCGGCTGCTGGACACCGGTGTCTCGCTCCAGCAGATCCGCACCGCGATCACCTCGCTGCACGAGCGGGGCGTCGAGGACCTCGCCGAGATCACCCTCATGAGTGACGGGGCCTCCGTGTACGAGTGCACCTCCGCCGACGAGGTCATCGACCTGGTCCAGGGAGGGCAGGGCGTGTTCGGCATCGCGGTCGGTCGTGTCTGGCGCGAGGTGGAGGGCGACCTGTCCCAGCTACCCACCGAGCGGGCGCACGAGGACGGCGAGCCCCTCGTCGAGGACGAGCTCGCCAAGCGTCGCGCTGCCCGCAACGCCGGCTGACGCTCCGGCAACCTCTCGGCCCCCGCCCACGGCGGGGGCCGATCTCATGCGGCGGCACAGTCCGTCTCATGCGGCGGCACAGTCCATCGCGGCCCCGGTGACCCACCGGACCTCCGTCCTGTCACCCGACGGGTTGATCCCTCACGGACGATCGCGCATGCCTCCCGTGCCGTGCGAGCGCATCTGCCGACGCGATGTCAGACCCGAACGGCAGGCTTGCGTACAGGTGTTCGAGCGCTCAGCCATCGTGCGCATGACCAGGAGGAGTTGTGATGTCGGTCGACAACGGGGTCCAGACACTGGAGATCGAGCTGGCCAGCCTGGCGGAGGACCTCACCTCGCCAGGGTGGCACGAGTGCGTGCTGTGCTACGTCAACCGGATGATCGCGGCGTTCGGATGCGACGGGACGTTGCGCTGGACACGAAGATGGAGGGATCGGCAGGCGCCACGGGCGACGGGGCTCGAGCGGCGCGCCGGGCGGGTCGGCGCATACTGCGACTGCGAGCTGTTCCTCAACGGGTGGGACGTCGCCGTCGAGGTGGTGCCCGACGAGTACCGCGGGCCGGGCGGGGGCGCCGGGTGTCTCGGCGTCCGTACCGGCACCACGCAGCCGTGCCTGGTCTGGGTACGCATCAACCGCGCGGCGGGCTGGTGACCCGGCGGTCCGGTGAGGCGGTGCTCAGCGACCGACGTGGTCCTGCCACCGGTGCTGCGGGGCGTACCCCAGCAGGCGGCGGGCCTTGTCGATGCTCAGCAACGTCTCGCGGCCCACCACCTCGCGACGGCGCGGCACGTCGGGGAACTCCGCCGCGAGGAGGTCCGCGGACGGTGTCTCCATGACGGTGTCCTCCGCGGCGATGATGAACGCCTCGAAGCCCGTCAGGTCGACCTCCAGGGCTCGGCGCACGGCCTGGGCGCCGTCGCGGGCGTCGATGTAGCCCCACATGTTCCAGCGGCGGACGCTCGGATCGTCCTGGAACGCCGGGAAGTCGGCGTAGTCCTCCGGCCGCATGACGTTGGAGAACCGAAGCCCGATGAGCTTCAGCTGTGGGTCCCACCGGGTGAGGTGGCGTGCCATCTCCTCCTCCACGGCCTTGCCGAGGGAGTACGTGGACTGCGGCATGACCGCGTACTCCTCGTCCACCGGGGCATACGGCGGCGGCGGGTCGAACGGCAGACCGAGGACGGTCTCGGACGAGGCCCACACGAGGTTGCGCACCCCGGCCACCTGGGCGGCGCGGAACACGTTGTAGGTGCTCGGGACGTTGTTGCGGAAGGTCGTGGCGTTGGGGGAGCGTCCGGGTGCGGGGATCGCCGAGAGGTGCGCGACCGCGTCCACGGGGCCGCCCTCGTCCACGCCGCTGAGCAGCTCGACCACCTGGCCGAAGTCGGTGAGGTCGGCGGTGACGAAGCTCCCGGGCAGGCCGGGCGGGGGCGCGACGCGGTCGGTGGCCACGACGTCGTACCCGTGCTGGGCAAGGTGCTCGACGACGACGCGGCCCAGCTTGCCGCTGGCTCCGGTGACGAGGATGCGGTTCATGGCTCGATCATGCCCGACCGGTGGCCGTGGCCTCCTGGGCGGTCCGCGGAGCGGGCTCGGCGTCGATGAGCCGCTCGACCTCGTCACGGGAGACCGACCCGGGCTCGGCGCCCCGGGCGACGAGGTCGTTCGCGAGCCGCTGCAGCACGGCGTTCACCGGCGTGGGGACGCCGTGGCGGCGCCCCAGCAGCACGATCTCGCCGTTGAGGTAGTCCGTCTCGATGTCGGGTGCCCGCCGCGCCAGGGACTGCCAGGACGAGCTGCCGGGGTGCGGTTCGCCCGCGACGTCGCCCATGGTGAGCACGCCCTGGCGGCGCTGCCGCTCCTCGTCCACGTCCACGACGTCGATCCCGGCCGCCGCGACGACCCTGTCCGCCTCGGCGACCGCGCGCTTCCACAGATCGCCGCCACGCTCGCCCGGTCCGCATACCGCGCCGACCGCGTTCCCGAGGTTCATGAACAGCTTGCGCCACTTCCACCGGCTGATGCGGTCCTCGACGTGCGAGAGCAGCGTCGCGCCCGTGAAAGCCTCGGAGATCTGCTGTGCGGTGGCGTCCACCCCGGACGGATGGCGCCCGATGTCGAGCATGCCGGTGACGGGTGTGGAGTAGGCCTTGACCACGCCGGGCTCCAGATGCACGGCCGGGAGCGCGACCATGACGCCGTAGACGTTCGGGAACCGCCGCAGCGCCTCGTCCTCGTTGCTCACCCCGTTCTGCAGGCTGACCACGGCTACCTCGTTCGGGGCCGCGGCCGCCAGGTCCCGCAGGACTCCGGCGCTGTGTTGGCTCTTGACCGCGATGAGCACGACCTCGTCACCGCGCCACTCGAGCGCGGCCGGGTGCGGCACCGCCCGCAACGGCACCACCTGCTCACCGGTCGGGTCCTGCACGCGTAGACCGGACTCCTGGATCGTCTCCAGGTGTGCGCCGCGCGCGATGGCGGTCACGTCGTGGCCGTGCTGGAGGAGGCGTGCCGCGACGACGCCGCCGATGGCTCCGGCACCGTAGACCACGAAGCGCATGACGGACCTCCGGACGGGTCGAGGGGCGGGCACGCTCAGCCTTCCACCGCGGGGCCGCGGCGGACAAGACGGTGTCCACGCGGGCCAAGTGTCCGCGCGGACCTGGCGTCGTCGGCCGTTGTCGGGCCGGACGGCCCTGGCTACGTTCGTCCCGAGGAGATGACCCGGGATCGGTGGTGCACGGTGGCGCATCTGGGGAACGGACCCACCGTGCCGCACGCCGTGGCGGCGATGCCGCAGGTCCGACCGCTGGCGTCGAGCGACCTCGGGTGGGTCGTGGGCCTCGCTGCGGCCCGCCGCGAACGCCTGGCCGGGTACGCGCCGCGGTTCTGGCGGCCGGCACCGGACGCGCGTGAGCGGCACGCGCCGTTCCTGGCCGGGCAGATCGACGACCCCGGCACGGTGACGGTGCGCACGGACCGCGGGTACCTGCTCGGCGCACCCCAGGGCGACCGGCTCGTGGCCGACGACATGGTGCTCGAGGACGACTCGGCCTGGGGGAGCGACGGCGTCGCACTCCTGCTCGCGGCCGGGCGGCACGCCGATCTCCGAGCGGTGTGCCCGGTGCCGGAGCGGGCGCGTCGGGAGACCGTCGAGGCGCTCGGCCTCACCCGCGTCGAGTCCTGGTGGACGCGGGACCTTCCGACGTCCGAGTCCAGCAGGTCGGACGGCGGTCGGCTCGCCGTCGAGAGTGACGGCGGTCGGCTCACCGTCGACGGTGGCGCCGGCCGGCTCGTCACGGCTCCGCCGGTCTACGCGCCCGGGGGTCCGGTCCTGCTGGTCACGGAGGTCACCGGCCTGGCGCCGTTGCTCGCGCTCGAACAGGCGGCTCGCCAGGTCGGCGCCGTGGTGTCCGTCGTCGCCGTCCCGGCCGGCGACGCGACCGGGCGCGACCTCCTTGAGGACGCCGGGTATCGCGCGACCACGGACTACCACGAGGGCCGACCTCGCGGCGCGTGATCAGGCCTCCCGTCGCGGCAGGACCACGCCGTGCAGCTGGCCGATCCTGCCGTCCACGAGCTCCAGGCGCCCGACGAAGACGGTCTCGCCACGGCGCGTGGCCAGCACGCCGACGTCGTCCTCGAGCGGGATGCTGGTGAGCTGCCACGGGCTTCGCGGGCCCAGGAAGAACATCGTCCGTTCCGCGATGTCGAACGGGCCCTCCTCCCACCCGACACGCCGGCCCTCCATCGTGACCGAGCCGGAGACCGAGGGGTCGAGCAGCTCGACCAGGGCTCCGAGGTCCCCGCCCCTGGTCGCGGCGACGAACCGGCGGGCGACCTCCGCGGCACGCGGGTCCGGCTCGGTGAGCACGGGCGGTCCGCCGTCCCGGATGGCGCGGCGGGCCTGGCTCGCGAGCTGTCGGCAGGCCGCCGGGGTCCGTCCCACCAGCTCTGCCACCTGGTCGAACGGGACGCCGAAGACGTCGTGCAGCAGGAACGGGGTGCGCTGCGCAGGCGTCAGCCGGTGCAGGACGACGTCGACGGCGTGCCGCACCTCGTCGTCCAGCGTGATGCGGTCCGCGGGGTCGGGTGCGGTCTCGTGCACCTGCTCGGCGAGGTCCGCCGAGTCGACCGGTCGGGATCGGCGGTGGTGGGCCGACATGAGCCGGTCCAGGGCGAGACGCCGCACGACGACCACCAGCCAGGCCCGCACGTCCTCGATGTCCTCGATGCGCTGGAGCGTCAGCCGCACGAATGCGTCCTGGACCACGTCCTCGGCCTCGGTAGGGTCGCGCAGCACCCGCCGCGCGACCGCCAGGAGGTAGCTGCGGTCCTCCTCCCAGGCGGCCGTGACGCGGTCCGGCCCGGCCATCACCGGCACCACGTTGCCAGGTCGAGCGCGAGGATGGACACCGAGATCACGGCCCACGTCGCGGTGAACGGCAGGTGGTGGTCGTAATGCCGCGCCCGAAGGTGGGCGAACGTCGCGCACGACCAGTAGACGATCAGGCCGACGGCAGCGGCCGTCCCCGCCGGACGGACCCCGAGCAGCCCGGCGACCAGGCCGGCCACGGCCAGCGCCTTGACGACGCCGATCGGGAACCGTTGCCACGACCGCGGGACGCCGGCCGCGTCGAGAGCCTCGTCGGCCCCGCGCGACACTCTCCGCGGTCGGCCCGTGAGCGAGACGAGGGCCGTGAACGCGCTGAAGCCCGTCGCGACGACGGTGAGGACGAGAAGGGTCATCTCCATCCTGCTGATGCCTCCTTCCAGACGCTCTCACCGGAAGGACGGTCCGAGACGCAGGAATGTGAGGCCACGAGCACCGTCCGTATCGCGGGACGGAGGAATCACCGTCGTGCCGCCGGAAGAGGGACCCGGGGCCGGAGCTTCTGGCGTTCCGGCAACTTTTTTGGTTAGTTTGCCGTGCCGTAATTCGCTTAGGTCACCCTTACTACCGAGAGGGTCACGTGTCGGACGCATCCCTGCACCACCTCGTCCACCCCGACAACGCCACCGAGCTCGACGCCGCCATCCGGAGCGGGCTGCACTGCCTCACGGACCAGCTCACTGCCGTGACCCGCCCGGCAACCGGCCGCTCGCCGATGGACGCCGCGCTGCCGGTGGCCGGGGTCGATCTCGACCGGCCGCTGCCGGACCTCGAGGCGGCTCTCGCGGAGGTGACCCAGCTGTGGCTCCGGGACGCCGTCTGGTTCCACCACCCCTCGTACGCCGCCCACCTCAACTGCCCGGTGGTGATCCCGACGCTGGTCGCCGAGCAGCTCCTCACCGCGGTCAACAGCTCGATGGACACCTTCGACCAGAGCGTCGGAGCCACCTACATGGAGCGCCACCTCATCGACTGGACCGCACGAAGGATCGGGTTCGGGCCCGGCGCCGACGGGGTCTTCACCTCGGGCGGGTCGCAGTCCAACCTGCAGGCGCTCGTCCTTGCCCGCGCACATGCCGCGGCACGCGGGCTGCCGCCGGAGCGGATGCGGATCCTCGCCTCGGCGGACAGCCACTTCTCCGTCGGCAAGTCCGCGCACGTGATGGGGCTGCCCGCCGGCGCCGTGGTGCCGGTCCCCGTCGGTGCGGACCGCCGGATGGACGTGGCCGAGCTCGCCCGGCTGGTGCGGCAGGTCGAGGAGTGGGGCGACCAGCCGATGGCCGTCGTCGCCACCGCCGGCACCACCGACTTCGGCGCCATCGATCCCGTGGCGGACGTCGCCGACGTCGCCCGTACGGCCGGTGCGTGGCTGCACGTCGACGCCGCGTACGGCGGCGGCCTGCTCACCTCCCGGCGCCACCGCCACCGGCTCTCCGGCGTCGAGCTCGCCGACTCGGTCACCGTCGACTACCACAAGACGTTCTTCCAGCCGGTCTCCTCCAGCGCGATCCTCGTCCAGGACCGGCAGGCCCTGCGCGCGGTGACCTGGCACGCGGACTACCTCAACCCGGCGGACTCGATGAACCCCAACCAGGTCGACAAGAGCCTGCAGACCACTCGCCGCTTCGACGCGCTCAAGCTCTGGATGACCCTGCGCGTCATGGGTCCGGACGCCATCGGCGACTACCTCGACGCGGTGATCGACCTGACGGAGGAGGTGCACGCGGCGATCTCCGGGTGGGAGGACCTCGAGCTCGCCGCGCCCCCACAGCTGAGCACCATCGTGTTCCGGTACGCGCCGCCGGACACCTCCGAGCGTGCCCTCGCCCAGCTGAACACGGCCATCCGCCACGAGCTGTACGCCCGGGGCACGGCCGTCGTGGCCGCCACGACCGTGGAGGGCCGCCAGTTCCTGAAGCTGACCCTGCTGAACCCTGCGGCCACCCGGGAGGACGTCCTGTCGATCGTCAGGAACGTCCTGTCCGTGGGTCGGGAGCTCTCCCGCGACCGTCATCCGGCCACCGTGGGAGGTGCCCGATGAGCCGCACCGATCGGCACACCCACGACGTGCTCGGCATCGGGCTCGGCCCGTTCAACCTCGGTCTCGCCTGCCTGCTGGACCCGATCGAGGAGATCGACGCCGTCTTCCTCGAGGCACGCGAGGAGTTCGACTGGCACCCGGGCATGATGCTGCCCGAGGCGACCCTCCAGGTCCCGTTCCTCGCGGACCTCGTCACCATGGCGGACCCGACGTCGCCGTACTCGTTCCTCGCGTTCCTCAAGGACACCGGCCGGCTGTACTCCTTCTACGTCCGCGAGTCCTTCTACCCGCTGCGCCGGGAGTACAACCAGTACTGCCGGTGGGCCGCCGACCGGCTCTCCTCGGTGCGGTTCGGGGCCGGCGTGGAACGGGTGGAGCACGACGGCGACGCGTACGTGGCCACCACGCACGACGGGGAGGTGCACCGCGCCCGCCGTCTCGTGCTCGGCACCGGGACGGTCCCGTTCGTGCCCGCGCCGCTGCGACCGTTGCTGGGGCAGGACGCCGTGACGCACTCGGCCGAGTACCTCCGGCACAAGGCCTCATTGCAGCGACGGCGACGCATCGCCGTCGTCGGCAGCGGCCAGTCCGCGGCCGAGGTGTACGCCGACCTGCTCGACGACATCGACGACCACGACTACGAGCTCGTGTGGCTGACGCGGTCCCCGCGCTTCTTCCCGATGGAGTACACCAAGCTCACCCTCGAGATGACCTCGCCCGAGTACACCGCCTACTTCCAGGGCCTGAGTGACCGCAAGCGGCGGGAGCTGCTGCGCGAGCAACGGAGCCTCTACAAGGGCATCAGCGCCGGGACCATCGATGCCATCCACGAGCGCCTCTACGCCCGGCAGGTGGCCGGCGGCACCGACACCACCCTGCTGACCTGCGCCGAGGTCGTCGGCGCGCGCGCCACGGCCGACGGCTACCGGCTCGACCTGCATCACACCGAGCGGGACGAGCCGTTCCGGGTCACGGCGGACGCGCTCGTCCTCGCCACCGGCTACCGGGCCGAGGTCCCGGCCTTCCTGGCGCCCGTGGCCGACCGCATCGCGTTCGACGGCGAGGGCCGCTACGACGCCGACTCCTCCTACGCCGTGGACCACGGCCGGAGCGAGATCTACGTGCAGAACGGCGAGGAGCACACCCACGGCTTCGTCGCGCCGGACCTCGGCATGGGCGCGTACCGCAACTCCGTGATCATCGCCGCGATGCTCGGCCGCGAGGTCTACCCCGTGGAGCGACGGGTCGCGTTCCAGGAGTTCGGCGTGCCCGAGAGGTTCCGGACCCCGGCGCTCGAGGAGGTGCCCCGGTGACCGGCATGACGATCGAGCCGATCGACGTCGAGCGCGACGCGGCGACGGTGCACGCGTGGGTGACCCACCCGCGATCGCACTTCTGGATGATGCAGGAGGCCGGTCTCGACGACGTGCGAGCCGAGCTCTCCGAGATCACCGCGAGCGCCCACCACGACGCCTTCCTCGGGCGGGTGCACGGTGTCCCGACGTTCCTCGTCGAGACCTACGACCCGGCCCACTCGCCGCTGGCGGAGCTGCCGGAGGTCCGTGCGGGCGACCTCGGCATGCACGTGCTGGTAGCTCCACCGGAGGGACCCGCGGTCCCCGGCCTCACCTCGGAGGTCTTCCGGGCCGTGCTGGCGCGCTGCTTCGCCGATCCGGCCGTGCGGCGCGTGGTCGTGGAGCCGGACGTGCGCAACGCCGCCGTCCGCCGGAAGAACGTGGCGGCCGGCTTCGTGGAGCTCCGGGAGGTCCCGCTGCCGGAGAAGACCGCGATGCTGTCGGTCTGCGAGCGCGCGGACTTCGAGCGCGCCGCCCAGACCGACCACCTGACGCCGGAGCGGCTCGAGCGGGCACAGCGTCACCTGGCCGCCAAGGCGATCGGCGAGTACACCCACGAGCGGCTCCTCGCGCCCGTTCCCGACGGCGACGGCTGGCTGCTGGAGACGCCGACGTCCCGCTACACCTTCACGGCCCGCCGGCACCTCCTGGAGCACTGGGTCCTCGACCCCGCGTCGCTGCGCCGGACGGTGGCGGGGGAGCAGGTGGCGGTGGACGCCCAGGACCTCGTGGCCGAGCTCGCGCCCGTGCTCGGCATCCCGGACTCCCTCCTCCCGGTGTACCTCGAGGAGATCGCCTCGACGCTCGCCTCGGCCGCCTGGAAGCTGGCCCGCCCGCGCCCCTCGTCCGCACACCTGGCCGCCGCGCTGCTCGGGGAGGGCGACCCCGCCGAGACGTACCAGCTGCTGGAGGGCTCGATGACCGAGGGACACCCGGCGTTCGTCGCGAACAACGGGCGGATCGGGTTCGGCGCCGACGACTATGCCGCCTACGCACCCGAGACGTCGGCGCCCGTGCGCCTGGAGTGGGTCGCGGTCCGGCGCACGGTCGCGGATCTCGCGGTGGGCGACGGCGTCACCGAGGACTCGCTCTACGAGGCCGAGCTGGGGGAGCGGACACTGGCCCGGTTCCGCCGTCGCCTCGAGGCGCTCGGCCTTGACCCGGCGGGGTACCTGTTCGTCCCGGTGCACCCGTGGCAGTGGACCGACAAGCTGGCCGTGACGTTCGCACCGGACGTGGCGCGCCGGGACCTCGTCCACCTCGGTGCGGGCGAGGACGAGTTCCGTGCCCAGCAGTCGATCCGCACCTTCTTCAACGCCACCCGGCCGGGGCGTCACTACGTCAAGACGGCGCTGTCGATCCAGAACATGGGTTTCATGCGAGGTCTTTCCCCGGCGTACATGCGGGCGACGCCGGCGATCAACGACTGGGTCGCCGACGTGGTGCGGCAGGACCCGGAGCTGCGCGAACGTGGCTTCGACGTGCTTCGCGAGGTCGCCGCGGCGGGATACACGGGCGACGCGTTCCACCGGCACACCGCGCGCGGGCCCCACCAGAAGATGCTGGCGGCGCTGTGGCGGGAGAGCCCGCTGACGCGCGTCGGGCCGGGAGAGCGGCTCGCCACGATGGCGTCCCTGCTGCACCGGGACTCCGGCGGCGCAGCCCTGGTCACGGCCCTGATCGACGCCTCGCCGCTGGGGCCCGGCGAGTGGGTGCGCACGTACCTGTGTGCCTACCTGCGGCCGCTGGTGCACTGCCTGCTCGCGTACGACCTGGCGTTCATGCCGCACGGGGAGAACCTCATCCTCGTGCTGCGCGACGGCGTCCCGGTGCGGGTCCTCATGAAGGACGTCGGCGAGGAGGTCGCCGTGATGGGCGACCTGCCGCTCCCGCCCGAGGTGGAGCGCATCCGTGCCGAGGTGCCCGACCACGGCACGCGGGCGCTGGCGATCCACACCGACGTCTTCGACGGGTTCCTGCGGTACCTCGCCGCCATCCTCGACGAGGACGGCGTGCTGGAGGAGGGCGATTTCTGGCGGATCGCGGGGGACGTCGTCGAGGAGCACCGGGTGGACCACCCGGAACTCACCGACGCCGCCTCACGGTACGACCTGTTGCGCCCGACGTTCCGGCACAGCTGCCTCAACCGGCTGCAGCTGCGGAACACTCTCGAGATGGTCGACATCACCGATCAGGCGTCCTCGCTCATGTACGCGGGCACGCTGGAGAACCCGCTGGCCTCCGAACGGTGCCGAGGAGATCGAGGGCCAGGTGCACCGTACGATCACCGAGCTTCTGGCGGACAGACCGCCGGTCACCAGATCTCGGCCGCCCACTCCGGGTGATCGATGAACGGGTTCCGGTTGCCCTGCCAGTTGCTGTAGATCAGGTCGTTTCGCATGCGCTCGGCGTCCGAGACGGGGTCCTCCTGGTGCCACTCGAGCAGCACCGAGAGACGGCCGTGGTACGGCGCCGAGCCGTTGCCCACCTGGTCGTTGACCTCCAGGTCGGGGAAGCCGTCGTCGCCCTCGTAGCGGACGGACATGTAGAAGAGCATCCGCGCGACGTCGCCCTTCACCTCGTCCGGCGGCTCGAAGGAGTCCTCGTCGGCCATGCAGCCGGTGCACTCCTCGACACCCGAGCCGCCGAGGTCGAAGTCCAGGTTGCCGCGTGCGGAGTTGACCGACACGTCGGTCGGGCGCAGGTGGTGGACATCGGTGCCGGGCCCCATCGAGGTCCCGAAGTCGCCGTGGCTCTTGGCCCACACGTGCTCGCGGTTCCAGTCGTCGGCGTCGCCGCCGTTGCTGTCCGCCGGGACCGAGCGGCGGCTGTAGAGCTCGACGACGTTCCCGGGACTCGCCGGGTCCGCGTCGGTCTCGCGCAGGGCGTCCCACACGGCGTCGTAGTCGATCATCGTGTGGTCGTCGATGATGTCGTGGAGCGCCGCCTCGAGCTCTTGGCCGGCGAGCCCTTCGGCGGAGTCGTAGTAGCCGGCCGGCACCTCCCCGGGGTCGCTTGGGTCGGTGGGCTCCTCGGTGGGCGGGTCGGTGGGCTCCTCGGTGGGCGGGTCGGTGGGCTCCTCGCCGACCAGCTCCAGCGACGACGGGTCCTTCAGCCCGGCGTGCGGCGTGAAGTAGGGGGTGAGATCCCCGGTGACGTCGATCCGGGACCCCATGAGGTCGGGGTTCGACGCCAGGCCCCACTCGGCGCGGTGCTCGCTGGTGACCTGCACGTAGAGCATCTCGTCGGTGTCGGTCTCGCCGGCACTGTCGGCGATGGCCAGGGCGTAGTCGTCCGGGAACCCGTCGGTCACGACCGTGTCCTCCGCCGTCGGCTGGCCGACGACGTAGCCGCGCACCGTGGCAGTCGAACTGTCCTGGGTGGCGATCGCCTCCGCGACGCTGAGCGTCGCCGCGTGCGCCGGCGTCGAGCCGAGCACGCCTACCAGCGCGAGCGCGAGGGTAGCGAGAAGGGTGATGACAGTCGGACGAGGCAGCTCACGGCTTCGTGTCATGCCAGGCGATCCTGCCGCGTCGAGGTGTCGTGCGGCTACCCCCTGGGTGAACGGGCGGTGAGGAGGACGCCGCCGCTCAGTGGCCGTAGCGGGCGCAGAACTCCCGGGCATCCAGGGTCCGGAAGGCCGGGAGCGCCTCACGTAGCTCCTCGTGCGACCAGTCCCACCACGCGAGCCGCTGGAGACGTTCGGCGGTCTCCTCGTCGAACCTCCGCCTGATGGGGCGGGCCGGGACGCCGCCGACCACCGTGTACGCCGGCACGTCCTTGGTGACGACCGCACCCGCACCGACGACGGCGCCCGTTCCGATGGAGACACCGGGCAGCACGACGGCGCCGTGGCCGAGCCAGACATCGTGGCCGAGGGTGACGGGGTGAGCGCGTCGCCACGCGAAGAACTCGGCGTCCGTCCCGTCGGCGAGGCCGTAGTCGGCCGATCGGTACGTGAAGTGGTGCTGGGTGGCCCGCCACATGGGGTGGTTCGGCGCGTTGATCCGGGTGTATGCGGCGATGTTCGCGAACTTGCCGATCTCGGCACACCAGGCGACCCCGCCCTGCATGACGTAGGAGTATGCGCCGAGCGTGGACTCGGTGAGGTTCGCGTGGGCACCCACCTCGACGTAGGCGCCGAGGCGGCAGTCGGCGACCTCGGCGGTCGGGTGGATCACGGGTTCCAGGCCGAGTCTGCTCACAGGCCGGACGGTAGCGACGGCAGACGACGCCCCGGTGACGGGCCGGCAACCGGACGAACGACTTGGTGCCGCCGTCTTGCGGCGTCTGGTTCCACGCTCTAGTTTGTAAACGGTACCGTACACAAACGGGGGTGCTGATCGTGTCCCAGGTCCTGGTGGTCGGAGCGGGCCCCACCGGCCTGGCGCTGGCCTGCGGCCTGCGACTGGCCGGGGTCGAGGTCCGCGTGGTCGATCGCGCTGACGGCCCGGCGACGACCTCGCGTGCGAACTTCCTGCACGCACGTGGGGGAGAGGTGCTCGACCGCCTGGGTGCGCTGGGCTCGCTGCCCGAGGAGTCCGAGCACGCGATGGCGGTGACGACCTACCTGGGGGACCGTCCGCTGATGAGGCTGCGTTTCGGTGACCCGGGGCTCCGCACGGCCGCCCCGCCCATGGTGATCTCGCAGGCGCGGGTGGAAGGGGAGCTACGTCGTCGTCTCGCGGGGTTGGGGGTCGAGCCCGAGTGGGGCAACGCCCTCACCGCGGCCAGCCAGGACGACGAAGGTGTCACGGCCACGTTGAGCACGGGGGAACGGGTGCGGACCGCCTGGCTGGTCGGCTGCGACGGCACCGGCAGCACGGTGCGCAGGGTGGCGGGCATCACCGCACCCGGGGTGCGGCTGTCCGAACGGTTCCTGCTGGCGGACGTCCACCTCGGCTGGGACCTGGACCGGTCGGGCACCACGGGCTGGATCCACCCGAGCGGCCTGCTGGGGGCGATGCCCATGCCACACCCGCGCGGCAACCTCTGGCGTGTGCTCGCCTACGACCCCGATGGCGACGACGGCGACGGCACCAGCCAGGAGCGGCTCACCGAGCAGCAGATCCTCGAGCGGGTCCGCCGGGTCCTGCCGGAACGGACCGGCCGCCGAGTTGTGGTGGGGGAACCGGAGTGGCTCTCGCAGTTCACCATCCATCGGCGCCTCGCCGATCACTACCGTGCCGGAGGCATCTTCCTGGCCGGCGATGCCGCGCACGCGCACGCACCGTTCGGCGGACAGGGCATGCTCACCGGCCTCGGTGACGCCGAGAACCTCGCGTGGAAGCTGGCGCTCGTCGTGCGCGGCCTGGCGGGGGAGAGGCTGCTGGACACGTACGAGGCGGAGCGCCGGCCGTTGGCGAAGGACGTGCTGCGCGGCACCTCGGCGGTGACCGCCATCGACGTGACGCGCAACGCGGCCGGGAGGTTCGTGCGCGACCGGCTGGTGGCGCCGCTGTTCGGCCTGCCGTGGGTCCAGCGCAAGGCGACCTGGACGGCCTCCCAGCTCTGGGTGACCTACCGGCGCGGACCGCTCGGCCGTCGCAGCGGTCCGGCACCGCGGCCGGGGGACCGGGTAGCTGACGTGCCGTGCCGAGCTCCCGACGGAACGGCCTCCCGTCTGCACGCGCACCTGGGCGGCATGTGGGCCGTCCTCGTCCCTGACACCGGCACGACGGCGATCTCCACCCGCCTCGGCGACCTCGCCGTCGCCCTCACCCGCGAGGACGGCCGGGCGGAGACCTGGCTGGTGCGACCGGACGGGCACCTGGCCTGGCGCGGATCGGATCCGGGGGAGCTGGACACGTGGTTGGAGGAGACGCTGGGGCGGCGCACGTGACCCGGGTCGGACGTCCCCGGAGCGCCGCCGCCGACGCGGCGATCCTGCGTGCCGCGCGCGAGCTGCTCGTCGAGCGGGGGATCGGCGGGGCCAGCATCGAGGAGGTGGCGCGGCGCGCCGGGGTCAGCAAGGTCACCGTGTACCGCCGGTGGGACTCGCGCGAGGCACTCCTCGCGGCCGCCATCGAGTCCTCCGCGGACGGCCTGCCGGGCCGCACCCACACGGAGGCGGACGCGGCCGAGCTCGACCCCGAGATGACCTACGACGAGATGGTCACGCTCGTGGCGGCCGCGCTGCCGCGGGCCGCCGAGATCCTCGCCTCGGAGGAGTACCGCGCGCTCCTCGCCCAGGCGTTCGGGTCCCGCTTCACCCATCCGGAGATCATGGCGGCGTACTGGGAGAACCACATCGTCCCGCGCCGCCGCGTCGCGATCCCGATCCTCGCCCGGGCCGTGGCCGAGGGGCGCCTGCCGCCGGAGACCGACGTCGAGGCGGTCCTGGACATGACGATCGGCGCCCTGCTGTACCGGCTCCTGCGGCCGGGCGAGATCACCCCGGCGGAGATGCTCGATCACCTCAGGCGGGTCTACCGGCAGGCCGGGCTCCTGCCCGACGCCTGAGGCTCGTCAGCGGCCGGACCGGGCGTTGAGGCGCGCGGCCTGCCGCAGCAGGTGCTCGCGCTCGGGGAGGTTCGGCGCGCGAAGGGCGGCCTCGGCGTAGAGGCGTGCCGCGCGGTCCAGGTCGCCGGTGCGCTCGTGGAGATACGCGGCCACCGCGGTGTGGCGGGGGAGGGACGGGTCGAGCTCGGCGAGCGCGGCCAGCCCGGCCGGGGCGCCGTCGGCCTCGCCGAGGGCCACCGCCCGGTTGAGGCGGGCGATCGGGCTGTCGGTGAGCCGGACCAGCTCGTCGTACCACTCGACGATCTGGTGCCAGTCGGTCTCCGCGGCGGTGCGTGCGTCCGCGTGCAGTGCCGCGACGGCGGCTTGGGCCTGGTACTCACCGAGCCGGTCGCGGGCGAGGGCCGCCTGCAGGATCCGGACGCCCTCGGCGATGAGTCCGGTGTCCCAGGCGCCGCGGTCCTGCTCGGTGAGGGGCACGAGCCGGCCGTCGGCGTCGGTGCGTGCCGCGCGACGTGCGTGATGGAGCAGCATTAGTGCGAGGAGTCCCGAGACCTCGGGGTGGTCGACGACGGCGGCGAGCTGCCGCGTGAGGCGGATGGCCTCCGCCGCGAGGTCGACGTCGCCGGAGTAGCCCTCGTTGAAGATGAGGTAGAGCACCCGCAGCACGGTGCCGACGTCGCCCGGCCGGTCGAGCCGCACGCCGGACACGGTGCGCTTGGCCCGGCTGATGCGCTGCGCCATGGTGGCCTCGGGCACCAGGTACGCCTGGGCGATCTGGCGGGTGGTCAGCCCGCCGACGGCGCGCAGGGTGAGCGCGACCGCCGACGCAGGTGTGAGCGAGGGGTGCGCGCACAGGAAGTACAGCCACAGGGTGTCGTCCCGCTCGGAGGCGGGCCCGGGCGGCGGTTCGGCGTCGATGACCTCCTCGCGCCGTCGTCGCGCGACGTCGGACCGGGTCGCGTCGAGGAACTTGCGCCAGGCGACCGTGATGAGCCACGCCTTCGGATCACGCGGTGGATCGGCCGGCCAGGTCCGGACCGCCTCGACGAGGGCGTCCTGGACGGCGTCCTCCGCCGTCGCGAAGTCCGCGCCGCGGCGGACGAGGACGCCGATCACATGCGGTGTCAGGGTCCGGACCGTGCCCTCGTCCAGCGTCACGGCGCCATGGTGTCACTCCGTGATGGTCTCCGGGGCGCCGAAGAACGGGCGCAGCTCGAGCCACTCGTGGATCGGCTTCCCGCCGGCACCAGGCGCGGCGGATAGCTCCGCCGCCAGCTCCAGCGCCCGCTCGTACGTCTCGACGTCGATGATCTCCCAGCCCGCGATGAGGTCCTTGGTCTCGGCGAACGGCCCGTCGGTCACCGGCGGCTTGCCCTCGCCGTCGTAGCGGACGAACGTGCCTTCGGGGGAGAGGGCGTCACTGCTGACCCACTCGCCGGACTCCTTGAGCCGGTCCTCCCACTCCTTCATGTACGCCACGTGGGCGGAGATCTCCTCCGGCGTCCACTGGTCCATCGGCACGTCGTTGACCGGTGCCGGCGCGCCGCGGTAGTGCTTGAGCAGCAGGTACTTGGCCATCGTGGTCTCCTTCGACGTCGGACGACGCCATTGTGGTCGTGGAGGTTGTCGTGACGGGGACGGAGCCGGCCGGGGGTTCTCGACATGGCCGCCCACCGGTAGCGTGCCGACCGGCCGCGCGTCATTGGTTCGAGCAAAGGAGCAGATGACCATGGGCACGATCGCGGTACACGAGTTCATCACCCTCGACGGGGTCTTCGAGGAGCCGACGTGGACCTTCCCCTACGGCTTCGACCCGAAGATGGGCGAGGAGATCGGGAAGCTCACCGATCGTGCGTCGGCGATCCTCCTTGGCCGCACGACGTACGAGGGGTTCGCGCCGGCGTGGCGCGACCGGACGGTCGACGACGACCCCGGCGCCCCGTTCTTCAACGAGTCACCGAAGTACGTGGTCGGGTCACAACCGCTCGTGGAGGAGTGGGCCAACACGACGGCCATCGGCGCCTACGACGCCGACGCCATCCGCAAGCTCAAGAACTACCACGAGGGCGCGATCTTCATCTCCGGCAGCGGCCAGCTGGTCCGCGGGCTGCTCGCCGACGGCCTGGTCGACGAGCTGCACCTGTTCGTCTTCCCCGTCGTGCTCGGCACCGGGGACCGGCTGTGGCGCGACGACGAGATCCGGCTGGCGCTGCAGGCTCACGACGTCTACGACAACGGCGTCGTCCACCTGTCCTACGGTCCCGCGGCCGGCGGTTCCTGAGGTCTCGAGCAACCCGGCGCGAGGGGAGCGGACGCGCCGGCTTACCGGCTTACCCATCCCGGCCATCGTCCAGCCGACCAACGGCCTGATTGACATAATGTGCCTTATCGGATCCGGATCAGTCCCGGCCAGGCCCGGACTAGCAAGGAGCAGACGACAACTCGTCCCACTGCGCCACAACGCCGTTCATGCAGGCCAGCTGTACAGAGAGTCCATGACGAGGCGCTGAGGGACGTCGAGCACCCACATGCGCTCAACTCACTCCGCTTCGCAGACGCAGACCTGCTTCGCAGAATCCCCGGTGAACTGTCGACCGGACCAGTCGCCGAAGCGCTCGACCAACCGGAGCCCACCGAGCGAGAGCAACAATGGAAGCTCCTGAGGGAAGATGCTCCTGATCTCGAGCGGTGCGACGACGAAGTCGGGCTCTGAGTCCGTGGACAAGTGCCACGTTCCGCGCGTCACCTGCGCGGCGGCGTCGTAGGTCTCCGCGACGTCGACCTGCACTGTGCCGCGGTCGGGGTCCTCGAACGACAACGCATCGCGGGTGCGTCGAACGCCGTCGGCATCAGCAAGAAGCCGCACGCTCGGGTTGAACACGTCGAAGACGAAGCGCGCCCCGGGCGCAAGGTGCGCTCGCACGGATCGGAAGCAGCTCAGCAGGTCGGCTGCCTCGTGCAGATGGAGCAGAGAATTGGCTGCGATGAAGACGAGGTCGAACGTGCGGCCGAAGTCGAAGTCCCGCATGTCTCCCTGCACCCACTCCACGGCCACCGCGCGCTCGTCCGCCTTGCGCCGAGCCTCGAGAAGCATCTCCGGCGAGAGTTCTAGGCCGGTGCTCGAGTGCCCGTCGGAGGCGATGGGGATCAACTTGCTTCCGGTGCCGGACCCGAGTTCCAAGACGCTCCCGCCTTGCCGATCGGCTGCGGCCCTGTAGAAGTCGACGGCCGCCTCGTCATCGGGAAACAACCGGTGGTACAGGCTCGCATCCGAGTAGAACGGATCACTCATGACGCGTGCACCTTCCGTGGCTACGCATCGCGTCGTCCGCCTTCTAACCCCAAGAAGCGCCGGACGCCGTCCGCACCATCGACTGTGACCTCGTCACCTGGGCGCACGTAGCTCGTGGACGTAACGACGACGCGCTGTTCATCCGTCCCGACCTTGCTTTGCCGAGTGTGCTGGACGATCCGACGTCGACCGTTGTCGACGTAGCCGACCTTACGACTGACGGCCGCTGAGGCGTGGTTGCCCACGATGTAGCCCGACTCGCACCTATCGGCACCGAGCTCGTCGAAGGCGAAGCCAACGGCCATCTGGCGCATCAACGTGCCCGTTCCTTGCCCGTGGTGGGCTCGTCCCAGCCAGGAGCCAGTCATGACGTGGCGCGTCTGCGGGAAGTCCTTCGCATGCATGTCCTGCATCCCGACGAGGACGTCATCGCGACGGACCACCAGCGCGAGCCGCCACTCGTCAGGCGCGAACGTGGCCCTCTGCGTCCACCACCATCCGAGCGACGTCGTCGGGAAGCCATCGGGAGAACCGGGCGCGAACGGCTCCTCGTGCCAGTCCCGGAGAAACGGCATGGGCAGGTCCGGAACTTGGATGCCGCTGCGCACGAGTTCGACCAGTTCCGGTAGGTCGTCGTCGCGCAGGACGCTGAGCACCACTGGGCCGCACGCGATCCGCAGCGCGAATGGCGGGAAGATCTCCTCCAGCGTGAGCATGCTGGATTGTTTCCAAGGCGACGTCTTCACCGCCAGTAAGTTTTTCCGCACGCTCGAGCGGGCGAGATACGAGTTCGCGGCGCAAGCAATGATCCGCACGCATGGCCACACGTCCGTGGACCAGCACTCAGCGGTCCCCTGCACTCCAAGCAACCACTGCCTTGGAGAAGCAGATCGACGGACTCCGACTCAGTCCCGCTCCATTGCCATCGGAGCCCACAAATGCCGAGCGACTGTGCCACCTCGACGTTGCCGACACCGTCGTCGATGAACAGCACGTCATCCGGGTCGGCTCGGAGGTCGGCGAGGACCTGGTCGAAATACGCGGGATCGGGCTTGGCGACGCCGAGGTCGCACGAGTAGTACGTGCCATCAAGAACGCGCTCATACCCCAACGTCGCCTTCATGAACCGAGCACGCCCAGGATCCTGGTTCGTCGCAAGGTGAGTCTTCAGTCCCGAGTTCTGCCACGTGGGCACCTCGGCGAGCAGACTGCGATTGACCTGGATGGCACACCAGAGCCGTTGATGGACCTCGGTCGCGTCGTGGTCCGCCCCTTTCTCCTGGAGTAGACCTCGGAGGGCGGGGACCACCTCGGCCCTTCCGGTGACGACGTCGCCGTCGCGCCGGAACGTCTCCCGAAGCCACTCCTCGGCGCCGTCTCGAACGACCATGTTCAGCTCACTTGCGAAGTCAGCGGCGGGCCTCTGCAGCACCCCATCAGCGTCTAGCAGAACGTGCCGCTGCATGTCAGTACGACGGCTCATTCCGCTAGCCGCCGGCGTTGATCACACAGAACAGATTGCCGTCCGGGTCGGCCAGGACCACGAAGTCCGCATCGTCCGGGTAGTCCCATTCGACGCGCTTGGCGCCCAACGCGATCAGCCGGTCGACCTCGGCGAGCTGTTCCTCCTCATCGGCGGCCCACAGGTCGAGGTGCGTCCGATCGTCCTCGTCGAGGTGCAGGCGTGGCGCACCGCCATCGGTCGGGACCAGGAAGTCCGGATTCGCGCCGGCCTCGTAGCCCAGGGCCTGGCTCCAGAAGGCGGCCGCACGGCGACGGTCGGAGACGTTCAGAACGATTGCACCGATGCGAACCATGCGCCGAACGTATGCCCCTCCCCCCTGTGCGGCAAGACTCACGTTGTCGCTATCAACCGCTCCAGATACTCACGCGTCGAGGTCGGCGGGAGTCCATTCGTCCCAGGGCGCCCACCACCGGTCACCGGTGCGGATCAGGCCGGCGACCTCGCGTGCGGCGGCCAACACCCCCAGCACCGTTGCCGGCTCGAGCCTGCCATCGGCGAGCATCGCATCGAGGTCCTCGACGTCCTTCCAGATCATGCTTTGATCCGTGTCGACGATCAGGTCCAGTCCGTAATCGTCTGTTGCGAAGCCCTCCCGGTGGCGCACCACCGGAGCCTCGAAGTTGATGTACCAGTTCCGAAACGTGGTCTCGTCGAAGAACATCCACACCGAGTACCAGAGCCCGACACGGTAGAGCTGGAGCACCTCCGGTCCACGCCAGGCCCGCTGACCGGCCCAGGGATGCGTTCCCTCGGGATGCTCGTAGAAGGTGAACTCAGAGCCAGGCGACAGCAGCACGGCGAACTCGTCACCCCGGTCCTCGACCACCTGAACCGGATGGTCCATCCACAGTCGTCCGTGCAGGACCTCCCGACGACGCACGATCGCACCAGGTCGGTACATCGGCGTGCGGTTCTCGACAGCCTGCCGGTGACGGGTCCGAGCATCTGATGGCTCCACAGAGCGAGAGCGTGTCACGCACTCCCGCCGGCCAGCATCCCGTGGACACGGCCCGGTGAACGTCCCAGCTCCCGTCGCATCACCCGGGTGAAGTGCGCCTGGTCGCTGAAGCCGAGGGAGAACGCCAGGTCGGCGAGGCGCGTCTCCCCCTCCTCGAGGTGTTGCAGGGCGCGGCTGACGCGCACGCGGTTGCGGTACCGGCTGATGCTCATGCCCACGTGGTGCCGAAACGTCCGGCTCAGGTGGGACGGCGCGGTCTCCAGGTGGCGGGCGAGCTCGATGAGGCCGCTCGCGGCGGGCTCGTCGGCGACGATTGCTTCGCGCGCACGCTCGGCGAGCTCGAAGCGCCCCGGCGCCGGTGCGTCGTCGGGCTGCCGGCGCATGGCGAGCTCGACCACGTCCAGGGCGGCCTCGACCGCCGCGAAGTCCGGATCGTCGCCGGCCCGCAGCAGCATGCGGTGCGCCAGCTCGAGACGCGCGTCCAACCGGATGGCCGAGAACGACGCCGCACCGGCCCCGTTCGTCGCCTCCTCGCCGGACAGCGTGATCGACGTGCAGACGTCGCCGCCGGCAGGATGCGCGAAACGCACCTCCTGACCCGCTGGCCAGAGATAGCCGCTGGTCGGGTCGGCCGTCAGGCGCCGCCCCCGCGCATGCAGCTCAAACCGCCCGCGCCGGACCAGGACGACGTGTGCGGCACCCGACAGCTCCGGTTCCGACCAGCCGGCGTGCTGGTCCGTGCACCGCACGGCCCGGATCGCCACGTGCGGGCTCTCCCCCACGACTCTCGACGTACGCACGCGGCGACCGTACCGAGGCCCACCCACACGGCGATCACCCGCGCGCGGGCACCCGCAAATCCGTTCAAGACGGCCCGGCCTGCCGCGGCGCAGTCTGGGAACCGTGCTCAACACCACCCCACTCCCCCGGCCCCGAACCCGGCCCCGGCCCCGAGGTCGAGCAGCGATGCTCGCCGTCCTGCTGACCGGGCAGGCGATGGCGTCCATCGACGGCTCGATCGTCTCCGTCGCGGCGCAGACGATCCGAACGAGCCTGCAAGCCAGCGACGCCGAGATCCAGCTCGTGGTCTCCGGCTACCTGCTCACGACCGGCGTGCTGTTCGTGACCTGTGCCCGGATCGGCGACGTGATCGGCCACCGCCGGGCGTTCCTCGTCGGCCTCGGTGTGTTCACGGCGGCCTCGTTGCTGTGCGGCCTGGCGGTCACCCCGCTCATGCTCGTCCTCGCCCGCATCCTCCAGGCCACCGGTGCGGCGCTGCTCATGCCGCAGGTCTTCTCCCTCATCCACCGCGAGTGGGAAGCCACCGAGCGCCGTCGGGCGATCGGCGTGTACAGCATGGTCCTCGCACTGGGCGTCTGCCTCGGACAGATCATCGGCGGACTGGTCGCGGGCACCGACCTGCTCGGTCTGTCGTGGCGGCCCGTGTTCCTGATCAACGTCCCGACCGGGCTGTTCGTCCTCGTCGTGGGCCGGCGCTGCCTGCCGGGTTCGACCGCGGGCGAACGGGTCCGGCTCGACCTGCCGGGTGTGGCGCTCCTGACCCTCGCCATGACCGCTGTCACGCTCCCTCTCATCTTCGGGCAGGAGCACGGCTGGCCCGCCTGGACGTGGGTCCTGCTCGTGGGCGGCGGACTCCTGCTGGGGGTGTTCGTCCGCCATGAGACCAGGACCCGCGACCCCCTGTTCGACCTCACGGTCCTCAAGCCGCCCGAGGTGCGGCTCGGCGTGGTCGCATGCTGCGTCGTCATGGGCTGCTACACGGTGTTCCTGCTGACCCTGACGCTCCACCTGCAGGCCGAGCTCGGCCTCACGCCGCTGCAGGCCGGGCTGGCGTTCGTCCCGTACGCGGCCGGCTTCGGCGCGTTGAGTCTCACCTGGAACCGCTATCCCCGCGGGGTCCAGCGTGCGCTGCCGGTCGTCGGTCCGGTCGCGTACGCACTCGGCCTGCTGCTGGTGGTGCTGCTCTTCCGTGACGACTGGTCCACGGTCGGCTCCGTGCCACTGCTCGCTCTTGCCGGGGCGGGGCATGCTGCCGGATACAGCCCCCTCATCGCGCAGGTGTCCGCCCGCGTCGGACCGCGGCTCGCGTCGGCCGTCTCGGCACTGAACTCGACCGGTCCGGTGCTGGCCGAGGTGGTCGCCGTCGCGGGGCTCGGCACCATCTACTTCGCCGCACCCACCTCATCCGACGGGCTGCTCCGGGTGACCGCGGTGGTCGCCGCGCTGCTCGTCGTCGCCCTCGTCTGTGCGGCCCGAACCGTGAGCCGTCGCCTCGACCGATAACGGTCCCAACGGCCGGCGCCTTGGCTAGATTGGCGCCATGAGCGGCCCCCAGCGGTTCTCCACGACCATGTTCCTGGACGGCAGGAACACCGGCATCGAGGTCCCGCCCGACGTCGTCGAGGCCCTTGGCAGCGGGAAGCGGCCACCCGTCGTCGTGAACGTCAACGGCTACGAGTACCGCAGCACCGTCGCGCCGATGGGAGGCAGGTTCCTCATCCCGTTCAGCGCGGACAAGCGAGACGCCACCGGCCTCGGCGGAGGCGATCCGATCGACGTCACCCTCACGCTGGACACCGCGCCCCGCACGGTCGAGGTTCCGGCCGATCTCGCCGCCGCCCTCGACGACGCCGGAGCGCGGGAGGCGTTCGACAAGCTCGCCCCCAGCAAGAAGAAGGCGCACGTGACCAATGTCGAGGGTGCGAAGGCCCCGGAGACCCGGGCCCGCCGCGTCGCGAAGATCGTGAGCGAGCTCGGCTGACCCCACGCCACGGGCCCTCCCCCAGCGAACCGGCGATGAAGACCGACTTCAAGAAGACGCTCGACAGCTACCGAGCACGAGCCGGTGAGTTCCGGTTCCTCGACGTGCCGCCGCTGCGCTACCTCATGGTCGACGGACACGGAGACCCGAACGCGGACGGCGAGTACGGCGACGCGCTCCAGGCCCTGTACCCGGTCGCGTACACCCTGAAGTTCGCCAGCAAGCGCGACCTCGGCCAGGACCATGACTATGTGGTCCCACCGCTGGAGGCGCTGTGGTGGGCGCCCGACATGTCGGTCTTCACCACCGCGCGGGACAAGTCCCGATGGGACTGGACGGCCATGCTCCTGGTCCCGGACTGGATCACCGCAGAGATGGTCGACGACGCCGTCGCCGCCGTGGCAGCCAAGCAGCGACCCGTCGCGCTCGGCAAGCTGCGACTCGAGACGCTCCGCGAAGGACGCTGCGTCCAGACCCTCCACCTCGGCTCGTACGACGACGAGGGTCCGGTACTGAGCGAGATGCACGACCGCGTCATCCCCGACGCCGGGCTTCGCATGACCGGCAGGCATCACGAGATCTATCTCAGCGATCCGCGCAGGGTCGCGCCGGACAAGCTACGGACCATCCTGCGCCAGCCGGTGGAGCAGGTTCAGGGCTGAGTCGGGCCGGACGAACCGCACCGCCTCGTGCTCATTGGATCGGCGCGGGTCCACCAGCGCTTGTGGACAGCGCGCTTCCGCGGAAGCGCCGGCGAACGTCTCACGGAGCGTCCGGACCTTGGCTTTCTGCGGACAGCCCCAGCAGACCCTCCGTCGACAGGCACGAGATGAGGCACCGTTCCTTCCGGTCGGCGAGCAGCTGCGCCGTCCAGTCGGTGAAGCCACCGTCGCCGAGCTCGTCGCCAGCGGCCTTGATGAGGAGCGCACCGGCCGTGTAGTAGCCGCGCGCCCTCGTCCGACCCGGGTCCGCGACCAGGTCCACCGTGCCGGAGGTTCCGCCATCGGCCTCCACCGCCGGGAGCACCGTGTCGGCGACGCGTTCGTCGAGGACCGGGTGATCGAAAACCGAGTACTCGAGCACGGGCTGCCGGTCGGGCACGAACGTGGCCAGCACCTTCGCCCAGTACGTGAGGTGCGCCGCGAGCAGCGCCGCCTCGGTCCGACCGGAGCCTTGGTCGCGCGCCGAGGAGACCAGGGCGAAGAGGCGGAAGTGACTGCTGGCACCCGGACCGAAGTTCTGCGCGCGAAGCACCCGGTGGCAGGCCGCCAGGTGCACTGGCGCGTCCGGCTCGGCGCGGCGACGACGGGCCGCCTCGAGCGCGAGCACGTTGGTGTGGTCGCTCACGACCTCGCTGTTGCGCATCGTGGTGACGACCCGCTGCTGGTCGGCCGCTCCGAGGGCCGCGCACGTCCCGAGGGGCGTGACGGGCGAGAGCTCGACGCCGTCGAAGTCGCCGGGAAGCAGCTGCCACAGCCGTGCCTCGAGTGCGGAGAGGCGGCGAGGATCCGTCCCGGCGGGCCGGACGAACCGGTTCGAGTCCCACCGCTGCGTCAGCGCGGCGGGTGTGACGGTAGCGGCTCGCTCACGAGCGACGTCGAGGAGCAGGCTCTGCAGGTCGGTCGGCGCCAGCGTACGGCCGAGGACGTCACGGGATCCTTCGGGCAGCTGGGACCAGATCCGATGGGACGGTCCTTCGTTCGGCGGCACAGCGCATCACCCTAGGGGCGAGCGCCGATCCTGGTCTCGCTCATTTGCGCGTCGAAGCCGGTGCACGGCGCGTGGCCGGGGCCGCGCGCTCACGAGCACGGCCCCGGCCACGTCGAACCCTCGTCCAGGGTCGGACGAGATCAGTTCACGGTGAGCGAGGTGTCGTCGACGAGGAAGCTCGTCCGCAAGCTGGAGTCCTCGACTCCCGTGAACTCGACCTCCACCGTGCTTCCGGCGAACTCACTGACGTCGAACTCCTGCTGGACGTAGGAGCCGGACGCGTCGAGGTTGGAGAAGGACCCGACCTCGGTCCCGTCGACGGACACGCTGAGCGTGTCGTACGCCGTGCCCGGTGATTCCTCGGTCTCGACGAGCAGCCAGAACGAGAGGGTCGCGCTACCGGCGGGAATCTCGACCGACTGGGTGAGCGTGTCGGTGTTCGTGGTGCCGTAGCCACCCAGCCACGCCTTCGCAGAACCGGACCGGGCCGGCGGGTTGTCGGAGGTGTCGATGACGCCGTCCGTCGCCGTCCAGCCGTTGTTGCCGTTCTCGAAGCCGGGGTTGGCCAGCAGGTTGTTGCCGGGCTCCGGCTCCGGGTCCGGGTCCGGCGCTGACCCGTCGAACAGCGAGTTCAGCAGCAGGTTCGGCGAGCCGCTCCCCGGGTTGGAGATCACGTCGGCCGTGGCGGTGTCGGTCATCCCGGCGGACACCTCTTCCGGCGTCGCGCCGGGGTTGGCCTCCAGGTAGAGCGCCGCCGCGCCGGCGACATGGGGCGACGCCATCGAGGTCCCGCTGATCGTGTCCGTCGCCGAGTCAGAGCCGATCCAGGCGGAGGTGATGTCCTGCCCGGGTGCGAACAGGTCCACGCAGGAGCCGATGTTCGAGAAGTCCGCGCGGGCGTCGGTGTCGTTGGTGGCACCGACGGTCACGGCCCCCGGCACGCGTGCGGGCGAGCTGCCGCACGCGTCGGCACCGGACTCGTTACCCGCCGCGGCGGCGTAGACGACGCCGTCGGCGATCGAGGCCTCGACGGCCGCGTCGAGCGCGGCGTCCGAGGGCCCACCGAGACTCATGTTGGCCACGGCCGGTTCGCCGTCGGCGTGGTTCTCGGTCACCCACTCGATCCCGTCGACCACACCCGCCGTGGTGCCACTGCCCTGGCAGTCCAGCACCCGCACGGGAACGATCGTGACCTCTTTGGCCACGCCGTACGTGGTCCCGCCGACCGTGCCTGCCACGTGCGTGCCGTGGCCGTTGCAGTCGTCCGTGCCGTTGCCGTCCCCCACGGCGTCGAAGCCCTCGGCGGTCCGGCCGCTGAACTCCTGGTGGCTGCTGAGCACCCCGGTGTCGATGATGTAGGCGTTCACGCCGCTGCCGGTCTGGTTGTAGTGGTAGTTCCCGTCCAGCGGCAGCGCCGGCTGGTCGATCCGGTCCAGGCCCCAGGTCGGGTCGGCCTGGTCGTCCTGCCTGGTGAACGTCTGGTTCGCCTGGACGTAGGCGACGTTCGGGTCCTCGCGGAGGGAGTCGAGTGCGTCCGCCGACAGGTCGACGGCGAACCCGTTGAGCACCGTGTCGTACTCGTGGGTCACCGTCGCGCCCAGGTTGCGGACCAGATCCAGCGCGCTGCTGACCACGCCCTGGGTGGAGGCAGCGGTGTCCTGCTCCTCCATCACCACGATGTAGCTGCCGTCTACGGCAGCGGCGCTCTGCGTCCCGATGAGCGGCGCGAGCTCGTCCCCGGTCGCGGCGGCCGGACTGGTGATCCCCGCGAGACCGACCGCGCCGAACAGGCCGATCGCGGCGATGGTCGGCGGTGCTGACCGCCGTGTGAATCTGGGCAAGATTCCTCCCCCTGTCGGGGCCGCCGACGTCGGCGGCCGAATTTCGGACGGGCGCCTGGGGCGCTTCCGCGTGAGGCTAGTCACCGTGTCAAGCCCCCGCCGCCCCGGACCCGGCTCGCCTCACCGTTGGGAAGCCAGCCAACGGTCGATGTCGATCCCGTGCTCCCGGGCGGCCTGCCGGACCTCCGGGCTGTTCAGATCCGGCGCCTGGAAGTCCCGCCGCTCGATGGTGCGGTCCAGGTGCGCGTACTGCCGCTGCTGCGCGGCAAGGTCGTCGGCCACGTCCCCTGCGGTCGCGAGCACGCCGTGGTCCACCGTGGTCTCGCCGCCCGTCAGCGCGGGCCCCACCACCGGCGTGTACCCGTCGCGGTGTCCCGCCGCGTTGGGGTGGTAGCTCTCCTCCACCGGGCTGGACAGCCCGTTGACCCAGGCGGGCTCGTCACACACGGCATGACCGAGGAAGGCCGACGTCGGGTCGGCGAACGAGAACCCGTGCGCCGCCGCGATCTCCTCGATGGTCGCGTTGAGCTGGTCGGCCGTCTGGTTCAACCGGTCCTGCTCCTCCGGCGAGAACCACGTCATGGCGTCGCAGTCCTCGCCCATGAAGATGCGGGGGTAGCCCACGGCCACCACGGTCGCTGCGGGGGCCCGGCCGGCGATCTCGGCGTACAGCCCGTCGAGGCTCGTGGGCAGCGTCTCGGCGACGACGGCCTGTGCGGTGTCGATCGCGGCGTCGCAGTCGCTGGCCCACGCCGGCAGCGCGCACTCCGTGAGGACATCGGCGAACCCGGCGTCGTTCCCGCCCACGGACACGGTCACGTACGACGTGCTGGAGGACAGCGCACCGAGCTGCAGGTCGAGCACGTCCGCGACCACCGCGCCCGAGCAGGCACGGAAGTCCAGCTCGTAGCTCGCACCGGCCGCGACCAGGCTGGGGTAGGCGTACGTCGAGCGCCGGCAGTCCGTACCGTCGTCGAGGTACGAGCCCGTGCCCAGGCCCGAGCTGTAGGAGTCGCCGAGGGCGACGTACGCCTCGCCGGCGGCCTGCGCGCTCCCGCCGGGAACCGGCGCGAGCAGGGTGAGGATGGACAGCACGACGGCGGACGCGGCCGCCCGTCGGATACGTCGAGCCACGAGAAACCTCCTGAGACGCCCCCTGCCGCTTCTCTGCGGCGAAACCACCACACTCAAGCACGAGGACGTGACGAGGGCCAGACCCCGGCGTGACGGCCCGGTGAACGGCCCGCCTACACGGTGAGCCGCCATGAAGACCGAGCCGTAGCCGTCTCAGACCAGCCAGCGGCCGTCCCGCATGAGCGTGCGGCCAGGTAGCTCGTTCACTTCGCGCCACGCCTGGACGCGGCGAGGCACGATCCGGAACCAACGGTAGGTGGATCCGCCGTCCCGCGGGTCGAAGCCGGCGCGCCGGGCGAAGCGCTCCGCCTGCTCCTCCGGCAGCCCGTCGATCTCGAGGATCTCGACGTCGCCGTCGATCATCGTCACATCGCGCGTGTTCCCGAGCGCCACCCGGGCCGCGCGGGTCGTGGCGAGGTTCCGGCCGGTCGGGCTCTGCGCCGGCGTGGAGACGAGGATGGCGTCGCCGTCCCAGTCGAAGGAGAGCGGGACCAGGAACGGCGTGCCGTCGCCGGACGCCGTGGCGACCCAGAGGTCGACGTCGTGGTTCAGGCGGTGCTCGGTGTCGCGTCGCCGTTCCTCGCGGCTGCGCGCCGGCTCACTGGCCGACATAGTCCGCCAGGTGCTCCCCGGTGAGGGTCGAGGGCGAGGCGACGAGGTCCGCGGGCGTGCCTTCGAACACCACACGTCCGCCGTCGTGGCCGGCGCCGGGTCCCAGGTCGATGATCCAGTCCGCGTGCGCCATGACCGCCTGGTGGTGCTCGATGACGATCACCGACTTGCCCGCGTCGACCAGCCGGTCCAGCAGGCGGAGCAGGTTCTCCACGTCGGCCAGGTGCAGGCCGGTGGTCGGCTCGTCGAGGATGTAGACGCCGCCCTTCTCCCCCATGTGCACCGCGAGCTTGAGCCGCTGGCGTTCGCCGCCGGAGAGGGTGGTGAGGGGCTGTCCGATCGTGAGGTAGCCGAGCCCGACGTCGGCCATCCGCTCGAGGATGGCGTGCGCGGCGGGGGTGCGCGCCTCGCCGTCGCGGAACAGCTCCTCGGCCTCCGCCACCGACATGGCGAGCACCTCGCTGATGTCCTTCCCGCCGAGGGTGTACTCGAGCACGGACGCCTCGAACCGCCTGCCCTGACAGTCCTCGCAGGTCGTGGCGACGGTGTCCATGAACCCGAGCTCGGTGTAGATGACGCCGTTGCCGTTGCAGGTGGGGCACGCCCCCTCGGAGTTCGCGCTGAACAGGGCGGGCTTCACCCCGTTCGCCTTCGCGAACGCCTTCCGGATGGGCTCCAGCAGGCCAGTGTAGGTGGCCGGGTTGGAGCGCCGGGACCCCTTGATCGCAGTCTGGTCGATGACGACCACCCCGTCGCGACCCGCCAGGCTCCCGTGGATCAGCGAGCTCTTGCCCGAGCCCGCCACGCCCGTGACCACGGTCAGCACACCGAGCGGCACGTCGACGTCGACGTCCTCGAGGTTGTGGGTGTCCGCGCCCCGGATCTCCAGCGCGCCCGACGCGGCCCGAACCGCCGTCTTGAGCTCCGCGCGGTACTCGAGGTGCCGTCCGGTCAGCGTGTCGCTCGCCCGCAGCTCCTCCACGGTGCCCTCGAAGCACACCGTGCCGCCGTCGGTTCCGGCGCCAGGGCCGAGGTCGACGACGTGGTCGGCGATGGCGATCGCCTCGGGCTTGTGCTCGACGACGAGCACGGTGTTGCCCTTGTCCCGCAGCTCCAGCAACAGGTCGTTCATGCGCTGGATGTCGTGCGGGTGCAGGCCGATCGTGGGCTCGTCGAAGACATACGTGACGTCGGTCAGGGCGGAGCCGAGGTGGCGGATCAGCTTGGTGCGTTGCGCCTCTCCCCCGGACAACGTGCCCGAGGGGCGGTCCAGCGACAGGTAGCCGAGGCCGATCTGGACGAACTTGTCGAGCTGGTGCTGCAGGTTCGCCAGCAGCGGCGCGGCGGAGGGCTCGTCGATGTCGCGGATCCAGGCCGCGAGGTCGCTGATCTGCATGGCGCAGGCGTCGGCGATGTTGACGCCTTTGATCTTCGACGCCCGCGCTCCCTCCGCCAGCCGGGTCCCGCCGCAGTCCGGGCAGCTCACGAAGGTGACGGCGCGGTCCACGAACGCCCGGAGGTGCGGCTGCAGCGCGTCCTTGTCCTTGGACAGCATGGACTTCTTGATGTGGGAGATCAGGCCCTCGTACGTGAGGTTCGCGCCGCCGATCTTGCGCTTGACCGGTGGTCGGAAGAGGAAGTCCTCGCGCTCTTTCTCGGTGAAGTCGCCGACCCGCTTGTCACCGTCGACGAAGCCGGACTCGGTGAAGAACCTCACCGACCAGCCACCGGGCTTGTACCCCGGGACCAGGATCGCGCCCTCGTTGATCGACCTGCTCTCGTCCACCACCTCGCTCAGGTCCAGGTCGGAGACGCTCCCCCGGCCCTCGCAGGTCGGACACATCCCTCCGTGGTACACGGCCTCCTTGACCACCTGCTTCTCGCCGGTGGCGGACGTCATCACGCCGCTCGCCTTCCGGGCCGGGACGTTGAAGGAGTACGCGATCGCCGGACCGGCACTGGGCTCGCCCAGCCGGCTGAACAGGATCCGCAGGAGGGCGTTGGTGTCCGTCACGGTGCCGAGCGTGGAGCGCGGGTTGGCACCCAGGCGTTCCTGGTCGACGACGATCGCGGTCGTCAGCCCCTCCAGCCGGTCGACCTCCGGCCGGTCGAGGGACGGCATGAAGCCCTGGACAAACGCGCTGTACGTCTCATTGATCATCCGCTGCGACTCGGCGGCGATCGTGGCGAACACGAGCGAGGACTTCCCGGACCCGGAGACCCCGGTGAACACGGTCAGGCGCCGCTTGGGGATCTCGACGTCCACGCCCTTGAGGTTGTTCTCGCGCGCCCCCTGCACGCGGATGAGGTCGTGGCTGTCGGCGGTGTGCTGCGTCCTCGTGTCACTGCGGGCACCCGTGGCCGTGGTCATCCGGTCTCCATGTGTCGGTCGTGCCGGTTCCAAGCTGTCCGGGGCCCATTGTGGCGGCTCCGGAGCCGCGGCGTCTGCGGCATCAACCGACCTGCTGCATCCGGACGGTGTTGCCGGCCGGGTCACGGAAGGCACAGTCGCGCATGCCCCAGTCCTGGTCCGTGGGTTCCTGCATGACCTCGACCCCGGCCGCCTGGATCTTCTCGAAGGCGGCGTCGACGTCGGGGGTGGCGAGCATGATGCTGGCGAACGTGCCCTTGGCCATCATCTCGGCGATGACCTTTCCCTCGTCCTCGGTGATGCCGGGGTCGGCGGTCGGCGGGTAGAGGACGATGTTGGTGTCTGGCCGGCCGGCCGGGCCCACGGTGATCCATCGCATGTCGCCGTACCCGACGTCCTGGCGGACCTCGAAGCCGAGGGCGTCCCGGTAGAAGCCCAGGGAGGCCTCGGGGTCGGTGTGCGGAAGGAAGCTGGCGTGAATGGTGATGTCCATGCCGGAAACGCTAGCCACGCCCGGAACCGGCGGCTTCTCGATTCCTGACCGGTCTGGTGACGCGCTTCGCGACGCATGGCGGAATCCCTGCCGTCACCCGGTCCGGGTCCCGCCGGTAGACGCTCGGCGGCACGCCCACCAGCTCGCTGAACCGGGTGCTGAAGGTGCCCAGCGAGGAGAAGCCGACCGTGAAGCACACCTCGGTGACGCTCAGGTCGCCGCGTCGCAGCAGCGTCATCGCGCGCTCGATCCGGCGTGTCATGAGGTAGCTGTACGGTGACTCGCCGTAGGCGCTCTTGAACTCGCGGCTCAGGTGGCCGGCGGACATGTGGGCGCCGCGGGCCAGCGCCGGGACGTCGAGCGGCCTGGCGTACTCCCGGTCGATCCGGTCGCGCACCTGCCGCAGCCGCGACAGATCCCGCAGCCGTTGCGTCCGTGCGGAGCTGCTCGTCACGGAGGTGATCGTGCCACGCCGTACGACGGCACGCAGCACCCGTCCCGACGGTCTGCGGTGCGTACCGTCCCGCGGACACGCGCATTCGCCTGGCCGCCGTGAACTCGTACCCTGACGGTCATGCCGAGCCGCCGGACCACGCGCGAACCGGGCCGTCTGATGCGCTGGCTCGCGCACGACGGTCGGCGGTACTACGCCACCGTGACCGTCCCGGGCGCACCGTACGTCGTCATCGCGGTCTGGATGGGGATGTCGGGGACGCTCGACACCAGAGCGCTGCTCCTGACTGCGATGGGGTTCTGGATCGTCTGGAGTCTGCTGCACGTGGCGGTGACCTACGCGGTCTTCGGTCGCCGGGCGCCCGAGCAGCACTCGGACCTGGTGCGCTCGTCCGTCCGCAGACGTCGCGCCCTGTGGGAGCGGGTCCTCGGGCTGGACGAGGGGGCCGCGTCCTTCGGCACGCAGATGAGCGTGCTGATGCTCGGGCTCATGGTCGTCGTCCTCGTCACGCCGGACCTGCGCACCGACCTGGCGGTGGTTGCCCTGGCGGCCGGAACGGTCGCCGCGTGCTGGTTCATGACGATCGTGTCCTACGCCGTCGAGTACGCGCGGGCCGACCACCGGCAGCGCGGCCTGGAGTTTCCCGGCACGGAGCCGCCGCGGTTCGGCGACTACCTCTACTTCGCCATCACCGTCCAGGCGTCCTTCGCCACCTCGGACGTCACGGTGGTGAGCACGCCGATGCGGCGGATCACCGCGACGCACACGATCATCGCGTTCGGCTTCAACTCGGTCATCCTGGCGCTGCTGATCACTCTGCTGACCGTGACGGTGCAGTAGGCGGCAGGGGGCTCACGGCTCCCCGGGGCCGTCGGTGAAGTCGATGCGCATGACCATCCGCCGCGGACTCGGGCGGCCGACCTCGTGCAAGCCTGCCTCGGCGAACGTCGCCACTGTCCCGACGTGCAGCTCTTCGCTGATCACCTGCTTCGTCACGATCGGGTACGCCTCGAGGGCGCGGGCTCCCCGTTCGCGCGCGAAATCGACCGCGGCCCGCGCCAGCGCCTTCGCGACCCCGCGCTTGCGGTGTCCGGCGCGGGTGAAGAGGCAGGTGAGCGCCCACACGGTCGTGTCGGTCCTGTCCTCCTGGCGCCCCTCCCACGGCACGCGATAGGTCCGCAGCAGCCCGGCGTAGTTCGCACGCGGCTCCACCGCGCACCACCCGGCCGGCGTGCCGTCCAGGTAGGCGACCAGTCCGGAGGTCGGTCCCCCGCCGGGTTGTCCGGCACCCGTCTGTTCCCGCAGCCGTGCTGCGCGGTCCTCGACCGGGACCTTGGCGAAGCTCTCGCGGGGCGCGAGCTTGTACCGCTGGCACTGGCACACCGCGGCCGGGCCGCGGGTGCCGAAGATCGTGCGGAGGTCCTCCCAGGCCGCCTCGTCGGCGGGGACGACGCGGATCCCTCCGCTCCCGGCGGTCATCGTGCGCTGCCGTCTGTTCCCAGGTTCTGCCGGACGTCGAGCTCGTGGTGGACAAGCTCGTGCACCACGTTGGCCGCGAGCCACTCGAGCGTGCGTTCGGCACGGGCCGGGTAGTTGTACACGAGACGACGACGCCACTCCCCCGGCGTCATCCGTCCCAGCGTCCCGGCCAGCCATCCGGCGGTCTGCCGCACCTGCCGAGCCGTCTCGACGGGATCCAGGCCGTCGTACTCACCCCAGGCGACCCGCTCGTCGCGACCCATCGGCGCGGCCTCGGGCACGTCCTCCCGCCGCGCGAGCAGCACGCGGTCCCGTTGCACGAGGAGCATGTCGCGTACGTGCCCGCCGTACTCGACCGACGTCCACCGGCCGGACGCCAGCCCCTCCTCGGGCTTGCCGGCCGCGTCCTCCAGCACCCCGGCGAACGCGTCCGCACGTGCGAGGATCTCCGCGACGGCGTTGGACGCCGTCACGCTGTCGTAGTCAAAGCCGCACTCGCCGCATCGCGTCACGGCGCCGATCATCCCGCAGGACGGCTCCGTGCGGAACCGGATTCCGCTCAGACGGGCGGCCCGACCCCGTGCGGCTGGACGCCGGGCCGGCCGTTCTCCACCGTGTAGGTGGCGCGCGTGGAGATCGGCGCGCCGGTACTGCTGACGTGCGGCACGACGCGGAAGTCCGTGGTCCACGCCTCGGGGGTGACGGTGCAACGCACGTACCCGCGGCGGCTGTTGGCGAACCTGATGTGCGGGTTCGCCTCGAGCGCGGTGCGGGAGTAGTCGTCCTGGTCCTCGCCGTCGCCCTCGGAGCTCACGGAGGAGCAGATGAACTCGCTCGCCATGGTGGGCGCGTCCGGGTCGCGGTAGTCGGCCTTGACGTCGCTCGCGTGGTGCCGGTGCCGGTCGCCGGTGAGCACGACCAGGTTCTCCACGCCCCGGTCGCGTGCGCCCTCGAGCACGCGGCGGCGGTTGGCGTCGTAGCCGTCCCAGGGATCCTTGAAGACCGCGACCTCCTCGCCGGGTTCCATGTCCGTCTCCGCCATGGGCGCCTGATTCGCCAGGACCTGCCACCGGGCGACGGAGCGACCCATACCGGTCAGCAGCCATGCCTCCTGCGCCTGCCCGAGCATCGAGCGGTTCGGGTCGAGGCTGCCCTCGTCCGGCGCCTCGGGCCCGGTGCCGATCTGGTCGTCGCGGTACTGGCGGGTGTCGAGCACGTTCAGGTCCAGGAGCTTGCCGTAGGGCAACCGGCGGTAGATCTGCATGTCGGGCCCTTCGGGTACCGCCGCGGCACGCAGCGGCATGTGCTCGTAGTAGGCCTGGAAGGCCGACGCGCGGCGCTCGAGGAATCCGTCCGCGTCGTCTGGGTCGACCGGGTTCTCCGCGGCCCAGTCGTTCTCGACCTCGTGGTCGTCCAGCGTCACGATCCACGGGGCGGCCGCGTGCGCCGCCATGAGGTCGGCGTCGGACTTGTAGAGCCCGTACTGGAGCCGGTACCGGGCGAGCGTGACGGCCTCGTCGCGGAACTGGTCGGGGACGGCCTGCTGGCGGGCACCGCCGTCGGCCGGGATGCCGTACTCGTAGATGTAGTCCCCGAGGTGCAGCACGACGTCGACGTCTTCCTCGGCGAGGTGGCGGTACGGCGTGAAGTAGCCGTCGCTCCAGTTGGCGCAGCTCGCGAACGCGAGGGACACCGCGGCAGGGTTGTCGTGGTAAGCCGGTGCCGTCTTCGTCCGGCCGGTCTCGCTGACCTCGCCCCCGGCATAGAAGCGGTAGAAGTACTCCCTGGCGGGGCTCAGCCCCCACACCTCCGGGTGCACCGAGTGGCCGAGCTCGGGGACGGCGGTCACCCTGCCCTGCTGCACGACGCGGCGGAACCGTTCGTCCTCGGCCACCTCCCAGCGCACCGGGACGGCGCGGTCCGGCATGCCGCCACGTCCGTCGGCGGCGTACGGGTCGGGCGCCAGCCGGGTCCACAGGACGACGGAGTTGGGCATCGGGTCGCCCGACGCCACCCCGAGGGTGAACGGGTAACCGCCGAGGGACCGCGGCCGTGCGGAGGCTGATTCTCCGCCGATCGCGCCGGTCCCGACCAGGACCGCGGCGACGCTGACACTGCCCGCCCCCGTGAGGAAGCCGCGTCGGGACAAGGGCCGGCGGGCCTGCAACGGCATCGAACGCTCCTGGTACGGCGGCGGTTGGTCGACACCGGAGTCAATCGATGACGGACGAACGGACGGCTAACGACACATCGCCGTCCGGAAAAGGTGGGGCGAACATCCTGGGCAGGGCCGGTACCCGCCGGTACGGTCTCGTCCGTGCGCTGGGTGACTCGGGTCCGAATCTGATGCGCGAACTCCGCTGGGACGGCTCGGTCAACATCCGCGACCTCGGTGGCCTCCCGACGTCGGCGTCTCCCACCGGTACGACGCTCGAGAGGCGTGTCGCGCGCGGTCCGCGACGCGAGCTTCTCACCCTCACGGGCTGGCGAGCGGCCCGTGCCTGGGGTCGGCGGACCATCGTCGATCTCAGAACAGCGGAAGAGGTCGGTCCACCGCGTGGCGATCCCACGGCCGCGGGCTCCGACGGGATCACCGTCGTGCACACCCCGACGGAGGACCACACGAATCCGGCGTTCCGAGAGGCCTGCTTCCCGATCCTCGACTCCCCCGAGTACTGGGAGCACAACTGGGAGATCCTCCCCGATCTCGTCCGCGCGGCCCTCGAGGCCGTCGCGGACGCCCGGCCCGGCGTCCTGGTCCACTGCCGCGCCGGACGCGACCGCACCGGCATGATGGCCGCGCTGTTGCTCGCGAACGCGGGCGTGCCGCCAGAGATCGTCGCGGAGGACTACGCCGCATCGGTTCGCGCGATGGCCGGCGTCACGCACCACGGCCCGACCCACGACCGGCAGTCGGCCTGGGACGCGCAGCAGGTGGCCGCGTGGCTCGACCACACCGTGCCGCTGGTGGTGGACGCGGCGGCGAACGTGGACCGGGCGCTCGACGTCGTCGGTTTGTCGGAGCCGTACCGGGATCGGCTCCGTTCGCTGCTCACCCGGCCAGGGTGAGGCGACCGGGCGTCAGCGCCAGCCGAGCTCCGGCGCCACGTGCCGCACCACGCTGTCGAGCACGTGGGCGTTGTACTCGACCCCCAGCTGGTTGGGCACCGTCAGCAGGAGCGTGTCCGCGGCCGCGATCGCCTCGTCCTCCGCCAGGTCCTTCACGAGCTGGTCCGGTTCCCCGGCGTAGGTCTTGCCGAAGATCGCCTTGCCCGACTCCAGCAGGCCGACCTGGTCGCGGCTGTCGGTCTCCGAACCGAAGTACATCCGGTCCTCGTCGCTGACGATCGGGAAGATGCTCCGGGAGACCGACACCCGGGGTTCACGCTCGTGGCCGGCCTCGGCCCACGCCTCCCGGAACCGGTGGATCTGCTCGGCCTGCAGCTGGTGGAACGGCACGCCGGTGTCCTCACTCAGGAGCGTGGAGCTCATGAGGTTCATGCCCTGGCGGGCCGTCCACTCCGCCGTCGCACGGGTGCCCGAGCCCCACCAGATCCGGTCCTTAAGGCCCGGGGAGTGCGGCTCGATCCGCAGCAGACCGGGCGGGTTGGGGAACATCGGGCGCGGGTTCGGCTGGGCGAAGCCGGTCCCCTCGAGCACCTTCCTCATCACCTCGGTGTGGGCGCGGGCCATGTCCGCGTCGGACGTGCCCTCCTCCGGGACGTACCCGAAGTACGCGTAGCCCTCGATGACCTGCTCGGGCGAGCCGCGGCTGATCCCGAGCTGCAGCCGTCCTCCGGCGATCAGGTCCGCGGCACCGGCATCCTCGGCGAAGTACAGGGGATTCTCATACCTCATGTCGATCACGCCGGTACCGATCTCGATGCGGCTGGTGCGGGCACCGACGGCGGCGAGCAGCGGGAACGGTGAGGCCAGCTGGCGCGCGAAGTGGTGTACCCGGAAGTACGCGCCGTCCGCGCCGACCTCCTCGGCGGCGACGGCGAGCTCGATCGACTGCAGCAGCGCGTCGGAGGCGGTCTGCACCCGGGAGGCGGGCGACGGCGTCCAGTGCCCGAAGGAGAGGAACCCGATCTTCTTCACGTGATGGTCAACCGTCCGTCACACGGTTCATTCCCGGTCGCGGCACGCAGGTCCGGCACCTGCAAGGATGAGGCTGTGCCGTCAGTCCTCGCTGTCCACCTCAGCCCGTCCCACACGTTCAGCAAGACGCCGGTAGCCGAGATCGACCTCGTCGAGGGCATCGGGGTCCGGGGCGACGCTCACGCCGGAGCGACGGTCAAGCACCGCTCCCGAGTGGCGGCGGACCCGTCGCAGCCGAACCTCCGGCAGGTGCACCTCATCCACCACGAGCTGTTCGAGGAGCTCACCCTCGCGGGGTACGACGTCGCGCCCGGGCAGCTCGGCGAGAACGTGACGACCGCCGGCATCGACCTGCTGGGGCTCCCGGTCGGGACCCGGCTGCGGCTCGGAGAGGACGCCGTCGTGGCCGTCACGGGACTGCGGAACCCGTGCCAGCAGATCAACGACTTCCGCTCCGGTCTGCTGAAGCAGGTGCTCCGCAAGGGGCCCGACGGCGAGGTGGTGCGGCTTACGGGCGTCATGGGCACCGTCGCGCGCGGCGGCACGGTCCGTCCTGGTGACGCGATCGTCGTCGACCTGCCGCCCGAGCCGCACCATCCGCTCACGCGCGTCTGACGACCCGGGCCGCCGGCGCCGCGCGGCCCCGGCCGCCCAGTGCCATCCGCTCAGTGCCCGCCCGCCAGTGCCCCATCCGCTCAGGCCGTCGGGGCAGACTGCCGCCGCAACGCCTCGCTCATCCGCCGGCGCAGCAGCTCCCGCTCGTGCCGCGTGGGCGCGAGGTCGGCGGCACCCTCCAGCTCCGCAGCGGCCTCCTCGTGCCGGCCCAGGCCGGTCAGGATCTCCGCGCGGACGGCACCGACCAGATGGTAGCGGGCGAGCCGCTTGTCGTCGCGCACCGCGTCCAGCACCTCCAGCGCCGGTCCCGGCCCGTCGACGTGCAGCACCGCAACCGCCCGGTTCAGCTCCACCACGGGTGAGGGCGTGAGCTGTGCGAGCGCGTCGTACAGGGCGGCGATGCGTTCCCAGTCGGTCTCCTGGAACGTCACCGCCCGGGCATGGCAGGCCGCGATCGCCGCCTGGATCGTGTACGGCCCGAGCGGTTTGCGCAAGGCGGCCGCCCGGTCCAGCAGGCCGAGCCCGTGGGCGATCAGCGTCCGGTCCCACCGACGGCGGTCCTGCTCCTCCAACGTCACCGGAGCTCCCGCCGCGTCGGCCCGTGCCGCGAACCGGGACGCCTGGAGCTCCATCAGTGCGGCGAGCCCGAGGACCTCCGGCTCACGCGGGAGCAGACCGACCAGCACGCGGCCGAGCCGCATCGCCTCCCCCGCAAGATCCGCGCGCACGTGCACCTCACCGCTGGACGGCGAGTACCCCTCGTTGAACACCAGGTAGATCACCTCGAGCACGGCACCGAGCCGTTCGGGCAGCTCCTCCCGCGACGGCTTCTCGAACGGGACCTGCGCCTCCGCCAGCGTGCGCTTCGCCCGAGAGATGCGCTGCCCCACCGTCGCCGGCGGCACCAGGAAGGCCCGCGCGACCTCCTCCGTCCGCAGACCGCCGAGGAGCCGCAGCGTCAGGGCCACCCGGGACTCCCGCGGCAGCACTGGGTGGCACGCCGTGAAGAGCAGCGCGAGCAGGTCGTCGTCGACCGCCTCCAGCGCCCCCTCGGCCGGGACGTGGACGCGGTCGAGGACCGGTGCGAGCTGCGCGTACTTGCGCCGCAGGTTCTCCTCGCGCCGGATCCGGTCGACCGCCTTGTGCCGGGCGGTGGACATCAGCCAGCCGCCCGGCCTCGGCGGGATCCCCTCGGTGGGCCAGGACTCCAGCGCAGCGACGAACGCCTCGGACGCGAGCTCCTCGGCCAGCCCGACGTCGCGGACGAGCCGCGTCAGGGCCGCGATCAGGCGGGGGCACTCGATCCGCCAGACCGCCTCGATGCTGCGCCGGGCGTCCACGGCTCAGGAGGCCCCGTGCTGGGTCCTGATCTGCTCGGTCATCCTGGCCTCACGCTCGGCGACCTCCGGGGTGAGGGCCTCACCGAAGTCCTCCAACTCCGCGATGGGGCGGATCTCGAGCGTCTGGGCGGAGCCGTACTTCGGGTCGGTCGGGCACCGGCGTGCCCACTCGACCGCCTCCTCGAGGCTGCTCACCTCCCAGAGCCAGTAGCCGGCCACGACCTCCTTCGACTCGGTGAACGGCCCGTCCACCACGGAGGTCTCGCCGGCCTGAAACACGACTCGCGCGCCCTTGGCGCTCGGCAGCAGGCCTTCGCCGCCCACCATGATCCCGGCCTTGACGAGCTCCTCGTTGTACGCCGTCATCTGCTCGAACATCTCAGGGGTAGGGGCGATCTTGTCCTCGTCGGCACCCGCACCCTCGATCATCACGATGACCCGCATGGCACTGTCCTCTCCTCGTGGCCGCCCTCGGACGGCGGCCGTCATCTCCTCGTCGAACGACGGCCACGGATTTCGACATCCGGTCCCGCTACCCTCGGACCGATCATCCACCACGGCAGAGGAGCCGACATGCCGGATGTGCTCATCGATGACCAGGGTCGGCCGGAGCCGCCGGTCGCTGCCGGCGAGACGGCGACCCTGCTGGGCTTCCTGGACTACCAGCGCGCCACGCTCGAGTGGAAGACCCGCGGCCTCGACGCGGCCGGCCTGGACGCGCGGGTCGGCGCCTCGACGATGACGCTCGGCGGGCTGCTGAAGCATCTTGCGTGGGTCGAGGACTTCTGGTTCTCGGTGCGGCTGCACGGGAATCCGCCGCACGAGACGTGGCAGGGGGTCGACTGGCAGGCGGATCCGGACTGGGACTGGACCTCCGCCACGAACGACTCCCCGGAGGGGCTCCGATCCTTGTGGACTCGGGCCGTCGAGCGGTCGCGCGCTCTCGCCGAGGGCGCCCTCGAGGACGGAGGTCTGGACCGCCTCGCCGCGAAGCCGTGGCCGGACGGCACGGCGCCGAGCCTGCGCTGGATCGTCGTGCACATGGTCGAGGAGTACGCCAGGCACAACGGTCACGCCGACCTGCTACGTGAGTCGGTCGACGGTGAGACCGGGGAGTGACGCTCCGAACCCGGTCACAGCTCCAGCGTGACGACCACCGGCCGATGGTCCGAGCCGGGCTCGTCCTGCCGTTCGGTCGGGGTGTCCGTGATGGACGGGGTCTCCCCCGGCCCGGCCGTGGTGACCTCCTCGACCACGTCGAGCACTGCGTGGCTGACCAGCACGTGGTCGATGAGCTCGCGACGGCCGCGGTAGACGCGGGAGTAGCGGTGCTCCGTCGGGATGAGCGGGGCGAGGTTCCACAGGCGCATGCCGTCGCCGGCGTCCGGACGGTCGTGCCCGCCCGTCCCGATCTCCGAACCCGGGGGTCCCAGCAAGATCTGGGTCGTCGCGGCCTGCACCTCGTCGTTGAGGTCTCCCGCCACGACGACGGCACGCTCCTGGCCCTCGCCCTCCAGCAGCGCGGTGACGTAGGCGCGCACGCCGGCCGCCTCCGCCGCCCGCCGGTGCAGGGCGTAGTTGGCGTACCGGGCCCGCTCGTCCTCGTCCCGGGGGTTGAACCGTCCGCCGGGAAAGGTCAGCAGCTTCGACTTCAGATGGGCCGTGACGATGTCGACCGTCTCGCCACCGAGCCGGACCCGGACGTGCAGCCCGGCTCGCCCGAGCGACCCGACCCGCGTTCCGCTGTCGTCGACCTGGATGGGCCGCAGACCGTCGGGGAAGTCGGTGATCTGCTCGATGGCACCGGCCGCCGGACGGAACATGGCGCCGACCCGGATGCCGCGGCCGTCGGGCTCGGCCAGCTCTGTGTACCAGCGCCCGCCCACCCGTTCGGCGAGGTCGTCCAGCGCCTCGGGGGTCCCGACCTCCTGCACCATGAGGACGTCCGGGTCCATGGACTCGATCGTCGCGGCGAGGGTGTCGAGCTTCGCGTCGTACTCGGTCTCGCCGCTCGGTCCGCCGTCCTCGCCCGGCCGGAACAGGTTCTCCAGGTTCCACGTACCGATGGTCGCCATCGCTGCCCTCCGCCGTCGTGCCGCCCACGCTCGCACCTTGTAGCGACCGCACGGCGTCCCGCGCGTGGCGTGACGGTGAACTACAGCAGGGCCAGCACCGGCTCGTAGGCCGCGAGCGACGCGCCCGGGTCGATCACGAGATCGGTCACCATCCGGAACAGCAGCGCCCGGAGCAGGTACTGGCGGGCGTCGGGCTGCGGGTCCAGCGTGGTCAGCAGCTCGTGCGGTGCGCCCTCGAAGCACACGGCGTCGAGCGCGACGATCGCGGTGCCGTACCGCACGGGCCGCCAGTACAGGCTGAGGTCGATGAGAGCGGGCGGCTCGGAGGGCGCGAAGAGGACGTTCCCGGTGAGGTCCCCGTGCATGACGGTCGACGGCGCGGTGAGCCCCCGACGACGGGCCAGCGCGACGGCGACCTCGGGCACGTCCCGCACGTGCGGAAGGTCGACCTCGCCCCAGGCGAACCGGTCCGCCACCGCCCACAGGTCGGTCCGGTCGTCGAGGAAGGCGGGTCTCGGCAGCCCTGCGGTGAGCCGCGCGAACGTGGCGCCGGCCGCCGCGATCTCCGCCCACCGGCCCGGTTCGTGGCTGCCCGCCAGGTGCGGGAAGGCGCACCACCCGTCCACCTGGAGCGCGCCGTCGCGTGCGCGCAGGGGCAGGCTGACCCGGACCGATCCGTCGTTCATCCGCGCCCGCAGGACGGTGTCGAGCCAGGTCAGGGCACCCTCGGGCATGTCCACGGGCTTGAGCACCAGGTCCCCGGCGCGCCACGAGGTGCCCTGGCCGCCGGCGAGCGGCACGACGTACGGACCGGCTCCGTAGGCGGCGAGGACCTCGGGCGTCGGACGCACGGCCGCGAGCCTAGCCGAGCCCGCCGGTCCTGGCTCCGGCCGGCCCGCCGCTACCCTGCTGCCGTGCACATCACCCTGGACGACCTGACCTCGACGGACGTGCGGGACCTGGTGGCGGACCATCTGTCCGACATGCACGCCACGTCGCCGCCGGAGAGCATCCATGCGCTCGGGCCCGACCAGCTGAACGGCGACGGCGTCACGTTCTGGACGATCTGGGACGACGGCCGCCTTGCCGGGTGCGGTGCGCTCAAGCATCTCGGCGAGCACGAGGGCGAGATCAAGACCATGCGCACCGTCCCCGCGATGCGGGGTCGCGGGGTCGCCGCGGACATGCTCGGGCACCTGCTCGCCGAGGCCCGGTCCCGCGGCTACCGACGGGTCAGCCTGGAGACGGGTTCGCAGGAGTTCTTCGCCCCGGCACGCCGCCTCTACGCCCGGCACGGGTTCGTCGAGTGCCCGCCGTTCGGTGACTACACCGCGGACCCGAACAGCGTGTTCATGACGCTCGAGCTGCGATGACCGGGCCCGGCTGCGCCTTTCCTGAGTCGACCTCAGCCCGAGCCCCAGCACAGGCAGAACGGATGGCCGGCCGGGTCTGCGTAGACCTGGAACCCGGACGGTGCGTCCAGGTCCTCCGCCGCCTGCAGGAACGACGCACCGAGCCCCATCACCTCGTCGTGCGCGGCGCGCACGTCCTTCACGAACAGGTCGAGGTGGATCTGTTGCGGCGTGCCGTCGGGCCACTCCGGCCGGACGTGGTCCGGTGCCAGCTGCACCGCGAGCCTGGCCTCGCCGTCGACGCGCACGGTGTGCCAGTCGTCGTCGGCCTCCACGGTGCCGCCCAGCACATCTGCCCAGAATCGCGACACCGCGTCCAGGTCAGCGGCGTCGAGCACGACAATCTGCTGCGTGATCTCCATGCCGGACATCGTGGCACCGGCCACCGACACCGGCACGGCGAGACGCGAGACCGCCACCGGCCGGCACGACCTCCACGTCTCACGCCGGCGACGGCTCGCCGGTGCGCACCGGCAGCCACGCGAGCACGTCCTGGATGGTGGCGTCCCAGAACCCCCACTCGTGCCGCCCGGGGCGGGTGACGGCCGTCAGGTCCGCCCCGGCCCGCTCGGCCGCGGACGCGAACGCCTCCTGGGTGGGCAGCAGCTCGTCCTCGGTGCCGCACACCGCGTACAGCGGTGGCAGGGCGGCGATGTCAGCCCGTTCCAGCAGGGCGAGCAGGTCGTGCTCGGTGCCGCGTATGTCCGCCTCGCCGAAGATCCGCGGGAAGAGGTCCGCGCGGTGCGGCTGGAGGGTCGCCACGTCGAGGGCACCGGAGAGGCTGGCCGCGGCGGCGAACCGGTGCGGATGCGTCAGGGCCCACCGCATGGCTCCGTACCCGCCCATCGACAGGCCGGTGACGAACGTGTCCTCCCGAGCGTCGGACACCCGGAAGAACCGTTGGACGACGGCGGGCAGCTCCTCGGTCAGGAACGTTCCGTACCGCTCCCCACCGACCGTGTCGACGTAGAAGCTGCGGCCCACCTGCGGCATGACGACGGCGAGACCGCGTTCGGTGGCGTACCGCTCGATCGAGGTGCGCCGGGTCCACGTCGTCGCGTCGTCGCTGAGCCCGTGCAGCAGGTACAGCACGGGCGGCGGCTCCTCGGTCTCGGCGGCGGACGCCATGCCGATCTGCGCCGCGCGGGCCGGCTGAGGCAGGATCACGGACATCGACGTGCCCGTGCCGAGCACGTCGGAGAAGAAGTCGCAGCGCAGCAGCGCCATCAGCGGCGCTCGCCCAGCAGCCGCCACGCCCCGGGCAGCAGCAGGGCGGCCGCGACCGCCTTGACCGCGTCACCGATCAGGAACGGCACGACGCCGAGGGCGAGCGCCTCACCGAACCAGGCACCCGTGTAGCCCATCAGCCACAGCACACCCGGCACGTAGATCACCGCGGTAGCAGCGACGGCTGCCAGTGCCGTACGGAAGACCGAACGATCCGCGCCGCGGCGTGCCAGGTACCCGAGCAGCACGGCGGCCGGCAGGTAGCCGACCGCGTAGCCGAACGACGCCAGCGCCCAGCCGCTCTCGCCGTCGGCGAAGACGGGCGCGCCGAGCACGCCGGCGAGGAGGAACAGCACCATGGCGGCGGCCGCGCGCGCCGGTCCGAGCGCTGCACCGACGAAGAGCACGGCGAACGTCCCCAGCGTGAGCGGTACAGGCGTGAACGGCAGCGGGATCGCGAGCTGGCCGATCCCCGCGACCAGGCCGGCACCGGCCACGACGAGCAGGACGTCGCGCACGCGCGCGCCGGGCACGGCGTCTGCGAGCACACGACGGGGGGACGGCACGGCGGTGACGGTCACGGGCGCTCCTCTCTCACGGCTACCAGATCAGCATGCCCGATGCGGCGTCGGATCGCGCCGCCCGTACCCCACATTCCGGTGGCGTGGTTGTTAGACACACGTCACAATCTTTGATCCGGAACGTTGGAACACCCGCCAAGTCCCGGTCGTTCGACTAGGAGGAAACACAGCGGGTGGTGGGCCCACGAGGCCGCCACGTCTCCGGCCGGCACGCGCCGACGGACCAACGAGCGAAGGGGATGCTCATGGCAGAACGTTCACTACGTGGCATGAAGATCGGCGCCAACAGCCTCGAGTCCGAGGAGAACGTCGACCTCGCCCCGCGGCTGAAGGCCGACTTCACCTGCCCCGACGGGCACTCGTTCAGCCTCCCGTTCTCGGTCGACGCCGAGCTGCCCCCGGTCTGGGAGTGCAAGGTGTGCGGCAAGGAGGCGCTGCTGCGCGACGCCACCAAGCCCGAGCCCAAGAAGCCGGTCAAGCCGCCGCGCACGCACTGGGACATGCTGCTCGAGCGCCGCAGCATCCCGGAGCTGGAGGCGCTGCTCGAGGAGCGGTTGGAGCTGCTCCGCAGCGGCGAGCTGCGCCGTCGGAGCGCCTGAGGCGTCACGCCCCACGAAGGCCCGGACCGTGTGTCCGGGCCTTCGTCATGCCGGCTCACCGGCGGCCCCCGGCCGGCCGTCGCCGTCGTGCCAGCCGCCGGGCGAGTGCGCCGAGCTGGCCGGCGCGGCGCGCCACGCCCCAGGCCGTGGTCCGCCAGAGTGCCTCGGCGACGATCGCTCGGCTCATCTTCGAGCGTCCCTCGGCCCGCTCCACGAACGTGATCGGCACCTCGACGACGCGGCCGCCGGCACGCTCCACCCGCCACACCATGTCCACCTGGAAGCAGTAGCCCTGGGACTCGATCTCCGCCAACGGCAGCCCGCGCAACGTCTCGGCCCGGAACACCCGGTACCCACCGGTCGCGTCATGCACCGTCACACCCAGGGCGAGGCGCACCCAGGCGTTGCCGCCGCGGGAGAGCAGCTGCCGGTGTGACGGCCAGTTGACCACCCGTCCGCCCGGTACCCAGCGGGACCCGAGGACGAGGTCGGGCCGGTCCGAGCGCGACGCGCGAGCCAGCAGCCGCGGAAGGTCCTCCGGACGGTGCGAGCCGTCCGCGTCCATCTCCACGACCGTTGCGTAGCCGCGCGAGAGCGCCCAGCCGAAGCCCTCCACGTAGGCCCGACCGAGCCCGTCCTTCCCAGGCCGGTGCAGCACGTGGATGGCGGCGTCGTCGGCTGCCGCCGCGTCCGCGACCTCCCCGGTGCCGTCCGGGCTGGCGTCGTCGACGACGAGCACGTCGGCCTCCGGCACGGCGGCGCGGAGCCGGCGCAGCGCCTCCGGCAACGTGTCCCGCTCGTCGTAGGTCGGGATGATGACGAGTACGCGCCGCGGCTCCCCCTCGCTCATCGGCGCCCGGTCCCTCGGCGCCCGGTCCCTCGGCGCCCGCTCCCTCGGCGCCCGGTCCCGGACCGACGGCCCCCCGTGCGCCGGCTCCCGCTACTCCGGGTCACGGCTCGCTCCACGGTGCCCACGAGCCCGCCGAGCAGCCCCACGCCGGCCAGCGCGCCCGCGACGAGCGCGGGCCACTGGCCGAGGCGGTCCGCGACGGTGAGAGTGGTGCGCAACGGCACGGTGTCGACCATCTCCTCCGCGGTCCACAGACCGGTGCGGTCCTGGAAGACCCCGTTCGGTGTGACGATGCCGCTGACCCCGACCGTCGAGATCTGCACGACGGCGCGGCCGTGCTCCACGGCCCGGAAGCGGGACATCGCCAGCTGCTGGCTGGACTCCTGCGTGAGCCCGAAGGAGGCGTTGTTGGTGGGGATCACGATCAGCTCGCCGCCCGCGACCACGGACTCCCGGATGAGCTCGTCGTACGCCACCTCGAAGCAGATGCCGACCGACACCGGCACGTCCCGGCCCAGGCGCTCCAGCGGCAGGGACATCAGGCCCATCTCGGTGCCGGGGAGCATGTCGATGCTCACCAGGTCCACGGCCTCGGTGAACATGCGGAAGAACTCGCGGTACGGCATGTACTCGCCGAACGGGACCGGGTGCTGCTTCGCGTAGACGAGCTCGGGAACGGCTCCGGTCCCGGCTTCCCAGAGCACCAGCTCGTTGAACCGCGCACGCGCCTCCGGCTCCTGCGGGTCGGCGAGGTAGCGCTGGGTGCCGAGCAGGATCGGCGCGTCGACCGCGCGTGCCGCCCCGTCGATGACGTCCGCCGTCAGCTGGTCGGTGCGCGGGTCGATGTCGGCGGAGCTCTCGGGCCAGATCACCAGGTCCAGCTCACCGGGTGCGACGCGGTCCAGCAGGGCCTCGGTGCCGGCCGCGTGGTTCTCGGTCACGGCCGCCGCCTGCGACGACGCGTCCGCACCGGCCTCGGGGACGCTCCCCTGCACGGCCCCCACCCGGAGGCTGCCGCTCTCCGGCTGGGTGCCGAGCGGCACGAGCAACGGTGCGAAGGCGCACGCCGCGGCGACCACCACCAGCGCGCTCGCCGCTCCCACCCGGAGCTCCCGGAGCCGGACCGCGGCGTGCGCGAGCGCGGCGCCGATCACCACGACGACGCCGCTCACCAGCACGGTCGAGCCGATCGACGCCAGCGGCAGCAGCGGCGCGTCCGTCTGGGAGAACGCCAGGAATCCCCACGGGAACCCCTCGAACGGCCACCGTGCCCGGAACTGCTCGATGCTCACCCACAGCACGGCGACGGCGAGGATCTGCGCCCACACCCGGTCACGGAGACCGGGTGCACGCCGCACGAGGACCGCCCCGGCGCCGAACACGCCCACCAGCGCCGCCTCGGCCGTCGAGAGCGCCAGCCAGCCGATGGGTTCACCGACGGCGTGGTTCGCCCACCACAGGTGCGGCAGGAAGAACCCGAGACCCCAGACGAAGCCGACGAGCCAGCCCCACAGCACGGAGTCACGACGCAGCGCCAGGACCAGCAGCGCGATACCCAGGTAGGCCATCGGCCACCAGGACCGGGCCGGAAAGGCCGTGTCCGTCGCGAGCCCGCCGAGGGCGGCCAGGAGCAGCGTCCAGGAACGCGGCGGGCGGACGGGTGGCACCACGCGAGTTTATCCGCCGGAAAGACGACAGGCCCGCGTGCCCCTCGGTCCGGCTGGCTCCCCTGGGGGCGAGCCAGCCGTTATCTAACGGGCACGCGGGCCTGGTCACTGTTGTGCCCCGCTACCAGCACCGCACGTCGTCTCGCGTGGCGCGGCCTGCGGGCGAACAGGGAACGAACGTATCGCCGCTCCGGGCGACTCGACAACCCTCCGACCGCGCAGGTCATCGGCGAACATGCAGGTCAGAGCGCTGCGACGAAAACTGCTTGACCTCGGATCTCCCGGCGTGTCGTCCCGCGTGTCGTCGGGTCATGAGGCATCAGACACTCGACCACGCGACGACGCCCCGCCGGACCAGCCCCATCGCCTCGTGCGCACGGACCGCCAGGGCCGCGTCCGGCGCCGCGACCGAGACCTGGTCGAGCACGTCCAGGATCTGCTTGCACCACCGGACGAAGTCCCCGGCGCCGAGCTCCGCCTCGTCCAGCGCGTCACCCAGCGGCGCGCCGGCGGCCCACGCGTGCACCGCGCTGACCAGACCCGGGTCGACCGGCGCCGTCACGCGTACCCCGTGCTCCCGCTCGAGGTCGGCCAGCTCCCGCGAGATCCCGATCGTCGCGCTCAGTGCCTGCCCGACCATGCCGTGCCGACCACCCGGCAACGCGCCGACGCCTCCGCTCTCCGGCGTGCGGGCCTCGTACACCACCGTGGAGACGATGGCCGCGAGCTCCGCGGCCGAGAGCTGGTCCCACACGCCCGACCGCAGGCACTCGGCCAGCAGCAGGTCCTTCTCGGCGTACAGCCGGCCGAGCCAGGTCCCGGACTCGGTGACCGCCAGGCCGTCGCCGTCGCCCTCCTCGAGGTAGCCGAGCCGGGTGAGCACCCCGCAGACGCGGTCGAAGTCCTGGGCGATCGTGCCGGTGCGTCGCTCGATCCGCGCCACCAGCTCCTCGTGCTCGCCGGCCGCCCGTTCCCACCGGTTGGCCCAGCGCGCGTGGTCCTCCCGCTCGGCGCACCCGTGACAGGGGTGGGCCCGGATCTGCCGCCGCAGCTCGGCGACGTCCGCGTCCGGCTCCGCCGGTCCGCCGCTGCGCCGTCGCGGGGGGTCCGAGGCGGCGAGGCGCCCCTCCGCCAGCGCGTTGCGCAACGTGGAGGCCAGATCACGGCGCTGCGCGGGGTTGCGGGGGTTGAGGTTCTTCGGCACGCGGACGGTGCCCACGTTGGTCACGCCGTGGGGCAGGTCGGCGGCGGTGAGAGTCCGCAGCTGCCGCTCGTCCGTGAGCACCTGCAGCGTCGGCCCGTCGAGCGAGTCCGTGGCGTTGAGCACCACGGCGTGCGCGGTGCGCCGTCCACGCCGGTACGCCACGACGTCGCCCCGGCGCAGCCCGGACAGCGACCGCCGGACGGCCATCCTCCGGTCCGCGGCCCGCTCCCGAGAGACGTCCGCCTCCTTCTGCTTGAGACGACGCCGCAGCTCGGCATACTCGGTGAAGTCGCCCAGATGGCATCGCATGGCCTCCGCGTACCCCTCCATGGCCTCCGCATGGCGGCGGGCCTGGCGCGCGAGCCCGACCACGCCGCGGTCCGCCTGGAACTGGGCGAAGGAGGACTCCAGGATCTCCCGGGCCTGGGCCCGAGACATGGTGCCGAGCAGGTTGACGGCCATGTTGTACGTGGGGTGGAAGGCCGAACGCAGCGGGTAGGTCCGGCGGGAGGCGAGGCCCGCGACCGCCACCGGGTCGATCTCGTCGCTGTAGAGCACGACGGCGTGGCCCTCGACGTCGATCCCGCGCCGGCCGGCGCGCCCGGTGAGCTGGGTGTACTCGCCGGGCGTGAGCTGCGCGTGCGCGCTGCCGTCCCACTTCACGAGCTGCTCGAGGACCACGGACCGCGCCGGCATGTTGATGCCGAGGGCGAGCGTCTCGGTGGCGTAGACGACCTTGACCAGCCCGGCGGTGAAGAGCTCCTCGACGGTCTCCTTGAAGACCGGCAGCAGCCCGGCGTGATGTGCCGCCACGCCTCGCTCGAGCGCCAGCGACCAGGTGTCGTACCCGAGCACGGCGAGGTCCTCGGGCGGCACGCCGGCCACCGCACGCTCGACGATCTCGCGGATCCGGCGCTGCTCCTGTGCCGTCGTCAGCCGGATCCCGGCGCGGACCACCTGCTGCACCGCGGCCTCGCAGCCGGCCCGGGAGAACACGAACACGATGGCCGGCAGCAGACCGTCACGGTCCAGCCGTTCGACGACGAGGGGCCGGGGCGCCGGCCGGACCCGGGACGCGAAGCGCGGGCTGCCGCCGCGACCACCCCGCCCCGCCTGGTGCCGATGCCGACCTCCGTGCCCGGAGCGGCCGCCGCCCCGGCGCCCCGAGCCGCGACCTGTGCCGCCGTGCCCGCGACCGCGACGCGGGACGTCCTTGGCCGAGCCGGTCCGCTGGGCACCCCGGATCGCCTCGAGCAGGTCGGGGTTCAGCGGAGGATCGGCGCCGACCGCAGTCGGGTCGACGTGGGCGCTGTACAGCGGGTGCAGCGCCTTGCCGACCATCATGTGCTGCCACAGCGGCACCGGACGGGTCTCGGTGACCACGACCTCGGTGTTGCCCCGCACCAGCGTCAGCCACTCGCCGAACTCCTCGGCGTTGGACACGGTGGCCGAGAGGGAGACGACCTGCACTCCGGGGTCGAGGTGGATGATGACCTCCTCCCACACCGGCCCGCGGAACCGGTCGGCGAGGTAGTGCACCTCGTCCATCACCACGAAGCCCAGCCCGTCGAGCGTGTCCGAGCCGGCGTAGAGCATGTTCCGGAGCACCTCGGTGGTCATCACCACCACGGGCGCGTTGCCGTTGATCGACGTGTCGCCGGTGAGCAGGCCCACGTGGTCGCGGCCGTGGACGGCGACGAGATCGAGGTACTTCTGGTTGCTCAGCGCCTTGATCGGCGTGGTGTAGAAGGCCTTGCGGCCCTGCGCCAGACCCAGGTGGACGGCGAACTCCCCCACCACCGTCTTCCCGGCCCCGGTCGGCGCCGCGACGAGGACTCCGTGGCCGGCCTCCACCGCCTCGCACGCGCGCACCTGGAAGTCGTCGAGGCCGAAGCCGAGCCGGCCGCGGAAGCCGGCGAGCTCGGTCGCCTCCGCCCGCTGCCGCTGACGGAACGCCGCGTACCGCTCGGCCGGCGAGCTCATCGGCTCCTCGCGTTTCTCGAACTCCTCGAACTCACCGGTCGAGCGTACGTGCCAGCACCCCGACCGCACGCGGGTGCAGGTCGCACTGCACCGGTAGGGAGAACAGCGGCTCGCCGTCGGCGAATGCCTGCGGCGGCACGGCCCCCAGGGATGGCACAGGCTCGATGAGCACCGAGCGCGCGCGGCGCACATGCATCGCCGGATGGTCCACGTGCGCGCCGGTGTACAGCCGAGGGAAGACGGCGAGGACCTGGGCGCGGGTGAGCCCGTCGGCGTACACGACGTCGAGGAGCCCGTCGTCCGGGGTGGCGTCCGGCGCGATCTTCAGGCCGCCGCCGAACAGCCGGGTGTTCGCCACCGCCACCAGGGTTCCGGCGGACTCCCACACCTCGCCGTCCATCGTCACGCGGTACCCGAACGGCTCGAACGTGCGCAGCTCGTTCATCAGGGCCCGCACGTACCGCGCGCTGCCACGCGGCCACGTCATCGCGTTGGCGCGGGCGTTGACGGCGGCGTCGATGCCGCAGGACAGCACCGCGAGGTACCAGTGCTCCACGACGCCGCCCGGCCGGGAGACCCCGACGGCGTCGAGCATGCGCACGCCCTCGCCGTCGGGACCGCGGTGCCCGTCCCGCCGCGCGGCCAGCGCCTCCCGGATCGTGCCGAGCGAGGCCGTGACGTCGTGCACGGGCAGGTGCAGCGCCCGCGCGATGTCGTTCCCGGTGCCCGCCGCCACCACGCCCAGCGGGACCCCGGTGCCCGCGACCACGTTGACGCCGGCGTGGACCATGCCGTCACCGCCGACCGCGACCAGCGCGTCGAGGCCGAGGGTCAGCCCGGTACGTGCCCGTGCCGTCGCGGCGGGAAGATCGGGCCCGGAGAGGTCGTACACCTGGAAACCGTCGGCGGCGAGACCGTCGAAGACCTGGTCCCGGATGCTGCGCCCGCGGCCCTTCCCGGAGGTGGGGTTGAGCACGACGCCCACCCGGCCGGCGGTACCCGACCCGACGGGGCCGCCGGCGGTGCCCGCGCCGTCGGGCCGTGCGTCCACGTCTCCCCCTGCTCGCTCAGTCACCAGCGGCCGCGGCCGCGGCCTCGACGCGCGCCTTCCGACGGTCCGTGTACCGGTCGCGCAGGAAGCAGACTCCCACAGCGAGGAAGTACAGCGCCGAGATCGCGCCGCCCATGATGATCATCGACCACACGTCCGGCAGCGGGTTCGCGATGGCGGTGAAGGCGAACGCGGCGATGACGGCCCACCGCCATGCCTTGAGGAAGACCCGCCCGCGGACCACACCCAGGAAGTTCAGCCCCACCATCAGCTCGGGCAGCAGGAAGGCGATGCCGAACACCACGGTGACCTTCATGTAGAAGGAGAAGTACATCCGCGCCTCGAGGAAGTTCTGCGCGTTCTCGGGCGTCAGCGAGGTGAGCATCTCGATCGCGTGCGGCAGCACCCACCAGGCCAGCGCACCGCCGCCGACGAACAGGGCGGCACCCGCGAACATGAACGCGAGGGAGTAGACCTTCTCCATCCGGGTCAGGCCGGGCGCGACGAACATCCAGACCTGGCCGATCCACCACGGGCTGGCGAGGAACAGCCCGAGGAAGAGGGCCACCTGGATGCGCAGGTCGAAGGCCTGGCCGACCGTGGTGAAGTTCAGGACACCGACGTCCTCGAGCGGTGCCTGCAGCTCGCGCACGAGCGGCGTGTACAGGAACCAGCCACCGACGGCGGCGGCCACGATGCCCGCCGCCGCGAGCATGATTCGCTTGCGCAACTCACGGAGATGGTCCCCGAGAGGCATCCGCCCCTCGGGGTTCTGCTTCCGTGACGGGCGCTCGGCGCCCACCCGTCAGGACTTCGGTGGCGTGCCGGCCGAGGGCTGCTCGGCCGCTCCGGGGGTACCTTGCTGCCCGCCGGGCGGGGGCTGCTGGCTCGGGTACGGCGGGTTGGCCTGCGGGGACTGACCGCCCGTCGCGGTGTAGGAGCTGGTCGCGCCACCGGTGGCCTCGGAGTCGCCGGAGTCGTCGTCCCGGAGCTCCTTGACCTCCTTCTTGAAGACCTTGAGCGACTGGCCGACGCTCCGCGCGATGTCGGGGAGCTTCGTGGCGCCGAAGATCAGCACGATCACCAGCACCAGGATGATGATGTGCGAGGGCTGAAACATGCCGCGCATACGATGCACCTTCGGTCGTGGGACGTCGTGACGACCACGATACCGCCACCGGGGCCGGACGGCGGACCGACAGCCGGTTCGGCACCTCACTCGAGTAGCTTGAGGGCGCGCCAGCGCGCCACGGCGCGGGCCAGCCGGACCGTCCGCGCCTCGTCCCGCTCCTGCGCCACCCGCTCGCGCGTGGCGCGTGCGGACGCCAGGGTCGCGGGGTCCCGCAGCGGCCCCGGACGGTGCCTCGTCCCCGGCTCCGGCACGACGGCGGAGGCGGACTCCAGCCGCTCGACGGCGCCCGACAGGTCACGCAGCTCACGCCCGAGCGCCTTGACCCGCCGCCACAGCCCGTACCCGAGCAGCGCCAGCAGCCCGGCACCGGCCACCACAAGCACCAGCCACACGATCCACCACACGGAGACCAGACTAGACAGCGACGGTTCGCTCACCCGTCGAGGTGCGCGTACTCCTCGAGCGCCCGGCGTGCCCGGCCGGCGACCTCGGTCGCCAGCTCGGGCGGGTCGACGGCGCGCACCGAGTCGCCCGCGGACAGCAGCAGGTTGGTCACCCACGCCTGGTCCCAGACGCGCAGCACCACGCGGTGGGTCCCGTCCGGCAGGTCCTCCACCGACTCGACCGGGACGTTCTCGCTCACCCACCGGGCCCCGGACTCCAGCTCCAGGGTCACCAGTCGGCCGTCCACCCCGAAGCCCGGGCTGTCCCAGGCCAGGTCCGGGTGGTGCTCCGCGGCCTCGTCGAGCTCGGTCAGGTCGAGGATCCGGTCCAGGCGGAACGTGCGGGCCCCGCGGGCACGGTGGCACCACGCCCGCAGGGACCACGTGACCCCGTCGGAGTGCACCTCGACCGGGTCCACGTCCCGCTCGGAGACGACGTCGGCCGCCGAGACGTAACGCAGGTGCAGCCGCCGGCCGCGCGCGACCGCGCCGCGCACCGCCTCCAGGCGGTCCGCCACCGCGGCCCCCGGCACGTCGGGGCGCACGTGCACCTGCACCGAGGCGGCCTGCTCGGCCGCCCGTCCGGTCGCACGGCTGAGCTTCTCGACCGCCGACTCCAGCGCGGCCGACTCCACAGCCGGGCGGTCGGTGAGCAGCTCCCGCACCGAGCGCAGCGCGAGCAGCAGCGCGAGGGCCTCCGAGCTCGACAGGCGCAGCGGCCGGTCCATCCCGCGAGCCTCGGTGAGCGTGAGGACGCCGTGATCCAGGGCGTCAGCCGAGAAGTCGATGAGGTCGTCGTGGAGGTAGCCGGGCGTGCCCGTCACCCAGAGCAGGTTGACGTCGGCCACCACCTGCGCCTCGCTCGTGCCGAAGTGCTCGGCCACCTGAGACACCGGGACGCCCGGGTGCTCGCTGAGGTACGCGACGAGCGCGAGCAGGCGCGTCAGCCGCTCCGCGATCGGTTCAGCCATGCCCGCCCCCCGGCCCTGCGCCGTCAGCGGGCTGCCCGGCGTCGAGCGCGGCGACGGCACGCAGCCGCCGCAGCACCGCGTCCCGCAGGTCCGGCGGGTCGAGCACGAGGACGGAGGCGGCGTAGGCCGCGACCTCCTCGGCGAACGCGTCCACGTCGGCGTACGGCACCTCGAGCACCTCGCGGTCCGCCAGCGGCCCCTCGGTCGCCGCCGCGGGCGCCACCACGGTGCCGCGGCTGCGCACCGCCGCGGCACGACCGGGGAGCACGGCGAGGCGCGCGGTGCCGGGTTCGGGACGCGCCGTCGCCACCAGGCCGGTGACGTCGATGTCGTCGGGCACCTCGAAGGCCGCCGCCCGGCCGGTCGCCCGGACCCGGCCCTGGATGCGGGAGAGCCTGAAGGCGCGCGGCGCGTCCCGGTCCACGTCGTGACCCACCAGGTACCACCCACGTCCGGCGTTGAGCAGCCGCCACGGGTGCACGGTGCGGCGGGTGACCCGTCCGGTGCTCGCGGCCCGGTACGTGAACGCGACGGCACGGCGCTCGTCGATGGCCTCGAGGATGGGCGCGAACGCCGCCTCGGGCCCGCGCACCCGCAGCGCGAGACCGGCGTGCGCGCCGGGTTCCGGTGCGGGGCCGACGGCGCGCAGCTTCGTCACGCCACGGCGTGCCGAGGACCGCAGCGTGGCGTCCTGCCACAGCTCGGCGGCCAGCGACAGGACACCGACCTCGGCCGGGGTGAAGGAGACCGGCGGCAGGGTGTAGCCGGAGGTGTCGACCCGGTAGCCGACGTCGTCCTCGTGCACGGGGTCGTGCTCGACGACGAGGGGCACGCCCATCTCGCGCAGCAGGTCCTTGTCCCGCTCGAACATCCGCTCGAAGGACGTGTCGGACACGGCGTCGGCGTAGCCGTGGACCCGGGTGCGGATCTCCTGCTTGGTCATCCACCGGCGGGTGTGCGTCAACGCGATGACGAGGTCGAGCAGACGTTCCGCCGCCTCCACACGCTGAGCCACCCCACCACGCTAGCGGCCCGCGGGCGCCCGCGTGGCCAGGCGCGGCGGCGCGGCCAGGGATCACAGTGCAGCGATCACAGCGCACAGTGCCCGGATCAGAGCGCGCGGATCGCCACCGCGGTCGCGATCGCCGCCTCGGCCGCCTCCGCACCCTTGTCCTCCCTGGATCCCCGCAGGCCGGCACGGGCCACGGCCTGGGCCTCGTCATCGACGGTCAGCACGCCGAACCCGACCGGGACACCGGTGGAGACGGCCACGTCGGTGAGGCCCGAGGTGGCGGCCTGGCACACGTAGTCGAAGTGCGGCGTCTCCCCCCGCACGACGACGCCCAGCGCGACGACCGCGTCCGCACCCGCGCGAGCCGCCGCGGCCGCGGCGACGGGCAGCTCGAACGACCCGGGCACCCGAACCACCTGCGTCCGTGCGCCCGCCCCGGCCAGCGCACGCTCGGCACCGGCAAGCAGGCCGTCCATGACGGTGTCGTGCCACCGGGCGGCCACCACGACCACCCGCAGACCGTGCCCGTCGACCTCGGTGCGAGGCGCTCCGGATCCACTCATGAGTTCTCCTCCCTGTCCCGCAGCGTGGCTGCGAGGTCGCTGATGGTGATGAGCACGAGGCCGGCCCGGGCGGCGAGCCGCGCGGCGCCGGGCAGACGGAGCATCTCTCCGTCGTCCTCGACGAGCTCCGCGATCCCGGCGACCTCGCCCACCCCGGCGAGCCGGCACAGGTCGACGGCGGCCTCGGTGTGTCCCGGTCGTTCCAGCACGCCGCCGGGGACGGCGCGCAGCGGGACGACATGCCCCGGCCGGCGCAGGTCGCCCGGAGCCGCGGCGGCACCGGCGAGGACCCGCAGGGTGCGGGCCCGGTCGGCCGCCGAGATGCCGGTGGTCAGGCCTTCCGCGGCGTCCACCGTGACGGTGTACGCCGTCCCGTAGGGGTCCTCGCCACCGGGGACCATGAGGGGAAGGTCTAGGAGCTCGGCACGTGCGGCCGGCATGGGTGCGCAGACGTAGCCGGAGGTGTGGCGCACGGTCCAGGCCATCCACGCCGCGGTGGCCGACGCCCCCGCCAGGACCACGTCGACCTCGTCCTCCCGGCTCCGGTCGTCCGCGACGAGAACGGGCCGCCCCGTCCGCAACGCGACGAGGGCGTCCTCGACCGTCCCGGTGGCGACCTCGGCGTGCGCGGGCCTCATGCGTGCACCAGCCGCTCGACGTACTTCGCGAGCACGTCCACCTCGACGTTCACCGCGGCCCCCGGGGGCAGGTCGCCGAGGGTGGTGGCGGCGAGAGTGGTCGGGACGAGGGCGACCTCGACCCGGTTCCCCGCGACGCCGGCCACCGTGAGCGAGACACCCTCGACGGCGATCGAGCCCTTCTCGGCCACGTACCGGGAGAGCCGGTCGGGCACCTCGAGGGCGACGTCGTCCCAGCGGCGCCCGGGCGTCCGGGCGACGAGGGTTCCGACGCCGTCGACGTGGCCGGTGACGACATGGCCCCCGAGCCGTCCATCGGCCCGCACGGCGCGCTCGAGGTTCACCCGGTCCCCGGCGGCCAGGCGGCCGAGGGTGGTCCGCTCCAGCGTCTCGGGCACCACGTCCGCGGCGAAGCCGTCGCGATCGTGGTCGGTGACGGTGAGGCACACCCCGGCGACCGCCACGGAGTCGCCGACCCGCAGGTCCGCCGTCACCCTGGTCGCGGCGACCCGCAGACGCGTCACGTCCGACTCGGGCACCCGCCGGATGACGGTGCCCACCTCCTCCACAAGGCCGGTGAACATCTAGGCCTCTCCTTCCGTGACGGGACGCCGCATCTCGGCGGCGAGGAACATGTCGTCGCCGAGCCGGCGGACGTCGACGGTCCGCCAGCGCGCGGCGTCCTCGAGCGTGCGCACGCCGAGGTCGGCGACCGCGCCCGCTCCGGCGCCGAGCACCACGGGCGCGACGTATGCGTGCAGCTCGTCGACCAGGCCGGCCCGGAGCGCGGCGGCCAGGACCGTCGGCCCGCCCTCGAGCAGGACGTGGCGGGCGCCCAGCCGGTACAGCTCGGTGACGGCGCCGCCGAGGTCCCGCGTCCGCAGGTGGCACCACTCCCCCGGGCCCTGGCGGACCCGGGCCGAGGCGGGGACGTCACGCTCGCCGACGACGACGCGACGCGGCTGGTGCGGCAGCGGGCCCGCCGGGCCGCGCGCCGTCAGGGCGGGGTCGTCGGCCAGGGCGGTGCCGGTCCCGACGACGATCGCGTCGACCGCCGCGCGGAACCGGTGCGCGTGGGACCGTGCTTCAGGACCGGTGATCCAGCGACTGGTGCCGTCCACGGCCGCAACCCGTCCGTCGAGCGTGGTGGCGGTCTTCGCGACGAGCCACGGCCGTCCGCGCCGGACCGCGGTGCACCAGGTGCGGGAGAGGTCCGCGGCCCGGGATCGGGTCTCCGGCGCCAGGCCGGCCTCGGCGGCGGTGCTGACCTCGACACCCACCGACCGCAGCCACCGTGCCCCGCCTGCGGCCGCCGGGTCCGGGTCGGCGACGGCGTGCACGACGCGCCGGACCCCCGCCTCGTGCAGTGCCCGGGAGCACGGCGGCGTGCGGCCGTGGTGGTGGCACGGCTCGAGCGTGACGACGGCGGTGCCGCCGGCCAGCAGGTGGCGACGGGACGCCGGCACCGCGGCCAGCGCGGCGACCTCGGCGTGCGGGGTGCCGGCCCCGCGGTGGTACCCCTCGCCGAGCAGCTCGCCGCGCGGCCCGAGAAGGACGCACCCGACCCGCGGGTTGCCGCCCGCGACGGGGCCGTACGCGCCCAGCTCGACGGCGCGCTCGAGCGCCCACGTCTCGAGATCCGTCCGGCTGTGGGTGCCGGTGGTCGTCACCGCGGTCCTCCTGCCTCTCGGCACGGCGGCCGGGTGGGAGGTGCGCACGACGACGCGGGCGGCCCGGGCGCAAGTACGCCCGGGCCACGTGCTTCCTCCCATCCGGACTTTCACCGTCGGTCCTGGAGTTCCACCAGGTCCACCGTCCGCCCTCTCGGGCGTCCGGGTCGCGGACTGTCACCGCCGGCTCGGAATTTCACCGACCCCGGAGCACGTGCTTGCTCTGCCGCGATGATGCCACACCCGCGGGGCCGTCCGGGGCGCGGGGCGGCCCGGGGTCCACCCGCCGGTACGGTGACGGGCGTGATGATGTGGCGTGACGGTGTGGTGGTGGCGCTCGGAGCGCCCTGGGGAGCCTCCTTCCCCCTCGACGTGGAGATCACCGCGGCCCCCGGCACCGACCCGGACACCGGCGGGCCGGACGGACCTCTCCCGGCCGGGTCCACCGTGAAGGCGCTGGCGTACGCGCCGCTCGTGGGCGAGCCCCGGGTCGGGGACCGGGTGCTGCTCTCGGCGGCGCCGCTCGCCCGCGGACTGGGCACCGGCGGCTACGCGATGGTCGTGGCGCTGCCGGACCGCCTGCCCGCGGACCCGACCCCAGGGCCCGGGCACCTGGTCAAGGCCCGCTACACGCCGCTGCAGACGATGGTGCGCGGTGTGGACGAGCAGTCCTCCGACCATCACGAGCAGCTCCGCGAGGCGGACAGCGTGGACGGCATGCCGGTGGTCGTGGCCGACCTGCACTCCGCCCTGCCCGCGGTGCTCGCCGGGGTGCGGGCGGAGGACCCGGACCTGCGGGTCGTGTACGTCATGACCGACGGCGGCGCGCTGCCCGCGTGGTTCTCCCGCACCCTGGCCGGTCTTCGGGACGCCGGCTGGCTGGCCGGGTCGGTCACGGTGGGGCAGGCGTTCGGAGGGGACCTGGAGGCGGTCAACGTCCACACCGGCCTGCTGGCATCACGCCTCGTGCTCGGTGCGGACGTGACCGTCGTCGCGCAGGGCCCGGGCAACCTCGGCACGGGCACCCGCTGGGGGTTCTCGGGGACGAGCTGCGGTGAGGCGGTCAACGCGGCCGCCGCCCTCGACGGCCGGCCCGTGGCGTCGTTGCGCGTCTCCGGCGTCGACCCCCGGGAGCGGCATCGCGGGGTCAGCCACCACTCGCTGACCGCGTACGGGCGGGTCGCGCTCGCCGCGGCCGACGTGGTCGTCCCGCGGTTCGACGGCGGGACGGACCTCGAGGCCGCCGTCCCACCCGGGCTGGGCGCCCGGGTCCACGACGAGGCCGAGCCGCTGGGCGCGCCGGCGGGCCTGCACCGGCTGGTGCACCTCTCGACGGCCGGCCTGACCGAGGCGCTACGTACGAGCCCGGTGCCCCTGTCGACCATGGGGCGGCCGCTGGAGGAGGACCCGGCGGCGTTCCTCGCGGTGGCCGCCGCCGGGCGGCACGCCGCCCGGCTCGCCGGCTGAGGAACGGCCCTACTCGCGCGGCTCGTGCAGGGCGACCAGCGTCGCCAGCCGCCGGGCCTCCGCCCGGCCGCGTTCGCCGTCGGCGCTCTGCACGGCCATGACGGCGAGCGTCTCGCCGTCGGACAGGTCCAGGTACACCCACGGATCTCCGGCGCCGAAGTTCACGGAGACGATCTCGGCCCACTCGACGTCGCGCGTGCGGATGAGGTTCCGGACGCGCAACCCGCCCTCACTCGGACGGGCCCGCACCGCGGCCTGCCGGTAGAGGAACCAGCAGATGCCGCCGGCGAGCAGCAGGGTGCCGATCTGGTCCGCGGGTCCGAAGTCGTCACCGACCATGCGGGGCATGCCGATGACGATCGTCAGCGTGCCGGCGACCGTCAGGACGGCGAGGACCAGCGCGACGACCCGCGCCGCCCTGGGCCGGAAGTCCCCGTCGAGGTCACCTTCTGCCGCCACGTCAGATCCGGCACGCGTGGATGGAGGTCACCAGGATGGCCCGCGCCCCCACCTCGTACAGCTCGTCCATGACCTGGTTCGTCACGGACCGGCGCACCATCGAGCGCACCGCGAACGACTCGCCGTTGTGCAGCGGTGAGACGGTCGGGGACTCGAAGCCCGGGGTGACCCGGACGGCGGCCTCGAGCTTGTCGGCCGGCACGTCGTAGTCCACGAGGACGTACTCGCGTGCCACGAGCACGCCCTGCAGCCGCCGGTCCAGGACCGCCAGGCCGTTGTTGGTGGCGGCGTCTCTCGAGCGGATGAGGACCGCCTCGGACTCCAGGAGGGGGTCCCCGAAGGTCTCCAGCCCGGCGGCCCGCAGGGTCCCGCCGGTCTCGACCACGTCGGCGACGACGTCGGCGATGCCCAGCCGGACGGCCGACTCGACGGCGCCGTCGAGGTGGACCACCTCGGCCTCGATGCCCCGCCGGCGCAGGAAGGCGTCGACGAGGACGTCGTAGCTGGTCGCGACGCGCTTGCCGGCGATCTGCTCCACCCGGGTGATCTCACCGGCGGGTGCGGCGAACCGGAAGGTCGAGCGGGCGAACCCCAGTGCCCGGTGCTCGATCGCCTCGACCCCGGAGTCCAGCAGCAGGTCGCGGCCGGTGATGCCGACGTCGACGGTGCCGGACCCGACGTACACGGCGATGTCCCGGGGACGCAGGAAGAAGAACTCGACGTCGTTGTCCGGGTCGGCGAGCACGAGCTCCCGTCCGCGGCGTCGGCGGTAGCCCGCCTCGCCGAGCATGTCGGCGGCGGGGTCGGACAGCGAGCCCTTGTTGGGCACGGCGATACGCAGCACGGTCGGCTCCTGCGATCCGGGGTTTCTCAGAGGTGACGGTAGACGTCCTGGAGGCTGAGGCCGCGGGCGATCATCATGACCTGCACGTGGTACAGCAGCTGGGAGATCTCCTCCGCGGCGGCCTCGTCGGACTGGTGCTCGGCGGCCATCCACACCTCGGCGGCCTCCTCGACCACCTTCTTGCCGATGGCGTGGATCCCGGCGTCGAGCTCTGCGACGGTGCCGGACCCCTCGGGCCGGGTGGCGGCCTTGTGCTGGAGCTCGGTGAAGAGCTCCTCGAACGACTTCACGTCCGCCAGCCTAGTTGCTGGCGCCGGGCAGGTACTGATCCGTCCACGCCTCCTCGGCGGGCACCGGCCGGGCGAGGAGGTCGCGGGCCGCCATGAGGTCGGCCATCGCCTGCCACGTCTCGGCGTCCTGGGTACCGAGCGCGTCGGTGTCCCCGTAGAGCGGGACGGTCGCCTCCAGGGTGGCTCGGGCGGCCGCCCGGGCATCCTCGCGTGCGAGGTCGGGCACGTAGGGCGTGCTGAGCTCGATCGCGCGCTCCGGGTCGGCTGCGACGTCCTCGACGCCCCGCAGGGTCGCCTCCACGACGGCGGCGACCGCGGCGGGGTCCTCCTCGGCCAGGTCGTCCAGGACCCCGAGGCCGATCCCGACGAGCGGCACGTCCTCCTCGGCGACCGGGATGGTCCGCACCGGCGTGCCGGCGGTCTCGAACCGGACGGCGTCGTTGTTGACGTACCCCATGACGGCGTCGACGTGCCCGGCGGTGAGGGCGGCCTGCTGGGTGAAGCCGATGTGCTGGACCTGCACGTCGTCCTCGGTGAGGCCGGCCTCCTCCAGCATCGCGAGCAGGCCGAAGTAGGTCTCGCCGAACGGCCCGGGGATGCCGACCGAGCGACCGCGCAGGTCCTCGGCGGTCCTGATGTCGCTGTCCGCGGGGACGATCCCGACGACCGGGTACTCCTGGTAGAGCGTGGCGACGTCGAGCAGCGGCACCCCCTCGCTACGGGCCTGCAGCATCTCGTCCCCACCGGCGACGACGACGTCCTCACGCCCCGACTCGACGGCGGTGAACAGGCCCTCGTTGCTGCCGTGGTGCCGGAGGGTGACGTCGACCCCGGCCTCCTCGTAGTAGCCCTGCTCGGCGGCGACGTAGAACGGCGCGAACTGGATGTCCGGGGTGTAGGTCAGCCCGATCGTCAGGCCCGGGCCGCCGTCGGGTCCGGCCGGGGCGGCGGTGCCGCCCGGCCCCTCCTCCCGCCCGGTCTCCCCCGGCCCGCCCGCGGGTGCGGAGCAGGCGGCGAGGGTGAGGGCGGCGGTCGCGGCGAGGACGCCGGCACGGGTACGGGTCATGGTGCCTCCTCAGGGACGCAGGCGCTGCTCGAGGGCGCCGAGCAGGCCGTAGACGGACATGGCGAGGCCGGCGAGCACGGCGAGTGCGACGAACAGGCCGGGGGTGTCGGCGGCGTCGGCGCGAGAGGCGACGAGCACCCCGAGCCCGCGGCCGCCCATGACGAACTCCCCCACGACGGCGCCGGTGACGGACAGCGTGAAGCCGTTGCGGACGCCGGTGAGGATGGCCGGCAGGGCCAGCGGCGCCTCGACGTGCCGGAGCAGCTGCCACGCGCCCGCGCCGTCCAACCGGGCCGCGTCCCGCACGTCCTGGTCGAGGGACCGCAGTCCCAGCACGGTGGTCAGCACGATCGGGAAGAACACCAGGAGGGCGCACAGCACGACGATCGGGGCCAGGCCGTAGCCGAGCCAGAGCATCAGCAGCGGCGCGACCGCCACGGCCGGCACGGACTGGGACGCGGCGAGGTACGGCTCCACCGCGGCCGCGGACCGTGGGCTGCGGACGATGAGGTACCCCAGCGGCAGAGCGACCGCAGCACCGGCCAGGCAGCCGAGGACGGCCTCCACGAGGGTGGGCACCGTGTAGCCGACGAGGCCGGCGCCGAGGTCCTCGACGAACCGGACCGCGACGGCGGAGGGTGCCGGCAGGAAGAACGGGTCCACCAGGCCGGACCGGCAGGCGGCCTCCCAGCACGCGAGCACGACGAGGCCGAGCAGCAGCGGCGGGACCGCCCGGCTGCGTGCGGTGGTCGTGGTGCTCAACGTCCTGTCCTCCCGGTCGTGGACCGGGGTCGGACGGAGCCGCCGCGTGTGCGCGGCGCCCGCAGCGGCGCGCGGACGCGCCTCGTGCTTCCTCCCATCCGGACTTTCACCGTCGGTCCTGGAGTTCCACCAGGTCAACCGTCACCTCAAAGGATCAGGCTCGCGGACTGTCACCGCCGGTTCGGACTCTCACCGACCCCGGAGCACGTGCTTGGCTTTGCACGGCCGATGATAGCCGTCCACGCGTCACCGGGCGGACCGGTGTGCGGGACGTCTCACGCCTCGGTGTCCGGGCGGGCGATCTCCGCCAGCGCGGCGTCGACGATCGCGCCGCACGCCTCGAGGCTGGAACGTGGGTCGAGCGCCGCGCGCAGCTCGTCCTCCCCGCCCGTGCCGCCCGTGCCGCCCGTGCCGCGCAGCACCCGCGCCACGACCGCGTCGTCGTCTCCGGCGGTCACCGCGTCCCCGACGAGCCGCTGCGCCTCCGCCCGGCCGAGCTGCGGCTTGAGGACGGTGGTCAGCTGCTCGGCCATGACCGCGGGCCGGGCCGCCTCGAGGGTCGCCGCCATGCGGGCGGTGTCGACCGACAGCCCGGCGAGGACGTCGGCGATCCGGTCGGCCGCGCCTCCGGCGAGGGAGAGCAGCTCGAGGAGCGGCTCCCACTCCGCGTGCCACGCCCCGACCGCGCGCTGGTGCTCCTGGAGGCCGGCGGCCAGCACCGTGGCGGCGAGCCCCGGCGCCCGGATCGCGGCGCCGCGGACCAGCACCGACCTCACGGGGTTGCGCTTGTGCGGCATGGCCGAGGAGCCGCCGTGGCCCGCGCCGCCGCCCTCGGCCACCTCGCCGACCTCGCTCGCGGAGAGCCCGACCACGTCCGTGGCGACCTTCCCCGCGGCGACGGTGACGCTCCCGAGCGCAGCGGCGAGGCACCGGACGCGGGTGCGGTCGGTGTGCCACGGGACGGCGGGCACGACGAGCCCGAGCTCGTCGGCGAGGGCCGTCACGACGTCGGGTCCGGCGCCGCCGTACACCCCGAGCGTCCCGGCCGCCCCGCCGAGCTGGACGGCCAGGGCGGCCCGGGCACGCCGCAGCTCCCGCCGCGCGGCGTCGAGACCGACGGCCCAGCCGGCGGCCACGACGCCGAACGTGGTCGGCACGGCGTGCTGGCCAAGGGTGCGCCCGATCTGCGGGTCGGCCCGGTGCCGTCGGGCGAGGGCCGCCGCGGCGTCCCGCGCCACGCCCAGCCGGTCGGCGGCGAGGTCGCTGACCTCCGCCGCCCGCAGCATGAGCGCGGTGTCCAGGACGTCCTGGCTGGTGGCGCCGTGGTGCACCCAGGGGCGGGCCTCGGCCGGCACGAGACCCAGCAGCTCCTTCACGAGCGGCACGACGGGGTTGCCCGCCGAGAGCGAGGCGCCGGCCAGCGCCTCGGGGTCCACGTCGTGACCCGCGACGGCGCGGTCCACCTGGTCCGCAACGCCCGCGGGCACAACGCCGGCCCGCTCCGCAGCGTGGACCAGGGCGGTCTCCACGGTCACCATGGACGCGACCAGCGCCTCGTCGGAGAGCAGCTCGTCGATCGCGGAGACACCGGAGACGGCGCGCAGCAGGGTCACGGCTCAGACCTCGAAGAAGACGGTCTCCCCCGCCCCCTGGAGGGTGATGTCGAATCTCCAGGCTTCAGAGCCGCCGGCCGCGTCCTTCTGTGCGAGCAGGGTGTGCCGGCGCTCCTCCGGCACCGAGGAGAGCACCGGGTCGGTGTCGTTGAGCGGCTCGTCCGGGAAGTAGATGCGGGTGACCACACGGTCCAGCATGCCTCGGGCCAGCACGCTGACGTCGATGTGCGGGGCCTCGAGCGGCCCGTCCGGGTCCTCGACGTCACGAGCCGGCAGCGGTCCCGGCCGCAGGGTGTGCACGCTCCAGGTGCTCGTGTCGTTCCAGGTGCTCGAACGCGCGAAGCCGGTGAAGCCCGGTACGGCGGCGGGCCGTGCTCCGCGCGGGTCGTCCGGGTGGTCGAAACGCCCCTCGGGGTCCGCCTGCCAGATCTCCACGAGCGCGTCCGGCAGCGGCTCCCCCTCGCCGTCGAGCACCTGCCCCCGGATCCAGAACGCGCCGGGCGTGCCCTCGGGCACCGCGAGCCGGCCGGAATCCCCCCATTCGAGGCCGATGGCCAGGAAGGGTCCGACGGTCTGGGACGGGGTCAGGCCGAGGCGTCCGTTTGCGGCCAGCTGCTCACTCATCGTCCTCGTCCACTCCGTTCTCGTGCTCCTCGAACACGCTCGCCTGGGGGCCGCGCAGCACGATGTCGAACTCGAAGGCCAGCGCCCAGTGGTCCTGCGTCTGGTCGTAGTCGAACCGCGAGACCATCCGCTCCCGGGCCTTCTCGTCCCGGACGGAGTTGTAGATCGGGTCCTGGAAGAACAGCGGGTCGTCCGGGAAGTACATCTGGGTGACGAGCCGCTGGGTGAACGCCCGGCCGAAGAGCGAGAAGTGGATGTGGGCGGGCCGCCAGGCATTGGGGTGGTTCCGCCACGGGTAGGCACCCGGCTTGATGGTGGTGAACCGGTAGCGGCCCTCGGCGTCGGTCATCATCCGCCCGACGCCGGTGAAGTTCGGGTCCAGCGGGGCCGGCCAGTTGTCCCACTGGTGGGCGTAACGACCGGCCGCGTTGGCCTGCCACACCTCGACGAGCGTGTTCGGCACCGGCCGTCCGTCCTCCTCCAGGACACGGCCGTAGACGATGATCCGCTGGCCGACGGGCTCGCCGGAGCCGCCGTGGTTCGTGGTGAGGTCGTTGTCCCCGTCCCGGACGCGGTCCTCGCCGAGTGCCGGGCCGGTGAGCTCGGTGAGCCGCTGCGGCATGGCGACGAGCGCCTCGTCGGGGTGGCGCAGCGCGGTCGACTTGTAGCCGGGGCTGTCCAGCGGAGGGTGGACGCCCTCCGGCACGGGGTAGTGCGGCAGCGCCACGCCGCCGCGGGTGATCGCCCCGGGCAGGTAGAGGTCGTCCAGCGGGTTCATGACTTCTCGTTCCTCCGTCACGTCCTCGTGCCACCCATGCCCGACCGCCTGCCGGCTCACCGGTGAGCGGAGGCCCGCCAGTTCGCAATGGGCACACTCGTTCCCGACCGAGAATGGCCCGCGCGTACCCGTGCGTCAAGCCACTCCCACGCCGGTGTGGCGTGTGCTTGACGTCACTCATGCGCTCGCCTATGTTCTCGATGCGAACGACCGTTCAGAACGGTGCACGCAGTTGTCACCCGACCGAAAGCCGGGTCCGTCCCTCGCGAACGAGTCACGTACCACGCAGCGCGTCCCGCCGTCCGGGACGGCACCACGTCCCACCCTCCGGGACACGAACGAAGGAGTTCCTGATGCGACGACGAATGATCCTCGCGTCACTCACCTCGCTGGCTCTGGTCGCCGCGTGCTCCGGCGGTGAGACCTCGGGCGGATCCGAGGGCGGCGAGAGTCCCGACGGCGGCGGTGAGCTCACCCCGGTGCGGGTCGGTTCGCTGCCCATCGTCGACACCGCGGCGATCCACCTCGGCGTGGATCAGGGCATCTTCGCCGACCACGGGCTGGAGGTCGACCTCCAGCTCGCCCAGGGCGGTGCCGCCGTCGTCCCGGCGGTCGTCAGCGGCGACTACCAGTTCGGCTTCTCCAACGTGCCATCGCTCCTCGTCGCCTCCTCGCAGGGTCTGCCGCTGCAGATCGTGGCGTCGGGGAACTCGACCAGCGGCGACCCGGACGCGGACATCGGCGGCGTCCTGACCTCCCCGGACTCCGGCATCTCCGCCCCGGCCGACCTCGAGGGCCGCACGGTCGCCGTGAACACGCTGAACAACATCGGCGACGTGACGATCAGCGAGGTCGTCGCGCAGGACGGCGGGGACCCGGACGCCGTGGAGTTCGTCGAGATGGCCTTCCCGGACATGCCGGCCGCGCTGTCCTCCGGCCAGGTGGACGCCATCTGGGTCCTGGAGCCGTTCTTCAGCATCGCCAAGGGAGACGGCGCCCAGGTGGTGATGCACAACTTCGCCGAGGTCGACCCCGACATGATGGTCGCCGCCTACTTCACCACCGGCCAGTACGCCGAAGAGAACCCCGAGGTCGTGGAGCAGTTCACGGCCGCGATGGAGGAATCCCTCGCCTACGCGCAGGACAACCCGGAGGAGGCCCGAGCCATCCTGTCCAGCTACACCGAGATCGACCCGGCGGTCACGGAGACGATGACCATGCCGCAGTTCCCGGCCGAGATCAACGCCGACTCCGTGCAGCAGATGGCGGACCTCGCCATCGAGTACGGGCTCGTCGAGCAGGAGGTCGACGTGGAGGCGTTGCTGCCGTGAGTGCCGCCGTCGCAGCCCCGACCTCAGTCCGGCGCAGTCGTCGCAGCGGCTCGGGCGGCACCCAGCGCGCCGTGCTCGGGCTCGCCGGAGTCGTCTGCCTGGTCCTGGCCATCGAGATCCTCCCGCGGGCGGAAGTCGTGGACCCACGGTTCATGCCGCCGTTCAGCGAGATCTGCGTCGCGCTCGTGGAGCGCCTCGGCACGTCCGAGTTCTGGCTCGCGCTGTGGGACACGATCACCACGTGGGCGATCGGGCTGACCATCGCGATGGTCGCCGGGATCGTCCTGGGCATCCTCATCGGCTCGATCACGCTGCTGCGCGAGGCGACGGCGTCGACCATCGAGTTCCTCCGTCCGATCCCGTCGGTGGCGCTCATCCCGGTCGCCGTGCTCCTGTTCGGCACCGACCGGGAGGGCACGCTCCTGCTCGTCGTGTACGCCTCCTTCTGGCAGGTGCTCATCCAGGTCCTCTACGGCGTGCAGGACGTCGACCCGGTGGCGCGGGACACCGCGCGGACCTACCGGTTCTCGACCTGGACCCAGGCGCGGACCGTCATCTGGCCCACCGCCCTTCCCTACGTGGTCACCGGATTCCGCCTGGCCGCGACCGTGGCGCTGATCCTCACCGTGACCGGTGAGCTCCTCATCAGCACCCCGGGGCTGGGCAACATCCTCGGTGTCGCCCAGTCCTCGGGCGCCGTGGCCTCCATGTACGCGCTCGTCATCGTGATCGGCCTGCTCGGCGTCGTCGTGAATCTCGCGACCCGCGCCCTGGAGCGCCGCATCCTGCGGTGGCATCCCTCCGTCAGACGGGAGACAGCCTCATGAGCTCGACCGCCGCGACCACAGTCGGCGCGGTCCGGCGTGCCCGCCGCGGCTCGCTGGTGCGCCGCGTCCTGACGGTGCTGGGGCTGCCCGTGGTCCTCCTGCTCGCCTGGTGGTTCCTGTCCGCCGGCAGCGAGAACTACTACGCACCGCCGCTGCAGACGATCGTCGAGGCCTTCCCGTCCACGTGGTTCGAGGGGCGGCTCACGGCGGACGTGCTGCCGTCGGTGTACCGGCTGCTCGTCGGGTACGCGGCGGCGCTCGTCGTCGGCATCGCGCTCGGCGTGGCGATCGGCCTCTCCCCCAGGCTGCGGGCGTTCTGCGAGCCGCCCCTGGAGTTCTTCCGGGCGATCCCGCCGCCGGTGATGATCCCGATCCTCATGCTGTTCCTCGGGATCTACACCCCGATGAAGATCTTCGTCATCGCCACCGGCTGCCTGTGGCCGATCCTGCTGAACACCATCGAGGGCGTCCGGGCGATCGACGAGGTCCTGCGGGACACCTCCTCGGTGTACCGGCTCCGCAGGATCACCGTGCTGCGCACCCTGATCCTGCGTGGCGCGTCCCCGCAGATCGTCACCGGGGCCCGGCAGGCGCTCTCCGTCGGGATCATCCTCATGGTGATCTCGGAGATGTTCGCCGCCAGCAACGGCCTCGGCTTCACCATCGTGCAGTTCCAGCGCTCGTTCGCGATCCCGCAGATGTGGACCGGCATCATCCTGCTCGGTCTCGTGGGCGTCGTGCTCTCGCTCATCTTCCGGGCCGTCGAGCGACCGGTCCTCGCCTGGTACCACGGGCTGCGCCAGTCCCAACGAGGAGGCAACCGATGACCACCACCGCCACGACCCAGCCCTCGGGCCGCCCGGCACCCGGCGCGGAGATGCTCGAGGTCGCCGGGCTGAACAAGACGTACCACTCGGCCCAGGGCGACGTGGAGGCGATCCGCGACCTCACCTTCTCCGTGCGGGCCGGTGAGATGGTCTGCATCGTCGGCCCCTCCGGCGCGGGCAAGACCACGCTGCTGCGGTGCCTGTCCGGCCTGCTCCCGCCGTCGGGCGGCACCGTGACGCTCGAGGGGCAGCAGGTCACCGGCCCACCCAAGGGCATGGCGATGGTCTTCCAGGAGTACGCCCGGTCCCTCTTCCCCTGGCTGACGGTGGCGCAGAACGTCGAGCTGCCGCTCAAGGAGAAGGGCCTGTCGAAGTCCGAGCGCGGACCCAAGGTCCAGGAGGCCATCGACGCCGTCGGACTCGGCGACGTCCCGGACTCCTACCCGTGGCAGCTCTCCGGCGGCATGCAGCAGCGCGTCGCCATCGCCCGGGCGGTGGCGTACGAGCCGCACATCCTGCTCATGGACGAGCCGTTCGCCGCCGTCGACGCGCAGACACGGGCCGACCTCGAGGACCTGGTGCGGGACCTGTGGAAGCGCCTCGGGCTGACGCTGCTGTTCGTCACCCACGACATCGACGAGTCCGTCTACCTCGGGCAGCGGGTGGTCGTCCTGTCCCACCGGCCGACGGTGATCATGGAGGACGTCCAGATCAACCTGCCCGACGAGCGTGACCAGCTCACAACCCGCTCGGACCCGGAGTTCGCGCGCCACCGCAAGCATGTGTACGAGCTGGTGCAGAAGGCCAAGAAGGGCGAGCGGCCGGACGCCGACGCGACGGCCGTGGCACACAGGGCCGGCCGGGACTCATGACCACCGAACGGGTCCAGGTCGCCATCCTCGGCGCGGGCCCGGCGGGACTGCTGCTCTCCCACCTGCTGCACCTCGCCGGGGTCCGCTCCGTCGTGGTCGAGGCGCGTGACCAGGAGTACGTGCAGGCGCGGGTGCGCGCCGGCGTCGTCGAGCACGGAGCGGCGGAGATCCTGCGGGAGGCGGGGGTCGGCGACGGGCTGGACCGGGAGGGGCTGCCGCACGACGGCATCGAGCTCCGGTTCGACGGCGAGGGCCACCGCATCCCGATGGCCGACCTCACCGGCCGGCACATCACCGTCTACGGGCAGCAGAAGGTGGTGCGCGACCTCACAGAGCGTCGCCTCGCCGACGGCGGAGACGTGCGGTTCGCGTGCGGACCGGCCCAGGTCCACGACGTCGACGGCCCCGAGCCGTCCGTCACCTACGAGGTGGGCGGCGTCGGGCAGCGCATCGTGGCGGACTTCGTGGTCGGCTGCGACGGCGCGCACGGCGCAGGGCGGGTCGCCCTCGGCGCGGCGCCGGTCGAGAAGGAGTACCCGTTCGCGTGGCTCGGCATCCTCGCGCACGCGGCGCCGCGGATCACCGAGCTCGTCTACGCCAACCACGAGCGCGGGTTCGCGCTGTACTCGATGCGCTCGAACGAGGTGTCCCGGCTCTACCTGCAGGTGCCCGCTTCCGACCGGTTGGAGGACTGGCCGGACGACCGCATCTGGGAGGAGCTCGCGGTGCGCTTCAGCCTCGGCGGCGAGCCGTGGGAACCCACTCGTGGCGAGATCTTCGAGCGGTCCCTGGCGCCGCTGCACAGCTACGTGGGCGAACCGATGCAGCGCGGCCGGCTCTTCCTCGCCGGCGACGCGGCGCACATCGTGCCGCCGACCGGCGCGAAGGGCATGAACCTGGCCATCCGGGACGTCTCGCTGCTCGCACCGGCCCTGGCGGCCCAGCTGCGCGACGGCGAGGAGTCCGGGCTGCGGACCTACTCCGAGCGGGCCCTGCGGGACGTGTGGCGCGCCGAGTACTTCTCCTGGTGGATGACGACGATGCTCCACCGCTTCGAGGGCGACGCGTTCGACCGGCGGGTGCAGACCGCGCAGCTGCGCAGCGTGGTCACCTCGCAGGCGCACTCGACCGCGCTGGCCGAGGCGTACGTGGGTTGAGGGGGGAACGATGACGGAGGCGAGCAGCAGCACCGCGGCGGCGGCCGGCCGGTCGGCGGGGTACGTGCAGTCGCTCGAGCGCGGGCTGGCGGTGATCCGGGCGTTCGACGCCGAGCACCCGCGGCTGACCCTGAGCGACGTGGCGCGGCGGACCGGCCTGACCCGAGCGGCCGCGCGCCGGTTCCTGCACACGCTGGTGGACATCGGGTACGTCGACGCCGACGGTCGGCTCTTCACGCTGCGGCCGCGCGTGCTGGAGCTCGGCTACGCCTACCTCTCCGCGCTCGGGCTGCCCGACATCGCCCGACCGCACCTGGAACGGCTCGCCGCCGTCCTCGGGGAGTCCGCGTCCGCGTCCGTGCTCGACGGCACGGACATCACTTACGTGGCCCGCGTGGCCGCGCAGCGGATCATGAGCGTGGACCTCGGGGTGGGCACACGGCTGCCGGCCTACGCCACCTCGATGGGCCGGGTGCTGCTGGCGGGCCTGCCCGAGGCGGAGCTGGAGGACCATCTCGGCGATCTGGCGCCGCTCACCCGGTACACGATCACCGAGCGGTCCCACCTGCTCGCCGAGCTCGAGCGGGTCCGGGAGCAGGGCTGGTCGATCGTCGACGAGGAGCTCGAGGAGGGCCTGCGATCCATGGCGGCGCCGGTCCGGGACCGGACCGGCGCGGTGGTGGCCGCCGTGAACGTCTCGACGGCTGCGCGCCGGGGCTCGGTGACCACCATGGTCGACGACGTCCTCCCCCACCTGCGCGAGGCGGCCACGGCGATCACCGACGACCTCGCCGCGAGCCGTTGACCGAGGGGCCGTCAGGGCAGGCTGGACCCTCGGGGCAGGCCGGGCCGTCGGGGCGCTGCACCGGCCTCGCCGCACTTGTCCTCGCGGTCGTGCTGGTCGGTCTCAACCTCCGCGCGCCGATCGTCGGCGTGCCGCCGCTCATCCCGGCGATCTCGGCCGACCTCGGACTGACCCCGACGGCGGCCGGGCTGCTGACCTCGCTGCCGGTGCTGTGCTTCGCCCTCGTCTCGCCCCTGGTCGCACCGCTCGCCCGCCGGCTCGGTCCGGACGGTGCGCTCGTCGCGGCGCTGGGGCTGCTCGCGCTGGCGACGGCGCTCCGGCCCTGGGGCACCGGCGTCGTGCTGCTGGTGGGGACGGCGCTGGTGGGTGTCGCGATCACGGTGGGGAACGTCGTCGTGCCCGTGCTGGTCAGGCGCGACGCGGGACGGCGAGCTCCGGCGGTGATGGCGGCCTCGACCAGCGCGTTCGGGGTGGGGGTCGCGCTCTCCGTGGCGAGCGCCGTGCCGGTCGCGGACCAGATCGGCTGGCGGGGCACCGTGACCCTGCTCGCGGCGCCGGTCGTGGTGGCCCTCGCGGTCTGGGTGGCGCGTCTGCGGAAGGCCCGCGGGGGCGCCGTCCTGGCCCCGGCGGGCGGGTCACGAACCGGGGTGTGGCGCGAGGTCGACGCGTGGTGGCTCGCCGTGTTCTTCGGGATGCAGGCGTGCCTCTTCTACAGCACGAGCACGTGGCTGCCGGCGCAGCTGGACCAGGACGCGGGCCTCGGGGAGGCGCTGGCCGGTACGGCGGCGTCGGTGTTCCACCTCGTGGGGATCGCCGGGACCCTCGCGGTGCCGCTCGCCATGCGGCTGCTGCGTGGCGGCGTGGGCGCCGGCGTCACGTTCGGCGTGATGTGGATGATCTTCTTCGCCGGCCTCGCGCTGGCACCGGGCCTGTGGCCGGTCTGGATGGTGGTGGGCGGCCTTGCGCAGGGCGCGGGGATCGGGCTCGGCCTGACCCTGATCGCGATCCGGCCGGTGGACGCCGACTACGGCCGCGGACTGTCCGCCATGGTGCAGACCGTGGGGTACGCCTTCGCCGCGACGGGCCCCGTGGTCCTCGGGTGGGTGCACGGCGCGACCGGCAGCTGGCCGCTGGTGTCCTGGCTCTGCGTCGGCGTCGGGCTGGTGATGTGCGTCGCGGCCGTGCGGGCCGGTCAGGGACGCCCCATCGGGACGCGCGCCGCCGTCGGACCGTAGCCTCGTGGGTGAGCCGCCGGGCAGGCGGCCGTACACGAATGGGCCGCCGACGGGCGGCCGGGACGACGAGGAGGTCGTATGGACGAGAGTCTCGAGCACGCCGTCGAACGCGTGGGCAACCCGGTCGAGCTGCTGCGGAACCTCGAGTATCCGGCGTTCACGTTCCCGATCGCGCCGGAGTTCTCCAACTGGCGGTCCGAGCAGCGGTCGTGGCGGGAGACGGCGGCCCTGTTCGACCAGTCGCACCACATGACCGACTTCTTCATGTCCGGCGACGGGCTGATCGAGCTCCTCGAGGGGCTGGCGGTCAACACGTTCTCCAACTTCCGGCCGGGCGTGGCGAAGCAGCTCGTGGCGGTGAACCACGACGGCTACGTCATCGGCGACGGGATCCTGTTCCACCTGGGCGACCGGCTCGACCTGGTCGGGCACCACATCCTCTCGGACTGGGTGCGATACACCATCGAGCGGTCCGGCCTGGACATCACCACCCACCTGGACGGCAACTCGGCCGTGCGCTCCGGCGACCCGGTCTTCTACCGTTACGAGCTGCAGGGACCGCGGGCGAACGACGTCGTGGAGAAGCTGATCGGCGAGCCGGTCCCCTCGGTGAAGTTCTTCCACATCCACGAGTTCCGGTTCGCGGGCACCACCGTGCGCGGGCTTCGGCACGGGATGGCCGGCGAGCCCGGGTTCGAGTTCTTCGGGCCGTACGCGGAGGGCGAGCGGGTCCGCAGCGCGATCCTCGAGGCCGGTGCGGAGTTCGGCGTCCTGCCGGTGGGTGCGAAGGGCTACTCGAGCACGCCGTTGGAGTCCGGCTGGATCCCGACGCCGTTCCCGGCGATCTTCGGCGAGCCGTTCCACGCGTACCGCGAGTGGCTCCCGCTGGCCCGGGTCGGGTCGCTCGGCGGGTCGATGTACTCCACGAGCATCGAGGACTACTACCTGACGCCGTACGACATCGGGCTGGGCCGGGTGGTGAGCTTCGACCACGACTTCGTGGGCAAGGACGCGCTCCAGCGGATGGCGGACCGTCCCAGCAACCGCAAGGTCACGCTGATCTGGGACGCCGACGACGTCGCGTCGGTGGTGCGCTCGCAGGTGACGCCGGGCACACCGGCCAAGTTCCTCGACTTCCCGAAGTCCCGGTACGCCTTCTACCAGTTCGACGCCGTCCTCGACGGAGACCGTCAGGTGGGGATCTCGACGGACTCGGGCTACGTCACCTACGACCAGCAGTACATGTCCCTGGCGTCGATCGACGGCGCGTACCAGGACGGGCAGCAGGTCGAGGTGCTGTGGGGCGAGGACCCGGTCTCGCGCAAGCCGCAGGTCGAACCGCACCGGCAGGTCCGGATCCGGGCCACGATCGCGCCGGCGCCGTACCACGACTTCGTCCGGACGACGTACCGGGCGAACGCGCCGGGCTGACACACAATCCTCCGGCGAGGGCCCGTCTAGGCACACGAGCCCTCCGGCCGGCGGGGCCGGCGCCGGATCCGCGATGCCCTGCCGACATGCCGCCAGCCTCCATGTCAGTGGGTCGCACTAGAGTCGATCACATGTTCGAGAGACGTGGTGGCGACGACGGCGCCGGAAGGGCTGCCCGGCCCGCGGTCGATGACGCCGCCCCGGCCGCCACGACCGTCCTCGAGCTGGCCCTGCTGGGACTGTTGCTCGACGCCCGTGCCGCGTCCGCCCCGCACACCGGCGCGCGCCGTGCGGTCACCGTCGACCTCGTGCGCGCCACTCCGACGCTTCTCACCCACCGCGCCACCACGGGCAAGGCCTCGTCCGGCACGTGCGAGCCGGCGCAACCGGCACCGTCCACCACCGAGGCGGACGCGTCCGAGGCATCGAAGCCGTCCGAGCCGCCTGAGCCGTCCGACGGCCCCGACGGCCCCGACGGCACCGACGTCCTCTGCTCCGACGAGCTGACCGGCGCGGCGGACCTGGTGGGCCTGGAGCTGGCCACCGCGTTGGCAAACACGGACATCGACACGCTCGACGCCGGTTCCGCGGTGGACGCGGTGCACCTCTGGGGCAAGGTCACCGCGTGGGCAGACGCCATGCAGGGCCGCGCCGCGGCCCGGTTGGAGCACTGCCTCCAGGATCTCTACGGGCTGCCCGAGCCGGCGGCGCCCCGGCGCACGACTGCGGACCCCGGCTCGCGCGTCTCTGCTACGCCGATGGCCTCGACCGAGGTCTCAATGCGTCTCGGGATCACGCGGCAGGCCGCGGCGACCATGGTCCGCACGGGGATGCTTCTCGACGGACCGCTGGCGGCCACCGGCGAGGCACTCGAGGAGGGCCGGATCACGCCGCGCAAGGCCCAGATCATCGCCGGCGCGCTCGACGGACTGCCCCTGCCCGTCGTCCACGAGGTGGAGGACGCGGTGCTCCCCGAGGCCGACCGCCGCACACCGCCCCAGCTCGCGAAGGACGTGGCCGAGGCCGTCAGCACGAGCGACCCGGAGTCGGCCACCGAACGTCACGCGGCCGCGCGCCGCAACCGTCGGGTCAGCCACCCGCGGGCCCTGCCGGACGGCATGGCCACCATGTCGGCGACGTTGCCCGCCCAGGACGCCGTCGCGCTCGACGCGGCGCTCGAGGCCGCCGCCGTCACGGCCAGACAGGAATCCGGCGAGACCCGCACGACCGACCAGCTACGGGCCGACATCCTCGCCAGCGTGGGGACGAACGCGCTCGCCACCGGGTGGCTCGGTACACCCGGCGTCGGTACACCCGGCGACGGGCAGCTCCAGCTCCCCTGGTCCGACGGTTCCGGCGAACCCGACGGCGATCACTCACCCGACCATGCCGGCCCACCCGACGGACCGGACACGGCAGACGGCGACCTGAGTGCTGCCGGGTGCACGGCCGCCGCGGACCAGCCGGCCACGAGCGACGCGGCCGAAGGAGAGCAGGCCGGACGGGACCGGGCCTCCGCACCACCGCGGCCCGGCTGGCGCCTCGGTCGCGTCGGAGGCGTGCCCGTCCATGTCAACGTCACCGTTCCGCTCAGCACCCTGATGGGTGGCGACGAGTCCGGCCACCTCGACGGGTACGGCCCGATCGACCCGGCCACCAGCCGAGCCATCATCGCCACCGGTGACGCGACGCTCCGGCGGCTGGTCACCGACCCGCTGAGCGACACGGTCCTCGACGTCGGCCGCACCAGTTACCGGCCGCCCGCGAACCTAGCCAAGTTGATCCGTGCGCGCGATGGGACGTGCGTGCGCCCGGGGTGCAATGTCCGGGCCACCGCTTGCGAGCTCGACCACACCATTCCGTTCAGCCACGGTGGACCCACCGCCGTGTGGAACCTCGGTGCCCTGTGCGCGACCGACCATCGGCAGAAGACGCTCGGCCGGTTCCGCGTCACCCAGCACCCGGGCGGGATCTTCGACTGGTCCTCACCGACCGGGCACACCTATCGACGCGAACGTGGCGGCACCATCACGCACGCCGGTCCAGGAACGACGCTGCCACCCACCCCGGCGCCGTCGTCTCCGGCGCCAGCCTGCGGGGACGACATGTCCGGCGGCGCGGCGTGCGGCACGCCCGGACTCGACCCTGACGATCCGCCGTTCTGAGCACGCTGACCACACCAAGCCCGGTCACACCGGCCAGCCGCGGCGTCGCCGTGAAACTCGCCGTCAGATGACGTTTCGCGAGCTCAGCCCCGCGCTGCGCGGGCAACAGCGCCACCGCGCAGCACCGCGAGCTCAGCCGCCGCGGCGCTCCCGCAGCGCGGACAGGGCCTCTTCGAGCAGGGCGGCGCCGTCCTCGTCCGAGCGACGCTCCTTCACGTACGCCAGGTGTGTCTTGTACGGCTCGTTCTTGGGCGGGAGCGGCGGGTTCTCCTGGTCCTGGCCGGCCGGCAGGCCACAGCGCGGACAGTCCCACTCGTCCGGGATCACGATGTCCGGCTCCTTGGCGAAGCTCGGCCGGACCTCGTGGCCGTTCGAGCACCAGTAGCTCACGAAGACGCGAGGGGCGGACTCGCCTCGCTCTGACTCGCCCATCGGACCCGCGCCGACGCGCGATCCGCGGATAGCACTTCCCCCAGCCACGTGCACTCCCTCAGACGTCGAACTTCTGGATCAGACCGAGCAGCGAGACCGTGATCACCCAGACCGTCGCGAGGCTGATGGTGATCCAGTTGAGGTTCCGCTCCGCGACCCCGGACGAGCCGACCGAGCTGGTCAGGCCCCCGCCGAACATGTCCGACAGCCCGCCGCCCTTGCCCTTGTGCATGAGGATGGTCAGGACCATCAGGGCACTCGCGATGACCAGGAGAACCTGCAGTCCGATCCGGAGTATGTCCAAGGGTCAGTTCCTCACCTTGCGCTGGTTCGGCCGTCCGTCCGGCACGGCCACGAACCAGGATAGGCGATGGCGTCACGTGCTCGTCCCGAACCACGCGGGCCTGGGCGAGCTGCCCGCGGCGTCAGAGGCCGACCTGGTGGTTCCGGTAGCGGGCGATGGACGCGAACTCCTCGACCTTCAGGCTCGCACCGCCCACCAGCGCGCCGTCGACGTCGCCCTGGGCCATGATCGAGGCCACGTTCGCGGACTTCACCGAGCCGCCGTACAGCACCCGAACCGTCTGGGCCACGCCGTCGTCGTAGAGCTCGGCGAGCCGGCCGCGGATCGCCGCGCAGACTTCCTGCGCGTCCTCGGGGGTCGCGACCTCACCGGTGCCGATCGCCCAGACCGGCTCGTACGCGATCACCGTCTTGGCCGCCTGCTCGGCGTCGAGGCCCTCGTAGGCGCCGTCGACCTGGGCGAGCGTGTACGCCACGTGCTCGCCGGCCTTGCGCACCTCCAGACCCTCGCCGACGCAGATGATCGGCGTCATGCCGGCCCCGAGCGTCGCCGTGGTCTTGGCGGCGACGAGCGCGTCGTCCTCGGCGTGGTACTGGCGCCGCTCACTGTGACCGACGACGACGTAGCTCGCGCCGAGCTTGGCGAGCATCGCCGCCGAGATCTCACCGGTGTACGCCCCGGAGGCATGCGCCGAGACGTCCTGGGCGCCGTACTTCAGGTCCAGCTTGTCCCCGTCCACCAGCGTCTGCACGGACCGGATGTCCGTGAACGGCGGGAGCACGACAACCTCGACGGCGGCGTAGTCGTGCTTGGCGTCCTCCAGCGTCCAGGCGAGCTTCTGGACGAACGCGATGGCCTCGTGGTGGTCGAGGTTCATCTTCCAGTTGCCCGCCATGAGCGGGGTGCGCGTGGTGGCCATCAGTCCTCCAAGACCTGGATGCCCGGCAGCGTCTTGCCCTCGAGGAACTCGAGCGAGGCGCCGCCGCCGGTGGAGATGTGCGAGAACGTCGTCTCGTCGAAGCCGAGCTGACGCACGGCCGCGGCCGAGTCGCCGCCACCGACGATGGTGAAGCCCTCCGCCTCGGACATCGCGCGGGCCACCGCCCGCGTCCCGTCCGCGAACGCCTCGATCTCGAAGACGCCCATCGGGCCGTTCCACACGATCGTCCTGGCGTCGGCGAGCTTGGCCGCGAACTCCTCCTGCGCGGCGGGCCCGATGTCCAGGCCCATCTGGTCCGCCGGCATCCCGTCGGCGGGCACCACCGTGGTGGGTGCGTCGGCGGAGACCGCCGGGGCGACGACGATGTCCGAGGGCAGGACGATCTCGACGCCCTTCTCCTGGGCCTGGGTGAGGTAGCCCTTGACCGCCTCGATCTGGTCCTCCTCCAGCAGCGAGGATCCGACGTCGTAGCCCTTGGCGGCGAGGAACGTGAACACCATCCCGCCACCGATGAGCAGCCGGTCGGCCTTGTCGAGCAGGTTCGCGATCACGCCGAGCTTGTCGGAGACCTTGGCCCCGCCGAGGACCACCGCATACGGCCGCTCCGGGTCCTCGGTGGCGCGGGACAGGGACTCGATCTCGGTGAGGACGAGCTTCCCGGCGGCGTGTGGCAGCCGCTCCGCCACGTCGTACACGGACGCCTGCTTGCGGTGCACGACGCCGAACCCGTCGGAGACGAACGCATCGGCCAAGGCGGCCAGCTCGTCCGCCAGAGCACCTCGCTCGCCCTCGTCCTTCGACGTCTCGCGGGCGTCGAACCGCACGTTCTCCAGCAGCGCGACCGAGGAGTCCGCGAGCCCGTCGACGACGGCGCGGGCATCCTCTCCGACGACGTCCTTGGCCAGCGCCACCTCGGTGCCCAGCAGCTCGCCGAGCCGCGCCGCCACCGGGGCGAGGGAGTACTTCGGGTCCGGTGCGCCCTTCGGACGTCCGAGGTGTGCCGTGACAACGACGCGGGCGCCGCCGGCGAGCAGCTCCTGCAGCGTGGGCAGGGCGGCACGGATGCGGCCGTCGTCGGTGATCGTCGCGCCGTCGAGCGGGACGTTGAAGTCGGAGCGCACCAATACACGCTTGCCGCGCAGGTCGCCCAGGTCCTGGATGGTCTTCACGGGTTGCTCCTCAGCTCAGGGCCCACAGCTCACGAACGGACGCCCGCGTGCGCTTCGGCGCACGCGGGCGTCGACGTGGTGCTCTCAGAGACGCGCACCGACGTACTCGGCCAGCTTGACCAGCGAGTTGGAGTAGCCGTACTCGTTGTCGTACCAGGAGACGCACTTCACCTGGTCGTCGATGACCTTCGTCAGGCCCGCGTCGAAGATGCTCTGGAACGGGTTGCCGGCGATGTCGGCGGAGACGATCGGGTCCTCGGTGTAGGCGAGCACGCCCTTCATCGAGCCCTCGGACGCCCTCTTCATCGCCGCGTTCACCTCCTCGACCGTCACCGACCTGCTGGCCGTGAAGGTCAGGTCGGTCGCCGAGCCGGTCGGCGTCGGCACACGCAGGGCGTAGCCGTCCAGCTTGCCCTTCAGCTCCGGCAGCACCAGGGAGACGGCCTTCGCCGCACCCGTGGAGGTCGGGATGATGCTCAGGGCGGCGGCCCGTGCACGGCGAAGGTCCTTGTGCGGCCCGTCCTGCAGGTTCTGGTCGGCCGTGTAGGCGTGGACCGTCGTCATGAGGCCGCGGACGATTCCGAACTCGTCGTTCAGCACCTTCGCCATGGGGGCCAGGCAGTTGGTGGTGCAGGACGCGTTCGAGATGACGTGGTGGTTCGCCGGGTCGTAGTCGGTGTGGTTCACGCCGACGACGAACGTCGCGTCCTCGTTCTTCGCGGGCGCCGAGATGATGACCTTCTTGGCGCCGCCGTCGATGTGGGCCTTGGCGGCGGTGGCGTCGGTGAATCGACCGGTCGACTCGATGACGATGTCGGCGCCGAGGTCGCCCCAGGGCAGCTTGGCCGGGTCGCGCTCCTCGAGCGCCTTGAAGGACTGTCCCCCCACGGTGATGGAGTCCTCCGTGAAGGAGACGTCCTCCTTCAGCGGGCCGAACACCGAGTCGTACTTCAGCAGGTGCGCAAGAGTCTTGTTGTCGGTGAGGTCGTTGACACCCACGAGCTGGATGTCCGCCCCCGAGGCCAGCACAGCGCGGGTGAAGTTGCGCCCGATGCGGCCGAAGCCGTTGATGCCGACGCGGATGGTCACAGTTTCCTCCTGGAGTGCGCCGGTCGGGCGCACGCAGTCGTCTGATGTCGTCAGCACCCGAGGGTGCTCCCGGTCGGTGGCAGGAGTGCGGTGCGACCGCGATGCCGCTGCCCCGGACCGGCAGATGCGAGTCTACCCACGCGCGCGCGAGCCACCAGGCGAGGTCCGGCCTTGTGTCAGGGCCTTCTCACAGGTCGAGCATGTCGGCCGTGAGCGACGCCTCGGTGTCGGGCACGCCGAGCTCGTGCGCGCGCCGGTCGGCCATGGCCAGCAGGCGACGGATCCGTCCGGCGACGGCGTCCTTCGTCAGCGGCGGCTGGGACAGCTGTCCGAGCTCCTCGAGGCTCGCCTGCTTGTGCTCCAGTCGCAGCCGGCCGGCCTCCACCAGGTGCTCCGGGACGTCATCGCCGAGGATCTCGAACGCCCGCTCCACCCGGGCACCCGCGGCGACGGCGGCGCGGGCCGAGCGCCGCAGGTTCGCGTCGTCGAAGTTCGCGAGCCGGTTGGCGGTGCCGCGCACCTCCCGGCGCATGCGCCGCTCCTCCCACACCAGCACGGCGTCGTGGGCGCCCATGCGGGTGAGCATGGCCGAGATGGCGTCGCCGTCCCGGATCACCACCCGGTCCACCCCGCGGACCTCGCGGGCCTTCGCCGCGACGTTCATCCGGCGGGCAGCGCCGACGAGGGCGAGCGCCGCCTCCGGCCCGGGGCAGGTGATCTCCAGCGAGCTGGACCGACCGGGCTCGGTGAGCGAACCGTGTGCCAGGAAGGCGCCTCGCCAGGCCGCCGTCGCCTCGGCGACGCCGGCCGAGACCACCTGCGGCGGAAGCCCGCGGACCGGGCGTCCGCGGTTGTCCAGCAGCCCGGTCTGCCGGGCCAGCGACTCCCCGTCCCGGATCACGCGCACCACATACCGGTTGCCGCGCCGGAGTCCCCCGCCGGAGACGACGATCACGTCGGACTGGTGGCCGTAGACGTCGAACATCGTCTGGCGCAGCCGCCTGGCGGCCACGCCCGCGTCCAGCTCCGCCTCGACCACGATGCGGCCCGAGATGATGTGCAGCCCACCGGCGAACCGGAGGGTGGCAGCCACCTCGGCCTTGCGTGCGGAGATCTTGTCCACGTGGACCCTGGCGAGCTCGTCTTTCACGGCGGACGTCAGCGACATGCCGGACATCTTCGCACCCATCACCGGTTCCCCCTTCCCGCGCGGCTCGGTCCGACGTCCCCCAGCACGCCCTCGAAGGCGTCACGGTAGGCCGCGGCCAGCCGCAGCGGGTCGTGCCGTGGGGTTCCGTCCCCCACCCTGATCTGTCGCAGCAGGACGCGTGCCCCCAGCGAGGCCGCCGCGTCCGCCAGGTCGTCGAGATCCTCGACCGCGCTCGGGTCCGCGAGCACGACGTCGATCCGGAAGTCGGGCGCTGTCTGCGCGAGCGTGCGGACGTGGTCCGCCGTGGTCATCCCGTCTGTCTCGCCGACCTGGGGCGAGAGGTTCACGGTGAGCGCGCGCCGCGCGGGCGTGGTGTGCAGGGCGTCGCCGAGCTCGGGGACGTACAGGTGCGGGATCACAGACGTGTACCAGGAGCCCGGGCCGAGCACGACCCACTCGGCCTCCCGTACGGCCGCGACGGCCTGCGGGCAGGCCGGCGGGGAGTCGGGCAGCAGCCGGATCTCCTCGATGCGTCCGGGCTCGACGGCGACGGCGGACTGCCCGCGCACCGTGTGGATCCCGCTCGCGGAATGGACGTCCGCCTCGATCTCGAGCGGGACGGCCGCCATCGGCAGCACGCGACCGTGGACCCCGAGCAGGCGCCCGACCATGTCGAGGCCCGCGACCTCGTCCCCGAGGATCTCCCACAGGGCGACGATGAGGAGATTCCCGACGGCGTGCTTGTCGAGCTGGCCCTCGGTGGCGAACCGGTGCTGGAGCACGTCGCGCCAGAGGAGCCCCCAGTCGCCGTCGTCGCACAGCGCGGACAGCGCCATGCGCAGGTCGCCCGGCGGGAGGACGCCGAGCTCCTCGCGGAGCCGGCCGGACGATCCGCCGTCGTCCGCGACGGTGACGACGGCGGTCAGCTGCTTCGTCAGGTGCCGCAGGGCGCCGAGGGTCGCCGCGAGCCCGTGGCCACCCCCCAGGGCGACCACCGCGGGACCCGCCGGCTGCCGACGCACCGACGGCGGAAGCTCGGCGGGAACGGTCATTCGCGCCCCATGTCCCGGTGCAGCGTCCGCACGGAGTGCCCGCGGTCCCTCAGGCGCTGGGCGAACGCCTCAGCCATCGCGACCGACCGGTGCTTGCCGCCCGTGCAGCCGACGGCGATCGTCACGAACGGCTTGAGCTCGTTCACGTACCCGTCCAGGACGGGGGCGAGCGTGTCCACGTAGTGGTCGGCGAACGCGGTCGCGCCGTCCTGCCCGAGCACGTAGTCCGACACCGCCTCGTCCTGTCCGGTGAGGTGGCGGAGCTCGTTCACCCAGTACGGGTTCGCCAGGAATCGGACGTCGACCACGTGGTCCGCGTCCAGCGGGAGGCCGTACTTGAACCCGAACGAGACCAGCGTGAGCCGCAGCCGCTGGTCGGTCCCGCTCCCGGCGACCACGTCCCGGACCTTCCGGGCGAGATCGTGCACGGACAGGTCGGTGGTGTCGATGAGGACGTCTGCGCGGCGGCGCAGGTGGGTGAGCATCGCGCGTTCCTCGGCGATGCCGTCCAGCAGCCGCCCGTCGCCCTGCAGCGGATGCGGCCGGCGGACCGACTCGTACCGCCGGACGAGCTCGGAGTCCGCCGCGTCCAGGAACACGATGCGGTACTCGGTCCCCTGCGCCCGGAGCTGGTCGAGCACGTCGATCAGCTCGGCGAAGAACGTTCGGGAGCGGACGTCGACGACGGCGGCCAGGCGGTGCACGCCGCCCTCGCCCGGGCTCATCATCCGCGCCATGGTCGCCAGCAGCCGCGGCGGCAGGTTGTCGACCACGTACCAGTCCAGGTCCTCCAGCGCGGCCGCGGTGCGGGACCGGCCGGCCCCCGACATGCCCGTGATGATGAGCAGCTCGGGTGGATCGTTCGGCGGGAGGGTGGTGCTCTCGTCGAGGACGGGGATGCCCTCGGGAACGGTCGGTGGTCCGCCGTCGTCGAGTGTCCGTGCGTCGGACCCAGAGTCCGTTCTGTTCATCGTCTCAGGATGCCAGGTCGCCCGTGGCGCGCGCCCCGGTCGCACTGTCCCTTTCGGCAGTGTCATGGTCCGCGCCGCTGCCCGCGTCGCCGTCGGTCGGCTGCTCGCCAGCCGCGCTCGTGGCACCGAGCGCCTCGAGCACGGCCTGCGCGGTGCGCGGACCCATGCCCTTGACGGCCGCGACCTCCTCGAGCGGAGCGGCCTTGATGTTCTTCACCGAGCCGAACCGCTTCAGCAGGGCGGCCTGCCGGGCCGGCCCGAGGCCCGGGACGTCGTCGAGGACCGACCGAGTCATGGCCTTGCCGCGGCGCGCCCGGTGGTGCGTGATGGCGAACCGGTGCGACTCGTCGCGCAGGTGCTGCAGCAAGTACAGGGCGGGCGAGGTCCGCGGCAGCACCACCGGGAAGTCCTCGCCGGGCAGCCAGACCTCCTCCAGCCGCTTGGCCAGGCCGACCACCGCGACCTCGTCGACGCCGAGGTCGTCCAGCACGCGCTGCGCCGCAGCGACCTGCGGCTGCCCACCGTCGACGACGACCAGCTGCGGGGGGTAGGCGAACTTGCGGGCCCGTCCCGTCGTGGGGTCGACCGGACCTGTGCGCAGCGGCACACCGTCGTCGTCCACACCGGCGACGGCATCGGAGCCCTCGGACGTCGCCGCCGCCTCCTCGCTGGTCGCCGCGACGTCACGCTCGGCCACGTAGCGGCTGAAACGCCTACGCAGCACCTCGTCCATCGCGGCGGTGTCGTCCGCCGCTCCGTCCCCGTGCTCACCCCGCACCACGAACTGGCGGTACTCGGACTTCTTCGGCAGTCCGTCCTCGAAGACCACCATCGAGCCGACCTGGTGGGAGCCCTGGATGTGGGAGATGTCGTAGCACTCGATCCGCAGCGGTGACTCCTCGAGATCCAGCGCCTCCTGCAGCTCGGAGAGGGCCTGGGATCGGCTCGTCAGGTCGCCGGCACGCCGGGTCTTGTGCAGGTTGAGAGCCTGCTCGGCGTTGGTGCGGACGGTCTCGGCTAGGGCCCGCTTGTCACCGCGCTGCGGGACGCGGATGCTCACCTTCGAACCCCGCTGCCCGGTCAGCCAGGCGCTCATGCCGGCGACGTCGGGCGGCAGGTGCGGCACGAGGATCTCCCGCGGCACGGTCGTCGTGGGGTTGTCGCCGTAGACCTGTTGCAGCAGGTGCTCGACGAGCCCGGCCTCGTCGACGTCCTCGACGCGCTCCACGACCCAGCCGCGCTGACCGCGGATCCGGCCGCCGCGGACGTGGAAGACCTGGACGCTCGCCTCGAGCTCGTCCGCGGCGAGGCCGAAGACGTCGGCGTCCGTCCGGTCCGGGAGCACGACCGCGTTCTTCTCGACCACGCGCCTCAGGGCCGCGGCGTCGTCCCGCAGCCGGGCGGCGGTCTCGTAGTCCTGGGCGGCGGCCGCGGCCCTCATCTCCCGTTCGACCCGCTTGAGGTGCGGTCCGGTCTCGCCCTCCATGAAGTCGCAGAACTGCTCGGCGAGAGCGCGGTGGTCCTCCGGCGAGATGCGCCCGACGCACGGCGCCGAGCACTTGTCGATGTAGCCGAGCAGACACGGGCGCCCGGAGGACTGGGCACGCCGGTACACGCCCGGTGAGCAGGTGCGCACCGGGAAGACGCGCAGCAGCTGGTCGACCGTCTCCCGGATCGCCCAGGCGTGGCTGTACGGCCCGAAGTACCGGGTGCCACGCCGCTTCGCGCCGCGCATCACCTGGGCACGGGGGATCTCCTCCCCCATGGTCACCGCGAGGAACGGGTAGGACTTGTCGTCGCGGTACTTGATGTTGAACCGCGGGTCGAACTCCTTGATCCAGGCGTACTCCAGCGCGAGGGACTCCACCTCGGTGCTGACCACGGTCCACTCGACCGACGCCGCCGTGGTGACCATCTGCTGCGTCCGCGGGTGAAGCGCCGTGAGGTCCTGGAAGTAGGACGCGAGCCGGCTCCGGAGACTCTTCGCCTTGCCGACGTAGATGACACGGCCGTGCTGGTCGCGGAACCGGTAGACCCCTGGCCGGTCGGGCACCTCGCCCGGTCTCGGACGGTACGTGGACGGGTCGGCCATACGTCGAGGTTACGTCAGGGTGCCGACGTGCCGCGGGCCCTGCCCTCAGCCGGTGGGCAGCGGCACGGCGACCGGCTCGACGTGCACCGGGAACCCGACGGAGCGGGCCAGGTGGTTGTGGTCGCGCGCCTCCTGGTGGAGCCGCGCGGCGAGCTCCTCGGTGACGCCCGGGTCCGCGTACGTCACGTGCGGACGCAGCACGACCTCGACGAACGGGCCCGACCCGGCACCCTCGACCCGCTGGGTCCCGGTCGCCTTGTCCGAGTACCCCACCACGACGACGTCGCGCTTCGCCGCGGTGCGCAGGAACCACAGCATCTGGGCCTGGGACAGGGACCCGACGAACAGCTCCTCGGCGCGGTACCGGCTCACGTCGGTGCGCACCTTCAGGTCCGACGTCGCGAGCAGCGTGGGCTTGCCCTCGACGCGCACCTCGTGGTCCCGCGAGTAGCTGGTGTAGCTCGCGGTCCCGCGCTCGTCCGCCCCGGTCCAGTCGACGTTGACGTTGTAGGTCTGGAGAGCACCCATGACGCAACGGTAGCGACTGGCCGGCTCGCACGCGCCAGGGCCGGCCGCGAGTCGCCGACGGCGCTACGAGCGCGGCACCTCGCTCGACGGCCACGTGGTCTCGTGGAAGCGCAGGTACGCGAACCGGGCCGTGACCTCGGGCCTCGCACCTCCCTGCGAGACCAGCCCGATCCGTGGCGCCTCCCCCGGCTCGAACGTCCAGACGGCACCCCAGGTCCAGCTCTCCCCGTCGTGACTCGTGGCCGCCCGGTACAGGTGCTCGCCGTCGGCGTTCAGGTGATGGGCGATCCGGAGCCACGTCTGGTCCCGGCCCGGCCGGCCGACGATGGACCCGCCGTAGGACAGGTCGTCCGCCTCGGGCCGCTCGCGTCCGAACTCGACCTGCCGGGTGCCGCCGATGGCGACCTTGCTGAGCCGGGCGAAGTCGTCGTCGTCCCGGTAGACGACCAGTCCGGCCTGCTGGAAGTTCTGCTCCTCCCGCACGTCCAGGTCGAGCTCGAGCCGCGTCTCGACCATCCAGTCCTCGTCGCTCGGCGCATCGCGCAGCAGCACCCCGGCCGGATTCTCCGGGCCGACGAGCTCCCCTTCCTCGACCGGCCAGCTCAGCGCGCCGCCGGAGACGCGGGCGTCCGCGTTCTGCCGGACCCAGCTCCAGCCCTCGAGGTCCGTCGAGTCGAAATCCTCGGTGAGGATCTCGGCGCCCGGCTCCGGCACGGGCACCGTCTCGGTCGCCTCGACCGCGGGCTCCGCCACGGTGAGGTTGTCGAGCACCGCTCCGCCTCCGCGGAGCCGAACCGGTGCGCTCGGCAGGTCGAGGCCGCCGCGCGTCACGCGGACCTCGGCGGCCGGATCGCTCAGGTCGGACTCGGAGACCTGCGCCAGCACCTCGGGCCCGTCGACCTCGAGCACGAGGGTCTGCCACGCGGGTGCGACGGCGTACCGGTCCGTCACGACCTCGGTGGCCCGCCCGCTCGTGGTCGCCACCGCGAGCGTCCCCGCTCGGGGGTCCACCGTCGCGACGACGGAGTCGCGACGTGCTCCCAGCGTCACCGAGACGGGCCGGTCGAGCCGGGTCACGTCGAGCCGGACGCGGACTCGGCCCTCCGGTGCGCGTGCGGCTGTCCGGGCGCTGCCGTGCAGACGCGCGGTCTCGCCACCCAGCGGGTCCGCCGGTCCGGCGACCAGTCCCCGGGTGCCGCCGGCCGCCGGGTCGTCGGAGACGATGCCCAGGGCCGACTCCGTCACCGGCGGCACCTGCGGTCCCGCGGACGGGCCGGCCCCGGCGCGGACCCGGGGCCAGCCGTCGATCCAGTCGATCGGGTCGATCAGCGTGGGCCGCCGGTTCACGCCGAACGGCTCCTCGAGCCACGGCCGGCCGCGGTCGATGCCGTGGTAGACCATCCAGTCACGGCCGGTCACGTCGGTCGCGACCGCGTGGTGGCCGACGCCGATGAACTCGTTCCCGTTCTGGTGGATGACGTTGGTGCCGCCGACGTAGGGATCCAGCAGGCTCTGGCCGGTGTCGTCGACGAACGGACCGAGCGGGGACCTCGAACGTCCGGACGAGACGGTGTACCCGGTGGTCGGGCCCGCGCAGCAGTTGGCCGAGGAGCCCATGAAGTAGTACCAGTCGTCGTGCCGCACCACGTAGCCGCCCTCGTACCGGTCGCCGACCGTGAGGCGAGTGTGCTCGCCGGTGACGCTCAGGCCGTCGTCACTGACCTCGGCACCCCAGAACCCGCCGTCGTAGGCACCGAAGTACAGGTAGTTCTGACCGTCGGCGTCGGTGAAGCCGGCCGGGTCGATGGTGCCGACGAATCCCTCGCCCTCCTCCCGCGGCCGCGGCTCGACGATCGGCTCGGGCGCGACGGTGAACGGGCCTTCCGGCCGGGGCGAGGTCGCCACGCCGATCGCCGTGTCCGGCCCGTCGTTGAGCACCGTGTCGGTCACGGTGAAGTACAGGACGTACCGGCCGTCGACGTAGCGGATGTCGGGCGCCCACAGCAGGGCGTCCTGGGCTGCGTAGCCCGGCTTGTCCGACTCGTCGAAGATCGTGCCGAGGTACTCCCAGTCGACCCAGTCCCGGGTGCGGGCCATGTGCATGAGGCCGAAGTCGCCCCCGGAGACGAGCGGGTCGGCGGTGGCGTAGACGTACCACCAGCCGTCCTTGCCCTGGATCACCGCGGGGTCGGCGTACGTGTCCGAGAAGCCGTCCGTCACCGGGTTCTCGTACGTCACCCGGGTCTCGGGGTCGCCGGGCGCGGCACCCGCGGGCGTCGCGGCGAGCAGCAGCAGGACGGCAAGCAGCGGCGCGAGGGAGCGGCGCACGCGTCTGGGCAGCGGGCGGTGCGGGACCATCATCGGAAGACCTCTCGGACAGCGTCGTCTGGGCCGTCGCCGAGCCTCGCAAATCGATTACAGAACGTCAAGGCACGCGGCGTCCGCCGCCGTCGGTGGCATCGCGGACGCCTCGGGTGCCGCGCCGCGGATCGCGGCGCCGGATCCCGCCGTCAGACTGCGGCAGCCGTGACCGGCTCGAAGGTCTCCGCCAGGAACTGGCCGGTGTACGACTCCCCGACGCGGGCGACCTGCTCGGGGGTACCGGTCGCCACGACGGTCCCTCCCCCGTTGCCGCCCTCGGGCCCCATGTCGATGATCCAGTCGGCGCTCTTGATCACGTCGAGGTTGTGCTCGATGACGATCACCGTGTTCCCCTTCTCGACCAGGCCGTCGAGCACCATGAGGAGCTTACGGATGTCCTCGAAGTGCAGGCCGGTCGTCGGCTCGTCGAGGACGTACACGGTGCGGCCGTTGGAGCGCTTCTGCAGCTCGGACGCCAGCTTGACGCGCTGCGCCTCACCGCCCGACAGCGTGGGTGCGGGCTGGCCGAGCCGGACGTATCCGAGACCGACGTCCACCAGGGTGCGCAGGTGCCGGGTGATCGCCGGCACGGCGGCGAAGAAGTCCGCGGCCTCCTCGATGGGCATGTCGAGCACCTCGGCGACGGTCTTCCCCTTGAAGTGGACCTCGAGGGTCTCCCGGTTGTACCGGGCGCCGTGGCAGACCTCGCACGGTACGTAGACGTCCGGGAGGAAGTTCATCTCGATCTTGATGGTGCCGTCGCCCTTGCAGGCCTCGCAGCGGCCGCCCTTGACGTTGAAGGAGAACCGGCCGGGCCCGTAGCCACGGATCTTCGACTCCGTGGTCTCGGCGAACAGCTTGCGGACGTGGTCCCACACGCCCGTGTAGGTGGCCGGGTTGGACCGTGGCGTGCGCCCGATGGGCGACTGGTCCACGTGCACGACCTTGTCCAGCTGGTCCAGACCTGTCACGCGCTTGTGCCGGCCGGGGACGTTCCGGGACCGGTTCAGCTCGTTCGCCAGCGCCCGGTAGAGGATGTGGTTCACCAGGGTCGACTTGCCGGAGCCGGAGACCCCGGTGACCGCGGTGAACGTGCCGAGCGGGAAGTCGACGGTGATGTCCTGGAGGTTGTTCTCGCGCGCCCCCACGACGGTGACCTTGCGCTTCTTGTCCACCGGACGGCGCATCGTGGGGGTCGGGATCTCACGGCGCCGGGAGAGGTAGGCGCCGGTCACCGACTCCTCGACCTCGAGCAGCCCGGGGAGCTTCCCGGAGTGCACGACCTTGCCGCCGTGCTCCCCCGCCCCGGGACCGATGTCCACGACCCAGTCGGCCGTGCGGATCGTGTCCTCGTCGTGCTCGACGACGATGAGCGTGTTGCCGAGGTCCCGCAGCCGGGTGAGGGTCTCGATCAGCCGCCGGTTGTCGCGCTGGTGCAGGCCGATGCTGGGCTCGTCGAGCACGTACAGCACTCCGACCAGGCCGGAGCCGATCTGCGTGGCGAGGCGGATGCGCTGGGCCTCGCCGCCGGAGAGGGTCGCCGCGGCCCGGGACATCGTCAGGTAGTCGAGGCCGACGTCGAGCAGGAAGCCGAGCCGGGCGTGGATCTCCTTGAGGACCTGACCGGCGATGGCCGCCTCGCGCGTCCCGAGCGTGAGGCCGTCGAGGTACGCCTTGGCATCCGCGATAGACAGGTCGCACAGCTCGGCGATGCTGAGCCGCCCGACCCGCACGGCCAGCACCTCGGGCTTGAGGCGGGCACCGTCGCAGACCGGGCACGGGATCTCCCGCATGTAGCCCTCGTACCGCTCCCGGGACCAGTCGGACTCGGTCTCGGCGTGCTTCCGCTTGACGAAGTCGACGACACCCTCGAAGCCCGAGGTGTAGGCGCGCTCCCGGCCCCACCGGTTCCGGTACCGGACACGCACCTCGTAGTCCTTGCCGTGCAGCACGGCGTCCTTGGCCCGCTTCGGCAGCTGCCGCCACGGCACCTCCACGGAGAAGTTCAGCTGGTCACCGAGGGCGGTCAGCTGGCGGACGAAATAGTCGCCCTGCGCCGCCCACGGGGCGATGGCCCCCTCCGCGAGGCTGAGCTCCTCGTCCGGGACCACGAGGTCCGGGTCCACCTCGAGGCGGGTTCCCAGACCCGTGCACTCCGGGCACGCGCCGTACGGAGCGTTGAAGGAGAACGTGCGTGGCTCGATCTCGTCGAGCGCGAGGGGATGGTCGTTCGGACACGCGCGCTTCTCGGAGAAGCGCCGGACGCGCTCCGGGTCGTCCGCGTCCAGGTCGACGAGCTCCGCGAGCAGCACACCGTCCGCCAGCCGCAGCGCGGTCTCGACGGAGTCCGTGACGCGCTGACGGACCTTCTCGCGGACCACGAGCCGGTCCACGACGACCTCGATGTCGTGCTTGAGCTTCTTCTCCAGGGCCGGTGGCTCGGTCAGCTGGACGACCTCGCCGTCGACCCGGGCGCGCGCGAAGCCCTGGCTCTGCAGCTCCCGGAAGACGTCGGCGTACTCACCCTTGCGGCCCCGCACCACGGGAGCGAGCACCTGGAACCGGGTGCCCTCCGGCATCTCCAGGAGCCGGTCGACGATCTGCTGCGGGGTCTGTGCGGTCACCCGCTCGCCGCAGACCGGGCAGTACTGCGTACCGGCGCGCGAGTAGAGCAGTCGCAGGTAGTCGTAGACCTCGGTGATCGTGCCCACGGTGGAACGCGGGTTGCGGTTCGTCGACTTCTGGTCGATCGACACAGCCGGCGACAGCCCTTCGATGAAGTCGACGTCGGGCTTGTCCATCTGGCCGAGGAACTGCCGCGCGTAGGAGCTCAACGACTCCACGTACCGCCGCTGCCCCTCGGCGAAGATCGTGTCGAAAGCCAGTGACGACTTGCCCGACCCGGACAGCCCGGTGAAGACGATGAGCTGGTCGCGTGGGAGCTCGACGCTGATGTTGCGGAGGTTGTGCTCGCGCGCGCCACGCACGAGTAGCTGGTCGCTCACCCGGCGATGATAAGTCGCGTCACCGACATTCGTACAGTCGTTCGAGCCTGGCGTGGCGGACGTAACACTCCCTCGGGCACGCGCCGGGAGCGGCAGCCCTCGCCGCCACCCTGCCACGATACGGGGAGGCGGCCGGCGGGCCACGCCCACCGCCGAACCCCCGAGGAAGGAGCAGGCATGAGCGAGCACGACCTCGCCGACGCGCACGTCGAGCCGGGCGGTCCGAGCGCGGTCCACCGGCTCGGCACGGTCACCGTCCGCAAGGCCTCGGTCTCGGACCAGGACAACAACGCCTACCTCGTCACCGCCGGCGACGGCACACAGCTCCTCGTCGACGCCGCGGACCGGCCCGACCGCGTCCTCGGGCTCGTCGGAGAAGGCAGCGGAACCCTCTCGGCAGTCGTCACGACGCATCGTCACTGGGACCACCACCGCGCCCTCGCGGCCGTCGTCGAGGCGACCGCTGCCCCCGTCCTCGCGGGTGACGACGACGCGGACGAGCTCCCGGTACCCGTCACCCGGCGACTCACGCACGGCGACACGATCGCCGTCGGCGACGTCGACCTCGAGGTGATCCATCTCCGGGGGCACACCCCGGGATCGGTGGCGCTCGCGCTGCGGGAGGGCGACGGCGACCCCTCCCCGGGACGCGTGCACCTCTTCACCGGCGACTCGCTGTTTCCGGGCGGCGTCGGCCGCACCTGGTCGGCCGAGGACTTCGCCGCGCTGCTTGCCGACGTCGAGTCCCGCATCTTCGACCGGTTCGGCGACGACACCCGGGTCTACCCGGGCCACGGCGACGACACGACCCTCGGCCGCGAGCGTCCGCACCTGCCCGAGTGGCGGGCTCGCGGCTGGTGACCGCTACGGTGACCGCCATGTCTGTCGTCCATCACGAGGTCACCGGCGATCCTCGGAACCCTGCGCTCCTGCTGTCCAACTCGCTCGGCACCGCCCTCGAGCTGTGGGAGCCCCAGCTCGAGGCCTTCTCCGAAGACTTCCGCGTCATCCGCTACGACAGCCGGGGGCACGGCAGGTCGCCCGTGCCGCCCGGGCCCTACACGATCGAGGACCTCGGGGCGGACGTCGTCGAGCTGCTCGACCACCTCGAGGTCGAGCGGGCGCACGTCGTGGGCATCTCGATCGGCGGCCTCACCGGACAGCACCTCGCCGTCCGGTACCCGGACCGGGTCGGGAAGCTCGTGGTGGCGAACACCGCGCCGCGGATCGGCGAGCCGGACACCTGGCGGCAGCGTGCCGAGGTGGTCACGGCGCGGGGGATGTCCGCCATCGCCGACGGCGTCGTGGAGCGATGGCTCACCGCCGACCATGCCGCCAAGCACCCGGAGACGGTCACCTGGCTCAGGCAGATGCTGCTGACCACCGACCCGGCCGGCTACGCCGCCACCTGCGAGGCGCTCGCCACCGCCGACCTTCGCGCGGAGATCTCCCGGATCACCGCGCCGACGCTCGCGATCGGCGGCACGGGCGACGTACCGACCCCGCCGGCGGCCACCCGCGCGATCGCGGACACCGTCCCGGGTGCCCGCTACCTCGAGCTGGAGGCCGCGCACATCTCCAACGTCGAGGCCGCGGCACCGTTCACGGCCGCGGTCCTGGACTTCATCGTGTGAGCGGGGCGCCACACCGTCGGTACCCTGGCGCCATGACCCTCTTCGCCGTCGAGTACGTCTACGACCAGGCACGCACCGCGGATCTCGACACCCTGCGGCCGCAGCACCGGGCGTTCCTGCAGGGGCTGCACGACGACGGCAAGCTGGTCGCGTCCGGCCCGTGGGAGGACGCCGCGGCGCCCGGCGCGCTGCTCCTCGTCAAGGGCGAGAACCACGACGACGTGCTCCATCTGCTGGACGCCGACCCGTTCCACCGGGCCCACCTCATCCTGCGCCGCACGGCGCGTGCGTGGCAGCCCGTCATCGGCTCGCTCACCTGATGCGGAGGCTCCTCGGCCTCGTCACGACCTGGATCGACCCCTTCGTCGTCGCGCTCGTCGCGATCCTCGTCCTCGGCGTCCTCGTTCCCGTCCCGGCGCCCGCCCGTGAGGTCGTCTCGGTGGCCGGTGACGTCGCGGTCACGATCCTGTTCTTCGTCTACGGCATGCGCCTGTCCACCCGCGAGGTGCTCGGCGGACTGCGGAACGTCCGGCTGCAGGGCTCGATCCTCGTGGCGACATACCTGGTCTTCCCGCTGATCGGGATCGGGTTGTACGCCGTGACCGAGTCGCTGCTCGGGGCGTCGCTGGCCCTGGGGCTGCTGTACCTGACGCTGCTGCCCTCGACGGTGCAGTCCTCGGTGTCCTTCACCTCGATCGCTCGGGGGAACGTCGCCGGCGCGCTGGCGGCCGCGACGATCTCGAACGTCCTCGGGATGGTCCTCACCCCGCTGCTGGTGCTGGTGGTCATGGAGGAGGCGGGGTCGGTGGGCTTCGACGGCCTGCGCAGCGTGCTGCTGCATCTGCTCCTGCCGTTCGTCCTCGGGCAGCTGCTCCAGCCGTTCACCGGCGCGTGGGTGCGTGCGCAGCGCCGTCTCACCCAGCTCGTGGACCGCGGCACGATCCTCGTCGTCGTGCTGGGCGCGGTCACCGAGGCCACCGCTGACGGCGTGTGGACCGCGGTCTCGTGGCGGATGCTCGTCGCTCTGCTCTTGCTGTGCGCCGGGATCCTGGCGTTCATGCTGGCCGGCACGTGGTGGGGCGGGCGCGCGCTCCGGCTGAACCGCGCCGACCGGATCGCGATGCTCATGTGCGGCTCGAAGAAGTCCCTCACGACCGGCCTGCCGATGGCGGCCGTGCTCTTCCCGGTCGCCACGGCCGCGGTCATCGCGGTCCCGGTGATCCTCTTCCATCAGATGCAGCTCATCGTCTGCGCCTTCCTCGCGCGGCACCTCGCGCGGCGCAGCGAAGCCGCTTCTTGACCCCCGGTGGTGCCGACCGAGAGAATCAGTTCCCCAAGCGCGCAGGTGTGCGCATTGCGAACAGGAAGTGAGCGGCACCGATGCTGATCACCGAGGACGTCCGCGAGGCCGTCGACGGCATACCCGACGGGGCCACCGTGATGATCGGAGGCTTCGGCACGGCCGGCCAGCCGGTCGAGCTGATCGACGCGCTCATCGAGCAGGGCGCCACCGACCTGACGGTGGTCAACAACAACGCGGGCAACGGTGACGTCGGGCTCGCGCAGCTCATCGCGCAGGGCCGGGTGCGCAAGATCATCTGCTCCTTCCCCAGGCAGAAGGACTCCTGGCACTTCGACGAGCGCTACCGGGCGGGCGAGATCGAGCTCGAGGTGGTCCCGCAGGGCAACCTCGCCGAGCGGATCCGCGCCGCGGGCGCGGGGATCGGCGCGTTCTTCACCCCCACCGGCTACGGCACGCTGCTCGCGGAGGGGAAGGAGACGCGCACGATCGACGGTCGCAACTATGTGCTGGAGTACCCGTTGCGGGCCGACGTCGCGCTGGTGAAGGCGCTGCGCGCGGACCGGGTGGGCAACCTCGTCTATCGCAAGACCGCCCGCAACTTCGGCCCGATCATGGCCGCCGCCGCCACGACGACGGTCGTTCAGGTGAGTGAGGTCGTGGACGTGGGCACGATCGACCCGGAGGTCGTCATCACACCGGGCATCTACGTCGACCGGGTGGTGCGGGTCTCCCGCACCGTGGCCCGCGTCCCCGAGCAGGAGGTCGGTCAGTGAGCGCGAGCACGAACGACCCGCTCAGCCGGGACGGGATCGCCCGGCGCGTGGCACAGGACATCCCGACCGGCGCCTACGTCAATCTGGGCATCGGCATGCCGACGAAGGTCTCGGACTACCTGGAGCCCGAGCGCGAGGTGACGCTGCACACCGAGAACGGCATGCTCGGGATGGGGCCGGAGGCGCAGGGCGAGCAGATCGATCCTGAGCTCATCAACGCCGGGAAGATCCCGGTGACGGAGCTACCCGGCTCCGCGTACTTCCACCACGCCGACTCGTTCGCGATGATGCGCGGCGGTCACCTGGACCTGTGCGTGCTGGGCGCGTTCCAGGTCTCCGCGGTCGGAGACCTGGCCAACTGGCACACCGGCAAGCCGGGCGCGATCCCCGCGGTCGGCGGAGCCATGGACCTGGCGATCGGCGCGAAGCAGACGTTCGTGATGATGGAGCTGCTCACCCGGGACGGTGCGTCGAAGCTCGTGGAGACGTGCACCTACCCGCTGACGGGTGTTCGCTGCGTGTCACGCGTGTACACCGACCGTGCCCTCTTCGAGATCGGCCAGGACGCGGTCTCCGTGCTGGAGACGTACGGCGACACCACGCTCGACAGCCTTCGGGAGCTGACCGGGCTGGACCTGGTGGACGGCGCCGCCGGTGGGCGCCCCGTGGCCGGCACGACGAGCTGAAGCGAGGATCTGATGACCGACTCCGTCTTCGTCTACGACGCCGTCCGGACGCCGTTCGGCCGCTACGGCAAGGCTCTGGCGGGTGTCCGCCCCGATGACCTCGGTGCGGCGGTGCTCGCGGCGGTGCTCGAGCGGAGCCCCGACATGGACCCCGCCCGGATCGACGAGGTGATCTTCGGCAACGCCAACGGCGCCGGTGAGGAGAACCGGAACGTGGCCCGCATGTCCGCGTTGCTCGCCGGGCTGCCGACGTCGGTGCCCGGCGTGACCGTCAACCGGCTGTGCGGCTCCGGCGTGGAGGCCGTCATCCAGGGCGCCCGGGCGATCGAGACCGGGGACGCCCAGCTGGTGCTCACCGGCGGGACGGAGTCCATGTCCCGGGCGCCGTGGGTCCTGCCGAAGACGTCGCGACCCTACCCGGCCGGCGACCAGACCCTCGTCTCGACCACGCTCGGCTGGCGCCTGGTCAACCCCCGGATGCCGGAGGAGTGGACGGTCTCGCTCGGCGAGGGCGGGGAGATCCTCGCCGACGTGCACGGGATCGACCGGGAGGCCCAGGACGCGTTCGCCCTGCGCAGCCACCGGCTCGCCGCCGAGGCGTGGGACGCGGGCCGCTACGACGCCGAGAAGGTCGCCGTGCCCGGGGTCGAGCTCGACCGGGACGAGAACATCCGTGCCGACTCCTCCATGGAGGCCCTGTCCGCGCTGAAGCCGGCGTTCCGCCGCGAGAACGGCACCGTGACCGCAGGTAACGCCTCGCCGCTGAACGACGGCGCCTCCGCGGTCCTGCTGGGCAACGAGCGAGTCGGTGCCGAGCTCGGCCGCGAGCCGCTGGCCCGCGTCGCCGGCCGGGGCGTCTCCGCCGTCGACCCGCCGGTGTTCGGCATCGGACCCGTCGAGGCCGCGTACGTCGCCCTGGAACGGTCGGGTCACACCTGGGCCGACGTGGACCTCGTCGAGCTCAACGAGGCGTTCGCCTCGCAGTCGCTCGCGTGCCTGAAGCTCTGGCCGGAGCTGGACCCGGAGAAGGTCAACGTCGACGGCGGCGCGATCGCCATCGGTCACCCGTTGGGTGCCTCGGGCGGGCGGATCGTCGGGCATCTGGCGCACGCCCTGGCCGCCCGCGGAGGCGGCGTGGGCGTGGCCGCGATCTGCATCGGCGTGGGCCAAGGCCTCGCCGTTGTCCTGGAGGCCTGACGAGCACGAGCGAGGTACGAGCGGAGTGCGAGGAAGGCCGACCAGCCAGCACCGGGCCTGACGAGCACGAGCGAGGTACGAGCGGAGTGCGAGGAAGGCCGACCAGCCAGCACCGGGCCTGACGAGCACGAGCGAGCGCGTCAGCTCCCGCCACGGTCGCTGGTCTCGGCCGACGGGGCGTCCGGCCGGGGCAGGTGCGCCCGCTGGTCCTCGTACTCCTCGCCGGGCCGCAGGATGGCCCGCTCGGCGGCCTCGACGCGCCGGTCCTTGGCGTTGCGGCGCATGCTCGTCACCACGGTGATGAGCAGCACGCCCACGATCCAGCCGAGGGAGACCAGGCGTCCCGGCTCGGGGATCGTGTGCCAGTCGAAGAACTGCAGGAAGCCCACCTCGGTCTCGTGCAGCGCATGGATGATCTGCTTGACGCCGATGAAGGCGAGGATCGCGGCCAGTCCGTAGTGCAGGTAGACCAGACGGTCGAGCAGGCCGTCGATGAGGAAGTAGAGCTGACGCAGGCCGAGGAGGGAGAAGGCGTTGGCCGCGAAGACGAGGTACGCCTCCTGCGTGACCCCGAAGATCGCCGGGATGGAGTCGACGGCGAAGATGAGGTCGGCGCTGCCGATGGCCACGATGGCGAGCAGCAGCGGCGTGATCATGGTCCGGCCGTGGTGCCGGTGGACGAGCTTGCCACCCACGAAACCCTCGGTCACGGGCACGAAACGGCGCACGAGACGGACGAAGGCGTTCTCCTTGTACTCGCCGTCCTCCCCCGGCTCGATCTTGCCCTCACGGGCCTGACTGATCGCCGTGTAGATGAGGAAGGCCCCGAACAGGAAGAACACGTCCGACCAGTTCTCGACGATCCGCGCACCGATCGCGATGAAGATGCCGCGCAGCACGATGGCGATGATGATGCCGGCCAGCAGGACCTCCTGCTGGTACTTCCGCGGGATCTGGAAGGCCGCGATGATGATGACGAAGACGAAGAGGTTGTCGACGGAGAGGCTCTTCTCGAGCAGATATCCCGAGAAGTAGTCAGTGCCGTGGTGGTGGCCCCAGATCGCCCAGACGATGCCGCCGAAGACCAGGGCCATGGCGATGTAGGCGACCGACCACCACGCCGCTTCCTTCAGCGACGGCGCGTGCGGGGTCCGGACGTGGCCGACGATGTCGACCGTGATCATGATGGCGATCAGCGCGGACAGCGAGATCCAGGCGATGAGCGGAACGTCCACCGAGTGTCCTCCGGTACGTAGGGGTCAGCACCGGAGGTCTCTTCCGCCCTGCCGTAGGGTCCGCGGGCCGCACCCGCGGGACGTCCGGCGTCTGGACCGGTGGAACCGAGCGAGACCGACCCGCCGTACTGACGACTCCACCGTGTGAGGAATACTCCCCTCCGCGGCTCACAATACGTCACGTCGACGGGTGCGACGACATCGCGTCTCCGTGAGTTCCGCCGCACCGTGGGGTGAGGCTCAGGAGTTCACGGCCCGCATCTGCCGCAGCTCCTTCTTGAGGTCCGAGATCTCGTCGCGCAGGCGGGCCGCGACCTCGAACTGGAGCTCCTCGGCCGCGGCATGCATCTGGTCGGAGAGCTCCTGGATGAGCTCGGCCAGGTCCGACGACGCCGCACCGGCGAGCCGTTCCCGGGTCGACTCGCCTGCCTTGCGCCGTTCGGCACGGCCCGCTCCCTTGTCGGCACCGCGATACCCGCCGGCCAGCAGCTCCTGCGTGTCGACGTCTTCGCGGACCAGCATGTCGGTCACGTCGGCGATCCGTTTCCGCAGCGCCTGGGGTTCGATCCCGTTGGCCTCGTTGTAGGCCAGCTGCTTCTCGCGCCGCCGGTTGGTCTCCTCGATGGCCTGCGCCATCGCGTCGGTCACGGTGTCGGCGTACATGTGCACCTGGCCGGAGACGTTGCGCGCCGCACGGCCGATGGTCTGGATCAGTGACGTGCCCGACCGGAGGAAGCCCTCCTTGTCGGCGTCGAGGATCGAGACGAGCGACACCTCGGGCAGGTCGAGCCCCTCACGGAGCAGGTTGATGCCGACGAGGACGTCGAACGTGCCGAGCCGCAGCTCACGCAGCAGCTCCACCCGCTTGAGGGTGTCGACGTCGGAGTGCAGGTAGCGCACCTGGACGCCGCGCTCCAGCAGGTAGTCCGTGAGGTCCTCGGCCATCTTCTTGGTCAGGGTCGTCACGAGCACGCGCTCGTCCCGTTCCACCCGCTCGTGGATCTCCCCGAGCAGGTCGTCGATCTGTCCCTTGGTGGGCTTGACGAGGACCTCGGGATCGACCAGGCCGGTGGGGCGGATGATCTGCTCGACCACGCCGTCGGACTGACTGAGCTCGTAGCCGCCGGGCGTGGCGGAGAGGTACACGGTCTGGCCGATCCGCTCGAGGAACTCCTCCCAGCGCAGCGGCCGGTTGTCGACGGCGGACGGCAGACGGAAGCCGTGCTCGACCAGCGTCCGCTTGCGGGACATGTCGCCCTCGTACATGGCGCCGATCTGCGGGACCGTCGCGTGCGACTCGTCGATGACGAGGAGGAAGTCCTCCGGGAAGTAGTCCAACAGCGTGTTCGGCGCGGAACCCGGCTCGCGACCGTCGATGTGACGGGAGTAGTTCTCGATGCCGGAGCAGGTGCCGATCTGCCGCATCATCTCGATGTCGTAGGTGGTGCGCATGCGCAGCCGCTGCGCCTCCAGGAGCTTGTTCTGGCGCTCCAGCTCCGCCAGCCGCTCTGCGAGCTCCGCCTCGATGCCCGCGATCGCCCGCTCCATCCGGTCCGGCCCGGCGACGTAGTGGCTGGCCGGGAAGAGGTGTGCCCAGTCCTCGGAGCGGATGACCTCGCCGGTCATCGGGTGCAGGGTGCTGATCGCATCGATCTCGTCGCCGAACATCTCGATCCGGATCGCGAGCTCCTCGTAGACCGGGATGATCTCGACGGTGTCGCCGCGCACACGGAAGGTGCCGCGGCTGAACGCCATGTCGTTCCGGGTGTACTGCATCTGCACGAACCTGCGGAGCAGCTCGTCACGCTCGACCTGCTGGCCGACGTGCAGCTGGACCATGCGGTCGACGTACTCCTGCGGGGTGCCCAGGCCGTAGATGCAGGACACGGAGGAGACCACCACGACGTCCCGGCGAGTGAGCAGCGAGTTCGTCGCGCTGTGCCGGAGCCGCTCGACCTCGTCGTTGATCGAGGAGTCCTTCTCGATGTACGTGTCCGTCTGCGGCACGTACGCCTCGGGCTGGTAGTAGTCGTAGTACGAGACGAAGTACTCGACGGCGTTGTTCGGCAGCAGCTCGCGGAACTCGGTGGCCAGCTGGGCGGCGAGGGTCTTGTTGTGCGCGATGACGAGCGTGGGGCGCTGGACCTGCTCGACCAGCCAGGCGGTGGTGGCGGACTTCCCCGTGCCGGTGGCGCCGAGCAGGACGATGTCCTTCTCGCCCGCGTTCACGCGGGCCGCGAGCTCGGCGATCGCGGCCGGCTGGTCACCCGACGGCTGGTACTCGGAGACGACCTCGAACGGCGCGACGGTCCGTTGCAGGTCGGTCACTGGACGCATGGATCTACCGTACGGCGCGGCACCCACACGGCGCGGGCCGAGCGGCAGGGCTCACACGGCGGCACGGCGGGCGGCGAGGAGCGCGGCGTGGTTCACCGGTCGCGGCGCGGTCGACCCGTTACGTTGGCGAGGACACGTCGTCGTGGAGGAGGGCGCATGCGCATCGGTGTCCCGCGGGAGTCCACGCCCGGCGAACGCCTCGTGGCCGCGACACCCGCCACGGTGCGCACGCTGCTCCGGCTGGGCCACGACGTCATCGTGGAGCGTGGGGCCGGTGACCGGGCCGACCTGCCCGACGAGGCGTACGTCGAGGCGGGCGCGAGCCTGGGCGATGCCGAGGAGGTCTGGCGCTCCGACGTCGTCACCGCCGTCCACGCTCCCGGCGAGCAGGAGCAGGATCTCCTGCGCCCGGGCTCCGTCCTGGTCTGCCAGCTCTCCCCCGCCACGCACACCGACCTCCTCGAGGCCCTAGCCGGGCGGCGTGTCACGGCCCTGGCACTCGACGCGGTGCCGCGCATCTCGCGGGCCCAGTCGCTCGACGTGCTCTCGGCGCTGTCCAACGTGGCCGGGTACCGCGCGGTCATCGAGGCGGCCGAGGAGTTCGGCGGCATGTTCGCCGGACAGGTCACCGCCGCCGGGACCACGCCGCCGGCACGGGTCTTCGTCATCGGCGCCGGGGTCGCCGGCCTCGCGGCGATCGGCACGGCCGCAAGCCTCGGGGCACAGGTGCGGGCGTTCGACGTGCGGCCGGAGGTCGGCGAGCAGGTCGAGTCGATGGGAGCCACCTTCGTCCAGGCCGACGACGACGCGCGGCAGGACGTCAGCACGGACGGCTACGCCAGCACCCTCACCGAGCAGCAGGAGGAGGCCACGCGCCGGCTCTACGCGGCCGAGTGCGCCGAGGCCGACATCGTCATCACCACGGCGCTGGTGCGCGGCACCGCCCCGCGCACCCTGACGAACGAGACGATCCGCGCGATGCGGCCCGGTTCGGTCGTCGTGGACCTGGCGGCGCCGGGTGGCGGGAACGCCGAGCCCACCGTGCCCGGCGAGCGTGTCGTGACGGAGAACGGCGTCGTCATCCTGGGCTGGACGGACCTGCCGGCCCGCATGCCGCGACACACCTCCCAGCTCATCGGCACGAACGTCGCCAACCTGCTCACGCTCATGACACCCGGCCGCGACGGCGCGCTCGAGATCGACCTCGACGACGTCGTCGTCCGCGGCATGACGGTCGCGCACGACGGCGAGGTGCTCTGGCCTCCCCCGCCGGTGTCCGTCACAGCCAGCATGCCCAGCTCGCCCGGCGGGGCCGCCGAGCCTGCCCACGAGGCCGAGCCGGCCGCCCCGGCCGCCGTCCCATCGCCCCGACGGCGCCACCTCCTCGCGGGCCTGGCTGCCGTGCTCGTGGGGCTCGCGGTCGCCGCCTCCCCGCCCGACGTCGCCGGCCACGCCGTCGTCTTCGCGCTCGCCGTCGTCGTCGGCTTCTATGTCATCTCCAGCGTCATCCACGCTCTGCACACCCCGCTGATGAGCCAGACGAACGCGATCAGCGGCATCATCCTCGTCGGTGCGCTGCTGCAGATCGGCAGCGAGTCCTGGCTGGTCACGACGCTCGCGGTCGTCGCGGCGTCGGTGGCGAGCATCAACGTCTTCGGCGGCTTCCTGGTCACCCGCAAGATGCTCAAGATGTTCCACAGGGGGAGCCCCTCGTGACGGCCACGTCGCTCGTGCAGGCGACCTACCTCGTCGCGGCCGTGCTCTTCATCCTGTCCTTGGCGGGACTGTCGAAGCAGGAGGCGGCGCGGCGCGGGAACGTCCTGGGCATCGTGGGCATGGTGCTCGCGCTGGCCGCCACGGTCGTGCTGGCCCTGGAGCGCTCCGAGCGGCCGTGGCCGCAGACCGCGGCGCTCATCGTGCTGGTCCTGCTGATCGGCGCGGCCGTGGGAACCTGGCGCGCCCGCACGGTCGAGATGACCCAGATGCCCGAGCTGATCGCGCTCCTGCACTCCTTCGTCGGCCTCGCCGCGGTGCTCGTCGGGATCGGGTCCTACCTGACCGACCCCGAACCGGACACGGTCCACCTCGTCGAGGTGTACCTCGGCGTCCTCGTCGGTGCGGTGACGTTCACCGGCTCGGTGGTCGCGCACCTCAAGCTCGCCGGGCGGATCAGGTCCGCGCCGCTGATGCTGCCGGGACGCAACTGGCTGAACCTCGCGGCGGTGCTGGTCGCGGCGGGTTTCCTGGCCTGGTATCTCAACGCGGCCGGTGGAGGCCCCGCCGCCGGCCTGCCGGCGCTGCTCGGCATGACCGTGGTGGCGCTGGCCCTCGGCTGGCACCTCGTCGCCTCCATCGGCGGCGGCGACATGCCGGTCGTCGTGTCGATGCTCAACTCCTACTCCGGGTGGGCGGCGGCCGCCGCGGGCTTCATGCTCGGCAACGACCTGCTCATCATCACCGGGGCGCTGGTCGGCTCCTCGGGCGCCATCCTCAGCTACCTCATGTGCCAGGCCATGAACCGATCGTTCGTCTCGGTCATCCTCGGCGGGTTCGGCGCCGAGGACGGCGCGGCCGCGGGCGGGGAGGGCGCCGGGGGCGAGCACCGCGAGACGTTCCCGTCGGAGGTGGCCGAGGAGCTCAAGAGCGCCCGTTCGGTCATCGTGGTCCCGGGTTACGGGATGGCGGTGGCCAAGGCGCAGTACCCGCTGGCGGACCTCGCCGACAAGTTGCGCACGCGTGGTGTCGACGTCCGGTTCGGCGTGCATCCGGTGGCCGGGCGGCTGCCCGGTCACATGAACGTGCTGCTCGCCGAGGCGAAGGTGCCGTACGACGTCGTGCTCGGCATGGAGGAGATCAACGGCGACTTCGCCGAGACGGACGTCGTGCTGGTGATCGGCGCCAACGACACCGTGAACCCGGCCGCGCAGGAGGACGCGGCGTCGCCCATCGCGGGCATGCCGGTGCTCGAGGTGTGGCGGGCGAAGGAGGTCGTCGTCTTCAAGCGCTCGATGGCGACCGGCTACGCCGGCGTGCAGAACCCGTTGTTCTTCAAGGAGAACACGGCGATGCTCTTCGGTGACGCCAAGGAGCAGGTGGAGAAGATCATCCAGGCGCTGTGACCTTCCGGGCGCGAAGCCAGAAGCGGCGCCGCGTCATCCGCACGGGGTGACCGAGCGCCGGACCGTCCCGGTGCAGGCGCACGAGCGTCCGCAGGTAGGTCGCGACCGTGAAGTCGGCGGGGGCCTGCCACGGCACCGCCGAGGCGTACGCGACCAGGTCGGCGACGGTCGGGAACTCGTAGCTGCCGACGGCGTCGGCGCCGTCGAGGACCTCCAGGCCCGCCCCGTCGAGGGCGGCGCGGAAGTCCGCGTACTCGATCTGGGGCACGGAGGCCGGGGTCCCGGTGAGGGCGCGGAGCTCGGCGAACTCACCGCCTCCGACCTGCTGGGTGACGAAGGTGCCGCCGGGACGCAGCACGCGGGCCACCTCCGCCGGGTGGTACGTCTCGTGCCGGTTGAGGACCACGTCGAACCGGTCGTCGGGGAACGGCATCTCCGCCCGGTCGGCGAGGTCCTCGGGCTGACCGAACGGGACGACGTCGATCCCGTGCCTGCCGAGCGCAGCGCGCGCCACCTCGACGTTGGGCTCCCAGCCCTCGGTGGCGACCGTGTCGGCGGGAAGGTGGTCACGGAACCGCAGCAGGAACTCGCCCCCACCGGTGCCCATGTCCAGGACGGAGCGGGCACCGTCGAGCACCTCGCGGTAGACGGCCTCGAGGTCCCAGGGCTCGCCGGGCTCGTGCATGCGGGACGCCACGCGGGAGAGGTCCCAGCCCACGGGCTGGTCGACCTCCTCGGCACGCCACGCCCCGAGGAGGTCGTACAGGTCGTCGACCTGGCGGCGCAGGCCCTCCTCGCTCCCGGACCCGTCGAGGATCACGTCGGCGGCGGCCAGACGATCCTCGTCGGACGCCTGGGCGCCGATCCGGGCGCGAGCGTCCTCCGCGGTCATGCCGCGCCCCTCGGCGAGCCGCCGCAGGCGTTCTTCGGCAGGCGTGTGCACGACCACGACGAGGTCGAACCGGTCCGCCTGGGCGGTTTCGACCAGCAGCGGGATGTCGTGCACGACGACGGCGTCCCCGCCCTGCGCCGCCGCGCGTTCGCGCTCGGCGGACAGGCGTCGCACCTCGGGGTGCACGATGCCGTTCAGGCGCTCCCGCGCAGCCTCGTCCGCGAAGACGATCCGTGCCAGGGCGGGCCGGTCCAGGCTGCCGTCCGCCGTCACGACGTCCTCCCCGAACGTCTCGACGACGCGGCGCAGCCCCGCGGAGCCGGGTGCGACCGCCTCGCGGGCCAGCAGGTCGTGGTCGACGACGGTCGCGCCCCGCTCGGCGAACCGGCGCGTCGCAACCGACTTGCCTGCGGCGATGCCCCCGGTCAGTCCGATCCGGATCATGCCGCGTCCCGGGTGCGGAGGGCCGGTCGGGCGAGCGGGGCTGGCACACGCCGAGCCTACGGCCTGCGGTGGGCACGGTGGGGTCCGGCACGGCAGGATGGCGGTGACCGAACCGGGCGCCCGGCCGGACCGGGCGCGGACCGAAGGAGTGCACGATGCCCAACCCGCTCGTCAGCAAGGCCAGCACGACCTGGAACGGCAACCTCTTCGGTGGCTCGGGGACGACCCACCTGGACAGCTCGGGCCTGGCGACCTTCGACGTCGCGTGGAAGAACCGCGCCGAGGCGCACGACGGGTCCACGAACCCGGAGGAGCTCATCGCCGCCGCGCACGCGACCTGCTTCTCGATGGCGCTGTCCAACGAGCTCGACCAGAACGGCACTCCCCCGACCCAGCTGAGCACCTCGGCCGAGGTGACGTTCGTGGCGGGCGAGGGGATCACCGGCATCGCGCTGACCTGCCGCGCCGAGGTGCCCGGCATCTCGGCGGACGACTTCGCCCGGATCGCGGACGCCGCGAAGACCGGCTGCCCGGTCAGCCAGGCGTTGCAGGCGGTGCCGATCACGCTCGAGGCCACCCTCGCCTGACCGTCCGCGGACGGCAGGCGCCATGCCGCTGACGGTCACCACGCGCAACGCGCGCTTCCAGGTCCTGCAGAGCCTGCTCACCAACCGCACGAAGCGAACCCGCGCCGGGGAGTTCCTCGTGCAGGGGGTTCGCCCGATCACGATGGCGGTCGAGCACGGGTGGGAGGTCAGGTCGCTGCTCTACGACGGCGACCGCCGACTGTCCACCTGGGCGCGGCGGGTCCTGGACGGCACGCCTGACGCCGAGCACGTCCGGATGTCCTCGTCCCTGCTCGCCGAGCTCGGTGAGAAGGGTGACGGCGAGGTCGAGCTGCTGGCTGTCGTGGCCATGCCGCCGGACGACCTGTCCCGCGTGCCGGTCGATGGCGACTTCCTCGGCGTCGTGCTCGACCGGCCGAGCCAGCCGGGCAACATCGGCTCGGTGGTCCGCTCGGCGGACGCGTTCGGCGCGCACGGCGTGATCACCACCGGGCACGGCGCCGACGCGTACGACCCCCGGTCGGTACGCGCCTCGACCGGCTCCCTGTTCGCCACGCCGGTCGTGCGGGTGCCCTCCCAGCGCGAGGTGCTCACCTGGGTCGAGTCCTGCCGCGCGGCAGGGACGCCGATCGTCGTCGTCGCCACCGACGAGAACGGTGACGCGGACCTGGCCGACTTCGACCTGACCCTCCCGGTGCTGCTGCTCGTGGGCAACGAGGGCTCCGGGCTGTCCCGGGCGTGGCGGGACGCGGCCGACGTCACGCTGCAGATCCCGATCACCGGGTCGGCGAGCTCGCTCAACGCCGCAAACGCCGCGTCGATCGCCCTGTACGAGGCGCGCCGTCAGCGCCTGCCGCAGTAGCCACCCCGCGCGGCGGAAGGCCAGGCACGACGAAGGCCCCGACGCTCCTTCGAGCGGCGGGGCCTTCGTTCAGCCGGACGTGCGGCCGGTCAGGGTCACTGGCCGGTCAGCTTCTCCCGCAGCGCGGCGAGCGCCTCGTCGGAGGCGAGGGTGCCACCGGCCTGGGCCGGCGACGAGTAGCTGGTGGCACCGGCGGGAGCAGCCGCCGCACCACCGCCGCCGCCACCGCCGCCGCCGCTGGTCTGGCCGGTCTCCGCGGCCTCGGCGTCGGCGTCGATAGCGGCCTGCACCTGCTTCTTGTGGGCCTCCCAGCGCTCGTGCGCCTTGGCGTACTCGGCCTCCCAGGCCTCGCGCTGGGCCTCGTAGCCCTCGAGCCACTCGTTGGTCTCCGGGTCGAAGCCCTCGGGGTACTTGTAGTTGCCCTGCTCGTCGTACTCCGCGGCCATGCCGTACAGCGACGGGTCGAAGTCGTCGCTGTTGGGGTCGACGCCCTCGTTGGCCTGCTTGAGCGACAGCGAGATGCGCCGACGCTCCAGGTCGATGTCGATGACCTTGACGAAGACCTCGTCGCCGACCTTCGCGACCTGCTCCGGCACCTCGATGTGGCGCTGCGCCAGCTCGGAGATGTGGACCAGGCCCTCGATGCCGTCCTCGACACGCACGAACGCGCCGAACGGGACGAGCTTGGTGACCTTGCCGGGGACGACCTGGCCGATGGCGTGCGTCCTGGCGAACGCCTGCCACGGGTCCTCCTGGGTCGCCTTGAGCGAGAGGGACACGCGCTCGCGGTCCATGTCCACGTCGAGCACCTCGACGGTGACCTCCTGGCCGACCTCGACGACCTCGTTCGGGTGGTCGATGTGCTTCCAGGACAGCTCGGAGACGTGCACCAGACCGTCCACACCGCCGAGGTCCACGAACGCACCGAAGTTGACGATCGAGGAGACGACGCCCGGGCGGACCTGGCCCTTCTGCAGGGTCTGCAGGAAGTTGGAGCGGACCTCGGACTGGGTCTGCTCGAGCCAGGCGCGGCGCGAGAGCACGACGTTGTTGCGGTTCTTGTCGAGCTCGATGATCTTGGCCTCGAGCTCCTTGCCGACGTACGGCTGGAGGTCACGGACGCGGCGCATCTCCACCAGGGAGGCGGGGAGGAAGCCACGCAGGCCGATGTCGAGGATCAGGCCGCCCTTGACGACCTCGATGACGGTGCCGGTGACGACGCCGTCCTCGTCCTTGATCTTCTCGATGGTGCTCCAGGCCCGCTCGTACTGCGCACGCTTCTTCGACAGGAGCAGCCGGCCCTCCTTGTCCTCCTTCTGGAGGACCAGGGCCTCGATCTGGTCACCGACGGAGACGACCTCGTCGGGGTCGACGTCGTGCTTGATGGACAGCTCGCGGGAGAGGATCACGCCCTCGGTCTTGTAGCCGATGTCGAGGAGGACCTCGTCCCGGTCGACCTTGACGATCGTGCCCTCGACGATGTCCCCGTCGTTGAAGTACTTGATGGTCTCGTCGATCGCGGCGAGGAGCTCTTCCTCGGAACCGATGTCGTTGACGGCCACCTGGGGGGACGTCGGCTGGGTGGGCGTAGTGGTGGTCATGTAGTGGTGGACTCCGATGCGGACAGGGATTCGGTACGTGCGTCACGTACGGGTTGACAGGATGGTGTTGTTCGCGACGGCTGACGTTCCCGAGGGGGCCGTCCCGGCGTCGCGAGTCGTCGGGCACCGACGGCTCGAACCGGTCGGACCGGCGAGAGGCCGTACTGCGCCAAAGAATGATCTTACCGACGCCGCATCATGCCGGGCAACCGATCGGGTGGTGCCGTCCGTGCGGTGCGCGTGAGATGCCTCTCGTCGTGGGCTCTCACGGGACGTCCAGCAGTGCGAGGACCTCCGGGCCCCGGCCGACGATCTCGTCACCGACGGCGCCGGTGTAGATGCCGTACGGCTGGTTGATCTCGGGACCGACCGCCTGCCCGGTGTCCATCGACAGGGCACGGGTGTCGAACGATCCCACGAGCACGTCGCGCACGTCCCCGTCGGGGGTGGTCCGCACGATCGGCGGGTCGGTGAGGTCGACGTCGCGGTTGTGCCAGATCACCTCGTCCGCGTCAGGGGCGAGGAGGACAATGCCGTTCTCCCCGGAGACGAACGTGTGGCCCTGAGAGGTGCCGGCGGCGGGGGCGACGGGCATGCCGAACGCAGAGCCGGTGCCGAGGTCCTGGAAGGGGCCGTTGACCTGACCTGTGTCGAGGTCCACGGAGAAGATCCGGCCGTCGTCGTCCGCGAAGACTGGTCGGGTCACGTCGGTGTCGCCGTTGCCGTCGGTGTCCGGGAAGAGCAGCCGGATGGTGCGCACCTCGTGCAGCCGCTCGCCTCTGTAGGAGTAGGCGACGACGCCGTTCCCCTCGTTGCACCAGAGCCGCTCGCCGTCGTCCACCAGCCGGGAGCAGTGCGGCATCATGACCAGCTCGCCGTTAGCGGGGTCGAGGAACGCGGTGCGTGAGCCGGCCCAGATCGCCAGCGTGCCGCCGTCCTGCCCGACCTCGCGGAACCTCGGGCGGTCCAGCACCACGCCGTCGCGGTCCACGCCCGCACCGTCCCGGCCGATGATCCGGTTCCGGGAGAACATCTCGTCGTGCCCCTCCTGCTTGGAGAGGTCACGGGACCAGACCTGCTCGAGCTCGGTGGAGAACCCGCGCACGACGGCGTGGGGGTTCGGCTCGCGCTCCTCGAGGACCACGAGGGTGTCGTCGATGACGTGGACCGCGGACGCCCAGGCGTCGACGTCGGCCGTGGCGCGGTCCTCCCCGGTCGCGGGGTCCAGGAGGTGCAGGCGCCACCGGGTGCCGATACCCGTGGCCTGGTCACGTTCCAGGACGGAGGCGCAGAAGAGGCCGGCATCGATCGCCTCCGGCGCGCACAGGGCACCGTCGAGCTCGCGCTCCCACTGCTCGTTCCCGTTCGCCCGGTCGACGCCGTGCGCCACGATCTCGCCGTCGTCGCTGGTGCCCGTGAGCACGACCCACGTCCCGCCGGCGCGGGAGAGGTACGGCGGACCGTCGAACGAACCGTCCACGTGGCCCACGAGCTCCGGTGCCCCCAGGTCCTCGCGGAGGTCTGTGGCCGCCAGCTGCCAGGTCGCGGTCACGTCGCTGGAGGTGGGCGCGGGCGCCGAGGTGCCGGACGGCGGCCCGGAGCTGTCGTCGGCCCCGGTGACACCCTCGAGGATCGCCACGCAGCCACGGAAGAGCGCGAAGATCACCAGCACGACGACGAGCCCGACCCAACGCTTCCGGTGCCGGCTGGCCGGCCGGCGCGGGGAGGCCCAGGGGGCGCCCGGCCGGGCACCGGTCGGCCAGGTCGGAGGAGGAGCTCCGCCTCCCGTGGTGGGCGGCCCGTACGGACCCGTGTGGCCGGCCGCTCCCGGCTGCTGCGGGGCGTGCTGGGGCGGCGCCTGGGCGGCCTGCTGCTGCGCCTGCCGTGCCTCCGCCTGCTGCTGCGCCACGGGTGTCGGCCGACCCTGCTGGCCGGCGATGTACTGGTCGACGTCGAGCCGGGCCACCAGATCCCCGTACGGACCGTCGGAGGAGCCTCCGCCGGGGCGCGGCGCCGCACCGTACGCTCCGTAGTACTGCGGCTCGCCGCCCTGACCTCGACCGTCGCTCACCTGGACCCCCTGCTCACCGGGTGCACCTTAGCGTCCCATCCCGCGCTCAGCGGAGGTCCAGCGCGGCGACGGCGTACGAGGAGACCCCGGCGATCCCGTCACCGACGGGGAGCGTCTGCGCGGCGGGCACCTGGTGGGACTCGACGACCTCGCCGGTCTCCGGGGAGAGCAGGAGGAGGTCCTCCCCGCCGCCCAGGACGATCCGGCCGTCGTGCACGTAGGGCGGGAATGCGGTGCTGAGCTCGGGGAGGTCGTCGGTGCGCCACACGACCTCGTCCGCGTCCGGCCCGAGCAGGGCGAGGCCGGACCCGTCGAACGCGGTCGTCACGAGGGTGTAGGTCTCCCGGTCGCTCGCCGTCGTGTACGCCCACGCGCTGTCCACCGGCTCGCCGTAGGCCGGGCCGACCTCACCCGTCTCCGCGTCGACCGTGACCAGGTGCCCGTCGCGGTCGGCGAAGACCGGACGAGCGCGGGCCGAGATCATCTCGACGTGCTCGGCCTGCACCTCGCGCTCGCCCGCATACGTCCAGGACGACACCTCGAAGTGCCGGCCGCCGCGGTTGCACCACAGCCGCTCGCCGTCGTCGGCCAGGGTCACGCATGCGGGCAAGGCGAGCAGGTCCCCGCTGGTCACGTCCACCAGGGCCGCACCCGCCCCGGCTCCGGCGGCGAGGACGCCGCCGTCGGGCCCGAAGCCGTCGAGACTGATCCGTTCGAGCATCGGACCGGTCCACCGGGTCGGCCGGACCGGGCTCGGGGACGACCGCGAGTCGTCCGCGGACGGGAAGAACCGGGACACGCCGTCCCGCCCGGCCAGGTCGAGCGTCCACGCCTCCGTCAGGTCCGGTGCGAAGCCGCGGAGACGGACGCTCTCCTCCATCTCCGGCTGCTCCAGCAGCACGATCGTCCCGGCGGTCACGTGGACCGCCGAGACCCAGCCGTCGATCTCCGCGGTGGCCCGGTCCTCCCCCGTCTCCGGGTCGATCAGGTGCAGGCGCCAGCGCGACCCCTCGCCGGTCCCGGTGTCGAACTCGACCACGGAGGCGCAGAACAGCGACCCGCCGAGCAGCTGGTCGGCGCACAGCGCGCCGTCGAGCTCGCGGGACCACAGTGCGGCCCCGCTGCCGGCCTGAAGGCCGTGGACGTGGACGGCCGCGGCGGCGGGTTCGTCCGCGCCCGTCACACCGGTGAGCGCGATCCAGGTGTCCCCCGTGCCGATCAGCCACGTCTCCTCGCCGGTGCCGTCCACCGAGGCGAGGAGCTCCGCGCCGGTGGGCTCCCCGTAGAGCGCCTCGACCTCCGTCACCCAGGTGACGAGCCCGTCGTCGCTCGACGGTGCGGGACTCGACGGTGCGGGACTCGACGGTGCGGGACTCGGCCCCGGTTCGGGGTCCGGCGCGCACCCCGCGGTCAGGAGCAGCGCAGCTCCGCACAGCGCCACGGTCAGTCCGCGCACGTTCCCCCCGTCGTCGACTTGTCCGACGCGAGAGTACTGGCCGGCCGCGCCCCGCCCCATGGGGCCCCCTCCCCACGGCCGGCATCGGCCACACTGGCCTGTATGGCGGACAACCCGGCGCGGGCCGGCTACGAGGAGGTCGACGGCCAGGCCGCCGCGGCCGCCAACGCCCGGTGGTGGTCGGACACCTCCGAGGAGTACCTCACCGAGCACGGCGCGTTCCTCGGCGACGCGGACTTCACCTGGTGCCCCGAGGGCCTCCGCGAGGCGGACGCACGGCTGCTCGGTCCGCCGGAGTCGCTGCGCGCCTCCCGAGTGCTCGAGATCGGCTGCGGCGCCGCACAGTGCTCGCGGTGGCTGGCGGCGCACGGCGTGGACGTCGTGGCCACCGACGTCTCCGCCGGGATGCTCCGGCGGGCGGCCGAGCTGGACGCCGCCACCGGCACCGCCGTGACCGCGGTGCTGGCCGACGCTCGCCGGTTGCCGTTCGCGGAGGAGTCCTTCGACGTCGCGTTCACCGCGTTCGGCGCCATCCCGTTCGTCCCGGACGCCCGAGCCGTGCACGCGGAGGTCGCGCGGGTGCTGCGGCCGGGCGGACGATGGGTCTTCGCGGTCACCCATCCGATCCGCTGGGCGTTCCCCGACGACCCGACCCGCCACGGCCTGACGGCGACACGCTCCTACTTCGACCGCACCCCGTACGTCGAGCACGACGCGGCCGGGCGACCGACCTACGCCGAGTTCCACCGCACGCTCGGGGACCATGTCCGCGACGTCGTCGCAGCGGGCCTGGTGATCGGGGACCTCATCGAGCCCGAGTGGCCGGAGGGCCACGAGCGCGTCTGGGGCGGGTGGGGCCCGGAGCGCGGCCGGCTGCTGCCCGGGACCGCCATCGTCGTGACGAGGCGCCCCTGATGCGGCTCGGCGCGGACGCGTGCCGGCAGCGGCTGGCGGGGTCCCGGGTGGCGCACCTCGCGACGGCGGACGGGGCCGGGGTGCCGCACATCGTCCCGGTGGCCTTCGCCGTCGTGCCCGACGCCGGCGCCCCGGCCGGGGCCGCGATCGTCACCGCCGTCGACCACAAGCCGAAGACGACGACGGCGCTGAAGCGGCTGCGCAACCTCGCCGACAACCCCCGCGCCGCCGTCCTGGTGGACCACTACGACGAGGACTGGACGGCCCTGTGGTGGGTGCGGGCCGACGGCACGACCACGCTCGAGGCGTCCGGAGCCGGCTGGGCGGCCGCCCGGGCGGCGCTGGTCGAGAAGTACCCGCAGTACCGGCGTCGTCCGCCGGAAGGGCCGGTGGTGCACCTTCGGGTCGCACGCTGGACGGGCTGGGCAGCCAGTCCCTGACTCCACGCGTCACCGACGCCGCTCGTCCCTCGCGACTGCCCCCGCCTCGGGCTCGTCAGTGCGCCGTGCCCGATGACGCACCTCCTCACCCTCCGGCTCCACCAGCCGCTCGTCCCTCGCGACTGCCTCCGCCTCGGGCTCGTCAGTGCGCCGCGTCCCGCCAGGAACGGCCCGTCCCGACGGAGACGTCCAGGGGTACCGACAGCTCGGCCGCGGCGCCCATCTCGCGCCGCACGAGCTCGTCGACCTGCTGCTCCTCCCCCTGTGCCACCTCGAGCACGAGCTCGTCATGCACCTGCAGCAGCAGTCGTGAGGTGAGCCCCGCCTCCGTCAGCGCCCGGTCCGTGCCGATCATCGCCATCTTGATGATGTCGGCGGCGGACCCCTGGATCGGCGCGTTCAGCGCCATCCGCTCCGCCATGTCGCGGCGCTGCCGGTTGTCGCTGGTCAGGTCCGGCAGGTAACGGCGCCGGCCCATGATCGTCTCGGTGTAGCCCGTCCGGCGGGCGTGTGCGACCACGCCGGTGAGGTACTCCCGCACGCCGCCGAACCGCTCGAAGTACACGTCCATCAGGGTGCGGGCCTCGGCCACCTCGATGCCGAGCTGGCGAGACAGCCCGAAGGCGCTGAGCCCGTACGCGAGGCCGTAGCTCATCGCCTTGATCTTGCTTCGCTGCGCCGGCGTGACCTCGTCGGTGCCCACCTCGAAGACGCTGGAGGCGACGTAGGAGTGCAGGTCCTCGCCCGACTGGAAGGCGTCGATCAGCCCGGCGTCGCCGGACAGGTGCGCCATGATCCGCATCTCGATCTGCGAGTAGTCGGCCGTCATCAGGGCGCCGTAGCCCTCGCCCACCACGAAGCCCTCCCGGATGCGCAGGCCGTCCGCCGTCCGGACCGGGATGTTCTGCAGGTTCGGGTCGGTCGAGCTCAGCCGGCCCGTCGCGGCGATGGTCTGGTGGAACGTCGTGTGGATGCGCCCGTCCGGCGAGACCGACTTCAGCAGTCCCTCGGCCGTCTGGCGGAGCCTGATCTGGTCCCGGTGGGCCAGCAGGTGCTCCAGGAACGGGTGCGAGGTCTTCGCGTACAGCTCGGCGAGCGCGTCGGCGTCGGTGGTGTAGCCGGTCTTGGTCTTCTTGGTCTTCGGCATGTCCAGCTCGTCGAAGAGCACCTCCTGGAGCTGCTTCGGGCTGGAGAGGTTCACCTCGTGACCGATCGCCTCGTACGCCGCGGCCGCGTGTCGCTCCACGGCGTCGTCGAACCCGGAACGCAGCTCCTCGAGGTTGTCGGTGTCCGCGCAGATCCCCACCCGCTCCATCTCGCGCAGCACGCGCTGCACGGGCAGCTCCACGTCGTGCAGCAGGCGGCGTCCGCCACGCCGCTCAAGGTCGGCGCCCAGGACGTCGGCGAGCTCGGCCAGCACCTGGGCCCGGGTCCCAGCCGCCGTGTCGGCCGTGCCGGCGTTCTCGTCCAGCGCCAGTACGGCCTGGCCGCCGCTCTCCTCCGTCTCGACGAGCTCCCGCCGCAGGTACCGCACGCTGAGGTCGGCGAGGGCGTATCGACGCTGGTCCGGGTGGGCGAGGTAGCCCGCGAGCGCCGTGTCGAACCCGATCCCGGCCAGCTCCAGGCCACGGCCGCGCAGCATGTGCCACGCCGCCTTCGCGTCGTGGACCACCTTCGGCCGGTCGGCGTCCGCGAGCCAGCCGGCGAGGGTCTGCTCGTCGGTCTGCGCGACGTCCGTGAGGTCGATCGTGACGGCGTGGCCCCCGACCGAGGCGACGGCGAGGGTCCACGCGTCTCCCCCGCCCTGCGCCGCGGTGCCGGTCACGTCCACCCCGGCGAGCGTGCCGGCCGGTACGTGCGTCTCGAGCCACGGCCCGAGGCCGTCCGGCAGGTCGCCGACGGCGACGACGTCGACCTGCACGCCGGGCGAGACGGCATCCTCCGCGATCTCCGGGAGCGTGGCGAACAGCCGTTCCCGCAGCACGTCGAACTCGAGGGTGTCGAAGAGCTGGTGCACCGCCTCACGGTCCACCGGGCGGCGCTCGAGGTCGGCGGGACCCACCGGGAGCTCGACGTCGATGAGCAGCTCGTTGAGACGACGGTTCCGGATGACCTGGTCGAGGTGGTCGCGGAAGCTCTGCCCGGCCTTGCCGGCGATCTGGTCGGCGTTGGCGATGACGCCGTCCAGGCCGTCGTACAGGTTCACCCACTTCGCCGCGGTCTTCGGGCCCACGCCGGGCACGCCCGGCAGGTTGTCGCTCGTCTCCCCGACCAGCGCCGCGAGATCCGGGTAGCGGGACGGGACCACGGCGTACTTCTCCAGGACCGCTGCGGGCGTCATCCGGGTGAGCGTCGAGACACCGCGGATCGGGTAGAGCACGGTGACGTCGTCGTCGACGAGCTGGAACGTGTCGCGGTCCCCGGAGATGACGAGGACCTCCATTCCCGACCTGGCCGCGGAGACCGCGAGCGTGGCGAGGATGTCGTCGGCCTCGAAGCCCTCACGCTCCAGGATGGTCACGTTCATCGCCGACATGACCTCGTGGATGAGGTCGATCTGCCCGGCGAACGGCGCCGGCGCGGCGTCCCGGTTCGCCTTGTACTCCGCGTACTGCTCGGTACGGAAGGTGCCGCCCGCCATGTCGAAGGCCACCGCGAGGTGCGTGGGCCGCTCCTCGTCGAGCAGCTTGATGAGCATCGACAGGAACCCGTACACGGCGTTCGTGTGCTGCCCGGTCGTGGTGGAGAAGTTCTCGACGGGCAACGCGTAGTAGGCGCGGAAGGCCATCGAGTGACCGTCGACCAGGAGAAGTCGCGATCGGTCCGTCGACTCCGGGCCCGGTGCTGTGCTCGCTGCTGTGCTCGCTGGACTCACGGTGTCACCCTATGGCCCATGACTGACGTGACGGACGTGCCCGACCCCACCGCCGGCGACCTGCTCGGCTGGCTCAACGCGCGCGCCGCCGGGACGCTCGTGGAGCGGCTCGGCATCGAGTTCCTCGAGGCCGGCCCAGACGGGGTCGTGGCCCGGATGCCGGTGTCCGGGAACACCCAGTTCCACGGGATCCTCCACGGCGGGGCGACGGCGGCCCTCGCCGAGACGGTCGGCTCGGTCGCGGCGGGGCTGCACGCGGGCCGGGACCGGACGGTGGTCGGCGTGGACCTCAACGTCACCCACCACCGGTCCGCGACCACCGGCCACGTCACCGCCCGCACCACCACCCTGCACCAGGGCCGGCGCGTCGCGAGCTACGACGTCGTCGTCACCGACGAGGACGATCGCCGGCTCTGCACCGCGCGGCTGACCTGCATGATCCTCGGCGACCGGACCGCCGCGCCGGGCTGAGCCGCCGGCGACGCGCCGGGACGTCGGCACGCGAACGGCCTCCACCCGGCGCGACGGGACGGTAGTGTCACCGCGCACGCGTCCGGTACCGACGACAGTGGCGTGGTCGAGACCCGGCGGTAACCCCGCCGAAACAGGACCGCCCTACGCTCACAGGGCCCGGTCGGCTGCGTGGCCGGTACAGCAGAACAGGACGGAGGGCCTCCGGTGCCACCTGGAGACCGACCTCTCAGCGCGCCCACGTGGGGCCGCCTTGCGTTGCTGCTCTCGGCGGCGCTCCTCATCCTGACCGCGGTCTTCGGGCCGGTCTCCGCGGCATCGGCGGCACCTGAGGAGTGCGCACCGGACACCTCCACCGGTTGTGTCCGCGGCGCCATCCGGACCGCGGGGGGCGAGCCGGCCGCCGGCGTCGCGATCACCGTCGAGGGGCAGGGCGAGACGTACGAGACCACGACAGACGACGCCGGAGCGTGGAGCGTGGCCGTCACGGCCGCGGGCGAGTACGAGGTGAGCCTCGACGAGGCGACCCTGCCCGAGGGCGAGACGCTCCGGGATCCGGGCAGCAACCCCCGCACGGTCGTCGTCGAGCTCGGTTCCAGCGCGGGCGCGCTCTTCCCGCTGGGCGCCCCGACCGGGGACACCGGCGGCACGGGCGAGGACGACGGGTCCGGAGGTGAGACCGGGTCCGGGGAGGACGCGGACGACGCCGGTGCCGACGTCGGCGCCGAGAGCGCGGCCGCGCAGAGCGGCTCGACCGGGACGCGGGTGCTGCAGCTCGCCGTGTCCGGCCTCATCTTCGGGCTGCTGCTGGCCCTCGCCTCGGTCGGTCTGTCGCTGCTGTACGGCACCACCGGGCTGAGCAACTTCGCGCACGGCGAGATGGTGACGTTCGGGGCACTGATGGGGTTCCTGTTCACCCAGACGTTCGGCGCGCCGCTGGTGCTCGCCGGTGTCGCCGCCGTCGTGATCGGGCTGCTCTTCGGCTACCTGCAGGACGTCGGCCTCTGGCGGCCGTTGCGCAGCCGGCGGGTCGGCATCACGCAGCAGATGATCGTCTCCATCGGCCTGGCCATGGCGCTGCAGTTCGCGTTCAACATGTTCTTCGGCGGCAACAGCCTGCGGATCGTCACCTCCAACCCGCCGGTGCTGCGGTTCGGACCGATCATCCTCACCGCCCAGTCGGCCGTCTCGGTGGTCATCGCCGTCGTGGTGCTCGTGGCGGTGGCGGTCTTCCTCAGCTCCACCCGCGTGGGTCGAGCCACCCGTGCCGTGAGCGACAACGCCGCGCTCTCGGCCGCGTCCGGCATCGACGTCGACCGCGTGGTGCGGCTGGTGTGGACGCTCAGCGGCGGCCTCGCCGCGCTGGGCGGCCTCCTGCTGGGCCTCTACCTCAACGCCACCCGCTGGAACATGGGCACGGTGCTGCTCCTGCTCATGTTCGCGGCCGTCACCCTCGGCGGACTCGGGACCGCGTACGGCGCGCTCGTCGGCTCCCTGGTCATCGGGCTCGTGGTCGAGCTCTCCACGCTCGTGATCCCCCAGGACATGCGCTACGCCAGCGCGATGGTCATTCTCATCCTCGTCCTCCTCGTCCGGCCGCAGGGCATCCTCGGCCGAGCGGAACGGATCGGCTGACGGAGGCACCCATGGACACGTTCGAGACGCTCTTCACGCGGGTCACGGCCGAGATCTTCTCCCCCATCACGGCCGCCTACGCGCTCGCCGCCATCGGCCTCAACATCCACTTCGGCCTCACCGGCCTGCTGAACATGGGTCAGGCCGGGTTCATGCTCATGGGGGCCTACGGCTTCGCGATCACCACCATCGCCGGGTGGCCGCTGTGGGCCTCGGTCCTCGCCGCCGTCGGCTCCGCCGTCGTCTTCGCGGTCATCCTCGGCATCCCGACCCTCAAGCTCCGCGGCGACTACCTCGCCATCGCCACCATCGCGGCCGCCGAGATCGTGCGGCTGGTGGGCCGGTCGACCGCCCTGACGGACGTCACGGGCGCCTCCAACGGGCTGCTGGGGAACGCCTTCAAGCACACGTTCATCGGCGCGTCACCGTTCGGCGAGGGCCGCCTGACGATCGGGCTGTGGACGTACGCCATCAGCGCCTCCAACAGCTGGTGGCTCCGGCTGGTGGGCTGGCTCCTGGTGGCGCTCGCGGCGTTGCTCGTGTGGCGGCTCGTCACCAGCCCGTGGGGCCGGGTCCTGAAGGGCATCCGTGAGGACGAGGACGCGGTGCGATCCCTGGGCAAGAACGTCTTCGCCTACAAGATGCAGGCCCTGATCCTCGGCGGCGTCATGGGTGCCCTGGGCGGCATCATCTTCGTGCTTCCGCAGGCCGTGCAGCCGGACTCACTCGGCCGGCCGGTGACCTTCTACGTGTGGACGATCCTCATCCTCGGTGGCGCCGCCACCGTCCTGGGTCCGGTGCTCGGCGCGGTGCTGTTCTGGGTCTCGCTGAGCCTCATCACGAACGTCATGGAGATGGTAGTCCCCTCCTCGTTCATGACCGACCCGCAGATCGAGAACTTCGGGTGGGTCATCGTGGGCGTCACGCTCATGGTCCTCATCATCTTCCGCCCGCAGGGCATTCTCGGTGACCGGAAGGAGCTGGCGATCGATGTCCGCTGAGCTGAGCGCGCTGCCCCATCCGGACTTCTCGCGCACGGAGCGCGTGCCCGGCGCGGCCAAGGAGGACCCGATCCTCGTCGCCGACGGTGTCACCCGCACCTTCGGCGGGGTCCGCGCCGTCGACGTCGGGCACCTGGAGGTCCCGCGCCACGCGATCACGGCACTCATCGGGCCGAACGGGGCCGGCAAGACCACCCTGTTCAACCTGCTCACCGGGTTCGACCGGCCCGACGGCGGTACCTGGACGTTCGAGGGCCGCCGGGTGGAGAGGCTCGGGGCCGCGCGGCTCGCCCGGGCCGGAATGGTCCGCACGTTCCAGCTGACCAAGGCGCTGAGCCGGATGACGGTGCTGGACAACATGCGGCTGGGCGCCAAGGACCAGCTCGGCGAGCGCCTCGGCCCGGCGCTGGTGCCGTGGATGTGGTCGGGGCGCGAGGCCGAGGTGACCGCTCGTGCCACGGAGCTGCTCGCCCGGTTCAAGCTCGACACGAAGATGAACGACTTCGCGGGCAGCCTGTCCGGCGGGCAGCGCAAGCTGCTCGAGATGGCGCGCGCGCTGATGACCGAGCCGAAGATGATCATGCTCGACGAGCCCATGGCCGGCGTGAACCCGGCCCTCACCCAGTCCCTGCTCGGGCACATCACCGACCTCCGCGACAGGGGCATGACCGTCCTCTTCGTCGAGCACGACATGCACATGGTGCGGCACATCTCCGACTGGGTCGTCGTCATGGCCGAGGGCAGGATCGTCGCCGAGGGGCCGCCCCGTTCGGTGATGAACGACCAGGCGGTCGTCGACGCCTACCTGGGCAGCCATCACGACACGGACCTCGGCGACGACGCGCTTCTTCAGGACCAGCCGGAGACGGAGCAGCGAGGATCATGACCACCACGACCCAGCGCGATGACCTGCATCCCGGTGCCCCGGACGGCCGGCCGCTGCTCGAGGCCCGCGACCTGGTCGCCGGCTACCTGCCCGGGGTGGACATCCTGCACGACTGCAACCTGCAGCTGCACCCCGGTGAGCTGGTCGGCATCATCGGCCCCAACGGCGCCGGCAAGTCCACGCTCCTGAAGGCCCTCTTCGGCCTGGTGAGCGTGCGCTCCGGTTCGGTGACCCTGGGCGAGGAGGACATCACCAACCTGCGGGCGGACAACCTCGTGCGCAGAGGCATCGGCTTCGTGCCGCAGACCAACAACGTCTTCCCGTCCCTGACGATCGCCGAGAACCTCCAGATGGGCGTGTTCCAGGCGCCGAAGGAGTTCGAGGCGCAGTTCGACCGCGTCATGGGACTGTTCCCCGAGCTCGCCACCCGGGCGAGACAACGGGCCGGCTCGCTCTCCGGCGGCGAGCGGCAGATGGTGGCGATGGGGCGGGCACTCATGATGAACCCGTCCGTCCTGCTGCTCGACGAGCCGTCGGCCGGGCTGTCCCCCGTCCGTCAGGACGAGACGTTCCTGCGGACCCGCCGGATCAACAAGGCCGGTGTCTCGATCGTCATCGTCGAGCAGAACGCGCGCCGCTGCCTGCAGATCTGCCACCGGGCGTACGTCCTCGACCAGGGCTCCAACGCCCACTCCGGTCCCGGTCGCGAGCTCATGGACGACCCGCGCGTCATCGAGCTCTACCTGGGCACCCTGGAGGCCGACGTCGCCAAGGAGGAGGCGGAGGGCCGGCACGAGGAGCCGTAGGGCGTCACCGTCTCCTCCGCGCGTGGCGACGGCGGTCGTGCCTTGCGGCTACGAGGCCGATGTGTGGTGCCGGAGGCGGTCCGCTCCGCTCGTCGTCGCTCGTCCCTCGCTCCTCCTCGCTCCGTGCCAGGCCCAGCCAGCCTCCGGCACCACACATCCGCCTCTCCGCGCGGCCGGTACGGCGCGGCTCCGTGCCACCGGAAAGCAGCGACCGGCCCCGCGGGTCGCTCCGCGGGGCCGGTCGTCTGGTGCGTGCTACCCGGCCGGGACCTCGCCGAACTCGGCGCGCTGGAACGAGTTGTTGTTCTCGCCGTCGAACAGGTAGATCCCGATGTTCGCGGCCGACGGGTCGTTGTTGTCGTTGAACGGCCCGATGCCGGAGACCGCCTGGTAGGCGATCTCCTCGCCGTCCTCCAGCAGGCCGGCGCACTCCTCGAAGCCGGTGCACTCGGTGCCGTCGGTGGCGCCGGAGACCGCGGCCATCTCGGCCTGGATGTCGACCGGGGCGGTCGAGCCGGCCTTCACGGCGGCCAGCGCCACCAGCATGGTCGCGTCGTAGGACTCCGCGGCGTACGAGTAGTCCTGGAGGCCGTCGTTGACCCCGAGCAGCCGGTCCCGGAACTCGTCGGAGGGGAACGCGCCGGGCAGCGTGCCCTGGGCGCCTTCGAGTGTGCCGGGATCGAAGTCGCTGCCGAAGTTCTGCAGGTTGCCGTCCACGAAGTAGACCTTCGACATGTCGAAGCCCTGGTTCACCAGCTCCTGCACGATGAGCGGGGTCTGGGTGGTGAACGCCAGGATGGCCACCGCGTCGGGGTCGGACGAGAGCGCGTTGGAGACGATCGAGCTGAAGTTCTGCTCGGTCGGGTCGAACTCGTCGCCGGCTGCGCCGTAGGTCACCGTGCCGCCGGCCGACTCGAACGTCGACTGCACGACGTCCCGCAGACCGGTGCCGTAGGCCTCGTTGAAGACGAGGATGGACAGGGTCGCGTTGCCGTCCGAGGCGATGAGGTTGCCCAGGACGTCGCCCTGGACGGAGTCGGGCGGGGCGGTACGGAAGAAGAAGTCGTCGTAGCCCGACAGCTCGGTGGCCGTGTTGGCGGGCGAGACCATGAGGGTCTGCGCCCCGACGACGTCGTCGATGACGTTCAGCGTGACCTGCGAGGAGGCGGCCCCGACGATGGCGGCGACCTCTTCGCCGAGGAGCTCCTGCACGGACTGCGTGGCGACGTCCGCGTGGTCGGCATCCGAGGAGTCGGTGTGCGTCACCTCGACGTCCGACCCGAGCACGCCGCCGGCTTCGTTGATCTCCTGCTGAGCGAGGTCGACTCCCGCGATCTCGGGCGGGCCGAGCTGCGAGAGCGAGCCGGTCTGCGGCAGCAGGCTGCCGATGCGCAGCGGCTCGGCCCCACCGCCGCCCCCCGGCTCCTCGCCTCCGGAGGTACACGCCGCGAGGGTGAGGGACCCGGCGGCGACCAGCGCGAGGGAACGCACTGCAGTCCTGCGATTCATGACGTCTCCTTCGATCCGTACGCGAACCGGACGGCCGCGTGCGTGGAGACGAACCTATTCACGCCGTGTGTCGGTGTCATGACGACTCGTAGCCGCGACGTAACAAGAAGGTCACAATTCCGTCGCGTCGCGTTGCACCGAGCAGGTGTGGGGAGGCGCGCCGAGGCGCTACTTCTTGGCGCCGACCTGCTCGATGACGGCGTCCGCGACCTCGCGCATGGTGAGGCGGCGGTCCATGGAGGTCTTCTGGATCCAGCGGAAGGCCTCGGGCTCGGACAGGCCCATCCTGGTCATGAGCAGCCCCTTGGCGCGGTCCACCCGCTTGCGGGTCTCGAACTGCTCCGCCAGCGAGGCGACCTCGGACTCCAGCGAGGTGATCTCCTCGTGCCGGGAGATGGCGATCTCGACGGCGGGCAGCAGGTCGGCGGGCGTGAACGGCTTGACGACGTAGGCCATGGCGCCGGCGTCGCGCGCGCGTTCCACGAGCTCCTTCTGCGAGAAGGCGGTGAGCATGACGACGGCGCAGGTGCGGTTGCCGATGATCCGCTCGGCCGCGGTGATGCCGTCCATGACGGGCATCTTGACGTCCATGACGACGACGTCCGGCTCGAGCTCCTCGGCCAGCGACACAGCCTGCTCGCCGTTGGCGGCCTCGCCGACGACGTCGAAACCGGCCTCCTTGAGGGACTCGACGATGTCGAGGCGGATGAGGGTCTCGTCCTCGGCGACGACGACACGACGCCGCGTGCCGGTGTCCTCGGAGGCGCCCGCCTCGGGGCCCGGCAGGTCGATCGTCTCGTTGGCGCCCGCGTCGTCCGCGATGTCGTCGCTGGTCGCGCGCTCGTTCTCGTTCGTGGTCACGGCCGCAAGCCTAACCCCGCACACCCGCTGCAGGAACCGGGGAATCCCCTGACGTGACTGCCCTCACGCGGTGTGTGCCCATCGTCACGTGGTCGCCCACCGGTACGGACCGGGCACGGGCACAGATCCGGGGTGCCCGGCACGGGACGAGACGACGGCAGCCTCGCACCACATCTCTGGAGTGCTCCCGGCGGGACTCGAACCCGCACGCCCGAAGGCACCGCATTTTGAGTGCGGCGTGTCTTCCAGTTCCACCACAGGAGCTTGTTCTCGGACGACACAGGATAGGCGGTTCCCCGTGCCTGGACGCCCATCGAGGCGGACGTCCCCGGTCGGCCCGAGAGCCCTTCGTTCAGCCCGACAGCCGGGAGTAGGTCTCCCCGATCTTGTGCACGCGGATGGAGTTCGTGGAGCCGGCCTGCCCGGGCGGCATGCCCGCCACGATGACCACCCGGTCACCCTCGGACGCCATGCCCGTGGTCTGCAGCACCTGGTCGACCTGGTTGACCATGTCGTCGGTGTGGCTGACCTCGGGCACCAGATAGGTCTGGATGCCCCACGTGACGGCGAGCCGGTTGCGGGTGTCCGGGTCCGGCGTGAACGCCAGCAGCGGCAAGGGCGAGCGCAGCCGGGACATCCGGCGCGCCGAGTCACCCGACTGGCTGAACGTCACCAGGTACTTGACCTCGAGCGTGATGCCGATGTCGTTCGCGGCACGCGTGATGACGCCGCCGCGGGTGTGCGGGGTGGAGCCGAGGGGCGCGATGCGCTCCCCGCCGTTCTCCTCCGTGTTCTCCACGATGCGCGCCATGGTGCGCACCGTCTCGATCGGGTAGTCACCGATCGACGTCTCGCCGGAGAGCATGACCGCGTCCGCGCCGTCGAGGATGGCGTTGGCGACGTCGGAGGCCTCGGCCCGGGTCGGGCGAGGGCTGGAGACCATCGACTCGAGCATCTGGGTGGCGACGATGACGGGCTTGGCGTTGCGGCGCGCGAGCTCGATCGCCCGCTTCTGCACGAGCGGCACCTGCTCGAGCGGCAGCTCCACGCCGAGGTCCCCGCGGGCCACCATGATCGCGTCGAATGCGTCGACGATCTCGGCGAGGTTCTCCACGGCCTGAGGCTTCTCGATCTTGGCGACGACCGGGACGCGGCGCCGCTCCTCGTCCATGATCGCGTGGACGTCCTCGACGTCCTCGGCGGAGCGCACGAAGGACAGGGCGATGAAGTCCGCGCCGAGGCGCAGGCCCCAGCGCAGGTCCTCCTTGTCCTTCTCGGACAACGCAGGGACGGACACGGCGGCACCTGGCAGGTTGAGGCCCTTGTGGTTCGAGACGGGCCCGGGCACCTCGACCCGCGTGATCACTCGGGGGCCGTCGACCTCCAGGACGCGGACGGCGACCTTGCCGTCGTCGATGAGGATCCGGTCCCCCGGCCCGCAGTCGCCCGGCAGACCCTGGTAGGTGGTGCTGGCGATCTCGGCGTTGCCGGGGACGTCCTCGGTGGTGATGGTGAACGTGTCACCCTCGTGCAGCTCGGCCGATCCCTCGGCGAAGGTCCCGAGGCGGATCTTGGGGCCCTGCAGGTCCACCAGGATCGCGACGGCACGGCCGGAGGCCTGGGCCGCGTCCCGGACGTGCCGGTACACCACCTCGTGCTCCTCGGCGGTGCCGTGCGAACGGTTGATCCGCGCGACGTCCATGCCGGCGTCGACGAGCTCCTGGATCTTCTCCGCCGAGGCGGTGGCCGGACCGATCGTGCAGACAACCTTCGCTCTACGCATGCCCCAACCCTATTGCGTCCGCCGACCCCTTCAGGACCGTCTCCTCAGGCCGAGACGGCCACGGTGGAGGGCAGCACCGGAGCCGGCAGCTCGGTCTCGCCGAGCAGGAACTGGTCGACGGCGGCGGCAGCCGCCCGTCCCTCGGCGATCGCCCACACGATGAGCGACTGGCCGCGTCCGGCGTCGCCGGCGACGAAGACCCCGGGCGTCGACGTGGCGTAGCTCTCGTCCCGCACGATCCGGCCGCGCTCGTCGACCTCGACCTCCAGCTGCTGCACGAGCCCGTCGCGCGGCACCCCCTGGAACCCCAGCGCGAGCAGCACGAGCTGGGCCGGGATGACCCGCTCGGTGCCCTCGATGGGCTCGGCGTGACCGTGCTCGCGCACGACGTCGACCAGCCGGATGTGCGTCACCTCGCCGGGCGCACCCGAGCCGTCCGAGAGGAACTCGACCGTCGACGCGCCGAACACCCGCTCGCCGCCCTCCTCGTGAGAGGTGGAGACCCGGTACACCTTCGGGTAGGTGGGCCACGGCTGGTCCTCCGGCCGCTCCTCCCCCGGCGTCGGGTTGATGTCGATCTGGGTCACCGACCGGGCACCCTGCCGCAGCGCCGTGCCGTAGCAGTCCGAGCCGGTGTCGCCACCACCGATGATGACCACGTCCTTGTCGGTGGCCAGGATCTGGTCCTCGACCTCCTGGCCGGCCACGACGCGGTTGTGCTGGACGAGGTAGTCCATGGCCGGGTGGATGCCGCCGAGCTCACGGCCCGGGACGGGCAGCTCGCGCGGGACGGTCGAGCCCATCGCGAGGACCACGGCGTCGTACCGCTCGCGCAGGTCCTTGCCGGACAGCGAGCCCTCGCCGCCGACGTCCACGCCGGGACGGAACCGGGTGCCCTCGGCCTCCATCTGCTCCAGCCGACGGTCGACCTGGATCTTCTCCATCTTGAAGTCCGGGATGCCGTAGGTCAGGAGCCCGCCGATGCGGTCGTCCTTCTCGTACACCGCGACCGTGTGGCCGGCCCGGGTGAGCTGCTGCGCGGCCGCGAGCCCGGCCGGACCGGAGCCGATGACGGCGACCGTGTGGCCCGTCAGCCGCTCCGGGATCTGCGGCTCCACCAGCCCCAGGTCGAACGCGTTGTCGGCGATCGACTGCTCGATGTGCTTGATCGTCACCGCCGGCTGGTTGATGCCGAGCACGCAGGCGGTCTCGCACGGGGCGGGACACAGCCGCCCGGTCCACTCGGGGAAGTTGTTCGTGGCGTGCAGCCGCTCGATGGCGCCGGCGAAGTCCTCGCGCCGGGTCAGCTCGTTCCACTCGGGGATGAGGTTCCCGAGCGGGCACCCGTTGTGGCAGAACGGGACGCCGCAGTCCATGCAACGGGCGGCCTGCCGCACCAGCGCCGGGGAGTCCTCGACCCGGCGGGTGTACACCTCACGGTTGTCGAGGATGCGGACAGGCACCGGCCGCCGCTTGGGCAGCTCACGCTCGCGGTACTTCAGGAAGCCTTGGGGGTCAGCCACGGGACGCCTCCATGATCGTGGCCCACACATCGGGCGAGGCCGGGTCGAGGCCGTCCTCGGTCGCCTTGACCAGGGCGGCCGAGACGGCGGCGTACTGACGGGGCAGCACCTTGGTGAACCGGGCGACGAGCGCCGCGGAGTCCTGGTGGTAGTCCTCCAGCAGGCGCTCGGCCACCGGCGAGCCGGTCAGCTCCAGGTGCCGGTGCAGCAGGTCGGCGACGATCGAGACGTCCTCGGCGTCCAGCCCGGACAGGATGAGGTCTCCGCTCGCGAGGGCGGGCCCGTTCACCTTGCCGGTGTCGAGGTCGAGCACGTAGGCGGTACCGCCGGACATGCCGGCGCCGAGGTTCCGGCCCGTGCTGCCGATCACGAGGAGCGTCCCACCGGTCATGTACTCGGCCGCGTGGTCGCCCACGCCCTCCACGACGGCGATCGCGCCGGAGTTCCGCACGCAGAACCGTTCGCCGGCCTTGCCGCGAAGGAAGATCTCGCCGGACGTCGCACCGTAGGCGACGACGTTGCCGGCGACCACGTTCTCCTCGGCGGCGAAGACGGACCGGTCGTCGGGCCGCACGACGACGCGGCCGCCGGAGAGCGACTTGCCGACGTAGTCGTTGGTGTCCCCGACGAGCCGGAGCGTCACGCCGCGCGGCAGGACCGCGCCGAAGGACTGCCCGGCCGAGCCGGTCAGGGTGATGTCGATCGTGCCGTCCGGAAGGCCGTCGGGGCCGTGCCGCTTGGTGATCTCGTGGCCCAGCATCGTCCCCACGGTCCGGTTGACGTTCCGGACCGGCAGATCGATGCGCACCTGCTCCCCGCGCTCGAGCGCCGGCTCGGAGAGCCGGATGAGCTCGTTGTCCAGCGCCTGGTCCAGCCCGTGGTCCTGGCCACGGACCTGCCGCAGCGCCGATCCGGGCTTCGGCTCCATCTTCGTGAGCAGCGGGGCGAGGTCGAGCCCCGAGGCCTTCCAGTGGTCCACGGCCTCGGTGACGTCGAGCAGGTCCACCTGGCCGATCGCCTCGTCGAGGGAGCGGAGGCCGAGGGAGGCGAGGTACTCGCGGACCTCCTCGGCGACGAACTCGAAGAAGTTCACCACATGGTCCGCCTGGCCGGTGAACCGCTCGCGCAGCTCCGGGTTCTGGGTGGCGACGCCCACCGGGCAGGTGTCGAGGTGGCAGACCCGCATCATGATGCAGCCCTCGACGACGAGCGGCGCCGTCGAGAAGCCGTACTCCTCGGCGCCGAGCAGCGCCGCGACGATGACGTCCCGGCCGGTCTTCATCTGGCCGTCGGTCTGCACCACGATCCGGTCGCGCAGGTCGTTGTGCACGAGGGTCTGCTGGGTCTCGGCGAGCCCGATCTCCCACGGTCCGCCGGCGTGCTTGAGCGAGGTCAGCGGAGACGCCCCCGTGCCGCCGTCGTGACCGGAGATCAGGACGACGTCGGCGTGGGCCTTGGCGACGCCCGCCGCCACCGTCCCGACGCCGATGGAAGAGACGAGCTTGACGTGGATCCGGGCGGAGGGGTTGGCGTTCTTCAGGTCATGGATGAGCTGCGCCAGGTCCTCGATGGAGTAGATGTCGTGGTGGGGCGGCGGCGAGATGAGGCCGACCCCGGGCGTGGAGTGCCGGGTCTTGGCGATCCACGGGTAGACCTTGTGGGCCGGCAGCTGGCCGCCCTCACCGGGCTTGGCTCCCTGGGCGACCTTGATCTGGATGTCGTCGGCGTGGGTGAGGTAGTCCGCGGTCACGCCGAAGCGGCCGGAGGCGACCTGCTTGATCGCGGAGCGGCGCTCCGGGTCCCGCAGGCGGTCGGCGTCCTCCCCGCCCTCGCCCGTGTTCGACTTCGCGCCGAGCCGGTTCATGGCGATCGCGAGCGTCTCGTGAGCCTCGGCGGAGATGGAGCCGTAGCTCATCGCCCCGGTGGAGAACCGCTTGACGATCTCGCTGACGGGCTCCACCTCCTCGACCGGGATCGGCTCGCGCGTGCCGGTCTTCAGGCGCATGAGTCCGCGGAGCGTCATGAGGCGGCGGGCCTGGTCGTCGACCCCGTGCGTGTACTTCTTGAAGATGTCGAACCGACGGGTCCGGGTGGAGTGCTGGAGCCGGAAGATGGTCTCCGGGTCGAACAGGTGCGGCTCGCCCTCGCGGCGCCACTGGTACTCCCCGCCCATCCGCAGCGTCCGGTGCGCAGGGGCGACGCCGGAGGGCGGGTAGGCGGTGGCGTGGCGCGCGGCGACCTCGGCGGCGATGACGTCGAGGCCCACGCCGCCCAGCGGGCTGGGGGTGCCGGTGAAGTACTCGTGCACCAGGTCCTCCGAGAGGCCGATCGCCTCGAAGACCTGGGCGCCGCGGTAGGACATGACGGTGGAGATGCCCATCTTGGACATCACCTTCAGCACGCCCTTGCCGAGGCCCTTGATGACGTTCTTGACGGCCTGCTCGGGCGTCACGCCGGTGACCACGCCCTCACGGACGAGGTGCTCGACGCTCTCCATCGCCAGGTACGGGTTGACGCACGCGGCGCCGTAGCCGACGAGGAGAGCCACGTGGTGGACCTCGCGGACGTCGCCGGCCTCGACGATCAGGGAGATCTTCGTCCGGGTGTGCTTGCGGAGGGTGTGGTGGTGGACCGCGGAGGTCAGCAGCAGGGACGGGATGGGGGCGAGCTCCGCCGTCGACTCGCGGTCGGAGAGCACGATGAAGCTCACGCCGGCGTCGACCGCGTTGTCCACCTCGTCGCAGATCTCGTCCAGCCGCGCCTTGAGCGCCGCACCTCCGCCGGAGACGCGGTACAGGCCCTCGATCGTGACGGTGGAGAAGCCCTTGCCCTGCTCCGGGGTGCGGCCGATCTTCTCGATCTTCGCAAGCTGGTCGTTGTCGATGACCGGGAACGGCACGACGACCTTGCGGGCGTGGCTCGGGGAGTCGGAGAGCATGTTCGGCTCGGGCCCGATGGCGCTGGCCAGCGAGGTGACGAGCTCCTCGCGGATGGCGTCCAGCGGCGGGTTGGTCACCTGGGCGAAGAGCTGGGTGAAGTAGTCGAAGAGCAGCCGGGGCCGGGCGGAGAGCACCGCGACCGGGGTGTCGGTGCCCATCGAGCCGATCGCCTCGGCGCCGGTGGCCGCCATGGGGGCGAGCAGGATGCGCAGCTCCTCCTCGGTGAACCCGAAGGTCTGCTGGCGGCGGACGACGGAGAGCCGGGAGTGGTCCACGTGGTCCCGGGGCGGCAGCTCCTCGAGGTGGACCAGGCCGTCGGACAGCCACTCCTCGTACGGGTGGGCGTCGGCCAGGGACCGCTTGACGTCCTCGTCGTCGACGATCCGGCCCTCGCCGGTGTCGACCAGGAACATCCGGCCGGGCTCGAGCCGGCCCTTCTGGCAGACCCGCGCTGGGTCGACGTCCAGGACGCCGGCCTCCGAGGCGAGCACCACGAGGCCGTCGTCGGTGACCCAGTAGCGGCCGGGCCGCAGGCCGTTGCGGTCCATGACGGCGCCGATGAGGGTGCCGTCGGTGAAGGCGATGGCGGCCGGGCCGTCCCACGGCTCGATGATCGTGGAGGCGTACTCGTAGAAGGCCCGCAGGTCCGGGTCCATCTGGTCGTTGTTCTCCCACGCCTCCGGCACCATCATGAGCATCGCGTGGGGCAGCGGGCGGCCTGCCAGGTGCAGCAGCTCGAGCACCTCGTCGAACGTCGCCGAGTCCGAGGCGCCCGGGGTGCACACCGGCAGCAGGTCCTCCAGGTCGCCGAGGACCTCCGAGGCCAGCATGCCCTCGCGGGCGGTCATCCAGTTCCGGTTGCCGCGGATGGTGTTGATCTCGCCGTTGTGCGCGACCAGCCGGAACGGGTGCGCGAGCGGCCAGGACGGGAAGGTGTTCGTGGAGAACCGGGAGTGCACGAGCGCGATCTCGGACGTGAACCGCTCGTCGGACAGGTCCGGGAAGAACGGCCGGAGCTGCTGCGTGGTGAGCATGCCCTTGTAGACCAGCGTGCGGCAGGACAGGGACGCGATGTACACGCCGGTGGCGTGCTCGGCACGCTTCCGCAGGCGGTACGCCATCCGCTCGAGCGCGAGACCGCCGACCGCCTCGTGGTCCTCCGCCGGTGCGACGAAGAGCTGCCGGAAGGTGGGCATGGTGCTCAGCGCGCTGGGGCCGATACCGGTCGGGTCGACCGGGACGTCGCGCCAGCCGAGGACGCGCAGGGACTCCTCGGCGGCGATGCGCTCGATGACCTCCACCGCGTGGGCAGCCGCGAGCGGTTGCTCGACGGCGTTGTCGTCCCCCGACTCGGCGGGGTCCTCCGCCGGCTCCTCGGCCGGCAGGAACACCGTCCCGACGGCGTACTGCCCGACGGGCGGCAGCGGGAAGTCGACGGCGTGCCGGAGGAAGTCGTCGGGGATCTGGGTGAGGATCCCCGCGCCGTCGCCCGTGTTCTCCTCGGCGCCCACCGCGCCGCGGTGGTCGAGGTTGTGCAGGGCGGTCAGGCCGGCCTCGACGATGTCGCGGCCGGGGGTACCGCGCAGCGTCGCGACGAACGCGACGCCGCAGGCGTCGTGATCACGCTCCGGCGAGTACAGCCCGCCCGACGCCTGGTGCGCGGCGGTCCGGAACGCGGGAAAGACCGAGGATCCACTTCTCGGCTGCGCTGACTCCATCCGCGTACTTCCTCACCGCGGAGAGATCCCAACGGGACGGCTCCGCATCGTCGTGCTCGTGCTGGTGGGTCGTCGTCGTCCCGCTGAGGGCGAGATGTTACTCGCAGGTGACGACTACGTAACGTGCTGTGTCCACATTCTTGACACCCGGCTGGCGCTCACACGGCTCGTAGAACAGAGAACGGGCCGCGCGCGCCCCCTGTCAAGCGACCGCCACTGTACGCGTCACGCGGTCGTCGCGCCGGGCCTGTCCGTCTCCTCGACGCTGGGTTCCTCGTCCGTGCTCTCGTCACCGTCGGGCAACTCCTCGTCGTCCTCCGCGGCGGGCTCGCGGCCCGGCAGCCACACGGACTCCTCCTGCCCGCGGGTGCGCCGTCCGATCACGACGAACGCGACGAGCGCCAGCAGGAAGATCGCGATCGAGGTCCACACGTTCAGTCGCAGCCCGAGCACCATCTCGGCCTCGTCGATCCGCACCATCTCGATCCAGACACGGCCGGCGGTGTACAGCATGACGTACAGCCAGAAGACGCGGCCGTGCCTGAGGTCGAACCGGCGCGCGAGCAGGACCAGGACGGCCGCGGCTGCGAGGTTCCAGATCAGCTCGTACAGGAACGTCGGGTGGAACAGCGTGCCCGGAGGGTGGCCGTCGACGAGGTGCGCGGGATCGATCTGAAGACCCCACGGCAGCGTGGTCGGCGCCCCGTAGAGCTCCTGGTTGAACCAGTTGCCGAGGCGGCCGATCGCCTGGGCGACGAGCAGGCCGGGTGCGAGTGCGTCGGCGAACGGTGCCAGCCGGAGGCCTTTGCGGCGCAGGACCAGCCAGGCGGCCAGCGCACCGGCCGGCACGGCGCCCCAGATGCCCAGGCCGCCCTGCCAGATGTACAGCGCGCGGACCAGCTCGCCGTCCGGCCCGAAGTAGGCGTCCGGCGAGGAGATCACGTGGTAGATCCGTGCGCCGACGATGCCGACCGGCACCATCCAGAACGCGACGTCGAGCGACGTCTCCCGCGGGCCGCCCTTGGCGGTGTAGCGGCGCTCCAGGATCCACAGCGCGACGACGATCCCCGCGAGGATGCAGATGGCGTAGGCCCGCACGGGGACGGGTCCGAGGAACCACTCGGCCTGCGGTGGGCTGGGGATCCCGTTCGGGGTGGCGGCTACGGCGAGCGGCATGGGCACCCGACGAGCCTACTTCTGGGCCGACGTGACGTCCGACGGATGGCCGTGTGCTCCGTCGGCCAGCTCCTCGGCGAGCGCGGCGAGGTCGGCGAGAGCCGCCTCCTGGTCCTGCTCGCCGTCGAGGAAGGTCCGCACGAAGGCCGAACCGACGATGACGCCGTCGGCGTACTCGGCGATCTCCCGGGCCTGCGGTCCGGTGGAGACGCCGAGCCCGACGCAGACCCGCTCCGCGCCGGCGCTCCGCGTGCGTTCGACGAGGGACCGGGCCGCGGCGTCGACACGTCCCCGGGCACCGGTGACGCCCATGGTGGAGGCCGCGTAGACGAAGCCGCGGCTGGCGGCCGCGGTCATCGCGAGGCGCTCGTCGGTGGAGCTGGGGGCGACCAGGAACACCCGGTCCAGGCCGTGGGCGTCCGAGGCGGCGACCCACTCCCCCGCCTCGTCGGGGATGAGGTCCGGGGTGATGAGGCCGGCGCCGCCGGCGGCTGCGAGGTCCCGCGCGAAGCGGTCCACGCCGTAGCGGTGGATCGGGTTCCAGTAGGTCATGACGAGCACGGCGGCACCGGTCTGGGCCACCTGCTCCACCGCCCGCAGGACGTCGGCGGTGCGCACCCCGCGGTCCAGCGCCGCCTGGGTCGCCCGCTGGATGACCACGCCGTCCATGCCCGGGTCGGAGTACGGCAGGCCGAGCTCGATGACCTCGGCGCCGGCGGAGACCAGGGTGCGGGCGGCGCGGACCGAGGTCTCGACGTCCGGGAAGCCGACGGGCAGGTAGCCGACGAGCGCGGCGCGGCCCGGGCCGCGGACGGCGTCGAGCGTGGCGCCCGTGCGGGACGCGGCCGGCGCGCTGGTGGTGGTCTCGTTCATCGTTCGACGCTCCCGGTCGCGCCGTAGGGGGCCTCGTCGACGGCCCCGGTCTTGGCGGGGTCATCGCGTGCGGCCGTGTCCGGCAGGTCGGGCGTGGCCTCGTCGTCGAGCAGCGCGAACCAGCTGGCGGCGGTCTCCACGTCCTTGTCCCCGCGCCCGGAGAGGTTCACCAGGATCGTCGGCGCGGGCTCGCCGGCCTCCCGGGCCTCGCGGCCCACGCGGATGGCGCCGGCGAGGGCGTGCGCCGACTCGATCGCGGGGATGATGCCCTCGGTGCGGCACAGCAGCTGGAAGGCGTCCATCGCCTCTGCGTCGGTCACCGGCTGGTACTCGGCCCGGTGGATGTCCGCCAGCCAGGAGTGCTCGGGGCCGACGCCCGGGTAGTCCAGCCCGGCGGAGATGGAGTGGGACTCCTTGGTCTGGCCGTCCTCGTCCTGGAGCACGTACGTGCGGGCACCGTGCAGCACGCCGGGGTCCCCGCCGGTGATGGAGGAGGCGTGCCGCCCCGTGGCGACGCCGTCACCGGCCGCCTCGAGCCCGAGGAGACGGACGCCGTCGTCGTCGAGGAAGGCGTTGAAGATCCCGATCGCGTTGGACCCGCCGCCCACGCAGGCGCACACGACGTCGGGGAGGGCGCCGGTCAGGTCCAGGACCTGCTGGCGGGCCTCCTCACCGATGATCTTCTGCAGGTCGCGGACCATGGCGGGGAACGGGTGCGGGCCGGCCGCGGTGCCGAAGACGTAGTTGGTGGTCTCCACGTTGGTGACCCAGTCGCGGAACGCCTCGTTGATGGCGTCCTTGAGCGTCCGCGAGCCGGTGGTCACGGGGATGACCTCGGTGCCCAGCAGCCGCATGCGTGCCACGTTGAGCGCCTGACGGCGCACGTCCTCCTCGCCCATGTAGACGGTGCACTCGAGCCCGAGCAACGCCGCAGCCGTCGCGGTGGCGACCCCGTGCTGCCCGGCGCCGGTCTCGGCGATGACGCGCTTCTTGCCGATCGTGCGGGTCAGCAGGGCCTGGCCGAGGACGTTGTTGATCTTGTGCGAGCCGGTGTGGTTGAGGTCCTCGCGCTTGAGGATGACGCGGGCACCGCCGGCGTGCTCGGCGAACCGCGGCACCTCGGTGATGATGCTGGGCCGCCCCGTGTAGGTCCGGTTCAGCTGGTCCATCTCGTCGAGGAACGCGGGATCGACCTTGAGCTTCTCCCAGGCGTCGGTGAGGTCGTCAAGCGCCGCGATGAGCGCCTCGGGGACGAACCGTCCGCCGAACTCCCCGAAGTACGGCCCGGCGACGTCCGCGAGGTGCTGCGGGAGGGGCCGCCGGCCGCTGACCTGGCCGGCGCTCATCGGCGGGCCGTCCGCAGCGAGGGGTGCGAGCCGGCAGCGACCATGTCGGCGACCGCCGCCCGCGGGTCGCCGCCGGTGACCAGGGCCTCGCCGACGAGGACCGCATGCGCGCCGGAACGGGCGTACTCGAGCACGTCGTGCGGGCCCCGGACACCGGACTCCGCGACGCGCACGACGTCGTCGGGGACGACCTCGGCCACCGCGGGGAACACGCCGCGGTCCACCTCGAGGGTGTGCAGGTTCCGGGCGTTGATGCCGACCACGCGGGCGCCGGCGTCCAGCGCACGCCGGGCCTCCTCGGGGTCGTGCGCCTCGACGAGCGCGGTCATACCCAGCGAGTGGACGCGGTCCACCAGACCGGCGAGGACCTGCTGCTCCAGCGCGGCGACGATGAGCAGGACGAGGTCGGCCCCGCTCGCGCGGGCTTCCCACACCTGGTACGGCGTGACCACGAAGTCCTTGCGCAGGACCGGGATGTCGACCGCCGCACCGACCGACTCGAGATCCTCCAGCGAGCCGCCGAACCGACGCCGCTCCGTCAGGACGGAGACGACGGCGGCACCGCCCGCCTCGTACTCGGCGGCCAGGCCCGCCGGGTCGGCGATGGACGCCAGCGCGCCCTTGGACGGGCTGGAGCGCTTGACCTCGGCGATCACCGTGACCGCGCCGCTGCCGCCGCGCAGCGCCGACACGCCGTCACGCGCGCCGGGGCGGCGCGCCGCGGCCTCCTTGACGGCGTCGAGCGGGCGCCGCGCCTGTCGCTCGGCGAGATCCTCGCGGACCCCCGCGACGATGTCCTCGAGCACGGTCACAGCGCACCCCCCAATCCCTTGGTCGGTCAGACAGTCCATCGTAGGCCCCGTGCGGGGGTGCTTCATGACGTGTCCGCCCCCGGGCGGGGTCCTTGGCAGGTGATCGCGCCTACTGCGATTGGCGCGGCACTCCTGGTTCGGATGGTGGTCCTCAGAAGAGGCCCTGGCCGACGGCGAACAGGAACAGGAGCAGCCCGAACACCAGGATGACGATCGCGAGGACGAAGGCGACCATCGCGAGGCTGCCGTTGTTGGCGCGGCCCTGCGCCACGGCCTGACGCGCGTTGCGGGCGAAGCTCAGGCCAAGGGCGGCCCCCAGCACCATCAACCACGGCCGGAATCCGCCGGCCGGGTCGAGGAACATGACGACGAGCGGGACGAGGACGCCCGCGCCGGTGAACACCACCGAAAGGACCGCCAGCTTGTTCTGCTCCTCCGAGCCGCCGGTGGGCATCGCTCCGTACGCTCCGGGGTGGCCGTAGGGCGGCTGGCCGGGCTGCTGGCCGTACGGTGCCTGGCCCGGTGGCGGGCCCTGTGGCGCCTGCCCGGGCTGCTGGCCGTATGGCGCCTGGCCCGGCGGTGGCCCCTGCGGCGGCTGCCCGGGCTGGTGCCCGTACGGCGGCTGACCGGGCTGCGTCGGTGGCTGCTGGCTCATGTGTCCCCCTCCATACCGGCGCACGGGCGCGCCGGTGGTTGCGTGGGACGTACCGTATCGGTCGCCGCCTCGGCAGCCTCGCTGCGGACGGGTCACACGAACGCTGACGGCGCCCGGTGAGCGCGTCCGGCCGTCAGGAGCTGTACCAGTCCCCGGTCTGCCTCGCCTTGCGCGCGTCGGCCTGTCCGAGCCCCACGGCCCGCATCACGGCGCTGACCACGAGGGACAGCACGGTGACCGCGGCACCCGCGATCATGAGCTCCTGCCGCGCGAGGATCATCCCCAGGCCGCCCACCAGCACGCCGAGGCTCACACCGAAGACCAGCACCCACGCGGCCTTCGTGCGACCGTGGTTGTCGAACGGCGCCGTCGGGGGCAGCGTGTAGGTCTCGGGCTGAGGGATCTGGGCCATCGCGTCACTCCTGGGTCGTACCGGCGGTGACCAGCCTAGCGTCCGCACGGACCCCGGGCCGGCACGTCAGACACGTGACTCGCCGTCGTCCGTGGGGTCCTCGCCGCGACCCAGGGCATCCCAGTCGTCCATCGCCCGGGTGCGCTCGTCGCTCGCGCGGTCCACGGCGCTGCCCCGCCGCGCGGGCCGCTCGAACCGGCGTCCTGCCGTCGTCCACGTCCGCGCCGCCACCAGACCGCTCAGCCCGACCGCGGCGGCGAGCAGCGCGAGCACCAGCGTGACGTAGGGCCAGAGGGTCACCCGTGCGTCGCCCACGAGCTCGGGGACGCCACTCAGCTCGGCGGCCGCCTGGCGCAACGCGGACTCCGGGTCCCCGAGGAAGCCCACGACGGCCACCACCGCCACGACGGCGCCGACGACCATCGCCACACCCCCGACGCTCGCACCGGCGCGGCGGCCGATCGCCACGGCCAGCGCGGCCGCCCCGACGACGAACGCCGCCCCGACGACGCCCGGTGCCGCGGAGCCGCCGGAGACCTCGACCGTCTGCTCGCCCAGCACGGTGCCCGCCGCTCCGGACGCCCAGGGCACCGCGCTCACGGCGCCGAGGAGGGCGCCGAGCACGAGCGCCGCCAGCACGACGCGCGAGCGTGTGACGGCCGGGCGCCGTACGTCGTCGCCCGTCACGGCGACGCGACCGGTCGCAGCCCGTTCGCGACCCTGATCGCCCGCACCACGGCAGCCGCCTTGTTCCGGGTCTCGACCCACTCGGTGGCCGGGTCGGAGTCGGCGACCACGCCCGCCCCGGCCTGCACGGTGGCGCGCCCACCGGAGATCACCGCGGTGCGGATCGCGATAGCCAGGTCCGCGTTCCCGGCGAGGTCGAAGTAGCCGACCACGCCGCCGTAGATGCCGCGCCGGGCGGGCTCGAGGGCGTCGATGATCTCGATCGCGCGGGGCTTCGGTGCGCCGGAGAGGGTTCCCGCGGGGAACGTCCCCACCAGGCTGTCCAGCGCGGTGGCACCGGGACGGAGCTCACCGACCACGGTCGAGACGATGTGCATGATGTGGCTGAAGCGGTGGATCGCCTGGAAGTCCACGACCTCCACGGTCTCCGGACGGCACACCTTGATGAGGTCGTTGCGGACGAGGTCCACGAGCATCACGTGCTCGGAGAGCTCCTTCGGGTCGGCGAGCAGCTCCTCGCCGAGCGCCTTGTCCTCGCTGGGTGACGCGCCACGCGGACGGGAGCCGGCCGCCGGGAACATCGTGACCTGGCCCTGCTGCACCCGGACGTGCGTCTCCGGGCTGGACCCGACGACGGCGAAGTCCTCACCCGCGGGTCCGCTGTGCAGGCGGACGTAGTACATGTACGGGCTCGGGTTGACCGTGCGCAGCACGCGATAGACCTCGAGCGGGTCCGCCGGGCAGTCGATGTCGAGCCGCTGGGAGAGGACCACCTGGAACGCCTCGCCGTCGCGGATGGCCTGCTTGGCGGTTCGGACGGCGCTCTCGAAGTCCTCCCGGGACGTGCGGTACTTGATCTCGGGCTGCACGGCCGGCTCGTGGACGGCGGCGGCACTGGCGACCGGTCTGGTCAGAGCGGCCGCCATCGCATCCAGCCGCGCGACGGCGTCGGCATGGGCCTCGTCGACCCGCTCGTCGGTGTCGTCGGCGTTGATGGCGTTGGCGATGAGCCACGCCGAGCCGTCGTGGTGGTCGAGGGCGACCATGTCGCTGACCAGGCAGAGCGCCACGTCGGGCGTGTCGTGCTCGGTCGGCGCGAGGGCCCGCAGCGTCGGCTCCCACTGGCGCAGCACGTCCCAGCCGAGGGCGCCGACCAGGCCTCCGGTCAGGGGCGGCAGCCCGGGAATCGCCGGGGTGCGCAGCGTCTCGAGCGTCTCGGCGAGCACCTCGATGATCGGGCCGTCTGTCGGCACCCCCACGGGGACGTCCCCGGTCCATGCCGCCTGCCCGTCCCTTGCGGTCAGGGTGGCGCGGGACGCGACGCCGACGAAGGACCACCGCGACCAGGCGCCGTCGTGCTCGGCGGACTCCAGCACGAACGTGCCAGGGCGACCGGCCGCGAGGTGGCGGTACAGGCCCACCGGTGTGACGTCGTCGGCCAGCAGGCGCCGGACGACCGGGATCACCCGGCGGTCGGTCGCCATGGTGCGGAACTCGGGCAGCGCCGGCCAGGTTTCGCCCCACGTCAGCTCGGCGGCTTCCGAGGCGCCGGTGGCGGGCTCGTCGGTCAGTGTCATACGCCCTCCTCCGGACGGTGCCCGACCGTGGCCCGGAGGTCTCCGCCGGCGTCGAAGCAGGTGCGGGTTCCGGTGTGGCAGGCGGGCCCGACCTGGTCGACACGGACGAGCACGGCGTCCCCGTCGCAGTCGAGGCTCACGGACTTCACGTGCTGCGTGTTTCCCGACGTCTCACCCTTGCGCCAGTACTCCCCGCGCGAACGGGACCAGAACGTGGTGCGCCCGGTGGTGAGGGTGCGGTGCAGGGCCTCGTCGTCCATCCAGCCGACCATGAGGACCTCACCGGTGTCGTGCTGCTGGACCACGGCGCACACCAGGCCGTGCTCGTCGCGCTTGAGCCGTGCGGCGATGTCGGGGGCGAGTGTGGACTCCACAGCGCAGAATCGTCTCATGAGCACGATCTCGGAGCGGGACGGCACCTGGGTGGACGTCGAGCGTGCGGCGTTCGTGGAGACGTTACGCGAGGCGGATCCCGCTGCACCCACCCTCTGCACCGGATGGACGGTGCACCGCCTGCTCGCGCACCTGGTGGTCCGGGAGAGCCGCCCCGACCTGGCCGCCGGGGCGGCGCGAGCCCCAGCCGGGGCCGAGCCGCAGCTCACCGGCCTGATCTCGGGGCCCGGGGCGCCGTCGTACCAGGACCTGCTGGAGCGATTCGCGTCCGGCCCGCCGGCCTGGACGCCGTTCGCGTGGGCGCCGGAGGCGACGAACCTCGTCGAGTACGTCGTCCACCACGAGGACGTCCGCCGCGCGGCGCCGAGCGAGGCCGAGCCTCGCGTGCTGGCCACCGACATGGTCCGGGCGCTGTGGCATCGCCTGGGCACGCTGGCACGCCTGGCGTACCGACGCAGTCCGGTCGGCGTGGTGCACGCCGTCCCGGGCGGCCCGCGCCGCGTGGTGCGCCGCCGGCCCGACGCCGTCGTGGTGTGGGGCGACCCGGTCGAGCTGGCGCTGCACGCGCTGGGCCGCACGGAGGCCGCCGACGTGGACGTGCTGGGACGGCCCGAGACGGTCGAGGCGTTCTTCGCCGCCCACGACGAGTCTGTGGTGTGACGGAAAGCGACTCGGCTCGAAGCGCCGCTCCGGGAATACGCGGCTAGGGCCTCGACGTTGAGCTTTGTCGCGCCGACGAGGGGTAGGGATGGCACGACGCAACGGGGACGCGGAGCAGGACCATCAGATCGAGCGGGAGCAGGCCTACGTCGACCGGCTGTACGCCCGCTTGGACGACGTTCGGGAGGAGATCCGGGAAGACCTCGACGGGGCGCTGGCCGAGCGTGGGTCCTCCGCGCGCGACCTGGTCGAGCGCGAGGCACGGGTGCAGCGCCTGACCGAGCGGTCCACGGTGCTGGACCACGCCGAGAACGGCCTGTGCTTCGGCCGGCTGGACCTCGCCGACGGGCAGGTGCGGTACGTGGGGCGCACGGGTCTGCGCTCCCCCGCGCCCGAGCGCACACCGCTGCTGCTGGACTGGCGGGCGCCGGGCGCGCGGCCGTTCTACGTCGCGACGCCCGCCGACGACCACGGCGTGGTCCGCCGTCGGCACATCCGTACCGAGCGACGCCGGGTGACCGGCCTCGAGGACGAGCTCCTCGACATCGACGGCGACACCTCCGGCCTGCAGGGCGAGGGCGCGCTGATGGCCGCGCTCGGCGAGCGGCGCACCGGCCGGATGCGGGACATCGTCACCACCCTGCAGGCGGAGCAGGACGCGATCGTCCGCGCGCACGGGGACGGGGTGCTCGTGGTCCAGGGCGGCCCGGGTACCGGCAAGACGGCGGTGGCGCTGCACCGGGCCGCGTACCTGCTCTACGCCCGTCCGGAGATCGCCCGGCAGGGCGTGCTCGTCGTCGGGCCGACCTCCACGTTCCTGGACTACATCGAGCAGGTGCTGCCCTCGCTCGGCGAGACCCAGGTGGTGCTGCAGACGCCGGACCGGTTGTATCCAGGTATCGAGCCGACCAGGACGGAGGAACCTGAGGCCGCCCGGCTCAAGGGCGAGGCGGTGATGGCCGAGGTGCTCGCGCGGGCGGTGCGCGACCGGGAGCGGGTGACGGACCTCGAGGTCCGGTTCGACGGCGACACGCACTGCCTGCCCGCGGCCGCGGTGCGTGCGGCGGCCGAGGAGGCCCGGCGCGCAGCCCGCACGCACAACGAGGCGCGGCGTGTCTTTCGCGAGCACGTGGTGCGCGGGCTCGCCCTGGAGGTCATCGGAGCGAGCTACCGAATGCTCCAGGAGGTCGAGGAGGGTCTGGAAGACGAGCTGGACCGGTTCGACTCCGCGCTGTCCCGCACCGCAGACCAGGTACCGGGCCGCGTCGAGGCCGCGGGCACCGAGGTGGACGGGGTGGTGGCCGTGCACGAGCTGCCGCACGTTGAGCGGGACCTGCTCGAAGACCCGGAGGTCGCTGCCGCGCTGGAGGCGCTGTGGCCTCTGCTGACGCCGGAGCAGCTGCTCGCCGACCTGTTCAGTGACACGGACCGACTGACCTCGGCGTCGCGCGGTCTGCTCGACGAGACCGAACGAGCCGTCCTGTTCCGGGGGCCGGCCGAGGAGGGGTGGTCGGCCGCCGACGTGCCGCTACTCGACGAGGCTGCCGAGCTGCTCGGCGTCGACGATTCGGGCGCACGCACGCTGGAGGCTGCGCGCCGGCGCGAGCACGCCCGCTTCGCGCGGCGCGTGCTGCGGGCGAACGACCTCCTCGACGAGGAGACGGACGAGGGCGGCGCCGTGGACCCGGCCGACCTGCTCAACGACGAGGAGCTCGCCGAGCGCCACGCGGCCCGGGACCATCGCTCCTTCGCCGAGAAGGCGGCCGCGGACCGGACGTGGACGTACGGCCACGTGGTGGTCGACGAGGCGCAGGAGCTCTCGGCGATGACCTGGCGGTCGCTGTTCCGTCGCTGCCCGGCAGGCTCGATGACGGCGGTGGGTGACGTGCACCAGGGCAGCGGTCCGACCGCGATCGCAACCTGGGAGGTGGCGCTGCAGCCGCACACCTCGGCAAGGGTGCGGATGAGCGAGCTGACGGTGGGGTACCGCACGCCGGCCGAGGTCATGGCCGCCGCCGAGCCGGTGCTCGCCGCCTTGGATCCGAACGGACGAGTTCCGGTCTCGGTCCGGTCGACGGGAGTGTCGCCCGTGCGACGCCGGACCGACGAGCTCGCAGCCACTGTGACCGAGGTGGTGGCCGAGTCTCGTGCCGAGGGTGCTGTCGCCGTCATCGCGCCGCCGGACGTCGCTGTCGAGCTGGGTGCGGTGCTCGGCGCCGGGACCGACCTGTTGGGCGACGTCGTCGTGCTCACCCCCGTGGAGGCGAAGGGCCTGGAGTTCGATGCCGTCGTCGTGGTGGAGCCAGCCGAGATCCTCGACGGTGACCGAGGTCTCGGCGAGCTCTACGTGGCGATGACCCGCACGACCGGCACACTGACGGTCGTACATACCGGCGAGGTCCCGGATGTGCTGAGTCACCTCGTGCCCGAGTAGCCAGCTGGCTGGGGTGGCGATCTGGTCTCTTCTGTCCAGCGCATCCTCTGTCTAACTGGCCGTTTGTCTAGCTGGCCGTTCGAGGTCTCCCCGGCTCGGAACGTCCCCGAAGGTTCGTCGGGACCTTCTCCATCCCCGTCGGTACTCGTTGGGGCTCCCTGCCCATGGTCGGTACTCGCTGGGGCTCCCTGCACATGGTCCGCTATTCGGCGGAGCCGGCCAGCTCAGAATGGTGCGTCGCCGTCGGGGCTGGCTCAAGAGGGGAACATCGTTCGCCGTGCCGCGGGCCCGGCCTCGTCCCCCGAGCTTGTGGTCCGCTGGAGCGGTCGAGTCAGAAGGGCGGGTCGCCGTAGTCGTCGGTCTCCGTCTCGCCAGGCTGCTGGGGTGGTGTGGTCAGGCCGAGGAAGGTGAGGGTCCCAGTCGTGTCGCGGCGGTAGGTGTGCCCGGAGGGTGTGACCCACTGGAAGAGGCCGGGGGTGGGTTGGGTGACGCGCATGGCGCCGACGGTCTTCAACGCGTGGTCCCGCCCGCACAACGGGCCGAGATTCGCGGCGGCGGTGGCGCCGTGGGCGGACCGGGCGATGGTGTGGTCCAGCTCGCAGTGCTCGGCATCGACCGTGCAGCCGGGTCGGTGGCAGGTCCGGTCCCGCAGCCGCACATGCTCGGCCAGTCCGGCGGGGGGCCGGTAGCGGGTCCGGCCCACGTCCAGGACGGTGCCGGTGGCCGGGTCGGTCAGCAGCCGCCGCCACGTCCCACCCGCCGCCAGCGCCAGGGTCTGGGCGGGGTTGAGCGCGCCGTACCCGCCCAGGGTCCCGACCGGGCCGGCAGCATCCTCGAACGGCACAGCGGCCTCCGCACCGCCGACAGCAGTGCCAGCGCCGGGCAGAGCGGTCCCCTCGCCTGTGGGCAGAGCTCTCCCCACGCTCGAGGGCAGGGCTGTGTCCGCGGCGCGGGTCGTCGTCTCCGGATCGCCGGGCAGACTTCTCCCCGCTTCCCCGGACGGAGCCGTCTTCTCGTCCGTGGACAGACTGCTCCCCGGGGCGCCGGGCAGGGCTGTGCCCAGGTCGCCGAGTGGGGTCTCGCCGGCCAGGGCGGCGTGGGCCTGGGCAAGGAGGTCGATGGGGACGGTGACGTTGATCCGCGGGCGGGCCACCGGCAGGTCCTCCAGGTCGTCGTGGTGGCGCAGCAGTGCGGCCAGCAGCGGGGAGATCACCGCGACCTCCGGCACCCGCCCGTGGGGCAGGTCCGGGAAACGGCCCTGGATGGTCTGCCGCTTCCGCCGACCCCACCGACCCACGCCCCCGGTGTCGACATCGACACTGCGCAGCCCGTCCTTCGCGCCGGAACTCTCCGCCGAGCCCGCGTCCGCGCCGTTCGGCTCGCGGGCCGCGCCGGGACCGGGCGCGGTGCTCGGAGTCTTTGCGTCGTCCGTGGAGTCGGGATGATCTGCTTCCGGGCGGGCGTCCAGGCCCGGCAGCACACCCTGCACGGACAGCACCTGGCTGGTGTCTCGGAGGGCGGGGATGGTCTCGGGATCGGCGTGCGGGCCGGTGGCCCCGGTCAGGATCCCAGCCCGGGTCAACGCCACCAGCGCATCCGCCCGCAACTGATCCACACTCCGGCCATCCCCGCCGTTACGGGCCGCGGCAGCCACCGTGGTCAAGGTCTGGTCGACCAGGACGCAGTCCTCGGCCGGGAGCACCGCGGTCAGCGACCCCATCCCGTCCGGCAGCACCCTGGTGTGGGTCACGTGCCGACCGGCCCGGGCCCGGGCGTGGCGCGCCGCGGCCTCCACCGGATCCACCCGCACGACCCGGTCCGCCACCCGCCGGGTGATCTCCGCCGCCGGCAACCCAGGAGCCTGCGGCAGCACGTCCTGCTCGACCATCCACGCCACCTCGGTCGGTGAACCATCCAGGCCGGTCACGATCGCGGCCGCCTTCCGAAAATCCACCAGCCCACTGTCGAGGGCGTCGGCGGTGTCGGTGAACGACCCGGCCAGTCCCCTACCCACCCGCACCAACATCCCCGCCTCCGCCCGGGAGACCGCCAGCCGCATCGCGACCTCCTCCACCGTCGGATTCACGACCCGGCCGGCGACCCGGGCGACCTGCTCCGGGTGGGTGAACAGCTCCGAACCTCGCGACAGTGCTCCGGCGGTGGCGGCGGCCTTGCCCGCCGCCCAGGCCTCCAACCGCTTCGCCGCCGCCAACACCTCCACCTGCCCCGCCCGACTCAACCCAGCGACATCAACACCAGCCAGCACCGCCGCGAGCTCCGGACCCGGCTCCATCACCGCCAACTCCGCCACCGTCAACCCCAACCGCACCGCATCACCATCGACATCACCATCGACGTCGAAGCGGCCCTCGGCGGGCGCGGCCGCCTCGGCGGACGAGACGCGCCCGGTGCCGGCGCCCTGCGTGGTCTCGGCGTCCTCGCCGAACAGGCCCCCCGCGTCCCCGCCGAACAGGCCCTCGACGTCGGAGTCGAGCAGGCACCGGATCTCCGCCTCGCAGACCTCCCGGTCCAGCTCCGCCACCAGCGCCCGGGCATGCCCGCACACCCCGCCGGCGGACTCGACCGCGCAGCAGTACCCGCTGTCCGCGACCACCAGTGCCGACCTGTCCATGACTCAAACATATGTGCGACCACTGACATGGACCCCGGGCCGGAGACATCCTGTGGACAAGCCGGCACCCGCCAGCCAAGGGCCGGGCTAGTCCCGACCGGCCACGCCCGACCGGCCACGCCCGACCGATTGCCTTTCTGCCGGTTACTTCCAGACAGCTACCTCCGGGCCGCATTGCACGCGAGACGAAGTAGCTACGCGAGCGCGCACGAATGGCACCGTGCGAGCCAAGGCGGTTCCCCGCGAGACCCCGCTGACGCGCGAAGCCTCCCCCGCAAGAACCCGCTCACGCGGACGGCGCCCACCCAGCGCCAGTGAGAGCGCTCAAGCGCTCCCTCCGCAGCGCACTCTCCGCAACCGCGCCCCCACAGCTGTGCGGACTCCGCTACGGCCCAACGCGAACGACCTCCGGCCCGAGTCTCGTCAGTCCACTCAGCCCGCCGCGCGCGACCGCGCCTTCGCCCACGCCGCGCGCGACCGCCCCCTCGCCCGCGCCGAGCGGCGCACGACTTCTCAGCGGATCTCGAGTCCGGCGGCACGCATATGGTCCTTGACCTGGCCGACGCTCAGGGTGCGGAAGTGGAACACCGAGGCGGCGAGAACGGCGTCGGCGCCGTGCCGGGCGGCGTCCGTGAAGTGCTCGGGGGTGCCGGCGCCACCGGACGCGATCAGCGGCACATCCACGACGGCGCGCACGTCGTCGAGCATCGCGAGGTCGAACCCGTCGGTCGTCCCGTCCGCGTCCATCGAGTTCAGGAGGATCTCGCCGGCCCCGAGCGCAGCACCCTTGGCGGCCCACTCCACGGCGTCGATCCCGGTGCCGCGGCGCCCGCCGTGCGTCGTCACCTCGTACCCGGACGGCGTCGTCGTCTCCCCGGTGACCCGGCGAGCGTCCACCGACAGCACGAGCACCTGCCGGCCGAACCGGTCCGCGATCTCGGCCAGCAGCTCGGGCCGGGCGATCGCGGCGGTGTTGACCCCGACCTTGTCCGCGCCGGCCTTGAGCAGTCGGTCGACGTCCTCCACGGACCGCACGCCACCGCCGACGGTGAGCGGGACGAAGACCTCCTCGGCGGTGCGCGAGACGACCTCGATGGTGGTGTCCCGCGCCTCCGCGGAGGCCGAGACGTCCAGGAAGGTGATCTCGTCCGCCCCCTCGGCGTCGTACCGGCGGGCGAGCTCCACCGGATCTCCGGCATCCCGGAGGTCGGTGAAGTTCACGCCCTTGACCACGCGGCCATCAGCGACGTCGAGGCACGGGATGACCCGGACCGCCACACTCATCTGTCACTCCCCTCGCGTCGACCGCGCGCCCGTCCGGACGCTCCTCGAGGTTAGCCGGGCGGCTACCGTTCCCGGGTGACCGTCCAGCCCGTCGACGCCGTGCTGCCGCTCGTCCGGGACGCCCTGTCCCGTCACCGCGGCCCCGGCCCGCTCGTCGTCGCGATCGACGGCCGATCGGGGTCGGGCAAGACGGATCTCGCGGCCGCGCTCGTGCCCGCCCTGCGAACGGAACCCGGCGTGGGTGACGCCGTCGGCCTCCTCGCGCTCGAGGAGGCCTACCGCGGCTGGAACGGCCTCGCCGTCGGACTCGGTGCGGTCGCCTCCGGCGTGCTGGAGCCACTCTCGCGGGGCCTGCCGGGCCGGGTCCGCCGGTACGACTGGCATGCGGACCGGGTCAGCGGCTGGCTCGACGTTCCCGCGCCGGGCACCGAGCTCCCCGCCGTGCTCGTGGTCGAGGGCTGCGGGGCAGGATCCGCGATCTGCGCGCCCTTCGTGCACGTGCTCGTCTGGCTGGACACTCCCGCGGAGGTCAGGCGGAAGCGGGCGATGGCGCGGGACGCCGGCTCCTGGGCGGACCGGTGGGAGTCCTGGGCACGGCAGGAACGGGCGTTGCTCGCGGCGCGCGACGCCCGCGCCGCGGCCGACCTCGTGATCCGGGGCTGAACCACCTCTACGGGCGGTGCCACCGATCTACCGTGGAGATCTGCGCCGCCGAGCTCGCGGCGGCCGGCTGAGAGGACGCGCCATGGCAGACGTCGCGCGCACCGAGGACAAGCCGCCCTGGGTCCCGCCGTTGTGGTTCAAGCGCGCCGCCTGGGCGTTCCAGCGCAGGATGTATCGCCTGACGGGCGGGCGCTACCCGCTGAGCCGTCCCTCCGCCGAGCGGCGGACCTCCGGCCTGCTGCGGCTGCGCACCGTCGGGCGCCGCACCGGGCAGGAGCGGGCGGTCATCCTCGCCTACTGGGAGGACGGCAGGAACTTCGTCACCCTCGCGATGAACGGGTGGGAGGACCCGCCGCCGGCGTGGTGGCTCAACCTGCTGGCACACCCGGATGTCGAGGTCGACACCGTCGACGGCCCGCGTCGGGTGCACGGACGCGAAGCGGTCGGACCCGAGCGGGAGCGCCTCTGGGCGGAGCTGGCGGCCTACCGCGGCTGGGGCAAGGGGCTCGACCGGTACGCCGCGCTGCGCTCTCGCCCGACGCCGGTCGTCGTGCTCGAGCCACGCTGACCACGCGGACGGCCACTGACGCCGCCGCGGTCACCCGTGCGCTACTCGCCGCCGGCCCCGGTCTCGGCATCGGTCGTGGGCTCGCCGTCGGTGGTCGGGGCCTCAGAGGGAGCCTCAGAGGGAGCGTCCGGAGGATCCTCGCTCGGCGTCGAGACGACCGTCTCGCCGCTCCCACCGCTGGCGGCGAGGATGTCCACGACGAGCACCAGCGTGTCGGTGCCGTGCGCCAGCGCCGGCGGGATGACCAGGAGCACCTGGGAGCCGACAGTCTGGTCCACGAGGCCGTCCCGCAACCCTTCGAAGGTCTCGTCGAGCACGATCGTCTGCGGGACCTGGCCGCCCTCCCAGGTGGAGTCGTACGGCTCTCCGGACTCCCACTCGACACCCGTGTACTGCAGGGTGACCTCCTGGCCCGGCCGGACCTGGGGCCCGTCGCCGCGGATGAGCGGCGCGACCGTCAGCTCGCTGGGCGGCCTCGAGTCGGGCACCTCGATCTGGGGCGTGCCGTCGTCCGCGAGCGTGACGGCGGGCAGCCCGTCCGGCAACGATCCCGGGTCGACCTCGGTGCCCTGGGCCTGGCTGTAGCGCACGTCGACGACGAGGACGAGCATGCGCTCCCTGCCGTTCTCCTCGATGGGCTGCTGCAGCAGCAGCCGGCTGCCCTCGCGGGAACCCTCCAGCACCGGGAACAGGTCCTCGCCGACCTCGTCCGGGGTGAGCATGAACGTGCGCGCGACGCCGACCTCACGATCCTCGACCAGCTCTCCGGAGTTCCCGTCGTAGGCCGTGAGGGTCAGGAGCACGGGCCGGTCGGCGACGAGCTCGCGGCCGTCGCCTTCGACGAGGGTCTCCACGGAGGCCTCGGCGAGCGGCAGGGGCGCGTCGAAGCTCACGACCGGTACGGAGCCGAAGCTGCCGGACACCCCGACCCGGGGCTCCTCGGGCTGCTCCGGCTCGTCGGTGCAGCCGACCAGCAGCAGGGTCGCCAGCAGCGCGGCGACCAGCGCCCGGAGCGTGCGCGGACGCGCACCGACAGCTGCCACCTGCATCACGGCCAGCAGCCTACGTCGCCCGCCGGGGCACTCGGCGCACCTGTGGCCAGCCTCTCAGGCGCGCAGCGCGGCCATGAGCTCCTCGACCCGCTCGTCGACCGGGGAGAACGGGTCCTTCAGGACCACCGTGGACTGTGCCGCGTCGTTGATCTTCAGGTGCACCCAGTCGACCGTGATGTCGCGGCGCCGGTCTTGGGCCTCGGCCACGAACGCGCCGCGGAGCCTGGCCCGCGTGGTGGGCGGCGGCGCGGTGACGGCGGCGTCCACCTCCTCGTCGGTGGTCAGCCGCGCCATGAGCCCGCGGGCGGCGAGGGTCCTGGCCAGCCCGCGCGTCGAGGAGATGTCGTGGTACGCCAGGCTCAGCCGCGCGACCCGGGGGTCGTCCAGGCCCAGGGTGTGCTTCTCGCGGTACCGCTCGAGCAGCCGGGCCTTGATGGCCCAGTCCAGCTCCGTCTGCACGGACGTCGGGTCCTGGGCGCGCAGCGCCTGGAGGCCGCGTTCCCACAGGTCCAGGACCCGCCGCTGGACGTCGGTCAGCTCGCCGCGCCGGCCGGTGGAGTCCAGCCACCCGGTGACCCGGGTGAGGAACTCCGTCTGGACGTCCAGCGCGCTGACCCGCCGGCCGTCGGCGAGCTCCACGGGCGTGGTGGCGGTCATGTCCCGGGAGATCTCCCGGATCGCGCGCATGGGCTCGGCCAGGTCCAGGTCCCGGACCCGCGCACCGTCCTCGAGCATCCCGAGCACCAGGTCCGTCATGCCGACCTTGAGCATGGTCGTGGTCTCGGCGACCGAGGAGTCCCCGACGATCACGTGCATCCGGCGGTACTTGTCCTGGTCCGCGAGGGGCTCGTCCCGCGTGTTGATGATCGGCCGCGAGCGCGTGGTGGCCGAGCTCAGCGCGTCCCACATCTGGTCCGCACGCTGGGAGAACGCGTAGGAGGCGCCGCCACCGGGCCGCGGCCGGACGTGGCCGGCCCCGGTGAGGATCTGGCGCGTGACGAAGAAGGGCACCAGGGTCTCCGCCGTCGCCTGGAAGTCCCGGCGACGGCGGACGAGGTAGTTCTCGTGGCAACCGAACGAGTTCCCGGCCGAGTCCACGTTGTTCTTGAACAGGTGGATGGTGCCCGGCACGCCGTCCTCCGCGAGGAGCTCGTTCGCCTCCTCGGTCATCCCGTCCAAGATGCGTTCGCCCGCCCGGTCGTTGACGACGAGCTGGTGCACGTCGTCGCACTCGGCGGTCGCGTACTCGGGGTGTGACCCGACGTCGAGGTAGAGGCGGGCGCCGTTGCGGAGGAAGACGTTGGAGGACCGCCCCCAGGCGACGACCTTGCGGAAGAGGTACCGCGCGGCGTCGTCCGCGCTGAGCGCCGCCGTGTCCGGGTCGTCGGTCCCGACGGCGGCGCCCCGCCCTGGGGGCGGGGCGCAGGTGATGCCGTACTCGGTCTCGACGCCGAAGATGCGCCGGCTCACTGCCCGCCCTTCTGGACGAAGCCCTGGACGAAGGTCTCGGCGTTGGCCTCCAGGACGGAGTCGATCTCGTCGAGGATGTCGTCCACGTCCTGGGTCCGCACCTGGCCGGCGGCGGCGACGGGCGGGTCGACCGGGTCTGGTCCCGGGTCGTCCCGCCGCTCGGTCCGGCGCTGTTCCTGCTCTGCCATGACGTAGCTCCCTCCTGGTGCGATCCTACGCCGGTGGTCTGCGGAGATTGGCCAGCAGGTCCTCCGCCGTCGGTGAGGCGTCCAGCAGGCCGCCGACGTGATCGCGCGTGCCGCGCAGCGGGTCGTTCATCGGGACCCGGACCAGGTGGTCCCGGCCGGGGATGTCCAGGACCACGGACTGCCAGCCCGCCGCGCTGACCTGTCCCGGGTAGCGGGCCACGACCTGCCCGCGGAACCAGGCCCGGGTGTCGTGCGGCGGGGTGCGCTCGGCCTCGGCGACGTCCGCCTCGGCGACGAGACGCTCCACGCGGCCCGCCGCGGCGAGCCGCGCGACGATGGAGCGCTCCGGGCGCAGGTCCGACCACTGCAGGTCGAGCGCCTGGAGACGCGGGTGGTCCCACGGCAGTGACTCGCGCCGCCGCATCCCGTCCAGGATCTGCTTCTTCGCGACCCACTCCACCTCGCCGGCCGCGGTCGCGGGATTCGTGGCGAGTCGTTCCAGGACGCCGCCCCAGCGGTCCAGCAGCTCCGCCGTCGCGGTGTCCACGCCCGACGGCGGAGCGGCCTGCCGCACCGCGTCCGCCAGCACCTCGAGGTACGCGCGCTGGAGCTCCAGGGCGGTCATCTCGCGACCGTCGGCGAGCGTGAGGGCGTGGGTGAGCGTGGTGTCGTGGCTGACCGCCCACGTCTCGGCCACCGGGTTCGCGATCATCAGCGCGTCGAGCTCGAGCGGGACGGCGCGCTGCTCGAGCAGCCACAGCACGAGCGAGGTGGTGCCCAGCTTCAGGTAGGTCGAGACGTCGAACAGGTTGGCGTCGCCGCCGATCACGTGCAGACGGCGGTACCGCTCGGCGTCCGCGTGCGGCTCGTCGCGGGTGTTGATGATCGGACGGTTGAAGGTGGTCTCCAGCCCGACGTCGTTCTCGACGTAGTCCGCACGCTGGGAGATCTGGAAGCCGGGTGTCTGCGACCGCTGCCCGATGCCGACCCGGCCCGCGCCGCAGATGACCGGGCGGGTGACGAAGAACGGCGTGAGGTACCGGATGACGTCGCCGAAGTCGACGTCGCGGTCCATGAGGTAGTTCTCGTGCGTGCCGTATGCCGCGCCCTTGCCGTCGACGTTGTTCTTGTAGAGGACGACCTCGGCGACGTCCGGCAACCGCACCGCCCGGACCGCGTCCATCGCCGTGCGCATGACGAGCTCCCCGGCCCGGTCCCAACGGACGGCGTCCAGGGGTGTGGTGACCTCGGGGCTGGAGTACTCGGGGTGGGCGTGGTCCACGTACAGCCGGGCGCCGTTCTCGAGCACGGCGTTGTGCGCGGCGGGCAGCGCGGACTCCGCCGCGGTGGGCCGGCGGACGTAGGTCTGGTCGTGGGAGAGCGGGCCGCCCGGCGCGTCGGTCAGCTGTGACGGGGCCGCCGCGGCCCGGTCCATGCGGAATCCGCGGGCGTCCGCCAGCGGGTCCTCGCCGGCGTAGTCCCAGGCGACCTGCTGCCCGGGCGCGGCGTGCTGGGCGGCGTACGCGGAGACCACGTGCGTGGACAGGACCACGGGGTTGGCGCGCGGGTTGCCCGGTTCCAGGATGCCGTACTCGGTCTCGATCCCCATCGGCCGCCGGACGAACGAGCCACCGGCCTGCGTCGTCTGCCCTGTCACAGGTACCCCGGCGCCGGGGTGACCGTCTCCACGTCCTCCCCCGCTGCGGGTCCCGCGAGCGCGACGTTCCCCGTGCTCGCGGCGCCGCGCCCGCCGAGGGTCCGCAGGTAGGTGATCCGCTCGCCCTTCTTTCCGGACACTCGCGCCCAGTCGTCGGGATTGGTGGTGTTCGGCAGGTCCTCGTTCTCCCGCATCTCGGCGGCGAGCGCCTCGAGCAGGTGCTCGGTCCGCAGCCCCCGACCGCCGTGCGAGAGCAGGTCCTTGATGGCCCGCTTCTTGGCCCGATCCACGATGTTCGCCATCATGGCGCCGGAGGCGAAGTCGCTCATGTGCATGACCTCCTTGTCCCCGGAGGCGTAGGTGACCTCCAGGAACTCGGTCTCCGGTCCGGTGGCGTACAGGGCATCCACCACGGCGTCGATCATGGCGGCGACCGTGCGGGCGGGGTCGCCGTCGTGCCGGGCGAGCTCGTCCTCGTGCAGCGGGAGGGTGGGCGTGAGGTACTTCGCGAAGATCTCCCGCGCCCCTTCGGCGTCCGGGCGCTCGATCTTGATCTTCACGTCCAGGCGTCCCGGACGCAGGATCGCCGGGTCGATCATGTCCTCGCGGTTCGAGGCGCCGATGACGATGACGTTCTCGAGCTTCTCGACCCCGTCGATCTCGCTGAGGAGCTGCGGCACCACGGTGGTCTCGACGTCGGAGGACACGCCGGTCCCGCGGGTGCGGAACAGCGACTCCATCTCGTCGAAGAAGACCACCACCGGGATGCCGCGCGCGGCCTTCTCCCGTGCGCGGGCGAAGATCACCCGGATCTGCCGCTCGGTCTCCCCGACGTACTTGTTGAGGAGCTCGGGCCCCTTGATGTTGAGGAAGTAGCTGCGCGCCGCCGCCCCGTGGCCGGTCGCCTCGGGCTGGTCGGCGACGCTCCCCCGGTTCTCCGCCGTCGTGGCGAGGGAGGTGGCGACCGCCTTGGCGATGAGGGTCTTGCCGCAGCCCGGCGGCCCGTACAGCAGCACGCCCTTCGGGGGCTTGAGGCCGTGCTCCCGGTACAGCTCCGGGTGCAGGAAGGGCAGCTCGACCGTGTCGCGGATCTGCTCGATCTGCGGCCCGAGGCCACCGATGTCGGAGTAGTGGGTGTCCGGCACCTCCTCGAGGAGGAGCTCCTCGACCTCGGAGCGCACGATCCGTTCGAGCACGAACCCGGTGCGCAGGTCGGCCGTGAGCGCATCCCCCACGCGGACCCCGGAGGTGAGCAGCGGTCCGGCGAGCCGCAGGACGCGCTCGTCGTCGCTGCGGGCCAGGACCAGCACCCGGTCCCCGTCCAGCAGCTCCTTGACGGTGACGATCTCACCGGTGGTCTCGAACGTCCCCGCGCCGATGACGAGGAGCTGCTCGTTCAGGCGCACCTCCTGCCCGGGCCGCAGCGCCCCGAGGGGCACCGCCGCCGAGACGGCGAGGCGCATCTTCCGTCCGCCGACGACGACGTCCGCCTCGCGCTCGTCGACGTGCGCGGCGAGGAACGTGCCGTAGGAGCCCGGAGGCTTGGTGACGGCGTCCAGCTGCTCCTGCATCTGGATGAGCCGCTGCCGCGCCGCGTCGAGGGCCTGCGCGAGACGCTCGTTCTTGCTCGCGAGCGAGATCGCCCGCTGCTCGAGCTCGCGTGTCCTGCCCTCGCCGTCGGCCTCTGCCATCACGGTCCTTCCCTCGTCACCGGCCTCCAGCGTAGGACCGGGCGGCACTCCCCTGCCCAGGTGTCCGCGGTCCGGCCGGGCCCGGGCGCGAGGTTCATTCCCCCGGCGGCCGGCTCGCCAGTCCGGTCTCCTCGATCTCGGCCCGGCGCCGGACGTCCCGGCGCACCCGGCGGACCTTCTTGTCGGACACCGGCCGTTCACCGAGCGCCTCGGGCGTCCAGTCCTCGACGACGGCGCCGGTGGCGCCGGCCTCACCGGCGTCGGCCGGGTAGGCCCCCTTCGCCGGCCGCCGGGTGCGCTTCGGCGGCGTGGTCCCGGGCGCCAGCCGGCGCGCGGTGATCAGGAAGCCGGTATGCCCGATCATCCGGTGGTCCGGCCGGACCGCCAGGCCCTCGAGGTGCCAGGTGCGCACCATCGACTCCCAGGCACGCGGCTCGGTGAACTGCTCGGTCTCGCGGAGCTCCTCGGCGAACCGGCTCAGCTGCGTCGTGGTCGCGACGTAGGCGAGCAGCAGGCCGCCGGGCGCCAGGGCGTCGGCGCCGACGGCGAGGTTCTCCCACGGCGCCAGCATGTCCAGCACCATCCGGTCCACGGAGGCGGGCGCGACGGCGTCCGGCAGCACGTCCGCCAGGTCGCCGGTGCGGACCTCCCATGCCGGGTGCGGACCGCCGAACCAGGACTCGACGTTCCCGATCGCGATGTCCGCGAAGTCCTCGCGCCGCTCGACGCTGAGCAGGTGCCCGTGCTCACCGATCGCGGACAGCAGGCTCATGGTCAGGGCGCCCGACCCGACGCCCGCCTCCACCACGCGGGCTCCGGGGAAGATGTCCCCCATCTGCACGATCTGCCCGGCGTCCTTCGGGTACACGACAGCGGCGCCGCGCGGCATGGACAGCACGTAGTCGCTGAGCAGCGGGCGCAGGGCGAGCAGCTGGTGCCCGGTGGGGGTGTCGAGGACGGTGCCGTCGGGCTTGCCGATGAGATCGGCGTGCCGGAACGAGCCGCGCTGGCTCTGGAAGAACCCGTCATGGGTGAGCACGACCGTGTACATCCGGCCCTTGACGTCGGTGAGCTGCACCCGCTCCCCCGCCCGGAACGGGCCACGGCGTCGTGCCGGACCGCCGGGCAGGGGCGATTCGCCGTCGCCGGGCGTCATGCCCTCGCCGGGCCTCTCGGGCGGGTTCTCGCTGGTCACGCCGGGCGAGTCTACGGGCGGGCCGTACGCATCGCGCGCGCCACCGCGGCGACGTCGACGACGCCGCGGACCTCGCCGTCGTCGAGGAGGACCACGAACGATCCATGGTGCTGCGCGACGGCGACGGCCTCGAGCGCGGCCGCGCCACGGGTGACCACGACGACCTGCTGCGGCGCGAGAGTCCGGGCGACCGCGGTCGCCGGCGTCTGAGCGCGGGCCTCCGCCGGGACCTGGGCGGCCGCGTCCGGGTCGAGCAGCGCCACAGGCCGGCCCGCCGCCACCAGGACGACGTGGGCGCCCTCACCGGCGGAACCGGCCGCGTCCGCGAGCGAGGATCCGGCGTCGACGGCGACCGCCGGCACGGCGAGCGCGCCGAGGTCGATCGAGGCCACCTGCCGCCGGGCACGGGCGGCGCGCAGCGCCTCGCCCGCACCGGTCCACAGGAAAAACGCGATGAGCAGCAGCCACACATCCGACAGGTCGGGTCGCCGGCCCTGGACGAGCGGGACGACCAGCACGACCACGACGATCCCGGCGACGACGAGCCGACCGATCCACGCGGCGGCCACCGTCCCACGGGTCCGGTCGCCCGTGACTCCCCAGACGATCGCCTCGAGCACGTGGCCGCCGTCGAGCGGGAGTCCCGGTAGCAAGTTGAACGCGGCGACGAGCCCGTTGGAGAAGAGCGCCCCGTACACGAGCAGGGCACCCGGGCCGGTGATCGTCAGGGTCTCCAGCGCGAGCCACGCGAGAAGGGCCAGCATCGCGTTCGCGGCCGGCCCGGCGATCGCGACCAGCGCCGACACGCCGGGTCGGCCCAGGTCCTGCTCGAACGAGGTGTGGCCGCCCCAGAAGGTCATCACGTACTCACGCGGCCGGACCCCGAAGCGCAGCGCGGTGAAGCCGTGAGCCAGCTCGTGCAGCAGCACCGAGACGAACAGCATGACGACGAACGCGACCGTCGTCGCCACCACGGTCCCGAGGCCGGCACCAGGCACGAGGTCGCGCACGAGCGGGAAGTACAGGAGCACCAGCACCGCAGCGATGAGCACCCAGGAGGCTCCGAGCACCACGGGGATGCCACCGACGCGTCCGACCACCCAGCCGGAGCGCACCCGGGTACCGAGGCGGGGGCGAGGGCTGGTCACCGGGCCAGCGTAGGCGGACCGGAGGGCGTCGTGGACAGCGCGCCCGTACGGCACCGGACCCGGGATCGTGGCGTCAGGACACGATCAGCCACAACAGGCCGACGAGGAGCATCCCGGCCCATCCGAGCACGGTCGCGATGACCGTCCAGGTGCGGAGACCGTCGGCCACCGAGAGCCCGAGGAACCGGGAGGCGATCCAGAACCCGGAGTCGTTGATGTGGGCCAGGGCGACCGACCCGCAGCCGATGGCCAGCACGATGAGCACCACCTGGATCGACGAGTAGTCACCACCGCTGACAGTCCCCTGGATCAGGCCGGCGGAGGTGAGCGTCGCCACCGTGCCGGAGCCCTGCGCCACCTTGAACACGCTCGCGAGGAGGAACGCGAGCACGAGGATCGGCACGCCGGCGTCGACGAGCATCCCGGACACGGAGTCACCGATGCCGGTGTCCGTGAGGACGCGCGCGAAGACGCCTCCGGCGCCCGTGACGAAGACGACGATCGCGGCGGGAGCGAGCGAGCGGTCCATGACGGAGCCGATGTCCTCGCGTCCCCAGCCGTGCCGCACGCCGAGGACGTACATGGCCAGGGCGACGGCGAGCAGGAGGGCCAGACCGGGCTGTCCGATCAACGAGACGACGTTGGCTGCCGAGCTCCCCTCCTCCAGGAGGAGTCCACCGACGGTGCCGACGGAGATCATGAGGATCGGGAGGAGCACCATCGTCAGCACGGCACCCGGGCCGGGCGTGGTCCGGGTGACCGTCGCCGTCCTCGTGGCCGTGGCCACGCCGCCGTGACCCGCATCGGACCTGGCACCCAGGACGGCGGCGGGTGCGCCGCCGTCGGCACGCTCGTCCGGGGTCGTGTCCGAGCCGTCGAACCTGGCGCGGACCATCGGGTCGAGCGGGAAGTCCCGGCGCGAGGTGATGACCTTGCCCGTCACGTAGGCGAGGACGCCCACCGGGATCGAGATCAGCAGGCCCACGACGGTGACCAGGCCGATGTCGGCGCCCAGGAGCGTGCTGCTGCCCGTGACCCCCGGGTGGGGCGGGACGAGATTGTGGATGAAGACCATCAGCCCCGCGATGGGGACGCCCACGTAGACCGGGGAGCGGTGCCCGGCGGCCCGAGCAAAGCTGAACATGATCGGGACGAGGATGATGAAGGCGACGTCGAAGAAGATCGGGATCGCGATCACGGCGGAGGCCAGCAGGAGAGCCGGGCCGACGCGTTCCTTCCCGAGCCGGGCGGTGAAGCGAGCGGCGAGCACGTGGGCACCGCCGGTCTGCTCGATGATCGCGCCGAGCATGGCGCCGAGGCCGACGAGGAGCGCGACGTTGCCCAGGGTGCTGCCCATCCCCTCGATCATCGTGGGGAGCACCTCCTGCGGAGGCATGCCGGTGGCCAGCGCGGTGACCAGAGCGACCAGCAGCAGGGCGACGAAGGCAGGCAGCTTGACCTTCATCACGAGGAACAGCAGCAGGGCGATCGCCAGTGCGGCGGCGATCCCGAGGTAGACCGGAGACATGGACGTCCTCTTTCCGTGCGTCGTCGAGCGGAAGGGTTGTGCTACGGCCCGAAGAGCCGTCGTCTCAGCGCCGGATGGACTCGATCCCCAGCATCTGGGTGATGGTCTCGTCGAGCACGGAGTCGTCGAAGACGCGCTTCCAGTCGTCCTTGACGATCATCCTTCGCCCGTGGCCCATCGCGATGTGGCAGGCGTCGGAGAACGGGTTGTCGCCCCGGAGGGCGTTCGCCAGCGCGACCTGGATGTGGCCGAAGAAGAGCGCCTCGGCAGCGGGCCGGGGGACGCCGACCTTGTTGACGGTCTCCTCGAGGGCCTCCTTGAGGAGCTCGCCGATCATGCAGGCGATCGTCTCGACGAGCGTCGGTTCGAGGACGGCGAGCTGCTTGACACTCACCCAGTACACCTCGATGACGGGTGCGTAGATGGTGCGGATGACCGCCTCGGCGAGCTCCTTGACGGCCTCGTTGCCCGAGTCGACGGCCGCGACGGCGTTCTGCGGGGCGGCGATGCCACCGAAGGTGTCTGCGTACTCCTCCTTGGTGGTGCGCTCCAGGAAGATCGAGGGGTGGGCCGGGTGTGCGCACACATACTCGATCCCGTCGCGCTGGTGGAGCAGGCCGGCGTACGCGGCGGCGGGGTCGAGGGTGAGGACGATGGCGCCTTCCTTCAGGCGAGGCACGACCTGCTCGCTGACCGTGCCCAGCACGACGTCGGGCACCGCCAGGATCACGACGTCGGCGTCGACGACCGCCTCATCGGTCCCGGAGACCTCGAGGCCCAGAGCGCGGACGCGCTCCTGCCCGGCCGGCGAGGCGTCGGTGTAGTGGACCGTGGCTCCGGTCGTCCGGAGGTTGTTCGACACGCGCTGGCCCATCTTGCCGCCGGCGCCGATGACGGTGATCGTCAGGTCGTCCACGTTCATGCGTTCCTGCTCCTCAGGTAGTCGAGGTTGTGCTCGGCCCACTGCCGCTCGAGGCGACAGGTGGTGGCGATGTCGTCGGTCCAGGGCAGCCAGTGCTCGACGACCTGGTTGATGCCGCGCTCGCGTGGTCGGACCTGGGCCACCATGTCGTCGTAGTCCAGGAGGCCTTCACCCAGGCGAGCACCGGCGAGGGTGAACCCCACCCAGCCGTCGCGTCGGCTGAACGCGAAGTCCTTGACGTGAAGGTTCTTCACATACGGGACCGTGGCGGCGACGACGTCGGCGGGCATCTCCAGCGCTGCGACGCAGTTGCCCGGGTCGAGGACGATGCCGAGTGCCGGGTGGTCGACCTCGCGGACCAGGCGGACCAGCACGGGCGTGGGCACCTGCTCGTAGGTCTCCAGAGCGAGCTCGACGCCCCGGTCCCCGTAGTCGGCCGCGACGGCGGCGAGGACGGCGGGCGCCTCGTCGAGCGGGGGCTCCTCCGGGCCGGTGCGCATCATCGAGCGCACCAGCCGGGAGCCCAGACGCTCGGCGATCGCGAGATGACGGCGCAGATGGTCGGGCGCGGCACCACGGGTCCCGGTCTCGAGGACGAGCCCGAGGTCGGCCGCCAGGTCCCGGATCCGGTCCAGCTCGGTGTCGCCGAACCCCTCCAGCGGCGGGTAGTCGCAGATCTGGAAGACCTCGCCGCCCAGGTCCCGGGTATCGCGGAGCATCTGCTCGAGGGACAGCGGCTCCGGGTTCGCCTCGGACCACCGCCAGAAGTAGGCGTAGGTGCTCAGCCCGAGTCGCCCGACAGTCCCGGTGGCGCTCCCTCCGGTGGGGACCTCGCTGTCCACGTCGACCTTCCCGTCTTCGCTGTGCCGGCCGCGGCAAGCGGCGCGGTCACCGACGGTAGGCCCGGCACGAGGAGCTGTCAACCGGTTGACCAATTGCTTCGGCAGCGGTGCTTCCGACACATAGGATCCGAGACATGCCGGCCTACCTGACCGACCCCGCCGACGAGCTGCACGGGACCCTCTCCCCCATCCCCGCACGCACCCCGACCGCGGCCGTCGCGGCGCAGCTGCTCACGTACTTCACCAGCGGCGGGGTCGAGCCCGGAACGCGGCTGCCGGCCGAACGGCAGCTCGCGCAGATGCTCGGCACGGGCCGCTCGGCGGTGCGTGAGGCACTTGCGGCGCTCGAGATCCTCGGCGTCGTCACCGTCCGGCCGGGGTCTGGCACCTATCTGAGCGGGGGTGTCTCCGAGCTGCTTCCGCGGACCCTCAGCTGGGGCCTGATGCTGGGCGACCGGAACACCCGTGACCTCATCGAGATCCGCACCGCGCTGGAGGTACTGGCCGCGGAGCGCGCCGCGACGCGGGCGAGCGAGGAGTCGCTGGGAGCGCTGCGTGCGCACCTCGAGCAGATGAGCTCGCGGCGCCGAGACTTTCCGGAGTTCGTCGAGGCGGACATGCACTTCCACCAGGAGGTCGCCGCGATGGCCGGGAACGAGGCGCTCAGCGGCATGCTGCAGAGCGTGCGCTCACTCCTGCGCATCTGGGTGGACCGGAGCGTCACCCGCGAGCAGGAGGCCACCGACGCGATCGCCGAGCACGAGCGGGTACTCGCAGCCCTCGAGGCCGGCGACCCCAGCGCCGCGCACGAGGCCATGACCGACCACATGCGCACCGCCGGGGCGCGGGTGCTCGGGGAGTCCGGCGCCGGCGGGCACTGAGGAGGGCCTGCTCATCGCCGCAGCACCCGGGCGGCGTCCCGCACGGTGCCGGTGAGCCGTTCCACGTGCGTCGACCGGAGCCGCCACCGCTGCCAGTACAGCGGCACGTCGGCACGCGCACGGGCGCCGAGGCGGACGAGCCGCCCAGTCGCCAGGCCGTCGCCCATCTGGTCCTCCGGCACCATCCCCCAGCCGAGCCCGGCGTAGACCGCGTCGACGAACGCCTGCGAGGACGGCACGTAGTGGGTGGGCGGCTCAGCGTCGACGCCGTGCGCGGCCAGGACGCGATGCTGCAGGTCGTCCTTGTCGTTGAACCGGATCATCGGCATCTCCGCCCAGTCGTACCCGCGGCCGCGGCTGTGCCGCTCGGCGATCTCGGCGGTCGCGACCGGAAGGTAACGCATGACGCCGAGCCGCTCGACGTCGCACCCCTGCACCGGCACCGGGTCGGAGGTGATCGCCCCCAGCACAGCCCCGGCACGCAGCAGGGCGGCCGAGTGGTCCTGGTCCTCGACGTGCAGGCGCAGGGTGATGCCGGGCCAGGCGGCGCAGGCGTGGACCGCCGCCGTGAACCAGGTGGCGAGCGAGTCGGCGTTGACCGCAAGGGGAAGGTCGACCCGTGCAGCACCCCCCGCGGACTCGCCTGCGGCGAGCTCGGTCAGCGCCTCCCGCTCCAGCAGCAGCTGCTGCCGCGCGAGCCGGAGCAGCACCGCCCCTGCGGCCGTGGTCCGGACCGGTGTGGAACGTACGAGCAGGACCCGGCCGACCTCCGACTCCAGGGCGCGGACCCGCTGGCTCACCGCCGACGGGGTCACCGAGAGGTGGCGGGCGGCCGCGTCGAACGTGCCGTGGTCGACGATCGCGACCAGCGCCGCGAGCTGCTCGGGACGCATCTGCATGCAGAGATGCTAATGCTCCTTCAAGAACCTTTGCTTCACTTCAGACCTGCCGCGGTCTAGCGTCGTGCCGTGCCAGTCGTCGTCACCGGCCTGCTCACCGGCCTGTCCATCATCGTCGCCATCGGCGCGCAGAACGCCTACCTGCTGCGGCAGGGCCTGACCCGCAACCATGTGGCCATCGTCATCACCATCTGCGTGCTCTCCGACATGCTGCTCATCGGCCTCGGCGTCGCGGGCGTCGGCTCGCTGGTGCGTCAGCACCCGGCCGCGGTCACGGTGGTGACGTGGTTGGGCGTCGCCTACCTGGCGGGCTACGGCCTCGTGTCGCTGTGGCGGGCCCGAAGGCCGGGGAGGCTCGAGGCCGCGTCCGGTCATCGCGCGAGCCGCCGGACCGTCGTGACGACGACCCTCGCCCTGACCTACCTCAACCCGCACCTCTACCTCGACATCCTCCTGCTCGGCTCGATCGCCACCACCTACGGAGACGACCGCTGGTGGTTCGCCGGCGGGGTGTGGCTCGGCAGTCTCCTGTGGTTCACCGGCGTGGGCCTGGGTGCGCACGCCGCGGCCCCGCACCTGGCACGACCGGGCACGTGGCGCGTGCTGGACGTTCTCATCGGCCTCGTCATGCTCGGCCTGGCCATACGGCTCGCGCTGCCCTGAGGCACGGTTGCTGCCGCGTCGTCCACAGGCACCGCCGCGCCTCCCCACCGTGTCGGCACCCGTCCTTACGGTGGGCGGCATGACGGACACGACAGTGGCGGCACCCGCCGGCACGACGGCGGAGCACGAGGAGCGCCGACGGGCCGCGGTCTCGCCGTCGCGGGCGAAGGACTTCCTGCAATGCCCCCTGCTCTTCCGGTTCCGCGCCATCGACCGGTTGCCCGAGCCGCCCAGCCAGGCCGCGGTCAAGGGCTCCCTGGTGCACTCCGTGCTCGAGCGGCTCTTCGACCTGCCGGCCGCCGGGCGGACCGAGGAGGCCGCGCAGGAGCTGCTCGACCCGCAGTGGGAGGCGTTGCGGACAGACCGGCCCGATGTCGTGGAGATGTTCTCCGGAGCGGAGGACCTCGCCGCGTGGCTGGCGGAGGCACGCAGCCTGCTGAGCCAGTACTTCCGGCTCGAGAACCCCTCGCGTCTGGAGCCGGCCGACCGGGAGATGCTGGTCGAGACCGAGCTCGCCTCCGGGATCCTGCTGCGTGGCTTCGTCGACCGGATGGACGTGGCGCCGAACGGGGCGGTCCGCCTCGTCGACTACAAGACGGGTCGGTCCCCGCACCCGCGCTACGTGGACGAGGCCCTGTTCCAGATGCGCTTCTACGCGCTCATGCTCTGGCGGCTGCACGGGCGCGTCCCGGCGCGGCTGCAGCTGGTCTACCTCGGTGACGGCCGCACCCTGACCCACGACCCGGCCGAGGAGGAGCTCGTCACCTTCGAGCGCGACCTCGAGGCGCTGTGGCAGCGGGTCGCCGGCGCCGCACGGTCGGGGCGCTTCGAGCCGCGGACCTCGCGGCTGTGCTCGTGGTGCTCCTTCCAGCAGCACTGCCCGTCCTTCGGTGGCGAGCCGCCGGAGCTGCCCGCCGACGGCGTCGCGCACCTGCTCACGGTGCAGGCGGTCTGACGAGCGGTCAGGCCGGCGGCACCTCGAGCGCCGGCAGCCCGTCGATGGAGGCGGCGTTCCGCTCGGCCTGGTAGGCGCGGATGCCGTCGCGGCCCCGCCGTTCCATGTATCCCGGGAAGATCTCGCGCTCGCCGCGATACTCCATGATCGGCACCCCGAAGCCGCAGGAGTCGCTCACCCGCGCCACGTCCACGACCACGACGGCGCGTGCGGCGGGCGAGGCGCCCTGCTCGAACCGCTCCGCCCAGGCGGGGTACTGCGGGTCGTCGGCCAGCAAGACGCGGCCGTGGCCGTGGAGGCGCACGATGTTGGGCTTGTCCTCGAAGGAGCAGAACATCACCGTGATGCGACCGTTCTCCCGCAGGTGGGCGATGGTCTCCGCGCCGCTGGCGGTGAGGTCCAGGTAGGCGAAGGTGTGCTCGTCGACGACCAGCGAGGTGCCCGCGACCCCCTTCGGGGAGACGTTGACGTGCCCGTCGGCCGTCAGCGGCGCGGTCGCGACGAAGAAGACGTGCTGGGCGGCGATGAACTCCTGCAGGCGCGGCGTGATCGCCGGATGGACCTTGCCCATGACCCTCATCCCGTCCCGACGTGGCTCAGCGCGTCCAGGTCCTCTCCCGCGACGACCCGGGCGAGGGTGTCGAGGTCGACATCCTCGACGGAGCCCACCCGGCTCAGGCCGGGCTGCGCGGGCACGTCCACCGCGAGCGGCACGGCGATCGTGCGGGCCCCGGAGGCCATCGCCGAGGCCACCCCAGGGAGCGAGTCCTCGAAGGCGACGCAGCGGGTGACGTCCACCCCGAGGCGTTCGGCCGCCGTGAGGTAGGGCTCGGGGTGCGGCTTCCCGTGCGTGACCTCGTCTCCCGCCACCACCGTCGCGAACGTACCCGGTGGCGCGGCACCCGCGACGGCGTGCGCGAAGCTCGTCCAGGACATCGTCACCACCGCGCACGGCACGTGCGCGTCCCGCAGCCGGGCCAGGAGCTCGAGCACGCCCGGCCGCCACGGCGCGCCACTGACGGCCGCACGCTCCATCACCGCGGCCTGCAGCTCGGCCGCCACGTCCTCGGGGGCCCCGCCGATCCCGGTGCGCGCCTGGTAGATCGCCGCGCCGGCGACGAGATCCTTCCCGACCAGCTCGAGCGCCTGCTCCTCGGACCAGCTGGCGCCGTGCCGCGCGGCGAGCGCGATCTCGGCGGCCATCCAGTAGGGCTCGGTGCTCACGAGCGTCCCGTCCATGTCCCACAGCACGGCCTCGGGAAGTGTTCTGTCGTTCACGCAGGGAGCCTATCCCCGCCTACTGTGGGCGCATGACGCGTGCGGACAACAGCGACTCCCCCGAGACGTCCCCCGACCTCGGGAAGGACCGCCCGGAGCTGCCGCCCGCCATCCTCCTCGCCGCCTTCGAGGGCTGGAACGACGCCGGCGCGGCCGCCTCCCACTCGCTCGAGATCGTCGCCGACGCGTGGGACGCCGAGGTCGTCCACGAGCTCGACCCGCAGGACTACCACGACTTCCAGGTCAACCGGCCCCACGTGAGCATCAGCGGCGACGGCAGCCGGACCCTCACCTGGCCGTCCACGACGGTCTCCCTCGCCACCACGCCGGTCACCGGCCGGCGGGTCGTGGTGGTCCAGGGCATCGAGCCGTCCTTCCGCTGGCGCGACTACTGCGACGAGATCCTCGAGGTCGCACGCGGGCTGGGCGTGGGAACCGTCGTCGGGATCGGTGCCCTGCTGGCCGATGTCCCGCACTCGCGGCCGATCCCCGTCCAGACGTCCTCGAACGACCCGCAGGTCCAGGCGCTGCTGGGTGTGGAGGCGTCGGAGTACGAGGGCCCCTCCGGCATCGTCGGGGTCCTCACGCACCTGGCCGGCGAGCAGGACATGCACACCCTCAGCGTCTGGGCGGCCGTGCCTCACTACGTCTCCCAGCCGCCCTCTCCCAAGGCCACGCTCGCCCTGCTGCTGCGGCTGGAGGAGCTCGTGGGCGAACCGTTGCCCGTCGGAGACCTGCCGGAGGACGCCCGCGCCTGGCAGGCCGGCGTCGACGAGCTGGCCGGCCAGGACCCGGACGTCGCCGAGTACATCCAGCAGCTCGAGGAGGTCAAGGACACCGCCGAGCTCCCGGAGGCGTCCGGCGAGGCCATCGCGCGGGAGTTCGAGCGTTACCTGCGCCGCCGCGACCTGCCCGGCGGGAAGGACAAGGGCGACGGCGGACCACCGGCACCGCCGGGTCCCACCGGCATCTGAGCCGCGTCCACCGTCCGAGACGGCCCCGCCGTACCGCACGCCGTGTCGGTGCCCGGCGCTAGCGTGGGTCACGTCCGTCCGCCAGGCCGCAGGGAGGAGACGACCGTGCACGACCAGCACGCCGCCGTCCCGATGCTGACCTGCCGCCGGCACGTGGACTACAAGCGCACCTGCTCGGCCGTCTGTCCGGCCTGACCTGCTGACGATCCTCGGACGGCCCTGCGCCGTCGTCCGCCGCGCTGCGGGCGCCACCTCGCCCGCAACCGGCATCCCCCAGCCCGTGTCCGGCATCCGCAGGCCGCACCCGGGCCCGCCCAGCAGACAGGACGACCCATGCTCCTCACCGGACTCCTCCTCGGCGCCGCGCTCGGATATGCCCTCCAGCGCTCCCGCTTCTGCGTCACCACCGCGTTCCGCGACGTGTTCGTCGCCCGCTCGACGAGGTGGCTCACGGCCTTCCTCCTCGTCATCGCCGTCCACGCCCTCGGTCTGGCGATCCTGCAGACCGCCGGCGTCGTCCCGGCCCCGTCCGAGCCGCTCGCGCTGCCCGCCACGGCCGTCGGGGCACTCATCTTCGGTGTCGCGATCGTGCTGGCCGCCGGCTGCGCCACGGGAACCTACTTCCGCGCCGGCGAGGGCCTCGTCGGCTCCTGGATCGCGCTCGCCGCGTACGCCGTCTCGGCCGGGGCGATGAAGTACGGGCCGTTGGCCGAGCTCACCGGCTGGGCCCGGTCCGCCACGGTCCCGGCCACGACGATCCACGGCACCCTGGGCCTGAGTCCCTGGGTCCTCGTCGTCGTGCTCGGCGCCGGCGTCGCGCTTCTCGTGCACCGCAACGTCTCCGCCGCCCCGCGGCTGGCGGTGGCCACGCTGCCGCCGCGTCGCACGGGACTGGCACACCTCCTCGCCGAGCGCTCGTGGGGCGCGTACCCGACCGCCGTCGGGATCGGGGTGCTGGCCACGATCGCGTGGCCGTTGTCGATCGCGACCGGCCGCGAGTCCGGGCTCGGTATCACGACGCCGTCGGCGAACCTCGCCACGTACCTGGTGACCGCGGACCCGCAGCTCGTGGACTGGGGAGTCTTCCTCGTCCTCGGCATCCTGCTCGGCTCGTTCGTGGCGGCCAAGGCCTCCGGGGAGTTCCGAGTCCGGGTGCCGGACGCCACGCAGGCCACCCGGTCCGTCGTCGGCGGTGTCGGCATGGGGGTGGGTGCCTCGCTCGCCGGCGGCTGCACCATCGGCAACGCGATGGTGGAGACGGCCCAGTTCACCTACCAGGGCTGGCTCTCGTTCGCCCTCATGCTGCTCGGTGCCGGCCTCGGCACCCGGTGGTTCGTGCTGCACGGCCCGCGCACGGCCGCCCGGACCGTCGCCACCACCTCCCCGACCACGACCGCCACCGCCTGACCGCCCGACCCCCAAGGAGATCACCATGCCGACCAGGACCGTGCTGGAGACCGACGGGCAGGTCTGCCCGTTCCCGCTCGTCGAGGCGAAGGAGGCCATGGACGGCCTCCAGCCCGGCGACGAGCTCGTCATCGACTTCGACTGCACCCAGGCGACCGAGGCCATCCCGCGCTGGGCCGCCGAGAACGGCTACCCGGTGACCGACTACGCGCGGCGCGGCGACGCCAGCTGGACCATCACCGTCCAGAAGGCCTAGAGCCGGACACCGAGGAGGGCGTCGACGCTTCGTCGCACGAGGTCGGCGGCGCCCTCCCCCTGCTCGCCGGTACCGGCCAGCGTGGCGTCGGCCCACGCGTCCACCGCGGCGACGGCGCGCGGCGCGTCCAGGTCCGCGGCCAGCGCGGCACGCACCTCGCGCAGGACCGGCTCGCCGTCGGGCCCGGCATCGGTGGCGCACGCCCGGCGCCAGCGGTCGAGCCGGGCGGCCGCGGCGGTGAGGTCGGAGTCGACGTACTCCCAGTCGGACCCGTAGTGGTGCCCGAGCAGCACCAGCCGCACGGCCATGGGGTCCGCACCGTCGGCCAGCAGCTCGGAGACCAGCACGAGGTTGCCACGGGACTTGCTCATCTTCTCGCCGTCGTAGCCGACGAGGCCGGTGTGACTGTGCAGCATCACCGGGTCGGCGTCGGCGCCCAGCATGCGCAGGTGCGACTCACTCATCTCGTGATGGGGGAAGATCAGGTCCCGGCCCCCGCCCTGCACCTCGACCTGGGCACCGAGATAGGCGTGCGCGAGGCAGGCGCACTCGATGTGCCAGCCGGGCCGGCCGCGCCCGAGCACACCGCCGTCCCAGTCCGGCTCGCCGGGGCGGGTGCGGCGCCACAGCAGCGGGTCGAGGGCCTCCCGCTTGCCGGTCCGTCCCGGGTCCCCGCCGTTCTCGGCGAAGACGCGCAGCATCTCCTCGTGGTCCATCCGCGCCGTCGTCCCGAACAGCGGGTCGGCGCTCAGGTCCGCGTAGACGTCACCGAGCTCCGGGGCGTCGCCGCCGGCGCCCTCGGGCAGCGGGACGCGGTAGGCGGTTCCCTCCTCGAGCATGTGCTCGACGGCCGCCGCGACGATGTCGACCGCCTCCACGACGCCGATGTAGCTGTCGGGCGGGAGCGTCCGCAGGGCCGTCATGTCCGCACGGAAGAGGTCCGTCTGGTCCTCCGCGAGGGTGCGCCAGTCGACGCCGGTCTGCGTGGCACGCTCCAGCAGCGGGTCGTCCACGTCGGTGACGTTCTGCACGTAGGTCACCCGCCGGCCGGCGTCCCGCCACGCTCTGACGAGCAGGTCGTAGGCGACGTAGGTGTTCGCGTGGCCGAGGTGGGTGGCGTCGTACGGGGTGATGCCGCAGACGTAGAGCGTGGCGTCGTCCGCGAGGTCCCGCGTCGGTGCCAGGGCGGCTGCCGCGGTGTCCCGCAGATGCACCACCTCACCACGACCGGGCAACGACGGGAGGTCGGGGGCGGGCCAGGACTGCACGCTCCTGACTCTAACCGGCGCGCGAGGTCCGGTATGTCGCGGGGCCACCACCCGGTACGCCGGAGGCGGCGGGTCAGGCTCCGGCCACCGGCCCGGCCGGGTTGGCGTCGACCACTCCGGTGAGCAGGAGCACCACGATGACGGCGGCGAGCACGAGGCGGTAGATGACGAACGGTGCGTAGCTGTGCGTGGACACGTACCGCAGCAGCCAGGCGATCGTGGCGTAGCCGACGGCGAACGCGATCGCCGTCGCGAGCACGAGGTGGGTTCCTGCCATCTGCCCGGAGGTTTCGGCGTTGCCGAGGATCACGTCGTCGAAGAGCTTGTAGAAGCCCGACGCCATGACGGCGGGGATGGCCAGCAGGAAGGCGTACCGGGCCGCGGACTCGCGGCTGTAGCCCATGAACAGGCCCGCGGTAATGGTGCCGCCGGACCGGGAGACGCCCGGGATGAGCGCCAGCGCCTGGGCACCGCCGTACAGCAGGGCGTGGCGCCAGGTCAGCTTGTCCAGCGTCAACGTCCGGCGCCCCGTGGCGTCGGCGATCCCGAGAATGACCGCGAACAGCGCCAGCATCCCGGCCGTGATCCACAGGTTACGGAACGTGCTGTCGATCTGGTCCTCGAGGAACAGCCCCAGCACGCCGATCGGGATGGACCCGACGATGACGAACCAGCCCATCCGCGCGTCCGGGTCGGAGGTCGGGACCCGGTTCTTCCATGGCCCGACCGGCAGCGAGGAGAACCATCGAGCGATGATCCGCGCGATGTCCTTGCGGAAGTAGATGACGACGGCGGTCTCCGTGCCGATCTGGCTGATGGCGGTGAAGGCCGCGCCGGGGTCGGCACCGCTCGGCAGCAGCTCCCCGACGATCCTCAGGTGCGCGCTGGAGGAGATCGGGAGGAACTCGGTCAGGCCCTGCACGAGGCCGAGGACGATCGCTTCCCACAAGGTCACGGCAGGCAACGATAGGTCACCACGGGCCGTGCACCGTCCACCGACGGGCTGATCGTGCCGGCCCGCCGTGCCACCGGGGAACGACGCCGCGCTGGTCCTCCTGCTCCTTCCGGTGGACCCGGCGGGCGATTCTGCGGCGCAGCGCGTGCCGTGGGCCGGACGCGGCCGACTACGTTGGTCGGCATGCAGCAACGCAGGGTGGGCCGGACGGGGCTTCGGGTCTCGAGCATCGGCCTGGGGACGATGACCTGGGGACGTGACACCGAGGAGCATGACGCGGCCGAGCAGCTCGAGGTCTTCCTCGACGCCGGCGGGACGCTTCTCGACACGTCGGCGAGCTACGGCGGCGGCGCCGCCGAGGCCGTCCTCGGCCGGCTGCTCGGCTCCGGCGTCGACCGCCGCGACGTCGTCCTCGTCTCCAAGGCCGGCACGCGGCACGGCCGCCCGGACGCCTCACGCGGCACGCTGCTGGACGACCTCGACGACTCGCTGGCGCGCCTCGGCACCGACCACCTGGACCTGTGGCTGGTGGAGCGGCCGGATCCGGCCACGCCGCTCGAGGAGACGGTCGGCGCGCTCGAGCTCGCGGTCCGCAGCGGACGAACGCGGTACGTCGGGATCTCGAACTTCCCCGCGTGGACGACGGCACAGGTCGCCACCGCGCTCGGACCCGCTCCAGGGCTGGCCGCGGTCGAGGTCGAGTACTCCCTGCTCCAGCGCGGCGTCGAGCGGGAGGTGCTGCCGGCCGCCACGGCTTTGGGCCTGGGCGTGCTCGCCTGGTCCCCGCTCGGCCGGGGCGTGCTGACCGGCAAGTACCGCTCGACGGTCCCGTCCAGCTCCCGGGCGGCGTCCTCTCACCTGCGGGCCTTCGTCGAGCCGTATCTGACCGACGCCTCGCACGGCGTGGTGGAGGCCGTCGCGACGGCGGCCGACGGGCTGGGGCGCAGCGCCCTGGAGGTGGCCCTCGCCTGGGCGCGGGATGCTCCCGGCGTCACGTCGGCCATCACCGGTGCCCGGCACGCCGGTCAGCTCCGCGGCGCGCTGGAGGCGGCGGACCTGGAGCTGCCGAGGCCCATCCGGGAGGTGCTCGACGAGGTGACCGCCCTCGACCTGGGGTATCCCGAACGCTTCTGAGCAGTCTTCTGCGCAGCTCCCGACGGTGCGCGCTCAGGCGCGCCGGTCGTCGTCCTCGTCGTCGAACTCGAGGTCGTCGTCGTCCTCGTCGTCGTCCTCATCGTCGTCATCGTCGTCATCATCGGTGTAGATGTCGAAGGGCGTGTCGACCCCGTACCCGGTGAAGAGCGCGTCGTCGTAGGTGTCGAACGCGTCCATCAACGTGTTCGCCGCGGAGACGACACCCGGTGCGTCGCTGTCACGCGCGGCGACGACTGCGTCGTAGTGTGCCTCGAACGCAGCGATGAGTCGGTCGAGCGCGGCCCGCGGGTCGTTAGCCATGGCACGAGGGTAGCGTCCCCGCCCCGGCCGCACAGCCAGGCCTGACCTGCGCCGACGTGAACGATTTGGGTCAGCGAGCGGACGCGAGGGAGCATATGGGGATGCCGGGTCAGCACAGCACGAGCACCATGAGGAAGCGTCGCCCGGGCGCATCCACCGCCTACTACGAGTACCGCACCGTCACCCTGCCGGGGAACGTCAGCCGCGGCGACGTGCGCCGGCTGCTCACCGACGAGGCCGAGTACGGGCGCTGGGAGCTCGCCCGCACCCGCCTGTACGTGGGCGGCACCCGGAAGGTGTGGCTGCGGCGGCGGGCGATGCGGGTGCCCAGCACGCTGTAGCTCAGCAGGTCCGCAGCAGCCTCTCGAGCACGCGCGTGCCGAACCGTAGCGCGTCCACCGGGACGCGCTCGTCCACGCCGTGGAACATCCCGGCGAAGTCCAGCTCCGGGGGCAGGCGCAGCGGCGCGAAGCCGTAGCCGGCGATGCCCAGCCGGGAGAGGGACTTGTTGTCAGTGCCGCCCGAGAGCATGTACGGCAGCACCACGGAACCGGGATCCTCGGCGTCGATCGCCCCCACCATCGCGTCGACGAGGTCGCCGGAGAACGGCACCTCAAGACCCGTGTCCCGATGGATGTCCTCCACCCGGACGTCCGGCCCCGCGAGACGTGCGATGGTCTCCATCACCTGCGGCTCGTCCCCCGGGATCGGGCGGACGTCGAGGGCGCCGACCGCTTGGCCGGGAATGACGTTCGCCTTGTACCCGGCCTCGAGCTGGGTGGGGTTCGCGCCCGTGCGGAGGGTCGCCCCGACGAACTTCTTGGCGGGTCCGAGCGCGTCCACGAGCGGCTCGATGCTGGCCAGGTCGTCCGGGTCGTAGCTGGTGCCGGTCAGCTCTGCGACGCCGTCGAGGAGCTGGGTGACGGTCTTGGTCAGGTGCAGCGGCCACGCGTGCTCGCCGATGCGGTGGACGGCGCCGGCGAGCGCGGTCACGGCGTTGTCGGTGTTGACCTGGGACCCGTGCCCGGCCGTCCCGTCTGCCACGAGCCGCAGCCAGGCGAGGCCCTTCTCCGCGGTCTGCAGCAGGTAGGCGCGGCGGCCGTCGATCTGCACCGAGAAGCCACCGACCTCGCTGATGGCCTCGCTCGCTCCCTCGAAGAGGTCGGGCCGGTCCCGGACCAGCCGCTGCGCGCCGTGCCGTCCGCCGTTCTCCTCGTCCGCGAACAGCGCGACGATCAGGTCCCGCGGCGGGCGCCAGCCGGTGCGGCCCATGTCCCGGACCACGGCCAGGATCATGGCGTCCATGTCCTTCATGTCGACGGCGCCGCGGCCCCACACGAGGCCGTCGCGGACCTCGGCGGCGAAGGGATCGACGGACCAGTCGTCCGCGGCGGCCGGCACCACGTCGGTGTGACCGTGCAGCACCAGCGCCGGCCGGGACGGGTCGGTGCCCGGGATGCGCAGCACCACGTTCGCGCGTCGCGGCTCGGTCTCGAGGAGCTCGGGCTCCCAGCCGACCTCCGTCAGCCGCGCCATGACGTACTCGGCGGCCTCCCGCTCCCCCGGCCCGGACCCGTCGCCGTAGTTGGAGGTGTCGATGCGGATGAGGTCGCGGCACAGCTCCACCACCTCCTCCTCGGGTCGCACGGACGCGGGCGGCAGGTCGGCTGACGTCATGAGCGGCAGGCTAACCGGCGCGGCCCGCCCGCTGGTGCCACGTCTCTTCCTGCAGACCGTGCGCGCCGGCGTACGCGGACACCGTCGGCGACTGCCAGCCCTCCAGCACGGCGTCCTCCAGCCGGTAGACCTCCACGCCGAGCGGACGGCACACCTCGAGGGGGTCGCGGGCGTCCGGGCCCCACAGCGGGACGGAGAGGTCGCCACCGGGGCAGGTGGACAGGGCCGCGAGGAGATCCAGCTCGGCGAAGAACTCGAAGAAGTCCCCTGGCCGGGCGGGGCAGGCCTTCATGAAGTACTGGTCCCGATCGTTCAGGCCGGTGCACTGGAACACGTTGAGGACGTCGTGGACGTCGTACTCGGTGAGCCCGTAAGGCCGCACCGCGCGGGTGAGGTTCGAGTGGCAGTGGTAGTCGAAGTCCTCGCCGGTGAGCATCCGGTTGACGTACGGGTCGCACCTCGTGCCGAGGGTGTCGTGCACCCGCCCGCCCTCGCCGTCGACGCCGTAGTCCTCCAGCGTGTCGGCGGTGATGGTGGCGAGCGGCCGCAGGTACGGCAGCGTGGACCAGAGCCGGTCGAACCGTGTCACGTGCGCCGCCTGGAGCTGCCGTGTCCGGGCCGCCCAGAAGCGCTCGCGCGGGTTGTGCCGGTGCCAGATGTTGAGGTCCCCGACCTGGGGCCCGTCCACCGCGACGATGCGGCACACGTGCCCCGCAGGGATCTCCCAGGCCCGACCGGAGCGGATCGGGATCTCGAAGGACTCCACGAGCGTGCGGCCGGCCTCCTGCCCGACACTCGCGTAGAAGGTGCGGTCGACCTCGAGCGCGGGGCCCTGGTAGGCGGCTGCGGTCAGGTCGGGGCGGGGTTCGCGTCCGATGCCAGGCATGGTCCTCCTCGTCTCCACGGCGCCGCGGCGGGTCGCCGGCCGGCGCGGGCTGGTCACAGAACCAGGTAGTCCGAGTCCCGCGCGTCCGTGATCAGCATGTGTCCGGGCGCATGCCCGACGGCGAGGGGCGGCCGGGACTCCATGACGGCCGCCTGCGGGGTGACGCCGCACGCCCAGAACACCGGGGTCTCGTCCGGCCCGATGCGCACGGCATCGCCGAAGTCGGGGGCGTCCAGGTCCCGGATCCCCAGCGCCGCGGGGTCGCCGACGTGCACGGGTGCGCCGTGCACCGCGGGGTATCGGGCGGTGATGCGCACGACATCCGCCACCCGGTCCGCGGGGATCGGTCGCATGGAGACCACGAGCGGGCCGGACAGCCCACCGGCGGGCTCGCAGCGTCGCGCGGTGCGGTACATCGGGACGTTGCGGCCCTGGTCGAGGTGGGCGATGCGGATGCCGGCCTCGAGCAGGGCCGACTCGAACGTGAAGGAGCAGCCCACGAGGAACGCCACCAGGTCCGCGCGCCAGACGTCCCGCGCGTCGGTGACCTCGGCGACCTGACGCCCGTCCTCGTACACGGTGTAGGCGGGGAGGTCGGTGCGGATGTCGCCACCGGCCAGGAGCGGGCCGTTCACCTGCCCGGGCTCGAGCACGCCGAGGACGGGGCAGGGCTTCGGGTTGCGCTGGAAGAACAGCAGGGCGTCGAAGGCGTGGTCCCGGGGTACCGCGATGAGGTTCGCCTGGGTCCAGCCACGGCACCAGCCGGCGGTGGGGCGCACGAGACCGTCCCGGAAGAGCGCACGCGCCGCGGCGGGCGTCAGGCGGGCGACGTCCACGGGGACGGCGGGGGCGGAGCTCTGCGGGGCGGTCCGGGGTGAGGCGTCCACGGTTCCGGTTCTACTCCTGCAGGCCGCGCCTCGCCAGGAGCGGCTCGATCCGCGGGTCCCGGCCGCGCAGGTCGCGGAAGGACTGCAGCGGGTCCTGGCTGTTGCCTCGGGAGAGGAGCCGGTCGCGGAACTTCTGGCCCGCCATGCGGTTCAGTCCGCCGTCGCCGGCGATGTCGCCCTCGGTGGTGAACCACTCGGCCGTGTCGGCGTCGAGCACCTCGGACCAGATGTAGGAGTAGTAGCCGGCGTCGTAGCCGCCGCCGAAGGTGTGGTTGAAGTAGGTCGACCGGTACCGGGGCGGCACGAGGTCCAGCCCGACGCCGGCCCGTTCCAGCGCCGACTGTTCGAACGGGGCGACGTCGGCCGGCTCGGTGGGGACCTCCTCGGGCCGGACCTGGTGCCACGCCTGGTCCAGCAGGGCCGCGCCGAGGTACTCGCTGGTGGCGAAGCCCTCGCCGTACTCGGCGGCCGCGAGCAGCTTCTCGAGGAGCTCGGCGGGCATCGGCTCGCCGGTGACGTGGTGCCGGGCGAACCGTTCGACCACGGCGGGGTTCGCCATCCACATCTCGTTGACCTGGGAGGGGTACTCCACGAAGTCCCGCGGCACGGACGTCCCCGACAGGGTGGGGTACCGCACGTCCGAGAGCAGCCCGTGCAGGGCGTGGCCGAACTCGTGGAAGCAGGTGCGGACCTCGTCCCAGGTCAGCAGGGTCGGCTCGCCCGCGGGTGGGGCGGTGATGTTGAGGTTGTTGACGACGACCGGCTGGGTCCCGAGCAGGTGGGACTGGTCGGACAGGTGGTGCATCCAGGCGCCGCCGCGCTTGCCGGAGCGGGCGTAGTAGTCGCCGACGAACAGGCCCAGGCCGGTCCCGTCATCCTCCCTGACCTCCCATACGCGGACGCCGTCCGCGTAGCCGGCCAGGTCGGTGCGCTCGCGGAAGGTCAGGCCGTAGAGCTGGTTCGCGGCGAAGAAGACGCCGTCGCGCAGGACGCGGTCGAGCTCGAGGTAGGGCTGCAGCACGGCGTCGTCGACCGCATAGCGCTCCTTGCGGACCTTCTCGGCGTAGAAGGACCAGTCGGCCGCCCGCAGCCTGGCGTCCGGTCCGGCGGCCGGGTCTGCAGCGAGCATCTCCTGCAGCTCGGCCGCCTCCTTCTCGGCGTTCCGCGCGGCCGGCCCGGCGAGCCGGCCGAGCAGGTCGTTCACCGCTGCGGTGGTGGCGGCGGTGGCCTCCTCGGCGACGTACGCGGCGTGGTGCTCGTAGCCCAGCAGCGCGGCGCGCTCGGCACGCAGCCGGGCGAGCTCCAGCAGCGTGGCCCGGGTGTCGGAGGCGTCCTCCACGCCGGTCCCCCGGGCCTCGGACGCGGCGAGGAGCTCGGCCCGCAGGTCGGGGTCGTCGAGGCGGGCGAGCAACGGCTGCTGGGTGGGCAGCCCGAGGGTGAGGAGGTGGCCGGCGCGGTCCGCCGCGCCACGGTCTGCGGCGTTGCGGGCGAGACCGGCGAGCGTGCCCTCGTCGAGCCCGGTGAGGCGCGCCGGGTCGCTCACCGCGACGGCGCCGGACTCCATCCCGCGCACGACGCGCTGACTGAACTCGGTCTCGAGCGTGACGATCCGCGCGTTGAGGCTCCGGAGCCGCGCGGTGTCGGCGTCGTCGAGGAGCACGCCGGCCCGTACGAAGCGCTTGCGGTACTCGGCGAGCAGCCAGCGGGTCTCGTCGTCGAGGTCGAGCAGCGGGGCGGCGTTCGTGAGGGACTCGATCCGGGCGAACAGGCGACGGTCGAGCCACAGGGCGTCGCGGTGGGCCGCGAGCTGCGGGGCGATCTCGGTCTCGATCGCGTCGATCTGATCGCCGCCCACGGCCGAGGACAGCGTGTGGAAGACGACGAGGACACGGCGCAGCAACGTGCCGGAGCGCTCGAGTGCCTCGAGCGTGTTCGCGACCGAGGGGAGCTCGGCGTCGGAGGCGACGGCCTCCCACTCCGCCCGCTGCCGGGCGAGGCCCTCGGCGATGGCCGGCCGGAGGTGGTCGAGCTCGATCGCGCCGAAGTCCGGCAGGCCGTAGGGCAGGTCCCACGGCTCGGCGAACGGGTTGGTCGGGTCGAGCTCGGTTGGGGCCGTCTCGGCCGGCGCGGAGGACATGCGCGCCATTGTGCCCCGCGGCCACTGACAATTTCCGTGGCTCCGTCGTCCTGGAGAACAGAGACTGGACCGCGTCGAAGGAGCAGACACGATGGATCTGAGCGCACCGGACCCCGTGTGGCCGGTGGTGGTGCTGGCGCTGATCTCGCTGGTCGACGGGCTGATGTGCCTCAAGCCGGTGGAGTTCATCCGGAAGTGCTTCGAGGACGTGCACTTCCCGCGCCGGTACTGGCGCCTGGCGGCATGGCTGAAGTTCGCGGCGGCCGCCGGTCTCCTCCTCGGGATCTGGGTGCCGTATCTGGCGTTCGTCACCTCGGCCGCCCTGGTGGCCTACTTCCTCGTCGCCATGACGTTCCACGTCCGGGCCCGAGACTTCGGCCGGAACTTCTTCGTCAACGCCACCGGGATGCTGCTGATCTGCGTGGCGACAACCGTGTTCTGCTTCCTGGTCTGAGCAGCAGCTCGCAGGGCCTGCCGGTTTTCACCACAGCCGCGGCCCGCACCACAGAGCCCCGCCGAGCCTGGGGGAAGCTCGACGGGGCCTGTGGGGTCGGCGGGTCAGAACCCGCGGCACTGCCCTTCCTTGTTGCCCTTGACGGTGTTGTTGTCACCGACGGGGCGCGGGGTGTTGGACTTGCACTGCAGGTTGCCGCCGACGGTGTTGCCGTAGACCGCGAACCTGCCGCCGTCCGTGTTGCTGAACAGCTGGATGTCGCCGTTGACCCGGGCGCGGCGGATCTCGCCACCGCCGCCCTGCTTGAGCTGGATGCTGCCCCCGACCGTGGTCCGGCTGATCCCGCCGGAGACCTCGCGCGGCAGGATGCGCACCCGGTTGTGGTTCTCGGCCTGGATGTTGCCGCCGACCTTGGCGCCGCGCACGACCAGCGTCGCGTTGGCGTTGACCTTCACGTTGCCGTCCACCCTCGTACCGACGAGGGTGCAGGTGGCGCCGCGCGGGACGTTGACGTCACCGTCGATGCTGACGGTGCGGATGGTGCCGGTACAGCGGCGGTCGTCGGCGTGGGCCGGCGCGCCCATCGCGACGACGAGGCCCATCGCCATCGCGAAGGTGGCGAGCAGGGAGACGATCCTGGACATGGCGGGCTCCTAGGGGTGTGGAGGTGTCGAACGCTGACGGCAGGAGCGTCGCGCTCACCCGTGAGCCCTGCATGAACGCCGTGTGAGAATGCTCTCATCAACGGCCACGGCCCAGCGGGTCAACCGCGTGGGCGGAGCCCGTGGCCGGCGAGCACGCGGGCGATGTCGGGCGGGAAGTAGCCCGGGCCCTTCAGGACCTTGCCGTCCTCCCGGTAGATCGGTCTGCCGTCCGCGCCGAGCTTGGAGAGGTTCGATGCCTGGATCTCGGCCAGCACGTCGGCCAACGGGATGCCGCACTCCAGCGCCATTCCGTAGACGACGTAGACGAGGTCGCCGAGGGCGTCGGCTGCCTCGACGGTGTCGCGTGTCCCGTCGTCCGCGGCGACGGCGCGGGTGAAGGCGGAGGACATCTCCGCACCCGCCTGCTCGCCGTAGACGGCCTCGACGAGCTCCGCGAGCTCCTCGGCGACCAGGGCCATGCGCATGTGGATGCGGCTCCGGTCCACGTCGGGCCGGTCCTCGACCACCGGCAGGGCGTAGGTGTCGTGGAACTGGCGCACCAGCGCCTCCGGGTCGCGGGGCGAGGGCGGCGCCGCTGCGGTGCCGGTCGTGCGCTCCGCCGTCGGGCCGTCCCACGGTGCCACGGGCTCACGCGGGTCCTCCTTGCGGAGCGTGCCGATCCAGCCGTCGAGCCACTCCCCCCGCGAGTGGTTGAGCGCGCGCACCGTGCCCTCCTTGCGGAACCCGTGCCGCCACACCACGCGCCACGACGCCCAGTTGCCGAGGTCGGCCCGCCACTGCACGACGTCCAGGCCGAGGGAACCGAACGCCTCGTCGAGAACCAGCCCGACGGCGGCACTCATCACCCCGGCGCCGCGGGCGTCGGGTGCGAGCCAGTAGCCGACCTCGCCCTTGCCGTCGGCGACGTCGGAGAGACTGACCATGCCGACGAGCCGGGTGCCGCCGTCGTCCGGGACGCGGATCGCCCAGGTCGGTGAGCCGTCCCGCCACCCGCCCGGGACCACGGTCGAGACGAAGCCCTCGGCGTCCGCCCACGCGTACGGGCTGGGCACGGTGGTCCAGCGCTGGATGTCCGGGTCCTGGCAGATCTCGGTGATGCGGTCGACGTCCTCGGCGGTCGGTGCGGACAGCAGCACCGCGTCGTCGTCCGACCGAAGTTCATACGGCTCCATGGGCACCGACCGTAGTGCGTCGCGAGCGCGGCTCGATCACCTCCTCGTCGCGCCATGCGGCACCGAGCACCGCCCACAGCCCGGCGAGCAGGAGGCCGGTGCCCAGGATGGTGGCACCGACCTCGACGTAGCCCTCGATGCCGAACGGGGAGTCCACCGTGAGTCGGTCGAACGCGAAGACCATCATGACCAGGGTCAGCAGACCGACGACCAGGATCGCGCGCGTGGCACGAGGGAAGCGCGCCGAGTGGCCGTTCGCCAGCTCCAAGTCGGTGAAGGTGAACCAGAGCAGGCCGAGGACGAGCAGCCCGCTCGAGTCGCCGGTGCCGAGGAGGACGTCGACCGGGTCGGAGATGACCTCTCGGTGGCTCACGGTGATCCCGATCAACAGCGCCACGGCCACCGCCTCGGTCCGCCGGGCGGTGAGTCGACCGCGGACGAGCCAGGCTCCGGCGAGCCCGAGGACGGCGACGATGCAGACCGCGGCCACGGCGTCGAGCGTCCACGGGGCCGGCAGCCAGCCGAGGATCGCGCTGCCGCGCGCCGCGGACAGGATCGCGACGACCATGAGGAGCTCCGCGGTTCCGCGGCCACCCCGGGTGGCGATCACGACGGCGGACGCCAGGAGCACGACGGCCGTGCCGAGACACCCTGCCGAGAGGAGCACATCCGCGGCGTATTCGCCACCGATGGCGTTCTCGGCCGCGGAGCTGGCGAGCGCCGACGCGCCGATCTCCCGGAGAAGGCGGTACGTCCCGCTGCCCACCACCGTCGAGATCACGGCGGCCACGACGGGAAGGGTCACCAGGACGGCGGCGACGCCGCCGACGACCCTGGCACGGGGCACGAGCTGGTGAACCCTGGTGCTGGACGGGACGCGCGAGTCGGCGATCCCGTCGACGGCCCACCAGCCCAGCCCGGTGAGTGTCAGGAGCGCCGCGGCGGTCAGGTGGGTATGGAGCTGCGGCACGGCCGGCGCGCCTGCACGCCACCAGGGCACAACCGCGGTCGCCAGTGCCACGACGGCCACCAGCGCGGTCAGCACGCTCGTCAGGCGCGGCGGCACGCGGACGGACACGGTCTCGACCAGCCAGATCGACGAGGTGAACGCCACCTCGGACAACGCCATGCCGACGAGGGTGAGTCCGGGCACCGCGAAGGCCACCAGCGCTCCCAGCAGGTAGACCGCGGTGACGTGCTCGTCGCTGAAGCCGTCGTCGAGCATGCTGCGCAGGCCGGTCCAGGCACCCGCGGCGAGCGCGGCACCGACGATCGTCTGGACGACCGCGAACTCCCACCAGGCGAAGGGACGTTGCCACCGAGACACCGCGAACGCGACGAGAACGAGCCAGAAGGCCAGCTGCATGAGCGCGGCGACGACCGGCCCGCTGCCGTGCCACCCTGTGACGTAGGCGGACACCACCAGCGGGGGGAGCAGGCCCAGCAGACGCAGCGACCAGGGCGCGTGCAGGCTCGCGGTGACGAGCAGAGCGAGCACCACAGCCGTCCCGACCAGGAGCAGCGGGACCAGGGCCGGCGGGAAGGCGCCGCTGTTGTCGTGCGGCAACTGGCTTCGCACCCACGGCGCGCCCCCGACCCCGACCAGCGCGACGACGTAGAGAGCTGCCCCGACCGCCACCACACCGGCCACCCCGGGCGGCCATCCGTCTGAGCGCAGCCGACCGGCGCGCACCGGCTCGACGAGCACGTGACGCACGAGCTCGACGACGATCTCCGAGGCGATCCGGATCATCGGTACTCCACCCACCGCGACCCGGCGAGACCCGTCTGGTAGGCGAGGACACCGCGGTGCGTCAGGGCGATCGCGCGCGGGGATGCGGAGGGCTGCTCCAGCTCCGCCGGGTACTCCCAGGAGGCCACCCGCCCGGCTCGGTCCCACAGCTCGAGGTGGTCGCGATAGGCGAGCACGGCGCGTTCGCCCGACAGGTGCGCGACGAGGGTCGGCGCGGCCCGCCACCGGAGCTCGCCGTCCGGCCCGACCATCTCCGCCGACGACGTCCCGAGGATCAGCACCTGCTCGTCCGTCGCACGGATCGTCGCCATCGGGTCGACCCGCCGCCACCACCGCACCGCTCCGTCGTCCCGGGAGCGGGCGACGAGCCAGCCGTCCGCCTTCGTCACCACGAGGTCGGCGACCATCTCGACCCCCACGTCCGAGGTCTCGTCGCCGGATCCGCGGCTCCACAGCGGTTCACCCGTCGCTGCGGCGAGCACGGTGAACCCGTCGCCGTCGTGCACCGCGACGTGGCCGCCGGCGACGGCGGCGACCGCACGGGAGGAGAAGGCCCGGGACCAGCGGCGCTCACCGGTCCGCGCGTCGAGGAGCTGGACCGTGCCGGACGCGTCGATCACGACCGCCGTCTCGTCGGTCGTCTCGATCCAGGTGACGACGTCGCTCGTCGCCTGTCGCCACCGGCGGATGCCGTCGGAGGTGTACCCGCTCACTGCATCCGCCGTCGTCCCGACGACGGTCATGCGACCGGCAGAGGCCAGCGCGGTCACGTGGCCGCCGGGCATGGCACGCCAGCCGAGCCAGCGCGCAGAATCCTCGTCCTGGTCTGTGCGCAGGGGGTCCCACCGGCTGACCCAGCCGTCGTCACGCGCGATGAGGACGATGTTCTCCCGCGCCTCGAGCGCGGCGAGGCCGACCTGGCTGTCGACGTAGAAGGTGCTGTTGACCTCGCGGTAGAACGTGGCGTCCGCGACGCGGCCGGTCAGGTCGGGCGGCAGGGGCACCGCACCCGCGGGCTGGTCCTTCGAGCTCGACGTCTGCTCGTCGGTGCGCACCAACGACGGTCCGCGGGAGCCCACCTGGATGCCCTCGCCGGCCCATCCTGCTCCGGCGCCGGAGCACCAGCGGTGGGTGCGGTCCTGCACGCTGCCATCGGGGAAGGCCAGCCTCGCGCTCGTCTCGACGCAACCGTGGGAGTCCGGTACGCGACGGGCCGTGACCTCGGCCGTCGCGCGGTGACGTGCCGGTTCGCCGCCACGCTGCGCGGTCAGGAACCGGCCGGACCACTCCACGGTCTCGCCCCGCAGCATGCCGGTGGTGAGCACCGGCAGTCCCGGGCTGAAGGCCGACCAGGAGCGCGCGTTCTCCGCCGACTGCAGGGTGATCGCGTCCGGGCCGACGTGGAAGCCCGTGGTTCGTAGATCGCCGACCGCGGCGCGCGGAAGGATGTCGACGACGAGCCACGAGCCGGCGAGCTCGGGTGCGTCCGCGTCGTCGCGGTACCCGAGTGCGTCACGAGTGTCGGGTGCCAGGGCGTCCCAGGCTTGGGCGGGCGGCACTCGCGCCTGGCTGGCCTGCCAGATCTCGCCGCTCGGACTCTGACGGACGCTGTCCACCCGGCTGTCCGCCGGAAGGTAGCTGACGAGCTCGGTGCTCCGTGATGCCGGGCTGGCCGCGGGGTAGATCGCGACGCTCACGGCGACGACGACGAGGACCGGGACGAGCGCTCGGAGCGTCCGCACCACCGCGGGCCGGGCATGGCCGGACCACGTCGGTCGACGTGCCGGAGAAGGGGCCCCCTGCCTGCCAACGGCAGCCGTCATGCGGGCCATTGTGCCGAATCCGACCGGCCATCCTGTGGATTCGCTCACGGTAGGTGTGCACGTGCCTCGGTCCGTTCGAGTGGCGCCTGGTCCGCGTGCTATCTTTTTTCGCGTTGCCCAGCCCGGTCAGACCCTCTCTCGGCCTGGCGGAGCACCACCTGTCCGGGTGGCGGAATTGGCAGACGCGCTAGCTTGAGGTGCTAGTGCCCGTTATAGGGCGTGGGGGTTCAAGTCCCCCCTCGGACACCAACCAGATCGGAGTCGCGGAGGTTCTTACCGCGATGGTCGGCCTGCGCTGTCATCCGTGATTGCCCGGACTGACCACTCGCATCACGAGATGACGCCCCTTCGGCGCTAGAGTTCCCTGCCATGGACCGGGGGGCACCACGTTTCAGGGCGGCCATGCTCTGTTCCCTGCTGGCTGGCCTCGGTTCCGGCGCCGCGGTCCTCGGACTCGTGGCGTGGCTCGCCGGACGCGCCCCGGACGGCGTGCCGGCGGACGTCCGGTGGACGATCCCGACGGTCCTGGTGGCGCTGCTCGCGAGCCTCGTGGCACCCGGGGCGCTGGACTCACGCGGCCTGCGCGTCGTGGGCGGGGTCCTCGTCGGGGTCCTCGGTGTGGCGGCGGTGGTCGCGTGGACGCAGCGCCCTGCGCCTCCCGAGACCGAGGACCCCATGTCGAACGCCCTACCGCTCGGCGGTATGGCGCCCGCTCTCCTGGCCGCCGGCGCGGTGCTCGTTGCTGCCACCACCGTGCTCGCGGCACGAAGCACCGACGACCGGAGCCCGCCGGTGCGGCTCGGCTGGCGCCGCGCCCTGCCGGCCGCCGTTGCCGTGGGCGTCGTGGCCGCGGCCGGCACACTGCTCCCCGCGTACGCGGACGACAGAGTCCACCGGCACAACACCCGTGTCAGCGCCCCCGTCCCGGCACAAGACCTCGCCTCCACCCTCACCGGGGACGTCGCCTGGCAGAGCCAGCCCTACGGGGGCTCGCACGACGCCGGTCGTGCCTGGATGGCAGCGACCTCAGGAGGCCTCGCGCTCGGGGCCGCGGCACCCGGTGGGATCCGGATGCTCGACCCGGGCTCCGGCGAGTGGCGCTGGGAATGGAGACGCTCCGACCTCGCGCACAGCAGCAACCCGCTGGCCGTCTCCGCCGAAGGTGGTCTTCTCGCTGCCCTCTTCACCGCGGCCGGTGACCGACATCCGGCACCTCCGAGGGTGGTCGTGCTCGGCGCGGACTCGGGCGACGTCCGGGCTGAGTTGTTCGGACCTGTCGGCACGCCGCTCGCGGTCACCGAGCAGATGGTCGTCACCGTCCGCCCGGGATCGGAGGAATCGGAACTCATCGCCCACGACCTCGACGGTTCGGGGCTGTGGACCACGATGATCGCCGGGGAGGTCGAGACCGGACACGACCTGTTCTTCGGCGACGACGGCGAGACGCTGCTGACGACGGTCCGGTCCGGGAACGGGGACGGCTGGCGATCGGTCGCCGTCGACCTGGCATCCGGCGACGTGTTGTGGGACCGGAATGGCTCTCCGCCGTTGCAGGTCGTCCCCGGGACCGGCGTCGCGGTCACGGGCGACGTGGCGCAGAGCAGTCAGCTCGGCGAGGTGCTCGCGGTCGACCTCCGCGACGGCGAGCCGATCTGGGAGCAGGACGTGACCGTGCCGGACGGACGCACCCGCAATCCCGATCTCGACGGATGCGACCCCAGGCTCGACGTCGACGCCGAGCATCTGACCTTCCTCACCTGCACCGATCTCGGCAGGCACAACCTCATGACGGCCATCGATCCCCGGACGGGCGACATCCTCTGGGAGCAGGCTCTCAAGTCGTCGACCGCGCCACTTGTCTTCAACGCTGCGAACGAGGACCCGATGCAGGCGATGCCGGACGGCACCACCGCAGTGCTTCGCGCGCTCGGCTCCGGCGAGGCTGAGAGCTACGAGATCCTCCGGATCGGCCCCGACGGAGTCACCCGGTCTCCGCTCTGGGAGGGCGTCACCGCCGCGCCGGCCTTCAACGAGTGGCTCCGGGTGGGCGGCACGACGATGATCGATCTGTTCCCGGCCGCCGACCAGTGGACGATCATCGGTCTTCGCTAGGTGGTCGACGCCTCAGGTTCCCCGACCACTCGCCGCGCTGTACGGCTGCTGTTCGTCGATGCGACGCCGGACACCGGGCGTCCACGGCGTCGCGGTGTCCAACGGCCTGGGACGTCGTCACGACGGGACGCGGACGGCGCCTACTCACTCCCGGTCGATAACGAGGCGATCACCTTAGTCAGCAAGCCGGCCGGGCACATGGTCCCGGTCAGTCGTGACGTCGTGTCGGCGTAACGAACCGTGACTGGCTGCGTTGTCCGCCCGTACTACAGCTGTCGTCACCCGCATGACGGCACGCCCGTAACCTCGGGTCCTCCTCGCGACCAGGCGCGCCGTACGCCACTGTCCTTCCGCTCGCGAGCCCACGACGAGGCGTGCGAGCTACCATTTCGGTATGCGAACTGACGAAGAGGTCGCAGGGCGACCGCAGGGGCGGCAGCACACCGTGGGCGTGGTGGCGAAGGCGCTCGACGTGCTGGAGGGGGTCGTCTGGGGTGAGCCGCAGACCATTGGCGAACTCGCCCAGACAACAGGAATCGAGAAGGCTGCGGTCTACCGCATTCTGAACACACTCGTCGAGCATGAGTTCGTCGTGAAGGACGACGAAACCCGGACGTTCGCACCTGGCCCACGTCTCTACGCGGCTGCCGCAGCACTTCATCGCGGCACAGACGTGGTCTCACTGGCAACACCTCAGATGACGGCCTTGAGGGACGAGTTCGGGGAAACGGTGAATCTCGGCACGCTCATCGATCATGAAGTGCAGTATTTGCACATCTTGGAGAGCTCACACAGCCTCCGAATGACGGTCGAGCCGGGCGTGCGGCACCCGGCCAACTCCACCGCGCTCGGCAAGGCACTGCTCGCTCAACTCGGCCCGAGCGCAGCACGTACCGCGCTGGCACACACTCCGGCACCGCGGATGACCGAGCACAGCATCGTGGACCCGACAGTGCTCGAGGCCGAGCTCAAACGGGTGCGTGCACGCGGCTACGCGATCGACGACCAGGAGAACGAGCTCGGGGCCGTCTGCGTGGCGGCAACCATCCCGCCCACCGGAGCCGCTGCGCGGCATGCCATCAGCATCTCCGGGCCCGCCACCCGAATGACGCCTCGAGCAGTCGAGCGGATCGGTGCGCGGCTGATGCAGGCCTGCTCCGAGGTCGCGGAACTCCTTCCTGCCGGCGAGGGCCGGGACGTCGTCCCGTCAGCATGAGCCAGACGTTGCCACCCAGGGGCTCGACCTGGCACGCTTAGTGCGCAATACACGCTCTGAGTTTGCTATGTAAGTCAAGCCGACGCAGTGCATCACCATTTCCTGCCTCCACGGCACCTGTTGCCGGTGCCGTTACGTCCCTATGCGCGCCTGGAGCCATCGAGCCATGCCCGACTCCCGCACGTCGACGATCTCCATCGATATCGATCTCGCCACCAAAGTAGGCACATTCACGCCGCTCCACGGCGTGAACAACGGGCCGATCTGTTTCGGTGGCCTCATCGACCTCACGCCATGGCACCGCAGGCTCAATCTCCCGTCCACGAGGCTGCACGATGCCGGCTGGCCCGGACCGGTCGTGGTGGACATTCCATCAATCTTTCCGGACTTCTCGGCGGACCCGCACGATCCCGCCAGCTATCGCTTCGACCGCACCGATGACTATCTGCAGTCCGTGACGCCCCTGACCGGGAAGGTTGTCTACCGCCTCGGCACGAGTATCGAATGGACAGACCGCAAGTACGAGACGGCTCCTCCGGAGGACTACACGCACTGGGCACGGATCTGCATCGGCGTCATCCGTCATCTGAACGATGGATGGGCCGACGGGCACCACTTCGGGATCCGACACTTCGAGATCTGGAACGAGCCAGATGTCGGCGAACAGATGTGGTCGGGGACCCAGGAGCAGTACCTCGAGCTCTACGCCGTCGCCGTGCGCGCGATCAAGGAGTACGACCCTGGCCTCCGGGTCGGCGGACCGGTCGTGGCGCACGTGGACGGGGAACTTGGTCCCGCGTTCGTGGACTACGTGACGAGTAACGACCTGCCTCTCGACTTCTTCTCCTGGCACCACTACGCCGCTGACCCGGGAGCACTCGTCCGCCGTGCGAGGACTGTTCGCAACCTCCTGGACGAGCGCGGCCTGACACAGGTCGAGAGCTACCTCACCGAGTGGAACTGGGCTGGCGAGTGGACCACCGGCGGCGCGTCGGCGAAGGCGATGCACCTGCGCAACCGGAGCGCGCGAGGTGGCGCCTTCGCCGCGTCGTCGCTCATCATGCTGCAGGACGCACACGTCGACGAAGCGCACTACTTCAGCGGGGACACACAGTGGTTCGGGCTGTTCGACGAGTTCGGCATCCCGCAGAAGAACTACTTCGGGATGCTCGCCTGCGCGCAACTCTTCTCCCGTGACGTGCGCGTCAGCGCGACGGTGGAACAGCCGGAGGGGACCAACGTCGTCGCGGCCGCTGGCCGTAGCGACGACGGCACCGTCGTGGTGGTCAGCAGCTTCGAAGGAGCCTCGGCTCCGTTGCGGCTCGCGATTTCGGGCCAGGCCGACGACGCACCGGTTCGGTACCACCTGCACTGGGTGGACGACCACCACGACCTGGAATGTACCCAGACCGTCCTGGCCACCGGACCTGACGTCGAACTCACCACAACGTTGCCCGCCGGGACCGTGCTGATGATCAGCACCGTCCCACTGAGCTGACGCACCGACCTACAAGGCGGTCACCCGCACCTCGGCACCAGGACGGTCCTCGATCCCGGCGAGCAGCTCGGTGCCCAGGCCCGGCGCCTGCGGCACGGCGATCACACCGTCGTCCACCTCCGGCACGTCCGTGACCATCTCCGGGTAGACGACCCGCAGATAGGCACGCACGGACTCCTGGTAGCGCAGATTCGGGGTCGCGGCGGCAAGGTGGATCCCGGCGAGCAGCGTGAACGGCCCGGTGCAGTCGTGATACGTGACCGGCAGTCCGTAGGTGTCGGCGAGGACGGCGATCTTGCGACTCTCCGTGATCCCGCCGGCCCATGTCGGGTCGATCATCACGAGGTCGGCCGCCTCCTGTTGGAGGATCGGGAGGTAGGCGTCCCGCGTAACGAGATACTCCGAGACCGAGACCGGCACCGTGCTCGCGGCTCGTAGGCGCGCGAGCACGTGCGGCTTGTCGGCCAGAACCAGGTCCTCGACCCACGTGATGTCGTAGGGCTCGAGGGCCCGGGCGATCTGTATCGCCGGAGTGAGCTCCCAGAGTCCGTGTCCGTCGACCATCACATCAATCGCATCGCCCACCGCCTCCCTGATCTCTCGGACCACGGCAACGCCAGCGGCAAGGTCCTCGGCGGCGATCGCCCGACCACCCTTCTCCTGTGCGTACCGGTCGAACGGCCAGATCTTCATCCCCTTGGCGCCCTCGTCTACCAGCTCACGTGCAAGCTGTCCGGGAGCGTTGAGGAAGGCGTCGAAGTCGTCGAGCTTCCCGTATCGACGGGAGCTGCCGAACCCAGCCTGGGACCCGCCGCGAACCGAAGCGTAGAGGGGGCCACCGCAGGTGTTGTAGGTGGGTACCGTGTGGTGTGCCGTTCCCAGCAGGCGGTGGACCGGGGCTCGGAGGGACTTGCCGAGAATGTCCCAGAGCGCCACGTCGACCGCAGAGAGGGCTCGCAGCTCGGCCCCGCGCCCACCGAACCGCGCGTACGCCTGATAGAGCGAACGCCAGTGCGCCTCGACGTCCCGTGGGTCGCTACCGAGCAATGCGGGAGCGATGTGCTCGTGGACGACGGCGATGCAGGTCTGGGGCAGGTAGAAGGTGTCGCCGGTGCCGTGGATCCCCTCGTCGGTCCGTACGCGCACGAAGACGAGGGCGGGCATGGCGGAGTCAGCGCCCTGATAGATGGTCTCGATGGTTGTGATCTTCATCGTGTGCGCTTCCGAGGCGTGAGGGCGGGGTCAGGGTCTTCGAACGGGAACAGTGGAATCGGGCGATTTCGGTAGGTCAACCGGCTGAGGTCGTTCGCCGTGACACCGGGTGTGTCCACGAAGACGACGTGGTCCGCGTGCGGGCCGTAACTCGCCAACGGGGAGTGCACCCCCTTGGCGCAGACCAGACGGTGGTCACGCGGATGCAGTCCGAGCGCGCGGAGCTGCTGGACGGATGACGGCATCACCGGGCGGCTGCAGACCACGACGTGCTGACCGGTGCTCAGCTCGAGCGCAGCGCTGGTCCCGGCGTCGAAGTATCGATGGCCCACGTGCGTAGGTCCTGTGTCCTCGTAACGTCCGTCGGAGATGGCGAGCACAGTTGCGGCCACCGGCAGCGGCGGCTCGCCGAGAGTGAGCTCGAGAACGGCCCCCACGCCGGCCGCCGCGGCGACCACAGCCGCCCGGGGGTCGGCCAAGACCGCTACGGTCGCTCGTTCGCCGGCGTCGATCGCTGCGTGCAACAGGCGGGTACTGTTCCCGGGTGCGCCGGCGCCGATGTTGTCGCCGATGTCCAGGAGCAGAGTCGTGCCGTGGCCGAGCGCGCCGAGGGCGTCCCTGGGGCTCAGGGCCCGGGGCACGAAATCCTCCCGGGCTCCCCAGCATTGCTGCGCGATTCCGACCGCGAGCTGCTCCGCCTCGGTACGGTCTCCGCGAGTCGTGAGCACGACACGCATACCGATGTCCGGGGTGTCGGCCCAAGGGAACCCCTGGAAGAGCGACGCTGCGAGGACACCCTCCGCCGATGCCGCGTCATCCACGGCCGCCATCAACGGCGCCATAGGCGCCGTGCTCGTCCCCTGCGCGAGAATATGCACCGTGGCCGGCACCGGTATGTCGACGACGCTCGGTCGCACACCCTCCTCGAGGCAGCCCTCGATCGCCCGCGTGACTTCGGCGGCCCGCACGCGCGCGTCGATGTGTGGATTGGTGCGGTAACCGGCGATCACGTCGGCGGCGTCTACCAGCCGAGTGGTGACGTTCGCGTGCAGGTCGAGCGTGACACCGAGGAGTACGTCCGGACCCACGTCCGCACGGATAGCCGCGAGCAGTGCCCCGTCCAGGTCGGGTTCCATTGTGCTCGCTGCGGAGCCGTGCAGGCAGATCAGCAGGGCATCGAACGGGCCGCCATCGCGTACCGCGGTGCGCAGCATCACTTCGATACGCGCCGCGGCCGGCGGCTCCAGCGGTCCACACGGCACAAGCTCGACGTATACCAGCGGCACCGTTTCCCAACTCTTCGGCGCCGCGTCCAGGTAGCCCGCGACAACCGTGCCCGCACCGGCGTGCTCCGCCGCGATCGCTCCACCATGGCGGCACGCTGCACGCACATCCGCCTCTGTGACGTGCCGGCCCGCGAACGTGTTGGACTCGTGGAAGAAGCCCAGCACACCCACCCGAGAACTCATGCGACCTCACTACGGGCGAACGCACGGAAGGCAGCGTCGATGCGGCTCTCCGCGTCGTGAAGGTCCTGGTCGCCATGTGCGGCGCTGACGTACCACACGCCCCGCTCGGCAACCCAGACGCCGTGCTCGATCAGGAAACGGGCCAGGCGTCCGTACTTGGCTCCGTCGGTACGCGCGACACCGCGGTAGTCGGTGATCGGTGCCTCGGGTCCGAAGGACGTGTGAAACGCCATCCCCAGGCCTTGGACATGCAGCCCGAGACGATGCCGGTTCGACGCGTCCCGGATCACTTCCATGAGCTGTTGCCCGTGCTTCTCGATGTGGTCGTACGGATCGGTGTCCCGCAGTGTGGCAGTCGCGCTCCGAACCGCGGCCGCGGCCATGACCGACGCATTGAAGGTGCCGGAGTGGTTCACCTCGCCGGTACCGAAGCGCTCCATCAGGTCAGCGCGTCCAGCGAGCAGGCTGACCGGCCAGCCCGCCGCAACGGCCTTGCCATAGACGGCAAGGTCCGGCGTGACGCCGTAGCGTTGTGCGGCGCCGCCCAGCGCCACTCGGAACCCCGTGATGACCTCGTCGAAGATGAGCACGACGCCGAACTCGTCCGCCAACCCGCGCAGGCCCTCGAGATAGCCGGCACACGGTTCGATCGCGCCGGCATTGAGCATCACCGGCTCGGTGACGATTGCCGCGATGTCGTCGTCCGCGGCCAGGCGCTGACGGACCGCGTCGAGATCGTTCCACGGAGTGATAACCGTGTCCTCGAGATAGTCGCCGACCTGACCTGCAGAAGCGGGAATGCATCCCCCTTCGGCGGGGAAGGCCGCGAGAGTATTGTCCAGCCATCCGTGATAGTGCCCCTCGAACCGAACGATGCGGCGCCGACCGGTGAAGGCCCGGGCAAGTCGGAAGGCCGCCTGCACACTCTCCGTGCCGGACACCCCGAACCGGACCATGTCCGGCCAGTCGAGGATGTCACAGACCTGTTCGGCGGCGATCAGTTCCTCCTCGTGCTCGGCGGCGTACACCATGCCCCGGCGCACTGCCGACGAAACGTAGCTCTGCACGGGTTCCGGCGCGTGCCCGAGAATGTTCGGGCCCTGCCCGAGGAGATGGTCCACGTAGTCCTTCCCGTCCACGTCATACAGACGTGCCCCTGCCCCGCGCTCGAAGTAGATCCGTGGTGCCGCGAGCCGGACGTTGGAGTTGACGCCACCGGGCAGCCTGCGCCGAGCCCTCCGGTCGAACTCGGCCGAGGACGATGCGATCGTGGTGCTCACAGGAAGTACCTCTCTTCGACTGCCATGGGGATGCCTGAGGGCCGCACGTCGACTCGCGCACGACCGTTGGAGGGTCAGCGGACGGCGCCGATGGTCAGGCCGCTGCGTAGGAAGCGCTGCATGAATGCGAAGGCAATGACCAACGGAATGATTGAAAGAAGCGATCCGGTGACCACGAGGCTGTAGAGGACCTCGCTCCCGGTGGTCGGGACGAGCGACTGCCGGTTCCAGTTAGTCAGGCCGAGGGTCACCGGTTGCAGCTCCGGCTCGGTGAGCACCAGAAGTGGCAAGAGATAGTTGTTCCAGGTCGCGACGAAGCTGATCAGGAAGACGGTCGCGAGGCCCGGGCTGACGACGCGGGCCACCACGCTGCGGAGGATTCGGACCTCACCGGCGCCATCGATCCGGGCCGCGTCAATCATCTCGTCCGGAACCGCGCTGTCAATGTAGATGCGCAGCAGGTAAAGGCCGAACGGGTTGACGACGGAGGGCAGGATGACCGCCCACGGCGTATTGATCAGATCAAGCCCGGAAAGCAGTTGGTACGTAGGCACCGCCAACGCGGCACCAGGAATCATGATGGCCGCGAGAACGGTCCAGAAGAGCGCGTTCTTCAGGCGAAACTGCCACTTGGCGAACCCGTATCCGGCGATGAAGGACAAAAGGGTCGCGCCGGCCGCAGCGCTGAACGAGTACAAGACCGTGTTACCCATCCACCGGAGGAAGATGCCGTCGCCATGGCTGAGCACGTCGCGCACGTTCTGGAAGAGTTGGGGCGTATCGGAGAACCAGAACCCGAAGGTCGCGAACAGGTCCGAGGTCGACTTCGTGGCGTTGACAAGGAGCCAGTAGATCGGCATCAGCACGTATACGCCGAAACCGATGAACGTCATCGTGGCGAGAGTGTTCGGCCGCGGCGTGGCGCGGCCGCTCGACCCGGGCCTCATCGGTCGGCCTCCCGCCGGTTGGTGACGCGTACGTAGACAACCGACATGAGAATGACCATGGCACCGAGCACGAAGGAAAGGGCGGAGACGTAGTTCAGTTGCTGACCGCCGGCGGTCAGGGAGTACGCGTACATGTTCGGCGTAAAGTTCGACTCGATCGCTCGCGGCGCCAGCGGCTGAAGCACCATCGGCTCGGTGAACAGTTGGATGGTATTGATGATCGAGAAGATCGCGACCATCGTCAGCACCGGTTTGATCATTGGAACTTTGATGCTCCAGGCGATGCGCCACCCGCCTGCACCGTCGAGCACGGCGGCCTCGTAGATCTCCGCCGGGATCGACCGCAAAGCAGCGAAGAAGACGAGGATGTTGTATCCGGTGTACGTCCAGACCGCGACGTTTCCGATCGAGAACAGCACCACCGACGGATCGAGAAGGTTGAAGGAGTCGAGACCGAGCCAGGATGCGACGTCACTGAGCGGGCTGATCGTCGGCCCGTAAAGGAAGCCCCACATCAACGTGGCGACCACTGCGGGGATGGCGTATGGGACGAAGTAGAGCGTGCGGAAGAAGCCGCCATGGCGGACCACGCCGGCGTCGACGATCAGGGCGAGGAAGAGCGAGAGCCCGATCGTGAGCGGAGTGAACACCGCACCGTAGAGGAGGATCCTTCCGAAGCCCTCCCAGAACCTGTCGTCGGTGAATACCTCCGCGTAGTTCTCGAACCAGACGAAGCTCGTTCCACCAACGAGCCGCGATTCGAAGAACGAGTTGTACGCCGCCAGCAGCAACGGACCGACGGTGAAGAGAAGGAACGCGATGAAGAACGGCGCGACGAGGACGTACGGTGTCCACCAACCGGCGCGTCGGGCACTGCCTGCACGCACCGCGGAGGGGTGGGGGCGCTTGCCGCCCATCGGGCGCGCTGCACCTTGCCTCGCGGAAGCGCTGGCCACGTGCCGATCTCCTTCCCATCGTCCGAACTCGGATGGTGCAGGCGGTGTCCCGCTCCACCCGGGCCGCCGCCGTCCGGGCACTACTCGTTGACGGAGAAGCCTTGCTCGGCCGCGTAGGCGACGAGTTCCTCCTGGATCAATGACGTGGCTTCGTCGGGGGTCATCTCGCCTTCTCGAAGGGCGGTGAAGGCCTCATCGGTCACCTGGTTCACCATGGAGTTGAACGGCGACCACTGCCAGTTCCCCGGTACGGCCTGCAATTCTTCGGCGAACACCTGGTTCACTGGCTGGCCGCCGAAGAACTCGAACGGTTCGGCCACGAAATCAGGATCTTCCACGTACTCGGTCAGAACCGGGAACGACCCGGTGAGCTCGTAAAGCAGCTCGTAGGCTTCGGGTGCGTGGTTGACCCAGGTCACGTACGCGGCCGCGGCTTCCGGATTGTCGCTCTGTGACGTCACCGTGTAAGCGCTACCTCCCCACTCGGCGGAAGCACGCTCCCCCTCTTCCCAGGTCGGCATCTGAGCGACGCGCCATTCCCCGGCGCTGGACTCAGCCGCCGAGCCGAGAATGACCGGGGCCCACGCAGGGCCGATCCAGCCGGCCAGCGTGCCGTCGGCCATGGCTGCGTTCCACTCGGGTGATCCGCTCGGAAAGTCGCCGGTGACCCCCTCCTCGGCGAGCCGCTGCCAATAGCCGAGCACCTGCTGATACTCGGGCCTGTCGTAGTCGATCGTGATGTTCTCGCCGTCGATCGCAATGGGGCTCTGCCCGGTCTGCCAGAGCAGGTTTCGCAACGACCCGTCAGCAATCGGGTTGTTCGCCAGGTACGTGCCGGCATCGTGCTCCTGGAGCCTCGCAGCGGCGTCGGCGAACTCGTCCCAGGTGGTGGGTGGCTCGACGCCGGCTTCCTCGAGGATGTCGGCCCGATAGAGGAAGGCCATGGGCGACGCGTCGATTGGCGTGCCGTACACCTGATCGTTCACGGTGAGCTGATTGGCGATGCTGTCGATGTAGTCGTCGATGATCTCGGCGCCGCCGAGATCATCGATCGGGATGATGTCGCCGGTCAGCGCGAACTGCGGGATGAAGTTGTACTCCATCATCGCCACGTCCGGCGCACCGCTGCCGGACTGGAATGCCGTGAGGAGCCGTTCCATCGTCGTGGTCCCGCCACCTGGGTCCACCATCTCGACCTCGATGTTCGGGTACTCCTCCATGAACAGGTCAGCGAGGTCGGATGCGTTGGTCGACCAAGACCACACGGTGATCTCTCCGGACACTTCGTCAGGATCGAGGCTCTGAACGTCGTCATCGCCGGAACCCGTGTCGCCCCCGGAGCAGGCCGCCACAGCGAGAGCAACCGCGGCGCCGGTGACGGCCAGGACAGACCGCCGGCGAGTGAGCCGAAAACCTCTGCGCGACATCTGGCCTCCATCGGTCGTAGTTCGCATGGTGCACTTAGACTTTACCACCCGAGCTACCGCGTCAAGTCTCGCGTCTTACGCCGGGACGAGCCGGCCCGGTCGCTTCAGTGCATCAACCAGCCGCCGTCGACGTTGAGTAGTTGACCCGTCATGAAGGAGGCGTCCTCACTGCAGAGAAATGAGACGACCCCCGCGATGTCCGCGGGCGTGCCGCGCCGGGGGATCGCCTGGACAGCAGCCTGCTGCGCGGCCACGGCCGCCTGGTCGGGGAAGTTCTCGACGTCGATCTCGGTCCGGATGGAGCCGGGCGAGACTGCGTTCACCGTGATCATGTCGGCGCCGACCTCGCGCGCGAGCGAGCGGGTCAGGCCGACGATCGCACCCTTCGACGACACGTAGTCGATGAGGTGGCGCTGCCCGGACAGGAACGTCACGGACGAGAGGTTCACGACCCTCCCCCAGCGTTGGGGCCGCATCTGTTCGATGCCGGCCCGTGCGCACAGGAATGCGGCGCGAACGTTTACCGCCATTGTCCTGTCCCACTGGTCACCGGTGACGCTCTCCCACGGGCGGTGGACGGCGGTGAGTGCGGCGTTGTTCACCACGACCCCGATCGGTCCGAGCGCCCCGGACACTGCCGTGAAGGCGTCAGCGACCGCCCCCTCGTCGGAGACGTCGACGCGCAGGCCGAGACACCGACCGCGGTCACTGAGTTCGCCGGCGGTCTTGGTCGCGGATTCGAGAACGTCCAGGATCGCGACACGATGTCCGTCGGAAAGGAGTCGGCAGGCGATCTCCCGCCCGATTCCCCGAGCACCCCCGGTGACGACCGCAACTCGCGCCGTCATCAGGTCGCCTCCGATTCGCAAGACCTGGAGACGTGCCCGCAACTGCCGCGATGTTCCCCTGCAGCAGCTGGTTCGAGAGCCATTGCAACTCCTCGCCGACGCATCCGTTTGCGTGCACGACGTCCGCAGCGATTGCGTGAGCTGAGTCGTCACCATGCTTGAAGACTCAGATGTTGATGCGTGAGTTTGTCATCCAAGTTCTGGCAGGTCAATCCGCATCGAGTTCCATGCCCCCAGTCGGACTGTACGGCTGCGCTGGTCAGGGCGGCCCGATCGCCGCTTGCGTCGGCCCTGCACTATCCCTACGCTCGACCGTCGATGCGTATCGACGCCGGGTCGGGACCGGCGCCGACCGGCCGCGACGACGGGGAGGTGCACCGGTGCGGAAGGCCCCCACGAGCAAGGACGTCGCCCGCATCGCGGGCGTCTCCCAGAGCACCGTCTCGTACGTGATGAGCGGCAAGCGCCCCATCTCGGAGACCACCCGCCGCCGCGTCGAGGACGCGATCGCCCAGCTCACCTACCACCCGCACGCCGGCGCCCGTGCCCTGGCCGGGCACCGGACGGACGCCATCGCCGTCATCATGCCGTTCCGGTCGGCCTCGACGGCGCAACGGCTCATGGCGTTCGTCGAGGAGATCACGCTCGCCGCCCGCCGGCGTGACCACGACGTCCTCCTGGTCACCGCCGACGAGGGGCCCGACGGGCTTCGCCGGGTCGTGGGCCGCTCGCTTTGCGACGCCGTCGTCGTCATGGAGGTGGGGACGAACGACGAGCGCGCACGGATCGCCCGGACGCTCCCTCTGCCGGTCGTGTTCATCGGCGTGCCCGAGGACACTCACGGCCTGGAGTGCCTGGACTTCGACTTCGAGGGGGCGGGCGCGTTGCTCGTCGACGAGCTCGCCGACCTCGGCCACGGGACGGTCGACGTGCTGGGCTGGCCGCGGGACGTCGTCGAGACGAACTACAACTACGTCCCGCGCCTCACTCGTGGCGTCGAGCGGGCCGCCGCGGCCCGGGACGTCGAGCTCAGGTGGCACCGAGTCCCCGGTGACCACGACGTGCGCCCGGTGCTCGCGGACGCGTGCGCCGACCGCACCGACCGTCCGGGACTGATCCTGTTGGCGGCCATACCCGAGGCGGTCCGCGCGCTCTCGGACCTGGGTCTGCGGACCGGTACCGACGTCGACGTGGTCGCCCTGAGCACGGAGGCGGAAGCCCAGGAGCAAGGCCTGACCGCCGTCTCGACCCAACCTAGGGACGTGTCGCGGCGCGTCATGGAGCGTCTGTTCGCCCTTCTCGACGGCACCGCGCCGGAGGCCCGAGAGGTCGATCTCGTGCCCGCGACCCTCGTGCGCCGGGCATCCACCCGCCGCTGACGCACCCACATCGACCGACACGGACGAGGAAGGTTCCGCACATGCGAGATCGATACGTATCGACGCCGCAGGAGGCACCATGAACGGCCGCACCGCTCCCGCAGCGCGGGCCGGCCGGTTCCCGCCGCTGCCGAGCCGCCCGGTCTCCCGGCGTGCCGTGACGACCGCCGGTGTGCTCGGCTCCCTCGCCGGACTGCTGTCCGCCTGCGGCCAGAGCGCGCAGGCCGGGCCACGCACGCTACGGATCCTCGACTCCTACGCCAATGAGCCCGACAGCTCGATCATCGGCGATGCACTCCAGGCCGCGGCCGACCGCGTCGGCGTGACGCTCCAGCGCGTGTCCGTCGACGGTGCCGCACTGGTCCAACGCGTGCTCCAGCAGGGCTCCTCGGGCACGCTGCCCGACGTCCTGATGCTCGACAACCCCAACCTGCAGCAGATCGCGGCCACGACGGCGCTGCGCCCCTTCGACGAGCTCGGCATCCCGACCGACGGGTACGCCGAGGGCATCACTGCGGCGTGCACGCACGAGGAACGCGTCTACGGCCTGGCCCCGACGGTGAACACCATCGCCCTCTTCTACGACGTCCGTGCCCTCGAGGAGGCCGGCGTCGACCCGCCGGCAACATGGGAGGAGCTGCGCGAGACGGCCGCGGCACTCACCGAGGGCAGCCGGTACGGGATCGCCTTCTGCGGTAACGCCACCTACGAGGGCGCGTGGCAGTTCCTGCCGTTCTTCTGGACCAACGGCGCCGACGAGCGCCACATCGCCAGCCCGGAGGGGGCCCAGGCCCTCGGGCTGCTCGCCGACCTCGTCGCCGACGGGTCGGCCTCCTCCTCGGTCCTGAACTGGGGGCAGGTCGAGGTGAAGGACCAGTTCATCGCCGGTCGGGCGGCGATGATGATCAACGGGCCCTGGCAGATCCCCGAGATGTCGACCATCGAGGACCTGTCCTACGACGTCGTGCCCCTGCCCGTGCGCGTCCCGTCCCAGACCCCGGCCGCCCCGCTCGGCGGCGAGGTCTGGACCGTGCCCGCCACCGGCAACACGGCCAAGGAGGAGCTCGCCGGCGAGTTCCTGACCGCCTTCCTCTCGGACGAGAGCCAGCTCGAGATGGGCCGGCGTCGCTACACCGTGCCGGGCAAGCCCGCCCTGGCCGCCGAGTACCGCCGGCTCCGGCCGGAGATGGACACGTTCGTCCGGCTCATCGAGGACGCCCGCGCCCGTACCGCCCGGCTCGGTGCCGACTGGCCGACGACGGCCACGGCGCTCTACACCGCCGTCCAGCTGGCCCTGTCCGGACAGGCCTCGCCGCGCGAGGCGCTCGCCGAAGCCGAGGAGTACGTATGACGACCACGACGACAGCGGCGGGCGGCACCCGTGCCCGCAGCCGCACGGCCGACGGCGCGGGCCGGGCGACCGGCCGCCGTCGCCACCGGCGGGCCGTCACAGCCCTGTTCCTCGGGCCGGCGATCCTCTATCTCGCGCTCTTCTTCGGCTACCCCGTGGTCCAGAACGTGCTCATGGGGTTCCAGCACTACACGATCACCACGTTCTTCACGGGCGAGGCGCCGTGGGCCGGCCTGGCCAACTACCGCGAGGTCATCGGCAGCCCGCTCTTCCGGACCGCGCTGACGAACACCGTGCTGTTCACCGTCGGGTCGATCGCCGGGCAGTTCGCCCTCGGCCTCGGTCTCGCACTGTTCTTCCGGCGCCGCTTCCCGCTCTCCGGGCTGCTGCGCTCACTGCTCCTGCTCCCCTGGCTCATCCCGCTCATCGTGGCGAGCGCCGTGTGGAAGTGGCTGCTGGACACGGACGCCGGCGCACTCAACCGGGCGCTGATGGCGTCGGGGCTGACCGACACCGGCATCCCGTGGCTGACGAACACCGACCTCGCGCTGCTGACCGTCATCGCGGTCAACATCTGGATCGGCATCCCGTTCAACGCGGTGATCCTCCACGGCGGCCTGCAGGGCATCCCCGACGAGCTCTACGAGGCCGGGGCGCTCGACGGCGCCACCCGGTGGCGAGCCTTCCGGCACATCACCTGGCCCATGCTGCGCCCGGTGGTCACCGTGGTCCTGGTCCTCGGCGTGGTCTACACGCTCAAGGTCCTCGACATCATCCTCGGCCTGACGAACGGCGGGCCGGCGAACGCCACGCAGACGTTGACCACGCAGTCCTACCAGCTGTCCTTCACGACGTTCGACTTCGGCCAGGGGGCCGCGGTGAGCAACATCCTCATCCTCATCTCCCTGGTCTTCGCCGTCGTCTATCTGCGCCTGAACCGGCGCGCCGTGGATGAGTGAGGCCCGATGACCACCGTGACCCGTCCCTGGCTCCACACCGCGATCGGCGTCACCGTCATGGCGGTGCTGCTGTTCCCGATCTACTGGATGGTCAACGCCTCGCTGCAGCCGAACGGCGCGACCATCGAGACGACCTGGCTCCCTCTCTCCCCCGACCTGAGCGGATACCGCACGGCGCTCGCCGAGCAGGGCGGCAACCTCCTCACCAGCCTCCTGGTCTCCCTGGGCAGCGTGGTGCTGTCCCTGGTCATCGCGGTACCGGCGGCGTACGCACTCGCACAGTTCCGGCTGCCCTGGGCCAACTATGTGCTGTTCGCCGTGCTCATCAGCCAGATGATCCCCGGCATCGTCATCGCCAACGCGCTCTACAACGCCTACGCGGAGCTGGGGCTGCTCAACTCGATCCCGGGGCTCATCCTCGCCGACTCCACCGCCGGCATCCCGTTCGCGATCCTCATCTGCCGGGCGCTCATGCAGTCCCTGCCCCCGGCAATCGTCGAGGCCGCACTGGTCGACGGCGCGGGCCCGGTACGCGCGTTCGTCTCGGTGGTCCTGCCGGTGAGCCGCAACGCCCTCATCACGGCAGGGCTGTTCACGTTCCTGTTCACCTGGAGCGACTTCCTCTTCGCGCTGACCCTGACGACCACCGAGGACGTCCGCCCGGTCACCCTGGGCATCTACAACTACCTCGGCGCCTACGTGGCCGACTGGAGCTCGGTCATGGCGACCGCCGTGCTCGCCTCCATCCCCGCGGTCATCCTGCTCGTCATCGCCCAGAAGTACGTCGCCGCCGGCGTCACCGGCGGCGCGGTCAAGTGACCACCAGACCCGCCATCGCCACCGCAACACGAGAAGGAGAACACCTATGAGCCACCCGATCCGCGTCACCGTCTGGGGCGAGAACCGGCACGAGCAGCTCGAGCCCGAGGTCGCCGAGCGCTACCCGGACGGCATGCACGGCGCCGTCGCCCAGGGCATCGAGGCCAACCTCGGGCAACGGGTCCGGGTGCGGACCGCGACGCTGGACGAGCCCGAGCACGGTCTCACCGAGGAGGTGCTTCGGGAGACGGACGTCCTCACCTGGTGGGGCCACGCCGCCCACGGCGAGGTCTCCGACGAGGTGGCCGAGCGCGTCCAGCGGCACGTGCTGGAGGGCATGGGACTCATCGTCCTGCACTCCGGTCACTGGTCGAAGGTCTTCACCCGCCTCATGGGCACCACCTGCACCCTGCGGTGGCGCGCCGAGCACGACCGCGAGCTGGTCTGGACCGTCGACCCCACGCACCCCATCGCGCAGGGCATCCCGCACCCGATGATCATCGACGAGGACGAGATGTACGGAGAGTTCTTCGACGTCCCGGCCCCGGACGAGATCGTCTTCATCTCCTCCTTCTCCGGCGGCGAGGTGTTCCGGTCCGGCATCACCTACCGACGCGGCTTCGGCAAGATCTTCTACTTCCGCCCCGGCGACCAGGAGTACCCCACCTACTTCCACGACGGCGTCCGCAGGGTCATCTCGAACGCCGTCGAGTGGGCCGTGACCCTGCGGCCGGAGCGCACCACGCCGACATTGCTGCGGTACGAGACCGAGGACTTCTACCAGGGGCACGGCTACGAGGGCCCCTTGAAGTCCGAGGACGAGGAGGCACAGTCCGAGGAGGTGCGGTGAGCACACCGCTGATCCTCGTCGGAGCAGGCGGGATGGGGCGCGCCTGGCTGGCGACGATCCTCGCCGAGCCGCGCGCGGAGCTGGCGGGCGTGGTCGACCTCGACCTCGACGCGGCACGAGAGGCCCTCGCCGACGCCGGGGCCGACGACGTCCCGGTCGGCACGGACGCCGTCGCCCTCGCCGCCGAGACGGGCGCCCGCGCCGTCGTCAACGTGACCGTCCCGCGCGCGCACCACCCGGTGACGACGGCGGCACTCACCGCCGGGTTGCCGGTGCTCGGGGAGAAGCCGGTGGCCGAGACCGTCTCCCGCGCCCTGTCCCTCGTGGCCGCGAGTGAGGTCACCGGAGAGCTGTTCGTGGTCAGCCAGTCCCGGCGCTACAACCGCCAGCTCTTCGCGTTCCGCGACCAGGCGGCCACGCTCGGCGAGCTCGGCGTGCTCACCACGGAGTTCTTCAAGGCGCCCCGGTTCGGCGGGTTCCGCGAGGAGATGCCGCACCCGCTCCTGGTGGACATGGCCATCCACCCGTTCGACACGGCTCGGTTCCTCCTGGGCGCCGAACCGGTCTCGGTCTACTGCGAGGAGTTCAACCCGCCGTGGAGCTGGTACTCGGGCGACGCGGCGGCGAGCGCCGTCTTCGAGATGACCGGCGGCCTGCGCTATGTCTACACCGGCAGCTGGTGCAGCCCCGGCGCCGAGACGTCCTGGAACGGATCCTGGCGCCTCTCGGGCGCGAGCGGCACGGCGCGCTGGGACGGCGACCACGACCCGGTGGTGGATCGCCAGCCGCCGGTGGACCCGGCCGAGCTGCCGGGGCACGACGAGCCGGGCGAAGGGATCGCCGGCTCCCTGTCCGACTTCCTCACCGCGCTCGACGGCGGCCCGACGCCGATGGGCGAGGTGCACGAGAACGTGCTCAGCCTCGTCATGGTCGAGGCCGCCGTCGAGTCGGCCACCACGGGCACGCGGGTGATCGTCGACGACGTGCTGGACCGGGCCTACGAGCAGGCCCTGGCGGAGGAGACCCGGGAGGACGTGCGGGCCCGCTTGGTCTCCTGGACCTCCGTCCGCGCCGCCCTCCACCCGTCGGGTGCGCGGACGTCACCTCGTCCGTGACCTGGCCGCTCCTTCGCTCCGAAGAGGCGGCGTGTCGACCCGTCGATCAGCCGTGGTACTCGCAGTTGTAGGCCACGTCCAGCCCCGCTTCCAGTCCCAGGGCGCGATCGAAACCGGGTCCGCAGTCGACGACGTCGCGGTCACCGTCACGGTCCAGCAGGATCCGATCGTTCCCCGAGCCGCCGTAGAGGCGGTCCGCGCCACCGTTCCCGACGATGGTGTCGTCAGAACCTTCGCCGTTGACGTAGTCGTCGCCGCCGTTCCCGAAGAGCTCGTCGCCGCCGGTACCGCCGAAGACGCGATCGTTGCCCCCGCCCCCTTCGAGCCAGTCCCGCCCGCCCTGGCCATAGAGCCTGTCCGCGCCCTCGCGCCCTCGGATGCTGTCGTTCCCCTCGAGCGACGCATAGGCGTCCGGCCCGTTCGTCAGCCATCGGATGTCCGGCCCCGCGGTCGGCGGCTGGTACGCGGCACCTGCCGGCGTCGCGATCGCGGTCATGCCGACTGCCAACGCAGCGACCGTGCCCACTCGTGCATACGTCATGCGCTTCATTGCCCTGGGTCCCCTCGTCTCACGGAAGCAGGGAGCCACGGTCTCAGGCGCACGCACGGCGAACAATGGTGACAACTCCCCGCACCCGGCGGTACTCACCGCGGGCGCCCGTCTCAGACCCGCGCCATGTGCCGCGCCGCGCGCAGGCCGAAGACGCTCGCCGGGCCGATCGTCGACCCGGGCCCGGGATAGGTGCGGCCCATGACCGACGCCGAGGCGTTGCCCCCGGCGTACAGCCCGTCGATGACGGACCCGTCCTCCCGGAGCGCGCGGCCGTCGGCGTCGGTGACCACGCCCCCCTTGGTGCCGAGGTCACCGATCACCAGCCGGTAGGCGACGAACGGCCCCCGCTCGATCGGGCCCAGGCACGGGTTCGGCCGGACCGTCGGGTCGCCGTAGTAGCGGTCGTAGGCGGAGTCGCCCTTGTGGAAGTCCTGGTCACGGCCGGAGCGGGCGAACCCGTTGAGGCGTTCGATGGTCGCGCGGAACGTGGCGGTCGCGAACCCGAGCCGGCGGGCGAGCTCGGACAGGGTCTTCGCCTCCACCGCGATCCCCTGCTCCTTCATCGCATCGTTGACGCGGGGGTCCAGGGCGAAGGTGCGCAGGTACCGCAGTAGGTAGCGCCGCTCCACGATGAACCAGAAGGCGCCGTTGTCCCCCTCGGCCTCCCGCTCGAGCATGTGGTGGCCGAGGTCCACGTAGGACTCGGCCTCGTTGGCGAAGCGACGCCCGTGCGCATCCACGATCAGCGAGTACGGCAGCGCGCGCTCCCCCACCAGGAAGCCCGCCTGCCCGCCCTCCACCGGGTGCACCGCGGCTCCCCACCACGCGTCGTCCATGAGCTCGAACGCTGCTCCGACCTCCTGTGCCAGCACGTGCCCCTGCCCGACGTTGCCGGGGTTGCCGGCCGGGTGGCCGTCCACACCCTGGTGCCTGCGCCGCCACTCCTGGTTGTGCTCGAAGCCGCCGGAGGCGAGCATCACGCCACGCCGCGCCCGGACCGCGATCGTCCGGCCACCCTTGAGCACCTCGACCCCGACCACCCGGTCGCCGTCGGTGACAAGGCGCCGAGCCGGGGTGTCGAGCCACAGCGGGACGCCCTCCCGGACCATCAGCGCGTGACCGAGCGCACCCGTGAGCGCCCCGCCCAGGCCCTTCAGGCGCTTGCCCGTGACGATGCCGCCGAGGGTGCGCAGGACGACGCGGGCCCCGCGGACGAACCCGTCGGCCGTCGACCAGGCGCGCTGCAGCTGCCAGACGTCGTCGGTCATCGCCGGCATCGGCATGACGGCCCGCTGCGACCCTGCGAGCCCGCCAAGGAGATTCGTGTCGAACGGTCGCACCTCGACCGCGCGGCCGATCTTCCCGCCCGGGAGCTCGGGGTAGTAGTCGGGGTAGTCCGCGGACCGGACGAACCGCAGGCCGTAGCGCTCCGTCGTCGTCACGTAGTCCTCGATGCCGTCGACGAACGCCTCCTTGCGCTCCCGCGACGTCGCGCGGCCCTCGTCGCCGACGGTGCGCTCGAGGTAGTCGAGCGCCTCCTCGCGCGTGTCGTGGACGCCCTCGCGGCGCATGACGGGACTGTTCGGCAGCCAGAGCCCTCCGCCGGACATCGCGGAGCTGCCGCCCCACCTGTCCGTGCTCTCCAGGACCAGGACGCTCAGGCCCTCGTCCACGGCACCGAGCGCAGCGGTCAGGCCCGCCGCCCCGCTGCCGACCACCACGACGTCATACGTCTCGTCGAACGACTCGCTCATCCCAGGCTCCCATCCGGACACCGTCGTCTGGATCAACCTAGCCGACGCATCTCACTGGACGTATGCTCATGCCCCGCACGACCCGCCCGTGGCGCGCGTCACTGTTCCAATATCTCAGATCCGAGATACCCTGCTGCGGTGACTGCGACTGACGAGACCACCACCCTCGCCGAGATCGGCTCCCTCATCCGCGGCGCCCGGCAGAGCAAGGGGATCACCCAGAGCCAGCTGGCGGAGCGCCTCAGCACCAGCCAGAGCGCCATCGCTCGCATCGAGAGCGGCAGCCAGAACCTCTCCGTCGAGCTGCTCTCGCGCATCAACCGCGCGCTCGAGGCGGACCTGCTCTCCATCGGGACGCCGCGCGCCCAGCACCTCCGAGTCACCGGCGGCCACCAGCTCGCCGGGACCATCACCGTCAACTCCTCCAAGAACGGCGCCGTCGCTCTGCTGTGCGCGTCCCTGCTCAACCGGGGACGGACCACCCTGCGGGGCGTGGCCCGCATCGTCGAGGTCGACCGGATCGTCGCGGTCCTCCGCTCGATCGGCGTCCGGGCCACCTGGTCCGCCGACGGCAAGGACCTCGAGATCGTCCCGCCCGCGAACCTCGACCTCGACGCGATCGACGACGACGCGGCCCGCCGCACCCGCTCCATCATCATGTTCCTCGGCCCGCTGCTCGGCCGCGAGCAGCAGTTCCAGCTCCCGTACGCCGGGGGCTGCGACCTGGGCACCCGGACCGTCGAGCCGCACATGGTCGCACTGCGTCCCTTCGGGCTCGACGTCGTCGCCACCGGCGGGCGCTACCACGCCACCGTGAAGGCCGACCGGCCGGACGAGCTCTCCGTGGTCCTCACCGAGCGCGGCGACACCGTCACGGAGAACGCCCTCATGGCCGCGGCGCACCACCCCGGGGTCACCACGATCCGCAACGCCAGCCCGAACTACATGGTCCAGGACCTGTGCTTCTACCTGGAGCTGCTCGGAGTCCGCGTCGAGGGCATCGGGACCACCACCTTGCGGGTCCACGGCCTCGAGGACATCGCCGCCGACGTCGAGTACGCCCCGGCCGAGGACCCGGTCGAGGCGATGAGCCTGCTCACCGCCGGGATCGTGACCCACTCGGAGATCACCGTGGCCCGCGTACCGATCGAGTTCATGGAGATCGAGCTCGCGACCCTCTCGGAGATGGGCCTGCGCTACACCCTCTCCCCCGAGTACCCGGCGGCGAACGGCCGGACCCGGCTGGTGGACGTCACCGTCCACCCGAGCGACCTGAAGGCCCCGATCGACAAGATCCACCCGATGCCGTTCCCGGGCCTCAACATCGACAACCTGCCGTTCTTCGCGGTGATCGCCGCCTCCGCCGAGGGGCACACGCTCATCCACGACTGGGTCTACGACAGCCGCGCGATCCACCTGACGGACCTGACCCGGCTGGGTGCCGACGTCCGCATGCTCGACCCGCACCGTCTCGACATCACCGGCCCGACCCACTGGTCCGGCGCCGAGATCAGCTGCCCGCCCGCACTGCGGCCCGCCGTGGTGATCCTGCTGGCGATGCTCGCCGCCAAGGGCACCTCGGTGCTGCGCGGCGTGGACATCATCGCCCGGGGCTACGAGCAGCTGCAGGAGCGGCTCATCGAGCTCGGGGCACAGATCGAGACCTTCCGGGACTGACGTGCGCCCGGAGGTCGCTCCGATCGCCGGACCGCGAGGCCATCAGGCACGGCCGCGGGCGACCGGCTTCAGCACCGCTCCGGTCCGCCGCGGTCCGGAGGTGCTGTCCCGGACCACGAGGCGGGCAGGCAGGTGCCGGTGCGGCGTCTTCAGCTCGCGGCCGGCGAGCATCTCGATGAGCAGCTGCACAGCGCCCGTACCGATGTCGTGCAGCGGCTGCGCCACGGTGGTCAACGGCGGCGTCGACGCGGCCGTCTCAGGGACGTTGTCGAACCCGACCACCGACAGATCCTGAGGTACCCGCAGGCCGAGATCACGTGCCACCTCGATGGTGCGAAGTGCGGACAGGTCGTTCGCCGCGAAGATCGCGGTCGGCGGCTCCGACAGAGCCAGCAGCTCGCGGACGGCGCCGTCCGTCGGCTCGGGCCGGTACCCCCCGTCGCGCACCAGATCGGGGTCGAAGGCGATCCCGGCTCCCTCGAGGGCCTCGCGATAGCCCCGCTCGCGCTGATGCGCCGACGCCAGGTCGACCCTGCCCCGTAGGTGCCCGATGCGACGGTGCCCCAGCCCGAGCAGGTGGTCGGTCGCGGCGCGTGCACCGCCCACGTTGTCCGAGTCGATCGTCGCGGTCTCCGCCGGACCGGTGTGCTGATCGATCGCCACCACCGGCACCGGCGTCGCAGGCACCTGGACGGTGGGCGTGACGATGATCGCGCCGTCAATGAGAGTGCCCGCAAGGCGGGCCAGCGAGCGCCGCTCCCATCCGGCACCTTCGGGGTCCCCGACCATCGCCGAGTAGGCGAGCAGACCGTAGCCGGTCCCGGACAGGGCCTGCGAGACCCCCTTGAGCACCTCGGTGGAGAACGGCTCGAACTCGGCGACGAGCACACCGATGACGTCCGTACGCCCTCGGCGCAGCGAGGTGGCCACCAGCGAGGACTCGTAGCCGAGCTGCTCGATGACGTCACGGACCCGGGCGGTCGTCGCCTCCGCCACGCCGTGGCGGTTGTTGATGACCTTCGAGACGGTGGCCACGGACACCCCGGCGGTACGGGCGACGTCACCGATGGTGACGCGCCCTGCCCGCCGCTCTCCCCAGGTGCCGTTCTCCCAAGTCACCGCCCGACCGTATCGCCCCCGACGAGGCGGCTGTCAGTACGGGTCGAAGGCCGTGTCTAAATCGTTATCGATAACGATTGACACGACCCTTCGGATCCTGTGAAGTTGCTGCGTTCCAACTCGATGACGAAGGGGCCTCGCGATGACCACGAAGCGTCACACGGCAGTGGCGGTGATCGGCACAGGACTCGCGCTCCTGCTGACCGCGTGCAGCGGCGGCTCGCAGGCAGGTGGCGGTGGCGGAGGCGGCGACGGCGACGTCACCATGAGCTTCTGGCACAACTCGACGACCGGACCCGGTCAGGCGTACTGGGAGGAGACGGTCGCCGCCTTCGAGGAGGCGAACCCGGGTGTCACCATCGAGATCCAGTCCATCCAGAACGAGGACATGGACGGCCGGTTGCAGACCGCGCTGAACTCCGGCGACGCGCCGGACATCTTCATGGCACGCGGCGGCGGCAAGCTGGCCGACGTCGTGGAGGCGGGGCAGGCGCAGGACCTCACCGAGCTGGTCGACCCCGAGGTCGAGGAGGCGATCGGCCCGTCGATCAGCGCGTTCAGCATCGACGGCAGCGTCTACGGCATGCCCACCTCCGTGCTGCCCGGCGGGATCTTCTACAGCCAGGAGCTGTTCGCCGACGCGGGCATCGAGTCCACGCCCACCACCATGGACGAGCTGGTCGAGGCGGTCGACGCGGTCCGGGAGACCGGGGTCGCACCGATCGCCCTGGGCGCGATGGACGCCTGGCCGGCGGCCCACTGGTACTACTTCTTCGCGCTGCGCCTGTGCTCGGAGGAGACGGTGAACGCCGCGGCCGAGAGCCGCACGTTCGACGACGAGTGCTGGGTGGCAGCGGCCGAGGAGCTCGCGGCCTTCGCCGCCGAGGAGCCCTTCAACGAGGGGTTCCTCACCACCTCCGCCCAGCAGGGCGCGAGCTCGTCGGCGGGCCTGCTGGCCAACCACCAGGCCTCGATGGAGCTCATGGGTGCGTGGAACCCGGGCGTCATCGCCGGCCTGACGCCGGACGAGCAGCCGCTGGCGGACCTCGGCTGGTTCCCGTTCCCGGCCGTCGAGGGCGGCGCCGGTGACCCGGCCGCGATGATGGGCGGGGTCGACGGCTACTCCTGCTTCGTCGAGGCACCGCCGGAGTGCGCCGAGTTCCTCAACTTCTTCATGCAGCAGGAGCACCAGGAGGCCTACGCCGAGGCGTTCGTGACCATCCCGGCGAACGTCGACGCGCAGAGTGCCGTCACCGACCCGGCCCTGCAGGACATCCTCGCCAGCTACAACGAGGCGCCGTACGTCAGCGTGTGGCTGGACACGATGTACGGGCAGAACGTGGGCAACGCGTTGAACCAGGCGATCGTGGACCTGCTGGCCGGGAACACCGACCCGGCGGGCGTGGTCCAGGCCGTGAACGACGCTGCCGCCCGGGGCTGAGGCGTTGGCTGTCGCTCCCGGGGCGGTCGCGTCCCGCGCGCCGGCACCGCCGTCCGTGGCGGGACCGTCCCGGTCCCGTCACGGACGGTGGCGGACGCGCGGTGAGATCGCCCTGCTGGCCGGCCCGGCGGCCATCGTCTTCGTCACGTTCGTCATCTTCCCGGTGGCGATGGCCGCGTACTACGGGTTCTTCCAATGGAGCGGCTACGGGCCCCCGACGGAGTTCGTCGGCCTGCAGAACTACGTCCTCATCCTCACCGACCCGGACTTCCACGACGCCCTGCGGCACAACGGCTTCCTGGTGGTGATGTCGCTGGTCGCGCAGGGTCCGGCCGCGCTGGCGATCGCCCTGCTGCTGAACCAGCGGATCCGCGCGCGATCCCTCATCCGGGTGCTGATCTTCGTCCCCTACGTCCTCTCCGAGGTCGTGGTCGGCACGGGGTTCAACCTCATGCTCCAGACCACCGGCGCTGTCAACAGCCTGCTCGGCAAGATGGGTCTGGACGCGCTGCGGGTGGACTGGCTGGCGAACCCGGACGTGGCGATCTGGACGCTGCTTGCGATCATCTCCTGGAAGTACGTCGGCTTCGCCGTCATCCTCTTCCTGGCCGGCCTGCAGTCGATCCCCGAGGAGCTCTTCGAGGCCGCCGCCATCGACGGCGCCTCGTACTGGCAGATCCAGCGGCGCATCACCCTGCCGCTGCTCGGGCCGACGATCCGCATCTGGGCGTTCCTGTCCATCATCGGCTCGCTCCAGCTCTTCGACCTCGTCTACATCGTCTGGGGCCAGTACGTCGGCGCGACGGTCGGGACGTCGACGATGGCCACCTACATGGTGACCGAGGGGCGCAACGCGGGGAGCTACGGCTACGGCAACGCGGTCGCCGTCGTGCTCTTCCTCATCTGCCTCGTCGTCGCCCTCCTGTACCAGCGCGCGGTCCTGCGCCGTGACACCGCGGGCGCCCTGACCGGAGGGACGAGGCGATGACCGGCTCGCGCGCGCTGAGCAGGCTGGCGACCTACCTCGTCGCCTTCGCCTTCGTCGGGATCTGCCTCGTCCCGGTGCTGTACGTCATCGTGGGTGGGTTCCGCACGAACTCCCAGATCACCGCCGACCCTTCGGGGTTGCCGAGCCCGTGGGTGGTGGCGAACTACCTCGACGTGCTCGCCGAGGGCACGTTCTGGCGACAGGTCGGCAACTCGACGGTCGTCGGGCTGGCCACCACCGTCGGCGTGGTCGCGCTCGGCCTGATGGCGAGCTTCGCCATCGCCCGCTACGACTTCCGCGGCCGCGACGCCCTCTTCGCGCTCTTCGCCACGGGATTGATGTTCCCGCTGACCGTCGCGATCACCCCGCTGTACATCCTGATCCGGGACCTCGGGCTGATCAGCTCGCTGGCCGGCATCATCCTGCCGCAGGTCGCCTTCGCCCTGCCGGTGACCATCATCATCCTCGTGCCGTTTCTCAGGGCGATCCCGGACGAGCTCGAAGAGGCGGCGGCGATCGACGGCGCGAGCCGGCTGGGCTTCTTCTTCCGGATGGTGGTGCCGCTGTCCCTGCCCGGGGTGATCACCACCGGCATCCTCGCCTTCGTCGCGAGCTGGAACGCGTACCTGCTGCCGCTGTTCATCCTCAACGACGCGGCCAACTACACCCTGCCCCTGGGGGTGCAGGTCTTCGCCTCGCAGTACTCGGTGGACACCGCCCGCGTGCTGGCGTTCACCGCGCTGTCGATGATCCCGGCGTTGATCTTCTTCAGCCTGTTCGAGCGCCGGATCGTCGGTGGGCTCACCGGTGCCGTGAAGGGCTGAGCGTCCCGGCACCCGCGCATCCGCGCCGGCGCCTACCGCGCCGCCGTCACGCGCTCCTGGATCAGCCGGAGCGCCTCCTCCGGCACGCAGGCGAGCGTCTCGACCGGCAGCGCCACCACGGGCGGGCCGTCCGGGCGGCGCAGCACGATGTGGTTCCGGAAGAAGCGCGGGATCCGGCCTCCGAGGGGCGTCCACCAGGCTTCGGCGGCGCCCAGCTCGTCCCACCGCGCCCAGTGCCGCGAGCCCGCCCACATCCAGCCGATCCGGTCGGCGGTGAGCAGCACCGCCCTGGGCCGGCGCGCCCGCGGATGGAGGTTCAGGGCGCCGAGGGCCACCAGCGCCAGCCCACCCAGCCCGCCCACGACGACGGCGAGCACCCCGGCCGCGGCGTCACCGGAGGTCACCGCCGGGACGCCGAACCAGAACCCTCCCACCGCGGCCAGGGCGCCGATGCCCACGAGGAGCACGGCGATCCGCATCGGGATTGGCCGCACCGGGATGGCGACCGCGCGTTCACCCTCCACCAGGGCCTCGCCGATCGGTGCCCTGCCCTCGCGCTGCGGGACGGCGAGCAGGATGATCACGGCGCCGAAGGCGGCGGCGGCCACGGATCCGCGCAGGTCCGCGCCGTCGCTCACGAGCGGCACGGCCGCGGCGACGACCCACAGCACGCCGAACAGGCAGAACAGCCAGCGCAGCAGGTTGTTGTCGTTCATGCGCCAGCCCGGTCCGCCGTTCGCGAGGACCATCGGCAGGAAGTTCGGATGGATCACGAGGAGTCATTCTGCCGCGACCTCGCAGCGGTCACGGCGCAGCCTCCGGACCACCAGGATCGCCAGGACCGCGAGCAGGACCAGCCCGCCGAGCGCGTACCACCCGGCCGCCCCGAGGGCGGCAGCCACCTCGGGGAGGGCGGTCCGGGCCGCCGCGCCGGCGCCGACCCACACCACCGCCCACAGCACCGCCCCGAGCACCGATCCCACGGCGAAGCGGAGGTAGGACAGCCCGCCGGCCCCCGCCGCGGCCGGGACGAGGGTCCGCACCGCCGGCAGCAGCCTGGACACGACGACGGCCAGTCCCCCGTAGCGCTGCAGCAGCAGGCTCCCCCGGTCCCAGTGACGCAAGCCGACGCGTCGCACCAGCCGGGAGCGGCGCAGCGACGGCCCGGCCCGGCGACCGATGAGGTACCCCACGTGATCGCCCCCGCTGGCGGCCACCGCGACGACGCCCACGGTCAGGGCCAGCTCGGTGGGTGTGGCCGTTGCCGCCCCGAGCGTGAGGACCGCCCACTCCCCGGGGAAGACGAACCCCAGCCCGAGCGCGGACTCGGCGAACGCGACGAGGCCACCCACCGCGAGCAGCACGGGGCCGAACTGCTCGGACAGCTCCGCGATGACGCTCGCGACCCAGGACTCCATGGGTCACCAGCCAACCCGCGGGGAGGCGCGCGGGGTATCGGGTGCTCCCCTGGTTCGGCCCCCGGGATCACGGCGGGACGGCTCAGGGTCTCGCTCAGGTGACGGCTCGCCGGAGCCGCTCCCGTAGCAGCTCGACGGTCTGTGCGGGGTCGGTCGCCAGCCGCTCGATGGGGATCGTGGCGAGCTCCCCGCCGTCGTGGCCGCGCAGCACGATCACGTTCCGGAAGAGCGAGGGCCTGCTCCACCACGGCCAGACGCGCCTCCACATCCGTTCGGCGGCGGTGATCTCGTCCCACCGGACCCGCTGCGGGTCGCTGCCCGGGCCCAGGACCACGGCCTCCCGCGTCAGGACGATCGGCTCGGGCCGCCGGGCGCGCGGGTGCAGGAGGGTCACGCCACCCGCCGCCACCATGACGAGTGCGAAGGGCAGTCCCCAGAGCTTCCCCCAGTCGCCCTCCAGCAGCATGCCGATCGACGCCACCAGCAGCACCAGTATCGCGACCGACCGAGGGACGGCCACGCCGCGCCGCGGGACCGCCAGCGCGGTCTCGCCGTCGTGCACGACGTCGCGGGGACTCGCCCGGCCAGGCCGCCTCGGCAGCCCGAGCATGACGAACAGCACGCCGATGCCGATGACGAACGCCCCGGCCGCGGGCCTGCCGGCCAGCTCGGAGACCCCGAGTGCGGCCACGGCGACGCCGGCACCGCACGTCGTCAACGGGAACGTCAGGCTCGCCCTGGTGCGCCACCCGGGGGCGGAGCCGCGCATGGAGCGCGGGAGGTGCTCGTCACCGGCCGCCGGCATGGCCGCCTCGCGCGCCAGACCCGGCGGCGCGGGCCGCGACGTGCCGCCCGATCTCCGCCTCGAGGACGTCGAGGGGGACGCTGCCCAGGCCGAGCACCGCGTCGTGGAAGTCCCGGAGGCTGAACCGCTCCCCGAGCGTCTCCTCCGCCTCGCGCCGCAGCCGCTGGATGGTCAGCTGCCCCAGGTAGTACGCGGCGGCCTGGCCGGGCCATGCGATGTAGCGGTCGATCTCGGTGACGATCTCGTGCTCCGCGATGGCGGTGTTCCGGCGCAGGAAGTCCTGGGCACGCTCCCGGCTCCAGCCGAGGGCGTGCATGCCCGGGTCGACCACCAGCCGCGCCGCCCGCCACATCTGGAAGCTCAGCATGCCCATGTGCTCGTACGGCGTCTCGTAGATGCCCATCTCCACGCCGAGCCGCTCGCAGTACAGGGCCCAGCCCTCGCCGTAGGCGGAGATGTAGATCTGGCGGCGGAAGTCCGGCTGGTCGAGCTCGAGGGCGAGCGAGGTCTGGAAGGAGTGACCTGGTGCCGACTCGTGCAGGGTCAGCGCGGGCAGGGAGTACAGCGGCCGGGCCGGCAGGTTGTAGGTGTTGAGGATGTACCGGTCCGGCGCGCCCCGCCCGAAGGTGTAGTACGGCGCGACGTCCGCAGGCGGCTCCTCGATGCCGAACCGCTGGGTGGGGAGGCGCCCGAAGTAGCGGTGGACGACGCCGTCGAACTTCTTGCACACGTACGCCGCCTCGGCGAGCAGGCCGCGGGGCGTGGTCGCGTAGAAGCGCGGGTCGGTGCGCATGTGGGCCAGCAACCCGTCGACGTCGCCGGCGAACCCGACCTCGGCGGCCACCTCCGCCATCTCGGCCCGGATCGCGGCGACCTCGGCCGTGCCGATGTCGAAGATCTCCTGCGGAGTGAGGTCGGTCGTGGTGAACTCGCGCAGCTGGGCGGCGTAGAACGCCTCGCCGTCGGGTTGGTCATGGGCGGCGATCGCCTCGGGCAGGGCAGGCAGGTACTCCTCGGTGAGGAAGGCGAGCAACTCCCCGTACGCCGGGACGACGGCGTCCCGGACCAGCCGCTCCGCCTCCGCCGCGAGGGTCCGGCGGGTCGCCTCCGGGATGCTCGCGGGCAGGGTCGCCAGCGGGGCGAGGTAGGGCACGTCCGCCGGGTCCGTGGCCTGCGCGACGGTGCGCACCGGTGCCTCCCGCCCGGCCATGGTGACCCGCGGCGGGGCGAAGCCGCGGGCGAGACCCGCCCGCATGTTCTGCGTCTGCTGACGGAAGTACCGCGGGATCTGTGCCAGCTGGTCGAGGTAGGCGCGCACGTCCTCCTCGGTCTCCAGCTGCCGGCGGGCCGAGCGCATCGCGAGGTCGGACCAGAAGGAGGAGTCGGCGTTGACGGGCCGGGTGTACATCCGGAACCGCTGGCGCGTCAGCAGGGTGCGGAGCTGGTCAGAGTACACGTCCAGGTCGACCTGCTCCGTGGGTGTGAGCTCCTCGCGGGGGATCGCCGTGACGGCGTCGAGCACCGCCTGCCACCGCTGCTCCCGTTGCTGCTGGGCATCGGCGGAGACGTCCGGGAGGAAGCTCTCCACCGGGCCGGCCACGCCCATCGACTGGTCGCCGAGCTCGCGGACGCGCCAGGCCCACTCCTGCTCGTACAGCTCGCGGAGGCGTGCGCCGGCCCCGGTCACCGAGGGTGCGCTCACAGCCGGCCCGCCGTCGTCGCCGGGCCGTCCGACTCGGGCCGCGGGCCGGTGCCCACTCCCCAGGCGACGAAGTCGACGAGGTCCCGCGACTGGGCCAGCCGGGAGGGTTCGTGGACGTACATCATGTGCCCCGCCTCGTAGTAGCGGCGCACGATGCGGCCGTGGGCCTCCGCGGGGAGCCGCAGGTGGGCCAGGACGTGCTCGGAGGCCGCGAACGGGGTGGCGCCGTCGTGGTAGCCGAAGGCGACGTAGACCTTCAGGTCCGGGTTCGCGCGCATCGCCGAGGCGAGGTCCTCCGCCGTGGTGACGGAGCGGTTCTCGAACTCCTTGTAGGACCATGGCTGGACCCGGCCGGTGATGATCTCGTACGTCAGGTCGCTGTCGTAGCCGAGCTCGGCCCTCAGGTAGTGGTTGACGGCCGCGGTGTAGGGGAACTGGATGTGGTGGTAGGAGGGGTCGGCCTCCATCTCGGCGAGGGTGAGGTGGCCCGGGTGGGCGGTGAAGCGCGAGTCCAGCCGGCCGACCATCAGCCCCTGGTCGCGGAGGAGCTCGGCGAAGAACGCCTTGTGCTCGAGGCGCAGGTCCGAGCGCAGCACGTGGTCGATGTCGATGCCGGTCAACGCGGCGAGCCGCCCGGCGACCTGCTGCCGCTCGCGCTCCCCCAGCCGGCTGCCGCGCGCCAGGGCGAGGGTGTAGTCGGTGTCGGCGAACGCCTGTGCCTCCGCCACCACGTCCGCCAGGGCGCGCCCGGGGTGCTTGCCGTGGTAGTGCGCCACGGCCGCATAGGTGGGCAGGTAGTGGACGTAGGGGGCGTCGTTGCCCTCGGTGAAGAACACGGTGCCCAGGTCCAGGACGGCGGAGATGAGCATGACGCCGTTGAACGCGATGCCGTGGCGCTGCGCGAGGTGCCCGGCGAGCGCGGCGGCGCGCGTGGTGCCGTAGGACTCCCCGGCGAGGAACTTCGGCGAGAGCCACCGGTCGTTGCGGGTGAGCCAGAGCCGGATGGCCTCGCCCACCAGGTCCCGGTCCCCGCTGAACCCGTGGTACTCGGCCGGCTTGCCACCGACGACGGCACGGCTGTACCCGGTGGTCATCGGGTCGATGAAGACGAGGTCGGCGTGCGCGAGGAGCGTCTCGGCGTTGTCGGTGAGGCCGTACGGCGGTGGCGTGCGGTCCTCGACGTCCCCGGAGAGCACCCGCCGCGGCCCGAAGAGCCCGAGGTGCAGCCACACGGAGGAGGACCCCGGGCCGCCGTTGAACGCGAACACCACCGGCCGCGCGGGATCGGGTGCCCCGCCGTCCCCGAGCGCGGTGTAGGCGGTGAGGAAGACCTGGGCGCGGGCCTCCCATCCGCGGAAGACGCCGTCGTCGAGCTTCTCCTCCCCGACCACCATCCGCCCGGTCGTGGCCCGGTACCGCAGCGGCCCGCCGGGCAGGTCGAGCGTGTGCTCGGTGGTGACGAGGTCGTCCGCGGCCGGCGTCGGGGTCCCGTTCGGCCCGGCTTCCTGCGCCGGTCCGGTCGCGGCGTCCTTCGGGGTGTCGCTCACCTGGTGTCCTCTCTCTCGTGCGTCTCGCCCGCGGCCCGGGCCGCCTCCCACGCCGGGTCGATGCGTGGGACGGCCTCGAGCAGCGTTCGGGTGTACTCGTGCCGGGGCTCGGTGAAGATCTGCTCGCGCGGGCCCTGCTCGACGACCGTGCCCTGGCTCATCACCGCGACCGTGTGTGCGATCTGCCGCACCACCGCGAGGTCGTGCGCGATGAAGATGTAGGACAGGTCCCGCTCCCGCTGGAGGTCCAGCAGGAGGTCGAGCACCTGGGCCTGGACGGAGACGTCCAGCGCGGAGACCGCCTCGTCGCAGATGACGACGCGCGGCTCGACCACGAGTGCCCGGGCGATCCCGATGCGCTGCGCCTGGCCTCCGGAGAACTGGGCGGGGTACCGGTCGGCGTGGTCCGGGTTCAGGCCCACGCGGGCCATCGCGTCACGGACGACGTCCCGGTACCCGCCGGCAACCTTCCGGCCCTGGTAGCGCAGCGGCGCGGAGACGATCTGCTCCACGGTGTGGCGGGGGTTGAGCGAGGAGTACGGGTCCTGGAAGACCACCTGGACCCCGCCGCGGAACGCACGCAGCCCCGACCCGCCGGCCGCGGTGACGTCCTGCCCCTCGAACTCGAGAGTCCCGGCGGTCGGGTCGATGAGCCGGGCGACCATGCGGGCGGTCGTCGACTTCCCGGAGCCGGACTCCCCCACGATGCCGAGGGTCTCGCGGCGGGCGAGGTCGAAGCTGACCCCGTCGACGGCGCGAAAGGTCCGCCGTCGTCCGACGCGGAACTCCTTGACCAGGTCCCGCGCGCGCAGCAACGGGGTGGCGGCGGTGCTCATCGGGCCTCCCGGATCGGCTCCGGCAGGTCGACGTCGTCGTCCAGGCGAGGTGTGGCGTCCAGGAGCTGCCGGGTGTACTCCTCGGCCGGCCGGGAGAAGATCTGCTCCGCGGTCCCCTGCTCGACGGCCCGCCCGTGTCGCATGACGACGACGGAGTCCGCGACCTGGCTGACCACCGCGAGGTCGTGGGTGATGAAGAGCATCCCGGCGCCGGTGGTCTCCTGGACGTCCGCGAGCAGGCGCAGGATCTGCGCCTGCACGGTGACGTCGAGCGCCGTGGTCGGCTCGTCGCACACGAGGAGGTCCGGCTCGCAGACGAGGGCCATCGCGATCATGACGCGCTGACGCATCCCGCCGGAGAACTGGTGCGGGTAGTGGTGCACGCGGCGGCCGGCGTCGGGGATGCGGACCTGGTCCATCGCCTCGGCCGCGAGCCGCATCGCCTGGCGGCGGTTCCCGCCGCGATGCGCCAGGTAGGCCTCGGCGATCTGGAAACCGACGGTGTAGTAGGGGTTGAGGGAGGACAACGGGTCCTGGAAGACCATCGCGATCCGGTCGCCACGGATGCGCCGCATGGCGCGGTCCGGCAGCCCGAGGAGCTCCTCACCCCAGAACCGCACCGACCCGGCCGGCTCGGCGCCCGGCGGCAGCAGGCCCATCGTGGCGAGCGCCGTCATCGACTTCCCGGAGCCGGACTCGCCCACGAGGCCGAGCGTGGCGCCCTTGTCGATCCGGAAGGTCATGTCCTGCACGACCGTGCTCGCGGTGGCCCGGAAGGTGACCGTGAGGTCCTCGACCTCGAGCATGGCCTTCTCGCCGGCATCGGACGTCATCGGGCACCCCCCACCCGGACGCGGGGATCGAGGACCGTGTAGGTGAGGTCGACGACGATGTTCGCGAGGACGACGGCGAAGGCCGCCACCAGGGTGACGCCCATGATGACCGGCTGGTCGTTGGTGCCGATCGCGTCGTAGGCGAGCTTGCCGATTCCGTTCAGGCCGAAGACCGTCTCGGTGATGAGAGCGCCGCCGAGCAGGGTGGCGAAGTCCATGCCCAGCAGCGTCACCACGGGCGTGAGCGACGGACGCAGGGCGTGGCGGAACAGGATGGGCCGGCGCGGCAGGCCCTTGGCGCGGGCCGTGCGCATGAAGTTCTCGTCCAGCGTGTCGAGCATGTTGGACCGGGTCAGGCGCGCATACATCGAGGCGTACATCAGGGCGAGGACCAGCCACGGCATGAGGTACGCCTGGAACCAGGCCACGGGGTCCTCGCCGAAGGGCACCACGGCAGGGAAGGGCAGCCACTGCAGCTGCACCACCAGCAGGTACTGCAGCACGAGCGCGACGAAGTAGTTCGGCAGCGAGATACCCGCGAGCGCGACCATCATCGCGCCCTTGTCCCACCACGTGCCGCGACGGACCGCGCTGACCATGCCGGCCGAGACCCCGACGAGCAGCCACAGCACGGCGGCGCCGAGGGCGACCGTGACCGAGACCGGCAGCCGGTCCAGGATCATGGACAGCACGTCCTCGCGGGTCTGGAAGCTGTGGCCGATGCACGGTGCCTCGCAGAAGACCGCCGAGGCACCCGAGCCGTACGTCCGGCCGGCGACGATGCCGGTGAGGAACGTGAGGAACTGGGCGAAGAACGGCTGGTCCAGGCCGAGCTGGTGGTGGATCGCCTCGATCCGCTCCGGCGTGCAGGTCTGCCCGCAGATGCTGGTCGCGGGGTCGGGCGTGAGGACGAAGAAGACGACGAACGTGAAGAACACGACGGCGAGCAGGATGAGCAGCGCGGCCAGCAGGCGCCGCACGACGTAGAAGATCACGACCGCCCCCCGCTCGCCCAGAAGCGTTGCAGGTTGTCCCCGAGGACGGTGAAGGAGAACACCGTGAGGAAGAGGAACGTGCCGGGGATGGCGAAGAACATCGGGTCGACGGCGTACCACGGGACGGCCGTGGAGATCATCTGGCCCCACGAGGCGGTCGGCGGGGTGACGCCGACGCCCAGGAACGACAGCCCCGCCTCCGTGGCGATGAAGGTCGGCACCGAGAGGGTCGCCATGACGATGACCGTGCCGGAGAGGTTCGGCAGGATCTCGCGGAACACGATGGCCGGCCGGGTGGCGCCGGAGGCCCGGGCGGCCTCCACGAACTCACGGTTCGCCAGCGAGAGCGTCTGCCCGCGGATCACGCGGGCGGTGGCCGGCCAGCTGAACAGGCTCAGCACCAGCACGAGCAGCAGGGGCCGGTTGCCCTGCGGGATGGCCGAGAGCACCGCGATCATGAAGATCAGCGCGGGGAAGGCCATGAGGAAGTCCATGACGCGGGAGATCACCTGGTCGACCACTCCGCCGAAGAAGCCGGCGAGCATGCCAAGGCTCACCCCCAGCAGGCTGGTCATGAGGGTCGCGGACAGGCCGATGAGCATAGAGACCCGGGCCCCGTAGACGATCCGCGCGAAGAGGTCACGGCCGTTCTGCGGCTCGACGCCGAACCAGTGCTCGGCGCTGATGCCGCCCAGCGGGCCGTGCGGCAGGCCGCCGGCGGCGGGCTCGATGGCGCTCTCGTCGAACTGGTAGGGCCCCCACCCGCTCACCATGGTGATGAGCGGCGCGAAGAGCGCCATCACGGTGACGAGGACCAGGAACCCCACCGACAGAACCACCGACGGACGGCGCAGCATGCCACGCCAGGTCGGCGCGCCCGGGCGCCGTCCGTCGTCCGGCCCCTTCCCGGTCTCGATCTCCTCGAGCGTGGTGGATGCCGAGACGGCCATACCGCGTCAGCCCTCCGGGTCCAGCAGACCGACCGAGCCGTAGTCGATGTAGCCCGTGCGGGCCGGGTGGGCGAACGCCCCGCCGATGTTCTCGCCGACCATCTGCAGCGGCGTCTCGCGGACCAGGGGCACCACCGGCGCGAGCTCCATGATCTCGCGGTTCAGCTCGGCGTACTCGGCGTTCTGCTGGTCGAGGTCGGTGATCTGGGCGATCTCGTCGAAGCGGGCGTTGATGTGCTCGTCGTCCAGCTGGGCGATGTTCGTGTTGCCGGTCTCGGTGATCCGGTCGCCGTCGAACAGCGGCCCGAGCAGCGGTGCGCCGGAGTACCAGCCGCCCGAGCACCAGCCGGTGATGGCGAGGTCGTTCTGCTGGCTGGTGGTGGCGATCGCCTCGTAGTACGTGGCGGCGTCGATGACGTTGAGCCGGACGTTGATGCCGACCTGGGCGAGGGACTGCTGGACCGCCTCGGCCTGCGCCTGCCACTTCGGGATGGCCCGGACGTCCATGGTCAGGTCGAAGCCGTTCGGGTGTCCGGCGTCGGCGAGCATCTGCCGCGCGCGCTGCGGGTCTCCCGCGTCGTCCGGGGTCTCGTAGAGGTTGAACTCCTCGCGGCCAGGGACGCTCGGCAGCAGCATGTCGTGCGCGGTGGTCGCGAGGAGCGGGCCGCCCGTGGCGTTGACGACGCTGGTCTTGTCGACCGCGTAGTTGATGGCCTGACGCACCTGCGGGTCGTTCAGCGGCTCGACCGTGGTGTTCATCGCCATGTACATGGTGCAGGTCGGCAGGTCCTGGATGGTGCGCTCCATCAGGCGCGGATCCTGCTGGACGCGCGAGAGGGTCGCCGCGAGGAGCGGGTTCGTGCTGGAGGCCAGCGCGTTGGCATCCTCGCCCTGCCCGGAGAGCATGCGCTGGTCGATCGTGTTCTGGTCGAGGCCGAGGAGGAACTCGAACCCGTCCGGCCGGGCGGGTCGGACCTCGTCCGTCTCACGGTCCCACTCCTCGTTGCGCACCAGGGTCAGCGCCTCGCCGCGCTCGTAGCTCTCCACCCGGTACGGCCCGGAGGCGATGGGCTCCTCCTGGATCTGCTGCGGGCTGGTCACCTGGTCGGCGGGGAACGGCACGCCGGGCGGGGTGGCGAGCACGTAGGGGAAGGCGGCGAGCGGCTGGTTGAGGTGGAACTCGATGGTCCGCTCGTCCACGACGCGGATCGAGTCCAGCCCTTCCGGCGCCTCGAAGACGCCCGGGTAGTCCAGGGCGCCCTCGATGTAGGTCTGCAGGTAGTCCGAGCCGATGGCGAGGGACGGGTCGAAGGCGCGCTCGATGCCGAACTTCACGTCCTCGGCGGTGATCGGGCTGCCGTCCTGGAAGGTGACGCCCTCCTTGAGGGTGAAGGTCCACACCGTCGCGTCGTCGTTGGAGGTGCCCAGGTCGGTGGCCAGGTCGGGCACGAGCTCCGGCTGCTCGCTCCCCGGCTCGTACCGGTAGGTGGTGAGGTTCCGGTAGATGAGCTGGTAGAGGTTGTTGACGTTGCCGTCGTTGCCCATGGCGGGGTCGAGGTGGGAGAAGTCGACGCCGCCGAGCACGGTGACGACGCCCCCCTCCTGGGGGTCACCGGTGTACGACGCGAAGCCGTTCTCGTCGGTCTCCACGGCGCCGCCGTCAGGGCCGCCCGCGCCTCCCCCGCCGCCGGAGCAGGCGGCGAGCACCAAGGCGGTCGAGGCGGCGAAGACCGCGGCGAGTCGTCGCTGACTGGTCATGGTGTGGTCCTCATCTCGGGAGGGCGGGTCACGTCACCGTGGACGATGTGACATAGCACTGGGTGGGACAGTAGCGGGAGTCGGATGTCTGGAGAGTTACCCCCGGTTACGGGCGTGTGACGTGTCGCAGTCTCCAACCCTAGCGACGCCGTGAAGGGTGCGGCGTCGGCGTCACACGTCACGCCGCGCGCGGCGCCGGACCCGTGAGACCACGCTGCCGGCGAGCACGACGACGAGGACCACGTACAGCACCGCGGTGATCGGGCCGGCCACGAGCACGCCCGCGTCCCCGTTCGAGCTGAGCAGGGCCTCGCGGAGGCTCTGCTCGGCCAGCGGACCCAGGACCATCCCGATGAGCAGCGGCGCGAGCGGCACGCCGTGGCGGCGCATCGCGAAGCCGAGCAGGCCGAGGCCGAGCAGCAGGAAGAGGTCGAAGACCGACGCCGAGGTGGCGTACACGCCCAGCGCGCAGAAGACCGCGATGCCGGCGTAGAGGTAGGGGCGTGGGACCAGCAGCAGCTTGGCCCACAACGGCGCGAACGGCAGGTTGAGGATCAGCAGGACCACCATCGCGATGAAGAAGCTCGCGAGCAGCGCCCAGACCAGGTCCGGCGCCCGGTCGAACAGGAGGGGGCCGGGCTGGAGCCCGTACTGCTGGAACGCGGCGAGCATGATCGCCGCCGTGGCCGAGACGGGCAGGCCGAGCGCCAGCAGCGCCCCCATCGACGTCCCGGTGGTCGCGTTGCCCGCCGCCTCCGGTGCCGCGAGGCCGCGGATGGCCCCGGTGCCGAACTGCGGTTCGTCGCGACGGCGGTCCAGGCGCCGTTCGACGTCGTAGGCGATGAAGGTCGGCACGTCCGCCCCGCCGACGGGCACCACGCCGAACGGGAGGCCGATCGCCGTGCCTCGCGCCCACGCGGGCGCCGCCTCGCGCAGCTCCGTTCGGCTCAGCCACGGGCGTCCGGTCGTCTCGATGTCGGTGAGTGCTCGTTCGCGCCGGATCCGGGAGGCGATGTGGAACACCTCGCCGAGGGCGAGCAGCGCGACGGTGACCGTGACGAGGGAGATGCCGTCGAACAGCTGGGGCACGCCCAGGCTGAACCGCTCGGTACCCGTGATCGGGTCGATCCCGACGGCCGCGATGCCCAGCCCCAGCACGAGGGCGGCCAGTCCCTTGAGCGCCGAGTCGGACACCACCGAGGAGGTGGCGACGAAGGCGAACAGGGCCAGGGCGAAGAACTCGGCGGGGCCGAAGTTCGCGGAGAAGTCCGCGAGGGCCGGGGCCAGGAAGACCACGACCACGGAGGAGACGACGCCACCGATGAAGGCGCCGATGGCGGCGGTGGCCAGGGCCTGCGGCGCCCGGCCGGCCTTCGCCATGCGATGGCCCTCGAACGTCGAGGCGATCGCCGAGACCTGCCCGGGTGTGTTGAGCAGGATCCCGGTGGTCGAGTCGCCGAAGAGCCCGCCGAAGTACACGCCGGAGAAGACGATGAAGGCCGCCGTCGGGTCCAGGGCGAACGTCATCGGCAGCAGCAGCGCCACGGCCATCGACGAGCCGAGCCCGGGCAGCACCCCGACAGCCGTGCCCAGCAGGCAGCCGACGACCACCCACAGGAGGTTGATCGGCGTCAGCGCGTGGCCGAAGCCCTCGGCCAGGCTGGTGAGGGCCTCCATCACAGACCTCCCAGGACGCCGGACGGCAGGCTCAGACCGAGGACGACGCCGAAGGCCAGGTAGACCAGCGAGGAGACGAGGAGCGCGAGGGTGACGTCGAAGAGCCCGCGCCGGCTGCCGACGCCCCTGGCGACGCACCAGAACAGCAGCGCAGCCGCGAGCACCCAGCCGAGGACGGTCAGCAGCGCGGCGAACGCGGCGAACCCACCGGCGCACCATCCCAGCGCCCGCCAGTCGCTGTACGTCCGGTGCGCCCCGGTCTGCACCGGCTCGGGTCGGCGCACCTGCTCGACGAGCAGCAGCGCCGCGACGACGTACCCCGCCACCAGGACGATCGTGGGGTAGAACGCGGGGCCGAGCAGATCAGGGTTCTCGGTGACGCGCATGGTGACCACGCCGTGCAGGAGGTAGGTCGAGAAGACCGCCAGGACGAGCGCGAGCACGAGCCCGGAGCGGCCGGACCACCAGCGGGCGCTCACAGGCCCAGCTCCTCGAGCAGCCGCCGGGTCTGCTCCAGGTCCTCGGCCAGGAACGCGTCGAGCTCCGCACCCTCGAGGTACGCCGGCTCCCACCGGTTGCGCGCCATGGCGTCCTCCCACTCCGGGCTGCGGACAAGCTCCCGGACGAGCCGCAGGATGGCCTCTTCCTCCTCGGCCGAGATGCCCGGCGGCGCGAGGAACCCGCGCCAGTTCGTCAGGTCGGTGTCGTAGCCCTGCTCCACGAGCGTGGGGACGTCGACGCCCTCGACCGGCTCGGGGGCGGAGATCCCCAGCGCCCGCACGCGGCCCGCCTCCACCTGGTCGCTGATCTCGTTGTACCCCGTCGCCGCGGCCTCGGCCGCGCCGGAGAGCATGGTCTGGACGGCCTCCCCGCCGCCGGCGGCGGGGATGAAGGAGATCTCGGCCGGGTCGATGCCGGCCTCCAGCGCCAGGTCGGCCAGGACGAGGTGGTCGATCGAACCCGCGGAGCCCCCGGTGAGCGGGAAGCCGGCCGGGTCCTCGGCCCAGGCCTCGACCAGGTCGTCGATGGTCTCGTACGGCGAGTCCGCGGGCACCGTGACCACGTCGAAGTCCTCCGCCATCGCGGCGATCGGCACGACGTCGTCGTAGCCGACCGGCGACCTGTTCAGCTCGATGCCGCCGGTCATGGCCGAGCCCGTGGCCAGCAGCGTGGTCGCGTCACCGTCCATGGTGCTGACCCGGCCGAGCCCGATGGTGCCGCCCGCGCCCGGGATGTTGACGACCTGGGCGTTGTTGACCATGCCGCCGGTCCGCATGGCCTGCTGCGCCTCCCGGGTGAAGGAGTCCCAGCCGCCGCCGGCCCCGGCCGGCGCGATGAGGGTGAGGTTCGCCCGCACGTCCGTGCCGGCACCGGCCGAACGCACCGAGAACGTCACGGCGAGGCCGACGACCACGAGGACCACGAGCCCGTAGACGACCTTGCCGACCTTCGCCACGTCGGCCCTCCTCGTCACGTCGTCGGAACTGGCGGGCACGCCGGGTGCCTGGGGACCCGCGTCACCGTAGTCTGTGGGCCCCGGGCGCCACAATCACCACGAAGGAGTGACCGTGACCGTTCTCGTCGGCTACGCGGAGACCCCGGAGGGCGCGGCCGCCCTCGCCTTCGGCCTCGAGGAGGCCCGACGGCGCTCCACCGGCGTGGCCGTCCTGGTGATGTCGGGGGCCGACCCCGAGGTGGCGGCGGACGACGTCCCGGTCGAGGTCCGCAGACCGGACCGCAACGAGCCCGACGCCGCGGGCTGGCTGCTGGATCTGGCCGCGGAGATCTCCGCCGAGCTCATCGTGATCGGGCTGCGCCGAAGGTCCCCGGTGGGCAAGCTGCTGCTCGGCAGCCAGGCCCAGCAGATCCTGCTCCAGTCGCGGGTACCCGTGATCGCCGTCAAGCCTCGCCCGGCATGACGAGGGCCCCGACGCCGCAGCGCCGGGGCCCTCGTGGACCGCTGGAGGATCAGGCGTGCGCCGTGGCGGCGGCCGCCTCGGCCTCCTTGCCCGGGTCCGGCTGTCCCTTGGCCGCGTGGTAGGCGGCCTCGATGCGCTCGCCGATCTCGGCGTCGACGTTCTTCCAGTACTGGAAGGCGCGCTGGAGGACGTCGCCGTGGACACCCTCGAGCAGGTGGCCGGAGACCGTCGCGACGAACTCCTCCCGCTCGGCGTCGTCGAAGACCTCACGGACCAGCACACCGGCCTGGTGGAAGTCCGTGTCCTCCTCCGAGCGCACGGTCTGCGCGGCGCGCACGAGGTCGCCGTCCACCTCCCAGCCGTCCTCGGCGGGACCGGTCAGCTCCGAGTACGGCCGGCCCGCGGTGTTGGGCGCGTAGACCGGGGCGTCCCCGCTGTGCTCGTAGGCCATCGGGCCGTCGAACGCGTAGGTGTTCACCCGTGCGGCACGCGGGCGGTTCACCGGCAGCTGCAGGTAGTTCGGACCGATGCGGTGCCGGTGGGTGTCCGGGTAGGAGAAGGTGCGCCCCAGGAGCATCTTGTCCGGGCTGAACCCGATGCCGGGGACCACCGAGGCGGGCGAGAAGGCGGCCTGCTCGATCTCCGCGAAGAAGTTCTCCGGGTTCTTGTTCAGCGTCATCGTGCCGACCTCGATCAGGGGGTAGTCCTGGTGCGAGACGGTCTTGGTGACGTCGAACGGGTTGATCTTGTAGGTCTTGCCCTCCTCGTACGGGATGACCTGGACCTTGAGCGTCCAGCTCGGGTGCTCCCCGCGCTCGATCGCGTCGTACAGGTCGCGGCGGTGGTAGTCCGCGTCCGCGCCGGCGATCGTCGCGGCCTCCTCACCGGACAGACCCTCGACCCCCTGGTCGGAGATGAAGTGGTACTTGACCCAGAACTTCTCCCCCGCCGCGTTGACCCACATGTAGGTGTGGGAGCCGTAGCCGTTCATGTGGCGGTAGGTCTTCGGGATGCCGCGAGATCCCATGAGGTAGGTGACCTGGTGTGCGGACTCGGGGTTGAGCGTCCAGAAGTCCCACTGCATGTGGTTGTCGCGCAGACCCGAGCCGCCGCGCCGCTTCTGCGAGCGGATGAAGTGCGGGAACTTGATCGCGTCCCGGATGAAGAAGATCGGGGTGTTGTTGCCGACGAGGTCGTAGTTGCCCTCTGTGGTGTAGAACTTCACCGCGAAGCCGCGCGGGTCGCGCCAGGTGTCGGGCGAGCCCTGCTCCCCGGCCACGGTGGAGAACCGCAGGAGGAGCTCGGTCTCGGCGCCGGGCTGGAAGAGTGCCGCCTTGGTGTACTGCGAGACGTTCCCGGTCACCTTGAAGGTGCCGAACGCGCCGGCGCCCTTGGCGTGCACGACGCGCTCCGGAACCCGCTCGCGGTCGAAGTGGGCCATCTGCTCCACGAAGTGGACGTCGTGGAGCATGATCGGGCCGTCCGGGCCGGCGGTGAGGCTGTTGCGGTCGCTGGGCGCCGGTGCGCCGCCGACCGTGGTCGATCCCTGCTGCGTCAGGCCGTTGCCGTCCGTCATGCGTTCTCCTTCATGGGTGCGGTTGATGCTGTGGTCGGGTCGTGGGTGGTGCCGGCGCCCGCGGCGAGGCAGGCGCGGCAGGTGCCCCAGTAGATGACCTCGGCGGCCTCGATCACGAAGCCGTGGTCCTCCGAGGGGGACAGGCACGGCGCGTGCCCGACGGCGCACGGGACGTCCTCCACGGCGCCGCACGCGCGGCACACGGCGTGGTGGTGGTTGTCGTCCTCGCGCGCGAGCTCGTACCGGCCCGGTGAGCCGTCGGGTTCGATCCGCCGCAGCAGCCCGGCGCCGGTGAGGGCGTGGAGCACGTCGTAGACCGCCTGGGTAGAGACTGTGCCGAGACGCGCGACGACGCCCGCGCGGATCGTCTCGGCGTCGGCGTGCGGGTGCTCGGCCAGCTCGGCGAGGGCCGCCAGGCGCGGTGCCGTCACCCGCAGGCCGGCCCCGCGGAGCAGGGCGACGTGCTCCTCGCGGCGGGGCGCCTCGGTAACTGACACGACGTCAGCACATCACGTTTTCTGGAACGAGTCCAAATCACGACCATGTCGCGAGACGTCGTCGTACCGGGTTGCGCCGCGGCGTCAGGCGTTCTCCTCCTGGAAGCGCTCGTAGGCGCTGTTCATGAGGTCGAGATACTGGTCGACGCCGTTGCTGTTGAGCCGGTCCACGTAGGCGTCCCACTGGCTCATCGGCTGGCGTCCCAGGATGAACTCGAGCGTGCTGGTGTTCACCGTGTCGGTCAGCGGTGTGCTCAGCAGCGTCGCCTGCTCCTGCTCCGGGGCGGTGAGCGGCGCGGGCGGGTCCTCGGGGACGACCTCGCGCGTCTCGAGCATGGCCTCCTGGTACGCGACCTCGTCCTCCGACAACCGTGAGCGGATGAGGTCCTCGGTGCCGCCGTCGGCGAAGATGTTCAGACCGAACCCGTACTCCACCTCCAGGTCCTGACCCCCGGAGGGGTTGATGCCCATGTACGTGATGTCCTCGCTGAGCGTCCGGTCCCCCGAGGAGTCCTTGGTGTACGTGGTCCCCTCCACGCCCCAGATGAGGAACTCCTTCGTCGCCATGTCGTAGAACAGCCAGTCGACGAACTGCAGCATCGCGACGAAGTTCGGGTTCTCCCGCACGCTCGCAGGGAGCACGAACCCGTGCCAGAGCCGCCCAGCGCCCATCAGCGGACCGGCCGGGCCGGCCGGGGTGGGGATCTTCGCGACGGCGAAGTTGCCCTCGCCGAGGCTGTCGGTCAGCTGCCGCTGGAACGTGGGGACGGTAGCGGCGTCGGTGCTCGTGACGAGCGACCTGCCGGTGGCGAACTTCCGCTGTGCGACCTCGGTCTCCTGCGTGAACGACTCCGGGTCCATCAGGCCGTCCGCCACCAGACCGCGGAAGAAGTCCACGAGCTCCCGGTACTGCGGCGTGGCCGGTCCGTAGATGAAGGACTCGGAGTCCTGGTCGAACATCGCCCCGGAGCCGAGCCCCCACCCCGCACGCGCACCGAAGGTCACCGCGGCGAAGCTCAGCGTGGCGTTGCCCTGGTACATGTCCGAGAACGGGTACGCCACGTCCGGATAGCGCTCCTTCATCGCCTCCAGCGACGCCCTGACGTCGTCCCACGTCTCAGGAACGGGCAGTCCGAGCTCGTCGAGGACGTCCAGCCGGTAGATGAGGCTGAAGCCCGGCTCGGGCACCTCGTACAGACCCGGAAGGACGTAGTACCGGCCGTCCGTCTGGCGCAGCCGGTCGATGTCGGGCTCCAGGTTCCACTCCTGGATCCGGGCGCGGAGGTTCGGCATCAGGTCGATGTAGTCGCTGACCGGGAGGATCGAGTTGGACGGCGCGAAGGGGGTCTCCTCGCCCGGGTAAGTCAGAGGGATGAGCATCGGCGCGTCGCCCGCGTTGAGCAGGAGGCTTCGCTTGTTGACGTAGTCGCTCAGCGGCACGATCGTGCAGTCCAGCGAAACCCGCGTGCGCCGAGCGATCTCCTCCCAGATCATCCAGTCGCGGCGGAACGGTACCTCCGGCCACTCGGGGAAGAGCATGGTGAAGGTCAGGTCCTGGGTCGCCTGGAACTGCTGCCCGGCCTGGAAGTCCGGCATCGCCCCCTCCTCGACGCCGGAGAGGTCACCGGGATCGCCCGGCTCACCCCCGCCATCGCCGCCGGAACAGGCTCCCGTGAGGGCCGCCGCGGCGGACACGGCCAGCGAGGTCCTCAGCATCGTGCGGCGGGACACGGGTGACATGGGCCAGAAGGCCGAGCTCGACCTGCTCATCATTTCCTCCGAAGGTGATTCACGGCGGCGCCACCCTCGGCGCCGGTCCTGGACGGCTCGTGCATGTGGACCCCGCTCACCCCTTGACGGCGCCGAGCATGACGCCGGAGACGAAGTGCTTCTGGATGAACGGGTAGACGAAGAGGATCGGAAGAACGGTCAGGAACATCGTCACCGCCTTGATGTTCGAGGCGATGCTCACCAGACCGGACGCTCCCCCGGCCCCGGTGCCGGTGTTCGCCGCCCCCGCGATGAGGTTGCGCAGGTAGACGGTGATGGGGAACGCCTCCCTGTCGCTCAGGTACAGGAAGGCCGGGAACCAGGAGTTCCAGTGCGCGACCGCGTAGAACAACAACATGGTCGCGACGATCGCCTTGCTCAACGGCAGCACGATGCTCAGCAGCGTGCGGAAATGACCGAGACCGTCGATCATCGCCGCTTCCTCGAGCTCGGTGGGCAGGTTCTCGAAGAACGTCTTCATCACCAGCAGGTTGAACACGTTGATGGCGCCTGGGATCACCACCGACCAGATGGTGTCCTTCATGCCGAGGGTCGAGATCAGGACGTAGTTCGGGATGATGCCGCCGCTGAAGAACATGGTGAAGACGGCGACCCCGATGAAGAACTGGCGGCCCGGGAGGTATCTCCTGGAGACCGCGTAGGCGAACATCGTCGTCAGCGTCAGCGAGATCGCGGTCGCGACCACGGTGTAGACGACGGTGTTCTTGTAGTTGATCCAGAACATGGCGTCCGCCATGACGAACCGGTAGGTCTCGACGTTGAAGCCGCGCGGGACCAGGTTGACCGTCCCCGCGTTGATCGCTGCCTCGCTGGAGAACGACTGCGCCACCACGTTCAGGAACGGATAGAGCGTCACGGCGACGATGGCCAGCAGGTACGTCGTGTTGACCGCGACGAAGACCTTGCGCCCCGCGGAGCTGCGGGCGCCGACGGGGGTCACCACAGGCTCGCTCCGGTGACCCGTCGCGAGATCGCGTTCGCCGAGAGGACGAGCGTCAGACCGATGAGGGCCTCGAACAACCCGATGGCCGTGGCGTAGCTGAAGTTGCTCGACTCCAGACCCACGCGGTACAGGTACGTCGAGATGACGTCGGCCGTCTCGTACGTGAGGGGGTTGTAGAGGAGCAGGACCTTCTCGAAGCCGACCGCCAGGAACGTCCCGATGTTGAGGATCAGCAGCACGATGATCGTCGGGGCGATGCCCGGCAGCGTCACGTGCCACGTCTGCCGCCACCGTCCTGCGCCGTCGATCTGGGCGGCCTCGTAGAGCTGCTCGTCGATCTGCGTCAGCGCCGCGAGGTAGAGGATCGTCCCCCACCCCACGGTCTGCCAGACGTCGGACGTCACGTAGATCGTCCGGAACCAGCCGGCCTCCTGCATGAAGTTGATCCGGTCGGCGCCGAGGCCGGTGAGGATCTGGTTGATCGTGCCGCTGGAGGACGTCAGCTGCATCACCATCCCGGCGACGATCACGACCGAGAGGAAGTGCGGAAGGTATGACGTCGTCTGCACGAAGCGCTTGAACCGCGACGATCGGACCTCGTTCAGCGCAAGAGCCAAGATGATGGGCGCCGGAAAGCTCACCAGCAGCGTCAGGAAGCCCAGGATCGCGGTGTTGCGGAAGACCTTCCAGAACGTCGGGTCGTTGATGAACATCTCGACGTACTGCAGGCCGACCCATTGCTCACCGAACAGGCTCCCGCCGGGTACGAACCGCCGGAAGGCGATCACGTTGCCCGCCATGGGCACGTACCGGAACACGACGAACCACACCAGCGGCACCAGCAGCAGCACGTACAGCTGCCAGTAGTTGCGCAGCGCGCGGCGCCACCCGCTCGTCCTCTTCAGCGGCTCTCGCGGGTCGTCGACCGGGGAGCCGCCGTCTCCCCGGGACGCGGCGACACTCGGGCCGAGCACCGCCGGCGCGTCGTGCGCGGTCACCTTCTCACCTCCTCGTGAGCGGCCGCAGCATCTGCTACTTTAACGATCAAGTGGTGAGCGTACGGTCGGCACACCCAGTGGTCAAGCACGGATGCGGGCGGACCGGTCGAGCCAGGCCGGGCGGCGCACCTCGGCGCATACGATCCCGAGGGGACTCGTCGTGTCGTTCCCGGCGGCGAGACCAGGACTCGGGAGGCATCTGTTGGTCACGATGAACGATGTCGCACGCGCCGTCGGTGTCTCCGCGATGACGGTGTCCAACGTCGTCAACGGCCGTCCCGGCGTCGGCGAGGAGGTCCGGCGCCGCGTCGAGGCGGAGCTCGCCCGCTCCGGCTACCGCATGAACGTCTCGGCGCGGAACCTGCGCGCCGGCCGCAGCGGGGTCATCGGCCTGGCGGTCCCGACGTTGGACAGTGCGTACTTCGGGCACCTGGGCACGTTGGTCACCACGGCCGCAGCGGACCACGGCTACCGGGTCGTCGTCGAGGAGACCGGCGCGGGCGCCGAACGCGAGATGGCCGCCATCGCGCTCTCACGGGCGCTCGACTACGACGGACTGATCCTCAGCGCCGTGAGGCTCGAGGTCCACGAGCTGGGCACCCCGCCGATCGTCCTGCTGGGTGAGCGCGAGCTGCACGCCGACATCGATCACATCACGCTGCCGAACCGCGCCGGCGCCAAGGCGGCGACCGAGCTGATGCTCGCGCGAGGCTGCCGCCGCATCGCCTTCGTCGGGGTCGACCCCGACGAGGCCGACGACACGCTGCGTCCACGGCTCGAGGGGTACGTCGCCGCACTGGACCAGGCCGGGATCGCCGGTGACCCGGAACTGATCGTGCCGAGCCGGCCGCTGACCATGGCGGAGGGGCGGCGCAGCGCAGCCCGTCTCCGGGAGTCCGGCGCGGACGCGGCAGTCGTGGTCACCGACGAGCTGGCGATCGGCGTGCTCCGCGGTCTCGCAGACCACGGCCTGACGGCTCCCGACGACATCCTCCTCGCGGCGTTCGACGACATCCCCCAGGGCAAGTACACGATCCCGTCGATCACCACCGTCGCACCGGACCACGACTGGACCGCACGTCGCGCCGTCGAGCTGCTCGTCGCCCGGGTGGAGGGTGAGAGAAGCCCCGGCCGCCAGGAGGTCGCACCGTTCGAGCTCGTCGAGCGGGAGTCGACACGACCAGGTCCCCTGACGCGGGCGTGAAACCCTCGTCGCGGGCCATCGACCGCAACCATCAAGGAGAACCATGACCCCCTCGCTGTCCGCCGTCGTCGACCTGGACGTCCCCGGCCCGGTGATCAGCCGTCACCTGTACGGCCACTTCGCCGAGCACCTCGGCAGGTGCATCTACGGCGGGTTCTGGGTCGGCGAGGACTCGGACGTGCCGAACGAGGGCGGCATCCGCCGGGACGTGGTCGAGTCGCTCCGGGCGATCCGGATCCCGAACCTGCGCTGGCCCGGCGGCTGCTTCGCCGACGAGTACCACTGGCAGGACGGGATCGGTCCGCGCGAGCAGCGGCCCCGCATGGTCAACACCCACTGGGGCGACGTCGAGGAGAACAACCACTTCGGCACGCACGAGTTCATGGCGCTGTGCGAGCTGCTCGAGACCGAGCCGTACATCTCGGCCAACGTCGGCTCCGGCTCGGTGAAGGAGACCAGTGACTGGGTCGAGTACCTGACCCGGGCGGGCGACTCCCCCATGGCACGGCTGCGCGGCCAGAACGGCCACCCGGAGCCCTGGGACGTCCGGTTCTTCGGCATCGGCAACGAGCCCTGGGGTTGTGGCGGGAACCTCCGCGCCGAGCAGTTCGCCCCACTGGCCCGGCAGCACGCCACCTACGCGCGCAACCACGGCGAGCGCCCGCTCTACCGGATCGCCGCGGGCGCCGCGGACGGTGACTACCACTGGACCGAGACGCTCATGAAGCAGGTCACGACGGGCCTCGGCGACCGCAACCCGCGCGAGCTCTTCCAGGCGATCTCCTTCCACTACTACACGATGTCCGGGGCCTGGTCGGACAAGGGCTCCGCCACCGAGTTCAGCCGCGACGAGTACTGGACCACCGTCCGCCGCGCCCAGCACGTGCGCGAGCTCATCGCCGGGCACGCCGCCGTCATGGATGCCTACGACCCGACGAAGAAGATCGGGCTCGCCCTGGACGAGTGGGGTACCTGGTGGAACGTGGAGCCCGGCACCAACCCGGGATTCCTGTACCAGCAGAACACCATGCGCGACGCCCTGGTGGCCGCCGTCCACTTCGACGCCTTCCACGACCACGCCGACCGGCTGCGGCTGGCCAACATCGCCCAGACCGTCAACGTGCTGCAGGCCATGGTCCTCACCGACGGCACCCGGATGGTCCTCACGCCGACCTACCACGCCTTCGAGATGAGCTCCGCGCACCACGACGCCCGGGCCCTCCGGGTCCATCCGGTCGGCGCGGTGCCCACGCGCGAGGTGGACGGCGTGGAGGTCCCGACCGTCTCGACGACGGCCTCCACCACGGACGGCCGGGTCACCGTCTCGGCCGCCAACCTCGACCCGGACGCCCCCGCGACGCTCGAGCTGGGGCTCCGCGGCTGCCGGGCCGGGGACGCGCACGGCCGGGTCCTGGTCGCCGACGACGTCGCCGCCCACAACACCGCGGCGGCCCCCGACGTCGTCGCGCCGCAGGAGTACGACGGCGCACGGCTCGACGGCGGGCGGCTCACCCTGGATCTTCCGCCGGCCGCATTCGTCACGGTCTCGCTCGGCCTGGCCTAGCCGGGCGGCCCGCGCGGTCAGCTCCGCTCGACGGCGTACGTCACGGTCGTGGTGTGGCTCGCGCCGGGCTCCAGCACGATCCCGTCGTGCAGGACGTTGGCGGGTTCCACGCAGACCATGCCGGTCCAGTGCTCCTCGCCGAGGTCCGCCATGGCGGCGGCCTTGGCCGACCACGGGGACCACACGATCGTGCTGGCCGAGCCCTGCTTGGTGACGGTGAGCCGGCGGCCGAGGCCCGGATCGTGCACCGTGACGTCCGAGGTGGAGCCGTAGATCCGGTCGGTCTCCCCGGCGAAGGTCAGCTCACCACGTTGGGTGTGCGGGCCGGGCGTGCCGACCTTGTCGAGGTACGGCGCGCCGTCGAGGCCCGTGATCCGGACGTCCCGCACGTCCTGGACCGCCAGGTAGGCGTGCTGGGCCTCCTCGTAGGAGCGCACGTGCGCGGAGGTGTTCCGTGTGGTCACCGCGACCCGCAGGGTGCTGCCGAACCTCACCTGGCAGGTGAGCTCGAACGGGAACGGCCACACGTCGGTGCCCGGCAGCCCGGCGGCGTCCTCGTCGGTGAGCCGCAGGGTCAGCGCGACGTCGCCGTCGTCCTCGCGCGCCTCGAGCAGGGTGAAGTCCGCGAGCCGGGCGAAACCGTGCGCGGGCCGCATCTCCGGCTCCCGCCCGGGACCGAACCAGGGGAAGCAGAGCGGGATCCCGCCGCGGATGGCGGCATCCGGTTCGAAGCGCGCCCGCGGGCTGGTCCAGATCACCGGCGCGTGCCCGGCCGGCGTCCACCCGGTGACCTGGCCGCCGTGGAGGTAGACCTCCCCCGTGGCGCGCGCAGTCTCCACCCGCAGCACCGGCAGCCCGCCCTCGCCGTTCTCGAGCGTCACCCCGGCCGGCAGGCCGGGCACGTCGGGCAGAGGCGTCGTCGCAGGCACCACGAACTCAGCCCTCCAGGCGCGGCGTGGTGCCGCGTTCGGCGTCCTCGTCCCGCTCGTCGATGAACGCCGCCAGGATCTCGGCGGAGAGCTCGTCGATCCGGTGGTCGACGTGCTTGCGCTCCCGGCGGGACGTCTTCTCGCTCATCGCCCCGAGCAGTGGCAGCGACGCCTCGATCCGGTCGAGCTGGTTGCGCCAGGCCTCGGCCCGGGCGCGCTCGGCCTCGTCGTCGGCGGAGGCGCGCAGGTAGGAGACCTGGTCGCGCAGCGCGGCGATCCGCAGCCGCAGTCCCTCCGGGCTGCGCCCCTTCCGGCGGGCCTCACCGAGCCGCTGCACCTGCTTCTCGACGGCGGCGAAGACCTCCGGGTTCTCCTTCCGGAGCTTCATCAACGTCGGACCGACCGCCTGCACGACCTTCCAGACCGTCGGACCGGCCACCGCGGCGACCTTCACGATCGTGCCGAGCCGTCCCATGCTTCCTCCCTTGCCGTGGCTCCCAGCGTGCCACGCCGGCGCCACGTAGGCTGGGTGCAGAACCCCCCGAGAGGATCCTGGATGACCTCCCCTGCCCTCGACGAGCTGCGCGCCACCGCCGTGCTGCTCGACCTGGACGGAACGCTGACGGACTCGGCGCCCGCCATCACCGCGTCCATCGCCGAGACGCTCGCCACGTTCGGCTACCCCGCCCTCGACCCGGACACCATGCTCCGGTTCGTCGGCCCACCCGTGCGCGAGGGCCTGCGCGAGATCGCCGGCGTAGCCGAGAGCGACATCGACGCGATGGTCGACGAGTACCGCGACCGGTACGGGCGCCGGATGCTCGACGTGCCGCTCTACCCGGGCATCCTCGAGCTCGTCCGGTCCTGGCACGCCGCGGGGGTGCCGCTCGCCGTGGCGACAGCGAAGCCGCAGCACATGGCCGAGCCCGTCCTCGAGCACGTCGGCCTGACGCCGTACTTCACGGCGATCTGCGGGGCGCCGCCGGAGGAACGGCACGACATCCCCGGGATCGAGGTCAAGGCCGGTGTCATCGCGCGCGCCCTCGCCGAGCTGGCCGCGGCCGGCGCCGATCTCACCCACGCGGTGATGGTCGGCGACCGGCACCACGACGTCGCCGGTGCCGCGGCCAACGGGATCGCCGTCGTGCTCGCCGCCTGGGGCTACGGACGCCCCGGCGAGGAGGCCGGAGCGGCTGCGGTCGTCGGCTCCAGCGCCGAGCTCGCCACGCTGCTCGGGGCGCGCCTCGCCTCATGAGCGGACCGGAGATCACCCCGGCCCTGGCCTCCCAGATCGGCCGGACGGCCGACGGCGCGGCCTGGCTGGAGCGGCTCCCCGGGCTCGTCGCGGACGCCCGCTCCCGGTGGGGACTGAGCCTCGGGTCGCCGTTCACCGACGGAAGCGCCGGCTGGACCGCGCCGGGCCGTACCGCGGACGGTGAGGACGTCGTCGTCAAGATCTCCTTCCCGCACGAGGAGGCCGTGGCCGAGGTGGACGGCCTGCGGATCTGGTCCGGCCGCGGCGGACCCGAGCTGCTCGACCACCACCGCGAGTCCTGGTCCCTGCTGCTGCGTCGCGTCCGCCCGGGCCACGTGCTCGAGGCGGACCACGAGCTCGGACAGCGGCGGCCCGAGGATCGGCTCGAGGTCGCCAGCGAGCTGCTCGGCCGCCTGCACGCCGCCGCGCCCGGGTCCGCCGAGCTGCCGGAGCTGGCCGACTACACGGCACGCCTCGCGGGACTGCTGCGTGAGCGTGCCGGGCGGCACGCCGCCTCGCTCGAGGCGGACCCCGGGCTGCTCGCCGAGGCCGCCCATCTCCTCGAGGTCCTGCCCGCCGAGAGGGCCGGCACGGTGGTGCACGGCGACTTCAACCCGGGCAACCTGCTGGCCGAGGACCGCGACGGCCGCCGCGGCTGGGTGGCGATCGACCCCAAGCCGATGCTCGGCGACCCGGCGTACGACCCGGTGCCGCTCATCGCGCAGGTGGCCGACCCGTTCCGCGAGGAGGACGTCACCGGGCTGCTCCGGGCGCGAACCGCCGTGGTGTGCGGCGCCACCGGACTGGATCCGGCGCGTGTGGCCGCCTGGGGACTCGCGCGGATGGTCGAGTCGGCGCTCTGGCTGGCCGAGGAGGTCGCCGACCGGGACGGGGCGCTGAATCAGCTGCGTGAGGCGAGGGAGTGGTCGCGCCTAGCGGTGTGACCAGCGGCCGTGGTGCACACTTGCCTCGATGGCGGAGAAGCAGAACCCACGGCGGCTGCTGAGCCGGGTAGGCCGGCAGATCAGTCGCGTGCGGCAGCGCGTCCGCCCGTTGCGCACCACGTCCGTGGACCAGATCGTCTCCCCCACCTTGCTGGTCCCGACGACCACGGCGTCCTCGCCCGGCTCGACCGGGCGCGGCTTCCGGCCTTCTCGGGCTTCACAGCCGAGCGTGCGCCGCATGCCGGACCGCGCGGTGCACGTCGATGCCGCGCCCGACGGCGTCCCGCGCTGGATCCGCACCTACGGGACGGCGGCGTGGTTCCTCATCGGCATCGTCATCGTCGTGGGCATGGTCGTCTTTGCCACGGCCCGCATCCAGATGGTGTTCATCGCGGTCTTCCTGGCGCTGGTGATCACCTCGGTGCTCTACCCGATCGTCAGCGGCCTGGCCCGCTGGATGCCCCGCCCGCTCGCCGTCGTCATCTCGCTGCTCGGGTCGTTCCTGGTCATCGCCGGACTGCTGACCTACGTCGTCTCCTCTGTGGTCGGGCAGTGGGCGACGTTGGCGGACGAGTTCCAGGACGGCATGCAGACCATCCTGGACTCCACGCTCACCTTCCTCGAAGAGGGGCCGCTGCCCGTCCACGTCACCCAGGCGGAGATCTACGACGCGATCAACAGCGCGGTCGCCGAGGGCACGCGATGGGTGCGGGAGAACGCCGGGAACATCGCGACCGAGGTGCTCAACAACGCAGGTGCGGTCGCGCTCGTCTTCATGATCCTCGCCCTGAGCCTGTTCCTCACGGTCTTCTTCCTCGCCCGTGGGGAGTGGATGTGGCTGTGGTTCCTCAACCAGCTGCCCGCGAAGAACCGCCCCAAGGCCCACCTCGCCGCCACGGCCGGCTGGTACACGTTCTCCGGCTACGCGCGCGGAACGGCCATCGTGGCTTTCGCCGACGGCGTCATGGCGTTCGTGCTGCTCACGATCGTCGGCGTCCCGCTCGCCGCTCCGCTCGCGGTCCTGGTGTTCATCGGTGCCTTCATCCCACTCATCGGCGCACCGCTCGCCATGATCATCGCCGGCGTCGTCGCGCTGGCGGCGGGCGGGTTCCTGGACTTCGTCATCGTCGTCCTCGGGATCGCGCTGATCGGTCAGATCGAGGGCCACATCCTGCAACCGCTGGTGATGGGCAAGCAGGTCTCGCTGCACCCGGTGATCGTGGCGGTCGGCGTCACGGCGGGAACGTTCCTCGCCGGCCTCATCGGCGCCATCATCGCCATCCCGGTGCTCGCGGTGACGTGGGCGGTCTACGCCGCGATACGACAGGTCGACCCACCACTGAAGGACCTGCCCAAGGTGGACAGACGCCGCCTCCTGGAGAAGGACGACGAGGAACGCACCGCCGAGAGGTCCGTCGCGGCCGAGTGAGGCCGAGGACCGGGGACCGGATCACCCGAAGTCCCGCGAGCGAGAGGGCACCAGGAGGCTGAGCGGCTCCAGCCCGTCGGCCACGAGGTTGGTCACGCCGTCGCCCCGTTCGAGCGTGCCACGGACCACGAGGGCTGCCGAGGTGCGTGCCACCTTCCGGTGACGCGCCCACAGACCGGCGGAGCAGACGACGTTGAGCAGCCCGGTCTCGTCCTCCAACGACAGGAACGTCACCCCGCCCGCGGTACCGGGACGCTGCCGGTGGGTGACCACCCCGCCGACCCGCAGCCGCTCCCCCGGCGGCCGGCCCGCCAGGTCCGCGATGCGCAGCACGCCGGCGGCGTCCAGGTCGGCCCGCCGGAACTGGGTGGGAAAGGTTCCCGGCGAGACGCCGGTCGCCCACACGTCGGCGACGGCGGCCTCCACGTCGGCCATCGCAGGCAGCGTGGGCGGATCCACCCCGACGGCGGTCATCGGGAGCGGCGGCTGGTACCAGCTCGCGCTCCGCTCGTCCCTCACTCGCGCTCGTCGCCGGCCGGGCTCCATCTGGCCGCTCCTCGCGCTCCGTTCGTCCCTCACTCGCGCTCGTCGCCGGCCGGGCTCCATCTGGCCGCTCCTCGCGCTCCGTTCGTCCCTCACTCGCGCTCGTCGCCGGCCGTGCTCCCCCGCGACGGCTCCCGCCACCCACAGCGCCTCCCGACGCTCCAGGCCGAAGCAGCGCAGCGCACCGGCGGTGGCGAGCGACTCGAGCTGGGCGGCGGTGAGCTCCACGCGCCGCGCCAGGTCGGCGAGGTCGGCGTACGGTCCGCCGTCGTCCCGCTCGGCGACGATGCGCTCGGCCGTCTTCTCCCCCACCCCGCGCACCGGTGCCAGACCGAGCCGGACCGCGAGGTCGGGGTCGGGGTGGACCAGGCCGGCAACCTCAGGGATGGCCGGGCGGCGCGCGGCCTCGGCCCGCAGCTCGGGCGTGGAGAGGGCCTGCACCGACGCCTGGACCTCGGAGGCGTTCACGTCCGCCCGCAGCACCGCGACGCCGTGGCGGCGGGCGTCGGCGACGAGCGACTGCGGCGAGTAGAACCCCATCGGCTGGGCGGCGAGGATCGCCGCATAGAACGCCTCGGGATGGTGGACCTTGAGCCAGGAGCTGGCGTAGACGAGGTAGGCGAAGGAGAAGGAGTGGGACTCCGGGAAGCCGAAGTCCGCGAACGCCTTGAGCTTGTCGTAGATCTGCTCGGCGATGTCCGGGCCGATGCCGTTGCGGGCCATGCCCTCCAGCAGCCGGCCGTGCAACGCCTCCATCCGCTCGTCCGACCGCTTCGCCCCCATGGCCTTGCGGAGCTGGTCCGCCTCGGCGGGGCTGAACCCGGCGACGTCGACGGCGATCTGCATGAGCTGCTCCTGGAACAGCGGGACACCGAGGGTCTTGGACAGGGCCGGCTCGAGCAGGGGGTGGAGGTAGGTGACGGGCTGGCGGCGCCGCCTGCGCTCCAAGTAGGGGTTGACCGAGTCGCCCTGGATGGGGCCCGGGCGGATGAGTGCGACCTCGACGACGATGTCGTAGAAGTTCTCCGGCCGCAGCCGCGGCAGGGTGGCCATCTGGGCGCGGGACTCGACCTGGAAGACACCGACCGTGTCCGCGGCCTGCAGCAGTGCGTAGACCGCGGGGTCCTCCTGCGGGAGCGAGTGCAGCCCGAGCTCCGGTTCGCCGGGTCCCCGGTGGGCGTTGACCGACGCGAACGCCAGGCGCAGCGCGGTGAGCATCCCGAGGCCGAGCAGATCGAACTTGACCAGGCCGGCGTCGGCGCAGTCGTCCTTGTCCCACTGCAGGACGGTCCGGCCCTCCATGGTGGCCCACTCGACCGGACAGACCTCGATGACCGGCCGGTCGCACAGCACCATGCCGCCGGAATGAATACCCAGGTGCCGAGGCAGCCTCAGCATCCGGTCGGCCACGTCGATGACCGGTTCCGGGATGCCGGCGATGTCGTCGGCCGGCCCAGGTGCCTGCCCGTCGCGGGTCTTCGGGCCGGACGGGGCGGGCTCGGCGTGCGTGCGGAGCGAGCCCCACCGTTCGATGCTCTTGGACCATGCGTCCTGCTGGCCGACGTCGTAGCCGAAGGCACGGGCGGCGTCCCGCACGGCCGACTTCGGCCGGTAGGAGATGACGTTGGCGACCTGGGCGGCGTGGGTGCGCCCGTACCGGGTGTAGACGTGCTGGATGACCTCCTCGCGCCGCTTGGACTCGATGTCGAGATCGATGTCGGGCGGTCCGGAGCGGCCCGGAGACAGGAACCGCTCGAACAGCAACCGGTGGGTGACGGCGTCGACTGCGGTGATGCCGAGCGCGAAGCAGACGGCCGAGTTCGCGGCCGACCCGCGACCCTGGCACAGGATGCCCTGGCTGCGGCAGAAGTCCACGATCTCGTGGACGATGAGGAAGTAGCCGGGGAACCCCAGGTCGGTGATGATCGCCAGCTCGTGCTCGATCATCTCGTAGGCACCGGGTACCCGTTCGGCCTCCCGCGGCCCGTACCGCTCGGCCGCCCCGCGGTAGGTGAGCTCACGCAGCCAGCTGGCCTCGGTGTGCCCGTCTGGTACGGGGTACGGCGGCAGGTTCGGGGCGACGAGCTGGAGGTCGAAGGCGCACTCCGCGCCCAGTGCCGCCGCGTTCGGCACGGCCTGCGGGTGACGATGGTGGCGGGCGGCCATCTCGGCCCCGGAGCGCAGATGGGCGGGAGCAGCGGGCAGCCAGCCGTCGATCTCCTCCAGCGAGGCCCGGGCGCGGGTGGCGGCGAGGACGTCGGCCAGGCGCTGGTCGGCGGGCCGAGCGCAGTGCACCGCTCCGGTGGCCACCAGCGGCAGGCCGGCGTCCCGGGCCAGCTCCGCCAGGGCGTCGTTCCGGGTCGCGTCCAGGGGAGAACCGGTGTCGGTGATCTCGACGGCGACGTTGTCCCGTCCGAAGAGGGTGACCAGGCGGTCCAGCTCACGACGGGCTGCCTCGCCGTCGAGCGTCCCGACGGCGGAGGGGGCACCTTCCAGCGCTTGCCGCACCGCTCCCTTGCGGCAACCGGTGAGGACCAGCCACTCCCCTCCGGCGTCGGAGGCGACCTCCTCGAGAGTGATGGACATGCGTCCCTTGACGCCGGAGTCGAGATGACCGCGCGCGAGGGTGCGGGACAGCCGGCCGTAGCCGGCGGGGCTCCTGGCGAGAACGAGCAGGTGGGTGCCGTCCGGGTCGGGGATGCCGCTCATCCCGGGAGTCCCGCCCGGGCCCTCGTGGGCGCCGGCCCGTCCCGAGGTGCCGAGGTTGAGCTCGGCGCCGAGCACGGTGGGCAGGCCGAGAGTCCGGGCCGCCTCGGCGAGGCGCACGACGCCGTAGAGACCGTCGTGGTCGGTCAGCGCGAGGGCGCTCAGGCGCAGTCGGGCCGCCTCGGCGGCGAGCTCCTCGGGGAGGTTCGCGCCGTCGAGGAAGCTGAAGGCCGAGTGCGCGTGCAGCTCGGCGTACGGGACGACGGGCACACCACGAGCATATCGAACCTGTGTTCGATACGTGCCAGTTGGGGTCACTGCCGGGCCCGGGGCGAGCCGCACGGTATCGCCCGCCACCTCGGTGTCTGCCCGCTCGACAACGTCGTGCAGCGCCGCACCGGCGAACACCAGATCGCGCAATGTCGCCGCCTCCGGCACTGTCAGCCACGCATCGGGTTCGGCGTGCTCACCGCGGTCCGTACGGGATGCTCATATGCTCGAGCCGACAAGTGAGCGAACCGAGCGCAGGCAGCGCTTGCGCTGGCTGCCGAGGCGATTTGACCTTGTTGAGCAGCGCGGAGCGAGTACGAGCAGATTGAGCGGAGGTGGGCGCATGTCGGCGACGAAGCTCCTGGTACTCGGTGTCGTGCACCTCTCCGGCGGCGCGCATGGCTACCAGGTGCGGTCCGAACTGCAGAGCTGGCGTGCGGAGATTTGGGCCAAGATCAAGCCCGGCTCGATCTATCACGCACTGAAGAAGGCGGCGGCTGATGGCCTCCTCACCGAACACGCCGAGCCGGGCAACTCCGGGCCGGAGCGCGTTCTGTACCGCGCGACAGCTCGGGGACGTGACGAGATGGTCGAACTGGTCCGCGACGGTCTGCGGCGCACCCATGACCCCACCATGCTCAACGCGTCCATCGCCATGTTGCCCATGCTGACCAGGGCAGATGCCATCGCGCACGTCAACGAGCGGGTCGCACGCCTGGAAGCGGAGCTCGTAGAGCAGGCCAAGTGGCGGGAGCACCCCAATCCGGACACCCCCGAGCACGTCCGCGATCAGGCCGAACTGTGGGCGGGACACGCACGCACCGAACTGGAGTGGGCGAAGAGCCTGAGCAAACGACTGTCTGAGGGCGCCTACACCATGGCCGATGAGCCGGGTTCGTGGCGAACGGTCCCCGATCACCTCACGATGGACTCCTAGTCAAACTTGACTAGACGTCCCTCCTGGTGCACTGTGGTCGCGTAATCAAACTTGACTAGCTTCATCAAGCCGTTCGCAACACCGAGAGAAGGAAATCGGAATCGTGCGCGCACTCTTCGCGACCTCCCCCGGTCTTGGCCATGTGTTCCCGACGATCTCCCTAGCACATGCGCTGCGTGCCGCCGGCCACGAGGTGCTGATGGCGACCGCGGGCGGCAAGGAGGCCGCGAACGCCGGCCTGCACGTCGTGGACACCGCGCCGGGTGTCGACATCGGCGCGGTGTTCCAGCAGGCGGCCAGGGAGCAACCCGAGGAGCTCGACTACAGCACGGACGTCGACACCGAGAAGGGGGTGGAGTTCGTCGGCGCGCTCTTCGCCAAGTTGTCCGGCGTGTCGGTGGACCTGACCGTGTCGGCGGCCGAATCGTGGCGGCCGGACGTGGTCGTGTACTCGTCGATGGAGGGCACCGGGCCGCTGGTCGCCGCGAAGCTCGGCGTGCCGGCCGTGTCGCACGGCTTCGGGTTCGCCGACGAGGCGTCGATGACCGAGGCGATCTTCAAGAAGATGGTCGAGGAACGCGAACGGCATGGCGTGCAAGGGTTTCCCGAGGTGCGCGAGTCGATCGACGTGGCGCCGCCGAGCATGGTCGACCGGCCGGTCCGCGGCTGGCCGATGCGGTACGTGCCGTACAACGGAGGCGGCGTGCTGCCCGAGTGGGTGCTCGAACGGCCCGCGCGCCCGCGCGTCGCGGTGACACTCGGCACGGTGCTGACCCAGGTCGGCGCGCTCACGTCGTTGACCAAACTCGTCGACGTGGCACGGCATCTGGACGTCGAGTTCGTACTCGCCCTCGGCGACGCGGACCCGTCGCCACTGGGAGTATTGCCGGACAACGTGCGGGCGGCCGGGTGGGTGCCGCTGTCCGCGCTGCTGCCGACCTGCGCGGCGCTGGTGCACCACGGCGGGGCCGGCTCGACGCTGACCGCGATCGACGCCGGGGTCACGCAGCTCGTGCTGCCGCACGGCGCCGACCAGTACATGAACGCGGACGCCGTGGCGCGGCGCGGGCTCGGTCTGCGTTCGGAGCCGGATCAGGTGGACGCGGAGCTGATCGACCGCCTGCTCACCGATCCGGGGCTGGGCCGGGCCGCCTCCGAGGTGGCCGACGAGATCGCGACGCTGCCGAGGCCCGTCGACCTCGTGCCGAAAATCGCCGGCCTCACCTGACTCAGGGGTACCTGTAGTTCCTGCTGCCCGGCATCCGGGTGCACGCTGCTCAGGCGCTGAGACACACCTCTCGAACGGAGATGTGAGATGAACGAGATGGCCTTTCGCGTGACATCAAACGATGGCACAACCATCGCCTACGACCGGAAGGGAAGCGGCCCGGCTGTCGTCCTGGTCGGCGGCGCGCAGGACGACGGAGCCGAGAACGCTCCCTTGGTCCCTGCTCTCGCCGAGCACTTCACGGTGTACAACTATGCCCGTCGGGGACGCGGCGCGAGCGGCTTCACCGAGCCCTACGCCGTCGAGCGGGAGATCGAGGACCTGGATGCGTTGATCGCGGAGGCTGGTGGCTCGGCGCACGTGTTCGGGGCGTCCTCTGGCGGTGCGTTGGCGCTGGAGGCCGCCGCGGCAGGGTCTGCCATCGACACGATCGCCGTGTGGGAGGTGCCATATGCAGTCGGAGACGACCTGCGCTCGAGATTCGAGGAGTACGTCGCGGACACCCAACGCGCCTTCGACGCCGGGCGAGACGAGGAGGTCCTCGAACTGTTCATGCGCATGACCGGCGCCTCCGACGACAACATCGCGGCCAGGAAAGCTGCAGGCAAGCAGACGGCGCACTGGGCGGATTCAGTCGCTCTCGCGCCAACGCTGGTCCACGACAGCGTCTTCCTCAACCGCTACCAATTGCCGGCCGATCGACTGGCAACGGTCACCCAACCGGTCCTGGTCACCACCGGAGGACCGATCACGGTCCCCTACATGGCAGGCCTGCCCTCGGACTTCTTCGACCGCGCAGCCGACGAGCTTGCAGACCTACTGCCCCACGCTCAACGGGAGACCCTCGAGGGGCCGGATCACGTCGTCGACCCACAGACCGTCGGCCCGCCCTTGCTACGGTTCTTCAGTAGCGAACACTGAGGGGGCTCGCGAGGTGTTGCGGGAAGACCGATGAGGCATGGACGTGCCTGCACCGCCCATCGGCGACGCATGACACTCAGCTCGCCGACCGGTTTCGCGCGGCGCTTCCGCGGGAGCGCCCTCGGGCAGGCCCGTCAGACGTCGCCGGTGCTCTCGACGCCGAGCTCGGCGAGCCCTCGCCGCGCATCCTGCAGGCCGCGCTCGTTGTCCGCCTGGTCGGAGACGCCCGTCAGGTCGTTGCTCACCAGGCGGCCGGTGAAGTAGACCGCCTGGACGATCCAGCGGAAGCGGCGCAGATCATCCAGCCGGCGCCACTCGTCCGTCCCGAGGAGGCCAAGCTCGCGGTAGCTCTCGAGGAAGGAGGCGGCGCGATCCGGCCCGCCGAGGTACATCACGGCCGAGGCCACGTCGTAGAGCACCGGCCCGCGCTGGGCACCTGTCCAGTCGATCAGGCCGGTCACACCCGTCGCGGGATCGCGCCGGAACGCCTCCGGGGCAGGATCCGTGTGCAGGACCGACCAGGTGAGCACCGCCTGGTCCGTCTCGGCACGCACCGCCCTGACCGCCCGCGCGAGCCAGGGACGATCACCCACCCCCGGCGCCTGCGGCGTGAGCCACGTGAAGAACCCGCTCGTCCCACGCCCAACCGTGGGACCACCGACCCTGTGCACCCGCCCCAGGGTGTGCGCGATCTCCCGCTGCTCCCATTCCGTCGCCCCCGCCAGCTCCCGGCCCGGGACATGCTCCAGCAACGCCGTCGCCGTCTCGGGCGGGACGAACCCGCCGTCCACGGTGGGCACCGGGCGGCCAGTCACCAGGCCCGCCTCGGCCAGCGCCGCGGCGACGGCGCATCCCCGGACGAGGCCGTCGCGATCGTGCGCGGGGACCGACTTGGCGACGTACCTCGCGCCGTCGTGCTCGACCGTCCACGTCTCGGAGTTCATCCCACCCCCGAGCCGCCCCACGGCGGCGCCCGCCATGCCCCAGTGGTGCCGCAGCAGGGCCGCGAGGTCGCTCATCCGCACAGCATCCGACCGCCGCTCAGCGGCGCAGGCGGGCCCAGACGTGCCTCGCCCGCTGCACCGGCGTCACCGGCCTGTCGTGCAGCTCGTCGAGCAGAGCCGCGATCACGTCCACCGCCGCCGAGGCGACCTGCCCGGGCATGGGCTCGTCCGGGTCGGTCCAGTCGTCGGCCGGCGCTGCAGGGAGCAGGTCCTCCAGGTCGCCGTGGACCTCCACGCCGCGGTCCCGCAGCCAGTCGACCCACGCCTGGCTGCGCTCGAGCACCCACGGGTGGTCCGCGGGTCCGAGCGTGATGCGCTCCGACGTCCTCGGCCCGAGCGCGCGACCCACCACCAGGCCGTCGATCAGTGGTGAGTACCGTCCCCCACGGCGGGCCTCCTCGCCGAGCCGGCGATTGATCCGGCGCAGCAGGTGGGCCTCCGCGATGCCGACCGACTCGTTCGCGCGGACCGCCTCGTGCGGGACCCACTCGGGGCGCACGTCGATCGCTTCCAGGAACCTGTGCCACAACAGGTCGGGCGGACCGCCCGCAGGCGGCGCGGTCACGACGTGGATCTGCTCGGCGGGCAACCGCTCACCCCACACCGTGAGCACCCGGATCGGGTCGAAGCCCTCCATGAACGCCGAGTTGCCCTCGCGGGCGCTGGCCAGGAACCGGGCGAAGGGACGCCGTCCGCCGAACTTCAGGGTCTCCTGCCATGCGCCGGACAGCTCCCGGGCGAGGTCGCGCACGGTGAAGACGAGGTGGATCTGCGCGCCGGTCGACTCCAGATCCTTCAGGACCCTCCCGGCCTGCGCTTCGGTGGCCTTGGCGAGCACCTCGTGGCTGAGGAGCACGTCGCCGCGAGCGGCGCGGACCTGCCGCAGCAGACGCGACCACGCCCCCCGCACCCGCTCCGGGGCCACCCCGTGGTCGGTCTCGGTCGCCTCCAGGGCGGCCCAGTAGTGCACACGTTGGTCACCCAACGGACCGTGGGGGTAGCTGATCCCGTGCCGGTGCAGCTCGCGCCGGTTCGCGTGCAGACGCGACTGGAGGTAGGTCGTGCCCGACTTCGGGGCCCCGACGTGGAGGTGGACTCGCCTCGGCATGGCTCACACGGTCGCACACGACGAGGGTGCCGCGCTGGCAAGGAGGGTCAGGTCTCGCCGTCGTGGTCACCGCGCACCCACGCGATGTGCCGGTCGGCGCTGTAGCGCACAGCCTCCTTCGCGCGGGCCGGGACGGCGCCGCGGAAGTTGCCGTAGATCCGGTCGAAGTCCAGCCTCTCCAGGCTCGCCGCAACCCGCTGCACGACCGTGGCGGAGAGCGGGATCTTGTTGGGGTAGCTGCGCATGAACCCGACCGTGGCGCGGTCCGGGTTGGGTGCGACGGTGTCACCGCTGAGCAGGACCCCGCGGCCGTCGGCGCCCGTCCAGGTGGCCACGGCGCTGCCCGGGAAGTGCCCGCCCACCCGGTGGAGCACGACACCCGGGACCGGCTCCGCCCGCTCGCCCCACGTCGCGATCATCGGGTCGGGGCGTGCCACCCATCGCGCGTCGGCCTCGTTGACCAGGACGGGGACCTCACCGAGCGCACGGCTCCACTCGACCTGGACGCCGAACATGTGCGGGTGGCTGGCGGCGATGGCGGCGACCGGACCGAGACCGCGGACTGCGGCGACGGCGGCGACGTCCAGGAGGCCGACGGGGTCCCACAGCACGTTGCCCGCCTCCGTCGTGGCGAGCAGCGCCGTCTGCCCGATCCCGATCTGGGGCTCCACGGCGAGCCCGTGCAGACCGGGTTCGACCTCGTCGACCACGACGCGGTGCTCACGGCGGACCTCCTCCAGGGTCGTCCACACCTGCCCCTGCGCGGGGACCCACTGCCGCTCGTCCGCGCAGATGGCGCAGACGTCCGGGAGGGGCTCGGCGTGCTCGACTGCGCAGGTGCGACAGATCCAGGTCATGCCGCCTATCGTGGCGGGCCTGCCCGCCCAGTGCAGCCCGTTCGGGCTCAGTCGTAGATCCCCTCGAGCTGCCAGCTTCCGCGCTCCAGCGCCAGGAGCATGGCAGGCACCCCCTCGGGGACCACCTGCACGTAGGCGCGGCGCCGCCCCTGGTCCGTCCACCATCGCTCGGCGCCGTGCCAGGGTCCGGCCCAGGCGAGCAACGGATACTCCCCCGCCCGTACCACCGGGGTGGCAGCCGTCCCGGTCTGCGCACGACCCGCGGGCGGGACCACCACACGGCGCGGGGCGGCACTGGTCGTTCCCCGCGCGTCGATGCGGACGAGCCCGCCCTCTGCGTCGAGCAGGCGTACGGGGACCGGCTCCCTGGGCACGGTCGCCGGCCACGGAGTCGGCACCTGCCCGGGCCAGGGAGCGTCGGTGCGACGCAGCGGGGTGGGGTCGTCACCCCAGGCCACGAGCCGGGCGGCGGCACGCGGGTCGCGACCGCCCTGGAGCACCGGGACGAGCACCCCCTCCGCGCCGAGCAGCCCCTGGACCCGCAACGCCGCCCGGCCTGCCTGGGCCTCGCCACGCCGGGCACGGCCCCACAGCCCGTCCTGCACCGCGCCGGCCGGGCTGACCTCCTGCGCCACCAGCTCGAGATGGGTCAACGGGGCGGAGGGTGGACGGCCGCTGCGGCCGGACAGCCACCCCTCGAGCTGCCAGCGCACCCGGTCGGTCAGCTCCGCGGCAGACGGCGCACCATCGATGGTCCAGGTCCGGACCAGCTCGGTACCGTCCTCGGTCCGGGCCGCCACCCGCAGCCGTGCGCAGACCACGCCACGCCGCAGCATCCTGCTCGCGAGCTGCTCGGCGAGCGCACGTGCGGCGAAGGCGGCGACGTCGGAGCGGTCGGCGGGCGGGTCGAGATCGGCCGCCGCGAGCACGTCGTCCTCGACCCGGCGCGCCGACGGCGGCACGGTGTCCAACCCTCTGGCGAGCCGGTGCATGGTCAGCCCGTGGCTGCCGAACCGGGCTGCGACGTCGCCGCTCTCGAGGGCGGCGTAGGTCCCGAGCGTCCGGATCCCAAGGCGGCGCAGCAGATCGACCAGGTCGGCCGTCTCCGCAGCTGCCCGGCGGGTCCCGGCGGCCAGGGTGAGGCAGCCGATCTCCTGCCCGGCGAGGAAGACGGTGGACTCCTCGGACGGGACGACGACGCCGGCCCGCGCGGCGAGCATCGCGGTGAGCAGCCCGTCGGCCACCCCGACCAGGCACTCGGCCCCGGTCTCCTCGGCCACCACGCCCACGAGGGCCTCGGCGAGCGCCCCCTCGGACCCGACGTGCCGGGCCGGCCCGCGGGCGAGGAAGACGACCATGCCCGGCCGCACCACCTCGACCTCTGCCACCACCGTCTCCACGGCCTGGACGAGCGGCTCGAACGCACGGGCGTCGCGGACCTCGTCGGCGGCCAGCAGCACGAGCTCGGGGCAGATCTGCTGGGCGCTGCGCCGCCGCATGCCACGACGGACCCCCGCGGCGCGGGCGGAGGCCGAGGCGACGAGCACGCCGCGGCCGGCGTGCACGGCGGCCGGGACCTCGGGATCGAGAAGCCCTTCGGCGACGGCGGCCACGACCGGCCAGTCCGGCACCCACAGCACCGCCCGGCGCACCGACTCGGACAGCTCGGGCGCCATGTCACACCGCCCGCAGCAGCCGTGGCGCCGGCTCGGGCCCGGGGGCGGCCACCGGGGCCGCGCCGGGCTCGGGCAGCAGTCCACCGGTTCCCACGCGCACCCGGACCTCCCGCGTCCCGGAGGCGCCGCCACGGCCGGTGGAACGCACCGTGAGCCGCTGCTGGGCGAGGTGCCCCCAGCCCTGTCCGAGCCCGTCCCAGCCGCCGCGGGTGGTGCGGAGCGCGAGATGCGCGCCAGGCCACTCGTGACTGCTCAGCAGGACGGCACCCCGGGCACGCACCCGGCTCACCAGCGACCGTCGGTCCCGCTCGCCGAGCGCGGGACATCGACCGATCACGAGCACGTCGAACCCGTCGGCGAGCGCCCCGACGACGGTGGATGCGTCCGGCCCGGGAGCGGGCACGACGGCGACGCGGTCCAGGGCGAGCCCGGCGGCGTGGGCGGCGCGCCAGCCGATGTGCGGCATGGCTGCGAGCGCGCTCCACCCACCGTCCGTGGCCGCGGCTGCGGCCACGGCGAGGAGCACCGAGGTGGACCCGGACACCTGGATCACGGAGCCACGAGCCATCGCACCGAAGGGGAACAGGGGCGCCAGCGCCGGCGGGACGGGCAGGGCGCGATCGTCGGCGCCCGGGGTGAGGGGGTCGGGCTCGGCCCCGGTGACCTGCCGGCCGCCGTCCTCCCCCTCGGGCGGGGTGAGGGTCGGGGAGGTGCTCAGCCCGGGACCGGCAAGCCGGGTCCGCAGCCCCGCGGCGGTCTCCGCCCTGGCCAGTGCGGCGCGCGCTGCGGTGAGCCGGGCGTCAGGTGACGCCTCTCGGCCCGGTCGGGAGGCGACGTCGTGCGGTACCGCGGTGAGCACGCCACCCTCCCTCCGCATAGAACGTATGTTCGAGATGTCCAGTGTTCGTCCGGACGCCGCCGCTGTCAACCGGCTCTCGCCCGGCTCCCGAAGGACTCGATCCTGGACCCGCCCACCCACATCCACGCGACCGGCCGCACGTGGGTGTGCGACACCACTCGACGCCACGACGCCGGCGGCGACGTGCCAGCGCACCGCCGAGAGCCGTAGGTTGGGGGCAGCACCAACCGACGACGGAAGGACTGCCGTGAACCTCGACCGCCCCCTCGCCCAGGACCCGTACGAGAAGCTCCCGACCGTGCCGTCGTTCGCGCTGACCTCGACGGACATCACCGACGGCGCGCCGCTGCCCGTGGCGCACACGCAGGACGGGGCGAACACCTCGCCGCAGCTGTCGTGGTCCGGCTTCCCGGAGGAGACCAAGGGGTTCGTCGTGACCTGCTTCGACCCGGACGCGCCGACGCCGTCGGGGTTCTGGCACTGGACGGTGGTGGACCTGTCCGCGGACGTCACCTCGCTCGCCCAGGGCGAGGGCGAGTCCGACCTCATGCTGCCCGGCGCGGCGTTCCACCTGCGCAACGACGGCGGCACGCACGCGTACGTCGGCTCGGCACCTCCCGAGGGCGACCGACCGCACCGGTACTACTTCGCCGTCCACGCGCTCGACACCGAGACCCTCGAGCTGGGCGAGGACGACTCCCCCACCAAGTGCGCCTTCATGACCCTCTTCCACACGGTGGCTCGCGCGACCCTCGTGGCCACCTACCAGCGGTGAGCCAGGAAGAGGCCGTCCCCGAGCCGACGCCGACCGGCGAGAGCCTCGGCGACCCGGCCGACCCGCTGCTCACCGACGCGACCAGGTACGGCACGCTGACCTGGGTCCCGTACCGGCGGCGGACCGACCTGCTGGCCGCTCCCGTGCTGGCCTGCCTCGAGGCCCTCGACCCCGACGTCTCGAAGTACGTCTACGTCACGGAGATCGACCCGGAGCTGGCGGACACGGCCGCGATGACCGAGGCGTACGAGCTGCCGCTCGAGGCGTCGTCGAACTGCGTGCTGGTGGCCGGCAGGCGCGAGGGACAGGAACGGGTGGCCGCGTGCGTGGTGCGGGCCACCACCCGCACGGACGTCAACACGACCGTCCGCAAGCTCCTCGACGTGCGCAAGGCGTCCTTCTGGCCGACCGAGCGTGCCGTCGAGGCGTCGGGCATGGAGTACGGCGGCATCACGCCCGTCGGGGTCCCGTCCGACTGGCGCCTGCTGCTCGACTCCCGCGTGCGGTCCGGCCCGTCGATCGTGGGGTCCGGCGTGCGCCGCTCGAAGCTGCTGATGCCGGGCGAGGTCCTGCAGGCCCTGCCCGGCGCGGAGGTCGTCGACGGACTGGCCAGACCGACCGGCTGAGCGAGCGGCTTCAGCGGCGCACGCGGTAACGCAGGTGCAGCACGCGCTCGCCCTGGACCGCCTCGGCCGGGTCCTGGAGCAGGACGGCGTCGGCGTGGTCGCCGAAGAACCGCTTGCCCTCGCCCAGGACCACCGGGGCGACGTCCATGAAGACCTCGTCGACGAGCCCGGCAGTGAAGGCCTGGCCACCGACGTCGCCCGCGCACACGCACACGAGGCCGTCACCGGCCAGCTCCGCGGCGCGTGCGATGCCGGACTCGACGGTGCCGGCGGTGTGGAACGGTGCGTCCGGGTGCTGCGCGAGCCACTCCTGCGGAAGCGGACGGTGCGTGACGACGACGAGATGGTCACCCGCCCCCGGGACACCGTTCCACCCGTTCGTCATGTCGAACAGGCGACGGCCGATCACCGTGACGGACACGGCGTCCCAGAACGGCTGGACGTAGTCGTGCGAGGCCTGCGAGACGTGGAAGGTCCAGCCGGCGTCGTTGGCGGTGAGCTCGACGTCGCCGTTGCCGTACCAGTCGAACAGCGGCCCCGGCATGTCGTCCGGCCGGGCGATGAAGCCGTCCACCGAGACGACGGCCTGCATGATCACGCGAGTCATGTCGAGCTCCTTGTCCGTAGTTGTTGTCAACCTTTCGGTTGATAACCACTGAACCAGCCCTCCGTACGGTTGTCAACCCATCGGTTGACAACATGTCCTCGCATCGCGATAGCGTTTCTTGCGTGCTGACCACGCTCGCCGTCCGCGGGTACCGCTCGCTGAGAGACGTCGTCCTCCCCCTCGGCCGGCTGACGGTGGTCACCGGGGCCAACGGTTCCGGGAAGTCGAACCTCTACCGGGCGCTCCGCCTCCTCGCCGCGACGGCGGGGGTGGGCGCCCCGGCCGCGCTCGCGCAGGAGGGCGGGCTGTCCTCCGCCCTGTGGGCGGGCCGGGAGTCCGGCGGGACCGGCGAGGGCACCCTCCGGAAGCGCCCGGTGCGGGTCGAGCTGGGCGTCGCCGGCGAGGACACCGGCTACCTCGTCTCGCTCGGCCTCCCGGCGCCGCCCGTCTCCGGGCCGTTCGTGCGGGACCCCGAGATCAAGGAGGAGGTCGTCTGGGCCGGTCCCCTGCTGCGCGCCGGGAGCATGCTCACGCACCGGAAGGGACCGCTCGTGCGCACCCGCGGCGAGGACGGCTGGGAGACGCTGACCTCCCAGGCCCGCGTGCACGAGTCGATGCTCGACCTGCTCGCCGATCCCGTGCGCACGCCGGAGATCCTCCGACTGCGGGAGGAGCTGCGCTCGTGGCGCCTGTACGACCACCTGCGCACGGACCCGGAGACGCCCGCCCGCGTGCCACGGGCCGGCTCGCGCACCTCCGCGCTCGCCGACGACGGAGCGGACCTCGCCGCCGCGCTGGCCACCATCGCCGACATGGGGCGCCACGACGCGCTCGAGCGGGCGATCGCCGACGCCTTCGACGCACGGCTCGAGATCCGGGCCGAGGACGGGATGTTCGAGGTGCTGCTCCACCAGCCGGGCCTGCTGCGCCCGTTGCGGGCCGCCGAGCTCTCCGACGGGACGCTCCGTTTCCTCATGGTGGCGGCCGCGCTGCTCACCCCGCGCCCGCCGCAGCTGGTGGTGCTCAACGAGCCCGAGCAGTCCATGCACGTCTCGATGCTGCCGGCCCTGGCGCGGCTGGCGGTCGGCGCGGCCGCGCAGACCCAGGTGGTCGTGGTCACCCACTCCGAGGCGTTGGCCCGGGCGGTGGACGCGGACGGGACGGAGGCAGAACCGGCGGACGGGGACGGAGTCGGGGAGCGCGTCGTGCAGATCGAGCTGGAGAAGCTCGACGGCGAGACGACGGTGGCGGGCCAGGAGGGACCGCTGGACCGGCCAGCATGGCGCTGGCCGTAGGCCGACCGTCCGCCTCCGCGGCCGAGTACCGTGGCGTCATGAGCACGGCGAGTGAGTCGCAGTTCCTGCGGCTGCTGCGCGAGCAGATCGGCCACGAGTTCGACGCGCATCAGCAGTACGTCGCCATCGCGGTGTGGTTCGACGGGCAGGACCTGCCGCAGCTGGCGCGTCACTTCTACCGCCAGGCGCTCGAGGAGCGGAACCACGCGATGATGATCGTGCAGTACATGCTCGACCGCGGTCTCGACGTGGAGATCCCCGGCGGCTCCACCGTGCGGAACGACTTCACCCGGGTGACCGAGCCGCTGCAGCTCGCGCTGGACCAGGAGCAGCAGGTGACCGGGCAGGTCGAGGCGATCTTCCGGGCCGCCCGGGAGGAGAACGACGTGCTCGGTGAGCAGTTCATGCTCTGGTTCCTGGAGGAGCAGGTCGAGGAGGTCGCCTCGGCGACCACCCTGCTCACCGTGGCTCAGCGCGCCGGCGAGAACCTCTTCGACCTGGAGAACTTCGTGGCCCGCGAGCAGATCGGTGACGAGGGCGCCCCCGACGGGGCGCCCGCGGCGGCCGGCGGCGCACTGTAGAGCGCACGTAGGGCCCGGCGCCGAGCACCGCCGGCGGCCGTAGGGTGACCGCGTGTTCCACGTCGTCTTCTACGAGCCCCGGATCCCGCCGAACACGGGCAACGCGATCCGCCTGGCCGCGTGCACGGGGACCACGCTCCACCTCGTCGAACCGCTCGGCTTCGAGCTGACCGACGCGCACCTGCGACGGGCCGGCCTGGACTACCACGACCTGGCGGACGTCGCCGTCCACCGCGATCTCGACGCCGCCCTCGCGGCCCTGCCGGGGCGGGTCTTCGCGTTCACCGGCAAGGCGACCCGGAGCTTCGCCGACGTCCGGTACGAGCCGGGTGACGCCCTCCTCTTCGGCCCTGAGCCGACGGGCCTGCCGGACGAGGTCCTCACCGACGACCGCCTGACGGACCGTCTGCGCATCCCGATGGTGCCGGCCGTCCGGTCGTTGAACCTCGCCAACTCGGCCGCCGTCGCGGTCTACGAGGCGTGGCGCCAGCACGGCTACGCCGGCGGGGCGTAGCGAGACGTCACGCCGAAACGGTGACGACGGCGGCCAGAGCCTCTCCCCCGGCGCCGCCACACGGCCACGCCGCCGCTACGACACGCCGCCGCTACGACGCGGCCTGCTCCTGGGTGCCGTACCGCTTGGCGGCCCGGGCCCGGGCCTTCTCGGCCTCGACCTCGCGGTCCTTCGGCGGTGCGGTGGTGACCAGGTCCTCGAGCAGGTGGTGCGTGATGTGCGCGACCTCGTGGACGGCGCGGTCGAAGGCCTCCTGGTTGGCCTTCGACGGCTTGTTCATCCCGGAGACCTTCCGCACGTACTGCAGGGCTGCGGCCTCGATCTCCTCCGACGTCGCGGCGGGGGCGAAGTTGTGCAGGGTTCGGATGTTGCGGCACATGCGCTCAGCCTCCCACGCGCCCGCGCGGAGATGAAGGGTGAGGCGCAGGAGGCCGTCCGCCCGACCAGCGGAAGCTGTCGGCGTTCGCGCGTCAGGCAGGGCGCGCCCCTTGTGCTGCCGGTCCGCCGTCGTCGTCGAGGCGGGCGACCCGCCGCGGGCCGGCGATCTGCCGGTAGGAGCTGTCCAGCAATTCCGCGATCTCCTGCCAGTCCACATCCTCCGCGGCGGTCCCGCCGGACGCCAGGTCGAGGCCGATCCAGCCCGAGGGACCGTAATAGGCGGGCACGAACGTCCGCGGGTCCTCGGCGAGCGCCCGGCGGTCGTCCTCGTCCGGCAGCAGCACCAGGCCGTGGTCGTACATCACCCGGGTCGCGGCCGGGCCCTTGGTGCCCGAGCCGTACACGGCGAACACCTTGCCGGCCCGGAAGTTCGGGCGACCGTGGGAGACGAACTCCTCGGCCTCCGGGAACGCGAGGGCGACGGTACGCAGCCGGGCGAGGTAGGGATCGTCGTCGTCGAACATGATCGGGTGCGGCACCCGGCCAGCGTAGATGGCGCCGAGTCCGGGTCGGTAGATTGCCGGAGGTGACCTCCTGGCGGCTGGTCGACCAGCGTCCCCTGTTCGACATGCTTGCCGAGGCACGGATCTGCCGCGGCGTCCTGGGCGTGAGCGATCCCGACGTGTTCCACGCCGACGGCCGGTGGCAGATGCTCCTCGGGGCGTTCACGACCCGGCTGACCGTCCGCATCGTGCTCGCCCGGCTCCCCGTGGGGGCCCCGGTCGTCGAGGACGGCTGGGCGTTCGTCACCGACCGGCGGGGACATGCCGTGACCATCGGGAGCCCGCCGCGCCGACGCAGCTGGGACGGCGGCGGGATGCACACCCCGAACCGGGTCGCCGGGACCGTGGCCGGCGAGCCGGTGGAACGGATCTACTACGCCGGACAGCCGGCGGGGCGCACCGGCCTCGGCCGCAACCGGTACGCGATCGGCGCTCTCGTGCGGGACGCCGAGACGTGGCGACGGTACGACCACCCGGTCCTGGAGGGGGACGCCCGGCGGCCGAGCGCGTTCGAGCCCTACGTGCTGTGCACCGACGGCCGCTGGCGGATGTGGTACCTCTCTGCGCCGGGCGAGGTCGAGCCCGGCGAGCGGCCGGACTACGAGCTGCGGTACACCGAGAGCGACGACGGACTGCGGTGGGAGCCCGCCGAGACGTTCTCCTCGACCGCCGAGGGGTACTTCGACAACACGGTGGTGCGGACACCGGCGGGCTGGCGGATGGTGCTGGCCCGTGGGACCAACCTCCACGGCACCGAGCCGTACCCCGCACAGGGCCTGTGGCTGACCGAGGCGGGCGACCTGCCGGGCGGCCGTGCCGCGTGGGGCGGCATCGACCGGCTCCTCGACACCGATGCCTCGCCGACGCCGTGGTACGCCGCCGGCCTGTGCGGCCCGGCGGTCGTCCTGGACGGCGAGGACACGATGCACGTCTTCGCCACCGGGACCTACGCGCGGACGTCCTGGTGGCGGACGAGCCTGTCCCGTCTGCGGCGGGGCCGGCGGCCGCCGCCACCGTCGCCGTTCTACCTCGCCACGGGTCGGTTGACGTTCACGCGCGCCTGACGAGGGCCCCGTCAGCCTCCCGAGCCGCCCAGCTGGTCCAGGAACTCGCTCACCCCGCCGAACTGCCCGAGGCCCTCGCGGAGGATCAGGAATCCGAGGATGGCGACGATCCACGGCATCCAGTCGCCCGCCGACTTCATCAACCAGGCGTTCACCCGCACCAGAAGCGGCTCGACAAGGCGATGCGCAACCATCCTGAGGCCGAGCAGCACGAGTGCCGGGGCCAGCATGAGCAGGCAGTAGGCCGCCATGAGGCCCACGTGCGTGACCGGCGCGAGGTCGGCGTCCGTCATGATCCCGATCGCGATGAGGTACGGCAGCAGGGTGGCGACCTCGATCGTGGTCGCGGTCAGGGCCAGCGCCATCAGTGGTCGCGCCGACCCGTGCTCGGCGCTCATGACGCGCTCGCGCCACCGCATGAGACGCCCGCCGGAGCCCTCCCCGGCGGCCTTGCGACGCCGGTCCATCGGAAAGCTGACCGCGATGAGCGCGGCGCCGACGACCACGAGGACCATGGCACCGGCGTCGGTGGCGAGCCACGCCTGGACGTCGGCCAGGAACAGCCGCGCACCGGCCGACAGCACCAGGCCCACCACGAAGTAGAAGACGCCCACGGTCCCGAGGTAGACGAGCAGGCGGCCGGGCCGCGGACGTCCGGCGGCCAGCAACAGCCAGATCGGGATGAGCAGCGTGCCGAAGCTCGTCGAGTCTGCGAGTGCGAGCAGCGCCAGCATCCCGAGGGTCGCGATCTCCATGCCACCACCCTCGCGCGGGACGCGCGGGCACACGTCCGGCGGACGGCGGACCCGGTGGACCGGCGCGTACATCCTTCGACCTACCCGCGTCCGCGCCGAGTGTGCTGGGATCGCGTCATGGCACGGCCGGGACAGCAGCGGGCCGCGGCGGAGGAACACGTCCCCGTCGCGATCGACGACTGGGTGCTGCCGAGCCTGCCCTACCGTTCGGTGCGCGGCGACGTCGTCATGGCCCTGGGCATCCTGCTCATCGGCGTCATGGTGGCGGTCACCGGCTTCGGGCGCGGCCCGGCCCCCGAGGGAGGCCCTCTGGTGCCGCTGCTGGCGGCCGTGGTGGCCGCGTCGTCCCTGCTGGCCAAGCGGCGGTGGCCGGTGGTGGCGTGCGTCGGCTGCGGGGCCGCGCTGGTGGGCGAGACAGCCCTCGTCGGCGCCGGGCTCAACCTCGCGCTGCTCATCGCGCTCTTCGACGCCCTCTACGCCGCCGCGCTCGTGGGCAGGCCGTGGGAGCGGCGCACGATCCTGGTTGGGTGCACCGTCGCCGGAGCGGTCCTCGTGGCCTCGAGCCGGGGAGACGCGGACGACCGGATCCAGGTGGTGCTCTCCCTGGTGGCCCTGCTCGGCTCGCCACTGTTCATCGGCACGGCCAGCCGGCAGCGCGAGGAGCTGATCCAGGCCGAGAAGGCCCGTGCGGCGGCGGAACGTCAACGGGCGGACGCCGTGCTGCGCGCGGCGACGGCGGAGAGGGAGCGGGCCGTCCGGTCCGAGCGCGCGACGCTCGCCCGAGACCTGCATGACGCCGTGGCGGCCCACCTCTCGGCGATCGCGCTGCAGTCGGCGGCCACCTCGCGCGCGTCGGGCGACACCGCGTCGGCGATGCGGGCGGTGCGCGAGTCGAGCCTGGAGGCCCTCGCCGAGCTCCGCCAGCTCATCGACGTCCTCAACGCCGAGGATCCCGGCGACCTGCCGCTCAAGGTCCCGCCGGGGATCGAGGAGACCGGCATCCTGCGTGGCGATGCCGAACGGCTCGGCGTCGCGCTCGAGCTCGAGGTGGACGCGCCGCGGGAGGACCTCACCACGGCGACCTCGCACGTCCTCATGCGGATCGCGCGGGAGGCCGTGGTGAACGCCGCCCGGCACGCACCCGGTGCCCCGCTCCGCCTCACCGTCCGCGCCGAGGACGAGGGCGTCCTGCTGACGGCAAGCAACCCACTGCCGGACGAACGCCCGGCTGCGGATCCCTCGAGCCCGCAGGACACGTCCGGCGGCCTCGGCACCGTCATCATGACCGAGCAGGCCGCCGCGGTCGGCGGCCGGTGCGACGCCGGACCGTCCGACGACGGGACGTGGGTCGTCCGTGCGACCGTGCCTCGCCACCGGTCCCCGGTGGTGCCGTCGTGAGCCCGATCCGGGTGGTCATCGCCGACGACCACGCCGCCGTGCGCGCCGGGCTGGGGGCCGTGCTGGCCGCCGACGACGGGATCACGGTGGTGGGCGAGGCCGCGGACGGCCGGTCCGCCGTCGTGCAGGCCCGCTCGTTGCGGCCGGACGTGGTCCTCATGGACATGCGCATGCCGGGTGTGGACGGCGTCCAGGCGACCGCGGAGATCGTCGAGGGACGGCTCGCGGCGGTCCTGGTGCTGACGACGTTCGACATCGACGAGTACGTCGACGGCGCTCTGGAGGCCGGTGCGGCGGGCTACCTGATCAAGTCGGTCGAGCCGGAGGACCTGGTCGCGGCCGTGCGCCGGGTGGCCAGCGGCGACGGCGTGCTCGCCCCCGAGGTGACCGCCCGGGTCCTCGAACGGTTCCGGGAGCGGCGCCGCGAGGGTCCGCCGTCGCCGCCGCCGTCCCTCGAGGAGCTGACCACCCGCGAACGTGAGGTGCTCGCCGGGCTCGGTCGCGGCCTGTCGAACGCGCAGCTCGCCGAGGAGCTCGGCATCTCCGAGGCGACGGCCAAGACCCACGTCTCCCGGGTGCTGGCGAAACTGAACCTGCCCACCCGGATGCGCGCCGCCGTCGTCGCCCGCGACGCGGGGCTCTAGTGCACGAGATCGACCAGTCGGCACATCACTGACGAGCCAGTCACGTGCGCGTCAGAGGTGCATAGGCTTTCGTTATGGACGGACGCATCGTTGACGAGCGCGACACGCAGTGGGAAGCGACTGCGGCCGCCTATCGCGTCGCGATCCACCGGACAAACGGAGAGATCACAACCCACGAGTTCGATTCCTCCGATCTCGCGGACGTGCTCGTTTGGTCTAGGCATACGGCAGGCGACAACCGCTACAGCGTTGCAGCTGTGGTTTGAGGGACAGACCGAGGGGTAGGAGTCGTCTACCTCACGCCTCCACCACTCAGCTAGCCGAGAGGCATCGACCGGTTGGCGTACCGCGATACTTCCCACTCAAGATCCGTCGATCGGCGAGTCCTACGCGTTGATGGGTCGCTTGGTGCTACACATCCTTGCCGCGGAAGACCTGCCCTCCCCCCTTCACCCGAGCACCCGGCGTGTCATCAACGTCCTACCCCGCAACAGCCAGGCGGAGGACGTCCGCATCTCCGAGAAGGTCTCCGGATGCGACGGCCTGGTCCACGGAAAGGGCACCGGTTACGAGGGAGACGACCGTGTCCGGCGCGGCCTTCAGGACGGTCCGCGGCCGCTCGTCGGTTCCGATTCCTGCACTCGGACCGTCCCCGTCGATACGAAGAACGATGAGCAGGTCCTCCACCTCGAAGCCGATCTCCACGGGAGGCACTGCGGTCCTGCCTCGGAGCATGGCTGGCAGGGCGAGCGTCAGCCATCGCGGCCGGAACGCGTCGTCACCCCGCCCCGCCGCCAGCAGCGGAGCGCCCCACCGTCCGAGCCCCTCCATCGGCTCCCTGAGCTCTTCGCCCCAGGGTGTCAGTCCGTAGAGGACTCCCGTGTCTCCCAGTCGACGTTCGACCACTCCGGCTGACTCCAGCGTCCGGAGGCGCTCGGCCAGGAGGTTGCTCGCCACGCCAGGGAGGGACGACTTCAACTCGCTGTACCGCAGCGGCCCGGGCAGCAGCTCGCGCACGATCAGGAGATTCCAGCGATCTCCCACGACGTCGAGGGCCCGTGCCAGACCGCAGAACTGACCGTAGGAGCGCCCGACTGAGGTTTTTACGTTCTCAACCATGGTTGATAATATCAACCGCACACTCAGGAAGCCACACATCGCACGGCCCTGAATTGAATCGGGGCAAGAAAGGGCTGCGCAATGGAGATCAGCTGGTTCGGTGCCGCGATCGCGTTCGTAGCGGGCATGGTCGTGGCGTTCATCTGGTACCAGAAGGGCCCCATCGCGAACGCCTGGGAGCGGCTGACGGGCGTGACGCCGGAACGCTCGCGACCGGCACGCACGAGGAACATGACCCAGTTGGCCATCGCGAACCTCGTGACCGCCGTCGGCCTCGCTGCGGGAATCTCGATCGTGTCGGAGGCTACCGGCGACGACTCCGCAGGGCTGGCACTGCTGGTCGGCTCCGCCGCGTGGCTGACTCTGTCGGCCACCACGCTCTTGCAACACAACGCCTTCGAGCTGAAGCCCGCGAAGCTGACCATCATCAACGCCGGCTACCAGCTCGCCATGTTTCTGGCGATGTCACTCGTGATCGGGCTGCTGTAGCCCCGTGCGCAGGCGTATCGGCGTTGATCGCCTTGCCGTTGATCGCCTGGCCAATGCCTCGACGCATGAATCGTTCGTGAGAGATTCTCGGCCTGGTCGGGCGTCAGGTCTGAAACCGTACGCGCCGGCTGGCTACCTACCGCGTCGCGTAGAACGCGACGGCCGATGCGGCCGCGACGTTGAGCGAGTCGACGCCGTGCATCATCGGGATCGTCACCCGACGGTCGAGCACGCGGTCCGTCTTGGCCATCAGGCCATGCCCCTCGCTGCCGAGGACCAGCGCCAGGTCCTCGTGCTTCTCGGCCACCAGGTCGTCTAGGCTGATCGCCCCTTCGCCGAGCGTCAGCCCGGCGACCACATATCCGGCATCCTTGAGTTGCTGCGCGTTTGCCGGCCAGCTCTCGGTGCGCGTCCATGGGACCTGGAAGACCGCACCCATGGAGACACGCACGCTGCGTCGGTAGAGCGGGTCGGCACACGTCGGGGTCACCAGGATCGCGTCGACCCCCATCGCCGCGGCTGACCTGAAGCACGCGCCGACGTTCGTATGGTCCACCAAGCCCTCGAGCACCGCGATCCGCGATCGTCGCCGCGTCTCTGAGGCAGGCTCGGGCTTCCCGTCCGCTTCCCCACGTGCTGAGGCCAGCAGGTCGGCCACTCCGTGCAGCGGCGGTCGGTGCATGGCGGCCAGCGCGCCACGGTGCAGATGGAACCCGGTGATGGCACGCAGCACCGGCTCCTCGGCCACGAAGACCGGCGTCTCACCGCCGTCCGGGGCTCCGCAGGCGGACTCGATCACCGGTGACATCGTCTCGAGCCACTTCTCGGCCATGAGGAAGGACCGCGGGCGGTGGCCCGCCGTGACCGCCCGGCGGATCACCTGGGTGCTCTCGGCGATGTACAGACCCTTCTCAGGCTCGTGCTTCGAGCGCAGCGCGACGTCGGTGAGGTTGGTGTAGTCGGCCACCCGTTCGTCGGCGGCGGTGGTGAGCGTGATGAGCATGGCGGACCGACGGTACCCCGCTACCTCACTACCTCTCCTCGACCACTGGTGCGGCGAACTGCGCCCGGTACAACCGGGCGTAGGCGCCGTCGGCCGCGAGCAGCTGCTCGTGCGTGCCCTGCTCGACGATCCGGCCCCGCTCCATGACGAGGATGACGTCGGCGTCGCGGATGGTCGAGAGCCGGTGGGCGATGACGAAGCTCGTCCGTCCCTGCCGGAGCCGGTTCATGGCCTGCTGCACCAGGACCTCGGTCCGGGTGTCGACCGAGCTCGTGGCCTCGTCCAGGATGAGGATCTGGGGGTCCGAGAGGAACGCCCGGGCGATCGTGATGAGCTGCTTCTCGCCCGCGGAGACGCCGCCCCCTTCGTCGTCGATCACGGTCTCGTAGCCGTCCGGCAGCGAGTGGGCGAAGCGCTCCACGCCGGCCGCCTCGGCCGCGGCGCGGATCTCGGCCTCGGTGGCGCCGTCGCGCCCGAAGGCGATGTTCTCGGCGATGGTGCCCTGGAAGAGCCAGGTGTCCTGCAGCACCATGCCGATGGGCTCGCGCAGGTCCGCGCGGGTCATCTCGCGGGTGTCCACCCCGTCGAGGAGGATCCGCCCGCCGTCGATCTCGTAGAAGCGCATGACGAGGTTGACGAGGGTGGTCTTCCCGGCGCCAGTCGGCCCGACGACGGCGACCGTCTGGCCCGGCTCCACGCGCTGGGTCAGCCCGTCGATGAGCGGCACGTCCGGCGCGTACCGGAAGCTCACGTCCTCGAAGATCACCTCGCCGCGGATCGTCGCCGGGCGGCGTCCCGGATCGGGGTCCGGGCGCATCTCCTCCGCGTCCATGAGCTCGAAGATCCGCTCGGCGGAGGCGACGCCGGACTGGGCGAGGTTGGCCATCGAGGCCAGCTGGCCCAACGGCTGGCTGAACTGACGGGAGTACTGGATGAACGCCTGGACCTCACCGAGGGTGAGGGCGCCGGAGGCGACCCGCAGACCACCGACGACGGCGACCAGAACGTAGTTCAGGTTCGCCAGGACCTGCATCGCCGGCATGATCGTGCCGGAGATGAACTGGGCCTTGAAGCTGGCGCGGTAGAGCCGCTCGTTCTCCCTCGTGAACGCCTCCGCGAAGGCGTCTTGGCTGTTGAAGGCGGTGACGACCTCGTGCCCGGTGAACGCCTCCTCGACCTGACCGCTGAGGTCTCCGGTGGCCCGCCACTGCCCGACGAAGTGGGGCTGGGCGCGCTTGGCGATCAGCGCCGTCGCGACGGCGGACAACGGCACCGTCACCAGCGCGATCAGCGCGAGCTGCCAGGAGATGTACACCATCATCCCGAGCACGCCGAGGACGGTCAGCACGGAGATGATCGCCTGCGACAGCGTCTGCTGAAGCGTCTGGGTGAGGTTGTCGATGTCGTTCGTGACACGGGAGAGGGTGTCGCCACGGGCCCTGCTGTCCAGGTGCGAGAGCGGCAGCCGGTCGATCTTCGCCTGGACGTCCCGCCGCAGCCGGTAGCCCACCCGCTGGATGACGCTCGCCAGGACGAATCCCTGCAGCCAAAGCAGGAGCGCGCTGCCGAGGTAGACGGCGAGGACCCCGAGCAGGATCCGTCCGAGCAGCGCGAAGTCGATGCCGACACCCGGCGTGACGTCCATGCCGGAGACCATGTCCGCGACCTGCCCCTGGCCGGCGGCACGGAGCGCCTCCACGGCCTCCGCCTGCGTGGTCCCGACCTGGAGCATCTGCCCGACGAAGCCGTTGAAGACCACGTTGGTCGCATCACCGAGCAGCTTGGGGGCGAGGACCTGGAGGAACACCGCGCCGGCACCGAGCACGACGCAGGCCAGGAGCCACCGGCGCTCTCCGCGGAGATGTCCGACCAGGCGTCGCACGGTCGGGCCGAACTGCTTCGACCGCTGGTTCGGCGCGATCCCGGGCCCCATGCTCATGCCGCCTCCTCCGCGCTGAGCTGGGAGTAGACGATCTCGCGGTAGGTCTCGGAGGTCTCCATCAGCTCGGTGTGCGTCCCGAGCCCCACCACCGCGCCGTCGTCGAGCACGACGATCTGGTCGGCGTCCCTGATGGAGGCGACGCGCTGCCCGACCACGAGGATCGTCGCCCCGCCCGTCGCCGCCGGCAGGTCAGCGCGCAGCCGCGCGTCCGTGGCGAAGTCCAGGGCCGAGAAGGAGTCGTCGAAGAGGTAGACGTCCGCCGGGCGCAACAGGGCACGGGCGATGGCGAGCCGCTGCTTCTGGCCGCCGGAGAAGTTCGAGCCGCCCTGCTCCACGGGCGCCTCCAGGCCGGCCTCGAGCGCCTCGACGAAGTCGCGGGCCTGCGCGAGCTCCAACGCCCGCCACAGCTGCTCGTCGGTGGCGTCCGGCCGACCGTGCCGCAACGTGGAGGCGACGGTGCCGGAGAACAGGTACGCCTTCTGCGGGACGACGGCGACGCGTTCGCGCAGCTCGCCGGGGTCGAGCTCGCGCACATCGATCCCGCCGACGCGCACCGCGCCCGCGGTGACGTCGATGAGCCGCGGGACGAGGTTGACGAGCGTGGACTTGCCGGAGCCGGTGGAGCCGATGACTGCCGTCGTCGTGCCCGGGCTCAGCCGGAGAGTGACGTCCCGCAGCACCGGCTCGTCGGCGCCCGGGTAGCCGAAGGTGGCACCGTCGAGCTCCACCGTGAGCCCGCGACCGCGGCCCGGTTCCGGCAGGCTGCGCGGCCGCTCCGGCGCCAGAATCGCCGGCTCGACGTCCAGGACGGCGCGGACGCGCCCGGCGGCCACCTCCGCGCGCGGCACCATCATGAACATCATCACGGCCATCATCACGGCCATGAGGATCTGCAGGAGGTAGCTGAGGAACGCGATCAGGGCGCCCGGATCCATGTCACCGGCGTCGATCCGGCCGGCGCCGAACCAGACGACTGCGACGGACGAGGCCCCGATGATGAGCTGGACCAGCGGGAAGAGCAGCGCCATGACGCGGCCGACGCCCAGCGCCGTGCCGTACAGCTCCTGGTTGGCACCCTCGAACCGGTCTCGTTCGGTCGGCTGCCGGTTGAACGAGCGCACCACCCGCACGCCGGAGATCTGCTCGCGCAGGACGAGGTTGATCCGGTCGATGCGCTGCTGCATCTGCCGGAACAGCGGGCCCATCCGGCGGATCCCGAGCGCGAGGACCACCAGCAGGACCGGCACCACCACGAGCAGCAGGGCCGAGAGGCCGATGTCCTGGCGCAGCGCCATGATCACGCCACCGATCATGTTGATCGGGGCCATGACCATGATGGTGAACGTCATGGCCGTCACCATCTGGATCTGCTGGACGTCGTTCGTGCTGCGGGTGATGAGCGACGGCGCACCGAACCGGCCGACCTCGGCCGCGGAGAACCGCTGGACCTTCCCGAATACGGCCGCACGGATGTCCCGGCCCGCGGCCATGGCGGCGCGTGAGCCGAAGTAGACGGCCGCGATCGCGCAGATGCCCTGGACCACGGACACGCCGAGCATCACGACGCCGATGCGCAGGATGTACCCGGTGTCGCCGACGATCACGCCGTGGTCGATGATGTCGGCGTTGAGGCTGGGCAGCGTCAGCGCGGCGAGCGACTGGACCAGCTGCAGCACGACGACGGCGACCACGGCACCGCCGTAGGGGCGCAGGAAGCGCCGCAGCAGCGAGACGAGCATCAGGCCTTCTTCGTGATCCGTGGCCGCGCGCGACGCGGCCCGGCCACTCTAGTTCCGAACCGCGGCGTGGCGCTCGCGCCTACTGCTGGGGCGGCGGCCCGCCCTGCTGGGGCGGCTCCCCACCCTGCTGCGGCGGCCTGTTCGGCGGCGGGGCGAAGCGTGCGCCGTCGTCGGGCCGGCCGGTCGGCGCGGCCGGGCCACTCGACCCGGCCGGCGACTGCCCCTGCGGACGGGCCTCGGTCGGTCGCTGGCCGGCCTCGGCGGACCGGGACGGCCGCGCCCCGCTGTGCTCGCCGGCGGTCGACGCCTCCGACGTCGCCTGCTCCGCCTCGCCACGTGCCTCGGCGAGCGCCTCACCCGGGTCCTGCAGCGTGGTCTCCTGCAGCGCCGTCGCGACGCCGGAGTCCTCGTCGCCGAAGTCCACCGTCGGGTGCGGTTCGTCGTCGGCGTCGCCGCTCCCGCCGACGGAGGGACCGCCGAACCCGCGGGAGATGCCCTGGAGGGCCGCGGTGAACTCGGTGGGCACCACCCACATCTTGGAGGAGCTCCCGTTGGCGATCTCCGGCAGCATCTGCAGGTACTGGTAGGCCAGCAGCCGGCTGTCGGGCTTGCCGCGGTGGATGGCGTCGAAGACCTGCAGGATCGCGCGGGACTCACCCTGCGCCTTGAGGATCGCAGACTGCGCCTGGCCCTCGGCCCGCAGAATGGCCGACTGCTTCTCACCCTCGGCGGTGAGGATCTGCGACTGCTTGACACCCTCGGCGGTGAGGATCGCCGCACGCCGGTCGCGCTCGGCGCGCATCTGCTGCTCCATCGCGCCCTGCACGGAGGCGGGCGGGTCGATGGCCTTGAGCTCGACCCGGTTGACGCGGATGCCCCAGCGGCCGGTGGCCTCGTCGAGCACGCCGCGCAGCTGACCGTTGATCTGGTCGCGGCTGGTCAGCGTCTGCTCGAGGTCCATCGAGCCGATGACGTTACGCAAGGTGGTGACCGTCAGCTGCTCGATACCCGTGACGTAGTTCGCGATCTCGTAGGTGGCGGCCTTGGGGTCGGTGACCTGGAAGTAGATGACGGTGTCGATGTTGACCGTGAGGTTGTCGGAGGTGATCACCGGCTGCGGCGGGAAGGAGACCACCTGCTCACGCAGGTCGACACCCGAGCGCACCTTGTCCACGAAGGGGATGAGCAGGTGCAGGCCGGCGTACATCGTCGCCTGGTACTTGCCCAGGCGTTCGACGATCAGCGCGACGGCCTGCGGCACGATCCGGACGGCGCGCCACACCGTCACCGCCGCGAAGATGAGCAGGACGACCGCGATGATCGTCAGGACGGTGCCCCCCAGGGTGTCTCCCATGATGTTCCCTCGTCTGTCGAGATGTGCGTCGGTCGTTGTGGTTCGTGCTGCGCTGGTCAGTGGTGGGGCTGCGAGGCCTCGCCGACCCCGGTGTGCTGCTGCTCGCGCAGCCGCACGCTGTCGATCTGGATCCCGCGGCGGGCACTCTCGGCCCCGGCTCGGGACCGCACGTCGCTCGCGACCGCCTGGAGGGCGGCACGCAGGTCCTCCGAGTCCATCGGCTCACCGGACCTGCGCAGCGCGTCCACGACGAGCCGCTCGAGGAACGCGCCGTGGTCGGTCTCACCCTGGGTGAAGGCCACCGGGTCGACGACTCGGAACATCACCTCGCCGTCGGCCCGCACCACGAGACGGTCGCGGGCCACGACCGGGACGCCGGAGAGTCGCAGGGCCTGTTCCCGCATGTCCACCGTCCCTCGGGCGCGGTCGAGGAACGGGACGAGCAGATGCACCCCCGGCGTGAGCGTGCGCCGTGCGCCGCCCCGCTCGACGACGAGCGTGCGTGCCGCCGGCACGACCTTCACCGCGCTGATCAGCAGGACGACGACGAGCAGCAGGAGGCCGAGCGACAGCCAGATCTCCATGCTCATGTCCTTCCCTCGCTCAGACGCCGTAGCCGGGGTACGGGGTCTGGTCGGTCACGGTCTGGTCGGGAACCGGCTCGACGACGGCCGTGGCGCCGTCGATGCGCACGACGCGGACGGTCGAGTCCACGGGGAGCACCGCCCCCTGCTGGACGGCACGGGCCGACCACACCTCGCCGGCGAGCTTGATCCGGCCGGCACGCTCGGTGACGTCCGAGACCACGGTCGCCTCGCGGCCCACGTGCGCGGCCACGTTCGTCACGGTCTCCGGCGAGGACCGCTCGAGGAACTCCTTGGCCCACGGGCGCACGAGGAAGAGCAGCACGACCGAGACGACGGCGACGACCACGAGCTGGACCCAGAACGGCGCGCCGATGAGGGAGACGAGGACGCCGGCGAGTGCTCCGCCGGCGAGCATCAGGAAGATGAGATCGACCGTCAGCATCTCGATGACGCCGAGGATCAGGGCCGCACCGAGCCACCACAGCCAGGCCATGTCCCCTCCTCGATACCGTCCCTGCTCCGTGGCGACCTGCGACGACGCAGGTCGCGGCCCATGCGGGCCTACCGCCCGATCCTACCGATCCGCGGGCTCGCTGTGGCCCTGCCCACAGGTCACGACGCGCCGCCGGCGGCCCGTGCGCTGTAGCGGTCCCGGTGCCGCTCGACCTCGAGCTCCAGCCCGAATGCCTGGGAGAGGTGCTGCGGCGTCATGACGTCGGCGATCGGCCCGGCGGTCACCACCCCGCCGTCGCGCAGGAGCAGGGCGTGCGTGAACCCGGAGGGGATCTCCTCGACGTGATGGGTCACCAGGACGATGACGGGCGACCGGCCGTCGGCGGCGAGCTCGGACAGCGCGCTCATCAGCTCCTCGCGGCCGCCGAGGTCCAGGCCCGCGGCCGGCTCGTCGAGGAGGAGGACCTCCGGGTCCGGCATGAGCGCGCGGGCGATCTGCACGCGCTTGCGCTCCCCGGAGCTGAGGGTGCCGTACGTCCGCCCGGCCAGGTGGCCCACGCCGAAGACGTCGAGGAGGGACCGGGCGCGCTCCAGGTCGAGCTCCTCGTACTCCTCGCGCCAGCGGCCGGTGATCCCGTAGGAGGCCGTGACGACGACGTCCGCGACGCGCTCGCCGAGGGGCAGGCGCTGGTCGAGGGCCGCGGAGGAGAGCCCCACGAGGGGGCGCAGCTCGGACAGGTCCGTGCGTCCGACCTGCTCACCGATGATGGAGACAGTGCCGGAGGTCGGGTGCAGCCGGCCGGCCACCAGCTGGATGACGGTGGTCTTCCCCGCCCCGTTGGGTCCCAGCACCACCCACCGGTCGCCCTCGTCCACCGACCAGCTGACGTGGTCCAGGAGCAGCTTGTCGCCGCGACGGACCGAGACGTCGTTCAGCTCGAGCACATCACCCATGGCTCGACCCTATGGCAGAACACGCGGTGCCCGAGCCCTCCGCGGGGGCGGGTCTCTACCCTGGTCACCGTGTCCGGCCACCCGACCCTCAGACTGCCCGCATCGGTGACGCTCGCGCTGTGGGTGCCGGTCGTGGACGGTCCGGAGACGGCCCGCCGGGCCGCCCGGGCCGTCGCCGGACCCGACGTGCACCGCGTGCGTGAGCGCGGCCCGCTGCTGACCGGGGCGACCACACTCGAAGAGCTCCTCCTCGAGCTGACGCCGGTCGGCGAGGTCGGTGCCGTACTGCCCCGCCCGGGTGACCCGATGGGTGCCCCCGCGGTCCGGTCGGCGGACCTGCTCGAGGCCGGCGAGGGTGTCCTCCTGCGGCGCCCGGACGGGACCGGCGAGCGGTGCGCGGTGCTCGTTCCGGAGATCGAGGTCTTCGGCAGCGTGCTGGAGCCGGGGGCGATCGTCACGTGGCACGTCGACCACGACCTGACCGAGCAGCTGCCCGTCCCGAGCCTGCTGCTGGCCGGTATCGACTCCCTCTCGCACGCGCGCCGGCAGATCCAGCTCGCTCTCACCGAGGCGGTGGAGGCGCTCGAGGAGCTCGACGTCGCCCGGGACCGCCCCGACCTCGCGGACCAGATCCTCGACCTCTCGCTCGCCACCCTGCCCGACGAGCTTCTCCCGACGGACCTGGACCCGAGGCAGGTGGATGTCCTCGAACGTGCCGCGCGGGTCCTCACGATCGTCGAGCTGGCCACCGGTGACGACGGCGCCGCCGTCACCGCCGTGCAGGCGGGTGCGCGCGCGCAGACGCTCGCCGAGGTGGCGACGGCGGCCCGGCACGCCCTCGCTGCGGCCAGCGCGACCCGTCTGGCGGGCTAGGCGAGGCCCTGCACCCGGAACTGCATCGAGTGGTACACCGCGTTGGTCGTGGTGTTCCACTGGCTCACCGTCATGTGCAGGTCGGCGAGCGTGGAGCCCGGGATGATGTACGGGCCGTAGAGCTGGGCGACGTGGGTGTCGTCCTCCTGGCCCCACTCACCGCCGTGGATGAGTGTCGTCCGCGGCGCGACGGTCAGATCGTCCGTCGGGGTGTTCAGCACCATGGCGTCGATGCGGTAGTCGGCCTCGCTGAAGCCGGTGAACAGCCACTTCCCGTCGATCGGCCGCAGGCACATCTCGCCCCACCGGCCGCCGAGGATGACGGCGGCGCTCTCCCCGGGCGAGCCCCACCGCCACCGGGTGCCGTCCCAGACCCACGGCTCGTAGGCGGCCGCGTTGCCGAGCTCGGTCTCCCGGATCCGGTTCAGGACGATGCCCTTGTCCCGCTGGAAACCGGTGCCGAAGGCGTAGACGTAGCCGTCGTTGCCCCGCCCCCAGGTGATGCACTGGAAATGGCCGCCGTCCTTGTCGGCCGGCAGGTTCAGACCGGTGTGCTGCCACGTGGCGCCCGAGTCGTCGGACCGCCAGACCTCCGTCCAGCGGACCATGCCGAACTCCGGCCCGTTGACGATGGCGTGCAGGTACATGGTCCCGCCGATGGTGATGACGTCGGAGGGGATCACGGTCTGGATGTAGCCGTCGTGCTCGTAATGCCAGAGCTGGGCGGCGACGTCACCGCCGACCGCGGCGTCGAAGGTCACGCCGGCGGCGAGGTCGGTGGTCCCGGACCACAGGGCGACCGGCGAGCGCCAGTTCGCACCGCCGACGTGGTCGGCCCAGGTGTCCCCGAAGACGTAGATCGTGCGCCCGTCCGGGCACTGCGCAGGGATGCCGAGGTCGGTGGCTCCGATGCCGAACTGCACCGGTGTCTGCGTGCCGATGAGGTCCTTGATCTTGGTGACGGTCGGTGCGGCCGCGGCACTGGTGGCCGGTCCGTAGGCGGTGGCGAGTCCCGCGCCGGCGACGGCCCCGAGGGTGCCGTGCAGGACGGTTCGGCGGGACAGGGCTCGCCGCCCCGTGGGGGGTGTCGGGGTGGTCGGCTCGGCGTGGTCCGCGGGCTGGCGGTGCATCGTGCTTCCTCTCGACAGGTGTTCCGTGCAGTCGTTCGGTGCAATCGATTACTGCCCTTCGTACCAACTCACCCCGCCATGACGGAACCCCCCTCGGGCACATCGCTCCGGATGGAAGGTGCCTCAGGCCCGTGGTACGTCGCTCACCCGAGAACCTGGCGGTAGACCGCGAGCGTCCGCTCGGCGACGGCCTCCCAGGAGAAGTAGTCCTCGGCACGACGGCGCCCGGCCGCCCCCATGCGGGCCGCACGGGAGGGGTCGGTCGCGACGGCGGTGAGCGCCGCCGCGAGGTCCCGTTCGAAGGTCTCGGGGTCCAGCGGCGTGCCGGTTCCGTCGTCGGCCTGCTCGAGCGGCACGAGGGTGCCCGTCACGCCGTGGTCGACGACCTCGGGGATCCCGCCGGTCGCCGAGGCGACGACCGGCAGCCCGACCGCCATCGCCTCGAGGTTGACGATGCCCAGCGGCTCGTACACGGACGGGCAGACGAACACGGTGCTGGCGGCCAGCACGGCGATCAGCTCGGGCCGGGGCAGCATCTCGGAGATCCACACCACCCCGCCACGCCGCGTCTCCAGGTCCTCGACCAGGGTGGTGACCTCGGCGGCGATCTCGGGCGTGTCCGGCGCGCCGGCGCACAGCACGAGCTGAACCTCCGGCGGCAGGTGCTCGGCGGCGCGCAGCAGGTGCGGAAGGCCCTTCTGACGCGTGATCCGGCCGACGAAGACGACCGTCGGCCGGTCGGGGTCGATGCCGAGCCGGGACACTGTGGCCGCCGCGGCCTCCATCTCCTCCCCCGTCGTCGGCCGCTGCCAGCCGTCCAGGTCGATCCCGTTGTGCACCACGTGCACCTTGGCCGGGTCCACCTGCGGGTAGGACCGCAGGATGTCCGCCTGCATGCCGGCCGAGACCGCCACGACGGCGGCCGCCTGCTCGTACGCGGTCCGCTCGGCCCAGCCGGACAGCGCGTAGCCGCCGCCGAGCTGCTCCGCCTTCCACGGGCGCAGCGGCTCCAGCGAGTGGGCGGTCAGCACGTGCGGCACGTCGTGCAGCAGGCCGCCGAGAGTGCCGGCGAGATTCGCGTACCAGGTGTGGGAGTGCACGAGGTCGGTCCCGTCGAGGTCCGCCGCGATGGCCAGGTCGACCCCGAACGTCCGCAGCGCGGCGTTGGCGCCCTCGAGCTCGTGCAGCTCCCGGTAGCCGGTGACGGCGACGTCTCCGGTCTGCTCGCGCGGTCCGTCGAAGGCGTGGACCCGCACGTCGACGTGGCGCCGCAGCTCGCGCGCCAGCTCCGTCACGTGCACCCCGGCCCCGCCGTAGACGTGGGGTGGGTACTCCCTGGTGAGGAGGTCGACCCGCATGCTGGCACTCCCGTCTCGTCGGTCTCGGCGATCCGGCCACCAGCATGCCGTGGTGGCGGGCGGGTGGACACCTCTAAGGTCTGCCACATGAGGGCGTCCCCGAGAGTGCTCGCGATCGTACTGGCCGGCGGCGAGGGCAAGCGGCTCATGCCGCTCACCGCAGACCGGGCCAAGCCCGCGGTCCCGTTCGGCGGGATCTACCGCCTCATCGACTTCGCCCTGTCGAACATCGTCAACTCCGGCTACCTGCGGGTCGTCGTGCTGACCCAGTACAAGTCGCACAGCCTCGACCGGCACATCTCGGTCACCTGGCGCATGTCCACGCTGCTCGGCAACTACGTCACCCCCGTGCCGGCCCAGCAACGGGTGGGGAAGAACTGGTACCTCGGCAGCGCCGACGCGATCTACCAGTCGCTCAACCTCATCGACGACGAGAAGCCGGACATCGTGGTCATCGTCGGCGCGGACAACATCTACCGGATGGACTTCTCCCAGATGGTGGAGCAGCACATCGACAGCGGCTTCCCGCTCACCGTCGCCGGGATCCGGCAGCCGCTGTCCCTCGCCGACCAGTTCGGCGTCATCGAGGCGGACGCGGTGAACCCGCAGAAGATCGGCCGGTTCCTGGAGAAGCCCAGGGAAGCCGTGCCCTTGGCCGACTCGCCCGAGGAGGTCCTGGCCTCCATGGGCAACTACGTCCTCGACGCCGACGCCCTGGTGGAGGCGGTCACCGCGGACGCGCAGGACGAGTCCTCGGCCCACGACATGGGCGGGTCGATCGTGCCGCGTTTCGTGGCGGACGGGGCCGCGGGCCTGTACGACTTCACGTTCAACGACGTGCCGGGCTCCACCGACCGGGACCGGAACTACTGGCGTGACGTCGGGACCGTGGACGCCTACTTCGAGGCGAACCAGGACCTCATCTCCGTCTACCCGGTCTTCAACCTCTACAACGACTCGTGGCCGCTGTTCACCGGGTACACCGGCCTGCCGCCCGCGAAGTTCGTCTACGCGCACCGCGAGCGGATCGGTCACGCCATGGACTCGCTGGTCTCGCCCGGGGTGATCGTCTCCGGCGGCGAGGTCGTGGACTCGGTGGTCTCCCCCGGCACGCGGGTGAACTCGTGGTCCTCGGTGCGCGACTCGGTGCTCTTCGACGGCGTGGACGTGGGCCGCAACGCCGTCGTCGAGCGCGCGATCCTCGACAAGAACGTGCAGGTACAGCCCGGGGCGAGGGTCGGGGTGGACAAGGAGCACGACGTCGCACGCGGCCTGACGGTGACCCCTGGCGGCATCACGGTGGTCCCCAAGGGTTGGACGGTCTCTAGGTGACGCTCCGGGTCGGCCTCATCTCGCCGCGTCCGGTCCCCGAGTCGCTGCTCGCCCACGCCTCCGACGTCGTCGCCCGGACCGCGGGCGCCGTTCGTGTGGCCGACACGTCGCGGGACGGCTGGTACGGCGTCGCGCTGACGGGCCCGACGGCGGACCGCGTGGCGGCGGACGCGATGCTCGCCGAGCTGCGCGGTCCGGCGACGGCGCTCGGCGTCGACGTCGCGGTCACCGGCGGGGCCCTGGCCGCCGAGGGGCCCGGGCTCGTGGTCAGCGACGTCGACTCCACGCTCATCACGGCCGAGGTGATCGAGCTCCTGGCGGAGCACGCCGGCACCCGGGACCAGGTGGCGGCGGTCACCGAGCGGGCGATGCGCGGCGAGCTCGACTTCGCTGCGAGCCTCCGGGAACGGGTGGCCACCCTGGCGGGGCTGGACGCCGCCGTGCTCTCGGACGTGCGGGAGGCGGTCGAGCTGACGGCGGGTGCGCGGGAGCTGGTCGCGGCGGTGCACGCCGCCGGTGGCACGTTCGGCGTGGTCTCGGGCGGTTTCGCGGAGATCGTCGAGCCGCTGGCGGCCGGACTGGGCGTCGAGCACGTGGTGGCGAACCGGCTCGAGGTCTCCGGCGGGCGCCTGACCGGGCGCACGGTGGGACCGGTCGTGGACCGCGACGCGAAGGAGCACCACCTGCGGCGGTGGGCCGCGGCCGACGGCGTGCCGCTGGAACGCGTGGTGGCGATCGGTGACGGCGCGAACGATCTGGCGATGCTCGGTGCGGCCGGGCTGGGCGTGGCGTTCTGCGCGAAGCCGGTCGTCGTCGAGCAGGCCGACGCCGCGCTCGGCTTCCCCCGTCTCGACGCCGTGCTGGGGCTGCTCGGACGGTAGCGACGGGCGCGCTCAGCGGCTCGGTTCGAGCTGCTCCAGGAACATCTCCGGCGGCACCTGTGCCGGTGCCTGCTCGGTGCGGTCCGGTGCGGGGCGCGCCGGCGTCGTCGTGCCGGCCTCGCGGGCGGTGTGCTCGCGCTCGCGCCGGGCCCAGAGCTCCATGTCATACCGGTCGTAGCACATGGCGACCTCCTCCTCGGCACTGTCGATTGTGCGCCTCTCGGGCGCCGACCGCCAGGGCTGCGGCGGGGCTACTCGCCCGGCCGGACGATCTGCCGCAGGTGCGCCCCCGACCGGTCGAGCTGCGCCCACGGATGCGGCACGTCGAGCACGCACGCGGTCGCGGTCGGGATGCCGAGGCTGACCTGGCTGGCCAGGTCGTCGCGGGTGTCGTGCAGCACGAACGCGGTGCCGGACATGGTCGGTTCGTGCCCGACGACGAGCACCGAGCGGACGTCGCCGTCCACCTCACGCAGCAGCTCGAGAAGGTCTCCCGGGCCGGCCTGGTACAGCTCGTCGCGGACCTCGTGGCTGTGCACGGAGAGGTGGTGCGCCAGCAGCTCGTAGGTCTCCGTGGTCCGCAGCGCCGAGGAGACCAGCGCGAGGTCGACGCCGCCGAGAGCGGCGAGCTGCGGGCCGACGGCGGCCGCCTGGCGCCTCCCGCGCGCGGTCAGTGGGCGGCGCACGTCGCCGCTGTCACCCGCGGGCTCGGCCTTGGCGTGCCGCAGCAGGACGAGCGTCCTGGGCCCGGCCACCGCCATCACACCCCCATGGCGTGGACGCCGCCGTCCACGTGGACGATCTCGGCCGTCGTCCGCGGGAACCAGTCAGAGCACAGCGCCACGACGGCGCGTGCGGTGGGCTCGGCGTCGCCGACGTCCCAGCCGAGCGGGGCACGCTCGCCCCACCCGCCCTCGACCTGCTCGAACCCCGGGATCGAGGTGGCGGCCGTGGTCTTCACCGGGCCGGCCGAGACGAGGTTGACCCGGATGCCGTCCGGCCCGAGGTCACGAGCGAGATAGCGCGCCGTCGACTCGAACGCGGCCTTGGCCACGCCCATCCAGTCGTAGACGGGCCACGCGAAGCTCGCGTCGAACGTCAGGCCGACGATCGCCGACCCCTCGGCCATGAGCGGCTTGGCCGCAACCGCGAGCGCCTTGAGGGAGTAGGCCGAGACGTGCAGCCCGGTGGCGACGTCCGGCCACTCCCCCGCGAGGAAGTTCCCGCCCATCACCGACTGTGGTGCGAAGCCGATCGAGTGGACGACCGCGTCGAGCCGGTCGACGTGCTCACCGACACGCTCCGCGAGGGCTGCCAGGTCGTCGTCGCTCTGCACGTCCAGCTGGACCACCGGCGCCGGCTGCGGCAGGCGGCGTGCGGTGACCTCGGTGAGCCGGAACTGCCGGCCGAATGAGGTGAGCACCACCTCGGCCCCCTGCTCCTGGGCGAGCCGGGCCACGTGGAACGCGATCGAGTTGTCCTTCAGGACCCCCGTCACGAGGATCTTCTTGCCTTCGAGCAGTCCCATCGGTCTCCTTCTCGCGATCGCTCTGGCTGGGGTGCTTGCGGCGGAGGTGTCAGTGCCCCATGCCGAGGCCGCCGTCGACCGGGATGACGGCTCCGGAGATGTACGCCGCCCCGGGTGAGGCGAGGAACTCCACGGCGGCGGCGACGTCCTGGACCGCGCCGAAGCGGCCGGCGGGGATCGCCGCGAGGTAGGTCTCCTGCTGCTTCTCCGGCAGGGCCTGGGTCATGGCCGTGTCGATGAACCCGGGGGCGACGACGTTCGCGGTGATGCCCCGTCCCCCCAGCTCGCGGGTGATGGAGCGTGCCATGCCGACCAGGCCGGCCTTCGAGGCCGAGTAGTTCACCTGGCCCGGCCCCCCGTACAGCCCGACGACGGAGGAGATCAGCACGATCCGCCCCCGTCGTGCGCGGATCATGCCCTTGGCGGCTCGGCGCGCGACACGGAACGCGCCGGCGAGATTGGTGTCCAGGACGGTCTCGAAGTCCTCGTCGCTCATCCGCATGAGGAGCTGGTCGCGGGTGACGCCGGCGTTCGCGACGACGACCTCGACCGGCCCGTGCTGCTCCTCGATCTCGCTGAACGCCGCGTCGACGGCCGCGGTGTCCCGCACATCGGCGACGACGCCGTGCACGCCGTCCGGCAGGTCGCCGGACCGATAGAGGGTGGCGACGGTGTCGCCCGCGGCCACGAATCGCTCCGCGATCGCGCGGCCGATCCCCCGGTTCGCGCCGGTGACCAGCACGGTGCGAGCGCCGTCGGTCCGGTCTGTCACGGACATCTCCCCTTCGTCGTCAGGTTACTGAGGGGAAACCGTAGCCGAGCGGTGTGTGCGCGGTCGAAAACGGCCGGGGCGCCCGCCCGCCGGAGGGAGCTGCGATGTGCGGACGCGAGGAGACCTGGTGGCGGCGTAGCCTGGGGAAGGTGAGGATCACCCGCCACCCAGGCGGACGAAGGGGGCGGAACGAGGTCGTCTCGATCACCTCCGCCCCGCGCCCGCTGTCCCAGGACGTGCACGACCGCACCGTGCGCTACCTGTTCTCCATGGGCCTGCGCACGGCGTGCTTCCTGCTGATGCTCGTCGTCCCGGGCTGGTGGAAGGTGGCCTGTGTGGCCGCGGCCGTGATCCTCCCGGCCGTGGCGGTGATCCTCGCCAACGCCGGGCGGGAGAAGACGGAGGTCCCGCAGAGCATGGTGCCCCCGGAGCCGGGCCTGCCGCCGGAGCGGCAGCTCGGGTACGACCCGACCTCGGAGTACCTACGGTGAGCCTGTTCCCCGCGCAGGACGAGGACCTGCGGTGCAGCGCGAAGGGTTGTTCTGCCGACGCGGTGCACGCTCTGCTGTGGAACAACCCTCGCCTGCACACCGCCGCACGGCGCAAGGTCTGGCTCGCCTGCGAGGACCATCGCGAGCACCTCTCCCGCTTCCTCGGGGACCGGTCCCTCCTGCGTGACGTCATCGCCGTCGACGAGCTGGACGAGACGCACGGGTGAGCGGCCGTCTGGGGTTCCTCAGGACGCCGCGCTGGCTGGGGCTGGGGGCCGCGGCGCTGGCCTTCGCGGCCCTGTGCGTGCTCCTCGGGCTGTGGCAGTGGAGCCGGTTCGAGGACGAGCTGGCCCAGGCGCGGCAGGTCGAGGCGGCGTTCGACGCGCCCGCGGCGCCGCTGCCGGACGTGCTGGGCACGGACCCGATGGTGCGGCCCCAGGATGAGTGGCGCCGCGTCCAGGTCACCGGCCGGTACGTCCCGGACGCCACCCTCCTGCTGCGGAACCGCCCGGAGGACGGCACCCCCGCCGCGCACCTGGTGACGCCGTTCGTCGCCGACACCCCGCAGGGACCGCTCGTGGTGGTCGTGGACCGCGGGTGGCTGCCGACCGAGACCGTCGACGCCGGCGCGGTCCCGCAGGCCCCGCGCGCCGGGATCGCCCTGACCGCGCGGCTGCGCCAGGCCGAGGAGCCGATCGACCGGGACCCGCCCCCGGGGCAGGTGTACACGCTCGACCCGGACGGTGTGCTCGCCGCGGCCGGCGTCCCGGACCTGGGCGCGGACGCCGTCGTGCTGGAGGGGTACGTGGCCGCAACCCGGGAGCTGCCTGCCCCGGGCGGGCAGTTCGAGGCGGCCGAGCCGTTGGGCGGCTACGACCGGCCCGAGTCGCGCTGGGGCGTCAACCTGTCCTACGCGATCCAGTGGTGGCTCTTCGCCGTGGGCGCCCCGGTGGCCCTGGTGGTGCTGGCCCGGCGCGAGGCGGCCGAGGGCGAGCCGGCGCCGTCCGGTCGACGGCGTCCGAGCGCCGAGGAGGAAGAGGACGCCCTCATCGACGCCCAGCTCAGGCGAGGGTGACGAGCTCCATGTAGTGCTCGTTCCACAGGTCCTCGTCCGCGTCGGGCAGCAGCAGCACCCGCTCCGGGTCGAGTGCCTGGACGGCGCCCTCGTCGTGCGTGACGAGCACGACCGCGCCCTGGAAGGAGCGCAGGGCGGCGAGGATCTCCTCGCGGCTGGCCGGGTCGAGGTTGTTGGTCGGCTCGTCCAGCAGCAGCACGTTCGCCGCGGAGACCACGAGCACCGCGAGCGCCAGGCGCGTCTTCTCCCCGCCGGAGAGGACCTTCGCGGGCTTGTCGGCATCCTCGCCGGAGAACAGGAATGACCCGAGCACGGACCGCACGCCGGTGTCGTCCAGGTCCGGAGCCGCGCTGCGCAGGTTCTCCACGACCGTGCGGTCGAGGTCGAGCGTCTCGTGCTCCTGGGCGTAATAGCCGATCTTCAGGCCGTGCCCGGGCACCACCTCGCCGGTGTCGGGCTCCTCGATCCCGCCCAGCAGCCGCAGCAGCGTGGTCTTGCCGGCACCGTTCAGGCCGAGGACGACGACGCGCGAGCCGCGGTCGACGGCGAGGTCGACGTCGGTGAACACCTCGAGCGACCCGTAGGACTTGCTCAGGCCGTGCGCCGTCAGCGGGGTGCGCCCGCACGGGGCCGGGTCCGGGAAGCGGAGGGCGGCGACCTTGTCGGAGCGGCGCTCCTCCTCGAGGCCGGCGAGCAGACGCTCGGCGCGGCGGGCCATGTTCTGCGCGGCGACCGCCTTGGTGGCCTTGGCGCGCATCTTGTCGGCCTGCGCCATGAGCGCGCCGGCCTTCTTCTCGGCGTTGGCGCGTTCCCGACGTCGGCGCCGCTCGTCGGTCTCCCGCTGCTTGACGTAGGCGTCCCAGCCCATGGTGTACACGTCGAGCACCGACCGGTTCGCGTCCAGGTACCAGACGTGGTTGACGACCTCGCGGAGCAGCTCGACGTCGTGGGAGATGATCACCAGCCCGCCCAAGTAGCTGCGCAGGTACTCCCGGAGCCACACGATCGAGTCGTGGTCCAGGTGGTTGGTCGGCTCGTCCAGCAGGAGGGTCTCGCTGCCGGAGAACAGGATCCGGGCGAGCTCGACGCGGCGCCGCTGCCCTCCGGAGAGCGTCTCCAGCGGCTGGTCGAGGACGCGCTGCGGCAGGCCCAGGTGGGAGGTGATGGTCGCCGCCTCCGCCTCGGCGGCCCACCCACCCTGCGCGGTGAACTCGGCGTCGAGCCTGACGTACCGCTCCATCGCCTTCTGCTGCTTCTCGCCCTCCGCGGTCGACATGGCCTCCTCGGCCTTGCGGATGCGGCGCAGGATCTGATCGATGTCACGGGCGGAGAGCACCCGGTCGCGGGCGGTGACCTGCAGGTCACCGGTGCGCGGGTCCTGCGGGAGGTATCCGATCTCGCCCGTGCGGACGATCCGGCCGCTGTGCTGGATGACCGACGCCGTCTCCTCCTGCCCGGACAGCAGCTTCGTCAGCGTGGTCTTGCCGGCGCCGTTGCGACCGACCAGCCCGATCCGCATCCCGGAGTCGATCCGCAGGCTCGCCTCGTGCAGCAGCTCGCGGGCGCCGATGCGCACGGAGATGTCGTGGGCGGTGATCATGGAACCTCAGAACGTGACGACTCGGGGCGCGTCTCGGCCGCCGTCGGGGGCGGGCGCCCGGACGATTCTAGGCCCGCTGACCGGCCGGACCGCGGCGATTTTCCTCACGCACCCCCGCCGCTTCCGCCATGCGGGACGTCATCCGTGGGCTGAGACCGCCGCTGCTAGCGTGCCCGCGACCGTGAGTCGATGCCGACAGGGAGTGGTCAGTGAAGATCGACGCGTTCTGCCATCTCATCCCGCCCGCGTACGCGGAGCGGTTCTTCGCCATCGACGACAGCCCGGCGTTGAAGAACCTGCAGGAGCGGACGCGGAACATCCCCGCGCTGACGGACCTGGACGTCCGCTTCCGGCAGATGGACGAGTTCGGCGACTACCGTCAGATCATCAACCTCACCGCCCCCGCGGTCGAGGATGTGGGCCCGCCCGAGCGCACCGCGGAGATGGCGAGGATCGCGAACGACGGTCTGGCCCAGCTGGTGGCGGACCACCCGGACCGGTTCGCCGGGTTCTGCGCCGCGGTCTCGCTGGACGACCCGGAGCGCGCGACTGAGGAGGCGCGGTACGCCTTCGACGAGCTCGGTGCCGTCGGGGTGCAGGTCTACTGCCACGTGCACGGCCGGCCGATGGACGACCCGCGCCTCGACGTCTTCTGGGAGTACGTGGCCTCCCGCGAGAAGGTCATCCAGGTCCACCCCAACCGGAACTCCTCCTGGGCGGACTACCCCACCGAGGAGCGCTCGAAGTTCGAGATCTGGTGGACGCTCGGCTGGGAGTACGACCTGGCGACCTTCATGGCCCGGATGGTCTTCTCCGGCGCGTTCGAGAAGTGGCCCGGCATCAAGATCCTCATGCACCACGCCGGGGCGATGATCCCCCACTTCGCCGGGCGGGTCGGGCCGGGCTGGGACCAGCTCGGCGCGCGTACCCCGCCGGAGCAGCGGGAGGACATCACCGGCTACCCGCTGACGAGGCGGCCGATCGACTACTTCCAGCAGTTCTACGTCGACACCGCGATGTTCGGCGCCGGTGACGCGCTCGGCACCTCGATCCGGTTCTTCGGCACCGACCGGGTGCTGTTCGCCTCCGACAGCCCGTACGACCCCGAGAAGGGCCCGGGCTACATCCGCGCCACCATCGCCAACCTCGAGCACGACGTCGACCTCAGCGACGCCGAGCGAGAGGCCGTCTACCGCGGCAACGCCACGGCCCTCTTCGGACTGTGAGGATCGGACTGTGAGGAGCACAGACATGCGACGACGCACGAGCACGATCGCCCTGACGGCCTGCGCGGCGCTCGCCCTGGCCGCCTGCGGCGGCGGGTCCGGCGGCGAGGGCACCGGCGGTGGCGGTGAGGGCGAGGGCGGCGGCCCGCGTGCGATCACCGTCGCCGAGACGAACGGCATGCCGTCGCTGTTCCTGACCTACGGCGTCCAGGAGGGCTACTTCGAGGAGCAGGGCCTCGACGTCGAGGTCAGCACCCAGATGGGTGGGTCCGCGGCTGTCCCGGCGCTGATGAGCGGAGAGATCGAGGCGGCCGGCTCCAACGTGGTCTCGCTGCTCCTCGCCGGTAGCCAAGGACTGCCGCTGTCGATCGTCGCCGCGGGCACGTCCGCGGCGCAGGACAGCGAGGAGGACTTCTCCGGCCTGGTGGTTCCCGCGGACAGCGACATCGCCGGGCCGCAGGACCTCTCCGGCGCCCGGATCGGGGTCAACACGCTCGAGAACATCAACGAGGTCGTCATCGGCAACGTGCTGGAGGCCGAGGGCCTCAGCCTGGAGGACGTCGAGCTCGTCGAGCTGCCGTTCCCCGACATGCAGCCCGCCCTGGAGCGCGGCGACGTCGACGCCGCGGTGCTCATCGAGCCGTTCCTCACCACCGCCGTCTCGGACGGCATGACGGCCGTCGCCCGTCCCTACACCGCGCTGCGGCCCGGGCTGCAGATCGGCGCGTACGTGATGACGCAGGAGACAACCGAGACCGACCCCGAGCTCGTCTCGGACTTCCAGGCCGGTGTGCAGGCCACGGCGGACGCGATCGCCGAGGACCCGCAGGCGTTCCGGGACGCGTTGCCCGAGCTGGGCGACTTCGACCCGCAGATCGCCGCGGACCTCTCGCTGCCGGTGTGGCACGGCACGAACGACGAGGAGTCGCTGGCCCTCATCAACGAGAGCCTGGTGACCTACGGGATCCTGGACAGCGAGGTCGACCTGAGCACGCTGCTGTACGAGGAGTGAGGCGGGCGCGGGCCCGCTCGGGCGAAGCCCGTCTCGGCTAGCCCCACCGGAGATCCGCAGGCCACCGAAGCTGGACGCCGCGACGAGCGAGCAAGGACTGGAACTCCTCGAGCAACGCCGGCTCGGCGTGGACCGCGTGCGGCTCGGTCCCGCGCTCGAGGCAGAAGGCCGCGAGTGTGCCGGCCGCCTCGCCGACCGACCACTCGACGGGATGCAGCCGATAGCACCCGTTCGTGATCTGCGTGGTGCCGATGTTCTTGCAGGCGGGCAGCAGGTTGCGGACACGCTGCGGCACGAGCGCCCCGAGAGGGATCTCGAACGGCTGAGGTCGGTCGCCCGGATGACGACCGCTCACGGTCGAGGCGTGCCGGTCGATCCAGAAGTAGTGGCCGACGCCGACCGTGTCCGGGTATCTGGCTGCTCCGCGCTCACCCCGCAGAGTGAGGGAGACCTCCTGCTCGACGACCGTCTTCCGTGCGACGATGCGCCGCGACTCCCGGATGTACGGGTGCATGGCGAACCCGTCATCGGTACCGGCGACGTCCGCGCGCAGCCGGAGCCCGGGCCAGCCCGTCCCGCCGTCCGGCCGCGGCGCGTCGGTCTGGAGCCAGTACAGCAGCGATCGGCTGAGCTCCTTCGCCCGCACCCAGTGCTCGGCCGCGTCCGGGACGCCGAACAGGGCACCGCCGGCGTAGTCGTTCATCGGCCAGTTCACGATCGTGATGTCGCTGGGGTAGAACCCGTCCCGGAACTGTCGCCGTGCCGCGACCCGCCGATACGTCCACAGCTCGGGAGTCGGGCCCATGTTGCGATGGTCGGGGTCCACGGCGGACGGGTCGTCGTCCGGGTTGGGGGTCATCTGCCACACGCGCCGGGGACGTCCCGAGGGGTCGAGACCGTCCTCCCAGCCCATCAGGCGTCTCCCGTCGAGCTGGTGCGGGTGCCAGTCCCGGTAGTGCTCGTAGTCGGCCGGCCGGTCGATCGTGTGATCCTCACCCGCGAGGTGCTCCATCGCGAAGCACCACGTCACGCACTGCATGTCCGTGGGATCGGCCGTCTCGGCCGCGCTGGGCTCACCGGTCATCTGCTGCGACTCACGACCGGCGACGAACTCGATCCCGCCGAGCTCGAGCACGTCGCCGAGCTCGGTGGCGTCGAGGACGTAGGCCGCAGAGATGTCCGTGGAGGCCCCGTCGGCGGACACCACGCGGACACCGGTGACCCGGTCGCCGTCCGTCTCGACCACCTGGGGAGCCGTCTCCCGGAGCACCGTGAGACGACCCGCGCTGACGTACGGCAGCAGCAGCTCCTCGATGAGCGTCACGGCCACCCGCGGGTCGACGCTGATGGGGCTGACCCAGGCGGCGCCGGGGTTGAGATGCGGATCGTCGCGCGCGGCGTCGGTCAGCGGGAACCGCGTGCGGTAGAGGCCGCGCAGCCCGTCACGGAACGCCCGGTAGGAGCGGTTCGCCCCGTCCTTCTCGATGAACAGGTGCTCGTCGGTGGGGACGAGCTGGCTCGTCAGCTGCCCGCCCAGCCAGCGAGTCGGCTCCGTCATCACGACGCGCTGCCCCGACTCGAGTGCCGCGAGCGCGGCGGACACGCCCCCGAGGCCACCACCGATGACGGCGATGTCAGTCTGTATCTCCACGCTGGTCTCCCTGTCCCTTGAACGACCACGGCCCTGCCGGCTGACGAGGCCCGGAGGCGGCACCTCGGCGGCGGTCCGAGCCGCTGGATGCCGCCGTCATCCCTTGATCCCGCTACGGCTCAGCCCCTCGACGAACTGACGCTGGGCGAAGAGGAACACGACGAGCACCGGGATGATCGTCAGCGCGGTCGCGCCGATCTGGGTGCTGTACATGGGCTCGCCATAGCTGTCCCGGTACTGGGTGAGGCCCAGCCCGACCGTGAACATCTCCTGGCTGCGCAAGAAGATGAGCGGCTCGAAGTACATGTTGAACGAGCTGAGGAACTTCATGATCCCGACCGCGGCGATCGCAGGACCGGCGAGCGGGAGCGCGATCCGGCAGAAGATCCCCAGACGGCCCAGGCCGTCGAGCCGACCGGCCTCCTCCAGCTCGTCCGGCAAGGACAGGAAGAACTGGCGGAAGATGAAGACCCCGACCACGCACTGCGGTCCGAAGATCGGCACGACGATGAGCGGCCAGTGGGTGTCCATCAACCCGAGCTCGGCGACCCATCGGAAGATCGGGATGATCGTGACCTCCCCGGGGATCATCAGTGCCGAGATGAGGAGGAGGAAGAGCCCGGAGCGGAACGGGAACCGGATGCGCGCAAAGGCATAGCCGGCCAACGCGCAGACGACGATCGACACGGCGGTGACGATCACCGCGATGTAGAGCGAGTTGAGGTACTGACGCGCGAACGGCACGACCGTGAAGATCTGGGAGACGCCGTCGAGCGTCCATTGTTGCGGGAACAGGGTCGGCGGGACCGCGAAGATCTCGTTCACCGGCTTGAAGGCGGCGAACACCATCCAGATCGTCGGGTAGACGAACGGGGTCGACATGATCGCGAGCAGCACGTACAGCGCGGCCTTCACGAGCACCGGCCGCACAGCCCTGCGCCGGGGTGCCGGACGCGGCGCCCGCTCCGTCCGGCCGGTGGCCGCCACCGAACGCCGCTCGGCCAGCACCAGGCCGTCAGACTTCGTCATGGGCCCACCTCCGCCGCGACCACCACTGCAGAGCGGTGAGCCCCAGCGTGACGAGGAAGAGGAGCACACCGATCGCGGAGGCGTAGCCGAAGTCGTTCTGCCGGAACGCCGTCTGGTACAGCAGGTAGGAGATCACGGTCGTCGACCGGCCCGGGCCTCCTTCGGTGAGCACCTGGATGGGGACGAACACGTCCAGCGCCGCGATCATCGTGATGATCGATACGAGCAGGATCGTTGGCGTGATGAGCGGGATGGTGACGCGCCAGAACGAGCGCCACGCGCCGGCCCCGTCGATCCGGGCAGCCTCCTTGAGCTCCGACGGCACTCCCTGCAAGGCGGCGAGGAACAGGATCATGTTCATGCCGACCCCCTTGAACACCTGGATGACGACGACGGTCAGCAACGCCGTTCGAGGATCGCGCAGCCAGTTCGGCCCCTCGACGCCCAGGCCGAGGAGGAAGCCGTTGATCCCCCCGTTGGCGGCGACGAGGTACTCCCAGATCAGGACCCACGCGACGGCGGCCACCACCACTGGCGAGAAGAAGAAGGCGCGGAACGCCGTGATTCCGCGCAACCTCTGGTTGATGAGCACGGCGAGGACCATCGCCAGGGAGATGTTCATGACCATGAGCAGACCGGTGAACGCGAAGGTCGTTCCGAGCGATCCCCACACGACCTCGTCGCCGAGCAACCTCGCGAAGTTGTCCAGCCCCGACCAGGTGAAGATGCCGACGAGCGGGTTCCAGTCGTGCAGCGCGAACCAGATGACGAACCCGAACGGCACGAGTCCGAAGGCGAGCACCCCGAGGACCGCGGGGGACGCGAACGCGATCCCCACGGCGGCTTCCCACCGAGCGCGCCGGTGTGAGCCGGCGCCGCGCGGTGGCGTCGTGGCGGACGAGGTGTCCCCCGCCACGACGCTGTCAGTCGCGGTCATTGGCCGAGGCTCGGCTCGATCTGCGAGCACACATCCGTGAGCACCGCCTCGACGTCCGCGTCCGGCGTCCACATCGGATCCATGGCGGCGCGGATCGTGTCCACCATCCGGCTCAGGTTCGCGTGGCCGGGCTTGGTCGTGGCTTCGAGCGTCTGGTCGATCACGGTCCCTTGGATCTGCTCCTCGTTGAGCGCAGGGGCGGCCTCCGAGAGCGTCCCGACCTCGAGCAGGGAAGCACGCGGCGGCGGGAAGAACTGAGCGAGCTTCGCCGCATTCTCCGGGTTGGTGAAATAGGCGAGGAAGTGCGCAGCGATCTCCGGGTGCGCACTGTTCGCGACGACGCCGACGGCGCCCTGGCCGATCACCGGAACGGTTCCGGCGGGGCCGGCGGGAAGCGGCAGGAAGTCCCAGGCGAACGCGTCCGCGAACCCGGCAGAGAGACTGAGCTGGCCCATCATGAAGGCCGACTGACCCGACGTGAAGTCCGCGGTCTCACCGGGACCAGGTATCGCGTTCGTGTCGAACACCTGGGTGTGGAACCAGTCGTAGAACGCCGCGCTCTCGGGACTGGTGAACTCGCAGCGGGTGCCGTCCTCGCTCCACGGTCGTGCTCCCCAGGCGAGGGCGATCGGCCCCATCGAGTCGATGGGCGTGGCGTACGGGTCCTCGGCGGAGAAATGGAGCCCGGCGACGTCTTCACTCGCACTGGTCGCCGCGGCGACCTCGACCAGCTTGTCGTACGTCCAGTCCCCGGTGGACATGAGCTCGCGAGGATCGGGCTGGCCCGCGGCCTCGATCAGATCGAGATTCACGTAGATGCCGAACGGGCTTGTCGAGAAGGGGTAGGCGTAGATCGACTCCCCCTCGCTCCACAGCTCCATCGCGCCGGGCACGAGGTCCTCGACGTCGTAGCCCTCGGTCTCGGACAGGACGGGACCGAGGTCCGCGAAGACCCCGCTCTGCACGAACTCGGCGGCGTAGGCCTCGGACGCCCACATGAGGTCGGGCGACTCGCCGCCGGCGATCTGGGTGGTGACCGTCGGGACGTACTGGCCGGGTTCGACGATCCCGTCGAACTCGATGGAGCTCACGAGGTCGGGGTTCTCGGCGATGTAGGCGTCGGCGATCTCGGTGAAGATCGCCTGATGCTCTTCGTTGCTGCTCCACGTCGTCATCCGTAGGTCGACGGGCTCGGACGGCGTCCCGGCCGAGGGCTCGGTGGCTTCACCTTCTCCCGAGCACGCCGCCACCGCGGTGAGGCCGACCGTGCCCACCACGGCCGCTGCGAGCCGAACGGCCCGCCTCGTCATTGATCCAGACATCACGACTCCCTTGTGAGTGATGGAAGGCCGCCAGGTGCGGCCGCCATGGGTCAGGAACTGTCGCCGACGGTTCCGGCGTCGGTGGTCCCGTCCACCTCTGGCGCCCCGGCTACCGGAGCGAGCGCGACAGGTGCGCTCGTCGAGGCGCCCCGGACGAACTCGACGGGTACGACACGGGTGGCGGGCGGAAGCGGATGGGCGGCGCGGGCGACCGCCAGCAGCGCGTCGACGGCCGTCGCCCCGAGGGCGGTCCGGTCGACGCGGACCGTGGTGAGCCGTGGCTCGACGTGATCACCGAACTGGTCGTCGTAGCCGGCGACGGAGACGTGACCCGGCACGCTGAGCCCACGCCGTCGCAGGGCGCGTATGGCGCCGGCCGCCGCAGGATCGTTCGCGCAGAAGACCGCCGAGAACTGCGCTCCGTCGTCCAGGAGTCGCTCGACCGCCGTGGCGGCGCCGTCCACGCTCAGGTCGCACCGGGCGACCAGCGCCGGATCGACGGAGATGCCGCGGCGTTCCAGCGCGTGCCTGTACCCGAGCGTGCGCAGGCTGATCGAGTGGATGGCATCCGCGTCCGGTGCACCGGAGCGAGGCGGTCCACCGACGTAGGCGATACGCCGATGGCCGAGGCCGAGCAGGTGCTCCATGACCAAGAGGCTGCCGCCGAAGTTGTCGGAGTTCACGGAGACGATCGGCTCGCCCTCGATGGCGTTGTCGACCAGGACCAAGGACACGCCCATGTCACGGAGCTCGCGGATGCTCGCGTCGGGTGCCGGGCCGACCAGCAGCGCATGCTCAGGGGCCGACCCTCCCAGCTGCTCGGCGACGCTTCGGTCGTGGTCCAGACCGTGCAGCGCCCGGTAGGAGATCCGCGCGCCCGAGCGGCGGGCGTGCACCTCCGCACCCTTGAGGATCCCGGCCCAGAAGTAGTCGAGCTCGGGCCGCGCCTCATCGACGTCCCGCAGAACCGCAAGGAATGCGATCTCGGTCTCCGCACCGACGGTGCGGGCGCGCAGGCGCCGGTACCCGGTCTCCTCGACGGCGAGCAGGACGCGCTCGCGCATGTCGGCCGCGACGGAGGCCTCGTCGTTGAGCACTCGCGAGGCGGTGCCGACGGACACACCGGCGTGGGCCGCCACGTCGCGAATCGTCACTCGTTTCATGAACGCACATCCTGTATCGCGCTAGTTCACCGCAATTTCATGGCCATCCTGACACCCCTGGGCGATCCGCACAGGCGGTTCGGCCACTGAATCTCAGCGAAGCTCGGGAGCGGTGTCGGCAACCGCCTCCCGGAGCCCCCGCGCGGCGCTCCGCAGGGCCCGGGCCGCCGTGGGGAGGGCGCCGGCGGCGTTGCCGAAGGCGTGCACCAGGCCTTCTTCGACGACGAGCCGCGTCGGCACGCCGAGCGTGCGCAGACGCTCGGCGTAGGCGACGCCCTCGTCGTGCATGACGTCGAAGCCGGCGACCACGACGTGCGCGGGTGCGACTCCCGCCAGGTCGGCGTCTTCCGCCAGCAGCGGCGAGGCGTCCGGCTCGGCGGCCTCCGGGGGCGGGCCGGCCGCGCCGGGTGGCTCCGCACCCAGGTACAGGTCGCGGTAGACGTCGACGTCCGCGGCACCGAGCTGGTAGCCGGTGCCGAACAAGGCGTACGAGGGTCGGTGCCGGGTCATGTCCGTGCCCGGGTACAGCAGGAGCTGGGCGGCGGGTGCGCCCGAGCCGGGTGCGCCGCCCGCGCGGGTGTCGTCGCGGGTGCGGCGTGCCACGACGGCGGACAGGCAGCCGCCCGCGCTGTCGCCCGCGACCGCGACCGGCCGGCCCTGGGCGGCCGGGTGGTCCCGCACGGCGCGGAACGCGGCGACGGCGTCGGTCACGGCCGCCGGATACCGGTGCTCGGGGGCACGGCGGTAGTCGACCGCCACCACGTCGAACCCGGTCTCCAGCGCCAGGACCCGGCAGACGCCGTCGTGCGTCTCCAGGTCGCCCGTGACCCACCCGCCGCCGTGCAGGTAGACCACCACCCCGGGGGCGCGTCCCGGCGCGGGCCGGTACGCGCGCGCGGCGAGCGTGCCGTCGGGGCGCGGGAGGACCAGCTCGACCACCCGGTGCACCCGCGGACGCGCACCCACCAGTGCCGCCTGGACCGCGGTCCGTCGCCGCATGCCGGCCGCGTCGACAGGGGCTCCCGGGGGCCGCTCCGGGGCGGTGCCGAGCAGGCGCTGCGCGGCCTGGACGTCCACGGCGAGCGTCCGCCCGGCGACGACGCGCGGCGGTCCGGCCACCAGCCGCAGCACTGGCGCGGGAAGGCGCCCGAGGAGCCGGAGGGGCAGGCCGGCGGCACGCAGCAGCGCGAGCCGGGCCCAGGACGTCACGAGGACATCAGACGGCGGCGGGTTGCAGGATGTGCAGGTCTCCGTTGGGTGAGGTGACCCGCAGCACCTGCGTGGGCGTGCCCTCGAACGCGATCCAGTCCACGGGGTCCGCGCTGGTCACCTCGTAGCCGAACATCCACCGCGCGGCCGCGATCCCCAGGCCCTCGGTGTCGGCGTCCCCCGCGGCGGCGCCGTCCTGCACGAACGGTGCCTCGAAGGGCAGCGGCTCTCCCGTGGTCATCTCCACCACCCCTGGAGACATCGCCACCGTGCGCTGCAGCGTGGGGGTGTCGATCTCGAACTCGGCCGCCATCGCCGTGGACTCGTACGAGTAGACGAAACGACCCCAGCCGTCCGGGAGCGTGGCCTTGTAGCCGTCGTCGCCCACCAGGAGCACGGTCGGGCCGTACGTCTGCACCGCGACGAACTCTGCCTCCGGGTCGGCCGGACCCGAGAGCACGTACCGTCGGCCGGGGTACAGGCGCGACATCGCCTCCTGGGCGGCCTCCGGGCCGCCTGCCGGGTGACGAACCATGTCCTCGCCGGGGGCACCGGGCGAGAGTGCACACACGATCGACAGGCTCATGCCGTCCACCGTAGGCGATGGAGGCCGGCCCGTCACCGAGCCTGCGGCGGACCGGCTCCGGTCCGCGAGCTCAAATGTTGAAGCCGATGGCGCGCAGCTGCTCGCGGCCGACCGGGGTGATCTTCTCCGGACCCCACGGCGGCATCCAGACCCAGTTGATGCGCTGCCCGGCGACGAGCCCCTCGAGGGCCTGCGCGGCCTGGTCCTCGATGACGTCGGTCAGCGGGCAGGCGGCGGAGGTCAGCGTCATGTCGATGACGGCCTCGTTGTTCTGGTCGACCGTGATGCCGTAGACGAGCCCGAGGTCGACGACGTTGATGCCGAGCTCCGGGTCGATGACGTCGCGCATCGCCTCCTCGACGTCCGCGGCCGTGGTCGGCGAGGGGTTGGTGGTCTCGCTCATGAGTCTGTCTCCTTCGGCTCGGCGGTCAGCGCGTGCGCGAGTGCGTCGCGCAGCGCCATCCACCCGAGCAGCGCGCACTTGATGCGGGCAGGGTATCTGGCGACACCCACGAACGCCGCGGCGTCCTCGAGGGTGTCCTGCTGGTCCTCCTCGAGCGCGCCGCGGGCGCGCATGAGCTCTCGGAACCGCTCCCCCAGCTCCTCGACCTCGGTCACGGACCGGCCGGTGACCAGGTCGTGCAGGATCGACAGCGACGCCTGGGAGATCGAGCACCCCTGGCCGACCCAGCCGACCTCGCTGAGCACCGGAGAGCGGTCCGCGGCGTGGTCGAGGCGCACCCGCAGCCGGACCTCGTCGCCGCAGGTGGGGTTGACCTGGAAGGACTCACCGTCGAACGGGTCGATCTCTCCCACGCCGTGCCGCTCCCGCGAGTGGTCGAGGATGACCTGCTGGTAGAGCTGCTCGATCGCCTCAGCCACGGCTCACCTCGCCAGCCCGAAGAAGGGACGCACGGAGCCCAGTGCCTCCACGAAAGCCTCGATCTCCTCCGCCGTCGTGTACACCCCCGCCGAGGCGCGGGCCGAGGCGTGCACCCCGAGACGACGGTGGACCGGCTGGGCGCAGTGGTGCCCGACGCGCACGGCGATGCCGGCGTCGTCGAGGACCTGCCCGACGTCGTGCGGGTGGACCCCCTCGACGTCGAAGGCGACGACGGCGAGCCGGCTCGCCGGCTCGGTGGGGCCGAGCACCCGCACCCCCGGCACCGAGGCGATGCCCTCGAGCAGGAGCCGGGTCAGCTCGGCCTCGTGCGCCGCCAGCGCGTCCATGCCGAGCTCGGCGAGGTAGTCGACCGCCGCGTGCAGGCCCACGGTCTGGGCGACCATCTGCGTGCCCGCCTCGAACCGCTGCGGCGGCGGCATGTAGGTCGTGGACTCCATGGTGACGACCTCCACCATGGACCCGCCGGTGAGGACCGGCGGCATCGCGGCGAGCAGATCACGGCGGCCGTACAGCACGCCGACGCCGGTGGGACCGAGCATCTTGTGCCCGGAGAACGCCGCGAAGTCGACGCCGAGGGCCCCGAGGTCCAGGGGCAGGTGGGCGGCGGACTGGCAGGCGTCCAGCACCACCAGTGCCCCGGCGTCGTGGGCCGTCGCTACCAGCTCCTCGACGGGGCTGACCGCGCCGGTGACGTTCGAGGCGTGCGTCAGGGCCAACACCCGGGTGCGCTCGGTGACCACACCGTAGGTGCCCGGGTCCAGCCGGCCGTCGTCGCCCACGCCGATCCACCGCAGGGTGGCACCGGTGCGGGCCGCGAGCTCCTGCCACGGCACGAGGTTCGCGTGGTGCTCGGCCTCGGTGACGACGATCTCGTCGCCCGGGCCCAGCGCGAGGCGCTCCCGGGCATCCGGCCCACCGCGCCCGAGCGAGGCGTTCGAGATCGCGTAGGTGACGAGGTTCAGCGCCTCGGTCGCGTTCTTGGTCCACACGACCTCGTCCGTGCCCGCACCGACGAACGCGGCGACGGCCGCCCGGGCCGCCTCGTACGCCTCGGTGGCCTCCTCGGCGAGCTGGTGGGCGCCCCGGTGCACGGCGGCGTTGGTGCGCTCGTAGAACTCCTGCTCCGCCTCCAGGACGCACCGTGGCTTCTGGGAGGTGGCCGCCGTGTCGAGGTAGACGAGCGGCCGGTCGCCGCGGACCGTGCGCCCGAGGATCGGGAAGTCCGCGCGCACGGCCGCCAGCTCCGCCGCGCTCAAGGAGCGGGCGGAGCCGGCGACGGCGGTCGCCTCGGGTGCGGCGCTCATGGCGTGCTGGCCTCTCAGACCCGGGCGGTGAGGTACTTGTCGTAGCCCTCGGCCTCGAGCTGGTCCGCGAGCTCGGGGCCGCCCTGCTCGGCGACCCGGCCCTCGACGAACACGTGCACGTGGTCGGGCTTGATGTAGTTGAGGATCCGCGTGTAGTGCGTGATGAGCAGCACGCCGAGGCCGGTCTCCTCGTGGACCCGGTTCACGCCCTCGGAGACGACCCGCAGAGCGTCGACGTCCAGGCCGGAGTCGGTCTCGTCGAGGACCGCGAACTTCGGCTTGAGAAGCTCCATCTGCAGGATCTCGTGCCGCTTCTTCTCGCCACCGGAGAACCCATGGTTGACGTCGCGCTGCGCGAAGTCGGGGTCCATGCGGAGCTTCGTCATGGCGTCCTTGACGTCGCCGACCCACTGGCGCAGCGCGGGCGCCTCGCCGGTCAGCGCGGTCTTGGCGGTGCGGAGGAAGTTCGAGACGGTCACGCCGGGGACCTCGACCGGGTACTGCATGGCGAGGAACATGCCCGCGCGGGCGCGCTCGTCCGCCGTCATGTCGGCGATGTTCTCGCCGTCGAGCAGCACCTCGCCGTCGGTGATCGTGTACTTCGGGTGGCCGGCGATGGCGTACGCCATGGTCGACTTGCCGGACCCGTTCGGGCCCATGATGGCGTGGATCTCGCCGGAGGCGACCCGCAGGTCGACACCGCGCAGGATGGGCTTGGGACCCTCGTTCGTCTCGACCGAGACGTGGAGGTTCTTGATCTCGAGAGTGGACATCTGTGGTTTCTTCTCTTCTCTGCTGTCGAAGTCTGTGGTGGTGGCGATCAGGCGTTCACGGTCACGTCGAGGTCGACGAGCACCCGGTCCCCCTCGACGGTCACCGGGTAGACCGGCACCGGCTGGGTGGCCGGCAGGCCCGTGGGGCGGCCGGTGCGCAGGTCGAAGGTCGACCCGTGCAGCCAGCACTCGAGGGTCGAGCCGTCGACCTCGCCGTCGGAGAGGTTCACCTGCCCGTGCGAGCAGATGTCCGAGATGGCGTGGAACTCGCCGTCCTCGTCCCGCACCAGCGCGACGGGGACCGGCGAGCCGTCGGGGCCGTCGAGCTCGAGGGCCAGCGCCTCACCGGGCTCGAGGTCGCCGACGTCGGCGACGTGCTCCTTCATCGGGTGACTGCCTCCCGCTCCTGGTGCATCGTCTTGTCCAGCTCCTCCTCGATCGCCGCCATCAGCCGCTCCTGGACGAGCGGGACGCCGATCTGGTTGATGAGCTCGGCGAAGAAGCCCCGCACCACCAGCCGGCGGGCGTCGGCCTCCGGGATGCCGCGCGAGCGCAGGTAGAACAGCTGCTCGTCGTCGAACCGGCCGGTCGCAGAGGCGTGGCCGGCCCCCTCGATCTCGCCGGTCTCGATCTCCAGGTTCGGCACGGAGTCCGCCCGGGCGCCCTCGGTGAGGACGAGGTTCCGGTTGAGCTCGTACGTGTCGGTGCCCTCGGCCTCCTTGCGGATCAGCACGTCGCCGACCCACACGGAGTGCGCGCTGGCGCCCTGGAGCGCACCCTTGTACGTCACGCGGGACTTGCAGCTCTCCACCGCGTGGTCCACGAAGAGCCGGTGCTCCTGGTGCTGGCCGGAGTCGGTGAAGTACAGGCCGAGCATCTCCACGTCACCGCCGGGCGCGGTGAAGGCCGCGTCCGGCGTGACGCGGACGACGTCGCCGCCGAGCGTGACGACGATGTGCTTCAGGCGTGCGTCCCGACCGAGCTTCGCACGGTGGGCGGCCAGGTGGACCGCGCCGTCGTCCCAGTCCTGGACCGAGACCACGGTGAGGTGGGCGCCGTCCCGGACGTCGACCTCCACCGTCTGCGACAGGTGCGCCGCGCCGCGGTGGTCGAGGACCACGAGGGACTCGCTGAGCTCCTCGGCGATCACCAGGACGTGCTGGCCGGCCGGCTCCGCGGCCGCACCGTCCTCGCCGGAGACGGTGACCGTGGTGTGCCGGCCCTCGGTGTGCCCCTTCGGGACGGTGACCACGAGCGCCTCGCGGAAGGACTCCCAGGCCGCGGCGGAGGACCGGTCGCCCGGGGCGCCGACGGTGCCGAGCCGGCTGTCGTCGCGACCGACCGTCTCGACCCGCACCGCGTCGTCGTGCTCGACGCTCACCACCGGGCCGCTGCCGGTCAGGTCGCCCGCGAAGATCTTCTGCAGACGGTGCACCGGCGTGAAGCGCCAGTCCTCCTCGCGCCCCGTGGGCAGCGGGAAGTCGGCCAGGGCGAAGGAGGTGCCCCGGTCGGCCCGCGAGCCCGCGGGAGTGCCCACGCCGTGGCTGTCCGCGCCGTCGGCGGCGGCTCGGGAGTGGTCGGTGGTGAGGTTCTGCGCGGTGTGCTCCGCGGTGTCGGTCATATCGGTCGTGGTGGCTGTGTTCGTCACTAACCCACGGCCCCTTCCATCTGCAGCTCGATCAGGCGGTTGAGCTCCAGGGCATACTCCATCGGGAGCTCACGGGCGATGGGCTCGACGAAGCCGCGGACGATCATCGCCATGGCCTCGGTCTCCTCCATCCCTCGGGACATGAGGTAGAACAGCTGGTCCTCGCTCACCTTCGAGACCGTGGCCTCGTGGCCCATCTCGACGTCGTCGACGCGGACGTCGACGTACGGGTAGGTGTCGGAGCGCGAGACCTGGTCCACGAGCAGCGCGTCGCACAGGACGTTCGACTTGCTGTGGCCGGCGCCCTCGAGGACCTGCACGAGTCCCCGGTAGGAGGCCCGTCCGCCGCCGCGGGCGACGGACTTGGAGACGATCGAGGACGAGGTGTGCGGCGCCAGGTGCACCATCTTGGAGCCGGTGTCCTGGTGCTGGCCCTCGCCGGCGAACGCGATCGACAGGGTCTCGCCGCGGGCGTGCTCCCCCATGAGGTAGACCGCCGGGTACTTCATCGTCACCTTGGAGCCGATGTTGCCGTCGATCCACTCCATGGTGCCGCCGGACTCGACCGTGGCGCGCTTGGTGACGAGGTTGTAGACGTTGTTCGACCAGTTCTGGATGGTCGTGTAGCGGACGCGCGCGTCCTTCTTCACGACGATCTCCACGACGGCGGAGTGCAGCGAGTCGGTCTTGTAGATCGGCGCGGTGCAGCCCTCGACGTAGTGCACGTAGGAGCCCTCGTCCGCGATGATCAGGGTCCGCTCGAACTGGCCCATGTTCTCGGTGTTGATGCGGAAGTAGGCCTGCAGCGGGATCTCGACGTGCACGCCCTTGGGGACGTACACGAACGAGCCGCCGGACCAGACCGCGGTGTTCAGCGAGGCGAACTTGTTGTCACCGGAGGGGATGACCGTGCCGAAGTACTCCTCGAAGATCTCCGGGTGCTCGCGCAGCCCGGTGTCCGTGTCGAGGAAGACGACGCCCTGCTTCTCCAGGTCCTCGCGGATCTGGTGGTAGACGACCTCCGACTCGTACTGCGCGGCCACGCCGGCCACCAGGCGCTGCTTCTCCGCCTCGGGGATGCCGAGCCGGTCGTAGGTGTTCTTGATGTCCTCGGGCAGGTCGTCCCACGAGGCGGCCTGCTTCTCGGTGGACCGGACGAAGTACTTGATCGTGTCGAAGTCGATGTCCGACAGGTCCGCGCCCCAGGTGGGCATGGGCTTCTTCTCGAAGAGCTTCAGCGCCTTGAGGCGGCGCTTGAGCATCCACTCAGGCTCGTCCTTGAGGGACGAGATGTTGCGCACGACGTCCTCGTCGAGCCCTCGGCGGGCGTCGGCGCCGGCGACGTCGGGGTCGGCCCAGCCGTAGCTGTAGTTGCCGATCGACGCGATCGTCTCGTCCTGGGTCATCGGCTCGCCTGGAGCCCTGGCGTCCTGCTGGGTGGGCGACGTCATCAGTTTCCTTCCGTTCTCCCCGTCCTGGGGTGACGCGTGGGGGTCGGGACGGCCAGCGGCACGTGCGTGGTGCACACGTGGCCGCCGGCGGCAAGGGTCGAGAGGCGTTGGACATGGACGTCCAGGAGGCGGGAGAACGCCTGGGTCTCCGCCTCGCACAGCTGGGGGTACTCGGCCGCGACGTCCTGCACCGGGCAGTGCCCCTGGCAGAGCTGCAGCGCGATGGCCTGGCTGCCGATGCCGCGGATGGTCGCCGCGTAGCCGTCGGCGGTGAGCGCCTCGGCGAGCGCCTGGACCCGTGCAGCACGGGACTCGCCGGCGCGATCGATGACCGGTCGGTACCGGCGCTCCAGCTCGTCCACGCGGTCCTCCGCGAACTTCTCCAGCGCGTCCTTTCCGGCGACCTGCTGGAGGAAGTCCAGCACGTGGGTGGCCAGGTCGGAGTAGGCGTCCGCGAGGCCCGCGCGGCCGGCGTCGGTCGCCACGTAGTGGCGGGCGGGCCGTCCGCGACGGCGCTGCCCGGGTCCCGCGGGCTCGTGCACCACGATCTGTCCCACGTCCTGCAGGTGCGCAATGTGGCGGCGCACCGCAGCAGGGGTCAGCTCGAGCGTCTGCGCCAGGGTGGCGGCGCTGACCGGGCCCTGCTCGACGACGAGCTCGAGGACCTTCTCGCGCGTGGTCGCCTCGGCGTCCTGGCGTGGCTCGGCCTGAGAGGCGCGCATGGTTCCCTCCCCTCGTCGCTCCGTGGTCCCGCTGCCGCGATCTGTGCGCAGGCAACCGAGAGCCAATTACGAAAACAGAGCGCTTGCTTAATTGTCGGTCGACGGCGGGGCGTCCGCAAGCAAGGGCACCCTCACCGGGCTGTGAGGATCGGCACGCCGCCGGATCGGGGCGCTGCCGGGCCTGGCGCCGGTCGGCAGTGCCTAGTCTTGTGGGGTGCCTCGCCCCGCGTCCGACGCTCCTGCGCTGCAGGTGGCGGACCTGCGCAAGTCCTACGGCGACCGGGAGGTGCTCCGCGGCCTGTCCTTCGACGCCGACCGAGGTCGCCTGACCGCGGTGCTGGGGCCCAACGGGGTGGGCAAGACGACGACGATCGAGTGCTGCGAGGGTCTGCGCCGACCCGGCGGTGGGACGGTCGAGGTCCTGGGGCACGCCGTGCACCGCGACGGCTTCGACGCCGCCCTGCGGGCCCGGGTGGGCGTCATGCTGCAGGACGGCGGTCTCCCGCTCGCGCCGCGTGCCGCGAGCGTGCTCGCACACGTTGCCCGCCTGCACCGCGACCCGCTCGACCCCGCGTCGCTGCTGTCCCGGCTCGGGCTGACGGACGTCGCCCGCACCACGGTGCGCCGGCTCTCCGGCGGACAGCGTCAGCGGCTCGCCCTGGCGGCGGCGCTCGTCGGCCGGCCGGAGCTGGTGTTCCTGGACGAGCCCTCCGCGGGTCTGGACGTGCGGGCGCGGCTGGCCGTGTGGGACCTGCTGCGGGAGCTGCGTGCCGACGGGGTCTCCCTCGTGCTGACCACACATCTGATGGCCGAGGCCGAGGAGCTGGCGGACCACGTGGTGGTCATCGACGCCGGCCGGGTGGTGGCTGAAGGGACGCCACGGGAGCTGGTGGGGCCGGACGAGGTCCGCGTCACCGTGTCCCCCGACGACCTGTCCGCCGTCTCCGCCGCGCTGGATGAGCGGCTCGGCCGGAGCTGGCAGGTGCACCCGCACCGCGCCTGGGTCTCGCTCGTCCCGGCCGGGTCGCCCGACGCGGGCAGCCTGGCCAGGGTGGCTCAGGTCCTCGCCGAGGCCGGCCACCCGGACGCGGGCGTGACCTCCCACCGGCGCACGCTGGAGGACGCGTTCCTCGAGCTCACCGGCCACTCCTTCGAGGGGGCCGACCGGTGAGCGCGGCGGCTTCCGCAGCGCCACCCGCACCGGCATCGCCGTGGGGGCGGGTGCTGGCCCAGGCCCGGTTCGAGACCGCCGCGGTGCTGCGCAACGGCGAACAGCTCCTGCTGACCCTCGTGCTGCCGGTCATCGCGCTGGCAGTCATGACCCGCACAGCGCTCGTCCCGGTCCCGGCCGACCTGCCGCGGCCCACCGCCGCGGTCGCCGGTGTGCTCGCGCTGGCGGTCGCCTCCCAGCTGACGTCGCAGTCCATCGCACTGGCCTTCGACCGCCGCTGGGGAGTCCTGCGGCTTCTCGCCACGACGCCGCTCGGGCCACGCGGGCTGCTGCTCGGCCGGCTGGGCGCGGTGCTGATCGTGCTCGGGGTGCAGACCGCCGTCGTCCTCACGGCAGCGGCGGTCCTCGGGTGGCGGCCCGAGCCCGCGCCCGCGCCGGTGCTCGGCGCCGCCGTCCTGCTCGTCCTGGGCACCGCGACGTTCGTCGGCCTGGCGGTGCTGCTGGGCGGCACGCTGCGGGCGGAGGCCGTGCTCGCCGTCGCCAACCTGCTGTGGGTGCTGCTCGCCGCCGGGGGCGGGCTGCTCGTCCCGGCCGCCAGCCTGCCGCCGGTGCTCGGCGCCGTCGTGCCGTTCCTGCCCTCGGGCGCGCTCGGCGAAGGGCTGCGGTCCGTCGCCGCCACGGGCACGGTGCCCCTCGGGCCGGTCCTCGTGCTGCTGGCGTGGACCGGCGTCGCCGGGTGGCTTGCGGCCCGCTGGTTCCGCTGGGAATGAGGCCTCAGTCGTAGGTCTCCGGCCGCATCACGGCGATGGGCAACGCGTCGTCGTGCACGTCCGGGACCTTGGCGGTGACCAGGGTGCCGTCCGCACGCCGGGTGCCCTCGAGGTCCTTCGTGCGGGGGGCGCCGATGATGCGGGGGCCCTGGTCCTCCAGGGGCACGGTCACGGGCGTCGCGGCGGTGACGGTGACCTTCTCGCCGCGCACGTCGAAGGTGACCCGCTCTCCCGTCTCGATCGTGAACGTCACGTCCTGCTGACGCAGGTCCACCCGCACGCGCGTGTCCTTCACGGTCACCCGGTAGGTCAGGCCGGGCCACAGCTCGGGCAGGCGCGGGTCCATCGAGAGGACACCGTTCCCGTCGCGCATGCCGCCGAAGCCGTAGACCAGAGCGCTCCAGATGCCGCCCGCAGAGGCGACGTGGACGCCGTCGGAGGTGTTGCCGTGCAGGTCGGCCAGGTCCACGTAGAGCGACTTGCCGAAGTAGTCGACGGCGAGCTCCTGGTAGCCGACCTCGGCGGCGACGATCGACTGCACCACGCCGGAGAGCGTGGAGTCGCCGGTGGTCAGCGGGTCGTAGTAGTCGAAGTCGGCACGCTTCTGCTCGGCGGTGAACTCGTGGCCCTGGAGGAAGAGGGCCAGGACCACGTCGGCCTGCTTGAGGACCTGGAACCGGTAGATGACCAGCGGGTGGTAGTAGAGCAGCAGCGGCCGGTTGTCCTTCGGCGTGCCGTCGAGGTCCCAGACCTCCTTCTCGAGGAACTGGGCGTCCTGGGGGTGGATGCCGACGCGTTCGTCGAAGGGGATGTAGAGGTTGTCCGCGGCCCGCAGCCAGTCGGCGATCTCCTCCTCGCGCAGGCCCAGCCGCTTGACCATCGCCCGGTGCGCGGCCGGGTCGTTCTCCTGGAGGTTCCGCACCGCGGAGGCGGCCGCGCGGAGGTTGTAGCGGGCCATCACGTTCGTGTACAGGTTGTCGTTCACGACGGTCGTGTACTCGTCGGGACCGGTGACCCCGTGGATGTGGAAGGTCCCGGCGCCGTTGCCGCGCCAGAACCCGAGGTCCCGCCACAGTCGCGCCGTCTCCACCAGCAGGTCGATGGCCTCCCGGGCGAGGAAGTCCACGTCGCCGGTGGCCGCGACGTACTGGCACAGCGCGTAGGCGATGTCGGCGTCGATGTGGTACTGCGCGGTGCCGGCGGCGTAGTAGGCCGAGGCCTCCTCGCCGTTGATGGTGCGCCACGGGAAGAGGGCGCCCTTCTGGTTCAGCTCGTGCGCCCGGCGGCGGGCGGCGTCCAGCATGGTGTACCGGAAGCGCAGCGCGTTCCGTGCCGCGCGCGGCATCGTGTACGTGAGGAACGGCAGGACGTAGACCTCGCTGTCCCAGAAGTAGTGGCCGCTGTAGCCCGAGCCGCTGACTCCCTTCGCGGGGATCCCCGAGCCCTCGGCACGTGCCGAGGCCTGCGCCACCTGGAAGAGGTTCCACCGCACGGCCTGCTGGGCGGCCGGCTGCTCGGGCAGCACGACGTCGCAGCGCGCCCAGTAGTCGGCGAGCCAGGCGCGCTGGGCCTCGACGTAGGTCTCGATCCCGTCGTGGGCGACCCGGTCGAGCGTGCGCCGGCAGCGGTCCACCAGCTCGCGGGAGGGCACACCGCGCGAGGTGTGGTACGAGACGACCTTGGTGATGCGGATCGGCTGGTTCTTGCGGGCCCGCACCCGTACGACGTGCTTCGCGAGGTCCTCCTCGACGAAGCCCAGCTCCTCCATCTCGTTGGCCGTCTCGACGGTGTGGTCGGCGGCGACCGCGAGCGTCATGCCCGAGTTCTGGCACGTGAACCCGAGCACGTACCGACCGTCCCCCTCCCACTGGGTCTGAGGCAGCAGGACGCGCTCGTGGAGGTGCTCGGCGCGCCGCGGGTCGAACCGGGTGCCGAGGGCCGCGCTGCGCACGTGGTACTCGTCGCTGCCGTCCTGCCGGTTGAGGATCTGGCTCGAGACGGTCACCGGGGCGTCCGCGTCCAGGAGCGTGATCTCGTACGTCATGATCGCGAGGTGCCGCTCGGTGATGGACACCATGCGGCTGGACTTCAGGCGCACGTGCTTGCCGGCCGGGGTGCGCCAGTCGACGGTGCGGGTCAGGATGCCGTCGCGGAAGTCCAGGACCCGTTCGTAGGCGGGCAGGTCCGCCACGGGCAGCAGGAGCGGCTCGTCGTCGACGTAGAGCCGCATGATCTTCGCGTCCGGGGCGTTGACGATCGTCTGCCCGATCCGGGCGAACCCGTAGGCCTCCTCCGCGTGGCGGATGGGCCACGTCTCGTGGAAGCCGTTGATGAAGGTGCCGTGGCTGAAGCTCTCCCGGCCCTCCTCGACGTTGCCGCGCATGCCGAGGTAGCCGTTCCCGACGGCAAACAGCGTCTCCGTCTTGCCCTGGTCGTCGGCGCTGAACGCGGTCTCGCGCAGCGCCCACTCGTCGATCGGGAACCGGTCCCGGTCGAGGTAGGTGGGCAGGCCGAACTCGTCCTTCACTGGGCGTCCTCCGGTGACGTCGGGGCCGGTGTCTCTGGGGGCAGCAGCTCGGCGAGGTCGGTGACGACGACGCCTGCCCCGGCGGCGAGCAGCGCGTCGGCTCCGACCCCGCGGTCGACGCCGACGACGAGGCCGAAGGCGCCCGCCTTGCCGGCCGTCACGCCGGAGAGTGCGTCCTCCACGACGGCGGAGCGCCCGGGCGGGACGCCGAGCTCGTCGGCGGCGTGGCGGAAGGTGTCGGGCTCCGGTTTGCCCGGCAGGCCCAGCTCGGCGGCGACCGCGCCGTCGACGACGACGTCGAAGCGGTCCGCGATGCCGGCCGCCGCGAGCACCGCCGGGGCGTTCTTGGAGCTGGAGACGACGGCGACGGACCGTCCACCGGCGAGCAGCGCGTCGACGAGGCGCACCGAGCCGGGGTACGCGACGACACCCTCCGTGGCGAGGACGGTGTTGAACTCCTCGTTCTTGCGGTTCCCGAGACCGCAGACGGTCTCGACGTCCGGAGCGTCGGAGGGGTCGCCGTCGGGCAGTGTGATCCCGCGGGCGGCCAACAGGGTGCGGACTCCCTCGTAGCGGGGGCGACCGTCGATGTGGGCGAAGTAGTCGGCGTCGGTGTACGGCGCGGCACCACGGGCCTCGAGATAGGGCGTGAAGAGCCGCGACCACGCGCGCATGTGCACCTCGGCGGTCGGGGTGAGGACCCCGTCGAGGTCGAACAGGACGGCGTCGATCTCCTCGAGGATGCCGGTGGTCGCGGGCGACGTCATGCGGCTCTCTCCCTGCTGTGCGGCCAGGTCGCGGACCAAGGTAGTGCTCCGGCGGCACCCGTGGCGAAGGTGGACGGCGCCAGGGGTGTCGTGGTGTGCGTGAGGTGTGACACGTGCAGGTCGCCGACGGTCACTCGCGCGAGGGCCGGCCACGTACGCTGGAGCGGTGAGCACGACCGCCGGACCGCGCCCCGGCCTGCCGACCGCCGGCGCGGGTGAGGGCGCCCGCCCGGCGGGTCCGGGTGACCGGGCCGACCGGGTGACGTCGGGGCTGGCCGTGGCGAACCTCGTCGCACAGCTCGCCATCATCGCCACCGGCGGCGCCGTGCGGCTGACCGGCTCCGGGCTGGGGTGCTCCACGTGGCCGATGTGCGAGCCGGGCTCGTTCACTCCCGTCTTCCACGAGGCGACGTCGATCCATCCGTACGTCGAGTTCGGGAACCGGACGATGACCGGCGTGCTGTCCGTCGTGGCGCTGGCCCTCATCTGGGCGCTGTACCGGCGCGAGCCGGTGCGGCACCGACGGGTGCGGCACCTCGGCTGGGCGGTGCTGGCCGGGATCGGGCTGCAGGCCGTGGTCGGCGGGATGAGCGTCTGGTACGACCTGCATCCCGCCATCGTCGGCTCGCACATGCTGTTCTCGCTCGGCCTGGTCGCCGTGTCCGCGTACCTGCTGGTCCGGCTCCGCCGCCCGGACGCGCCGGCCGAACCTCTGCTCGACGGCGCCGCGCGCGCCCTGCCGTGGCTGCTCGCCGCGGTGAGCCTCGCCGTCGTCGTGCTCGGCACGGTGGTCACGGGGGCCGGACCGCACTCCGGGGACGCCGAGGTGGGCTACCGGTACGCGGTCGATCCGGCGGCCGCCGCTCGCTGGCACGGTGCCAGCGTGTGGCTGTTCCTCGCGGTGCTCGCGGTACTCGGGGTGCGACTGCTGCGGACGCGGGACAGGACCCTCGCGACGGCCCGGAAGGGCTGGTGGCTGCTGCTGGCCGCGACGCTGGCGAACGGCGCGATCGGGTACGTCCAGTACCTCACCGGGCTCCCCGAGCTGCTGGTGGGACTGCACATGGTCGGTGCCGGGCTCGTGGTCGCCGCCGCGACCCTGACGTGCAGCGGGCTGTACGTGCGCCGTCCCTGACGCTCAGGCCCGCGCGAAGCCGGCGGTCCCCCAGAGCAGCACGACGACCGCAAGGGCCACTCCCACGAGCGCGGCGAGCAGCAGACGGGACCGTGCGGGCCGGAGCCACGGCGGGATCGCGAGGGCGGCGAACCACAGCAGCCCGGCGAAGACGCTCGCGAGGGTCGCGAGCACCTCGTCGGGGTCCGAGACGAGGCCGTAGCCGCCACCGCTGCAGCCGCTGATGCCGCACCACGCGATCGTGGTCACCACGAGGAGGTAGAACGAGGCGACGCCGGCCAGCGGGACGGTCAGGAGCAGGAACCACGAGGCTCGTCTGCGGGTCAGCGCGAGTCTCTCCCCCTGTGCCATGGTCCGCAGCCTATTGGGGCGGGTCGGGCTACCGGCCGCTCGCCGTGAGGTCCAGCCGCCGGAACAGGTCCTCCAGGGCGCGGCGAACCGCGTCCTGGGGCGTCCCGTGCCGACGGAAGGCCCACACGGTCAGGGCGCCCTGCCAGTGCGCGATGGTCAGCTCGCCCAGGCCGGCTGCGTCACCGGCCTGCGCGGCGAGCCGGCGCTCGATGGCCGCGCCGAGGGCGTCGAGCCACCTCCGGCCACGTTCGCGCAGCACGGGGTCGCGGAGGTCCTCGCGCAGCAGGAGGAGCTGGTCGGGGTAGTCCACCGGGTCGTACTGGGCACTGAGCCGCACGAGCAGGTCGATGACCCCGGCCGGCCCGTGGGGCGCCTCGCCGTCGGCGGCGTCCGTGTCGGCGTCCAGGCGGTCCCAGGCCTGGGACAGCGCGGCACGCAGCAGCGCGGCCTTGGTGCCGAACCGTTGCACGACGGTCGACGCGGCGAGTCCGGCGCGCGGGGCGACCGCCTGGAACGTCACGGCTTCCGGGCCGCCCTGCCGCACGACCAGCAGGACGGCGTCGAGCAGGTCCTCGTCGGAGATCGTCTTCTTGCGTGGCATGGCGGCGACGAGTATAAACGAACACTCAGTCATAAACGTGCGGAGCGACGAGGGCGAGGGTGATGGGAACACTCACCGGGAAGGTGGCACTGGTCGCCGGGGCTACGCGAGGGGCCGGGCGGGGCATCGCGATCGAGCTCGGTGCCGCCGGTGCCCACGTCTACGTCACCGGTCGCACCACCCGCGGGCGGCAGTCCGAGTACCGCCGCCCCGAGACGATCGAGGAGACCGCCGAGCTGGTGGAACAGGCGGGCGGCACGGCAACCGCGCTCGCCGTCGACCACCTCGACGCCGACCAGGTGGCCGAGCTGGTCGGGCGGATCGAGCGCGACTCGGGACGGCTCGACGTGCTGGTCAACGACATCTGGGGCGGCGAGCTGCTCACCGAGTGGGAGACACCGGTCTGGGAGCACTCGCTCGACGGCGGGCTCCGTCTCCTCCGGCTCGCGGTCGACACCCACCTGATCACCAGCCACCACGCTCTCCCGCTGCTGATCCGCCGGCCGGGCGGGCTGCTCGTCGAGATGACCGACGGCACCCTCGACTACAACGCCACCACGTACCGGCTCTCGACGTTCTACGACCTCGCCAAGTGGTCGGTCATCCGGCTGGCATGGGCCCAGGGGCACGAGCTGGCGCCGCACGGCGGCACGGCGGTCGCCCTCACGCCGGGCTGGCTCCGGTCGGAGATGATGCTGGACAGCTACGGGGTCACCGAGGAGACCTGGCGGGACGTGCTCGGCCGGCCCGCCGAGCCGCCCTACCCCGATCCCGGACACTTCGGCATCTCCGAGACCCCGCGGTTCGTCGGGCGGGCGGTCGCCGCCCTCGCCGGGGACCCGGACGTCGCGCGCTGGAACCAGGCGTCGCTCTCCTCGGGAAAGCTCGCCCGCGAGTACGGGTTCACCGACCTCGACGGCAGCGCGCCGGACGCCTGGCGCTACATCGTCGAGGTGCAGGACGCCGGGAAGGCTCCGGACACCGCCGCCTACCGCTGAGCGCCCGTCGCAGTCACCGCAACCAGGCGGCGTCGACACCGCGCAGCGGCGCCCAGTCCTGGGCACGGGCGCTGGCGGTCGCGAGGATCCCGACGACGGTCGCCGGGTTGTGGATGCGGCCGGCGTGCACGGCGGCCACCGCCTCGTCGAGCGGCACCCACACGAGTTCCATGTCGCGCTCCTCGTCGGTGCGTTCGTGGCGCTCGTGGTCCTCGACGTCGCTCACGTCCCGCGCGAGGTAGACCCGCACGGACTCGTCGGACCCGCCCGGTGAGGTGAAGAAGTCCACCAGGACGTCCCAGGTGGCGGCGCGGAGGTCCGCCTCCTCCCCCAGCTCCCGCCGGGCGGCGGGCAGCGGGTCCTCGCCGTCCACGTCGAGCAGGCCGGCCGGGATCTCCCACAGCACGACGCGGGCCGGGTGGCGGTACTGGTTCAGCAGGAGGACCTCCTCCCGGCCCGGCTCGCCGCGCAGCGCGACGACGGCCACCGCGCCGGGGTGGTCGAGGTACTCGCGGACCACGGGCGCGCCGTCGTCGGGCGCGAGCAGGACCTCGTCCGCGACGAGGTCCATGACGCGGCCCCGGTGCACCCGGCGCGAGGCCAGGACCTGCCGGCCCGTGTCCTTGACGTCGGAGAGCTCGCTCACGCGTCGTCCCGGGCGGGAGCCGCGAGGCTCTCGTGGGCCTGGGAGACGAGCTCGGGCTCGTCGACCTCGAGCAGCCGCGTGGAGCGCTGCCGGTCCAGCGCGGCACCGACCAGGCCGGCGAACAGGGGGTGGGCGCGGGTGGGCCGGGACTTGAACTCCGGGTGCGCCTGGGTGCCGACGTAGTACGGGTGCAGCTCCCGGTCCAGCTCGACGAACTCCACGAGCGAGGAGTCCGGCGACCGGCCGGAGATCCGCAGACCCGCCCCGTGGAGGGCGTCCCGGTAGGAGTTGTTCACCTCGTAGCGGTGCCGGTGCCGCTCGGTGACACGGGTCCCCCCGTACACCTCGGCCACCAGCGAGCCGTCCTCGAGCACGGCCTCGTACCGGCCCAGCCGCATCGTGCCGCCGAGGTCGCCCTCGCCGCCGACGATGGCCAGCTGCTCCTCCATCGTGGCCACGACCGGGTCCGGGGTGCCGGGGTCGAACTCCGAGGAGCTCGCGCCGGGCAGGTCGAGCAGGTTCTGCGCCGCCTCGATGACCATGCACTGCAGCCCGAGGCAGATCCCGAGGGTCGGGATCTGGTGCTCGCGCGCGTGGCGCAGCGCGCCGAGCTTGCCCTCGATGCCGCGGATGCCGAAGCCGCCCGGCACCAGCACGCCGTCGACGCCGGAGAGCGCCTTGCGCGCTCCCTCGGGGGTGGCGCAGTCGTCGGAGACGACCCAGCGGATGGAGACCTTGGCCCGGTGGTGGAAGCCGCCGGCGCGCAGTGCCTCGGTGACGGACAGGTAGGCGTCCGGGAGGTCCACGTACTTGCCGACGAGGGCGATCTCGACCTCGTCCTTCGGGTGCCGCACGCGGTCCAGCAGCCGGTCCCACACCGTCCAGTCCACGTCCCGGAAGCTCATCCGCAACCGCTGGACCACGTAGGCGTCCAGGCCCTCACGGTGCAGGACGGCGGGGATCTCGTAGATGCTCGGGGCGTCCGCGGCGGTGACGACGGCCTCGCGGTCGACGTCGCACATGGCGGCGATCTTCGCCTTGACCCCCTCGGGGAGCTCCCGGTCGGAGCGGCAGACCACCGCGTCCGGCTGGATGCCGATCGAGCGCAGCGCGGCCACGGAGTGCTGGGTCGGCTTCGTCTTCAGCTCGCCGCTGGCCGCGAGGTAGGGCACCAGGGAGACGTGGAGGAAGAAGACGTTGTCCCGCCCGATGTCCTGGCGGACCTGGCGAGCCGCCTCGAGGAACGGCTGGGACTCGATGTCGCCGACGGTGCCGCCGATCTCGGTGATGATGACGTCCGGCGGCTCCTCGCCGTCGCGCGGCTCCGCCTGGGCGCGCATCCGCGCCTTGATCTCGTCGGTGATGTGCGGGATGACCTGCACCGTGTCACCGAGGTACTCCCCGCGCCGCTCCTTCGCGATGACGGTCGAGTAGACCTGGCCGGTGGTGGCGTTCGCCTTGCCGGAGAGCTCCACGTCGAGGAAGCGCTCGTAGTGCCCGATGTCGAGGTCGGTCTCCGCGCCGTCCTCGGTGACGAAGACCTCACCGTGCTGGAACGGGTTCATCGTGCCCGGGTCGACGTTGATGTACGGGTCGAGCTTCTGCATCACCACCCGCAGACCGCGGGCCCGGAGGAGATGGCCGAGGCTCGAGGCCGTCAGTCCCTTGCCGAGCGAGGAGGCGACGCCGCCGGTCACGAAGATCTGCCGGGGGGTGCTGGCCTGGTTCCCGGGGAGCCGGGTCGAAGTGTTGACCACGGACTTCGAGGCTAGCACCAGGAACGGACGTCGCGGGGACCCCGCGGCACTACGTGCGATAGATCTCCTCGAGCTGCGCGCGGACCTCGGCCGGGGTGGGCAGCAATTCGGCGCGGCGGCGCGCCGCCTCCCGCAGGGCGTCCTGACGGTCGGGGTCGGCGAGGACACCTCGCACGGCCTCGGCGAGTGCCGGTGCGTCGTCGCCCGGCACGAGCACGGCGGCATCATCGAGGACCTCGCGGGTGCCCCCGACGTCGGTGGCGACGATCGCGGCGCCGGCCGCGAGGGCCTCCTGCAGCCACAGGGGCTGCCCCTCCCACGTCGCGGTCGAGACGACGACGTCCGCGGCGGCGAGGAGGTCCGGCACGTCGTCGCGGTGGCCGGTGAGCATGACGGGCAGGTTCTCGACGCCGGCCCGCCCCGCGAGCTGCGACCGCAGCGGGCCGTCCCCCACCACGGCCCAGCGCCACCCTTGCGAGCCACTCGCGTGCCGCCCCTGGCGGCCCGCCGCGCGCGGGCCGGCGAGGATGGCAGCCGCGGCGAGGAGGAGGTCCAGGCCCTTCTGCGGGGCCAGCCGCGCGACGGTGAGGACGAGCCGCTCCCCCGCCGCCACCCCCAGGGACTCCCGCACGCGCGCGGGATCGCTGCCGGAGGGCCGGCGCACCGGCGCGGGCACCAGGGCACGGGCGGTGCGCCGCGCGCCACGCTCGCGCATCCGGTCGACCAGGTCGCCACTGACCCCGAGCACGACGTCGGCGCCGCCGGCGACCACCCGCTCCAGCCCGGCGGCGATCGTCTCCACGGTCCGGGAGCCCACGGGCAGGTTGTGCAGTGTGACGACGAGCCGGGGACGCCCGGGCAGGGTGCGGACGGCCATCGCCGCCAGCGCGCCGGCCCGCAGGCCGTGCGCGTGCACGACGTCGGCGCCGGTCGCGAGCCGGCGCAGGTCCGCCACGGCGAGCGCGTCCTGCGGGCGCGGCCGGTCGGTGATGTCGACGACGGCGGTCCGCAACGCGGCGCCGTCGGCCTGCGCAGTGCTGTTGACGCTGTTGACCTGCGCGACGACGTCTTCCGGCGCGGCTAGGAGAACGGTGTGGTCCTCGGCCAGCATGGCGCCGATGTCCCGCACGTGGCGCCCGACTCCCCCCGTGCTCGACCCCGCCACCTGCAGCACCCGCACGCCGTCTCCCTTCGTCCCCCTGCCGTCCGTCCGGGACGGCCAGTATGGCAACGCACGTCCCGGCCCGCGTCCCGGTGGCGCCGCTACCGGCTCACGCGCCCCAGCGTCCGATCCGCATCGTGTCGCGGTCCAACGCCGCGATCGTCCCGGCCGGGAGGGCGACGGCCAGCAGGCAGCCGGCCACCGCGGCCACCACCGCACCGCCCGCGCCGCCGCCCGTCCCGGCCAGCACCGCCTGCACCACGACCCGCCCGAGCCACGCGCCGGCCGCCGCTGCCGGGACGCCGACGGCGAGCGTGCGCAGCAGACCGCCCAGCGGTCCGGCCTCGCGGCGCAGCGCCCGGAGCAGCAGCGCACCCGCCACCGTCATCCCGAGGCTCGAGGCGCCGGCGAGGGCGAGCAGCGTGGCGGGCCCGTCGCCGCCGTCCGGCGCCAGCAGGTGCACCCCCGCGACCGAGGCGAGGGAGACCACCAGCCAGCCGGTGGCGGTGCAGACGACGGCGGCCCGTCCGCCGTCGACCGCGTACAGGGCACGGGAGACGTGGAAGACGAGCGCGTAGCCGACGAGCCCCGGGGCGAAGGCGGTGATCCCCGCGGTCATGCCGGGCATGTCGTCCCGCAGCGAGAACACGGCGGTGGCGGCCGGGGCGGCGGCGACGAGCAGCGCGGCCCCGGCCAGCGCGACGGCGAGCACGAGGCGGCTGGAGCCGGCCGCCATGGCCGCGAAGCCCGCGCGGTCGCCGGCGCCGGCCCGCTCGGACAGCCGTGGGAAGACGGCGGTCGACAGCGGCACGGCGAGCACGGCGTAGGGCAGGAAGTACACGGCCTGTGCGTAGCCGTAGACGTTGATCGTGCCGGTCTGGCCGAACGCGTTCGCCAGGTACAGCACCACCACGACGCTCGCCTGCTGGGCCAGCAGTGCGCCGACGCCGGCGGCCGCCAGCTGCCGTGCGCGCCGTCCCACGCCGTCCGGGAACCGGAGCCTCGGGCGTAGCCGTACACCGCTGCGCAGCACCGGGGCGAGCTGGCAGAGCGCCATGGCGGCGACGCCGGCCGTGGTGCCCCAGGCGACGCAGGCCACGGCGGCCGTGGGCAGCGCCGCCGGGTCGTCCTGGCGGCCGTCGGAGAGTGCGCCGAAGGCGGCGTAGGCGCCGATGACGACGGTCGAGGACAGCAGCGGCGCGACGGCGGGCCAGAAGAACCGGTGCTGCGCCTGCAGGATCCCGGACAGGACCACCCCCACCCCGTACAGCGGGATCTGGAGCGCGAAGACCCGCAGGAACGTCACGGTGAGGTCGCCGGTGGCGCCCGGCGCGTCGCGGCCGATGAGGAGGCCGGCGAGCGGGACCGCGAGCAGCTCGACGACGACGGCGAGCGGGACCAGCACGGCGAGGGTCCAGCCGAGCAGGGCGGAGGCCGTGCGGTCCACGTCCTCTCGCAGGTGCTTCGCGAGCGGGACGGCCAGCAGCGGGACGACGGCACCGGCCAGGGCGCCGCCCGCGGCGACCTCGAACAGCACGTTCGGGATGCGGTTCGCCGTCTCGTACGCCTGCGCGGCCTCGGAGGAGCCGAGGGTCCAGGACTGCACCAGCCAGCGCACGAAGCCGACGGCCCGCGAGGCGAGGGTCACGACCGTGATGAGGCCGGCCGCACCGAGGATCCCGCCGGCCACTCTCCGGGTGGTCATCACGCCTCAGACCCGTCGGCCGAGCTCGTCCAGGCGCCGCAGCACGTCGGCGGCGGAGATAACCGCGGAGAAGCTCACCCGCTCGGACGCGAGCGTGAGCCCGACGGCGGTGGCCAGCGCGACGGCGCGCACCACCCTGCTGGGGTGGGCGGCCAGGGCGGTGCCCACCAGCGCCCCGAGGGCGTTGGCCCCCGTGTCACCGAGCATGGTGGTCTCGCGCAGGTCGTCCGGGAGGCCGGCCGCCGCGACCCCGCAGGCGCCCGCCGCCAGGGCGCCGTGCGGCGTGCCCGGCGCGGACAGGGCCAGCGGTCCGGCGACGAGGCCGGCGACCTTGAGGGTGCGCCCGGGGCGCAGGTCGAAGAGGTTGTGCAGGTTCGCGGTCGAGGCGACGAGGGCGGCGCCGGTGAGCACGTCGGCGGTGCGGGTTCCGGCGGTCGCGCCGGGCCGGGCCGGGACGGCGAGCGCCGCGGCCGCCACGGAGGCCGCGCCGATGCCGGCGATCTTCAGCACGCCGGTGGTCACCTCCCCGCGGGCCAGCGCACCGAGGTGCCCCCGGATGCCCTTCGCGCGGTGCGGCTGGTCCTCACCCAGGTCGTCGACCGCCCCCATGGCGCCGGCCGCCGCGGCGGCCACACCTCCGGCGAGCGCGTTCCGGGGGTTGACCCGGCCGGCGAGCGCGGTGGCGAGGGCCGCCGTCGTCGCGCCGGCCGCCACGGCGGGACCGCCGAGCAGGCTGACCCGCCGCCCGGCGAAGTTCGTCCGTTCCCAGTGCCCGCGCCCGCCGGGCGGCCGGACCTCCAGGCCGGCGGCGGCGACCAGGGTCGCCGCACCGCCGACCACGGCGGGCAGCCACGCGCCCGCGACGCGGTCGAGCGGCCGGGTCATCCGTCCGTCGGCCCCTCGTCCTGACCGGCGCCGTCGGCCGGCAGGTCGACGCGGGGCGGCACGGGCTCCTGGGCCCCCTCCTGGAATCCGTAGGCGTCGGTGGTGCCCGAGATGGCGGCAGCCAGGGCCAGCGGTGTGGACAGCGACGCCGTGACCTCCCCGACGCTGTCGACGCTCGTGACCACGTCGGAGGCGTTCTCGTCGCCCCGGACAGCCGTGACCAGGTCTCGTTCGGAGGCCGCCGAGCCCACGGTGACCGAACCGTCCCCGGTCCCCGCGAGACCCGCGGCCAGCTCGACGTAGGCGGCCCGTCGCTCGTCGGCGACCTCCTGCCCGCCCTGGTCGGTCTGCTCCTCCTCCGTCGTCTCCGGCACCGCCGGCGGGCCGACGAGCACGGTCGCGTCGGCGGGCCCGGACACGTCGGCCGTGACGGTCAGGAGCGGCGCGTCGTCGGAGGTGAGCAGGTCCATCAGGGTCTGCGCGGGGTCGCTGGGGCGGTCGCCGTCGCTCCCGGTGAGGGCCTCGCCGAGGGCGAGCCCGAGGATCCGCTGGGTGTCGGCCTCGGCCGGCGGCGCGGGGTCGAGGTAGCCGGCCAGCTGCCCGGCGAAGGTCTGCCGGAAGGACCGGGTGGCCGGGTCGGTCCAGGCCTCGGTGACCGCGACCTCGCCGACGATCTGGGCGCCGGCCCGCGAGAGGGACTCCCGCACGCCCTCGACGTCGGCCTCGGCCGTCTCCGGCAGCGTCACGACAGCCACCGAGCGGTCGGTGAGCGAACCGGCGAGCAGGGCGCCGGCGGACTGCTGCAGGTACGTGGTGCGCTCGCTCACGTCGGCCTCGGCGGCCGCCAGCTGGGTGCGCAGCTCGTCGCGGTCCGCCCGCAGGTCCTCGACCTGACCGGTGAGGGTCTCACCGATGGTGTCGCGCAGCGGTCCGGCGCCCAGCACGATGCCGACCGCGAGCGCCAGGAACACCGCGATGAGTGAGACGAGGTGATAGCGGAAATCGATCATGCTGCTCTTTCTGGTCAGGTCGTCGGGGCCGACGGGTCGAGACCCACCAGAACCCGGAAGAAGTTGACGAGGTCGTCCCACCAGGCGCCGGAGAGCCCGAAGATCGTCTGTCCGACGTTCGTGGAGGCGAGCGCGACGAAGAGGGCGAGCAGGCCGGCGAGCGCCAGCAGCGCGAGCTGCCAGGTCGAGATGCGGGTCCGGTAGAGCTGGGAGACGCCCTTGGCGTCGACGAGCTTGCTGCCGACGCGCAGCCGCGTCAGGAACGTCGAGGCCATGCCGGCGCGCCCCTTGTCGAGGAACTCGACGAGCGTGTTGTGCGTGCCGACGGCGACGATGAGCTCGGCCCCGCAGTCGTCCGCGATGAGCATCGCGACGTCCTCCGAGGTCCCCGTGGCCGGGAAGACGACGTGGTCCACGCCCAGCTCCTCCACGCGTCGTCGCCCCGGTGCGCGGCCGTCCCGGTAGGCGTGCACGACGATCTCCGCGCCCGAGCGCAGGGCGTGGTCGGAGACGGAGTCCATGTCACCGACGATCATGTCCGGCGAGTAGCCGGCCTCGATGATGGCGTCGGCACCGCCGTCGACGCCGACGAGCAAGGGCCGGTAGTCACGGATGTAGGACCCGAGGATCGCGAGGTCCTCCTTGTAGTGGTACCCGCGGACGACGACGAGGACGTGGCGCCCCTCGAAGGCGGTCCGCAGGTCCGGCGCCCCGATGCCGTCCAGCAGGACCTCCTTCTCCCGCTGGACGTAGTCCATCGTGTTCGCCGCGAAGGCCTCGAGCTGCGTGGACAACCCGTCGCGGGCCCCCGCCATGGCGGCCGCCACGGTCTCGCGGTCCTGCGGGGCGCCCTCGGCGAGCAGCTCGCCGGCCGCGGACCGTACCTGCGGCCCGTCGACCACCAGGCGCTGGCCGTCCTTGACGGCCATGACGGACGCACCGAGGTCGTCGACGAGCGGGATGCCCGCCTCGACGAGGATCTCGGGGCCGAGGTTGGGGTACCGGCCGGAGGAGGAACGGGCGGCGTTGAGGACCGCGGCGGGCCGGCACGCGACGAGTGCCTCCGCGCTCACGCGGTCGATGTCCTCATGGTCGATGACGGCGACGTCACCCGGCCGGAGCCGTTTCGTGAGGTTCTTGGTGCGGGAGTCGACCCGTGCAGGGCCGCTCAGGTCCGCACTGTCGACGACGCCCTGGCGCCGTCGGAAGAGAGCGTTCACCGGGTCATGGTTGCACGCTGGCCCGCTCGATCAGCTCAGCGGCATGCCGGAGCGCAGTGTCCGACTCGTCCTGGCCGGAGAGCATCCGGGCGAGCTCGCGGAGGCGGTTCTCGCCGTCGACGGCCCGCACGTCGGTGGCCGTGACGGCCTCGCCGTCCGCGCGGCCGTCGCCGTCGGACGGCGCGTGCTTGGTGACCACGAGGTGCCGGTCGGCGAACGCGGCGACCTGCGCCAGGTGGGTGACGACCACGACCTGCGCGCCGCGCGCCAGCCGTGCGAGGCGACGCCCGACCTCGACGGCGGCCTTGCCCCCGACGCCGGCGTCGACCTCGTCGAAGACGAACGTCCTGCGCTCGGCGTTCCCGCCGGTGGCCTCCACGGCCGCGAGGGTGACCTCGATGGCGAGCATCACGCGGGACAGCTCGCCCCCGGAGGCCCCCTGGCCGAGCGGCCTGGCGGGGGCGCCGGGATGCGCGCTGAGCAGCAGCTCGACGGACTCGGCCCCGTGCGGCCCGGGCTCCTCGAGCGCGGTGAGCCGGACCTCGAGCCGGGCCCCGGGCATGGCGAGCCCCGTGAGCTCCTCGCCGACCGCCGCCTCGAGCCGACCGGCCGCGGACCGCCGGGACTCGCTGAGCGCGGCCGCCGTCCGGTCCCGCTCGGCAGCGGTGGCCTCGACCGCGTTCCGCAGCCTGGTGGCGGCCTCCTCCGGAGCGTCGAGGTCGGCGAGGCGTCCGCGCGCCTCCTCGGCCCAGGCGAGTGCGGCGTCGACGTTCTCGTGCGGGAGGTCGGCGAGTGCCGCGCGACGTTCGTGCACCCAGGCGAGGCGCTGCGGGTCGGCGTCGAGCCCGGCGAGGTAGGACGCGATCTCGGTCGAGACGTCGGAGGCGAGGTAGGCGGCCTCCGCGAGGCGCTCGGCCCAGTCGGCGAGGGTCTGGTCGTCCCGGGAGCCCTGCTCGAGGACCCGGCGGGCGTCCTGCAGCAGCGTCGTCGCGTCGGGTGCGCCGGCCACGTCGTCCCCGCCGGTGAGGGCCTGGTGCGCGTGCTCTGCGGCGGCGCGGAGGTCCTCGACGTTGCCCAGCCGGCCCGCCTCCTCGCGCAGGGCCACGTCCTCACCCGGCTGGGGGTCCAGGGCGTCGAGGCGTTCCAGACCGGCACGTAGCTCGGCGACCTCCTGCTCGCGTGCGCCCTCGGCCTCCTCCCAGGCGCGCAGCTCCTGCTGTGCGGCGCGGGCGGCGGTCCACGCCTGCCGGTAGTCCGCCAGCACGGCCCCGTGCTCGGCGCCGCCGAACGCATCCAGCGCCGCTCGCTGCTGGGCGGGGGCCTTGAGGCGCAGCTGGTCGGACTGGCCGTGGACGGTGACGAGCTGCTCGCCGAGCTCGCCGAGCACGCCGTGCGGGACGGTCCGGCCGCCGAGGTGCGCCCGGGAGCGCCCCTCGGCGGGCACGGTGCGGGCGGCGATGAGCTCGCCGTCGTCGACGACGGCGCCGGCCTCCTCGGCCCGTGCCGCGGCAGGGCCGTCGGGGTCCACGGTGAAGGAGCCCTCGACCACGGCACGGTCCGCCGTCGTGCGCACGAGCGCGGCGTCGGCCTTGCCGCCGAGCAGCAGCCCGAGCGACGTCAGCACCATGGTCTTGCCGGCGCCGGTCTCACCGGTGATGACGGTGAAGGTGGGCGCCAGGTCGAGCTCCGCGGCGGCGATGACGCCGAGGTTCTCGATCCGGACCTGCTCGATCATGGGCGCCCTCGCCAGCCCTGGACGGGCAGGTCGAACTTCGCCACGAGCCGGCCGGAGAACGGCGTCTCGCCGAGCCGCGCGAGCCGCACGGGCTGGCGCCCGCGACGCACGGTGATCCGGGACCCGGGCGGGACGTCGGTGCGCCGCCGCCCGTCGCACCACAGGACGGCGTCGATGTCCTCGTGCGGGAGCACCTCGACCTCGAGGACGGAGCGCGGGCCGACGACCATCGGCCGGGCGAAGAGGGCGTGCGCGGCGATGGGGACGAGCAGCAGCGCCTCGACGTCGGGCCAGACGACGGGGCCGCCGCCGGAGAACGCGTACGCGGTCGACCCGGTCGGGGTGGCAAGGACGAGGCCGTCGCACCCGAAGCTGGACAGCCCACGGCCGTCCACGCCGATGGTGGTCTCGACCATGCGGGCTCGTTCGCCCTTCTCGAGGGCGGCCTCGTTGAGCGCCCAGCCGCGGTGCTCGGCGCCGTCCGGCGTGGTCACCACGACGTCGATCGTCATCCGTTCCTCGACGTGGTAGTCCCGGGCGACGGCGCGCGCAACCACGTCCGGGAGGGTCTCCCGCTCGGCCTCGGCGAGGAAACCCACGCGGCCCAGGTTGACGCCGAGGAGCGGGATGTCGTGCTCCCGCGCGTCCTCGGCGGCACGCAGGATCGTGCCGTCACCGCCCAGGACGACGACCAGCTCGGCGCCGTCGGCGGTGCCGCCGTCGCGGATCACCTCGACGCCGTGGTCGCGCAGGTCGGCGGTCACCCGGTCGGCCGCCGCGACCGCTTCCGGGCGTCCCTCGTGGGTCACGACCAGGATGCGCCTGCTCATCGGGCGGGCTCCTCGAGCGCGGCGCCGCCGGTGGTGGCGGGACCGGTCCGCACGGCGTCCGCCGCAGCGTCCGCGAGTGCCTGCCCGCTCAGCGCGTCGGCGTGGCCGCGCCGCAGCGCGAGGAAGTACTCGACGTTGCCCGCGGGACCGGGCAGCGGCGAGGGGACCACGGCCCAGGCGTCGAGACCGGTGCGGCTCGCCGCCTCGGCGACCGTGCGGACGGCCTCCGCGTGCAGGGCCGGGTCGCGGACGACGCCGCCGGAGCCGAGGCGTTCGCGGCCGACCTCGAACTGGGGCTTGACCATGAGCAGGAGGTCGGCGTCCGGCGCCGCCACGGCGGCGAGGGCGGGCAGCACGAGCGTGAGGGAGATGAAGGAGAGGTCCCCCACGACGAGCTGCGGGGCCGCGCCGACCTGCTCGGGGGTCAGCGTGCGGACGTTGGTCCGCTCCAGGACGGTGACGCGGGGGTCGTTGCGCAGCGGCCAGGCGAGCTGCCCGTAGCCGACGTCGACGGCCACCACGTGTGCCGCGCCGCGCCAGAGCAGGACGTCGGTGAACCCGCCGGTGGAGGCACCGGCGTCCAGGCACCGCCGGCCGCGGACCACCGGGCCGCGGGTGCCGAGGGCGTCGAGCGCGCCGGCGAGCTTGTGGGCGCCGCGGGAGACGTAGTCGTCGTCGGCGGGCCGCTCCACCCGCACGGCCTGCGCCGGGTTCACCTGGCGGGCCGGCTTGGTGACGACCTGCCCGTCGAGCAGGACATGACCGGCGGCCAGGAGCTCGGCGGCGTGCTGACGCGAGCGTGCGAGTCCGCGCCGGACCAGCTCCGCGTCGATGCGAACCAGGCGCGCCACGTCAGTTCTCGGCACTGCTCAGGCGCGCCGAGAGCTCGTCGTGGATCGCCTGGAAGACCTCGACCCGGTCGCTGAGCGGGACGTCGTCGATCCCGTCCAGACGCGCCAGGGCGTCCTCGTGCCCGGCAGGCGTCTGCTCGGCCGGCTGCTGGCTCATGCTCGCTCCTCCCGCCTCGGCATCGGACCATGGCAGGTTATCGCGGCGGCAGGTTATCGCGGCGCCGCCACCCGCAGCAGCGGCAGGTGGCCGCGTGTGGAGACCTCGCCGGTGTCGGCGGCGTCCCAGGCCGCGGTCGCGAGGCAACGGAGGGCGTCGAGGGAGACCGGGAGCGCGCCGTCGACGACCTCGGGGCCCACCGGCTGTGTGCCACCGCCGTCACGCATCTCGAGCGGTGCGGGGCCGCCGGTGTACCGGGCGGCGGCAGAGCCGCAGCTCCACCACCCGTCGTCCGCGCGCACCGGCGCGGGGTGGGGCTCGGCGAGCCCGCGGAGGTCCGCGGCGAGGAAGCTCGGCCGGCGGTCCGGCGTCGCCAGGACGACGGCGCGCGCGTCGTCCACGCCGGTCAGGACGTGGAGCCCGGGATAACCGGCCGCCCGGGCACCGGCCAGGTCGGTGTCGAGCCGGTCACCGACCACCAGCGGCCGCCGGGCGGCGGCGCGCGCGGCCGCCTGCCGGAAGATCGCGGCCCGGGGCTTGCCCGCCGAGTCCGGGACGACGCCGGTGGCGTGCGTGACGGCCGCGACGAGCGAGCCGTTCCCGAGGGCCGGTCCGCGCTCCATCGGCAGGGTGGCGTCCAGGTTGGTGGCGAGGTACCGGGCACCGGCGCCCACGGCGAGGGCGGCTTCGGTGAGGTCGCGCCACCCGACCTCGGGGCCGAACCCCTGGACGACGGCGCCCGGTCGCTCGTCGGCGTCGGCGGCCAGCCGGAAGCCCGCCTCGGTCAGGGCGGCGCGCAGCCCGTGGCCGCCGACGGCGAGGACGAGCGAACCCGCCGGGAGATCCTCGGCGAGCAGGGCGGCCGCCGCCTGCGAGGAGGTGGTGACGTCACCAGCGTCGGTCGGGATGCCGGCCCTGCTGAGCTTCTCCGCCACCGCGTCGGGGACCCGCGAGGCGTTGTTGGTGACGAACACCGTCCGCAGGCCGGCCGAACGCGCGGCGGCCAGCGCCTCGGGCGCCTGCTCGACCGGCTCGCCGCCGCGGACGCAGACACCGTCCACGTCCAGCAGCGCCACGTCGAACGCCGCGACGAGCGGCTGTGCGGAGGCGTGCAGACCGCCGTGCGGAGGCGCGTCCTGTGCGGGTGCGTCGGTCACGGCGGTCAGGCGTCGGGCTGCCGGTCGGGGGCGGCGGTCTCGTCCTCGTCCGAGACCTCGAGGAGTCGGACGTCCTCCTCCTCGAGGTCGTCCGGGTCCGGGCCGAGCGCGTCCCGGATCGACTCCGCCTCGCCCGTCCGGCCGAGCTCTTCCAGCCGGTCGGCACGCACGGCGTCCAGGCGGCGACGCAGCCCGGCGTCGGTGACGTCGCGGACCAGCGGCCCCTCCAGGGCGAGCAGCCCGGCCTCGTGCTCGCCGAGGTCGGCGCGCGCCCCGCTGGCGACGATCGCGAGCTCCACCCGGTCGGCCGGTGCGAGCCCCGCCGTCCTCGCCTCCGCGACGACGGCGAGAGCCCGCTCCGGGCGTCCGAGCCCTCGCTCGCAGTCCGCCTCGATCGGGCGATGGGCGTCGATGCCGGAAAGTCGGCGGACCGTCCGCAGCTCCCGCAGCGCCTCGGCGTAACGGCCAGTCGCGTACGCCGTCAGCGCCAGCGCCTCCCGCACGACGTCGACGCGTCCGGCACGGCGTTGCGCGGCCTGCGCATGCCGGTAGGCGACCTCGGGGTCCTCGTCGATGAGCCGCCCTGCCATCACCAGGTGACGTGCCGCGATATCGGCGTTGGTCTTGCCGAGCGTGCGCAGCCGCGCACGCGCACCTCGGTCCAGCATGCCGGCCTGGACCTCCTCGGGGAGGTCGGGCTCGGCCGGCCGATCCCGACGCTCGGCACGAGGAGATCCCGCGCCGCCCGCGCGGCCCTGACCGCGCGGCTGGTCCGGCGCCGTGCGCCGGCCGGCGCCGCCCCCGCGCTGCCGGCCGGACGGCTGCCGCTTGCCTGCGGGCCCGGAGGGACGACCGCTCCCGGGGGTCTTCCGGCGATCCCCGCCGCTCCTGCGCTGCGGGCGCTGCTCCCGCCCGGCGTCCTCTGCCATCCCTCGTCCTCTGCTCGGCGACGACTGTCGTCATCCACTGCTACCGCATGCTTCCCGACCGCACACCGCGGTCCAGGACCCGTCCTGCCGACCGGCGAACCTCGCACCGCTCAACCTATCGACTTCGTCAGCGGTCCTGGTTGCGCCCATCGAGAAACGCATCGACAAAACGTCAGGAGGCCGCAGCTGGAATAGCTGCGGCCTCCTGACGAATGGGTGTTCGGCGGTGTCCTGCTCTCCCACACGCTCGCGCGTGCAGTACCATCGGCGCTGAGGGGCTTAGCTTCCGGGTTCGGAATGGAGGCCGGGCGTTTCCCCGCTCGCTATGACCGCCGTA
>NZ_JBHTCQ010000005.1:0-302082 GCF_042665525.1 Georgenia alba
CGGCACCCCTCGCGTGAGGGGGCCGGGCCGCCGTCGTGCTGGTTCTGCGTCAGGACGCGTTCTCGGTGGTGAGGTTGCGCGTCTTGCTGGCGTCCAGCGGGATGCCCGGGCCCATGGTGGTGCTGAGCGTCGCCTTGGTGATGTAGCGACCCTTCGAGCTCGCCGGCTTGAGCCGCAGGATCTCCTCCTGCGCGGCGGCGTAGTTCTCCACCAGCTGGGTCTCGTCGAAGCTCGCCTTGCCGATGATGAAGTGCAGGTTCGCGTGCTTGTCGATGCGGAACTCGACGCGACCACCCTTGATGTCGTTCACGGCCTTGGCCACGTCCATCGTCACGGTGCCGGTCTTCGGGTTCGGCATGAGGCCACGGGGGCCGAGCACGCGACCCAGCCGGCCGACCTTGCCCATGAGGTCGGGCGTGGCGACGGCGGCGTCGAAGTCCGTCCAGCCGCCCGCGACCTTCTCGATGAGCTCGTCGCCGCCGACCTCGTCGGCGCCGGCCTCGAGGGCCTGCGTGGCCCGGTCACCGACGGCGAAGACGATGACGCGGGCGGTCTTGCCGGTGCCGTGCGGCAGGTTGACCGTGCCGCGGACCATCTGGTCGGCCTTGCGGGGGTCGACGCCGAGGCGGAAGACCACCTCGACCGTCGAGTCGAACGTCGTGGTGGCGCCGGACTTGGCCAGGCGGACCGCCTCGAGGGGGGCGTAGAGCTGGTCCCGGTGGACCTTCTCGACGGCCTTGCGGTAGTTCTTGCTGCGCGTGGTCATCTGCTTTTCTCTTCTCTCGCAGTCGTGGTCGGACGGGCCCGCGCGGGCCCTGCCACTGGTGCGTCCCGGGGGACGCGGGGTGATGAGCTCGAGGCTCAGTCGACGGTGATGCCCATGGAGCGGGCGGTACCGGCGATGATCTTCTCGGCGGCCTCGATGTCGTTGGCGTTGAGGTCTTCCATCTTCGTCCGGGCGATCTCCTGGACCTGGTCCCGGCTGATGGAGGCGACCTTCACCGAGTGCGGCGTGCCGGAGCCCTTGGGGACGCCGGCGGCCTTCTTGATGAGTTCCGCGGCCGGCGGGGTCTTCGTGACGAACGTGAACGAGCGGTCCTCGTACACGGTGATCTCGACCGGGATGACGTTCCCGCGCTGCGACTCGGTGGCCGCGTTGTAGGCCTTGCAGAACTCCATGATGTTCACGCCGTGCTGACCCAGCGCGGGGCCGATGGGCGGCGCGGGGGTCGCGGCTCCGGCCTGGATCTGGAGCTTGATCAGGCCTGCGACCTTCTTCTTGGGAGGCATACGCGCGTTCCCTGCTTTCTACTCGTGGGCCGACGCCGTGGGCGATGACCCGGTTGCATGCCCCGCGACGTGGGCCGCGGGGCGGGTTCGGGGCCGTGCGACCCCAAGTCTGTGGAACATGTGTGTGGAGTTGGCGACCCGGCCGGATGTCCGGGTCCCGGAGGACGAGGCCCCCGCTTGTCGAGAACGTGGTCTAGATCTTGGCGACCTGGGAGAACGACAGCTCGACCGGGGTCTCGCGACCGAAGATCGTGACGAGCACCTTGAGCTTCTGGCTCTCGGGGCTGATCTCCGAGATGGTCGCCGGGAGGGTCTCGAACGGGCCGTCGGTGACGGTGACCGACTCGCCCACCTCGAAGTCGACCTGGATCGGCGTCGGGGCCGGCCCGCCCTCCGCGGCCGCGGCGGGCGCCTTGGTGGCGCCGGCGGCCTGGGCGGGGGCCTGCAGCGTCGGGGCGAGCATCGAGAAGACCTCGTCCTGCGTCAGCGGCACCGGCTGGTGGGTGCTCCCGACGAAGCCGGTGACACCCGGCGTGTGCCGGACGGCACCCCAGGACTCGTCGGTGAGGTCCATCCGCACGAGGCAGTAGCCGGGTACGCGGACCCGGTTGACGACCTTGCGCTGGGCGTTCTTGATCTCCACGACCTCTTCCATGGGGACCTCCACCTGGTGGATGTAGTCCTCCATGTTGAGACTCTGGATGCGGTTCTCGAGGTTCGTCTTCACGCGCTTCTCGTAGCCCGCGTACGTGTGCACCACGTACCAGTCGCCCGGGAGCATCCGCAGCTCACGGCGGAACTCCTCGACCGGGTCCTCGACGGCCTCGGCGGCGGGAGCGGCCTCCTCGGCCACGACGTCCGAGCTGGTGTCCTCTCCCGCGGCGTCGGTCGCATCCTCCGCCGGCACGGCGGAGAGCGCGCCGGCCTCCGGCTGGGACTCGAGCGACGTCTGCTCGACGTCTCGCGGCTCGAGATTCTCCTCAGACACTTCGGACCTGCTTTCTCGGGTAAGGGCTTGCTGGCTGTCGGGCGTCACGTACGGGGTCTCAGCCGAAGATCCACAGCACGAGGCGACCGAACGAGATGTCGAGGACGCCGACGAACGCCATGATCACGGCGACGAACACCAGGACGACGACGAAGTAGGTCATCAGCTCGCTGCGCGTAGGGCGCACGACCTTCTTGAGCTCCCCGACCACCTGTCGGACGAAGAGCACGATGCGCGCGAGCAGGCCGCGCCTCTTCTTCTTCGAGGCGTCCTCCGAGCGTGCTGCGCGCTCGGGCCGCCCCGACGTCGCGCTCGCAGACTCGCTCACGGGGATTCCTTCGTCCTGGGTCAGGTCTTGCCCGTCCGGTCGGACGGACCCGGTCCGCCGTGGCGGGCCGGTCCACCGCACACGAGGTGCGGCCTGGCAGGGCAGGAGGGACTCGAACCCACAACCGCCGGTTTTGGAGACCGGTGCGCTACCAATTGCGCCACTGCCCTTCGACGAACGGACCACCATGCGACCGGAGGGCAGGGTCGAGCATGGTGGAAAGTCCACCGCCGACGAGTGTACGTGCTGATCAGCTCCAAGGTCGAACCCGTCGCGGAGGGACCCTCGTCACACCGCCGGCGCACCGCGGGCGGATCCGTTCCGCGAGATCGCCCGGGACCGGCGCCACGGCCCGTGCGACGATACGCGGGTGAGTGCACCGCAGACGACCAAGCCCCGAGTGTCCGCACGACTGTCCGCCATCGCGGAGTCGGCCACGCTGGCCGTCGACGCCAAGGCGAAGGCCCTCAAGGCCGCCGGCCGGCCCGTGATCGGCTTCGGCGCCGGCGAGCCGGACTTCCCGACGCCGGAGTACGTCGTCGAGGCCGCCGTGGCCGCCGCGAAGGACCCCGCCAACCACCGGTACTCCCCCGCCAAGGGGCTGCCGGACCTGCGTGAGGCCGTCGCCGCGAAGACGCTGCGGGACTCCGGCTACGAGGTCTCGGCGGACGACGTCCTCGTGACGAACGGTGGCAAGCAGGCCGTCTACCAGGCCTTCGCGACGGTCGTGGAGCCGGGTGACGAGGTGCTGCTCCCGACGCCCTACTGGACCACCTACCCCGAGACGATCGCGCTGGCCGGCGGCCGCACGGTCGAGGTGTTCGCCGGCGCTGACCAGGACTACCTCGTCACGGTCGAGCAGCTGGAGGCGGCCCGCACCGACCGGACCAAGGTGCTGCTGTTCAACTCCCCGTCGAACCCGACCGGGGCCGTGTACTCCGCCGAGCAGACCGAGGCGATCGGCCGGTGGGCGTACGAGCACGGCATCTGGGTCATCACCGACGAGATCTACGAGCACCTGACCTACGACGGCGTCACCGCCACCCCGATCCAGCGCGCCGTGCCGGAGCTCCGCGAGACCTCCATCGTGCTCAACGGCGTCGCCAAGACGTACGCGATGACGGGGTGGCGGGTCGGCTGGATGATCGGCCCGAGGGACGTGATCAAGGCCGCGACGAACCTGCAGTCGCACCTGACCTCGAACGTCGCGAACGTCTCCCAGCGCGCGGCGCTCGCCGCGGTGAGCGGAGACCTGAGCGCCGTGGCGACCATGCGCGAGGCCTTCGACCGGCGCCGCCGCACGATGGTGCAGATGCTGTCCGCGATCGACGGCGTCACGGTCCCGACGCCGCACGGCGCGTTCTACACCTACCCCTCGGTCGAGGGGGTGCTCGGCCGGACGATCCGTGGCCGCACCCCGACCACGTCCGCCGAGCTGGCCGAGCTCATCCTCGAGGAGGTCGAGGTCGCCGTCGTGCCCGGGGAGGCGTTCGGGCCAAGCGGCTACCTGCGGCTGAGCTACGCCCTCGGCGACGAGGACCTGGCGGAGGGCGTCGGCCGGATCCAGGAGCTCCTGGCCTGACCCTCGCCCCGCCCGCTCGGCGTCCTCACCCGACCAGGAAGCAGAACGGGTGGCCGGCGGGGTCCGCCAGCACGTACAGCGGCTCCTCCGGATCGTCGGAACGGTCCAGGAGGATCGTCGCGCCGAGCGCGCAGGCACGGTCCCGGTGACGTGCCAGCTCGGTGGCATCCGGCACCGTGAAGTCCACATGGAGCTGCATCGGGACCTCGTGCGTGGGCCAGGTGCTGCGCGGCAGACGCTCGACCTGCTGGAAGGCGAGCTGCCGGCGCCCGGCCTGGTCCACGAGGACCAGCCAGTCGGCGTGCCGGTCGTCACCCGACGGCTCGTCGCCGGGCCGGTACCGCAGGCCGAGCAGCTCGCGGTAGAACTCCGCCGACCCGCGCGCGTCCGTGGTGTCGAGCACCGTGTGCAGCAGGCGCGGGTAGTCCGCCATGGCCGTCTCCTAGCGCCGCTCGAGCGCGTCCACGCCGTCGAGGGTCGAGACCTCGGGCTCGTCTCGGAGCGACGGGTCGCGGCGCAGGTACGCCCGGGTCTCGCGCGCGATGAGGCCACCGCAGATGATGAGGCCGATGAGGTTCGGCAGCGCCATGAGGCCGTTCATGACGTCCGAGAAGGCCCAGACCACGCTGAGCTCCGTCGTCGAACCGACGAAGATGACGGCGGTGAACACGACGCGGTACGGCACCACGCCCTTGATGCCGACCAGGCGCTCCATGCACCGCTCGCCGTAGTAGGCCCACCCCAGCAGGGTGGAGAAGGCGAAGAACATCACCGAGACGGTCACGATGTAGTGACCGCCCGGGAGGCCGGTGTCGAACGCGGTCGCGGTCATCACCGCGCCGTCCTCGCCGGACGTCCAGGCGCCGGTGGTGACGATGACCAGGCCGGTCATGGTGACCACGATGAGGGTGTCGATGAACGTCTGGGTCATCGACACCAGGCCCTGGCGCACCGGGTGCCGGGTCTGGGCCGCGGCGGCCGCGATGGCGGCCGACCCGAGGCCGGACTCGTTGGAGAAGATGCCGCGGGCGACGCCGAACTGGATCGCCGCCGCGACGCCCGCCCCGACGAACCCGCCGGTGGCCGCGGTCCCGGTGAACGCGTCGGTGAAGATGGTGGCGAAGGCCCCGGGAATGGCCTCCACGTTCAGCGCCAGCACGATGAGGGCGCCGACGACGTACAGGACGATCATGAGGGGCACGAACCCGGCTGTGACCCGGCCGATGGACTTGATCCCGCCGATGAGGACGACGCCGACCAGCACCGCCATGACGAGACCGGAGAGCCAGGTCGGCACACCGAAGGAGCTGTCCATCGAGGCCGAGACGGCGTTCGACTGGGTCATGTTGCCGATCCCGAAGCTCGCGATCACGGCGAAGACCGCGAAGAGGATCGACAGGGTGGTGCCGAACGCGTTCGGGATGGCCTTGGCGAGGTAGTACTGCGGCCCGCCGGAGATGGCGCCCTTGGCGTCCTTGGTGCGGAACCGCACGCCGAGGAAGGCCTCGGAGTACTTGGTGGCCATGCCGAGCAGACCGGTGACCCACATCCAGAACAGAGCGCCGGGCCCGCCCATGTAGATCGCGGTGGCGACGCCGGCGATGTTGCCGACACCGACGGTCGCGGCGAGGGCCGTGGTGAGGGCCTGGTAGTGCGAGATGTCGCCGTCCGCCGTCGCGTCCTTGCGGCGCAGCAGCGCGAGTCTCATCGCCGGCCCGAGCTTGCGCAGCTGCAGCCCGCCGAGCCGGGCCGTCAGGTAGATCCCTGTGCCGAGCAGCAGCGGGATGAGGAGCGCTGGTCCCCAGATGAATTCGCTCGCTGCCGCGAGCCAGGTCTCGAGCGTGTCCATGGCGAACTACCGTAGCGCTGCCGACCGCCCCGTCCAGCGAGATGCCGCGCCGACGCCCGTCAGCTGGCCGCCAACCGTCCGGCTTCCTCACGCTCCGCTCCCGGCAGACCTCGTCCCTCGCCCTACCGTCCGCTCGCGCCCGTCAGCGCGGCCACACCAACCGTCCGGCTTCCTCACGCTCCGCTCCCGGCAGACCTCGTCCCTCGCCCTACCGTCCGCTCGCACTCGTCAGCGCGGCCACACCAACCGTCCGGCTTCCTCACGCTCCGCTCCCGGCAGACCTCGTCCCTCGCCCTACCGTCCGCTCGCACTCGTCAGCGCGGACCGCGGCGCGCGAGGAGCTCGCGCCCGTGCGCCAGCCACGTCTCCGCCCGGGCCAGCCGGCCCTCGGCGTCCGATCGCCAGTGCGCCCCGTCGGTCCGCCGAGCCCCCGCGACGAGCGACAGCACCACGCCGGCGCAGCGGGCGTTGAGGGCCACCGGGTCCACGACGCGGCTGCACGCGTCCGTCCACTCCTGCAGGACCGACGGCACGTGCGGGTACGTCTGCGGCGCCAGGTGCGGCAGCACCGACACGTGGCCGAGGAGGCAGGCGAGGTCGTCGACGCGGTGCCCCGGGCCGACGGCGTCGACGTCGAGCAGGCTCGCGACCGAGTCGGTGGCGGCGTCCATGAGGACGTTGGCCTCGTAGAAGTCTCCGTGGGTGGGCACGACGGGTCCCGGGTCGGAGGAGGCCATGAGCTCGCTGACCCCCTGGGCCAGCAGCCGGGTGCGCTCGACGTGCTCGGGCAGCACGGTGGCAGCCGCGTGCGCGTAGTGGTCCACGCGGTCCGACCACGAGGGGCGGCGCGGGAGCTCGAGGACCTGCTCCGGGAGGGTGTCCAGCGTGGCGACCAGGGCGGCGAGGACGGTGCCCGACCGCTCCCCAGGCCCGTGCGCGAGCAGGTTCGCCAGCGGCGTGCCGCGACCGGTCTCCAGCAGCACGAGCCCGTCGTCGTCGGCGCGCAGCACGCGGGGTGCCGGCACGCCGGCAGCCGTGAGCATGCGGTGTCGCTCGACGAACGTCCCGTAGACCGCGGGGCGCACCACCTTCAGGTAGGCGGTGGCGTCCGCGTCCCCTGTCCGTTCCACGCGCGTCACGCGCAGGACGGCGCGGCGCGTCGGGCGGTAGGCGAGCAGCTCGACGCCGACCTGCGCGCCGAGACGCTCGGACAGACGCCCGGCGTCGCACGCGACCGGCAGGCCGGGCAGCTCCGGGTCCGCCGGATGCCGCCACAGGTGGACCGCGCGGCCACCGGGCGCGGGGAACCGGACCAGTCCCGGGGTGGTCGGCCGGCTCAGTCGCGCCGTCGTCGCGCACAGGTACTCCTCGGCCCGGACGGGCGCCGCACCTGCCCCGGCGAACCGCTCGACCGTGGCGGTGTAGCCGACGGTCACGCCGGCGCCGGGCCGGTGGTGGACCGTGTGCACCTGCCAGTCCAGCAGTCGCGAGCCATCGCCCTCGAGGGCACCGGCGAGCATCCCGCCGGCCTCGGCAGACGTCAGCATGGCGACGTCGGCCGGCTCTCGTTGCGCGGCCGCTGGGACGCTCATGGCCCCAGTTGACCACGGCTCGGCCGCCGATGTGGGCGGACACGACGTCCCGAACACGCCTCCCGTCCTGGCAGACTGCACGAGGTGCGAGACCTCGATGCCCTGCCGAAGGCGCACCTCCATCTGCACTTCACGGGCTCGATGCGGGTCTCGACCCTGCGCGAGCTGGCGGTCGAGACGGGCATCCGGGTACCGGCGTCCCTCACCGACACCGACCCCCTGCGCGTGCCCGCCTCCGCACGCGGCTGGTTCCGGTTCCAGCGGGCCTACGACGCCGCCCGTGCCGTGGTCCGCTCGGAGTCGGCGATGCGCCGGATCGTCCGCGAGGCCGCCGAGGACGACGCCGCCGAGGGGTCACGGCGCCTGGAGATCCAGGTGGATCCCACCTCGTACGCGCCGCACGTCGGCGGGCTCACCCCTGCCCTGGAGATCGTCCTCGACGAGGCGCGTGCGGCGGCCGCCGAGACCGGCGTGGAGATCGGCGTGATCGTCGCGGCCTCCCGCACCCGACACCCGCTCGACGCGCGCACGCTCGCCCGGCTGGCGGCGCGGCACGCGGGTGACGGGCCCGGCGAGGTCATCGGGTTCGGTCTGAGCAACGACGAGCGCCGTGGGACGACGTCCGACTTCGCCGGCGCCTTCCGCATCGCGCGCCGCGCCGGGCTCGCCGGCACCCCCCACGGCGGCGAGCTGGAGGGCCCCGGCCATGTGCGCGAGGTCATCGCCCACCTGAAGCCGACTCGTCTCGGGCACGGGATCCGCGCCAGCGAGGACCCCGAGCTGCTGGAACGGATCGCTGCGGACGGGATCGCGCTCGAGGTCTGCCCGGCGTCGAACGTCTCCCTCGGGGTCTACCCCGAGGGGCGGGACGTGCCGCTGCGCACCCTGCTCCAGGCCGGGGTCCCGGTGGCGCTCGGCGCGGACGACCCGCTGCTGTTCCTCTCCCGCCTCACCGACCAGTACCGCCTCGCGCGGGACGAGCACGGCCTCGACGACGCGGCGCTGGCGGAGCTGGCCCGTGCCTCGATCCGGGCGTCCCTGGCGTCGGACAGCTCCCGGCGTGCGATGCTCGCCGCGGTCGACGACTGGCTGGCGCAGGAGCCGTGAGCGTACGGACCGGCACCTCGGTCACCCGGCCGGCCGGCGCCTTCCTCCGTGTGCGGCGGTTCGCAGGGCCGCGGGAGGCCACGGCGACGTTCGTGCTGGTGCACGGGCTCGGTGTCTCCTCCCGGTACTTCCGGCCGTTGGCCCGCGTGCTCGCGGACCACGGCGACGTCCTCCTCGTCGACCTGCCCGGCTTCGCGGGCCTGCCCCGGCCGCGCCGCCCGCTCGGCATCGCGGGCTTCGCGGCCGTCGTGGCGCGCGGGCTGCTGGACGCCGGAGTCGCGGACTGTGTCGTCATCGGCCAGTCGATGGGGTCCCAGGTGGCGACCGAGCTGCTGGTGACGCGGCCGGACCTGGTGCGCGGTGCGGTGCTCGTGGGGCCCACGGTCGACGCCGCCGCCCGCGGCGTCTGGCCGCAACTCGTCCGCTTCGCCCGTACCGTGCCGCGTGAGCCCGCCCGGATGCGTGCCATCGCCGTCCGGGCGTACGTCGCGTGCGGGCCACGCTGGTACCTGCAGGTCCTGCCTGCCATGATCCGCTACCCGATCGAGGAGCGGCTGGCCCGGGTGACCGCGCCCGTCACCCTCCTCCGCGGCGAGCACGACGCCGTCTCCCCCGCCGCGTGGCTGCGCCACCTCGCGGCGCGCACCGGAGACGCGGACGCCCGCACGGTACGGGGATCGGCGCACTCCGTGGTCCTCGAGCGCACGGCGGAGGTGGCGGACGCGGCGCTGGACGTCCTGGCGAGAGGACCGTCCCGGTGAGCCCGCTGCGCCTGGGCGTACGGACCCGCGACTACGCCTACGCGCTGCGCCACCAGGCCCGGGCGCTGCTCGGGCCGCGCACCGACCCGGCCGGCCTCCTCGCGCTGCCGGACGCGCCCGCGACAGGACACGGCGCGCCGGTGCTGCTGCTGCCGGGCATCTACGAGACGTGGCGGTTCCTCGAGCCGCTCGCCCGGCGTCTGGTCGCGGCCGGTCACCCGGTGCACGTGGTGACCACGCTCGGGATCAACCGCCGCCCGCTCGACGACGCCGCGGCCCGGGCCGCTGACTACCTCGCGGAGCACGACCTGACCGGCGTGGTGCTCGTGGCGCACTCGAAGGGTGGCCTGATCGGCAAGGCACTGATGCTCTCCCCCGCCGGGTGGCGCGTCGCGGGCATGGTCGCCGTGGCCACGCCGTGGGAGGGCTCCGGATACGCGCGGCTCTTCCCGCCGGGATCCGCGGTCCGGCATCTCAGCTCGCGGGCGCGGCGGGTCCGTGCGCTGTCCCGCGAGCGCGCGGTCAACGCCCGGATCGTGGCGGTCGCACCGGCGTGGGACCCGCACGTACCGGGCACCGGTGAGCTGCCGGGAGCCCTGCGGTGCGTGCGGCTGGCCGGGTCGGGTCACTTCCGGGTCCTCGACGACGCCGACCTACTGGCCGCGGTCCGCTCCGCCGTCGCCGAGCTGGGCCACGCAGGACCGTGAGAGGACCGCGCGGTGCCGTCGCTACAGGCTGACGCCGACCAGGACGGGCTCGGGCTCGAGCGTGACGCCGAAGGTCTCGCGAACGCCGTCGCGGACGGTCCGGGCGAGAGCGAGGAGATCGTGCGCCGTGGCAGCGCCACGGTTGGTCAGCGCGAGCGCGTGCTTCGTGGAGAGCGTCGCGGGGCCGGGCGCGCCGAAGCCCTTCTCGAAGCCGGCGCGCGAGATGAGCCAGGCGGCGGACGTCTTGACCACGCCCTCGACCACCGGCACGGAGACCGCCGAGCGGCCGAGGCTCGCGTGGTCGGTGACCGGGTAGCGCGGGGCGTCCTCCGGCAGGAGCCGGTCCGCCTCGGCGGTCGGCAGGATCGGGTTCGTGAAGAAGGAGCCGGCGGACCACGTGTCGTGGTCGGCCAGGTCGAGGACCATGCCCTTGCCGCCGCGGAGCGCGAGGACCGCGTCGCGGACCTCGGCCGCCGGGACCCGGGTCTCCAGGGGCACGTCGAGGTGCCGGGCGAGCTCGGCGTACCGGACCGGCGCGGAGAGGCTCGCCAGGCGCATCTGGAAGGACACCTCGAGCACCACGTACCGGCCGGAGGGCTCCCAGGTCCGGCCTGCGCCGTCGGCGGGATCGGTGCGGGATCGTTTGAGGACGGACGTGCGGTACCCGAGCCCGAGCTCGCCGACCGCCAGCATCCGCACGCGCCGTTCGTGGCGGTCGTAGACCCGGACCGAGGCGAGGGTCTCGGCGACCTCCTGGCCGTAGGCGCCGACGTTCTGCACCGGGGTCGCGCCGGTGGAGCCGGGGATGCCGGAGAGCGCCTCGACGCCGGCCCACCCCTCCGTCACGGCGGTGGCGACCACCTCGTCCCAGTCCTGGCCGGCGGGCACGGTGACGTTCGCCCCCGCGCACGCGGAGTCCGCCGTCGCGTCGATGCCGCGGCGCAGGTCGCGCACGACGACCCCGTCGAAGCCGGCGTCGGCGACGAGGAGGTTGGACCCGCCACCGAGCACGAGCAGCGGCGTGCCGGACGCGTCGGCCGCCCGCACGGCGTCCACGAGCTCGGCCTCCGTGGTCGCCTCGACGAGATCCCGCGCGGGGCCGCCGACGCGCAGCGTGGTCAGCTCGGCCAGGCGAGCCGCTGACCGGCCGGCGGCCGACCCCGTGGCGTCCTGGGTCACCTCAGCCCGTCCGCAGGGTGACGACGGCCTGGGCCTTGGCGAGCACGCTCGTCCCCGCGCAGGTCACCGTGAGGTCGACCCGGACGGACTCGGCCGCGAGGTCGACGTCGCGGACCGTGCCGACCACCTCGACCTCGGTGCCCTCCGGGTCCGGCACGACGACGGGCCGGGTGAAGCGCACGCCGTAGTCCGTCACGGCACCCGGGTCGCCGGCCCAGTCGACGACGGCGGAGCCCGCCAGCCCCATGGTCAGCATGCCGTGGGCGATCACGCCGGGCAGCCCCGCCGCCTCGGCGACCCGGTCGCTGTAGTGGATCGGGTTGAAGTCGCCGCTCGCCCCGGCGTAGCGCACCAGCCGGTCCCGGTCCACCGGGTAGGTGCGGCGGAAGAGCTCCTGCCCGGTCTCGAGCTCGGTGAGCACGGGGGTCTGGTCGGTCATCGTCCGTCCCCCCGCACGGCCAGCGTGGAGGTGACGGTCGCGACAGGTGCGTCGTCGACGTCGGCGATCTCGGCCCGGGTGGTCACCAACGTGATCCCGGCGCGCTCGAGGATCTTGTCCACGTGCACCGTGGTCCGCAGCCGGTCCCCCGCGACGATCGGCCGGTGATGGGAGAAGTGCTCCTCGGCGTGCACCACGCGCGAGAAGTCGATGCCCGACTCCGGGCTGGCCACGTACGCCTGCTCGGCGCGCTGAGCGAGGACGACGGCGAAGGTCGGGGGCGCGACCACGTCGGCGTGGCCGAGCTCGAAGGCGGCGTCCGGATCGGTGTGCGCGGGGTGGACGGCACCGGTGGCGGCGGCCATCTCGGCGATCTTCGCGCGGGAGACCTCGTAGGTCTCGGTCGGGGCATAGGTGCGCCCCACGAGCGTCGGGTCGACGCCGGTGGGGCGCGGGCTGTCCTCGGTCATCCCCTCAGGGTAGGGCCGCGTCGCGGCGGTGGAGGTCAGCGGGTCTCGCGGTGCGTGGTCTTGGCGTTGCAGCGCGGGCAGAACTTCGCCATCTCGAGCCGGTCGGGGTTGTTCCGGCGGTTCTTCTTCGTGATGTAGTTCCGCTCCTTGCACACCTCGCAGGCGAGGGTGATCTTCGGGCGGATGTCAGACGTCTTGCTGGCCACGGCGGTTCCTCACGTTCGTCTCTCACGCGGCCGGCGGGCCGCGGTGTCGCTACCGGTAGCGGGGGCGGGGCTCGAACCCGCGACCTCACGATTATGAGTCGTGCGCTCTTACCGACTGAGCTACCCCGCCGCGTGGTCGCACTCGCCGAGGGTACGTCGAGGCGGACCAGAGCCCCGAAAGGGAATCGAACCCTTGACCTTCTCCTTACCATGGAGACGCTCTGCCGACTGAGCTATCGGGGCAGCGCGGATGAGCCTACCTGGCCGGTGACCGCCCGCGAAATCCTGCGGGGCTCCCCTGCCTGGTGAGACCACTCACACCGCCGGCGGACGTGCCCGGAGGCGGTCCGTGCGGTTCCGGTCACGACGGCGTCATGCCGGAGACCGGTCCGTGGCGGGTGCAGGATTCGAACCTGCGAAGCGTGACGCGGCTGATTTACAGTCAGCTCCCTTTGGCCGCTCGGGCAACCCGCCGTGCGCGAAGCGCAGATGGAACCATAGCAAGTGCGCGGCACCGGATGTGACCTCGCGCGGGCGAGGATGATCACATCGGGTACGCACCCGACCAGCGAGAACGGGACCGAGGAGCATGTCATGGCCGATTCGTCGTTCGACGTCGTGAGCAAGGTGGACCGGCAGGAGGTGGACAACGCCGTCAACCAGACCGCCAAGGAGATCGGGCACCGCTACGACTTCCGCGGCGTCGGGGCATCCGTGTCCTTCGCGGGTGACGCGGTGACGATGACCGCGAACTCCGAGGAACGGGTCCGGGCGGTCCTGGACGTGCTGCAGACGAAGCTGATCCGCCGGGGCGTCTCCCTCAAGGCCCTGGACCTCGGCGACGGCGAGCCGAGGGCCTCCGGCAAGGAGTACCGGCTCGTCGGTTCGATCAAGGAGGGCCTGAGCCAGGAGAACGCCAAGAAGATCACCAAGCTGATCCGCGACGAGGGCCCGAAGGGCGTCAAGACCCAGATCACCGGCGACGAGGTGCGGGTGAGCTCCAAGAGCCGGAACGACCTGCAGGCCGTCATCGCGCTGCTCAAGGACGCCCAGGACATCGACGCGGCGCTGCAGTTCGTCAACTACCGGTGAGCCGTGGCGGACAGCGGGCTGAGACCCGGTGTCCGCCCACGACCGCACGGTCCACATCGGGAGCCGTGAGTGACGGCACGTCCACCGGGACAGGTCCGGCCTCGGCGGGTGGTCGTCGCGCCCTCCTAGCGTCCGGGGCATCGCCGGACCGGCCGGCGTCCGACCTCGGGAGACCCGCATGTCCCAGCAGCACCCTGCCCGCCCCGCCCACCGTCTGCTCGTCCTCCTCGGGTCGGCGCTCGTCCCGCTCGCGACGCTGGGCGGTGCCGCGGCCGCGGCGCCGAGCGCCCCGTCACCTGCCCCGCCGCCCGACACGATCGTGCTCGTCACCGGCGACGCCGCGAACGGCTTCGGCATCAAGCACCACGACGGGACGTGGCTCTACCCGCCCACGGACTCCGAGGCGCTCGCCGAGTGCGGCGAGTACGACACGCGCCTGGCGCGCCAGCGCTGCCGCGTGGAGGTGCAGACCTGGTACCGCGACCTCGCGGCGATGCAGCAGACCATCGACTACTACCGCTCGCTCGGGCCGGGCTCGTCGGCACCAGCGGCGCAGCCGTCGCGGCCGTGAGCCGCCGACCGCTTTCCAGCGGCTGGGCGCTCAGTACCCGGCCAGCTTCTCCAGGCGCGCGATCCGCTCCCGCATGGGCGGGTGCGTGGAGAACATTCGGGACAGGCCGCCGCCACCGCGGAACGGGTTGGCGATCATCATGTGGCTGACCGTCTCGTTCCGCGGCGTCGGTTCCAGCGGCCGCGCCGCGGCGCCCGTCTCGATCTTCCGCAGCGCGGAGGCGAGGGCCAGCGGGTCGCCGGTCAGGCGCGCGCCGTCCTCGTCCGCATCGAACTCCCGGGTGCGGGAGATGGCCAGCTGGATGAGGGCTGCCGCCACCGGGGCGAGCAGCGCGGTCGCCAGCAGGGCGATGGGGTTCGCGCGGTCCCGGCCACCCCCGAAGAAGAGCGCGAACTGCGCGACCGACGTGATGACGCCGGCAACGGCGGCCGCGACGGCGGAGGTCAGGATGTCGCGGTTGTAGACATGCATGAGCTCGTGCCCGAGGACCGCGCGCAGCTCGCGCGGCTCGAGCAGCCGCAGGATGCCCTCGGTGCAGCACACGGCGGCGTGCCGCGGGCTCCGCCCGGTGGCGAACGCGTTGGGCTGGCCGGCCGGTGAGATGTACAGCCGCGGCATCGGTTGGCGCGCCGCGGTGGAGAGCTCACGGACCATCTCGTACAGGCCGGGCGCCTCGGCCTCGCTGACCGGCCGGGCCGCCATGGCACGGATCGCCAGCTTGTCGGAGTTCCAGTAGCTGTAGAACGTCATGGCGACGCCGAAGGCGGCGAACAGCCACACCACCATCGAGCTGCCGGTCCCCTTGGCCACGAGCGCACCGACCATCAGCAGGACCGCCCACATCCCTGCGAACAGCAGAGTGGTCTTCAGACCGTTGTGGTGGCGTCGGTTCATCGTGACGTGGTTCTCCTCGCTCCGGTGCAGGCTACGTCGGACCGCCGTGGGACTGTCACGGCAGGTGGTCGACACCTCGGACAACGACGTATCGGTCCCGGCCGTTCCCGATGTGGCGAGCGCCACCGGCGCGTTCCGTACGCTGTGCGCCATGAGCAGCGACTCCGGGCAGGTCCCGTACCGCGACCTGCTCGCGTCAGGGCCGCCGGAGACGCGGCCGGAGGCGGGACCCACCCAGGCCGGCACCACGGAGGCCGGCACCGCTGAGGACGGACCGGTCCTGGTGGTGGTCGCGCCGGGCGAGCTGTCCGCCCGTCCGTACCCGGGGACGACGGCACCTCCGGCGCCGAAGCCGGAACCGGTCGGCCCTGCGCGCCTCGCGGGACGCCCCAGGTCACGTCCGCGCCTGGGCGGCTACCTCGGGTTCGCCCTCCTGTTGTTCCTGGGCGTCGGCGTGGCCGGCGCGATCCTCGTGCTCGTCGCCGACGACGTCAGCACCTACTGGGACGAGGAGGTCCCGCTGGGGCAGGAGACGGCCCTCACGCTGCCGCGCGCCGAGGAACGGTGGATCTGGGTCCCGGAGGGGCACGCCGAGGACGTCGCCTGCACCGCCGGCGACGGCGCCGGAGCGGACCTGCCGATGTCCAGGGCGCCGGGGGAGCACCACGAGGACTACGAGACCGCATTCCAGTTCCCCACCGGGAACGGCTCCGTGACACTCTCGTGCCGGCTCACCGACGACCCGCAGAACCCGAGCTGGCAGCCGCAGTCGGCGACCCTGTGGCTGGGTCGCCCCTCGGACCTCACGTACGCGCCGTTCCTGCAGAACGCGATCCTGGTGCTGCTCGGCGGCCCGGGCGTCGGCGTGCTCGTCCTGGTCCTGGCCATCGTGGCGCAGGTCGCGTACGGGATCGTCCGCCTCGTGCGGCCGTCCGTCGCCCGCGGACCGGCCACGGCACCGGCCCCGGAGCCGGTGGACCTCAACACGGCCACCGCGGCAGAGCTCAGGCGCATCCACGGGATCGGGCGGAGCCTGGCAGCCGGCATCGTCGCGTGGCGGGAGACCCATGGCCCGTTCGGGTCCGTGGACGATCTCGTGCGCGTGCCGGGCATCGGCCCCTCCACCGTGGACGCCGTGCGCAGCCAGACGACCGTGTCGGCCGGAGGGTTCCAGCACGCCGAGTGACGCGGCACCGCAGCTCGAGCGCCCGACAGTGAGCTTCACGGGCGCTCACCACCGGCGCTGACGGTGCCGGACCGGTCGTGCCGGCTCAGTACAGCCGGCCCTCGTGCTCCTCGCCCCGCGAGATCGCGGTCATGGTGTCCCGGTCGACGACCTTGATCCGCTCGCGCGGCCCGTCGGTGAACTGGGCACCCAGCTGCTGCTCGAAGGCGTCCAGCAGCTCCCAGCCCTGCCAGGTCGTGTACCGCACGCCGGCCGCGTCGAGCGCCGCCAGCATGGCGTCGTGGCCCACCTCCGCGTCGTCCTCGGAACGGGCCTGGAGCAGTCCGGCCTCGGCGTCGGCGACGAGGTGCCCGATCGTCTGCCGCGCGTCGGACTTCGTGGAGCCGATGAGGCCGACCGGACCGCGCTTGACCCAGCCGGTGGCGTACAGTCCGGGCAGCCACTCGCCGTCCTCGCCCAGCACACGGCCCTCGATGTTCGGGATCACGCCGCGCACCTCGTCGAACGGGACGCCCGGGATCGGCGAGGAGAAGTAGCCGACGGCGCGGTAGACCGCCTGCACGGGCGTGTCCACGTACTCGCCCGTGCCGCGGACGTTGCCGTCGCCCGTGAGCTCGGTGCGCTCGGTGCGGATCGCCTCGACCTTGCCGTCGCCGAGGATCTCCACCGGCCGGTGCAGGAAGTGCAGGTGGATGCGGCGGGACGCGGTGCGCTCGTCCTCCTCCTTGAGCGTCCAGTCGATGAGCGTCTTGACGACCTGCTTGGTCTGGTTGGACGCCCGGATCGCCTCCTCCGAGCCCTCGTCGAACTGGAAGTCCTCGTCGTACACGACGACGTCGACGTCCGGCACCTGACCGAGCTCGCGCAGCTCGAGCGGCGTGAACTTCACCTGGGCCGGGCCGCGGCGGCCGAAGACGTGGACGTCGGTGATCCTGTTGGACCGCAGGCCCTCGGCCACGTTCTCCGGGATCTCGGTGGGCATGAGGTCCTCGACGTGCTTCGTGAGCATTCTTGCGACGTCGAGCGCGACGTTCCCGACGCCGATGACCGCCACCTGCTCGGCGTCGAGCGGCCAGGTCCGCTGCACGTCGGGATGCCCGTCGTACCAGGAGACGAAGTCCGCGCCGCCGTAGCTGCCCTCGAGGTCGACGCCGGGGATGTCCAGCGGGGCGTCCCGGTCCGAGCCGGTGGAGAGGATGACGGCGTCGTAGTGCTTCTGCAGGTCCGCGAGGGAGACGTCCGTGCCGACCGCGACGTTCCCGACGAGGCGGATGTCCCCCCGCTGGAGGATCTTGTACAGCGCGACGATGATCTGCTTGATCCGCGGATGGTCCGGGGCGACGCCGTAGCGCACCAGCCCGAAGGGTGCCGGCATCCGCTCGAAGAGGTCGATGCTGACCTCCAGCCCGGACTTCGACAGGATGTCTGCGGCGTAGATGCCGGCCGGACCGGCACCGACGAGTGCCACGCTCAACGGGCGGGAGTTGGTCACGGGTACCTCTCGACGGCGGGAGCTGCCCGCGCGCGCAGGTGGCGCTGCCGGGCGGGTGTGCGGCGTCCAGTCTATGAGGCCTGCGGGAGGTCGTTCCGGGGACGGGACGTAGGTCACACTCCCGCGGGCGCGGGTCGCGGGCTGGACCGCCGCGCGCGAGCGGCCAGGCCTGTGCGAGTGTTCGACCGTGGCCGACGACAGCACCGCGAACCGCTCCGGCCTGGTCATGGGCCTCTCGGCCTACGTGCTGTGGGGCCTCATCCCCGTCTACTTCCGGCTCATCGACCGGGCCGGCGCGGTCGAGATCGTCGCGCACCGGATCGTCTGGGCGCTGCTGCTGTGCCTCGTGGTCATGGCCGTCACGCGTCAGCTGGGCGGGATCCTCGCCATCGTCCGCCGGCCGCGCACGCTCGCGCTCGTGTCGCTCGCGGCCGGGTTCATCGCCGTGAACTGGCTCGTGTACGTCTACGGGGTCAACACCGGCCGGACGGTCGACGCGGCCCTCGGCTACTTCATCAACCCGATCGTGACGGTGCTGCTCGCCGTGGCCGTGCTGCGCGAGCGGCTGCGCCCCCTGCAGTGGGTGGCCTCCGGGCTGGGCGCCGCCGCGGTGGTCGTCATCGCGGTCGGGTACGGGCAGCTGCCGTGGATCTCGCTGTGCCTGGCCGGCTCGTTCGGCCTGTACGGGCTGGTGAAGAACCGCGTGGGCCGCACCGTCGGGGCGCTGCCGGGCCTCGCGGCCGAGACCGCCGTGCTCGCCCCGCTCGCGGCGGTGTACCTGGTCACTCTCGGCGCCGCCGGGACCGGGGCGTTCGGCGAGGACGCCGGCTTCAGCCTGCTGCTGACCGTCTCGGGCCCGGCAACGGCGGTGCCCCTGCTGCTGTTCGCGGCCGCCGCCCGCCGGCTCCCGCTGAGCGTGGTCGGCATGCTGCAGTACGCCGCCCCGGTGCTGCAGCTCGCCGTCGGGGTGCTCCTCTTCCACGAGCCGATGCCGCCGGAGCGGCTCGCCGGGTTCGTCATCGTGTGGGTCGCCATCGCGGTGCTCACGGTCGACGGGTTCCGGCACCGGCCGCGGCTGGCGCGGCGCACGACGATCGACCCGCCACGGTTGTGAGGACCACACCCCGGGCCCCCGTCAGGCCGGGAGGCCGGGCGCCACGGGTCAGGCCAGGCGGTCCACCAGCAGCCGCGCGAAGGCGGTGAACGCGTCCTTCACGGAGGACTCGGGCAGCGGGTCGAGCTCGGCGACGGCGTCGTGCGCCCACCGCTCGGCGAGCGAGCGGGCCTCCGCGACGACCTCGTGGGCGCGCAGGTCGGCGACGAGCGAGCGCAGCGTCTCCTCCGAGGAGAGCTCCTCGGCGCGCAGCCGGTCCAGCACCGCGACGCCGCTGGCGTCCAGCGCGCCGGTGGCCTGACGCTGGCGCAGGAGCAGCACGGGCATCGTGTCCACGCCCTCACGCAGGTCGGTGCCCGGCGTCTTGCCGGTGGTCGCGGAGTCGTCGGAGAGGTCGATGACGTCGTCGGCGAGCTGGAAGGCCACCCCGACCTTCTGGCCGTAGCGCATGAGCATCCGGGCGATCTCCGGCGGGGCGTCGGAGAACGTGGCGCCGTACCGGGCCGAGGTCGCGATGAGCGAGCCGGTCTTGTCCGCCAGCACCTGCAGGTAGTGCGCGACGGCGTCCTCGCCGTCGACCGGCCCCATGGTCTCGTGGAGCTGACCGAGGCAGAGCCGCTCAAAGGTCTCCGCATGCACCCGGACCGCCTCCGCGCCGAGCGAGGCGATGATCCGTGAGGCGCGCGCGAAGAGCAGGTCGCCGGTGAGGATCGCCACCGAGTTGCCCCACACCTCGTGCGCGGTCGGGGCGCCGCGCCGCATCGTCGCCGAGTCCATGACGTCGTCGTGGTACAGCGTCGCCAGGTGGGTCAGCTCGACGGCCACGGCTGCGGCGCGGACCTGCTCGTTCTGTCCCCCGCCGAGCTCGGCGGCCAGCAGGGTCAGGAGCGGGCGGAGCCGCTTCCCGCCGGCGGCCGCCAGGTGCGCGGTGGCCGGGTCGACGAGGCGGTCGGCACCGACGACCGCCTCACGGAGCTCGTGCTCGACGTGGTCGAGCACCGGGTGGAGGCGTTCCTCGAGCGCCTCGTCCCCCAGGGGCAGCATCGGCGTGGTGGTCACAGGCAGAACGGTACTCATGGCAGGAAGGTGGCCGCCTGCCCCGCGAGCTCGAGCAGCGGACCGGGCAGCACACCGAGCAGGACGGTGCCGGCCAGGCAGACCGTCACCCCGACGGTCGTCAGACCCTCGGAGCTGACGACCACGACCGTGTCCCCGTCCGGCTCGGTGAAGAACATGAGCACCACGAGCCGCACGTAGAAGAACGCGGTCGCCGCCGACGCGAGGACGGCCAGGACCACCAGGACGGTCTGCCCACCGGCCACGGCGGCGGAGAACACCGAGAACTTGCCGACGAACCCAGCGGTGAGCGGGATGCCCGCGAAGGACAGCAGGAACACCGTCATCCCGACCGCCGCGATCGGGCTACGGCGGCCCAGGCCGGCCCACTGCGCGATGTGGTTGGCCTCGCCGGTGACGTTCCCGTCCGGGTCCCGCTCCCGGACGAGGGTCACCAGCGCGAAGGCGCCGACCGTGGCGAGCCCGTAGGCCAGCAGGTAGAACAGCACGCCGGAGACCGCGGCCTGCTCGTAGGCGACGACGCCGACCAGCAGGAACCCGGCGTGGGCGATCGAGGAGTACGCGAGCATCCGCTTGACGTCGCTCTGCACGATGCCCACGACGGTGCCCACGAGCATCGTCAACGCGGCGACCGCCCAGAAGAACGGCGTCAGGTCCCAGCTCAGGTCGGGCAGGGCGACATAGACGAACCGCACCAGGGCGACGAGCGCCGCCAGCTTGGTCGCCGCCGCCATGAACCCGGTCACCGGGGTCGGCGCGCCGGTGTAGACGTCGGGCGTCCAGGAGTGGAACGGGACGGCACCGACCTTGAACAGCAGGCCGGCGATGACCAGGACCGCTCCGCCCAGCAGCAGGTAGTCCATGCCGACGGTCGTCGGAACCGCCTCGGACAGGCCGGAGAAGGTGATCGATCCGGAGTAGCCGTACAGCAGGGCGATGCCGAAGATCATGAACGCCGAGGCGAAGGCACCGAGGAGGAAGTACTTCAGCGACGCCTCCTGCGACAGCAGCCGGCGGCGCCGGGCCAGGCCGCACAGGACGTACAGCGGCAGCGAGAGCACCTCGAGCGCGATGAACAGCGTCAGCAGGTCGTTCGCCTGCGCGAAGACGAACATGCCGCTCAGGGCGAAGAGCGTGAGCGGGTACACCTCGGTCTGGGCGAGTCCGGCGCGGGTCGCGTCGGCCTCGGCGGTGGAGCCGGGCCGGGCGGCGGCCTGGGCGACGAACGCCCCCTCGCCCGACTCGGTCCGGTCGGCGATCACCAGCAGGCCGACGAAGCCGAGCAGCGCCAGCACCGCCTGCGCCGCGAGGGCGGGGCCGTCCTCGACGACGGATGAGCCGATGACGTGCTGCGGGCCGGAGCTGCTCACCTCGGTCCACCGCCACACGACGGCGACGAGCGCGAGCGAGGCCGCGAGGAGGCCGAGGACGAGCTGGACCACCCGGCGCGGCCCGCGGGGCACGAAGGCCTCGACGAGCACGCCGGCGACCGCGGCGCCGGCGACCACGAGGGTCGGCAGCAACGCCGACCAGACGATGGACGGAGCTTCGAACGTGGTCACTGCGTGCTCCCTTCATCGCCCGCCGCGCTGTCGATCGAGGCCGGTTGCGCCAGGGCGAGATCCTCGGCCACCGGGGTCACGACGTCGACCACCGGCGCCGGGTAGATGCCGAGCACGAGCATCGCGGCGACCAGCGGCACCATGACCCACCGCTCCCGCACGCCGAGGTCGGGCAGCTCGGCGAGACCGTCCCTGGTGGGGCCGGTGAAGATCCGCTGGTACGGCAGCAGCAGGTAGACGGCCGCGATGATGACGCCGAGCACCGCGACGGCGCCCGCCACCACGGAGACCCGGAACGTCCCGACGATCACGAGGTACTCGGGGATGAAGCCGCTCAGGCCGGGCAGCGAGATGAGCGCCAGGCCCGAGACGAGGAACGTGCCGGCCAGCACCGGAGCAACCTTCTGCAGGCCGCCGTAGGCCGGGATCTCCTGCGTGCCGCCGCGGTGCGTGAGGAACCCTGCGGCCAGGAACATCGCCGCCGTCGCCACACCGTGGGCGACCATGTAGACCATCGCACCGGTCAGGGCAACCTGGTCGCGGACGAAGATGCCCAGGACGATGAAGCCGAAGTGGCTCACCGACGTGAACGCGATGAGCCGCATGAGGTCACGCTGCCCCACGGCGAGCAGGCCGCCGTAGATGATCGAGACCAGGGCGAGCGCGATGACCAGCGGCGCCGCCCACTCCGCCGCGTTCGGGAAGAGCGGCAGGCACAGGGCGATCATGCCGAAGGTGCCGATCTTGTCCAGCACGCCCACCAGCAGCACCGACGCGCCGGGCGGGGCCTGCTCCGCGGTGTCCGGCAGCCACGTGTGCACCGGCCACAGTGGCGCCTTGATGGCGAAGGCGATGAAGAAGGAGACGAACAGCAGCCGCTCGGCCCACACCGGGACCTCGAGGGCTCCGGCGAGGTTCTCGATGAGGAAGGCCTGCTCACCGCCGGGTCCGAGGACGTACAGCGAGACGACGCCGACCAGCATGATGAACCCGCCGACGAGCGAGTAGAGCAGGAACTTCAGCGCCGCGGGCCGGCGGCGTGGACCGCCGTAGCTGCCGACGAGGAAGTAGACCGGGACGAGCACGGCCTCGAAGAGCACGTAGAAGAGGAACACGTCCCGGGCGGCGAAGACGCCCACGACGAGGGCCTCGAGCGCGAGGACCAGGGCGATGAACCCCGCCTGCCGGCGCTCGACCTGCTCCCCCTCGGCCGGGACCTCGTGCTCGCGCCAGGCGGCCAGCAGCACGACCGGGACGAGGAAGACGATCAGCAGCACCATCGCGAGGCCGAGGCCGTTGACGCCGACCGCGTAGGACGCGCCGATCTGCGGGATCCAGGCGTGGGTCTCGATGAGCTGGACCTCGCCGCCGGCGCCGAGGTCGAACGCCGTCGTCATGACGACGGCGAGCGCGACCTCCACGAGTGCGACCGCCATGCCGAAGGGGCGGGCGACGCGGCGCAGCGGCGGCACCAGCCACAGCAGGGCGGCGGCCGCGAGCGGCACCACGATCAGCACGGTCAGCCACGGGGCCATCGGTTCGACTCCATCCATGTGTCGGTCCCCTCCCTACACGCGCCAGGCGAGGACGACGACGAGGGCCAGGACGACGCCGCCGAGCATGAGGGCGGCGTAGGACCGGACGTAGCCGGTCTGGAAGCGGCGCAGCGTGCTGCCCAGCCCGGCGGTCGACCGGGCGATGCCGCGCACCAGCCCGTCGACGACGGCGACGTCGGTGAGCACGAGCGCACGGGTGAGGTGCTGCGACGGGCGCATGAAGACGCCCTCGTTGACGGCGTCCTGGTAGAGGTCGCGGCGAGCGGCCCGGGTCAGCGGGGACCCCTCCGGCGCGACGGCGGGGACCTCACGGGCGCCGTACCGCAGCCAGGCGAGCCCCGCGCCGATGACGACCAGGACGACGACGAGGACCTGGATCGCCAGCACGGGCAGCACGGGCTCGTGGTGCTCGGCGTGCCCCGTGACCGGCTCGAGCCAGTGGACGAACCCGTCGCCCCAGGCCATCGCCCAGCCCAGCGCGACCGAACCGATCGCGAGGATGATCATCGGGACGGTCATGAGCGCCGGCGACTCGTGCGGGTGCCGCACGATGCGGCCGGCCGCCGCGGCGGCGTCGACGTCCGCGTCGCTCTCGGTCCAGCGGGCCTTGCCGTGGAACGTCATGAAGAACAGCCGTGACATGTAGAACGCCGTGATGCCGGCGCCGACCATCGCGACCACGCCGAAGACCCACGGCCGCCAGCCGTCGCCGGTGGCGAACGCCGTCTCGATGATGGCGTCCTTGGACCAGAAGCCCGCGAACGGGGGGACGCCGAGGATGGCGAGCCAGCCGGCCGCGAAGGTGATCCAGGTGACGGTCATCGCCCTGCGTAGTGCGCCGAAACCTCGCATGTCGACGGAGTCGTTCATGCCGTGCATGACGGACCCTGCGCCGAGGAACATCCCGGCCTTGAAGAAGCCGTGGGTGACGAGGTGGAAGATCGCGAAGGCGTAGCCGACCGGGCCGAGGCCGGCACCCAGCATCATGTAGCCGATCTGCGACATGGTCGAGGCGGCGAGGACCTTCTTGATGTCGTCCTTCGCGCACCCGACGATCGCGCCGAACAGCAACGTGAGGGCACCGACGACCGCGACCGCCAGCATCGCGTGCGGCGCCGCGGCGAGGATCGGCCCGGACCGGACCAGCAGGTAGACGCCGGCGGTGACCATGGTGGCGGCGTGGATGAGCGCCGAGACGGGGGTCGGACCCGCCATCGCGTCCCCGAGCCAGGCCTGGAGGGGGAACTGCGCCGACTTGCCGCAGGCGGCGAGCAGGAGCAGCAGCCCGATGGCGGTGAAGACGCCTTCACCGGCCGCGTCCACGCCCTGGGTGACGTCCGTGAAGCTGACCGAGCCGAACGCGGTGAACATGACGCCCATGGCGAGGATGAGACCGGCGTCCCCGACGCGGTTCATCACGAACGCCTTCTTCGCGGCGACGGCGTAGTCGAGGTTGTGGTTCCAGAACCCGATGAGCAGGTAGGACGCCAGGCCGACGCCCTCCCAGCCGACGAACAGCAGCGCGTAGCTGTCGGCCAGCACCAGCAGCAGCATCGCCGCGACGAACAGGTTGAGGTAGGCGAAGAACCGTCGCCTGGCTGGATCGTGGGCCATGTACGCCACGGAGTAGATGTGGATGAGCGTGCCGACGAACGTCACCAGCATGACGAAGGTCATCGACAGCGGGTCCACCTGCAGGCCGGCGTCGACGCTCAGGTCACCCGCGGGGATCCAGGTGAACAGGTGGACTCCGAGGACCCGCTCCTCGGCCGGCATCGCGAGCATCTGGAGCAGGATGACCAGGCCGACGACGAACGCTCCCGCCGAGGCCAGGACGCCGAGCCAGTGGCCCCACCGGTCCGACCGGCGGCCGAGCAGCAGCAGGAGGCCCGCGGAGGCCAGCGGGATGGCGACGAGGAGCCAGGCGAGGCTCGCCGTCCCCTCGGCGGGCACCGCCTCCGGTGCCGCCGCGGCCGTCACGAGACCGTGCATGGTCGCAGAACCCGTCATGCTCTCCGCCCCGTCAGTTCTTCAGCAGGTTGACGTCGTCGACCGACGCGGACCTGCGGGTTCGGAAGATGGACACGATGATGGCGAGACCCACCACGACCTCGGCGGCGGCGACCACCATGACGAAGAAGGCCAGCACCTGGCCGGTCAGGTCGCCGTGGATGCGGGAGAAGGTCACCAGCGCGAGGTTCGAGGCGTTGAGCATCAGCTCCACGCCGAGGAGCGCGATGATGGCGTTGCGCCGCACCAGGACGGCCGTGGCGCCGATCGCGAAGAGGATGCCCGCCAGCACGAGGTAGTTGACGACGCTCACTTCTCGTCCTCCCCGGAGGTGGTGCTCGCGCCGTCCTCGGCTCCGCCGTCGTCCGCGGGCCTCTGGCCGTCCGCGGGCTCCTCACGCGCGGCGATCGTGGCTCGGTCCTCCTCGAGCAGGGCCACCCGGGGCGGCCCTTCGCCCCGCATGGACGGCATCTGCGCGGTGCTCACGCTGCGCGTCCCCTCTCCGCCCAGCGGCGAGCTCCCCTGCCCCGCCCGGGCCCGCGCGAGGGCCTCGGCGGTCTCGGGGCTGACCTCGCCGATGGTGCGCTCCTGCCCGCGGATCCGCAGCACCCGGGGCACGGAGGTGTCGATGGGCTCGCCGGTCGCGGACAGCGCCGGGAGGTCGGAGGCGTTGGACCGGGCGTACACGCCGGGGGCCGGCAGCTGGGTGATGCGGCCGTGGCCGGCGCGGTAGGCCGCCATCTTGGCCTCGGCGACCTCCTCCTGGGAGAACTTCCGCCCCAGCCGCTCGGTGTGCGTCAGGGTGACGGCACCCACGGCCGCGGTGATCAGCAGCAGGCCGGTCAGCTCCATCGCGAACACGTTGTCGGAGAAGATGATCCGGGCGACGCCGACCGGGTTGGTGTCGGCGTTCGCCGACTCGAGCCCGGCGGGCGGCGGGGTCGTCACGCGCAGCACGACGGCGGCGAGCAGGACCGCCAGCCCGAGCCCGGCCACGCCGGCCACCCATCGCTGACCCTTGATCGTCTCGTGCAGCGAGTCGGAGGCGTCGACGCCGACGAGCATGAGCACGAACAGGAACAGCATCATGATCGCGCCGGTGTAGACCACGACCTGCGCGACCCCGAGGAAGGTCGCGTCCTGAGCGATGTACATGACGGCGACGCACACCATGACCAGGACCACGGCCATGGCGGCGTAGACGGCGCGGCGCGAGAACAGCAGGCCCAGTGCCGCCAGCACCATCACCGGCGCCAGCACCCAGAAGAGCACCGTCTCGCCGGTGGAGACCGTGACCGTCGCCGCGCCCTGCGCGGCAGCCGTGACCGTTCCCGTCACCGCTGCCCCCCGGTCGAGGGCTCGGCGGCCGTGGTCCGCGCGGTGGCGAGCGTCGCGTCGTCCGGGCGGTGCGCCCGGACCCACTCGACCTGGTCCTCGGTCGGGCCGGTGACGTCGCCGCGGTAGTAGTCGTCGTCGTCCGTGCCCTCCACCATCGGGTGCGGGGCGGCCAGCATGCCCTCGAGCATGGGGGCCAGCAGGTCCTGCTTCTCGTAGATGAGGCCCTCCCGGGTCGGTCCGGCGAGCTCGAACTCGTTGGTCATGGTGAGGGCGCGCGTCGGGCAGGCCTCGATGCACAGGCCGCAGAAGATGCAGCGCAGGTAGTTGATCTGGTAGACGCGGCCGTACCGCTCGCCCGGCGAGTACTGGGCGTCCGGGGTGTTGTCGCCGGCCTCCACGAGGATGGCGTCCGCCGGGCAGGCCCAGGCGCACAGCTCGCAGCCGATGCACTTCTCGAGCCCGTCGGCGTACCGGTTGAGCTGGTGCCGGCCGTGGTAGCGCGGCTGGGTGGGCACCTTCTCGAACGGGTACTGCTCCGTCACGGTCGGGCGGAACATCGAGGAGATGGTCACCCCGAATCCGGCGACCGGTGCGAACAGCCGGCCCAGCGGCCCCTTCTCGGCGGGCGCCAGCTCGGGGGGAAGCTCCCGCCGCCTGGCGACCTCCTGCCGCTCACGGCGCTTCTTCCGGCCCACGCTCTTCTCGTCAGCCATCGTCGCCCTCCTTCGTGGCCTCGGGCGCTTGCCTCGTCGCGGTCGCGGTGACCGTCTTGCGCCGTTCCTGCTCGCGCCGGCGGCGCCGTGGCGAGTCCGGCAGCTTCTGACCGGGCCGCGGCGGCACGGGGTAGCCACCGGCGAACGGGTCGAAGGTGGTCTCCGCCGGCAGGACCTCGTCCCGGGTCCGCGGCGTCGCCGGCCGGTCGGAGCGATCCGCCTCGGCAGCGGCCTCCTGGTCCTCCTTCTTCTCCGGCCAGACCAGCATGATGACCATGAGCACGGCGAAGATCCCGCCGATCCACATGAGCATGGTGCGCAGGTCGGTGTCCGTGAACTGCCGGACGCCCTGCACGACCGCGACGGCGACCAGCCAGACGAGCGCGACCGGGATGAGGACCTTCCACCCGAAGTTCATGAACTGGTCGTACCGGAACCGCAGCAGGGTGCCGCGCAGCCAGAACATGAAGAACATGCAGAGCCACACCTTGCCGACGAACCAGAGCACCGGCCACCAGCCGGTGTTGAGGACGCCGTCGCCGATCCACGCCAGCGGCCACGGCGCGTGCCAGCCGCCGAGGAACAGGGTGGTGGCCACCGCCGAGACGTTGAACATGTTGATGTACTCGGCGAGGAAGAACCACGCGAACTTCATCGACGTGTACTCGACCATGTGGCCGGCGACGAGCTCGCCCTCGGCCTCGGGCAGGTCGAACGGCAGGCGGTTGACCTCACCGACCATTGACCCGAGGTAGACGAGGAACGCCGGGGCGAGCGCGACGCACCACCACATCTCGGTCTGCGCCGAGACGATCTGCGAGGTGGACAGCGAGCCGGAGACGAGGAACACGCTGACCAGGGACAGGCCCATGGCCAGCTCGTAGGAGATGACCTGCGCCGAGGAGCGCACCGACCCGAGCAGCGGGTAGGTGGAGTTCGAGGCCCACCCGCCGAGCACGATGCCGTACACGCCGAGCGCCGTGATGGCGAGGATGTAGAGCACGGCAACGGGCATGTCGGTCAGCTGCAGGGGCGTGACGACCCCGAAGATCGAGACCTCCGGCCCGAACGGGATCACCGCCATGACCAGCAGCGCCGAGGTGACCGCGATGAGCGGGGCGAGGACGTAGATGACCTTGTCCGCGCCGCGGATCGAGAAGTCTTCCTTCAGCAGCAGCTTGATGGCGTCCGCGAGGGACTGCAGCAGGCCGAAGGGACCGTGCACGTTCGGGCCCGGACGGGTCTGCATCCGGCCCAGCACCTTGCGCTCGGCCCAGATCGCCACGAGCACCGAGAGCAGCAGGAACACGAGGATGGCGACGGCCTTGATGACCCAGATCCACCACGTGTCGTTGCTGAAGTCGGCCGTCGGGGCGGCGACGGCGGCCATGACCTGTCCCGTCATCGCTCTCCCTCCCGCCGGGTCGCCGGCGAGATCGTCACGACGGCGCCCGCACCGACGCCGAGCATCTCCCGGACCCGTGAGCCCGGGGAGTTCGCGGGCAGCCACACCACCCGTTCGGGCATGGTGGTGACGGCCAGCGGCAGGGTGATCGAGCCTGCGGGCCCGGTCACCGTGACCTTCACGCCGTCGGCGCCGGCCCGGCCGGGCTCGATGCCGATGCCGGCCGCGGTCTCGCGGCTCAGGCGCACGACCGGCCGGTGGGCGGTCCCGGCGAGGTGCGGCTCGCCGTCCTGGCCGCGTCCGCCGTCGAGGTGCAGTCGCCAGGTGGCGAGCACCGCCTCCCCCTCCGCGGGCTCGGGCAGCGGTCCGGGCGCGACGTCGAGCGCCGCGGCGGCGTGCCGCCGGTGGTCGAAGAGATCGGCGATCTCGGCGTGCACCCGCTCCAGGCTGCCCACCCCGAGGTCGGTGCCCAGCTCGTCGGCGAGCTCGGCCAGGGCCTGCCGGTCGGACAGCGCCCGGGAGGCGAGGACCTGGCCGAAGGGCCGCGGCCGCCCCTCCCAGTTGAGGTACGTCCCGGCCTTCTCCGCCGGAGGGGCCACGGGCAGCACCACGTCCGCCCACCGGGTCACCTCGGACCGGCGGACCTCGAGCTGGAGGACGAAGCCGGCCGCGTCGAACGCCTCGCGGGCCAGCGCGGGGTCGGGCAGGTCGACCGCTTCCAGCCCGCCGACCACGAGACCTCCGAGCGCGCCGTCGCGGGCGGCGGTGAGGATCCCGGTGAGGTCGCGGCCGGGCTCCGCCGGCAGCGACGGCACGCCCCAGACGGCCCCGGTGTCGACCCGGGACTCGGCGTCGGCGACGTCGCGGCCGCCGGGCAGCAGGCCGGGCAGCAGGCCGGCGTCCACGGCGCCGCGGTCGCCGGCGCGGCGCGGCACCCAGGCGATGCGCGCCCCGGTGCGTCCGGCCAGCGCGACGACGGCGGACAGCGTGCCGGGCACCTCGGCCGCACGCTCGCCGACGAGGATCACCGAGCCGGGTCCGGCCAGTGCCTCGGCCAGCGTGGCGTGCTCGCCGCCCGGCGCGACGGCGCCGAGGACCTCGGGCTCGGTGCCCGGGGCGGCCGGGAGCAGCTCGGCACGCAGCTTGGCGGTGCCGCGGGTCGCCCACGGCGCGAGCGTCGCGACCCGGACGCTGCCGGCGAGGACACCCTTGCGGAGCCGCAGGAAGATCGTGCCGCACTCCTCCTCCGGCTCGAGCGCGACGAGCAGGACCTGGCCCGCGGTCTCCAGGTCGGGGTAGGTGACGCCGTCGCGAGCGGCGACGTGCCCGGCGAGGAACGCGGCCTCCTCGTCGCTGTGCACCCGGGCGCGGTGGTCGACGTCGTTCGTGCCGAGCACGACGCGCGCGAACTTCGACCAGGTGTAGGCGTCCTCCAGCGTGAGCCGGCCGCCGGGCAGCAGGCCGACCCCGCCGGCCTCCTGGGCGCGGCGCAGCCCGGTCGCCGCCACGTCGAGCGCGTCGGCCCAGCTGGTGGGCACCAGCTCGCCGGTCGTCTCGTCCCGGACCAGCGGCATCGTGAGCCGGTCCGGGGCCGTCTGCCAGGTGAAGGCGAACCGGTCCTTGTCGGTGATCCACTCCTCGTTGACCTCCGGGTCCTCGCCCGCGAGCCGGCGCAGCACGACGCCGCGGCGGTGGTCGACACGGATGGCCGACCCGCCGGCGTCGTGCTCGGCGATCGACGGGGTGGAGACGAGGTCGAAGGGCCGGGACCGGAACCGGTAGGACGCCGAGGTCAGGGCACCGACCGGGCAGATCTGGATCGTGTTGCCCGAGAAGTAGGACGCGAACGGCCGGCCGGAGGTGTCGGTCTCGGCGACGCCGAGCGGGCCGGCGGCCAGGCCGTCGGTGAGGCCGGCCTGCCCGCCGGGGCCGACCATGTCGGTGGCGAGCACCACCGGCTCCTCCTCGCCGGAGGAGGTGAAGTGCAGGACGTGCTCGTCGAAGGCGCCGATCTGGGAGCCGTTGACGCCGTGCACCTCGTCGCCCGGCGTGCCACCGCCCCGGCCCTGCAGCGCGATGAACGGGTCGCCGGCGATCTCGTCGGAGAACCGGGTGCAGCGCTGGCACAGGATGCACCGGTCACGGTCCAGCAGGATCTCGGTGGAGACCTTGATCGGCTTGGGGAAGGTCCGCTTGACGACGTCGAACCGGCTGGTGGCGCGGCCGTTGCTCATCGCCTGGTTCTGCAGCGGGCACTCCCCGCCCTTGTCGCAGACGGGGCAGTCCAGCGGGTGGTTGATCAGGAGGAACTCCATGATCCCGTGCTGGGCCTTCTCCGCGACGTCGGAGGTGTGCTGGGTCGCGACGACCATGCCCGGGGTGGCCTCGATGGTGCAGGAGGCCTGGGGCTTGGGCATGGCCCGCAGGTTGCCCTCCCGGTCCGGGGCGGAGATCTCCACGAGGCACTGCCGGCAGGCGCCCGCGGGCTTCAGCAACGGGTGGTCGCAGAACCGCGGGATCTGGATTCCGGCCTGCTCCGCGGCGCGGATGACGAGGGTGCCCTTCGGCACCTCGACCTCGACGCCGTCGATGGTGACGGTGATCAGCTCGACGGCCTCCTCGGCGCGGGAGGCGCTCCTCGTGCTCGCGGTCATCGCACACCCGCCTCGCTGAAGACGGCGGAGGCCTCGTACGGGAACAGCTCCCAGGCGGGGGTGCGGGTGCCCGCCTCGAACTCGTCGCGGAAGTGCTTGATGCCGCTCTGGATCGGGGTGGCGGCGGCGTCTCCGAGGGCGCAGAAGGACCGTCCGGCGATGTTGGCCGAGACGTCCAGGAGCAGGTCGATGTCGCTCTGCTTCCCCTGGCCGGCCTCGAGCCGGTGCATGACCTGCTTCATCCAGAAGGTCCCCTCCCGGCACGGTGTGCACTTCCCGCAGGACTCGTGCTGGTAGAAGTCGGTCCAGCGGGCGATGACCCGCACCACGGACGTGGTGTCGTCGAAGACCATGAGCGCCCGGGTGGCGAGCATGGAGCCGGCCGCGCCGACCGACTCGTAGTCGAGCGGGACGTCGAGCTCGGCGTCGGTGAGGATCGGCGTGGAGGAGCCGCCGGGGGTCCAGAACTTCAGCCGGCGTCCGTCCCGCATGCCGCCGGCCATGTCGATGAGCTCCCGCATGGTGATGCCCAGCGGCGCCTCGAACTGGCCGGGGTTGCGCACGTGCCCGGAGACCGAGAACAGCCCGTGCCCGGCGGACTTCTCGGTGCCCATGGCGGTGAACCAGTCGACGCCGTTCCTGATGATGCCGGGGACGGACGCGATCGACTCGACGTTGTTGACGACCGTCGGCCGGGCGTAGAGGCCGGCGACGGCGGGGAACGGGGGCTTGAGCCGCGGCTGGCCGCGCAGCCCCTCGAGGGAGTCCAGCAGAGCGGTCTCCTCGCCGCAGATGTAGGCGCCGGCGCCGGCGTGGACGGTGACCTCCAGGTCGAAGGGTGTGCCGTCGGCGGTCCGGCCGACCCCTCTCCCGATCAGCCCGGCCTCGCGGGCCTCGCGGACGGCCTTGAGGAGCCGTCGGTAGACGTGGACCGTCTCACCGCGCAGGTAGATGAAGGCGTGGTGCCCGCCGATCGCGTAGGAGGTGATCGCGACCCCCTCGATCAGGCTGTGCGGGTTGGCCAGCATGAGCGGGATGTCCTTGCAGGTGCCCGGCTCGGACTCGTCCGCGTTGACCACGAGATAGCGCGGGCCGCCGTCCGGGGCGGGCAGGAACGACCACTTCAGGCCGGTCGGGAAGCCGGCGCCGCCGCGGCCGCGCAGGCCGGAGGCCTTGACCTCGGCCACCACGTCCTCCGGCGCCATGGTCAGGGCACGCTCGAGCCCCTGGTACCCGCCGTGGTCGCGGTAGACGTCCAACGTCCAGGAACGATCCACGTCCCACAGGTCCGACAGGACCGGCGCGAGCCGGTCGACACGGTAGCTCACTGGTCCTCCTTCGCGGCGGCGCCGTCGCCGGCGTCCTCCGACTCCTCGGGGAGGTCTGTCTCGGCCGTACCCGGCGCCTCGGCCGCTGCGGGCTGGGCGCTCACGTCCGCGGCGCCGGTGGCCGGCCGCTGCGCGGAGGAGGCCTCCTCGGCAACCGGCTGCGTGCCGGACGCCTCGGCTCCGGCGACGTCGACGTCGGGCTCCGCCGTCGTGGTGCCCTGCTCGGGGGTCGGCTCCTCGTCCGCCGGCCGGGGTGCACGCCAGCCCTGCTCGCGGGCGAGCCGCAACCCCAGCAGCGTGGCCTCGCCGGCGCCGGCTCCCTCGTCCGCGCGGCCGTCCTCGAAGCCGGCGAGGACGTGCGAGATCTCCTTGAAGGTGGCCACGGTCTCGGCGCCGCGGGTGGGTCGCACCGGCTCACCGGCCGTGATGGCGTCGACGAGCTCGACGGCGGAGGTCGGGGTCTGGTTGTCGAAGAACTCCCAGTTGACCACGATGACCGGCGCGTAGTCGCAGGCGGCGTTGCACTCGACCTGCTCGAGGGTGATCCTGCCGTCCGGCGTCGTCTCGTCGTGCCCGATCCCGAGATGCTCGCTCAGCCGGTCCCAGATGATGTCGCCGCCCATCACGGCGCACAGGGCGTTGGTGCAGACCCCGACGGTGTACTCCCCGTTGGGGTGGCGCTTGTACTGGGTGTAGAAGGTCGCGACGGCACTGACCTCGGCGCGGGTCAGGTCGAGGATGTCCGCGCACAGCGCGATGCCGCGCGGCGAGACGAACCCGTCCTCGGACTGCACGAGGTGGAGCATCGGCAGCAGCGCGGAGCGCGGCTCGGGGTACCTCCCGATGATCTCGGCGGCCTCCGTGCGCAGGCGCGCCTCGACGTCGGGAGAGAAACGCTCGCGGGACTGGGGGGCCTGGTCGGGCTGGTCGGACAGGGCAGGCTGCGTACTCATCTAGCGGTCCACACCTCCGAGCACCGGATCGATCGAGGCGAGGGTGACGACCAGGTCCGCGAGCTGACCGCCCTCCGCCATGATGGCCGTCGACTGCAGGTTGGAGTACGACGGGTCGCGGAAGTGCGCACGGTACGGCCGGGTGCCGCCGTCGGAGACCACGTGCACGCCGAGGACGCCGCGGGCGTGCTCGACCGTGACGTGCGCCTGTCCCGCCGGCACCCGGAAGCCCTCGGTCACCAGCTTGAAGTGGTGGATGAGGGACTCCATGGAGGTCGACATGATCTCCCGGATGTGCTCGAGGCTGTTGCCCTGCCCGTCCGCACCGATGGAGAGCTGGGCCGGCCACGCGATCTTCTTGTCCGCGACCATGACGGGCCCGGGCGTGGCCTCGAGCCGCTCGAGGACCTGCAGGACGATCTTGATCGACTCGTAGCACTCCTCGAACCGCACCATGGTCCGGTTGTAGTTGTCGGAGTAGTCCCGGGTCGGGACGTCGAAGTCGTAGGTCTCGTAGCCGCAGTACGGCTGGGACTTGCGCAGGTCCAGCGGCAGCCCTGCGGCGCGCACGGACGGCCCCGTCAGGCCGAGGGCCATCGCGGCCGAGAGCGAGACGTACCCGATCCGCTGCTGGCGCAGCTTGAAGATCGGGTTCTCCTGGGCGAGGTCCTGCAGCTCCTTGACCGACAGGCGGATGTTGGGCAGCAGCTCGCGCACGTACTCGACGGTGCCGGGAGGCAGGTCCTGCGCCACGCCGCCGGGCCGGATGTACGCGTGGTTCATCCGCAGGCCGGTGATGCGCTCGAAGATCCGCAGGATGTCCTCGCGGCCCCGGAACGCCACCGTCATCATCGTCGTCGCGCCCAGCTCGTTGCCGCCGGTGCCGATGGCCACCATGTGGGAGGAGATCCGGTTGAGCTCCATGAGCAGCACCCGGATGAGCGTGGCGCGCTCGGGGACGTCGTCGGTGATGCCGAGCAGCTTCTCCACGCCCAGGCAGTACGCGACCTCCTGGAAGAAGGGGGCCACGTAGTCCATCCGGGTGCAGAACGTCACGCCCTGGGTCCAGGTGCGGAACTCCATGTTCTTCTCGATACCGGTGTGCAGGTAGCCGGTGCCGAGCCGGAGCTCGCGGACGATCTCGCCGTCGAGCTCCAGGACCACGCGCAGCACCCCGTGGGTGGAGGGGTGCACGGGGCCCATGTTGACCACGATGCGTTCCTCGCCGAGGCGCTCGGCCTCGGCGGCGATCTCGGCCCAGTCCCCGCCGTCGGCGACGAACTCGGGCGCGCCGGCGAGGTCGGCCGTCTCGGTGGCCGGCCCGGCGGCGGCCGGTCCGGTCGAGGTAGAGGACGTCATCGGTACGACCTCCGGCTGTCGGGTGGCGGGACGACGGCGCCCTTGTACTCCACGGGGATGCCGCCGAGGGGATAGTCCTTGCGCTGCGGGTGCCCGACCCAGTCGTCGGGCATGAGCGAGCGGGCGAGGTCGGGGTGGCCGTCGAAGACGATGCCGAACATGTCCCAGGTCTCGCGCTCGTGCCAGTCGTTGCCCGGGTAGGTCTCGACGACGCTCGGGATGCGGGCGTCGTCGTCGGGGCAGGTGACCTCCAGGCGGAGCTGGCGGGTGTGGGTGACGGACATGAGGTGGTAGACGGCGTGCAGCTCGCGGCCGGTGTCGCCCGGGTAGTGGACGCCGGAGACGCCGAGGCACAGCTCGAAGCGGAGGTCCTGGTCGTCGCGCAGGGCCAGGACCGCCGCGGGGAGGTGCTCGCGGGCGACGAAGATGGTCAGCTCACCGCGGTCGACGACGACCTTCTCGAGTGCCTCGTCGGCGTCGATGCCCTGCTCCGTGAGCACCTCGATGAGGATGTCGACGACCTCGTCGAACCAGCCGCCGTAAGGCCGTTCGGACGCGGGCGGCAGCGCGACGGTCGAGACCAGGCCGCCGAAGCCGGAGGTGTCGCCGGTCCCGGAGACGCCGAACATCCCCTGCCGGGTCTCGACCACCTCGAGCCGGCGGCGGGCGCCGGGGGCGGCGGGCACGTTCTGCGAGCCGGCCTCCAGCGCGGCCGCGGTGGCCGGCTGGCCGACGTCGGAGTCGGCGGAACCCGGCTTGACGGTGTCCGCGGCCGCCTGCTTCTCGTCGTCCCGCCCGCTCACGCCAGCAGCCCCTTCATCTGGTGCGTCGGCGTCGCGGCGAGCGCGGCCTCCTCGGCCTTGCGAGCCGCCTCCTCGCGATTGACGCCCAGCGGCGCGTTCTTGATCTGCTCGTGGAGCTCGAGGATCGCGTTGATGAGCATCTCGGGCCGCGGCGGGCAGCCGGGCAGGTAGATGTCCACCGGGACCACGTGGTCCACGCCCTGGACGATCGCGTAGTTGTTGAACATCCCGCCCGAGGAGGCGCACACGCCCATGGAGATGACCCACTTGGGTTCGGGCATCTGGTCGTAGATGGTGCGCACGACCGGAGCCATCTTGTGGCTCACCCGGCCCGAGACGATCATCAGGTCGGCGTGCCGCGGCGAGGCGCGGAAGACCTCCATGCCGAAGCGGGAGATGTCGAAGCGTGGCGTGCCGACCGCCATCATCTCGATGGCGCAGCAGGCCAGGCCCATGGTGACCGGCCAGACCGAGCCCTTTCGGGCGAGCCCGACGATCTTCTCCACCGTGCCCAGCGCGAAGCCGGCCGGGACCTTCTCCTCGAGACCCATCGTCAGCCTCCTTCCTGCCCTCTAGTCCTTAGTCCCACTCGAGCCCGCCGCGACGCCACTCGTAGACGTACGGCACGGTGATCAGGGCGATGAAGCCCAGCATCGCGACGAGGCCGAAGACGGCGAGCTCGGAGAACGCGACGGCCCACGGGTAGAGGAAGACGACCTCGATGTCGAAGATGATGAAGGTCATCGCCACGAGGTAGTACTTCACCGGGAACCGGCCCGCGTGCGCGGCGCGGGGCGTCGGGTCGACGCCGCACTCGTAGTTCGCGATCTTGACCCGGTTGTAGCGCTTGGGCCCGACGACGGCGCTGGTCGCGACGCCACCGATGGCCATGACCGCGGCGACGGCCGCCATGATGAGCAGCGGGACGTACGGGTTCGTCATCGTTCCTCCGTCGGGTCTGCTCGCGGTCCGTCGACAGGTGTGACGACCATCTCCTCGCCAGCGTACGACGTCCTCGGCCCGCGGACGGGACCTCCCCCGCCGCGCGGACGCACCTGCCCGGACCGGCCGGTGAGCTCGGCCCTCATGACGCCGGGGCCAACCTGGTCAGGGCGGTGATGGTCCGGTCCATCCAGTCGCCGTCGCGCCGGTCGAAGCCGTCCGAGAGCAGCTTCATCGTGAAGCGCATGAGGGTGGGCCGCGGCAGGCCGTGCCTGACGCACAGCCGCATGACCTCCGGCCGCTCGATGAGCCGGGCGAACGCCTGGCCGAGCGAGTAGTAGCCGCCGAGCTCCTCGCCGAGGATCTTCGGGTAGGTGCGCAGCGTCTTCTCCCGCTCGTACGCCGAGGACCGGGCGAGCGCCTGGGCGACGACGTCGGCGGCGATCCGACCGGACTGGAGGGCGTAGGCGATGCCCTCGCCGTTGAACGGCGAGACCATGCCGCCCGAGTCGCCCACCAGCAGCAGGCCCTGGCGGTAGTGCGGCTTGCGGTTGAACGCCATCGGCAGCGCCGCGCTGCGCAGCTCGCCGAGCTGGTTCTCCTCCGTGAAGCCCCACTCCGCCGGGACGTTGCGCATCCAGGTGCGGAACATCGCCTTGTAGTCCAGGCCGGTGGGCTTCGCCGTCGAGGAGAGCGAGCCGAGGCCGACGTTCACGGTGCCGTCCCCGAGGGCGAAGATCCAGCCGTAGCCGGGCATGAGCTTCGACCTGCCCGGCTCGCCGTCCCACAGCTCCAGATGGGACTCCATCATCGGGTCGTCGTGCCGTGGCGAGCGGAAGTAGGTGCGCACGGCGACGCCCATCGGCCGCCTGACGTTCTTCTCGATCCCGATGGCCGTGGCGAGCCGGGCGGAGACCCCGCCCGCGTCGATGACGACCGGTGCCCGGCAGGTGACCTCCTCACCGGTGCGCCGCCCCGACTCGTCGAGCAGCCGGGCGCGCACCCCGAGCACCCGGCCGGAAGGCTCGTGCCGGACCGGCCCGGTGACGAGGACGCCCTCGTGCAGGCGCGCGCCGGAGCGCACGGCGTGACGGGCGAGGGTCTCGTCGAGGTTCATCCGTGCCCGGGCCAGGCCGTAGGAGGGCATCTCGGCGAGCTCGGGCCAGCGCAGCTCGACGGTGTGCCCGGCGCCGTGGGTCCGCAGCCCCCAGTTCCGGATCCAGCCGTCGGACTCCTCGGTGGGCACGCCCATCCGGATCAGCTCGGCCACCGCGCGCGGCGTCAGGCCGTCGCCGCAGACCTTGTCCCGGGGGAAGCGCCCCTTCTCCAGGAGCAGCACCTCCAGGCCGGTGGACGCGAGGTAGTGGGCGGCCGCGGCCCCGCCGGGCCCGGCTCCGACGACGATCGCGTCGGCCTCCGCGGGGGGCGCCTCCGGCGTGCGGGCACGCTCGGTCCGCGGTGCCTCCGCACGCGCAGCTGTACCCACGTCATCGCTCCAGGACAGGTGTTGGACCTTCGTGGTCCCGACGTCTGGCGAGTCTATGAGAGCGGTCACGCACCGTCTTGTTAGGTCCGCCTAACCTCCGTCGCGCACCGCGCGGTGGAGCGCCACGATGCCCCCGGAGAGGTTCCGGTAGGCGACGTCGTGCCAGCCGGCCCGGCGGATGGTGCGTCCGAGCGCGACCTGGTCCGGCCAGGAGACGATGGACTCTGCCAGGTAGGTGTAGGCGTCGGGGTTGGAGGACACCAGGTCCGCCACCCGCGGGACCAGCGTGCCCAGGTAGTAGGTGTAGGCGGCGCGGAACGGCGCCCAGGTGGGCCGCGAGAACTCGCACACCACGAGGCGCCCCCCGGGGCGGGTCACCCGGAGCATCTCGCGCAGCGCCCGGTCGGTGTCGGCGACGTTGCGAAGCCCGAAGGAGATCGTCACGACGTCGAAGGTCTCGTCCGCGAACGGGAGCTGCATCGCGTCACCGGCGACGAAGGACAGGTCGGGGCGGCGGCGCTTGCCGACGTCGAGCATGCCGACGGAGAAGTCGCACGCGACCACGTCGATACCGGAGTCGGCGTACTCCTCGGCCGAGGTGCCGGTGCCGGCCGCGAGGTCGAGGACCCTGTCCCCCGGACGTGCCCCGGTGGCCTTCCTGGTGGCGACCCGCCAGATGCGGTCCTGACCGAGGGAGAGGACGTCGTTGGTGAGGTCGTACCGGCGTGCGACGTCGTCGAACATGCCCGCGACCTCGCGGGGCTCCTTGGCGAGAGTGGCCCGGGTGCCTGCTCGGATCATGCGGCCATGATCCCAGGTCGGACCGGGTGCCACACGGGATCCGTGGCGGGTTCGCGTCCCGGACCGCGTCGTGGCGGCACGTCGGCGGCAGTACGGTTGCCGCGATGACCTCCTCGCACACGCCCGGCTCGCCGGCGACCGGTCCCGACGGCGTCCCGCGCCTCGCGCCGGTCCCCTCCCCCGACGCCGGACCTGACCTGGTGGTGCGGACCCGGGAGATCGAGGACCCCGGCGAGCTGCTGTCGCTGCTGCCGGACGCGCGGGCGCGCGAGACGTTCTCCTGGGTGCGGCGCGGCGAGGGGCTGGTCGGCTGGGGCACCGCGCTGCGGATCGAGACCGCCGGGCTCGGCCGGGTCCGGGAGGCCGACGTCGAGTGGGCCCGGACGGTGGCCGCGATGGCGGTCGAGGACGAGGTCGGGGTCCCCGGGACGGGTCCGGTGGCGTTCGGGTCGTTCTCGTTCGCCCCCGACTCCCCCGCGGGCGGCGTACTCGTCGTCCCCGAGGTCGTGGTGGGCCGGCGAGACGGGCGGGCCTGGGTGACGACGGCCTCGACCGCGGCGGTCGAGGCCGGACCGTTGCCGGCTCCGCCTCCGGTCACCGGCCCCGGGCGGGTCACCTGGGCCGACGGGGCGCTCGGCGCCCGGGAGTGGGCGGACGCCGTGTCCGGCGTCGTGCGGCGGATCTCCGCCGGCGAGGTCTCCAAGGTGGTCATGGCGCGGGACGTGGTCGCCCGGACCGAGCGTCCGGTCGACGCCCGGCACCTGCTGGGCCGGCTCGCCGCCGGCTACGAGTGGTGCTGGACCTTCAGCGTGGACGGCCTGCTCGGCGCGACGCCGGAGCTGCTGGTGCGGCGGGAGAAGGGGCTGGCGGCCAGCCGGGTGCTGGCCGGCACCATCCGCCGCACCGGCGACGACGCCGACGACCTGCGGCACGCGGCCGAGCTGGCCCGCTCCTCCAAGGACCTCGAGGAGCACGAGATCGCGGTGGCCTCCCTGGTGCGGGCGTTGCGGCCGTACTGCGCGTCCATCAATGTGCCGGAGGCGCCCTTCGTGCTGCACCTGCCGAACGTCATGCACCTGGCGACCGACGTGACCGGCGTCGTCGACGGCGCGTTCGGGCACCCGAGCACCTTCCCCGCGCACTCCCCCGGCGGCCTCGGCCCGTCCAGCCTCGCGCTCGCGGCGGCCTTGCACCCCACCGCGGCGGTGGGCGGGACGCCGACCGGGCCGGCGACGCGGATCCTGGCCGAGGCCGAGCGCATGGACCGGGCCCGGTACGCCGGACCGGTCGGCTGGATCGGCGCAGACGGCGACGGCGAGTGGGGTATTGCCCTGCGGTCCGGCGAGGTCGATGCCCAGGATGACCGGGTGGTGCGGCTGTTCGCCGGCTGCGGCGTGGTCGCCGCGTCCGACCCGTGGGCGGAGCTCGCCGAGTCGGAGGCGAAGCTGGAGCCGATGCGCGCCGCCCTGGCGTCGGACTAGGGCCTGCGCGAGGGATCACAGCGTTTGATGGGCCCAGGCGTGACGTATGGCGCACGCCCGGGCCCATCAGCCGTAGGCGGCCCCGCTCAGACCTGGTCCTCCCGGGTGGCGAGCGTGGCCGTGATCTGCTCCTCCTCGCCGTCACGCACGACGGTCAGGGTGACCTGGTCCCCGCTCGCGTACTGGCGGACGTACCCGGTCAGCGACTGCGCGCCGTTGACGGCGTCCTCCCCGATCCCGATGACGACGTCACCGGGCTCGAGGCCGGCGTCCGCGGCGGGCGTCCCGGGCTCGATCTGCTCGATCTGCGCACCGGTGCGCTGCGCGCCGTCGACCTGCGCGGCACCGTCCGTGGCGTAGACGCCGAGGTAGGCGTGCTTGGCGACGCCGTCGGAGACGAGCTGCTCACCGACCCGGGAGGCCAGGTCGCTCGGGATGGCGAAGCCGAGCCCGATGCTGCCGCCGTCCTCGGAGCCGGGCACGCCGGCGTTGGAGCTCGTGATGCCGATGACGCGCCCGGTGGCGTCGAAGAGAGGCCCGCCCGAGTTGCCCGGGTTGATGGCGGCGTCGACCTGGATGGCGTTGGTGACGACGCTCTCGACCTGCTGGCCGGGCATCTGCTGCTCGGCCGAGGCCGTCGCGACCGGCCGGTCCAGCGCCGAGACGATGCCGGTGGTGACGGTGTCACTCAGCCCGATCGGGTTGCCGACCGCCATCACCTGGTCGCCGACGACGACGTCGTCCGAGGAGCCGATCGTGGCCGGCGTGAGGTCGTCGGGCGGGTCCTGGAGCGTGAGCACAGCGAGGTCGGTCGCCGCATCGGTCCCGGCCACCTCGGCCGGGTACTGGCGCCCGTCCGAGAGGGTGACGACGATCTGTCCGCCGTTCTGCGCGGCACTGACGACGTGGTTGTTGGTCAGGATGTTGCCGTCCTCGTCGAGGACGACCCCCGAGCCCAGGCCGCTGCCTCCGGGGGCCTGAACCTGGATGGCGACGACGGAGGGACGGACGGCGGCCGCGACGTTCGCCCAGTCGGGGTCGTCCGTCGTGGACGTCACGACGGGCTCCCCGCTGGGGCCGTCGGACGGGGCGGTGACCTGCGTCTGGGGGCTGCCCGAGCCGTCGGTGTCCAGCGCGCTGGTCAGCCCCACGGTCCCGACGCTGGCCACGACGGCGACGCCGGCCGCGATGGCCACGACGGCGCCCCAGCCCGGTCCGCGACGCTCCCGGCGAGGGCCCGCGCCGACGGGCGCGAAGGTGGCCGCGGAGGCATCCGGTCCCGCGGGCTCGGGCGGTGCGCCGCTTCCGTAGGTGTGCCTGCCCTGGTGCTCGTGCCCGTGGGCTCGGGCTCCGTACGGACCGCTGTACGGGCTGGCGAACGCGCCGCCGTACGGGTCGTGCACGGCCTCCGGTCGGTCGGTCTGCCAGGCCGGCGGCGCGGCCGAGGTGGACCAGGAGGCGGGGTAGGGCTCGGCGGAGGGCCCGTGCTGCTGGTCGTGCGCCGGGTGCCCGGCGGGATCTGGGGTGTGGCTGCTCATCGAACTCTCTCCTCGGTGGATCGCGTGATGAGTCCAGGGAACAACGGTCTCCTGGAGCGCACCTTGTCGCGACCTGGGAACGCGCTGGGTCCTGCTCAGCCGAGCGCGGCGCGCGCCGCCTGCCGCACGGCATCGGCGAGACGCCGACGTGACTCGCGCAGGTCGCGACGGTCGACGACGACCTCGACCACCGAGCGACCCCGCACCGGCGCGGCAAGTGCGGCCCGGAGCTCCTCGACGGACCTGACGGCGCGGTGCTCGGCCCGGTGCGCCGCGGCGAGGGCGGCGATGTCGACGTCCTGCGGTGTGCCGAAGAGCCGCTCGAAGGTCTCGGCGCGCTGGGGGGCACCGTGCTCGAGGGTCGCGAAGATGCCGCCGCCGTGATCGTTGAGGACCACCAGCTGGAGGTCGACGTCGCGCTCGAGGATGCCGCGCCCGAGCGATCCGGCGTCGTGCAGGAACGTCAGGTCCCCCAGCAACACGCGGACCGGCAGACCCAGGCCCAGGGCGACGCCGGTGGCGGTGGCGATCGTCCCGTCGATCCCGGCGAGGCCCCGGTTGGCGAGCACCGGGACCGGCTCGCCGGCGACCGGTCCGGCGGCGAGGTCGAGGTCGCGCACGGGGTTGGAGGAGCCGACCACGAGGGCGCCGACGCTGCGTGCGGACCACACCTCACGTGCCGTCGCGAGCCCGTCCAGGCGTCCGAGCCGGCCCAGGTGGTCCTCGATCGCCGTGCTCGCCGCGGCGGCCGCGAGCGTCCAGCGAGCCAGCCAGGCCGCGTCCTGCTCGGCCGCCGAAGCGTCCGGGGACTCCTCGAGGATGACCGCGCCGGCGACCCGGTCCGCCGTCCCGGCGACGTCCGTCCAGGTCCCGGACGGCGCCACCACGACCACCTCGACGTCCGGCCGGGCCAGCAGTGCGCTGACCGGGCGGGAGAGCGTCGGGTGCCCGAGGACGACCACGCGCTCGACGGCACCGCCGAGCTCGGGATCGCCGAGCAGCGGCCGGTACGGTCCGATCGCGGCCGGACCGCTGCGAGCGCCGGACGTGGGTTCGGCGAGCAGCGGCCAGTCGGCCTGCTCGGCGAGTGATCGCGCCGCGGGGCCGGCACCGTCCCCGGCGACGACGACGGTGCGCGGTCCGCGCAGGAGCGGCACCCCGGAGGGCCGGCCGGTGGCCGCCACGACGTCTCGCCGTGCGGGCGCCGGCCCGGTCTCCCACGGCCCGCCGGGCACCAGCGGGTCGCGGAACGCGACGTCGAGGTGCACCGGTCCCGGGTCGTTGCTGCGCAGGCCGCGGGCGGCAGCGAGCGCCCGGGTGACGACCTGGTCCAGCGCGGTCCCACCGGCCGGCCCGGCCGGCAGGTCGACGGCGTGCCGCACCGCGGTGCCGAAGAGGCCGACCTGGTCCGTGGTCTGGTTGGCGCCGGTGCCCCGCAGCTCGTGCGGCCGGTCCGCGCTGAGCACGACGACGGGCACGCCGGCGTGCGACGCCTCGAGCACCGCGGGGTGGAGGTTGGCGACCGCGGTGCCCGAGGTGGTGACCACCGGCACCGGCCGGCCCGTGGCACGCGCGAGGCCGAGCGCGACGAACCCGGCCCCGCGCTCGTCGAGCCGCACGTGCAGGCGCAGCCAGCCGGACCGCTCGGCGTCGTGCAGGGCGTAGGCGAGCGGTGCGCTGCGGGAGCCCGGTGCGAGCACCACGTCCCGCACGCCGTGCGCGGTCAGGGCGGTGACCAGGGCGCGGGCGGTCGAGGTGGCGTCCATGCTCACCCGGCCACCGCCAGGTGGCCGGCCACCTCGGCGAGACGGTCGGACCAGGCGCGGGTCACGTCGTCGCCGGCGGCGATCTCGGCGAGGGTGCCGGGCGTGGGCTCGGGGCGCCGGACCGGGATGGTGCCGCCGTCGGGAAGCAGCGGGTCGGGCACCGTGTCCGCGGTCAGCAGGTGCACCGTGGCGAGGCCGCAGGCGTGGGTGAGCTCGGGCAGGGCCGCGGCGAGTGCGAGGCCGGCGGCGATCCCCACGGAGGTCTCCAGCGCGGAGCTGACCACCACGGGGAGGCCGACCTCCTCCGCCAGCTGCAGACAGACCCGGACCCCGCCCAGCGGCTGGACCTTGAGGACGACGACGTCGGCCGCCTCGGCGCGGCGGACGGCCAGCGGGTCCTCCGCCCGGCGGATCGACTCGTCGGCCGCGATCGGCACGTCGGTGCGTCGGCGCAGCGCCGCCAGGTCCGCGACGGACGGGCAGGGCTGCTCGGCGTACTCCAGCCCTCCGGCGGCGCGGTCGAGGTGGCCGAGCCGGTGCACGGCCGTCTCGAGGTCCCAGGCGGCGTTGGCGTCGACCCGGATCCGGCCGTGCGGCCCGAGCGCGTCGCGGACCGCCTCCAGGCGGGCCTGCTCCTCCGCGAGGTCCTGGCCGGGCTCGGCCACCTTGACCTTGGCCGTCGTGCAGCCGCCGGAGGCGGTGACGATCGCGTGCGCCCGCTCCGGCCCGACCGCGGGGACCGTGACGTTGACCGGGATGCGGTCCCGGACCGGGGGCGGCCAACCCTCCTCGGTGGCCTCGAGCGCGGCCCGGAGCCAGGCGGCGGACTCGGCGGCGTCGTAGTCCCAGAACGGCGAGAACTCGCCCCAGCCGGCGTCGCCGCGCAGCAGCACGCCCTCGCGGACGGTGATCCGGCGGAACCGGGACCTCAGCGGGATCGCGTACGTCGCGCGGACCTCCGGCAGGGCGGTGGCGGGCATGCTGGCCAGGATAGGGCGGTCCGTACCAGGGCACCGACTGCTGCAGCCGTCGCCCGGTGCTGCTGGCATGCCTGCCACGGTGGGCGACGGCTGCAGCGGTGGCGCGGCATAGGGTTGCCGGGTGAGCAGCGTGCCCGACCGTGTGTCCGACATCTTCGACCCGACCCGCTGGCGCGACGTCGAGGGTGCCGAGTTCACGGACATCACCTACCACCGCGGGGTCGAGCGCGACGGCGGCACCAGCGGCACAGAGCGTGACCTGCCGGTGGTCCGGATCGCCTTCGACCGGCCGGAGGTCCGCAACGCGTTCCGCCCGCACACGGTGGACGAGCTCTACCGGGCGCTGGACCACGCCCGCACCACGCCCGACGTCGCCGCGATCATCCTCACCGGGAACGGACCCAGCCCGAAGGACGGCGGCTGGGCGTTCTGCTCCGGCGGCGACCAGCGCATCCGCGGCCGGGACGGCTACCGGTACGAGACGTCGGACGCCGACGAGGGCAGCGCGGCGCAGCGACGTGAGCAGCTCGACCCGGCCCGCGCCGGGCGGCTGCACATCCTCGAGGTGCAGCGCCTCATCCGCACGACGCCGAAGCCGGTCATCGCCGCCGTCCCCGGCTGGGCGGCCGGGGGCGGGCACAGCCTCAACGTGGTCTGCGACCTGTCGGTCGCCTCCCGGCAGCACGCGCGCTTCAAGCAGACCGACGCCGACGTCGGCTCCTTCGACGCCGGGTACGGCTCGGCCCTGCTGGCCCGGCAGGTCGGTGACAAGCGGGCACGGGAGATCTTCTTCCTCGCCCGCACCTACGACGCCGAGACCGCCGAGCGCTGGGGCGTGGTCAACGAGGTCGCCGACCACGAGGAGCTGGAGAGCCTCGCGCTGGAGTACGCGCGGGTCGTGGCGACGAAGTCGCCGCAGGCGATCCGCATGCTCAAGTTCGCCTTCAACCTGGCCGACGACGGCCTGGCCGGCCAGCAGGTGTTCGCCGGCGAGGCGACGCGGCTGGCGTACATGACGGACGAGGCCGTCGAGGGGCGTGACGCGTTCCTCGAGCGCCGCGACCCGGACTGGTCGCGGTTCCCCCGGTACTACTGATGCGCTGGGCTGCTCATGCGCGGCCCTCGTGCAGGCCAGCGGCATGTGAGGCCGACGGCGCCGCGCTGGCGACCATGCTCGGCCTGAGCGCGGTCTTCATGCTGCTCACCTTCGTGGTGTTCGCCGCCTACGGCGTGTTCGCGGCTGCGATCCGTGATCGCGTCCTGACCAGGCCCCGAGTCCTTGACGCCATGCGCAAGGTCTTCGCCGCCACCTTCGTGGCTCTGGCCGGGCGGCTGGCGGTCCAGAGCAGGTGACCCCGGACCGGGACGGCCGTCCCGTGCTGCTGAGGCGGTTCTGCCGACCGGAACCTCAGCTCACGAACGCCCCCATCCCGGTGATGGCCCGGCCGACCACGAGCTGATTGATCTCGTTCGTGCCCTCGAAGGTGTAGATCGCCTCGGCGTCGGCGTGAAAACGCGCCACGTCGGTGTCCAGGGTGATGCCGTTGCCGCCGCACACCTCGCGGGCGAGCGCCACCGTCTCGCGGGTGCGCCGCGCGATCCACGCCTTGGCCAGGGCGGCGTCGGCGTCGCTGTACCCGCCCTCGCCGTCGACCTGGTCCTCGGCGAGCTGGCTGAGGCGGACCGCCATCCCGAGCGAGGCGGTGAGGTTGCCGAGCATCGTGGCGAGCTTGTCCTGCACGAGCTGGAACCCGGCGATCGGGCGGCCGAACTGGTGGCGGTCCCGGGTGTAGCGGACCGCCGCGCGGAAGGCGCCCGCCTGCGCCCCGGTGGCCATCCAGCTGACCCCGGTGCGCATCGAGCGCAGCAGGCGGTTGACGTCGGCGAAGGAGTTGACCCGCTGCAGCCGGCGGGACTCCGGGACCCGCGCCCCGTCCAGGGTGATGTGGCCGTTGTCGACGATGCGCAGGGCCGCCTTACGCCGGATCTTCTCGATGCGCACGCCCGGGTCGTCGCGCTCGACGAGGAAGGCCTTGACCTGGCTGTCGGCCTCGTCCCGCGCCAGCACCGCCAGCAGATCGGCCTGCGCGGCGCCGCCGATCCAGCGCTTGGCGCCGGTCAGCACCCAGGTGTCGCCGTCGCGCCGCGCCGTGGTCTCCAGCCCGCGGGCGACGTCGCTGCCGTGGTCGGGTTCGGTGAGCGCGAAGACGCCGGTGCGGGCGAAGCTGCGCATGTCGGCGTCGAGCTCGGCCACCTGCTCAGGCGAGCCGCCGAGCAGCACTGTGTTCCGGAAGAGGTTCACGTGGCCGCTGAAGATCACCGAGACGGACACGTCCGTCTGCGCGATCTCGAAGGTGCGGAAGCCGTCGAAGAGCGGTCGGGGCCGGTACCCGGGCGGGGTCCCGCCGTCGACCGGCTCGGCGGGATCCATGGTGCGCAGGGCCGCCAACGGCTCGAGGACCGCGGGCGAGTACTCACCGCGCTCCCACAGGTCGTTGACGTGGGGGCGCACGTCGTTCTCGAGCACGGTCCGTAGCCGGGTGAGCACGGCGCGCTCGGCGTCGGTGAGCATCAGCTCGTAGCCGTACGGATCCACGTCGGCATACAGCCGTGCCAGGACAGGCGCAGCAGTCATCGAGACCTCCTCGTCCAGTTCGCCTTGTGGGCGAGCACGAGGCTACGCGGCCACCGGTGCCTCAGGCGTAGAACCGGGCCAGCGTCGTCGCGGCGACGGCCGGCTTGGTCCCGCCCTCGACCTCGATGACGTTGTCCATGGTGAGCTGGTACCCGCCGGGGACCTCTTTGACCTCGCGCACCGTGGTGGTCATCCGCACGCGCGAGCCGACCGGGACCGGCGAGGGGAAGCGGACCTTGTCCAGGCCGTAGTTGACCTTGGTGGTCACGCCCTCCACGTGGAGGAGCTCCTCCGAGAACGGGATGATCAGCGCGAGCGTGAGGTAACCGTGCGCGATGGGACCGCCGAACGGTCCGGCCTTGGCCCGCTCCGGGTCGGTGTGGATCCACTGGTGGTCGTCGGTGGCGTCGGCGAAGAGGTTGACCTGCTCCTGGGTGACCTCCCGGTACCCGGACGTGCCCAGCTCGACGCCGGTCAGGCTCGGCAGGTCCTGGAAGCTCACGGTCGTGGTCATGCGTCCTCCTTGTGCGCGTCCAGGCCCAGGAGCCGGACGGCGTTGTCCTTGATGATCTTCGGGCGGACCTCGGGCTTCATCTCCAGCCCGTCGAAGTCACGCATCCACCGGTCGGGGGTGAGCAGCGGGAAGTCGGAGCCGAACAGGACCTTGTCCTGCAGCAGCGAGTTCGCCTGCCGCACCAGCTGCGGCGGGAAGTACTTCGGCGACCAGCCGGAGAGGTCGATGTAGGTGTTGCCCTTGTGCGTCGCGACGGTGATGGCCTCGTCCTGCCACGGCACGGACGGGTGGGCCATGATGATCGTCAGGTCCGGGAACCGGGCGGCCACCACGTCCAGCAGGATCGGGTTGGAGAGCCCCATCTTGATGCCGAACCCGCCGGGCACGCCGGCGCCGATGCCGGTCTGGCCGGTGTGGAACAGGGCGGGCAGCCGGTAGCGCGCGATCGCCTCGTAGAGCGGGAAGTGCTGCTCGTCGGAGGGGTCGAAGTCCTGCACCGACGGGTGGAACTTGAAGCCCCGCACGCCGAGGTCCTCGACCTGGCGGCGGATCCGGTCCACCGCGTCGGTGGCCCACGGGTCCACGGACCCGAAGGGGATGAGCACGTCGTTGTTGCGGGCGGCGCCGGCCACGATGTCGGCCACCGAGTTCGGCGGCTGCCCCCAGAACGTGGTCGCGTCGACGGTGAAGACGACGGCGGCCATGGACCGCTGACGGTAGTACTCCGCGGTCTCGTCCACGTCCATGCGGTCGGTGGGGGCACGGAAGTACTTCGCGGCCGCCTCCACCACCTCGGCCGGGAGGGACATGTGGCCGTCGGCGTCCTTCTCGATGTGCACGTGCACGTCGACGGCGACGACCTGCGCGGCGTCGACCGCGCACTCGTACCGGGTCACGACCCTGCCTCTGGGGACGGCGCGGCGTCCGCGGGCGGCTCCGGCATGGGCTGGCCGACGCTCTGCAGGGACTGCCCGAAGGTGGATGCGAAGTCGCTCTCCAGGTCGCTCGCCGCCCAGCCGCCGTCGCGGAACGCGGTCACGACCTCCTCGGGGTGCGACCACAGCGTGAGGCGGTCCCCGCCGGCACCGATCGCCTGGCCGGAGATGCCCGCGGCGGCGTCCGAGGCGAGGTAGGCGATGAGGCCGGCGACGTCCTGCGGCGTGCCGAAGCCGAGCACCCGCCGGGCGAACGGGACGGGCTCACCCCGCTCCGCGGCGTCGGAGAACTGCTTGAAGTAGGGGACGGTGTCCGTCATGGCGGTCGCGGCAACCGGGATGACGGCGTTGGCGGTGATGTTCGCGCGGGCGAGCTCCAGCGCCCAGGTCCGCACCATGCCGACGATGCCGGCCTTGGCGGCGGCGTAGTTCGTCTGGCCGAAGTTGCCCCGCTGCCCGGTCGGGGACCCGATGCAGATGATGCGGCCGCCCTCGCCCTGGCCGCGCAGGTACGTCGCGGCCTCGCGGACGCAGGTGAAGGTGCCGCGCAGGTGGACGCCGATCACGGTGTCGAAGTCCTCGTCGGACATCTTCCACAGCACCGTGTCCCGCAGGACGCCGGCGTTCGTCACGAGGATGTCGAGCCGCCCGTAGGTCTCGACGGCGGTCGTCACGAGGCTCTTGGCCGTCTCGGTCGGACCCACGGGCGCGACGACGGCGACCGCCTTCCCGCCGTCGTCCGTGATCGCGGCGACGGCCTCGTCCGCGGCCTCCTGGTCGACGTCGTTGACCACCAGGCTCGCACCGTGCCGGGCGAGCTCCCGGGCGTACGCGAGCCCGAGGCCGCGTCCGCTGCCGGTGACGATGGCGACTTTCCCGCTCAGATCCATACACTCCTCCATGTCCACCTCGACCCGGCCAGCGGCACAGCCGCACCGCTCGCCGCTGCCGTCGGCGGCAAGTCTCCCCAGGGTTGATAGGCAGTGTCAATCATTGACCCCTGCAACTGTTTGCTCGTAGTCTGCTCGTCACGCGAGGGAGGAGTCCATGGTGACGTCGCAGAGCGTCGGGGCGTCCGACAACATCGGCCTGCTGCTCTCGCTCGCGAGCGCCCAGGGCGTCGCGGCCGCGAACGCCGCACTGCGGCCGATGGACCTCAGCACCCGCTCCTACACGCTGCTGGAGCTGATCATCCGCGCGGGTGGCGCGAGCCAGCGCGAGCTCGCCGACACCCTCCGCCTCGACCCGAGTCAGATCGTCGCCCTCGTCGACGGCCTCGAGCAGCGCGGGTTCGCCCAGCGACGACCCAACGCGGCAGACCGGCGGCAGAAGTCCGTCGTGGCCACGAACCGGGGCCGGCAGGCGTACCGCCGCGCCCGGGACCGGGTGGAGGCGTCGCTCGACGAGGTCCTCGGAGAGCTGGACGAGGCCGAGCGGGAGACGCTCCGCGCGCTGCTGACCAGGATCGTGCATCCGCGGCCGGCCACGGTCGAGCGGGTCAGCTAGAGCGAGCTGGCGTCTCCGGCGTCAGGGTCTCCTGGCACCGCCACCCCGCTCGCGACGGCCACGAGCACCGTCCGGCGCCACCGTGAGCAGATATCCCTCGTCCGCGTCGCGGTCGCCCATCAAGGGAGCCTGAGGTGATCGCTCAGGACTCCGGGTCGTCCTGGAACTTCCGCAGCTCCTGGGGGCAGCGGCAGGCGGCCGCGATCCTGGCGGCCCACTCCAGGGCCGCCTCCCGCGACGGCAGGTCGAGGACGGAGAAGCCCCCGTCGAGCTCCCGGGTCCGCCGGTAGGTCTCCTCCGACACGGTCCCGTCGCCGGAGACGAGGACGGCGTCGACGTCCTCGTCGATCCCGCCGCCGAAGACGTACACCCCGGCGGCCTTCGCCTCACGGATCACGGCGTGTGCGGCCTCGGCGACGGCGTCGAGGTCCGCCTCGGGCACCACCATCGCGGCGCTGGGGAACGAGATCAGGTACTTGACCATCCGATGTCTCCCTCGACGGGACGGTGCCGCCCGCGACGCCGCCGCCCACGACTCGTCGCGGACATCATCCACCCACTCGCCCGCCGCGGCGACGGTTCCGGCACCTCAGGAGACGAGGCTCAGGTCGATCCGGCGCGTCCGGCTCATCGCCCGGAACGCCGCCGGACGCAGCGGCAGCAGCGGCCGCGGCCAGGCCTGCTGGGCCAGGCAGTACAGGACGGCCTGCCGCTGGGTGCGGGCGACCACCGGGCGCACCTCGGACTCCCAGGTCCGCAGCATCGCGGCCACGCCGGCCGCGGTGCCGAGCCGGTCCCGCTCCCGGGCCGCGACCGCCGCGAGGTGGACGGCGTCGAGCGCGGCCATGGCGGCACCCTGCCCGCGGTGCGGCGGCATGCCGTGAGCCGCGTCCCCGATCACGGCCACGCGCCCGTCCGACCACGACGAGCAGACCACGGCGGAGAACGGGGCGAGCGTGGGCCGCTGGGCCGCGACGTCGCGCAGGATGTCCTCCTGCTCGGGGAAGGCGCGGACCCACCTCTCCAGGTCCAGCGCCGTCCGGTCGGCCGTCAGCCCGCGCGCCGGAGAAGAGAGGTAGACCGCGGAGATCCCGCCGCCCAGGGGCCCGAAGCCGAGCCGCAGCGGGCCGGCCCACCGCTCCTGGAACGATCCGGGCCGTACGCCGGTGAGCGGGCGGTCGAGCGTGACGCGCACGCCCCAGTGCCGGAGCCACCGGACCTTCGCCCGGACCGCCGGCAGGCGTGCCCGCAGCGCCGAGCCCACGCCGTCTGCGGCGACCACGAGGTCGGCCTCGCGCACCTGGCCGTCGGCGAGGGTCAGCCGGCCGGCGGGGTCGGCGTCCACGGCCACCGAGCCGGCATGCACGTGCACGCCGGCGTCCCGCGCCGAGTCCAGCAGGGCGCGGTGGACGTCGTGCCGGGTCACGTAGACGTAGCGGCCGCCGGCCGGGTTGGCCGTGGTGCGCACGTGCGGCCGCCCGCGGGTGTCCGCGTAGCTGAAGAGGTGCTTCGGGTCGCCGTTGCGGGTGGCCCGCTCGCTCGCATCCAGCCGGTCCAGGGCACGCATCATGTGCTCGAAGAGCACGATCGCCCCGCCCTCCTCCTTGACCTCGGGACGCCGCTCGTGGACGTGGACCTCGAAGCCCTCCCGCGCGAGCGCCGCCGCGGCGGCCAGGCCGGCGATACCCCCGCCGGCGATCTCGATGGTGAACGGCACCGTCCCGGTCACTCCCCCGTCGCGCCGTCGGCCAGCAGGGCGTCGACGTCGACCTCGTTCTCCACGAGGCCGTACTCGAGCGCGAGGTCGGCCTGGAGCTCGATGGACTCGAGGTTCACGGACCGCGAGTACACCGCGAGCACCATGCGCCGCGCGACGTCCTCCTCGATCTCGGTGAACGACAGGACCGTCTCGCGGGTGAGGTCCTCGTCCTGCCGGGCACGCTCCATCGAGCGTGTCAGGGCACGTTGGAAGGCGGCGACGAGCTCCGGGTCCGACTCGACGAGATCGCCGGAGGCAAAGTAGACGGCGGCGTCGAGGTGGTCCATCGTCGCCACGTACGGGTCGACGATGTTGACCATCCCCTCGTCCTCCCCGAGCGTCACGAACGGCTCCGCCTGCCACGCGACGTCCACGCTCCCGCTCATCACGGCGTGGTTCATCTCCGGGAACGGCAGCTCGACGAACTCCACGGTGCTGGAGTCGACCCCCTCGGCCTCCAGCGCGGCCCGTGTGGTGAGCTCGCCGGCGTTGCTCAGGGTCGTCACCGCGATCGTCTTCCCGGCGAGGTCCTGGACCTCCTCGATCCCGCTGTCCGGCGCGACCAGCAGGCCGTTGCCGCTGGTCTGCGCGTCGGCGCCGCCCTGCGTGCTGCCCGAGACGATCCGGATGTCCAGCCCACGGTCCCGCGCCTGCATGATCGAGACGGGGTTGCCGTAGCCGATCTGGAAGTCACCGCTGACCACGGACGGGACGATGCTCGCCCCGCCCTGGGAGACGACCGGCTCGACGGCGAGGCCCTCCTCCTCGAAGTACCCCTCCTCGATGCCGAGGTACAGGGGGGCCATGTTGGCCACGGGCAGGACACCGACCCGGACCTCGGTCAGGCCGTCGTCGGACCCGTCGGCGCCGCCGTCTCCGCCTCCCCCACCGGCACAGGCGGCCACCCCGACGGCGACCACGGCCGCCATGGCCGCGATGCGGGCTCTACGCATCCGATCCCCTCCAGCGCCTCGTCGCACCCGGTGAAGAATTCAGGAAACCTGTCCTTCTCGTCAAGGCGAAGATCTGCTGATCAGCGCCAGGCCTGAGAACTCTCACGCTACGATGCCACGGTTTCCTGTCGCCGGGCCGGAGGGGTGGACGTGAGGCGGTCGCGGACGCAGGTCGAGGAGCCACCGACGCTGCTGTACGTCGTCAAGCAGGTCGAGCTGGCCCAGCGGGCCCGGCTGGCCGAGGTGCTGCAGGGCTCCGGGATCACCGTCCTGCAGTACACCGCCATGACCGTGCTGCAGCGGCGCGGACCGATGTCCTCGGCCGCGCTGGCGCGCAGCGCGTTCGTGACGGCCCAGAGCATGGCGGACCTCGTCAAGGCGCTCGGCGCCCGCGGCCTGGTCGAGCGCGGGCCCGACCCGGCGGACCGCCGGCACCTGCTCGTCCGGCTGACCGAGGCGGGCCGAGATCTGCTCGACAGGTACGCCGGCGCCGTCGAGCGACTCGAGGCCGACATGGTCGCCGACCTCACGCCGCAGCAGGTCGCGGCGCTGCGCACCTACCTCAACAGCTGCCGCGCCGCGCTCGTGCCGTGACGGTCAGCCGCCGAACAGGGCGGCCGCGTTCACCGCGGTCTGGAAGACGCCGTAGGCCAGCGGCACCCCGACGACGACCCACGCCACCACGACCAGCGGCGAGCGGCGGGGGGCGACGTCGTCGTCCGTCACACCGTCCGCGCCGGACTCCTCGGACGTCGGCTCCACGTAGTCCTTCTCGTGGTACTTCTCGGCCACGGGACGTACGAGGATGTTGCAGACGAATCCGACCACGAGGATCCCGACCATGGTCAGCAGCGCGGGCCGGTAGTCACCGGCGACCAGGTTGCCCGGTTCACCCCGCGCGTCGAGGAAGCCGTTGATGATGAGCGGCCCCGCGACACCCGCGGCGGCCCAGGCGGTGAGCAGCCGGCCGTGGATGGCGCCGACCTGGTAGGTGCCGAACATGTCGCGCAGGTAGGCGGGGACGGTGGCGAACCCTCCGCCGTAGAAGCTGAGGATGATGCCCGCGAAGAGGACGAACAGGAAGATCGAGGCGGAGCCGAAGAGGGCCAGGAGAAGGTAGAGCACGACCCCCAGGCCGAGGTAGAGGATGTAGATGTTCTTCCGGCCGATGTAGTCCGACGTCGAGGACCACACGAACCGCCCGGCCATGTTGCACAGGGACAGCAGGCCCACGAAGCCGGCCGCCGCGCCCGCGGCCACGAGCGAGGAGCCGCCCTCGCGGAAGAAGTCCTGGATCATCGGTGCAGCCTGCTCGAGGATGCCGATGCCGGCCGTCACGTTGCAGAACAGCACGCCCCAGAGCAACCAGAACTGCGGCGTGCGGATCGCGTTGTTGGCGGACACGCTCGCCGTGGTCACCATGGGCTTGCGCTTCACGGCGTCCGGGTCGAAGTGGCGGGGGCGCCACCCCTCGTGCGGGACCCGCACGATCGCCGCCCCGAAGAGCATCACCACGCCGTACGCGAGGCCGAGCGTCACGAAGAGCTTCGCGACGGCGGACCCGGCCGCGACACCGGAGGCCGGGTCGTACGCGGGGTCGTACAGGCCCAGCAGCCACTGCGAGAGCGGGCTGGCGATCATCGCGCCGCCGCCGAACCCCATGATCGCCATGCCGGTCGCCAGGCCGGGCCGGTCCGGGAACCACTTGATGAGCGTGGAGACCGGCGAGATGTAGCCGATCCCGAGCCCGATACCGCCGATGACGCCGTAGCCGAGGTAGACCAGCCACAGCTGGGTGGTCGCGATGCCGAGCGCGCCGACCAGGAACCCGACCGACCAGCACAGGGCCGAGGCGACCATGGCGCGGCGCGGGCCGCCCGTGTCGACCCAGGTGCCGAAGATCGCGGCGGAGACTCCGAGCATGACGATGGCCACGGAGAAGATGACTCCGATCGCCGTCAGCGACGTGTCGAAGTGCTGAACGAGGGCGTTCTTGTAGACGCTCGTGGCGTACGCCTGCCCGATGCACAGGTGGACGGCGAGCGCCGCCGGCGGGATGAGCCATCGGTTGAAGCCGGGGCGCGCGATGGTGCGTTCGCGTTCGAGCACGGCCAAACTCACAGGTCACTCCTTCGTGGTCGGTCCCGCCGGGACTTCCCGCCAGAACCTAGGACCGTCGGCGACCGCGCGCCACTCGAGATCCAGGATCCGGACCGTCAGAAGGACAGCGAACCCCCGGAGACAGGGAGCAGCTCGATCCACGTCGGACCGGGTGCCAGCAGCACCGGCTCCCCGCCGCGGGTGAGCTGCATCGGCCGCGTCGGCCCACCCTTCGACCAGGCGGCCTCCACCGCACGGCCGCGCGAGAACACGACGGCGTCGCCCTCCCCCTGCAGGATCGTCTCGGGCACCTGGGCGCCCGCCGCGTCCCGCGCGCCGGTCATCTCGACCTGCACGCGCAGCACCACGACGTTGCTCGCCAGCACTGCCTTGCCGTCCTCGGAGCTCTGCGCCGCCCCGTCCTCGGTGCGTCGCCACGCCCCCGCCCCGACGCCACGGCCCGTGCGGGCGTCGGGCGTCCAGCGCCAACCCGGGTTCGCCGACGGGAACGAGACGCGGACGGTCCCGGCCCGCTCTCCGTGATCGGCGGCCGTCGCGCCGTCGGCCTCGCGGGCGAACTCGAGGATGTCGTTCGACGGCGACTCCGGCGAGCCGTTCGCGGCACGGAGGAACGCCCGCGGCCGGCCGTAGACGTTGTGCGGGGCGTACCGGTGCCCGGCGCGGTAGAAGCCCGGAGAGCCGGCGTCGAGCGACATGACCTGCAACCCCGCCTGGATGGCCCGGCGCACGTAGGCCCCCTGACCGCCGGAGAATGCCAGCAGGCCGCCGAACTGCCCTGAGATCGCCGCGTCCATCGGCCGGATCGAGCGGATCGGCCCCATGGTGCCCGGCATCACCGAGTGGAACACGGCGTTGAACCGTGTGGTCCCGCCCTCCACCATCTGCTCGAAGACGAGGTCGGCGTCCTCGAGACCCGACTGGGGTCTGGCGTCGTCCGAGTTCTCGATCTTGACCGACAGCGCGGGCCGGGGAGTCGGCCTGCCGTCGATGAGCGCTCCGGTCAGCGGCCAGCGCGGGGCGGACGCGCTCGCCGACGGCCCGGAGCCGGTCGCCGCGTCCCCGTCGGGGACCTGGTAGCCGCGGTCGACGGGCGCCGAGCGTCGCGAACCCTCGTCGCAGCCGGCGATGCCGAGCGCGACCACGGAGACCAGGCCGGCCGCCACCGCCCTTCGTCGGGGCATCCCCGGGAAGGCGTCGGGGCGAGTGCGGTCGTCGTGCTGCGGTTCGTCGGGCGGCTGCCCGACCGGGTTGTGAGTCATGCTCCGCCAACCAGCTCGTCGTCTCCCCCTGCGCCCGGACACCCTAACCGGCGGACCTAGGGTGAGTGTGTGAGCACCGGTCCCGGCGTGGGGCGTCCCTTCGCCCCGAGCCTGCTGCCCCTGCGAGGCGGCACGCGTCCCGACGACGTCGCGGCCCTGCGCGCAGCGGTGCACGGGACACTCCTGGAGGGCCGCCGGGACGCCGTGCTGCTTCCTCACGGCCCCGACCTCGACGGAGGGCGCGCCGTGCGCACGACGACCTCGCGGCTGCGGGGGCCGCTGCCCGCCGGCACCGTGGTCGTCCTGCAGACCTCGGGGTCGACGACCGGGACCGGTCATCTCGTCGCGCTCACGGCCGAGTCCCTGGTGGCCGGGGCCCGGGCGACGGAGGAGCGGCTCCAGGGACCGGGCCGCTGGGTCCTCGCCGTGCCCGCCCACCACGTCGCCGGTTTCCAGCTGCTGGTCCGGTCCGTGGTCGCCGGAACCGACCCGGTGGTCGTGGACACCGGGGCCGGGTTCGAGCCGGCGGCACTCGCGGCGGCGGTCTCCGAGATGGACGACGCCGTCCCCGGCTACCTCTCGCTGGTGCCCACCCAGCTGGTGCGTGTGCTGCAGGCCGGCGAGGGCGCGATCGCCCCGCTGCGACGGTTGTCGGCCGTCCTCGTCGGCGGCGCGGCGAGCTCGCCGCGGATGCTCGCGGACGCCCGCGCCGCCGGGCTCCGGGTGCGCACCACGTACGGGATGACCGAGACGGGGGGCGGCTGCGTCTACGACGGGCGTCCCTTGCCGGGCGTCCGGCTCCGGCTGGGCGAGGCGGGACGGGTGGAGATCGCCGGCCCGGTGCTGGCCGCGGGATACCTGGATGACCCGGCGTCCGACGCCTTCGTCGTCGACGACGGGGTGCGGTGGCTGCGGACGCGTGACCGCGGGGCCCTCGAGGAGGAGCACGGCGAGCTGCGGCTACGCGTGCTGGGCCGGATCGACGAGGTCATCACCACCGGCGGGGTGAAGGTCTCGCCCGGCCCGGTCGAGCAGGTCCTGGCGTCTCACCCCGGGGTCGCCGAGGCCTGCGTCGTCGGTGTGCCGGACCCGGAGTGGGGCGAGCTGCTCACGGCGGTGGTGGTGCCCACCGGACCGACGGTTCCCGCGCTGGCCACCCTGCGCGACCTCGTCGGCCGTGAGCTCGGAGGCCCGGCGGCGCCGCGCGCGCTGGTGGTGGTGGACGCGCTGCCGCTGCGCGGGCCCGGCAAGACGGACCGGCACGGGGTCGCACGCCACGCGGCGGACGCCCTCACGGGATCGGTCACCGTCCGGGGGGTCGAGAGGCACGGCCGGACGGTGTCCGGGACCGGCCGCCCGACCGGCATATCCTGAGGCGTCCCCCGCACGACCCCGGAGCACCATGCCGACCCTCTCCGACTGGATCGCGGGTGCGCGCCTGCGCACCCTGCCGGCTGCGATCGCTCCCGTGGCGGTGGGTACCGGCGCCGCCGTCGGCGCCGCTGCGGCCTCGGTGCCGCGGGCGCTGCTCGCGCTCGGCGTCGCGGTCGCGCTGCAGATCGGCGTCAACTATGCGAACGACTACTCCGACGGCGTGCGGGGGACGGACGACGTCCGCACCGGGCCCGCGCGGCTGACCGGGGGCGGCATCGCCGCGCCGGAGGCGGTGCGCGGCGCCGCGTTCGCCGCGTTCGGCGTCGCCGGCGCGCTGGGCCTGGTCCTGGTGATGCTCGCGGGGGCCTGGTGGCTGCTGGCCGTCGGCGTCCTGGCCGTGCTCGCCGCCTGGTACTACACCGGCGGGCGGCGCCCGTACGGGTACCTCGGCCTCGGCGAGGTGTTCGTCTTCGTCTTCTTCGGGCTCGTCGCGACGCTGGGCACCGCCTACACGCAGTCGCCCGGCGCGGCGCAGACCTGGACCGTCTGGGCGGGTGCCGCGGGGACCGGCACGCTCAGCTGCGCCCTGCTGATGATCAACAACGTGCGCGACGCCCGCACCGACGCAGGCGTCGGGAAGCGCACCCTTGCGGTGCGTCTGGGTGACCGCCGCGCGCGGCTGGCCTACGTCGCGATGCTCGTGGTGCCGGTGCTGCTGGGGCTCGCGTGCGCCGCCGTGCGGCCCTGGTCGCTGCTGGTGCTGCTGCTCGTGCCGTGGGTGGTGCGGCTAGCCCGCGTCGTCCTGTCGGGGGCGGTCGGGCGAGACCTCGTCGCGGTCCTCGGCGGAACCGGACGGGTCGGGCTCCTCTACGGTCTCCTGCTCGGTGCCGGGCTCGCCCTCTGAGTCGACCGGGCGGGCCGCACCGGACCTGGCCGTGGGCCGGTCCTCGGCATCCAGCGCCGCGTCCTCGTAGGCGGCGTCCTCCTCGACGTCGTCGGAGAAGGTCGGCCGCTCGGAGCGGAGCGGGTCGTACTGGGCGAGCACCTCGGCCGCGCCGGCGTGCTGGCGGCGCAGCGCGAGGAACGACACGAGCGCACCGAGCACGATCGCCACGGCCCACAGCAGCCAGGACCGCATGCCCAGGAGGTAGAGGATCCCGGCGCACGCCAGGACGATCCCGACGCGCAGCAGGGTGTAGAGGGCCAGTCGCACCCGGTCAGGGTAGGCGCTCGCGGACCCGCGCCGCCGGTACCGTCCCGCACGACGGCCGCGGGCGACCTACCCTGAGGACATGATCCGCGTCGTGTCCGCCCTCCTCGTCGTCGCGATGGTCGTCTATGCGCTCATCGACTGCTCGCGCACGCCGGACGAGGAGATGCCCGCCAGGATCCCGAAGATCGTCTGGGTGGTGCTCATCGTGGTCTTCCCCGGCATCGGGGCGCTGGCATGGATCGTCGTCAGCCGCGCCTCGCGCGCGTCCAGCGCCTCGGCGGGGCGACCGGGGTTGTGGAGCGGCCCGCAGCGTCCGGCACGACCGCGTCGTCGCGGCCCCGTCGCCCCCGACGACGATCCCGAGTTCCTCGAGCGCCTGGAGCGCGAGCGGCGCCGACGGAACGCCGAGGAGCGGGAGCAGCGCCGCAGCGAGGAACCCGACGACGGCACGAACGCCGACGACTCGACGACCGGCCGCACCTGACCGCCCCACCCGGCGGCGTGCCGGTGGCAGTGGTGCCCGCGGTCAGCCCAGGCCGCTGTAGGAGTGCAGGCTGTCGAAGAGCAGGTTGACCAGGAAGTAGTTCGCGAGCACGCAGACGAACCCGAGGATGGACAGGTATGCGGCGCGGCGCCCCTCCCAGCCGCGGGTGGCCCGGGAGTGCAGGTACGCGGCGTACACCGCCCAGACGATGAAGGACCAGGTCTCCTTGGGGTCCCAGCCCCACGGACGGCCCCAGGCGTGCTCGGCCCAGATGGCGCCGGCGACGATCGTGAAGGTCCACAGCATGAAGCCGACGGCGTTGAGCCGGAAGGCGAGCCGCTCCAGCTCCGTGGACGGCGGCATCGCGCGCAGCAGCCTCGAGGCCCGACCTGTCCCCGCCCCGCGCGGGGTCGTCGCCTTGGCCGCCGGAGCGCCCGCCGTGACGAGCTCCGGCTCCCGCTCGGCGGCGTGCTCGGCCTCCCGCTGCACGGCCCGGAGCTCGGCCCGCTCCTGCACGAGCTGGAGGCTGGAGAGAACGGCCGCCACGGTCAGGACGCCGGTGGCGATGGTGGCGATCGAGACGTGTATGACGAGCCAGTAGCTGTCCAGCGCCGGCTGGACGCCGTCGGCGCGGACGAAGAGCACGGAGACCGCGACGCCGAGCAGCAGCAGTACCGGGCCCACGACGAAGGTCCCCAGGAAGCGCATGTCGCGCCCGCGCTGGAGCCCCAGGAAGATCCCGACCGCGACGAGGGTGGCCAGGATGGAGAACTCGTACATGTTGGCCCACGGCACGCGGCCGGCCGCGATCCCACGGGTGATGACACCGGCGAGGTGCAGCACGACGCCGAGCTTCGTGGTGGTCATCGCGATGCCGAGCGCCTTGCGGCGGGCCTCGGGCGCGCGGGTGCGCAGCCCGGAGAGGTCGGCGGCGAAGGCGACCAGCGCGACGGCGTAGGCGGCCATGGCGCCGTAGACGAGCAGGGTGCTGAGCTGTCCGAGGTCGGTCATCGGGAGGATCCCTTCCTTGCCGTCGCACGCGATCGCGACGGCGGACGTGCCGTTGCCGGCACTGGGTCATTCTGCACGGGTGTACCGGCCGCCTCCACCACGCGGGCGAGGTCCCGGGACAAGCCCGGGTCGTCCCCACGGGCGAGGCCGGCCGAGGTGAGGCGCGTGCCGCCGTCGTCCGCGGGCTCGAGCCGGACCCACAGCCGGCGCCGGGGCAGGAACAGCGACGCGAACAGGCCGAGCATCGCCGCCACGGAGGACCCGAGGAGGTAGGGCAGCGACGGGTCGTACCGCAGGTCCAGGGCGGCGAACCGCGGCAGCCCCTCCCAGGAGACGGACCCGAGGCCCTCGGGGAGGTCGACGGTCTCACCGGGCCGGATGAACAGGGTCACGGGCCGCTGGCCGGTCGCGGCGGACCCGGCCGTGCCGTCGGGCTGCTCCTCGTACACCTGCCGCATCCGGTCGGTGTCGAGGACGTAGACGTTCTGGGGGCGCCCTTCGTCGAGCCCGAGGTCCCCGGCCCACAGGGTGAGCACGAGCAGCGGCGCGTTGGGCTGCGGGTGGATCGAGCGGGCGCCCGAGCCGTCGGGCTCGACGACTGCGGTCGGCAGGAGGGCACCGGTCAGGCCGAGCTGCTCCTGGCCGGGGCTGACGTCGGGCACCTTGACGACACCCCGGGAGGTGTAGACGAAGTCGTCCGGGAGGAACGGCACGGCGCCGGAGAACGCGATCTCGCCGGCACCGTCCCGCACCGTCAGCCGGGGTGCGTACCCGTTCCCGGAGAGGTAGACGTTCGCGCCGCCGGCGTTCATCGGGTGGTTGACCTCGATGGTCTCCTGCCGGGTGCTGCCGTCGGGCTCGATGACGGAGACGTCGGCCGCGAACTCGCGCGCCTGGGCGTCGACGGTGAACTGGGAGCTGAAGCGATCGAGCGTGAAGGTGAACGGCTGCAGATCCCCGGAGTCGAACAGCGTCCCGGGGTCGAAGGAGTCGTAGTCGACGACGGAGTTCGCGAACGACTCGCCCTCGACCACGACCGCCTGCCCGCGGTAGCTGTACAGCTGGCCGGCGGCGAGGGCGAGGAGGATGCCGATGAGCGAGAGGTGGAAGACGATGTTCCCGGTCTCCCGCAGGTATCCCCGCTCGGCGGTGATGCCGTCCGGTGTCGACAAGGCCCGGTACCTGCCCCGCAGGCTGCGCAGCACCGCCGCCTCGACCCGGTCCGGAGACTCGCGCAGGGTGCGGTCCGCACGCACGGCGAACCGGTCGAACCGGCGCGGCACGCGCGGCGGTGCGGACCGCATGGCGCGCCAGTGCACGGCGACGCGCGGCACGATGCAACCCGCCAGGGACGTGAAGAGCAGCAGGTAGACCGCCGCGAACCACGGCGAGGAGTACACGTCGAAGAACCCGAGGCGTTCCAGCCACGGCGCCACCACCGGGTGCTCCGCGCGGTAGTCGGCCACGGCGGTCGGGTCCTGCGGGAGCTGCGGGATGAAGGAGCCGGGCAGGGCGGCGACGGCGAGCAGCAGGAGCAGCATGAGCGCGACCCGCATGCTCGTCAGCTGTCGCCACATCCAGCGCAGCCAGCCGGTGATGCCCAGCCGGGGCTGCACGACGGCCGCGTCGCGCGCCTCCCCCTGACCGGCCTTGGAGCTGAGGTTGGTGGGGTCGGACGAGCTCCGCTCCTGATCCGCCACGCTCACACCACCGTCTCGAAGTCGCTGATGCGCTGCTGCAGGGCGCCGGACAGCTCCGCCCACAGCCCCGTCACGAGCGCGAGCCCGAGCAGGACCAGGAGCCCGCCACCGAGCAGCTGGATGGTGCGCCGGTGCCGCCGCAGGAAGCCGATGACGCGGGTCGAGGTCGAGAACAGCATCGCGAGCACCACGAACGGCACGCCGAGCCCGAGGCAGTACACGGCCGTCAGCACGAGTCCGCGCCCGGCGTCCGCGCCCTGGAGGGCGAGGGTGAGGACGGCGCCGAGGGTCGGGCCGATGCACGGTGCCCAGCCGAGCCCGAACACCACGCCGAGCAGCGGGGCGCCCACCAGCCCGGCACGCGGCGCCAGGTGAGGGCGGCGCTCGGTCTGCAGGAACGGCACGTACCCCATGAAGGCCAGACCCATGAGGACGACGAGGACGCCGAGGACCCGCAGCACCACGTCCATCCACTGCTGCAGCGCGACGCCGACCAGGGAGAACGCGACGCCCAGCAGCACGAACACGGCGGAGAAGCCGACGACGAACAGCACCACGCCCGCGAGCAGCCGACCGTTGCCGCGGCCGGCGGCCGGGGCGGCGCCGGTCATGCCGCCGAGGTAGCCGACGTACCCGGGCAGCAGGGGCAGGACGCACGGCGACGCGAAGGACACCAGGCCGGCGATCGCGGCGACCGGGATCGCGGCCAGCATCGACCCGTCGAGCACGGTCCGCTCGAAGGTCGCGGCGAGCTGCTCCCACACGGTGGCTCAGGCCTCCTCGGCGAGGACGTCGTCGATGAGGCCGCGCAGGATCGTCGGGTCGGCCTGGCCGAGGATGCGGGCCGCGACCCGGCCCTCGCGGTCCAGGACCACGGTCGAGGGCATGGCCTGCAGCGGCACCGCACCCTCGAACGCGGCGACGGCACGTGCCCCCTGGTCGTGCAGCGAGGGGTAGGGCACCTCGAAGGTGCGCTCGAAGGCCTGGGCGGCTCCGGCGTCGTCCCGCGGGTTGACCCCGAGCAGGCGGACGCCCCGCTCGGCGTAGTCGTCGTGGACCGCCGCCAGGTCGGGCGCCTCGGCGCGGCACGGCGGGCAGGCGGCGTACCAGAAGTTCAGGACGACGACGTCGCCACGCCAGTCGGCAAGGTCCAGGTCGGTGCCGTCGTACGTCGTGCCGGCGTGCTCCACGGGCTCGCCGCGGTCGGCCGCGTCCCAGGTGGTGAAGGACCCGTCGCCGGCCTCGTACCCGGAGTCCACGGCGCTGTCGCCACCCGGAGAGCTACCGCCCGGGGCGCACCCGGCGATCAGGAGGACAGCACCGAGAGCGGCGAGGAGCCGACGCGTCACGCCGTCTCTCCGTCGGGACGCGCGGAGGTGACGGTGGCCGGCAGCTCGGCGGGCGAGGTCCCGGGGACCATGTCCCGCGCCCCGACGAGCAGGTCGCCGGCAGGCTCCCAGTACTCCACGCCCGTCAGGCGCGTGCCGGCGAAGGTCAGCGACGTCAACGACGCCAGCGAGCACTCGCGACGGCGTGGGTCGTGCGCGAGCGGGCGTCCCTCGAGGTGGCGGCGAGTGACCCAGATCGGCAGCTGGTGGCTGACCAGGACGGCCTCGCCGCCCCCCACGCGCGGCAGGACGGCGGCGACGGCGTCACGGATCCGGCGGACCTGCTCGCGGTAGGGCTCGCCCCAGCTCGGCCGGAGCGGGTTGACGTACGCCGCCCAGTGCACCGGCCGCGCGAGCTCCCACCGGTTGGTGGACACGCGGAGACCCTCGAAGTGGTTCTCCGCCTCGATCAGACGCGGGTCGGTCTCGACCTCGAGACCGTAGGCCTGCGCCGTCGCCGCCGCGGTCTGCTGGGCGCGCAGCAGCGGCGACGCCACGACCGCGCGGACGTCGTGGCCCCCGGTGTGCAGGGTGACCGCCACCCGGGCGGCCATCTGCTGTCCCCGATCGGAGAGGCCGTAGCCGGACAGCCGCCCGTACAGGACGCCGTCGGGATTGTGGACCTCACCGTGCCGCACGAGGTGGACCGTGGTGCGCTGCATGGGTCCAGTGTCGCAAACGCGCCCACGGGCCCGGCCGCCCCGAGGGTGGCTGTGAGGACGTTCACCTACATCGGGCAGGCGATGTCCTCGCCGTCGGCGAGCACCGACATGATCTCCCCGAGCTGCCGGAGCTGTTCCGCGGTGAGCCGGTCGACGAGCCTCGCGCGCACGGAGGCGACGTGCCCCGGTGCCGCGCCGGCGAGCCGGGCCATGCCGGCGTCCGTGAGGGTGGCGGTGACGCCGCGGCCGTCCTCCTCGCAGCGGCGCCGCTCGACGTATCCCCCGGCCTCCAGCCGCCGCACCTCGTGCGTCAGCCGGGAACGGGAGTGGACCAGGTCCTCCGCGAGGACCGACATCCGCAGCGTGCGCCCCTCCGCCTCCGAGAGGCGCACGAGCACCTCATACTCGCTGAGCGAGAGCCCGGCGGACTCCTCGAGGTCGCGGTTCAGGTGCTCGAGGAGGCTCTGGTTGCCGCGCAGGTAGTTCCGCCAGGCACGCTGCTGCTCCTCGTCGAGCCACTGCACCTCGGCCTGTACCGCCATCGTCGTCCCTCCGCTCTCGCGCCCACGCCCATCGTGCCCCGTGACGTGCCGCACCGTCCCCGGTTTCTCGCACACCTTGCGCCATCGATCCGGTCGCAGTATATAGTTAAATCGTCAACTACCTCCGCCGGTTGCGGCGGACCCGACCAGGAGGGACGCCACCATGACCACCATCACCACGGGCACGTACGAGATCGACGCGAGCCACACCGAGATCGGCTTCTCGGTCCGGCACGCCGGCATCTCCAAGGTGCGGGGCAAGTTCGCGTCGTTCTCCGGCACCATCACCGTGGCCGAGTCCTTCACCGACTCCTCGGTGCAGGTCACGATCGACTCCGCCTCGGTGGACACCGGCGACGAGAAGCGCGACGGGCACCTGCGCTCGCCCGACTTCTGGGACGCCGAGAACAAGCCGGAGTGGACCTTCGTCTCCACCGGCATCTCCGGAGACCCGGAGGAGTTCACCGTCTCCGGCGACCTCACCATCAACGGCGTCACCCGGCCGGTCGAGCTGGCGGCCGAGTTCAACGGGTCCGTCGTGGACCCGTTCGGGTTCCAGCGCATCGGCTTCAGCGCCCAGACGACGATCTCCCGCAAGGACTTCGACCTGACCTGGAACGCCCCGATCGAGGCCGGCGGCGTGCTGGTCGGTGACAAGGTCACCATCACCCTCGACGTCGAGGCCACTCCGGCGACGACGGACGCGGACGCCGCGGCCGAGGCCGAGGCCAACGCCTGAGACGTACCCGACACAGCGAACGACGGCGGCACGGGATGTGCCGCCGTCGTTCGTCTCTGCGCTCGTCTCTGCGCTCAGGAGGCGAGCGCCGCCTTGACCCGCTCCGCCTCGATCCGCCAGTAGCCCTGCTGGACGCCGTCGACGGTGACGACCGGTACGAGCTCCCCGTACCGGGCCCGGAGGTCGTCGTCCGTGTCGACGTCTACCTCCACGAACTCCTCGCCCGTCTCCCGGCGGACGCGCTCCAGCACGCCACGGGCCCGTCCGCACAGGTGGCATCCCTCGCGGCCGTAGAGGACGACGCGTGCGGCGGGCGGTTCGACGGCGGTACCCATGACGTCGAGCCTACGCGGAGAACGACGAAGGCCCGGCGATGCGGCCGGGCCTCACGTCCAGCGCCTCGCGGGCGCCTCGCTCACTTCTTGTTGCGACGCTGGTGACGGGTCTTGCGAAGCAGCTTGCGGTGCTTCTTCTTCGACATGCGCTTGCGGCGCTTCTTGATGACAGAGCCCATAGGGGACCTCGCTGGATGGTCGGGACGAACATGAGCGCGCGGGCACTCACCCGCGCGCCGAACTCCAGGAGTCTACCTGTCTGCAGCGCCCTACCGCGCCGCTGCGCCCCACTCGTCGCCCAGACCCTCGGAGATGAGCTTCTCGACCGCGGCCTCGGGCACCCGGAAGGAACGGCCCATGCGGACGGCGGGGAGCTCACCGGCGTGCACCATGCGGTACACCGTCATCTTGGACACCCGCATCAGCTCGGCGACCTCGGCGACGGTGAGAAACCGTGGCGCTCCCAGCTGGTCGGCCATCTCCACCCGTTCTCTTCGTAGCCGCTCCCCCGCCGGCGGCCCGGACGCATGACGCAATATAGGGGTATCCGGCCTCTTTCCGAAATGCCTGGTCTCGAACAGCGGGCCCGCGGGCCGGTTCGCGATCAGTCCAGGACCGGGTCCAGACCGTGCCAGGGGAAGACCGCCTGGCGGGTCGCCATGATGGCCCGGTCGACCGCGTCGTCGGGGTTGTAGCCGTCGGCGAAACGCGCGAAGTCGGAGGCTCCGCCGTCGGACATCGTGGCGGGGACGGCGACGTCGGCGGACTCGGTGACGAGCCGCTGCCAGGCGGCGGGCACGGGCGCCTGGGGGTCGATCGGCGCACCGGCGACCACGGCCGCCAGGTGGGTCCAGGCGCGGGGCACGACGTTCACCACGTCGTACCCGCCGCCGCCGGTGGCGAGCCACCGTCCCCCGGCCTCCGCGTCGGCGAGGTCGGACATGAGCAGTGCCGCGCGCCGCTGGGCGTCCACCGAGACCTCGAGCTCGGTGAGCGGGTCGCGACCGTGGCTGTCGCAGCCGTGCTGGGTGACCAGGACGTCCGGCGCATGAGCGCGCACCAGCGGCAGGGCCACCGCCTCGACCGCCCGGAGCCATCCCGCGTCCGAGGTCCCGGCCGGGAGCGCCACGTTCGCCGCGGCCCCCCGCGCGGAGGAGGCGCCGACGTCCTGCGGGTAGCCGGTGCCGGGGAACAGGGTGTGCGGGTGCTGGTGCACCGAGACCGTCAGCACGCGGTCGTCGTCCCAGAATGCGCGCTCGACGCCGTCGCCGTGGTGCGCGTCGAGGTCGACGTAGGCGACCCGCCGGGCGCCGGCCTCCAGGAGCCAGGAGATCGCGATGGCGACGTCGTTGTAGACGCAGAAGCCGGAAGCACGCGCGGGCATGGCGTGGTGCAGGCCGCCGGCCAGGCTGAACGCGCGGGTCCCGCCGTCGGCCTGCCACACGCTCCGGGCCCCCTCGAGGGTCGCGCCGACCACGCGTGCCGAGGCGCTGTGCACCTGCGGGAAGGCCGGGTTGTCCGGGGTGCCGAGACCGAAGTCACCGTCCGCGACGGTGCCGCCCTGCTCGAGGTCGCGGACGGCCGCGACGTACTCCGGGGTGTGCACCCGCAGGAGCTCGCTGTCGGGCGCCGGGCCGGCGGCGCGGACCTCGACGCCCGGCAGGTCGAGCACCCCCATGGCGCGCAGCATCTCGACGGTCAGGACCAGGCGCACCGGCGCCATCGGGTGACCGGAGCCGAAGTCGTACGCCACGAGCTCGTCGGACCAGACGATCACGGCGGTGGACATGGACCCCCACCGTAGTCGTCGCGCGGGACACCTTCGCCCAGGACAGCTTCGCCCGACCCACCAGGGCCGACGCCCGCGCGAGCGGCCCGGGCTGTGCCACAGTGGGCACGGTCTTGCGGAACGCCGGCCCGGTCGGGGGCCACCCGCCGCGGGCCACGACACGGGAGGGTTGGTGGCACAGGCACCGGCGACGCGAGACGGCGTCAGGTGGGGCGCCCTGTCCGGCCCGCTCTGGCGGGCCCGGGACTGGGTGGACGATGTCGCCCGGCGGTCGCCGGCGCGCCTCGCGCTCCTCGTGTTCGCGGCGATCATCGCCGTCGTCACCGCGCTGCTCTCGCTGCCGGTCGCGACCGCGTCGGGGCAGCGCGCCCCGTTCGCCGACGCCCTGTTCACCGCGGTCTCGGCGGTGTGCGTCACCGGTCTGGTCACGGTCGACACGGCGACCTACTGGTCGGGGTTCGGCCAGGTGGTCATCCTCGTCGGGATCAAGATCGGCGGCCTCGGCGTGATGACCCTCGCCTCCATCCTCGGCCTGGCGGTCTCCCGACGGATCGGGCTGACGCAGAAGATGCTCGCCGCCACGGAGACCAAGACCACCCGGCTGGGCGAGGTCGGCACGCTCATCCGGGCCGTCGTCGTCGCCTCGCTCGTCATCGAGGCGGTCCTGACGCTCATCCTGTTCCCGCGCTTCCTCACCATCGGAGAGTCGATCGGCTCCGCCCTGTGGCACGGCTTCTTCATGTCGCTGAGCATCTTCAACAACGCCGGCTTCGTGGTCCTGCCTGACGGGCTCACCCCGTTCGTCGGCGACTGGTGGTTCTGCCTGCCGCTGATCGTCGGCACGGCTGTGGGCGCGATCGGGTTCCCGGTCATCCTCGACATCTCTCGCAGCGTGCGGAACCGCCGCTACGGGCAGCGTGCGGTGTGGCGCCGATGGTCGCTGCACACCAAGCTGAGCCTGGTCACGTACGCGGCGCTGGCCGCCGCCACCGCCGTCGCGATCGCCGTGATGGAGTGGACCAACCCCGACACGTTCGGGCCACTCGCGGTCCACGAGCGGATCCTGGCGAGCCTGGTGCAGTCGGTGAACCCCCGCTCCTCCGGACTGGCGACCATCGACGTGGGCGAGATGCGTGAGGCGAGCTGGTTCGTCACCGACGCGCTGATGTTCGTCGGCGGCGGATCCGCCTCGACGGCGGGCGGCATCAAGGTCTCGACCTTCGCCGTGCTGGTCCTGGCGATCGTCGCCGAAGCCCGCGGCGACCGGGACATCGAGGCCTTCGGCCGCCGGATCGGCTCCACCACGGTCCGGCTGGCCGTCTCGGTCGCCTTCCTCGGCGCGACACTGGTGGGCGTGGGCGCGCTGCTCCTGCTCGCGGTCACGGACTTCCACCTCGACGTGGTCCTCTTCGAGGTGATCTCCGCGTTCGCCACGGTGGGCCTGTCCACGGGGATCACGCCGGAGCTGCCGGACTCCGGCAAGTACATCCTCTCCGCGCTGATGTTCGCCGGGCGCACCGGGACGATGACCATGGCCGCGGCGCTGGCGCTGCGCCAGCGCCGCCGCGTGATACGCATGCCCAACGAACGACCCGTCATCGGCTGACCGCCGACGTGAGAGTGAGTGTGTGCCATGAGTGAGAGCCAGGTCTCCCGGGACACTGCGGTGCTGGTCATCGGCCTGGGACGCTTCGGCGCGGCCCTTGCCGCAACGCTGGAGCGACTCGGCCGTGAGGTGCTCGCCGTCGAGAAAGATCCGGACCTGGTGCAGCAGTGGTCGCACCGGCTGCCGCTCGTCGAGGCCGACGCGTCCAACGCGGACGCGCTCGAGCAGCTCGGCGCCGAGGACTTCCAGGTGGCCGTGGTCGGAGTCGGCACCTCGCTGGAGGCGTCGGTGCTCATCACCGCGAACCTCGTCGACCTGGAGATCCCGCAGATCTGGGCCAAGGCCATCAGCGCCGAGCACGGCCGGATCCTGCGCCGGATCGGCGCGCACCACGTCGTCTATCCCGAGTACGACGCCGGCGCCCGCGTGGCGCACATGGTCTCCGGCCGCATGCTCGACTACATCGAGATGGAGGACGGGTTCACCATCGTCAAGATGCGTCCGCCCCGGGAGACGCACGGGTTCACCCTGGCCGACGCGAACGTCAGGCAGAAGTACGGCGTGACGGTCATCGGGGTCAAGCCGCCGGGTGAGCCGTTCGAGTACGCGACGCCGAACACCCGGATCGGCAAGGACGACCTGCTCATCGTCAGCGGCGACTCCTCGCTCCTGGAGACGTTCGCGCACCGCCCCTGAGCCGGCACCGGGGTCATGCGGGCTGGGCCGGCACGGCCGGCGGGCCGGTGGACGCCCGGACGACGAGCGACGTCGCCAGCTCGAAGTGGTGGGTGTCGGGACGGTCCCCGTGCGCCAGCCGCAGCACCGTCCGCAGCGCCACCCGGCCCATCTCGACCATCGGCTGGCGCACCGTCGTCAGCTGCGGCGCCGTCCACTCGGCGGCGTAGGTGTCGTCGAACCCGACGATCGACAGATCCTGCGGTAGCCGCAGTCCTCGGGCGCGGGCTGCCGCCATGACCCCCAGCGCGGACGCGTCGCAGCCCGCCACGACGGCGGACGGCGGCTCCGGCAGGGACAGCAGCCGCTCCGCCATGCGCACGCCGTCCTCGTACGCGAAGCCCTCGCGCAGCACGAGCGCGTCGTCCCTGGGCACACCACGGCTCCCCAGGGCCGCGAGGTGCCCGTGCAGCCGCTGCTCAGCCGGCCGCGAGGCGACCGGACCGCCCGCGAACCCGATCCGCCGGTGCCCGAGCCCGAGCAGGTGCTCGGTGGCCTGCAAGCCACCCGACCAGTTGGTCCCGCTCACGCTCACCATCCGGTCGGTCGACGACGGATCGATGCTCACCGGGTCGATCGCCACGAGACCGAGCCCGGCCGAGGCGCACGAACGCACCTGCTGCGCGCTCATCTCGGTGGTGACCACGATGACGCCGAGGTGCCCGCGGGCCGCGACGGAGCGGAACCACGCAGGGCTCAGCGCCCCCGGCCCGGGACCGGCCGGCAGGTGCGTGACGACGACGTCGACCGCCTGCTCGATCCCCGCGGTCACGACACCGGAGAGCACCTGGGCCGAGTAGAGGTTGACGACCGCGTCGAAGAGCACGGTCACGGTCGGTGCGGCCGGTGTCCGCCGGCCGGTGGTCGGCATGTACCCGAGGGCCGCGATGACGGCCTGGACCCGTTCGCGGGTGGCTGGTCCGACGTCGTCCCGGCCGTTGATCACCTTCGAGACGGTCGCCTTGGAGACGCCCGCCTCGCGGGCGACGACCTCGAGCGTCGGCCGCGACGCCATCGCACCCCTCCTTCGGCAGCTCGCCCCTCGAAACTATTTCGCACGGGTCGAGCCGCCGTCAATGCGGTGCACGAGCGGCCCACCGGGCGACTCCGTGTCGACGAGTGGAGACTGCCGGGCAACGATGGCGAAACGTTTTCGCACCTTGGCGAACCCGACCCTGCCGGTGCTCGCGGCGTAGATGATCTGCCGGACCGGCCGCGGCTTCACCAGTAACGGACTCTTGTCACCAAATCGTTACCGTGTCACGGGCGATCGTGACTTGACGGACTATTGACAGTGCTTCGGGCGCGCAAGAACAATTCGGGGCGAGACCGTAGGGAACCCGGTCGCTCGTGCAGACGGGGATGTTCATCACCGTGGACCATCCGCGTCGTACGTCTTTCCGAGCATGCCAGCTCGCAGGGGGACGGGCCGTCGTAGGCCGCCGTGCGTCGACCGGTGCCGACGTCCCCCTTGACCCGTCGAGCTCGGAGCAGGCATGCGCGGATCAGCGCGAGAAGTCACCCACACCCGGAAGCGCGGGAGCCACCGCGCCGCAGTCGGGACCGTCGCCGCCGCGGCGATGGCCGGAGCGTTCCTCACTCCGCCGGCCGCCGCGTTGCCGAGCGACGACTCGGAGGCGCTCGCGAAGTTCCTCGAGTTGTCCGCCCTCGACCTCGAGGTCGCGGACGCCGTCGGCGCCGAGTCGGGCACACCGAGCGACCCGACGCTCAACACGGCGACCATCGATGCCGAGGTGCTGGGCGGGCTGCTGGGCGTCGACGTCGGGCTGCCCGGCCTGCCGCTCATCGGCGACGGCGAGAGCGAGGGGCTGCTGAACCTCGGCCCGGGAGCCGGCGCGGGTGTCCTGAACGACTTCGCCTACGCCCCGGACGCGCAGCACGCCTCCGCGGCGTCCGGTGCCGTCACCGACGACGGCGCCATCGACTCCGCCGCGATCGAGGAGAACGAGGGCTCGGACGTCGCGGTGCTCGAGCTCACGTCGCTGCTGGGCCAGCTCGGTGTCGACGGTCTCACCGACGAGGTCATCGACGGTGCGGGCCTCGGCATCGGTGCGCTCGCCTCCCGGGCGGACGCGGTCACGGGGTCCGACATCGAGTCGCAGTACGTCGTCTCCGGCCTCGAGCTCCGGCTCTCCGCGCCGCTCATCGAGGGCCTCACCCCCGCGCTCAACCAGGACCTCGACACGGTCAGCGACACCCTCAACGGGGTCCTCGGCCCGGACGGCACCGTGCAGCAGGCACTGAATGCCATCGACCCGGGTCCGGTGAGCGTCGCCGGGCTGGTGAACGTCAACCTCGGGTCGCCGACCATCGACGCACAGGTGGACCTGCAAGGCGTCACCGAGCAGGTGCTCACCGAGCCGCTGGTCTCGGACAACGGCCTGGTGGCGATCGACCTGACCACCGGTGACATCGTCATCGACCTGGAGATGCTGCACGGCGGCAACCTCTCCAACCTGCCGGCCAACACCCAGCTCCTCACCGAGGAGGAGATCACCCAGATCACGGACACCGTCGCGGACCTGCTCGGCCAGCTCACCGACCGCGTGACGACCGCCGTCACCGAGGCACTGCTCTCCACGCCGGTGACCATCACCTTCCCGCCGTCGCTGAGCGGCATCGGCGGCACCATCTCCGGCAACCTCGACGCCACCATCTCGGGAACGCTGGGCGACTTCGTCGGCCAGACCGACACCGACCCCACGGTCGACATCACCGGCAACCTGGTTCTCGACCTGCCGATCCTGCCGGACGTCACCGTGCCGATCAATCAGGTCGCCGGCGTCCTCACCCCCGTCCTCGAGCAGACCGTCCCGACCATCGGCAGCGCGCTGCAGCCGGTGCTCTCCGCCGGCCAGGAGGCGGTCACCGACGTGGTCGGCGGCACGCTCGCCGACGTCGTGGGGACCCTCGACCCGGTGCTCGAGGGCATCCTCGCCGAGCTGCTGACGGTCGTCGTCAACAGCCAGGAGACGGCCGAGAACGGCCTGTTCACGGTCCGTGCACTCGACGTGACGGTGCTCCCCGACCTCAACGCGGTGCCGCTGCCCCTGGCCTCCTCCAGCGTGCGCGTCCAGCCGTTGGCGCCCGCGGTCGACGCTACTCCCGGCGAGCTGTCCCCGGGCGGGACGCTGACGTCCAACATCACCGGGTTCGTCCCCGACTCCACCGTGACGGTGACCTACACGGACGCCGACGGGAACGTCGTCGGCACCGGCACCGTCGAGCTCGACACCACCGGGTCAGGCTCGCACTCGGTCGACCTCCCGGAGGACACCGCACTGGGTGACCTCACGGTCTCGGTCGACGACGGCGCCGGCAACACGGCCTCGGACGTCGTGTCCGTGGTCGAGCCACCGGCCGAGAACACGCCGCCGACCCTCGAGGGCGCGACCGACACGTCCGTCGAGCAGGGCACCGAGTTCGACCCGATGGCCGGCGTCACCGCGTCCGACACCGAGGACGGGGACCTCACCGACGCCGTCGAGGTCACCGGCGAGGTCGACACCACCACCCCGGGCGAGTACGAGCTCACCTACACGGTCACCGACTCCGGCGGCCTGACCACGAGCACGACGCGGACCGTCACGGTCACCGAGCCGCCCAACACCGCCCCGGTGCTCGAGGGCGTGACCGACACGTCCGTCGAGCAGGGCACCGAGTTCGACCCGATGGCGGGCGTGACCGCCACCGACGAGCAGGACGGCGACCTCACCGACCAGGTCGAGGTCACCGGCGAGGTCGACACCACCACCCCGGGTGACTACGAGCTCACCTACACGGTCACCGACTCCGGCGGCCTGACCACGACCGCCACGCGGACCGTCACGGTCACCGAGCCGCCCAACACCGCCCCGGTGCTCGAGGGCGTGACCGACACGTCCGTCGAGCAGGGCACCGAGTTCGACCCGATGGCCGGCGTGACCGCCACCGACGAGCAGGACGGCGACCTCACCGACCAGGTCGAGGTCACCGGCGAGGTCGACACCACCACCCCGGGTGACTACGAGCTCACCTACACCGTCACCGACTCCGACGGCGCCACCACCACCGCAACCCGGACGGTCACCGTCACCGAGCCGCCCAACACCGCCCCGGTCATCGAGGGCGCGACGAACACGTCCGTCGAGCAGGGCACCGAGTTCGACCCGATGGCCGGCGTGACCGCCACCGACGAGCAGGACGGCGACCTCACCTCCGAGGTCACCGTCGACGGCACCGTCGACACCACCACCCCGGGTGACTACGAGCTCACCTACACCGTCACCGACTCCGACGGCGCCACCACCACCGCAACCCGCACAGTCACGGTCACCGCGCCGCCCAACACCGCCCCGGTGCTCGAGGGCGTCGACCCGACCTCCGTGGTCGAGGGCGAGGACTTCGACCCGATGGCCGGGGTCACCGCCACCGACGAGCAGGACGGCGACCTCACCGACCAGGTCGAGGTCACCGGCGAGGTCGACACCACCACCCCGGGCGACTACGAGCTCACCTACACCGTCACCGACTCCGACGGCGCCACCACCACCGCGACCCGCACCGTCACGGTCACCGCCGCGCCGAACACCGCTCCGGTGATCGAGGGTGCGACGAACGTGTCCGTGGAGCAGGGGACGGTCTTCGACCCGATGGCGGGCGTGACCGCCACCGACGAGGAGGACGGCGACCTGACGGACGCCGTCGAGGTCGAGGGCACCGTCGACACCTCCACGCCGGGCGACTACGAGCTGACCTACACCGTCACGGACTCCGACGGCGCCACCACCACGGCGACCCGGACCGTCACGGTCACGGCGGCTCCGCCGGCGAACACGCCGCCGGTGCTCGAGGGCGTCGACCCGACCTCCGTGGTCGAGGGCGAGGACTTCGACCCGATGGCCGGGGTCACCGCCACCGACGAGCAGGATGGCGACCTCACCTCCGAGGTCACCGTCGACGGCACCGTCGACACCTCCACCCCGGGCGACTACGAGCTCACCTACACCGTCACCGACTCCGACGGCGCCACCACCACCGCGACCCGCACCGTCACGGTCACGGCGGCACCGAACACGCCGCCCGTGCTGGAGGGTGTCGCCGACACGCAGGTCGAGCAGGGCAGTGAGTTCGACCCGATGGCGGGCGTGACCGCCACCGACGAGCAGGACGGCGACCTCACCTCCGAGGTCACCGTCGACGGCACCGTCGACACCACCACTCCGGGCGACTACGAGCTCACCTACACCGTCACCGACTCCGACGGCGCCACCGTGTCCGCGACGCGGACCGTCACGGTGGTCGAGGGCGAGCCCGAGCCCGAGCCGACGAACACGCCTCCGACCCTGGAGGGTGTCGACCCCACGAACGTGGCCGAGGGTGAGGACTTCGACCCGATGGACGGGGTCACCGCCACCGACGCTGAGGACGGCGACCTCACCGACCAGGTCGAGGTCACCGGCGAGGTCGACACCACCACCCCGGGCGAGTACGAGCTCACCTACACCGTCACCGACTCCGACGGCTCGACCGTCACGGCCACCCGCGTCGTGACCGTCACCGCGGCGCCGAACACGGCCCCGGCGCTCGAGGGCGTGCAGGACGCGACGGTGGTCGCGGGCAGTGACTTCGACCCGATGGCCGGCGTGACCGCCACCGACGAGGAGGACGGCGACCTGACGGACGCCGTCGAGGTCGAGGGCACCGTCGACACCTCCACGCCGGGCGAGTACGAGCTCACCTACACCGTCACGGACTCCGACGGCGCCACCGTGTCCGCGACGCGGACCGTCACGGTGACCGAGCCGGAGCCGACGAACACGCCTCCGACCCTGGAGGGTGTCGACGCCACGACGGTGGCCGAGGGCGAGGACTTCGACCCGATGGCCGGGGTCACCGCTACCGACGCCGAGGACGGCGACGTGACCGACCAGGTCGAGGTCACCGGCGAGGTCGACACCACCACCCCGGGCGAGTACGAGCTCACCTACACGGTGACGGACTCCGACGGCTCGACCGTCACGGCCACCCGCGTCGTGACCGTCACCGCGGCGCCGAACACGGCCCCGGCGCTCGAGGGCATCGTGGACGCCGAGATCACCGAGGGTGACGACTTCGATCCGATGGCGGGCGTGACCGCCACGGACGCCGAGGACGGCGACCTCACCGACCAGGTCGAGGTCACCGGCGAGGTCGACACCACCACCCCGGGCGAGTACGAGCTCACCTACACGGTGACCGACTCCGACGGCTCGACCGTCACCGCGACGCGTGTCGTCACGGTCACGGCGGCACCGAACACCCCGCCGGTGCTGGAGGGTATCGACGCCACGTCGGTGCCCGCGGGCGAGGACTTCGACCCGATGGCCGGGGTCACCGCCACCGACGAGCAGGACGGCGACCTCACCTCCGAGGTCACCGTCGACGGCACCGTCGACACCACCACCCCGGGCGACTACACCCTGACCTACACGGTCACGGACTCGGGCGGCTCGACCGTCACCGCGACGCGTGTCGTCACGGTCACCGAGGCCCCCAACACCCCGCCGGTGCTGGACGGCGTCGACGCCACGACCGTGGTCGAGGGCGAGGACTTCGACCCGATGGCCGGGGTCACCGCCACCGACGAGCAGGACGGCGACCTCACCGACCAGGTCGAGGTCACCGGCGAGGTCGACACCACCACCCCGGGCGACTACGAGCTCACCTACACCGTCACGGACTCCGACGGCTCGACCGTCACCGCGACGCGTGTCGTCACGGTCACCGAGGCCCCCAACACCCCGCCGGTGCTGGACGGCGTCGACCCGGTCGAGGTCGAGACCGGCACGGCGTTCGACCCGATGGACGGCGTCAGCGCCACCGACGAGCAGGACGGCGACCTCACCGACCAGGTCGAGATCACCGGCGAGGTCGACACCACCACCCCGGGCGACTACACCCTCACCTACTCGGTCACCGACTCCGACGGCTCGACCGTCACGGTGGACCGGGTGGTGACCGTGGTGCAGGCAGCGCCGACGAACACGCCACCGGTGCTCGAGGGCGTGGGGCCGGTCGAGGTCGCCGAGGGCTCGGAGTTCGACCCGATGGCGGGCGTCACCGCCACCGACGAGCAGGACGGCGACCTCACCGACCAGGTCGAGGTCACCGGCGAGGTCGACACCACCACCCCGGGTGACTACGAGCTCACCTACACCGTCACGGACTCCAGCGGTGCGACCGTCACGGCCACCCGCGTCGTCACGGTCACCGAGGCGCCCAACACGCCGCCCGTGCTCGAGGGTGTCGCTGACACGCAGGTCGAGCAGGGCAGTGAGTTCGACCCGATGGCCGGCGTCACTGCCACCGATGCGGAGGACGGCGACCTCACCGACGCCGTCGAGGTCGAGGGCACCGTCGACACCTCCACCCCGGGCGACTACACCCTCACCTACACCGTCACGGACTCGGACGGCACCACGGTCACCGCGAGCCGCACCGTCACGGTGGTCGAGGGCGAGCCCGAGCCCGAGCCGACGAACACTCCCCCGACGCTCGAGGGGGTCGGCCCGACCTCCGTGGTCGAGGGCGAGGCCTTCGACCCGATGGCGGGCGTGACCGCCACCGACGCCGAGGACGGCGACCTCACCTCCGAGGTCACCGTCGACGGCACCGTGGACACCTCCACCCCGGGCGACTACACCCTCACCTACACGGTCACCGACTCCGACGGCTCGAGCGTCACGGCGACCCGTGTCGTCACGGTCACCGAGGCGCCGAACACGCCGCCGGTGCTGGAGGGCGTGGGTGACACCGCCGTCGAGGAGGGCGCGCCGTTCGACCCGATGACTGGCGTGAGCGCCACGGACGAGGAGGACGGGGACCTCACTGACGACATCGTCGTCGAGGGCACCGTGGACACCTTCACACCGGGCGACTACACGCTGACCTACACGGTCACCGACTCCGACGGCACCACGGTCACCGCGACCCGTACCGTCACGGTGACGGAGACTCCGCCGGCGAACACGCCGCCGGTGCTCGACGGGGTCGGCTCGACCTCGGTGGAGCAGGGTTCGGTCTTCGACCCGATGGCGGGCGTGACGGCCATGGACGCCGAGGACGGCGACCTCACCTCCGAGGTCACCGTCGACGGCACCGTCGACACCTCCACCCCGGGCGACTACGAGCTCACCTACACCGTCACCGACTCGGACGGCACCACGGTCACCGCGACGCGGGTCGTCACGGTCACCGAGGGCGACGGCGGACCCGGCGAGCCGGGCAACACCCCGCCCGTGCTGGGCGGCGTGGACTCGGTCGAGGTCACCGAGGGCGAGGAGTTCGACCCGATGGACGGCGTCACCGCCACCGACGCCGAGGACGGCGACATCACCGACCAGGTCGAGGTCACCGGCGAGGTCGACACCTCCACGCCGGGCGACTACACCCTGACCTACACGGTCACCGACTCCGACGGCACCACGGTCACCGCCACCCGAACCGTCACGGTCACGCAGGCCCCGCCGGCGAACACGCCGCCGGTGCTGGAGGGCGTCGGCTCCACGAGCGTCGGTGAGGGTGAGGAGTTCGACCCGATGGACGGCGTCAGCGCCACCGACGCCGAGGACGGGGACCTCACCGACGACATCGTCGTCGAGGGCACCGTGGACACCTCCACGCCGGGCGACTACACGCTGACCTACACGGTCACCGACTCCGACGGCACCACGGTCACCGCGTCCCGCACGGTCACGGTCACCGAGGGCGACGACGGACCCGGCGAGCCCGGCAACACCCCGCCGGTGCTCGAGGGCGTCGACACGGTCGTCATCGAGGAAGGCAGCCCGTTCGACCCGATGGACGGCGTCAGCGCCACCGACGCCGAGGACGGCGACCTGACCGACGACATCATCGTCGTCGGGACGTTCGACCCGTCGACTCCGGGTGAGTACGAGCTGACCTACACGGTCACCGACTCGGACGGCACCACGGTGACCGTCAGTCGCACCGTGATCGTGGAGGCCGGCGACGACGGCCCCGGTGACGGCGGCCCCGGTGACGGCGGCCCCGGCGACGGCGGCCCCGGTGACGGCGGCCCCGGTGACGGCGGCCCCGGCGACACGGGTCCCGGCGACGGACCGTCGGTGGACGCCGGCCCGGACGTGGTCGCACCCGGCGACGAGGTGACGATCGACCTCGACGGGTTCACCCCCGGCAGCCAGGTGCAGGTGGAGTGCGAGCTGTCCAACCCGGGCGTGGTCGGCTCGACCACGGTCACCATCGGCGAGGACGGCTCGGCCTCGGCGACGTGCACCGTTCCGGCCGGAGCGTCCGACGGGGAGCTGACGGTCACGGCGTGGGAGGTCGGTAACTCCGACGCCACCGCGTCCGACACGGTCAGCGTCTCGCGCTCGGGCGACCTGCCGGACACCGGTACCGGATCGGCGTTCACCATGGCGCTGTTCTCGGTGGTGCTGGCCCTGGCGGGTGGCCTCGCCCTCCTGGTGCGGCGCCGGTTCACCAGCGCCTGACGCGCACGAGAATGGGGCCCCGGTCGGATGACCGGGGCCCCTTCTCGTTGCGACGGTCAGTCGCGCTCGGCGACCAGCTCCCGACGCGAGGCGTACCGTTCCCGGACCTCCGGCGTCGCCTCGGCCTCGACCGTGCGGACCCTCGAGGTCTGCCAGGTCGGCGGCTCGTCCGTCGCGGCGAGCACCCACGCAGCCTGGCGCGCCGCGCCGTCGGCGACGTACTCGCCGGGGTCAGGCACGTGCACCGGTCGGCCGAGGATCGCCGGAGCCACCTGCTGGACCGCCGTGGACCGCGCGCCGCCGCCGATGAGCTGGATCCGTTCGACCGGCACACCGAGTGCCTCCACGGCCGCCAGCCCGTCCGCCTGCCCGCACAGCAGCCCCTCGACGGCGGCCCGGGCGAGGTTCTCCCGGGTCATGCCGGCCACCGACAGGCCGAGCAGCGACCCGGTAGCCCGCGGGAGGTTCGGGGTGCGCTCCCCCTCGAGGTACGGCACCAGGGTCAGTCCACCGGCACCGGGCGCACCGGCCAGCGCGAGCTCGGCGAGGCCGGCATGGTCCACCCCGAGCAGCGTCGCGGTCGCGTCCAGCACACGGCTCCCGTTCAGGGTGACCGCCAGCGGGAGGAACGCGCCGGTCGCATCGGCGAAGCCGTTGACCGTCCCGCTCGGGTCGTCCACCGGCTCCGGCGCGACGGCGGACACGACCCCGGAGGTCCCGATCGAGATCGCCACGTCACCGCGCCTCATCCCGAGCCCGAGCGCGGCCGAGGCGTTGTCACCGGCTCCGGGGCCGAGCGCGAGGTGCCCGAGACCGGCCGAGACGTCACCGATGCCGGCGGTCTGGTTCGGGCCGAGCACCCGCGGCAGCACGACGTCGTCCGCGTCATCCCGCCGCAGGGCCATGGCGAGCAGCTCCCGTCGATACTCCCCCGCCGCGGCGTCGAAGTAGCCGGTGCCCGAGGCGTCCGAGCGGTCGGTGGCGAGCGTGTCGAGCGCCTGCGCGCCGGAGAGCTTCCAGGTGAGCCAGTCGTGCGGCAGCGCGACGGCGGACACCCGGGCGGCGTGCTCCGGCTCGTGGTCCGCGAGCCACCGCAGCTTGGTGACCGTGAGCGAGGCGACGAGCACGGACCCCGTCGCCCCGGACCACGCCCCGGGACCGCCGAGCTCGGCGATGAGGTCCTCCGCCGCATCCGCGCTTCGCGTGTCGTTCCACAGCAGCGCGGGCCGGATGACCTCGCCGTCGGCGTCCAGCGCGACCATCCCGTGCTGCTGCCCGCCCACGGAGACGGCCGCGACGTCGTCCAGACCACCGGCGGCAGCCACGGCCGCCTGGAGGGCGTCCCACCAGGCGGCCGGGTCCACCTCGGTGCCGTCCGGGTGTGGCGCCTGACCGAAGCGGCGCAGTGCACCCGTCTCGGCGTCGCGGACGACGACCTTGCAGGACTGGGTCGAGGAGTCGATCCCCGCGACCAGCTGGTCGCTCATCTCTCCCCCGCTCAGCCGACGAGGTGCGCCATCGCGAGCTGGTTCAGACGAACGAACCCGTACTCGCGTTCGGCTGCGGCGTCGGCGTCGAAGTCCTCGAAGGCGCTGCGGTCGGCGAGCAGGTCCTGGATCGTCTCGCCGGCGCCGAGCGTCGGCTGGGCGAGCTCGAGGACGCCGGCCTTCTCGAACGCGGCCTGGACCTCGGGGTCGGCCCGGTAGGCCTTGGCCTTCTCGGCGAGCAGGAGGTACATCTCCATGTTCGCCGCGGCCGACTCCCACACGCCCTCCATGCCCTCGGTGCGGGACGGCTTGTAGTCGAAGTGGCGCGGGCCGTCGTAGGTCGGTCCGCCGCCGGGGAAGCCGTTCTCGACGAGGTCGACGGTGAAGAACGCGGAGAGCAGGTCGCCGTGGCCGAAGACGAGGTCCTGGTCGTACTTGATGGACCGCTGGCCGTTGAGGTCGATGTGGAAGAGCTTGCCCGCCCACAGCGCCTGGGCGATGCCGTGGGTGTAGTTGAGGCCGGCCATCTGCTCGTGCCCGGTCTCCGGGTTGAGCCCCACGATGTCGCCGTTGTCGAGCTTGGCGATGAGGCCGAGCGCATGCCCGACGGTGGGCAGCAGGATGTCTCCGCGGGGCTCGTTGGGCTTCGGCTCGAGGGCGACCCTGAGGTCGTAGCCCTGCTGCTTGATGTACGCGGCGACGGTGTCGATGCCCTCCGCGTAGCGGTCGAGGGCGGCGTTGACGTCCTTGGCGCCGTCGTACTCGCTGCCCTCGCGGCCGCCCCACATGACGAACGTCGTGGCGCCGAGCTCCGCGGCGAGGTCGACGTTGCGGAGCAGCTTGCGCAGGCCGAACCGGCGGACCGAGCGGTCGTTCGAGGTCAGCGCACCGTCCTTGAACACCGGGTGGGTGAAGGTGTTGGTGGTGACCATCTCGACGACGAGGCCGGCGTCGTCCACCGCCTTCTTGAAGGTCCGCAGGATGTCCGCGCGGGTCGCGTCGTCGGAGCCGAACGGCACGACGTCGTCATCGTGGAAGGTGACGCCCCAGGCGCCCAGCTCGGCCAGCTTCGTGGCGTACTCCCACGGGTCGAGCGCGGGACGGGAGGCGTCTCCGAACTGGTCTCGGGCGGTCCAGCCGACGGTCCACAGACCGAAGGAGAAGCGGTCGTCGGGAGTGGGCGTGCGCACCATGGTGGGCTCCGTTCCTGTCTCGTCCTCGAGGGAGATTTGTTGTCCTGTGAAACTTACGTCCGCGTTCGGAGTAGGGTCAAGCCCGTGACCCGACGTGAAGCCAGCCGCGGGACGACCCTCGCGAGGCGTCGTGACCACGCCGCCCGTCAGTCGTCGCTGCGCGAGCACAACCTCGCCGTCGTGTGCCGGACCGTGTTCGCCTCCCCGACCCCGATCTCGCGTGCCCGGCTCGCCGCGGAGACCGGCATGACGCGGTCGACCGTCTCACGTCTCACCGAGGAGCTCGTCCGGGCGGGGCTCATCGCCGAGCGCGACGCCGACGGCAGCGGGCGGCCCGGACGACCCGCCGTGCCGCTCGCGCCCGCAGGCGGTTCCGTTGCGGGGCTCGGGCTGCACGTGAACGTCGACTACATGGCCGGCCGGGTCGTCGACCTGACCGGAGCCGTGCTGGCCGAGGAGATCCTGGAGGGCGACTTCGAGGGCTCCGACCCGGCGGAGGTCCTGCCGCGGGCCGCCGCACTGGCGGCCCGGCTGGTCCGCAGTGCGGCTGCCGGCGGTGCACGGGTCGCGCGCGCGTGCCTCGGGCTCCCCGGACTCGTGGACTCCGGGTCCGGGCGGCTGCTGCTCGCGCCGAACCTGGGCTGGCGCGACGTCACGCCGAGCGCGCTCATGGGTTCCGGGATGCTCCCCGGTGACGTCCCGCTGGAGATCGACAACGACGCGCACCTCGCCGCGTACGGCATCGCGCACGCCGCTCCCGGGCGGGTGGCGGAGCGCGACACGTTCGTCTATGTGGCCGGCGACGTCGGCGTCGGAGCCGCCATCGTCAGCGGCGGGCGCGTCGTGGGCGGCCAGCACGGCTGGGCGGGCGAGATCGGGCACGTCTCCGTCGAGCCGGTCGGTCCGGCCTGCCACTGCGGGGCCCGCGGCTGCCTCGAGGTGTACGCCGGCCGGCACGCCGTGCTCGCGGCCGCCGGCCTGCCCGCGTCGTCCACCGGCTCGGACCTCGCGGCCGCGGTGGCGTCCGGGGACGCGCGGGCGCGCTCCGCCGTCGACCGGGCGGCCTGGGCCCTGGGGATCGCGCTCGCGTCCACGGTCAACATCGTCGACGTCGACGAGATCGTGCTCGGCACCGGGTTCGTGCCGCTCGTCGACGCCCTGTGCCCGGGCATCGACAAGGAGCTCCGCGTCCGCACGCTCGCCGCACCGTGGTCCGCGGTCACCCTGCGCGCGGCTCCCGTGGACCCGACGCCGGCGGCGACCGGGGGCGCCGTCCGCGCACTGGAGTCCGTCATCACCGACCCGGCCTCGTGGATCGGCGGCACCGCCGTCACAGCCGCGGTCTGACACCCACCCGATCCGGCCCCGCGTGACCGTCTCGGGGCTGATGAGGGCGCCAGCCGCGCGCTAGCCTGCCACGGTGGACGTCCGCCGGAGCGGGAACCCGATGATCCGGGCGGTCTCGTCCGGGCTGCGGTGGTTCAACGCGCGCCACCCGTGGAGCCACAACGACCGCTTCCACGGCTGGATCCTGCGGCGCCCGCCGCGGCGCCGTCGGCGAGCGCTCGACGTCGGGTGCGGCACGGGTCTGCTGGTGTCCCGGCTCGCGGGCACCTTCGACGAGGTGGTCGGTATCGACGCCGACGCGACCATGGCGGTACGGGCGGCGCAGCGCCTCGCCGGGTCTCCCGGCGTTACCATCCGCCACCAGCGCCTCCAGGACGTCACCGGCCGGTTCGACCTCGTCACCTTCGTCGCGTCCCTCCACCACATGCCGCTGGAGGAGGGCCTGCGCCATGCGGGGGACCTGGTCGCACCCGGTGGCCGGCTCCGGGTCGTGGGCGTGGCGCGGCCGGCCACGCCCGTCGACCTGGCCTACGACGTCGCGTCGGCGCTGCTCAACCCGCTGGTGGGGCTGGTCAAACATCCCCGGGCGGTGCGGACCCCGGGCCCGTCCGACCCGACGCCGGTGCGGGACGCGACCGAGTCCGTGGACGAGATCGCTCGGGTGGCGCGGCGCGTCCTGCCCGGCGCGGTCGTCCGCCGGCGGCTGTTCTTCCGCTACACCCTCGAGTGGGGCAGGCCGACCGGCCGGTTGGCACGGAAATGACGACTCGGCACGGAAGTGACGACTCGGCGGGAGGAGGTCAGGAGTCCTTCTGGGTGACGGGGCCCAGCAGGGCGTTCGCCCAGGCGCCGTGCACGGACTCGTCGTCGCTCGGGTGGAACAGACCGGCCAGCACGTCACGGTAGAGCCGGGACAGCTCGTTGGTGTTGGCGTACATCCCGCCGCCGGAGACACGGACGGCCTTGGTCACGACGTCCAGGGCGACCTCCGTGGCGCGCGACTTCAGCGCCGAGAACCGCGGCAGGGTGAACGGGCCGACCTCGACGCCCTCGTCCACCTCGCGGGCACGGGCCGCCAGCTGCGGCAGCACCGAGTCGAGCTGCATGGCGGCGTCCGCCAGGCGCCACCGGATGTCGGCGTCGTCGGCATACGGCCGACCGTCGTTCTTGAGGCTGGTGCGCCGCCGGACCGTCTCGGTGGCGAGCTCCACCGCCCGCTCGGCGATCCCCGTGTAGACGGCGGCGAGGAGCACCTCGAAGGTGGTGAAGATGCCGACGACGAACGGGTCCGTCGTCGGGCCGGGCGGCAGGCGCCGCACCACGCGGTCCGCGGGTGCGTGCGCGCCGTCGAGGCGGGTGGCGAAGGATTGCGACGCGCGCATGCCGAGCACGTCCCACTCCCCCACCTGCTCGGTGCCGTCACGGGGGACGAACCCCCAGACGTTGACCTTCTCGCCCTCCGCCGTCGTCTCGGTGCCGAAGGTGCCCAGCCGGGTCCAGACCGGCGCCAGCGAGGTGAAGATCTTCAGGCCGTGGAAGGTGTAGCCGCCCGTGCCGTCGGGCCGTGCCTCGCTCACCGAGGCGAACAGGACCAGGTCGTTGCCGGGCTCGGAGACCCCGAACGCGAACAGCTCGCCGGCCGCGGCCTCCTCGAGCACGAAATCCAGCGACCGGTCACCGGTGGCACGCACCGCGTTCGCGACGGCGACCCACACCTGGTGCATGTTGATCCCGAGCGCCGTGGCCGGGGCGGCAGCCGCGAGCCGCCGCTGCTCGCGCGTCATCTCCTCGAGGCTCAGCCCGCCCCCGCCGAGCTCCGTCGGCACCATGGCGGTGAGGTAGCCCGCGGCGCGCAGGTCCGCCAGGTCCTCGTGGGGGAAGGTGTTCTCGGCGTCGTACCGCGCGGCGCGGGAACGGATGCGGTCGAGCAGGTCCTCCGGCAGATGGCTCACGGCACGGGAACCGCGCTGCGCGGCGCATCATTCCCGCGCTCACGCGTAGCCGGACGTTCCGAGGGCCGGGCGGCCCCTGTACGTCCGGCTACGCGGGCGGGCTCAGCGGGTGGCCTGGGCGCGCCGCTTGTTGTAGATGTCGAACGCCACGGCGAGCAGCAGCACGATGCCCTTGACCACCGACTGCATCGGCTGGCCGACGTCCAGCAGGTCCATGCCGTTGGACATCACCGCCATGAACAGGCCACCGACGAGCGCCCCGACCACGGTGCCGACACCGCCGGTGACCGCCGCGCCGCCGACGAAGGCGGCCGCGATGGCGTCGAGCTCGAACATGTTGCCGGCGTTCGGCTGCGCGCTGTTGAACTTCGAGGCGTAGACGATGCCGGCGATCGAGGCCAGCACACCCATGTTGACGAAGAGGAGGAAGCTGACCCGCTTCGTGTTCACGCCGGACAGCTGGGCCGCGGACAGGTTGCCGCCCATCGCATAGATGTGCCGCCCGAACACGCTGCGCTTGGTGACGAACCCGTAGATCAGGACCAGCGCGGCGAGGATGAGCAGCACGATCGGCATGCCGCGCGCATACGCGAGCCGCTGCGCGATCGCCATGACCACCGCTCCGACGAGCACGATCTTGAGGATGAAGAGCGGGAGGGTCTCGACCGGCTGGTTGTACTCCAGCTTCGCCCGCCGAGCCCGCCACTCGAAGTAGGCGAAGCCGAGCACTCCGAAGACCCCGACGAACAGCGTGAACGCGTCGAAGCCGGCACCGCCGAGCAGGCCGTTGAGGTATCCGCCGCCGATCTCCTGGAACGCGTCGGGCATGGGTGAGATGGAGACGTTGTCCAGCACCAGCCAGGTGAGCCCACGGAAGATGAGCATGCCGGCGAGGGTGACGATGAAGGCCGGGATCCCCACGTAGGCGACCCAGAACCCTTGCCAGACCCCGACGACCAGACCGGTCGCGAGCGCGGCCACGACGCCGACCCACCACGGCATCCCCATCTGGACGGTGACGACGGCGGCCACGGCGCCGGTGACGGCGACCACGGAGCCGACGGAGAGGTCGATGTGCCCGGCCACGATGATCATGACCATGCCGATGGCCAGGATCAGGATGTAGGAGTACTGCCCGATCACGTCGGTGACGTTGCCCGGGGAGAGCAGGTCGCCGCCCGTGAGGACCGCGAACAGCACGATCACTGCGACGAACGCGATGTAGATGCCGCTCTGACGCAGGTTGCGCCTCAGAAGCTCGGCGATGCTCGACGTGCCGGCCATGGTCAGTCCTTCTCTTTCGTCATGAGTTCCATCAGGCCCTCCTGCGTCGCACGCTCAGCGTCCACGTCCCCGGTGATCCGACCGGCGGAGAGCGTGTAGATGCGGTCGCAGATCCCGAGCAGCTCGGGCAGCTCGGAGGAGATGACCAGCACGGCCTTCCCGGACTCCGCGAGCTGGTTGATGATCGTGTAGATCTCGTACTTGGCGCCGACGTCGATGCCGCGAGTCGGCTCGTCGAGGATGAGCAGATCGGGCTCGGTGAACAGCCACTTGCCGAGCACCACCTTCTGCTGGTTGCCGCCGGAGAGCTGGCCGACCACGGACATCACCGAGGGCGCCTTGATGTTCAGGTCGGCGCGATACTTCTCGGCGACGGCGATCTCCTTGTTGCCGTCGACCCAGCCACCGCGCGCCATCTTCCTCAGGCCCGCCGCTCCGACGTTGCGCCGGATGTCCTCGATGAGGTTGAGACCGTACGTCTTGCGGTCCTCGGTGGCGTACGCGATGCCGTGCTCGATCGCCTCGCCGACGGTGCGGGTGCGGATCTCCTTGCCGTGCATGAAGACCCGCCCCCTGATGTCGCGCCCGTAGCTCTGACCGAAGACGGACATCGCCAGCTCGGTCCGCCCCGCGCCCATGAGGCCGGCGATCCCCACGACCTCGCCGGCCCGGACCGACAGTCCCGCGCCGTCGACGACGACGCGGCCCGGCTGGGTCGGGTGCATGACCGTCCAGTCCTCGAGCCGGAACACCTCCTCGCCCGGCTCGCGCGACTCACGCTCGGGGAACAGGTGGTCGAGGTCGCGCCCGACCATGCCGCGGATGATGCGCGCCGTGGTCGCGTCCGAGGAGGACATGTCCAGCGTCTCGATCGTCGAGCCGTCCCGGATCACCGTCGTCGAGTCGGCGATCTCGGCGATCTCGTTCAGCTTGTGCGAGATCATGATGCACGTGACGCCGCGGTCACGGAGCGTGCGCATCAGCCCCAGCAGGTGCTTGGAGTCCTGATCGTTCAGCGCCGCGGTGGGCTCGTCGAGGATGAGCAGGCGCACGTCCTTGGACAGCGCCTTGGCGATCTCCACGAGCTGCTGCTTGCCGACTCCCAGGGAGCCGATGGGCGTGGTCGGGTTTTCGTCGAGACCGACCTGGGCGAGCAGGTCGGCGGCTCGGGCGTTGGTCTCGTGCCAGCTGATGAATCCGCGGCGGGCACGCTCGTTGCCGAGGAAGATGTTCTCGGCGACCGACAGGTGCGGGACGAGCGCGAGCTCCTGGTGGATGATGACGATGCCACGGGCCTCGGAGTCGTTGATCGACCCGAAGGTGACCGGTTCGCCGTCGAGATGGATCTCACCCTCGTACGTCCCGGTCGGGTACACGCCGGAGAGGACCTTCATGAGGGTCGACTTGCCCGCCCCGTTCTCCCCGCAGATCGCGTGGATCTCGCCGCTGCGCACGGCCAGGGAGACGTCCTTCAGCGCGATGACGCCGGGGAATCTCTTGGTGATGGAGCGCATCTCGAGGATGTGATCGCTCATGTGCTGTCTCCTCCTGGTCAGATGGAGGGGCAGGGCGGGAGGCCGCCGGAGGGATGCCGGCCTCCCGCCCCGCCGGCCCGGGCCGACTTACGGGCGCGGGCGTTCGGGGTGGGGCTGTCAGAGCTGCCCGGACTCCACCTGCTCCTCGGTGTAGTACTCGGACTCGACGAGGGCCTCCTGGATGTTGTCCCGGGTGACCGTCGTGATCTCCAGCAGGTAGGACGGCACGACGATCTCGCCGTTGTCGTAGTCCTCCGTGTTGTTCGCCTCCGGCTCCTCGTCGTTCATGAAGGCCTCGGCCGCGGTGACGGCCTGGTCGGCCAGGTCCCGGGTGTCCTTGAAGATCGTCGAGTACTGCACACCGTCCGCGATGAGCTTCACGGAGCCGATCTCGGCGTCCTGGCCGGTCACCACCGGCAGCCCGTCCTCGATGGTCTGGCCGTAGCCGGCGCTGCGCAGGGCGTTGATGATGCCGCGCGAGAGCGGGTCGGCCGGCGCGAGCACGCCGTCCACCTCGGTGCCGTCGTTGTACGTCGACGTCAGCAGGGTCTCCATCCGCGCCTGGGCGGTCGGGCCCTCCCAGCGTTCGGTCGCGGCCTGCTCGATGTCGGTCTGGCCGGACGGCACCTGCAGGGTCCCGTCCTCGAGGTACGGCTGGAGGGTGTCCATCGCGCCGTCCCAGAAGAAGTGGGAGTTGTTGTCGTCGAGCGCACCGGCGAAGAGCTCGACGTTGAACGGGCCTTCCGGAGCGTCCTGAAGCCGCTCGCCGTTCTCGTCGACGAGGCCGAGGCCCTGGAGCAGCGACGTCGCCTGCGCCACGCCGACCTGGTAGTTGTCGAAGGTGACGTAGAAGTCGACGGCTGCACTGTCGCGGAGCAGCCGGTCGTAGGCGATGACCGGGATCCCCGCTTCCTCGGCGGCCTCCAGCTGCTGGGAGAGCGCGCTGCCGTCGATCGAGGCGATGATCAGGACATCCACCCCGGCGTTGATCATCTGGTCGATCTGCTGCGCCTGGGTGGGGATGTCGTCGTTGGCGTACACCAGGTCGACGTCGTCGTACCCGGAGTCCAGCAGGCCCTGTTCGATGTTCCGCCCGTCAGCCACCCAGCGCTCGTACGTCTCGGTCGGCATCGCGACACCGGCGGTCAGCTCGCCGTCGTCCGCACCGCCTCCGCCTCCGCCGCCCGCGCCCTCTCCGGCGCAGGCGGTCAGGGTGAGCGCAAGGGTCAGCCCGGCGCCGAGCGCCGCGATCCTGCTGCTTCGCATGTGTTCCTCCTAGGTTCTCGCCCGGCCGGGCGAGTGTCGGTCGGCCCGGCTCTTCAGAGCCCCTGGGCCAGTCGGTGGTAGGCGGCGTTCCACCGCAGCTCCTGGGCGAAGCCCCGCGTGGTGGTGGCACCGTCGATGGTGGCGAGCTCGACCCCGGCGATCTCGGCGAGGTCCTCGAAGACGGGGAGGCCGAGAGCCGTGGTGAGCACCGTGTGGTGGGCGGCTCCGGCGGTGAGCCAGCACTCCGCCGAGGTCGCGAAGTCGGGCCGCGGCTCCCACACCGCGCGGGCCACGGGCAGGTTGGGCAGCTCGGCGTCCGGGGGGACGACGTCGACGACGTTTGCGACGAGTCGGAACCGCTCGCGCAGGTCGGACATGGCGACGACGACGCCTTCGCCGGGGTCGGTGTCGAAGACCAGGCGCACGGGGTCCTCGCGGTCCCCGATCCCCAGCGGATGGATCTCGAGCCTCGGCGTCGAGGTGGTCAGGGTCGGGCAGATCTCGAGCATGTGGGCCCCGAGGATCTTCTCCCTCCCCGGGGTCATCTCGTACGTGTAGTCCTCCATGAGGGACGCCCCGCCGGGCAGGCCGTGCCCCATGACCTTGGCGGCCCGGACCAGGATCGCGGTCTTCCAGTCCCCCTCGGCACCGAACCCGTACCCGTCGGCCATGAGTCGCTGCACGGGCAGGCCGGGCAGCTGGCGCAGGCCGCCGAGGTCCTCGAAGTTCGTGGTGAAGGCGCCGAAGCCGCCGTCGTCGAGGAAGGACCGCATGCCGGCCTCGAGCCGGGCGCCGTAGGCCAGGGACTCGCGGCGCTCGCCACCGGCACGCAGCTCGGGTGCGACGTCGTAAGCCTCGTCGTACACGGCGAGCAGAGCGTCCACCTCGGCGTCGGTGACGGCGTCGACCCGCTCGACGAGGTCGTTCACGCCCCAGGTGTTCACGGAGGTGCCGAGCCGGATCTCCGCCTCCGTCTTGTCGCCCTCGGTGACCGCGACGTTGCGCATGTTGTCGCCGAACCGGGCGAGGCGCAGGTTCGTCAGCGCGTCCCAGCCGGCGGCGGCGCGGGCCCAGGTACCGATCTTGGACCGCACGGCCGGGTGGGTGGCGTGCCCGACCACGGTCTTGCGGCGGTTGCCCATCCGGGTCGCGATGTAGGCGAACTCGCGGTCACCGTGCGCGGCCTGGTTGAGGTTCATGAAGTCCATGTCGATGTCTGCCCACGGCAGCTCGACGTTCGCCTGCGTGTGCAGGTGCAGCATCGGCTTGGCCAGCGCATCGAGGCCGAGGATCCACATCTTCGCCGGGGAGAACGTGTGCATCCAGACGATCACGCCGAGGCAGTCGGGATCGCTGTTGGCCTCCAGCGCGGCCCGGCGGATCGCGTCCCGGTCCTTCAGCACCGGCTTCCAGACCACCTCGACCGGCAGGACGGCGTCGTCGGCGTCGTTCAAGGCCGCGGCGACCTGCTGGGACTGCTCGGCGACCTGACGGAGGGTGTCCTCCCCGTACAGGTCCTGGGACCCGGTGAGGAACCAGATCTGCTTGCCGTCAAAGGGGTTGTTCACGCGGTGGGCTCCTTCGCCTGGCCGTGTTCGACTTGCCCGGCTCCTCGCACTCCGCTCGTTCCTCGCTCGTGCTCGTCGGCCTGGCCGTGTTCGACTTGCCCGGCTCCTCGCACTCCGCTCGTTCCTCGCTCGTGCTCGTCGGCCTGGCCGTAGACGTTCTGGTAGCGGGCGTACAACGAGTCGATCTGTGCCTGGTCGATGCGCTGCGGCTCGCCGTACTGCCGCGCGACGTGCACCGTGCGGGCGACCTCCTCGCACATGACGGCGGCCTTGACCGCGGCCTTGGCGTCCTTGCCGACGGTGAACGGCCCGTGCTGCGCCATGAGCACCGCGGGCGAGCGGGAGGTGCGCAGCGTCTCGACGATGCCCCGCCCGATCGAGTCGTCACCGATGAGCGCGAAGGGGCCGACGGGGATGTCGCCGCCGAACTCGTCCGCCATCATCGTCAGCACGCACGGGATGGGTTCGCGCCGTGCGGCCCAGGCCGTGGCATAGGTGGAGTGGGTGTGCACGACGCCGCCGACCTCCGCCATGTACCGGTAGACGTAGGCGTGCGCGGCGGTGTCGGACGACGGCGAACGGTCGCCCTCCACGAGGTTTCCCTCGAGGTCGCACACGACCATGGTCTCGGCGGTGAGCTCGTCGTACGTCACCCCGGAGGGCTTGATCACCAGCAGGTCCGGATGGCCGTCGACGCCGCGGACGCGTTCGGAGACGTTCCCGGCCGTCCACACCACGAGCTCCCAGCGGGGCAGCTCGGCGTGCAGCCGGGCCACCCGGTCCTTCGCGGCGTCGACCGCCGCACGCATCGCGTCGGGCACCGTGCTCGGAGTAGTCCCCATCGGCGTCGTCCCGTTCCTCTCGGTCACCGGACCGCCTCGGCGGCCGCCTGCTGGATCCGCAGCCCGGCGGAGTACTGCTCCAGCCAGGCGGCGTAGCCCGCGACGTCGTCGGCGTCGGGCTCGACGACGTCGAGCTCGGCGTCGGCGAACACCTGCTCCGCAAGGTACTCCGCAAGATCGGATCCGGCGGCGTTCTCGCGGTACGAGGCGAGTACGGCGATGCCCCAGGCCCCGCCCTCGGCAGCGGTGTCGCCGACGGCCACCGGTGCGCCGATGGCGGCGGCCAGCAGGCGCTGGGCCACGCCGGCGGTCTTGAACAGGCCGCCGTGGGCGAACATCTGGTCCAGGGCCACGCCCTCCTCGTCGAGCACGCGCATCCCCAGGGACAGCGTGCCGAAGACCCCGTAGACCTGGGTGCGGGCGAAGTTGGCCAGGGTCAGACGGCTCCCCGGCGTGCGGACGACCATCGGACGGCCCTCGGCCAGGCCGGTGATGGGCTCGCCGGAGAGGTAGTTGTAGGCGAGCAGGCCACCGCCGTCGGCCTCACCCTCCAGCGCCGCCCCGAGCAGCGCGCCGTACACGTCCCCCGGCTCCGCCGGGTGGCCGAGCGCCGTCGCGAACTCCCGGAGCAGGTCCGCCCACGCGCCCAGCTCGCTGGCGCCGTTGTTGCAGTGCACCATCGCGACGAGGTCGCCCGCCGGGGTGGTGACGACGTCGAGCTCGGGGTGGACGCGGCTCAGCGGTCGCTCGAGCACGACCATGGCGAAGATCGACGTGCCCGCACTGACGTTCCCCGTCCGCGGCGCGACCGCGCCGGTGGCGACCATGCCGGTCCCCGCGTCGCCCTCCGGCGGGCACAGCGGGATGCCGGGTTGCAGCGTGCCGGTCGGGTCCAGCAGTGCCGCCCCCTCGGCCGTGAGCGCGCCGGCGTCCTCGCCCGCCACGAGCACGCGGGGAAGCAGCGCCTGCAGCGGGCGGGTCGGCGCGTGGCCCTCGCGGGCCACCCGCTCGTCGAAGGCGGCCAGCATGCCGGCGTCGTAGTCGCGGGTGGCCGGGTCCAGCGGGAACATGCCCGAGGCGTCGCCGACGCCGAGCACCTGCTGCCCGGTCAGCCGCCAGTGGACGTAGCCGGCCAGCGTGGTGAGGAAGTGGACCTGCGGGACGTGCGCCTCGCCGTCGAGCACGGCCTGGTACAGGTGGGCGACGGACCACCGCAGCGGCACGTTGTGCCCGAACAGCTCGGTCAGCTCGGTGGCGGCCCGCTCGGTGGTGGTGTTGCGCCAGGTGCGGAACGGGACCAGCAGCTCGCCGTCGCCGCCGAAGGCGAGGTAGCCGTGCATCATCGCCGAGACGCCCATCGCGCCGACGGTGGTCGGCCGCACGCCGTGACGCCGCTCGGTGTCGTCGAGCAGGTCGGCGACGGCCGCCTGCAGACCGGACCAGACGTCCTCGAGGGAGTAGGTCCACATGCGGTCGACGAACTGGTTCTCCCAGTCGCTGCTCCCGGTGGCCAGCACCTCGTGGCCGGGACCGGTCAGGCACGCCTTGATGCGCGTCGAGCCCAGCTCGATCCCCAGAGCCGTGCGCCCCGAGGCGATCACCTCGGACGGCTCTGTCTGGTTCTGCGGCGACATGTCATCCGCTCCTTCGCGTGCGTTGTACGGCGGTCGATGTTAACGATCACAATCCGGCTGTCAAAGTGACGAGGATCTGGGGACCAGCTCGGGCGGCAGCGCGACCGGCTCGACCGGGCGCGACGCCCCGCTCTCCGCGCCGAGACCGGCGAGGAGCACCTCGACGACGGCGCGGCCCACGGCGTCGAAGGGCTGGCGGACCGTGGTGAGCGGGGGGTTGAAGTAGGCCGCGCCCTCGATGTCGTCGAAGCCGATCACCGAGAGGTCCTCGGGCACCCGCACACCCGACTCCGTGAACGCACGGATCATGCCGAGGGCGAGGTAGTCGTTCGCGGCGAAGATCGCGTCCGGGAGCTCGCCCGCGGCCACGAGCTCGTGGGCCACGCGATAGCCGTCGACGGTGTCCCAGCCGGCCTCGACCGTCTCCCCGGTCAGACCCGCCGTCACGAGCTCCTCCCGCCAGCCGACCACGCGACCGCGGGCGTCGAACCAGTCGCCCGGGCCGGCGACGTGCAGGATCCTGCGGTGCCCGCGCTGCAGGAGGTGCCGCGTGGCGATCCGGCCCCCGAGCCGCTGGTCCACCCCGACCACGCGGATCCCCGCCGCCGGTCGCAGGTCGGAGGCCACGAGGACCACGGGAAGGCGGCGGGAGAGCTGCTCCGCCGCCTCGGCGACCGCGTCCACCGCGGCGATCACGATGATCCCGTCCACACGGTGGTCCAGGAAGTAACCCAGCACCTTCTCGACGGCGGCCGGGCGTGCGTCCCGCAGCGCGGTGAGCAGGGTGGCGTAGTCCTGGGACCGGGCGGCCTCCTCGATCGCCATCGTCATCCGGGACGGGCCGTAGTAGCTCTCCCCGGAGCTGACGACGCCGACGAGGCCGGACCGCTGGGTTCGCAGGGCACGGGCGGCGTAGTTCCGCCGGTAGCCGAGCCGGCGGATGGCCTCCTCGACGCGTCGCCGGGTCTCCGGCCGGACGGCGTCGGGAGTGTTCAGGACGCGGGAGACCGTCTGGTGAGAGACCCCGGCGAGGGCGGCGACGTCGGTCATCGACGGGGACGCCGAGGCGCCGGGACGCACCGTCCTGGGCATCGCCACTCGCTCCTCGTCACCGGTGATGGGCATCGCGAGTGTACTGAGCGGAGGCTGCGCCGCCGACCGCCTCCCCGCCATGTGGGTCGGGTCGCCGTACGGTGGTGCGCATGCCGCCGAAGAACCGTGTCCGCGCCCACTACCGGTGCACCGAGTGCGGCTGGACCACCCCGAAGTGGGTGGGGCGGTGCGGCGAGTGCCAGGCGTGGGGCACGGTCGAGGAGACGGCGGCCCCGTCCGCGGCACGCCCGGCCGTGTCGGCCCCCGCTCCGGGACGTCCGGCGCGACGGGTCTCGGAGATCTCCGCAGCGGAGGTGGGCACCCGACTGCGGACCGGGTTGTCCGAGCTGGACCGGGTGCTGGGCGGCGGGCTCGTGCCCGGCCAGGTGCTGCTCGTCTCCGGAGAACCCGGGGCCGGGAAGTCCACCCTGCTGCTCACCGCGGCGAACGCCGTCGCCGAGTCCACCGGACGCCCGGTCCTGTACGTCTCGGGCGAGGAGTCGGTCCACCAGATCGCCACGCGCGCCCGGCGCATCGGCGCCGTCAGCGACGAGCTCTACCTGGCCGACTCCGACGACCTCGGCGAGGCCGTCGCGCACCTCGACGCGCTCGGCGACTCGGTCGCCATGGTCATCGTGGACTCGGTGCAGACGATCGCCTCCGCGGAGGTCGAGGGACGCCCGGGTGGCGTCGCGCAGGTGATGGCGGTGGCGACCACGCTGACGCGACTGGCGAAGGCTCGCGGCATCCCGTTCTGCCTGGTCGGCCAGGTCACGAAGGAGTCCACGGTCGCGGGGCCGCGGGCGTTGGAGCACGTCGCCGACACCACGCTCACCATGGAGGGGGACCGGCAGACGACCCTACGCATCCTGCGGGCGGTGAAGAACCGGTTCGGTCCCGCCGACGAGGTCGCCTGCTTCGAGCAGACCGACGGCGGCATGGTCGAGGTGCCCGACCCGAGCGGACTGTTCCGCGGGGTCCGGGACGAGCCCGTGCCCGGCACCTGCATCACCGTGACCGTCGAGGGCCGCCGGCCGCTGCTGGCCGAGATCCAGTCCCTCGTCGCCGCCTCCAGCGCACCCAACCCGCGCCGCGGCGTGAGCGGCCTGGACAGCTCCCGCGTCTCGATGCTCGTCGCCGTCACCGAACGCGTCGCCGGGGTGAGCCTGCGCGAGAAGGACGTCTTCGTCGCCACCGTGGGCGGCATGCGCTCCACCGACCCGGCCAGCGACCTCGCCGTATGCCTGGCCATCGCGTCGGCCGTCTCGGATGTCCCCCTCCCGCTCGACGTCGCCGCGATCGGCGAGGTCTCCCTGTCCGGGGACATCCGGCGGGTCAGCATGCTGAGCCAGCGCATCGCCGAGGCGGCGCGCCTCGGCCACCGGCGCATCCTGGTCCCCGCCGGCACGCGTGAGGCGGTCTCGCTCGGGAAGGTGCGGGCCGAGGTGGTCGAGGTGGCCACCATGCAGCAGGCGCTGCTCGCGCTGGACAACCTGGCGCCGGCCGGCATCACGACCGGCCGAGAGAGCCGGAACCGGCCCCGGCTCGTGGCGCCGCCCGAATAGACTGTGACCTTCGAGGGCGGCGGCCCGTGCCGCCGTCTCGCGACTCCCACCCAGTGAGGTCACGTGCCCGAGGTCCCCGCCGAGAACAAGCTGCGCACCATCCTGGCGCAGGTCGCACCGGGCACCGAGCTACGCGACGGCCTGGAGCGGGTGCTGCGCGGCCGCACCGGGGCCATCGTGGTCCTCGGGTACGACGAGGCCGTCGAGGAGATGTGCTCCGGCGGCTTCCACCTCGACGTCGAGTTCTCCGCGACCCGGCTGCGCGAGCTGGCGAAGATGGACGGCGCGGTCGTCGTGGACCACGTCGGCCGGCGGATCCGGCGCGCGAACGTCCAGCTGCTGCCGGACGCGAGCATCGAGACCTCCGAGTCGGGGATGCGGCACCGCACCGCCGAGCGGGTCGCGAAGCAGTCCGGCTACCCGGTCATCTCGGTCAGCCAGTCGATGCACACCGTCGCGCTGTACCTGGACCACCACCGCCACGTGCTGGAGGACTCCGACATCATCCTCGCCCGCGCCAACCAGGCCCTGGCGACGCTCGAACGGTACAAGTCCCGCCTGGACGAGGTCTCGGCAACCCTCTCCGCGCTGGAGATCGAGGACCTGGCGACGGTCCGGGACGTCGTCACGGTGGTCCAGCGGATGGAGATGGTCGCCCGCATCTCCGCGGAGGTCGCCGGGTACGTCGTCGAGCTGGGCACGGACGGCCGGCTGCTGTCGCTCCAGCACGACGAGCTGGTCACCGGCCTGGACCAGGACCGCGGGCTCATCGTGCGGGACTACGTGGCCCAGGACGGCGCGGAGTGCCCGGACGAGGTGCTGCCGGCCCTCGCGCGACTCACCTCCGCCGAGCTCGTCGACATCCCGACGGTCGCCCGGATCCTCGGGGTGGGCGGCCCGGAGGGCGACGCGGTCGACACCTCCCTCAGCCCGCGTGGGTACCGGGTGCTGGCGCGGATCCCGCGCCTGCCGCTGCAGGTCGCGGAGGCGATCGTGGCCCGGACCGGGACGCTCCAGGCGCTGCTGTCGGCGAGCGCCGAGGACCTGCAGGGCGTGGAGTGGGTCGGCCCGAGCCGCGCGCGGGCCATCCGCGAGGGCCTGTCGCGGCTGGCGGAGTCCTCCATCCTCGAGCGCTTCAGCTGAGTCGCGCGCCCGTACAGCCCGGGGCTCGGCTCAGTCGTCCGCGGTGGTCATCGCCCGGGCACGCTCACGCCGGATCGCCTCGTCCACCGGGGCCAGCCGGAAGCGCACGCGGGCGATCGTGCCGGTGAACCGGTTGTCGATCGCCGGATAGGCGTCCGTCACCGGCGACCCGCGGTCCACACCCACGTTGAACGTCTCGTCGAAGGCGAAGTAGTACGCCGTGGTCCGCTCCAGCCGGCACTGCCCCACGACGGCGTCGTCGAGGATCAGCCGCACGTCCGCCGGCCCACCGGGCTCGCGCCCGCCCCGGTAGTCGAGCTCCACCGCCACCCGGTGCTCGCCGCCCGTCAGCGTCCGGTCGGAGACCACCGTCGTCAGGTCGGCCCCGTAGCAGTTGTAGGCGTAGGCGGGATGTCCGTCGACGCAGTACAGCGACCAGCCGCCGAACCGACCGCCCTGGGCCACCAGGACGCCGGTGTCCTGCCCGCCACCGGTCAGGTCGACCGTGATCGTGTGGCTGCGGTTCTTGACGTTCGGCGCCACCTCCTCCGTCAGGCGCCCGGCGCGCGGTCCGTACGTCATCTCCGTCCGCCCCTCGTTCGGGTCGAACCGTCCGGCGATCTGCGGGTTCTCCCGCTCGGTCACGCGGTCGTCGAGCGGCAGCACGTGGTGACGCTCGGCCTCACGCTCGAACAGGTCTCGCAGCTGCGCGAGCCGCTCCGGCCGGGACTGCGCGAGGTCGTGCGCCTGGCTGGGGTCGGTGCGGGTGTCGTACAGCTCCCACACGTCGTCGTCGAACGACCCGTGGCCGCCGACCATCCGCCACGGCACGCTGTGCCGGGCGCCCGCCGTCCAGCCCTCGTGGTAGATCGCGCGGTTGCCGACCATCTCGAAGTACTGCGTGCGGCGCCGGTCAGGTGCCGCGGCGTCGTCGAAGCTGTAGCGCATGCTCACGCCCTCGACCGGCTGCTGCCTCACCCCACCGACCGTCTCGGGCTCGGGCAGGCCGGCGACGTCGAGCACCGTCGGGAGCACATCGATGAGGTGGTGCCACTGGGAGCGGATCTCGCCGCGCGCGTCGATACCCGCCGGCCAGGAGACGATCATGCCGTCGCGGGTTCCGCCGTAGTGCGAGGCGACCTGCTTGGTCCACTGGTACGGCGTGTTCATCGCGAGCGCCCAGCCGGCCGGGTAGAGGCCGTAGCTGCGCGGTCCGCCGAGGTCCTCGAGGTGGGCGTCCATCCAGGCCACGTCGTCGGCGAAGCCGTGCCCGACGAGGTGCTCCCGCATGGTGCCCTCGATGCCGCCCTCACCGGAGGCGCCGTTGTCCCCGAGGATGAGGACGACGAGGGTGTCCTCGAGGGTGCCGAGGTCCGCGAGCGTGTCGAGCAGGCGTCCGACCTGGGCGTCGGTGTGCTCGGCGAAGCCCGCGTAGGTCTCCATGAAACGTGCCGCGACCCGCCGGGAGGTCGCATCGAGCTCGTCCCAGTGCGGGACGCCGTCCGCCCACGGAGCCAGGACGGTCTCCGGTGGCACGACGCCGATGCGCCGTTGCTCGGCGAGGGTCCGCTCGCGCTGTACGTCCCAGCCGTGGTCGAACTGCCCGGCGTAGCGCCGCCGGTACGCGGCGGGCACGTGGAAGGGGGCGTGGGTGGCGCCGAACGCGAGATAGGTGAACGTCGGCCGGTCCGGCATCGCCTCGTGCTGGCTCCGGAGCCACTCCGCGGCTTTGTCCGCGAGGTCCTCGGACAGGTGGTAGCCGTCCTCGGGCCGGCGGTCCGGCTCGACCGGCGTGGTGCCGTCGTACAGCTGGGGGTACCAGTGGTTCATCTCGGCTCCCATGAACCCGTAGAAGTGGTCGAAGCCCTCACCGGTCGGCCATCGCGTGAACGGGCCGGACGGTCCGACCTCGGCCGGAGGCGCCTGGTGCCACTTGCCGAACGCGGCGGTCGCGTACCCGTTGCCGGACAGGATCTGTGCGACCGTCGCCGCGGAGGCGGGTCGGAACCCGCTGTAGCCGGGACGGCTCGTCGCCATCTCGGTGGTCACGCCCATGCCGACCGAGTGGTGGTTGCGTCCGGTGAGCAACGCCTGCCGACTGGGCGAGCACAGCGCGGTGACGTGGAACTGGTTGTACCGCAGGCCGGCACCGGCGAGCCGTTCCGCGGCCGGCATGCGACAGGGTCCGCCGAACGGGCTGGAGGCGCCGAAGCCCATGTCGTCGACGAGGATCACCAGCACGTGCGGTGCCCCCTCGGGCGGCCGGACGGGCCGGACCGGCTGCCCGGGCGGCAGCTCGCCGGAGGTCGGTGTCGGCACGTCGAGCGGGAGGTGCTTGCGGTCCATCACGTCCCCTATCGCACCATGGCGGCCCGGTGCGGGAGCTCGCCGTCGCGCCCATCCGCCGCACAGCCTCAGGCCCGGCGCACCGTGCCGCCGGCACGGCCCACGGCGTCCGCGAGCCGGTCCTCGAGGAGGCCCGCGGTGAGGATGAGATCCACCTCGTCGACGCGGCACACCCTCGCCGTGCCGTGGTGGACGAACTTCGAGGCGTCCGCCGCCGCGACCCGGAGCTTCGCGGAGGCCAGCATCCGCCGCTTCAGCTCGGCGTCGACCGGGGTGGCCGCCGAGATGCCGTCGGCGTCGGAGATGCCGTTGCACCCGACGAACGCGACGGTGGCGATGACCCGTTCCAGGATGAGCTCGGAGTAGGGGCCGCCGAGGGAGTGCGCACGCGGGTACACCGTCCCGCCGGTGACCACGACCGTCAGCCGCGGCGCGCCCGCCTCCAGCGCGAGCGCGGTGCTCAGCGACGGGGTGTAGACCGTGAGGTCGGTCAGCTCCGGGGTCGCGACCAGCGCGTGCGCGATCGCCATGCACGTGGTCCCGCCGTCGAGCACGACGGCGGAGCCCGGCTCCACCAGCGCGGCCGCGGCTGCGCCGATGGCCGCCTTCTCCTCGGGGTAGGTGCCGAGCCGGACCTCGAAGGGGGGCTCGCCGTCGTCCTCCCGCGCGATGATCGCCCCGCCCCGCACCTGCCGCACCAGCCCGGCGCCGGCGAGGTGGGCCACGTCGCCGCGGGCGGTGACGAGGGAGACGCCCAGCTCGTCGGCGAGCTCGGACACCGGGACGAACTCGCGGGCCCGCACGAGGTCGAGCGCCAGCTGCCGGCGGCCGGTGGTGCTCAGCCGCGGCCGGGTGCGCGGCGCCCGGGCCATCGACGCCGCCTCAGGTCGTGTAGCGGTTCTTGAGGCTGTCGATGGCGACCGCGACCACGATCACCAGCCCCTGGACGATGAGCTGGGTGAAGAACGGCGTGTTCATGAGGATCATGCCGTTGGACAGGACGCCCATGATGAGGGCACCGACCAGCGTGCCGAGGATCCGGCCGCGGCCGCCCATGAGCGAGGTCCCGCCGAGCACGACGGCGGCGATCGCCTCGAGCTCGTAGCCCTGGCCCGAGTTCGGCTGCCCGGACTCCACGCGCGCTGCGAGCATCACGCCGGCGAGGCCCGCGGTGACGCCGGAGATGATGTAGACGGAGGTCAGGACCCGCTTGACCTTGATGCCGGCCATGAGGGCCGCCTCGGGGTTGCCGCCGACCGCGTACACGTGACGTCCGAAGGTGGTGCGCTCCAGCAGGAACCACAGCACGGCGTACGTGGCGAGCATGAGCCAGATCGGCACCGGCACGGCGATGAAGTTGCCGCCGCCGAGCATGTCGAAGCCGAGGTCGCCCTCGGCGATCAGGGGCCGGCCGCCGGTCAGGGCGTAGGCCGTGCCCCGCCAGGCGGTCAGGCCGGCGAGGGTGACGATGAACGCCGCCAGGGACAGGTACGCGACGAGGGTCCCGTGCAGCAGGCCGATGAGGGCGCCGAGCACGATCGGGACGAGCACGCACAGCACCACGGGCACGCCGGCGTTCCAGAGCAGGACGGAGCTGACGCCGCAGACCGCGAGGACCGAGCCCACGGACAGGTCGATGCCGGCGGTGAGGATGACGACGGTGACGCCGGCGGCCAGGATCGCCGTGATCGACGTCGCGCGCATGATGTTGAAGGCGTTGGAGAGGCTCACGAAGTTCGGCGCGATCAGCGCCATGAGCACGATCAGGAGCAGCAGGACCAGGGCGATGCCCCAGGTGCCCCACAGGTCCAGTGCGCGCCGGATGACCCGGGTGCGGCCCGAGGGCGCCGTCGGGGGCGCTCCGACCGCGGCGGAGTTCTGCTGCTGGGTCATCCGGCCTCCTTCAGCACACCGGTGGCGTACGACATGACGTCCTCCTCCGTGGCGGTGGCGCCGTCGAGCTCCTTCACGACCCGGCCGTCCCGGACCACGAGCAGCCGGTCGCTGATGCCCAGGGCCTCCGGCAGGTCCGAGGAGACGATGAGGACGGCGGTGCCGCGCTCCGCCTGCTCGTTGATGATGCGGTAGATCTCGTGCTTGGCGCCCACGTCGACGCCGCGAGTCGGCTCGTCGAGGATGAGGACGCGGGGGTCGTTCGCGAGCCAGCGGGCCAGGACGACCTTCTGCTGGTTGCCGCCGGAGAGGGTCCGTACCTCCTGCCGTGGGGAGCGGGCGCGGATCCGGAGGCTGTCGACGAAGTGCCGCGCGGCCTCGTCCACCCGGCGGGGGTCGAGCACACCGAAGCGGGCGTGCTGCCGCAGAGACGCGACGGTGATGTTGTCCCGGACCCCCATCCAGGAGAACAGCGCCTGCTCCTTGCGGGACTCCGGGACCATGCCGACGCCCAGGGCGATGGCATCCCCCGGCGCCCCGATGCGGGCGGGACGGCCCTCGATCGTGACCGAGCCGGAGAGGCGGGTGTCCGCGCCGTAGAGGGTCCGGGCGATCTCCGTGCGCCCGGCGCCGATGAGGCCCACCAGGCTGACCACCTCACCGGCCCGGACGTCGAAGGACACCGGGCCGATGCCGTTGCGGCCGACGAGGTCGCGGACCTCGAGCACGGGCTGACCGGGGCGGCGGTGCTCGCGCACGTACAGCGCGTCGACCTGCCGGCCGATCATGCGGGCGACGACGTCGCCCTGCTCCAGCTCGCCGCGCGCCGTGGTGCTGACGTGCGCGCCGTCCCGCAGGACGGTGACGCGGTCCGCGAGGCGCCACACCTCGTCGAGACGGTGGGAGATGTAGAACAGGCCCATCCCGGAGGCGCGCATACCCTCCAGCACCTCGAACAGCCGCTGCGCCTCGGTGTCCGAGAGCGACGCCGTCGGCTCGTCGAGGATGAGGATGCGGGCCTGCTGGTCGATCGCGCGGGCGATCTCGACCATCTGCTGCCGGCCGACCGACAGGGTCCGCATGCGCGCGTCCGGGTCGATCCCCCCGCCGATCGGCGCCAGCTTGCGTTCCGCCTCCGAGCGCAGCCGACGCCGGTCGAGGAGGAATCCGGCTCGTGCCGGCTCGTTGCCGAGGGCGAGATTCTCCGCCACGGTCATCTCGGGGACGGTGCTGAGCTCCTGGTGGATCATCGCCACGCCGGCGGCGATCGCCTGGCCCGGCGAGCCGAAGGCGACCGGTTCGCCGTCGAGCTCGATGAGGCCGTCGTCGGGCGCGTGCACCCCACCCAGGATCTTCATCAGCGTCGACTTGCCCGCGCCGTTCTCGCCGACGAGCGCGTGGATCTCACCGCGGTCGAGGTCGACGTCGACGTCGCTGAGGACCCGGGTGCCGGCAAAGCTCTTGGAGACGCCCCGCATCCGCAGGAGCGGCGCGGCCCCGTCCCCGGCCGCCATCACCAGCTCTCGTACTCGTCGAGGTTGTCGCGGGTGAGCATCTCGGTGGGCACGAGGCGCGTCTCCTCCTCGAGCTCCTCGCCGTTGAACAGCTGGTGCGCCATCTCCAGCGCGATCGAGCCCTGTGTGGTCGGATCCTGCTTGGCGGAGCCCATGAACATCGAGTCCTGGTTCTCCAGCGCGTCAACGGCCTCCGGCGAGGCGTCCACACCGACGATGACGAGGTCGTCGATGCCGGCCTGCTCGGCCGCGAGCATCGCGCCGAGCGCGGTGGGGTCGTTGATGCCGAAGATCCCGTCGACGTCCGGGTGGGCGGTGAGCAGGTCGGCGGTGATGCTCAGCGCCTGGTCACGGCCGTTGTCGCCGTTCTGGTGGCCGACGACCTGGACGTCCGGGTTCTCCTCGAGGACGCTCTCGCAGCCGGTGACGCGGTCCTGGACGGAGCTGATCGGCGTGCCATCGATGAGCAGGATGTTCCCGGACCCGCCGATCTGGTCGACGAGGTACTGGCACGCGACCTCACCTGCCTGGACGTTGTCCAGCGTGACGGTGGCCATGGCGCCCGGGGCGGTCACGTCCACCGCGACCACGACGATGCCCGCGTCGATGGCACGCTCGACCGCCGGGCCGATGCCCTCCGAGTCGACGGCGTTGAGCAGGATGGCGTCGACGCCCTGCTGGATGAAGGTGTCGATCTGCTCGTTCTGGGCGTTGAGGTCCTGACGCCCGTCCTGGGTGTTGACCTCGACGCCGAGCTCCTCGGCCTGCTGCTGGATCCCCTCCTCCATCGCCTGGAAGAACGGGTTCGACATGTCCTGCGCCATGTAGCCGATGAGGTCGAACTCGCCGTCGCCGCCGCCCTCGCCACCGGCCTCGCCGGGATCGCCCTCGCTGCACGCCGCGAGCGCCGTGAAGAGGGTCAGGCCCGCGAGGGCACCGGCCGCCCTGGTCGTCCTGCTGGTTCGCATCGTCGCCTCAGCTCTCTGGTCCGTCGTCGTCGGCGGTCCGAGCGGCAAACTAGGAGCGGACGAGCCGGACTGTCAACAGGAACAGCACACTTTCGGAACTGAAAGTTCAGCGGGTGAAGGACGACTCCGTGCCGCGGAGCTGCGCACCACCGAGCGAGGCCTCGACCCGGTAGGTGCCGGAGCCCGCCACGGACTGGTTCCCCGGACAGCCCGGCTCGGAGCGCGTGCCGCCCCAGCTCAGTGCCTCGTCGACGGTGTCGCCGGAGTCCAGGAGCAGCAGATGCTCCGCGGCCCCGGCGGGGCAGTCGGCCGAGGACCAGACGCGATCGTCCCCGGAGTGAACGGTGAGCACGAGCGACGCCGAACCGGTGTCGAGGAGGCAGGGGTCCTGCCCGTCGTTGGTGAACGACATCGCGAAGTCCGTGCCCTCGCCCGCGGCGGTGGACGCGAGCGTGGCGTCGAGGTCCGCCGGGGCGCACCGGCCGGGGTTCGGCGGGAGCGTGTCCTCCTCCGTCGGCGCCTCCGTGGTCTCGGCGTCGTCCGCGAGCAGGTCGCCGACCCAGCCGGACGCGAGACCGGCGAGCGCGACACCGCCCCAGACCAGACCACCGACAAGGGCGAGCAGGATCACCAGGGCGACGATGCGCCGTCGCCGGATGACGGCCTTGCTGGGCCGTCTCCTCGGCCGGCGCCCGGGAGCCTGCTTGCCCGGCGCCGGACCGCCGCGGCCGGGTGCCCCGCGTCCCGGCGCCCGAGTTCTCTCCCGCGTCGTGACCACGACTGGGACGGTACGACGACGCCTCCCGCCTCCCGTGCCTCCCACGCCGTCGCCCTGCAACACGCCCACCGCTGCACCCGTCGCCGACTGCTGCAGCCATGCCAGCAGCGGTCGGCGACCGTTGCCGCACCGGGTGGGTGCGGGACCGGCCGGCACAGTCGGGCAGACTGGAGTGGTGCCGTCCGCAAGCCCCGTGCTCGACCTCACGGAGACCCACGAGGCCGTGCTGTCCTGGTACGACGCGCACGCCCGGGACCTCCCCTGGCGCCGGCCCCGCACGAGCGCGTGGGCCGTGCTGGTCAGCGAGGTCATGCTGCAGCAGACACCGGTCTCCCGGGTCGAGCCCGCGTGGCGTGCGTGGCTTGCCCGGTGGCCCACCCCGGCCGACCTGGCCGCCGCCCCGACGGCGGAGGTGCTGCGCGCCTGGGACCGCCTGGGCTACCCGCGGCGGGCGCTGCGCCTGCGCGAGTGCGCCGCGGTCATCCGCGACCGGCACGGGGGCCGAGTGCCGCAGAGCGAGGAGGAGCTGCGCGAACTCCCGGGGATCGGCACGTACACGGCCGCCGCGGTGGCCGCGTTCGCGTACGGGCGCCGCGCCGTCGTGCTCGACACCAACGTGCGGCGGGTGCTCGGCCGGGCGCTGGCCGGACAGGCGCTGCCACCACCGGCCCTGGGACGCGACGAGCGCGACCGGGCGGCGGCCTACCTGCCCGCCGACGCCGCACGGTCCGTCCGGTGGAACGTCGGCGTCATGGAGCTCGGGGCGCTGGTGTGCACCGCACGCGCGCCGCGCTGCGAGGCGTGCCCGCTGCGTGGCTCCTGCGCATGGCTGCGTGCCGGACGCCCCGCCGACCCCCACGCGGCGACCCGCCGCCGCCAGGCCTGGCACGGCACCGACCGGCAGGCCCGCGGCCGGATCATGGCGGTGCTGCGCGCCCGTGACGGCTGGCACGCGGAGGCCGACCTGCTGCGCGCCGGCGCCGGCGGCGCCGACCCGGCCGCCCTCACCGACCCCACCCAGCCCGCCCGTGCGCTCGCGTCGCTGGTCAGCGACGGCCTCGCCGTCGTGCGGTACGACCAGCAGCACGCTGGCGGCGAGCACGAGCGGGGAACGAGCGGAGTGCAAGGAGCCGGCGAGTGCAACCACGACGGCGCGGCACCGACCTACCGGCTGCCGTGACGGACGGTCCGGGCTCCCGCGCCGCCACGGCGCTGCGCACCGCCCTCATCGCGACTGCCGGCGCCTGCGTCGGGCTGGGGGTGCTGGGCGCCGCACTGGTCCTGCTCTCCGGCGACACCGACCCGTGGCCCGGGCTCTCGCTGCTGCTCGCCGGGCAGGCGACGGCCCTGGTGGCCGCGGTGGTCTCGGGCATCGGCCTGCGCCGCGTGCTGACCGGGTCCGCGCCGCAGGGGGTGACCCCGTGGGTCCGGCGCACGCTGTCCCGGCTGGTGCCGGTCCTGCTGGCCGTGCTGGTCACGGGAGTGGCCGCCTGGATCGCGCTGCGGCCCGGGGCCTGGCTCGCCGTCGTGACCTGCGCGCTGGTGACGGCCCAGCTCGCGGCGATGCTGCGCTGGCTCAGCCGCTGACCCTCACAGCTTCAGCCAATGGTCGCCCTTCCTCGGCTCCGCTGCGGCCGGAGGCTCGTTCCTCGCCCCAACCTCCGCTGCGCCTTCGTCAGAGCTCCAGCCATCGGTCGCCCTTCCTCGGCTCCGCTGCGGCCGGAGGCTCGTTCCTCGCCCCAACCTCCGCTGCGCCTTCGTCAGAGCTCCAGGAGCATCCGGGAGTTGCCCAGCGTGTTCGGCTTCACCCGGGCGAGGTCGAGGAACTCGGCCACGCCGTCGTCGTGCGAGCGGAGCATCTCGGCGTAGACGTCGGTGCCGACCGGTGTGCCGTCGATGACGTGGAATCCGTGGCGCGTGAAGAACTCGACCTCGAAGGTCAGGCAGAAGACGCGCCGCAGCCCGAGGGCCCGGGCGCGGTCCAGGAGCGCCTGGAGCAGCTGGTGCCCGATGCCCCGCCCGGACATCTCTGGTGCTACGGCGAGGGTGCGGACCTCGGCGATGTCGTCCCACAGCACGTGCAGCGCGCCGCAACCGACGATCGCCGAGGCCCCCGGCCCGCCGTCGTCCTCGGCGACGACGAACTCCTGCACGGCCTCGAAGTACTCGACGAGCTCCTTGGCGACCAGGATGTTGCGCTCGGCGTACGGCCGGACCAGCTCGTAGATCACCCGCACGTCTGCGGGCAGTGCCTGCCTGACCTCGATACCGCCGCTCACGCCGCGATACTAGGAGCCCGTGTCCGTGCCGGCCGAGGTCCGCCGACACGTGGACGCCGTGAGCTCCACGCGTCTCATGGCCGGTCGACCTGGCCGCGCTCGCGCGAGTGCAGCCGCGCGACGGCGGCATCGGCGGCGCGCCAGGTACCTCGGCCCGCCGGCTCCCGCACCCGTTCGATGGCCGCACGCGCGGTCGTCTCGTCGATGACCAGGTCGGTGACGACGCCGGCACGGAGCGCGCCGAGCAGCGGGCTCACCTTCGCCGTGCCGGCCACCACGCAGATGCGCCGGGCTATCCGCTGCAGCTCGCGAGGCGTCGGGCCGGTGGCGCGCTCGTTGAGCTCGATGTCGGAGTAGGAGCCGTCCTCCCGCAGCAGCACGGTGCACACGTCGCCGACCACGCCGGACCCGCGCAGGGTGGCGATCTCCTCCGGGTCGAGATAGCCGGCGGAGTACACGTGCGAGGCCAACGGCCCGGTGAGCGCTCCGACGCCGAACAGGGCGATGTCGGCCCGCTCCTGCACGGCGAGGACACGCCGGATGGATCGTTCGCGCCACATCGCCGCCTTGGTCTCCGGGTAGTCGAAGAACGCCGGGACGGGGAAGTGGTGGACGCGGGCGTCGAACGCCTCCGCCGCCGCCGTCATGATCGACCCGGCGTACGGGATGCCGGAGGTGACGGGGTTCGCCGCCCCGTTGAGCTGGACGACGGCGCTGCCCGGCGCGCGCTTGGGCGTCAGGTGCCCGACGACCGCGGAGGTGGTGGTCCCCCACGCCAGCCCCAGCACGGTGCTGGGCTCGACCCACGAGGAGACGAGCCGTCCCGCGACCTGGGCCACCTGCTCGAGGCGCTGCACGTCCGCGGTGCCTTCGCGCACCGCGACCACATGGGCACGCACACCGAAGACCTCCCGGAGCTCACGGGAGAGGGCGTCGGCACCGGCGGTGCGCGGCTGGAGGGAGATGTGCACCAGACCGGTGTCCCGGGCACGCTGGATGAGCCGGGACACCGTCGAGCGGGAGACCTCCAGCCGCCGCGCGATGGCCTCCATGGTCTCGTCCTGGAGGTAGTACATCTGCGCGGCGACGTACACCATCTCGTCCCGGGTCCTCACGGGAGATCACGACCGCTCACGCCACCTCCCGTTCATCGCACGTTCGTGCAGCGCCATTGCGCGTGTGTGCGCCGGCCGTCAGCATAGGGCCAGCCGGGACGAACCGGGCCGATCGACGACGAGGAGCGGACGCGTGGCCAGCCAGCTGAACCGGGAGACCCGCTCCGCCGCACTCGAGGACATGGCGGACGCAGAGGGCGTCGACGTGCTCGTCATCGGCGGGGGCGTCACCGGCGCGGGCATCGCCCTCGACGCCGCCACCCGCGGGCTGCGCACCGCGATCGTGGAGATGCAGGACTGGGCCTCCGGGACGTCCTCCCGCTCCTCCAAGCTCGTGCACGGCGGCCTGCGCTACCTCTACCAGCTGGACTTCGCCCTGGTCGCCGAGGCGCTGCGCGAGCGCGGCCGCCTGCTGCGCACCACCGCGCCGCACCTGGTGCACGCCCAGCCGTTCCTGTGGCCGCTGAAGACCCCGCTGATCGAGCGGGCGTACAGCGCCGTCGGCGTCGGCATGTACGACGCCCTCGCCATCCTCGGGGCACGCGGCGTCTCGGTCCCGGTGCAGAAGCACTACAGCAAGGCCGGGGCGCTCAAGATCTTCCCGCAGATGCGGCCGGACAGTCTGAGCGGCGCCATCCGGTTCTACGACGCCCGGGTGGACGACGCCCGGCTCGTCCTCGCGCTGGTGCGCTCTGCCGTCGGGCACGGGGCGCTCGCCGCGTCCCGGGCACAGGTGGTCGACCTGACCAAGGACCCGACGGGCCGGGTGACCGGCGCGGTCGTCGCGGACCTGGAGAGCGGGGCCGAGCGCACCGTGCGGGCGAACCACGTCATCAACGCCACCGGCGTGTGGACGGAGGAGACCGAGGCCCTCGGCGGGGGCGAGCACGGCCTGAAGGTCCTCGCGTCCAAGGGCGTGCACATCGTGGTGCCCAAGGAGCGGATCTCGGGTCAGACCGGCCTGTTCCTGCGGACCGAGAAGTCGGTGCTCTTCGTCATCCCGTGGCAGCGGTACTGGGTCATCGGCACCACCGACACCCCGTGGACCGAGGAGCGCCAGCACCCGGTGGCCACCGCCGAGGACGTGGACTACATCCTCGAGCAGGCGAACAAGGTGCTCTCGCCGGCGCTGACCCGCGAGGACATCATCGGCGTGTACGCGGGCCTGCGGCCCCTGCTGCAGCCGGTGGCGAAGGGCGACGGGCAGTCACAACAGTCGACCAAGGTCTCCCGGGAGCACACCGTCGCCGAGGCGGCGCCGGGGCTGACCGTCATCGCGGGCGGCAAGCTCACCACCTACCGGCAGATGGCCGAGGACGCCGTGGACTTCGCGCTCGGCGCCCGGGCACGCACGATGCCCTCGGTGACGGCGTCGACGCCACTCGTGGGGGCCGCCGGGTACCGCGCGACGAAGGCTCGCGCCGGCCAGATCGGCGCGGCGCACGGCTGGACGGCCGACCGGGTCGAGCACCTCCTGCACCGGTACGGCTCGGAGATCTCCCTCATCCTCGAGTCGATCGAGGCCACGCCGGAGCTCGGCAGGCCGCTGACCGGCGCCGAGGCCTACCTCGCCGCGGAGGTGGCGTTCGCCGTCACGCACGAGGGCGCGCTGCACCTGGAGGACATCCTCACCCACCGCGTCCGGCTCAGCTACGAGACCCGCGACCGTGGCGTCTCCGCCCTCGAGGAGATCGCGGCGATCGCAGGGCCTCTGCTCGGCTGGGACGAGGCGACCACGACGCGGGAGATCGACGCCTACCGCCGCCGGGCCGAGGCGGAGGCGACCGCCGAGCAGGAACGCACCGACACCGCCGCCGCGGCCGCACGGCTGACCACCGACGACGTCGTGCCCGTCCGCAGCCTCGACGCACCGACCACCTGACACCGATCCAGCACGACACACCGGGGGGATCCTGCGCGAAAACCCGCCCACGAAGGGCACCTGACGAGCATCATCCAGACAAGCCGCCGAACCGGCGGGCCACCACGCGCCACCGACGGCGCCCGACTGGCTCACAACGGTTGTGACCAGAGAGTGGGTTGACAGTGGAAGTTTCGTTGACGGAGATCTTCTTCTCCGAAGTCATGGGCACCGCGATGCTCACCCTGCTGGGTTGTGGCGTCGTGGCGAACCAGGTCCTGCCGAAGACCAAGGGGAACGACACCGGGTGGGTCCTCATCACGTTCGGATGGGGCATCGCGGTCTTCGCGGGTGTGTACGCGGCGTACCGGACCGGCGGTCACCTGAACCCTGCCGTCACGCTGGGCCTGCTCGCCAACGGCAGCGACATGTTCGCAGGCACCGACCAGCTCCCGGCGATCCCGGCGACCGGTGGCACCGTGGTGACGTACCTGGCGGGTGAGATGGTCGGCGCGTTCCTCGGCGCCGTCGTCGTCTACCTGGCGTACAAGCGGCACTTCGACCAGGATGCGCCGGGCGGCATCAAGCTGGCGGTGTTCTCCACCGGCCCGGAGGTCCGCAGCTACGGGTGGAACTTCGTCACGGAGGTCGTGGGCACGTTCGTCCTGGTCTTCGTCGTCATCATGTTCGGCAACACGCCGTCCGGGCTCGGACCGCTCGCCGTCGCCTTCCTCGTCGTCGGTATCGGTATGAGCCTCGGTGGCCCCACGGGGTACGCCATCAACCCGGCTCGTGACCTCGGACCCCGTATCGCGCACGCCGTGCTGCCCATCAAGGGCAAGGGCTCCTCCGACTGGGGCTACTCGTGGGTCCCGGTCGCGGGTCCGATCGTCGGCGGTGTGCTCGCCGGGCTCCTCGCCATGGCCTTCTGACCAGCTCCTCCAGCCCTCACCCGACCCTCCCGGGCACCGAGCGCCCGGAGAACCGAAAGGAACACCATGGCTGACGCCACGTACGTCCTCGCCATCGACCAGGGCACCACCAGCACCCGGGCGATCGTCTTCGACCACTCCGGCCAGATCGTCGAGACCGGCCAGCTCGAGCACGAGCAGATCTTCCCCAAGGCCGGCTGGGTCGAGCACGACCCGCAGGAGATCTGGCGGAACACCCGCGAGGTCGTCGGCATGGCGCTGACCCGCGCCAACATCACCCACGAGCACATCGCGGCGGTCGGCATCACCAACCAGCGCGAGACCACGGTGGTGTGGGACAAGAACACCGGCGAGCCGGTGTACAACGCCATCGTCTGGCAGGACACCCGCACGCAGAAGATCGTCGAGGAGCTCGGCGGCTCGGAGGGCGCGGACAAGTACAAGGCCAAGGTCGGCCTGCCGCTGGCGACGTACTTCTCCGGCCCGAAGGTCAAGTGGATCCTCGACAACGTCGACGGCGCCCGCGAGAAGGCGGAGGCCGGCGACCTCCTCTTCGGCAACACCGACGCCTGGCTCGTGTGGAACATGACGGGCGGCACGGACGGCGGCCGGCACATCACCGACGTCACGAACGCCTCCCGCACCATGCTGATGAACCTCGACTCGCTGACGTGGAACGAGGACATCGCCGCCGACATGGGCATCCCGATGTCGATGCTGCCCGAGATCCGCTCCTCCTCCGAGGTGTACGGCGAGGGCCGCCGGGGCGGCATGGTCCCGGGCGTGCCGATCGCCGGCATCCTCGGCGACCAGCAGGCGGCAACCTTCGGGCAGGCCTGCTTCGAGGTCGGCATGGCCAAGAACACCTACGGCACCGGCAACTTCATGCTGATCAACACCGGCACGGAGGCGGTGCCGTCGGAGAACGGCCTGCTGACCACCGTGGCGTACAAGATCGGGGACAACGCGCCGATCTACGCGCTGGAGGGCTCGATCGCGGTCACCGGCTCCCTGGTGCAGTGGTTCCGCGACAACCTCGGCATCATCTCCTCGGCCCCGGAGATCGAGGACCTGGCCAAGACGGTCGAGGACAACGGCGGCGCCTACTTCGTCCCCGCGTTCTCCGGCCTGTTCGCGCCGTACTGGAAGGCGGACGCGCGCGGCGCGCTGGTGGGCCTCACGCGGTACGTCAACAAGGGTCACATCGCCCGCGCCGTGCTCGAGGCCACCGCGTTCCAGACGCGCGAGGTCAACGACGCCATGGCGGCCGACTCCGGCGTCCAGCTCACCGAGCTCAAGGTCGACGGCGGCATGGTCGCCAACGAGACGCTCATGCAGTTCCAGGCCGACATCCTGGGCGTGGACGTGGTGCGCCCGAAGGTCGCGGAGACGACGGCGCTCGGCGCCGCCTATGCCGCGGGCATCGCCGTCGGCTACTGGCAGGGCGAGCAGGACGTCATCGACAACTGGGCCGAGGGGAAGCGCTGGACGCCCCAGATGGACGACGCCGAGCGCGAGCGCACGTACCGCCTCTGGAAGAAGGCGGTGACGAAGACCTTCGACTGGGTCGATGACGACGTGAGCTGACGAGCACGAAGCCGAGGTGGGACCGAGGAACGAGGTCCCGCCGAGGCGGAGAGCGAGGAAGCGAGCACATCGAGCACGTGAGCTGACGAGCACGAAGCCGAGGTGGGACCGAGGAACGAGGTCCCGCCGAGGCGGAGAGCGAGGAAGCGAGCACATCGAGCACGTGAGCTGACGAGTTGTCCACACGCCGCGGTCAAAGTCCGGCCGGGACATCGGGCGCGGCGGTAGGCTTGACCGTGCAGGACGTCGCACCTCGTACCGGGACGAGGTGCCGACCGGGCCGATTCCCCAGGTCGGCCGGGGACGAGTGCGAACCCGGGGTCGACGGGCCCTTCCACCGACGTCGGTGGGAGGGCCCGTCGCCGTGCCGGGCAGCTACCGTCCGCGCTCGGCGGCGGCCTTCTCCACGGCGTCGACCGGAGCCGCGCGACGGGTGGACGCGGAACGTGCGGCGGAGCCCTTCCGCGCGGTCTGCTTCCCCTTGCCTCCGGAACGCGGCAGACCCGGCCGTGGCGCCTGCTCGGCGGCCTGGTCCGCCACCTCCGGGACCGGGACGAGGCGCGCGAGCTGGGTGACGTGCCGCGGCTCGAGCTCGGCCAGGGACTGCACACCCAGCAGCTTCATGGTGCGCTCGACTTCGCTGCGCAGGATCTCCACCGCGCGGTCGACGCCGGCGCGCCCACCTGCCATGAGGCCGTAGAGGTACGCGCGCCCGACGAGTGTGAAGTCCGCGCCGAGTGCCACCGACGCGACGACGTCGGCACCGTTCATGATGCCGGTGTCGACCATGACCTCGGTGTCCTTGCCGACCTCGCGCACGACCTTCGGCAGGAGGTGGAACGGGACGGGCGCCCGGTCCAGCTGCCGGCCGCCGTGGTTGGACAGCAGGATGCCGTCCACGCCGGCGTCGACGAGGCGCACCGCGTCCGGGACGTTCTGCACGCCCTTGATGACGATCTTCCCGGGCCACAGCTCGCGGATGACCTCGAGGTCGTCGTAGCTGATCGTCGGGTCCATCGCCGCGTCGAGGAGCTCGCCGACCGTGCCGCCGGTGGAGCTCAGCGAGGCGAACTCGAGCTTGGGCGTGGTGAGGAAGTCGAACCACCACCAGGGCCGCGGGACGGCGTCGAGGATCGTCCGGACGCCGATCTGCGGCGGGATGGAGAAGCCGTTGCGCTTGTCCCGCAGCCGGGCACCGGCGATGGGGGTGTCCACCGTGAAGAACAGCGTGTCGAACTCGGCCGCGGCAGCCCGGCGGGTGAGCTCGTAGGAGACCTCCCGGTCGCGCATGACGTACAGCTGGAACCAGTTCCGGCCGTCGGGGTTGGCGGCCTTCACCCCCTCGATCGACGTGGTGCCGAGCGTGGAGAGGGTGAACGGGATGCCTGCGGCTCCCGCCGCTCCTGCCCCGGCCACCTCGCCCTCGGTCTGCATGAGCCGGGTGAACCCGGTGGGGGCGATGCCGAACGGCAGGGCGCTGGGCCCGCCGAGGATCTCGGTCGAGGTGTCGACGTCCTCCGCCGGGCGGAGCACGTCGGGGTGGAACTCGACGTCCTCGAACGCCTGCCGGGCCCGCTGCAGCGACAGCTCGCCCTCGGCGGCGCCGTCCGTGTAGTCGAACGCGGCGGCCGGGGTACGGCGTTTCGCGATCGCCCGCAGGTCGTAGATCGTCAGCGCGGCGGACAGCCGTCGTCGCCGTGCGTTGAGATCGGGCTTCTTGAGCTTGAGCAGCTCGAAGACCTCGGCCGGCCGGGGGACCTGACGGGTGACCATACGACTCCTGACTCTCCGTTCGTGCCACCGAGGCTAGTCGCCCGCCTGAGAGACTGTGCCCATGAGCAACGCCGAGCAGATCACCGACCCGCTCTGCCACCACGGTGAGGGGCCGGTGTGGTCCCCGGTCTGGGGCGGGCTGCGCTGGGTCGACATGCTCGCCGGGGATCTGATGACCCTGCGCGAGGACGGCACCGTGGACCGGCTCCCGACCGGCTCGGACGTGGCCGCGTTCGTGCGGCCTCGGACCTCGGGCGGGTACGTCGTCGGGCTGGAGCGCGGGCTGGGCCTCGCGGACGCCCCGGACGACCCGCCACGCGCCCTGCCGGAGATCTGGGCCGACCCGAACCTGCGGATGAACGAGGGCGGCTGCGACCCGGCGGGCAACCTGTACTGCGGCACGATGGCGTACGACCGCACGCCCGAGATCGCGCACCTGTACCGGGTCACACCCGGCGGGGAGGTCACGGTCGCGCTGGAGGGCGTGACGACGTCGAACGGGCTGGACTACTCCCCCGACGGCGCACGCGCCTACTACAACGACACCCACACCGGGGGCACCGACGTCTTCGACGTCGACGAGTCCTTCGCCCTGGTGAACCGGCGCCGGTTCCACTCCGCCGACGACGGGCGGGCGGACGGCCTGTGCGTGGACTCGGCGGGCAACGTGTGGGTCGCGCTCAACCGCGTGGGCAGGGTCCGCCTGTACTCCCCCGACGCCGAGATCCTCACCGAGATCTCGCTGCCGGTGCGGCTGACCACCGCCTGCACGCTGGGCGGGGAGGACGGGCGGGACCTGTTCGTGACGACGTCGCGCGAGGGACTGCAGGACCCCGAGCCCGAGGCGGGCGCGGTGTTCAAGGTCCGCGTCGACGTCCCCGGCAAACCCGTGCTCCCGTACGGCGGCTGACGTGCGGTACGACGCCGTCGTCGTCGGTGCCGGGCACAACGGCCTCACGGCCGCGGCGTACCTCGCGCAGGCGGGACGCCGCGTGCTGGTCCTGGAGCGGCTCGACCACGTCGGCGGCGCGGCGGTCTCCGCGCGGGTCTTCCCCGGCGTGGACGCCAGACTCTCTCGGTACGCGTACCTCGTCTCGTTGCTCCCGCGCCGCATCGTGGCAGAGCTGGAGCTGAACGTCACGCTGCGCCGACGGCGGTATGCGTCCTACACCCCCGTCGGCGGGACCGGGTTGCTCGTCGACACCTCGGACCGGGCGGCGACCGCGGCCTCCTTCGCACGGGTGACCGGCTCGGACCGGGACCACCGGGCGTGGGAGGCGTTCTTCGGCCGGGTGGCGACGCTGGCCGCGCGCGTCGCTCCGACGCTCACCGAGCCGCTGCTCAGCCGTGACGAGCTCCGCCGGGTGGTCGGGGACGACGAGATCTGGCGGGACGTCGTCGAGGAGCCGCTCGGCGCCGTGCTCCGCCGGACGTTCGGCGACGACGTGGTCCGCGGCGTGGTGCTCACCGATGGGCTGATCGGCACGTTCGCCGACGCCGACGAGGAGTCGCTGCGACAGAACCGCTGCTTCCTGTACCACGTGGTCGGCGGCGACTGGGACGTGCCGGTGGGCGGCATGGGCGCGGTGACCGCCGCCCTGCGCGACGCCGCGCTGGCCGCAGGTGCCGAGATCGCCGTCCGTCGCGAGGTGACCGCGATCGACCCGGCCGGGGCGGTGACGTACCGCGACGACGAGGGCACCGAGCGGACCCTCGAGGCCGGGCACGTGCTGGCCGGCTGCGCTCCGGCGACGCTGGCCCGGCTGCTCGGCGAGGTGCCCGGCGGCTCGCCCGGTGCCGCGCCGGAGGGCGCGCAGCTGAAGGTCAACATGCTGCTGCGGCGGTTGCCACGCCTGCGCGACGACGTCGAGCCGGCCGCGGCGTTCTCCGGCACCTTCCACGTCAACGAGTCCATGTCGCAGCTCGCCGACGCGCACCGGCAGGCCGCGGACGGGCAGATCCCAGACCTGCCGCCCTGCGAGATCTACAGCCACTCCCTGACCGACCCGACGATCCTCGGCGCGGAGCTGCGTGCCGCCGGTGCCCAGACGCTGACCCTCTTCGGGCTGCACATGCCCGCACGGCTCTTCGCGACCGACAACGAGCGCGGACGCGGTGAGGCCCTCGCGGCGACGCTCGCCTCGCTGGACTCGGTGCTGGCGGAGCCGATCGAGGACTGCCTGATGACCGACGCCGACGGCCGGCCCTGCCTGGAGGTGCGCACCCCGGTGGACCTGGAGCACGACCTCGGCCTGCCGGGCGGCAACATCTTCCACCGCGACCTCGCCTGGCCGTTCGCCGAGGCGCCCGCGGACGTGGGCCGGTGGGGAGTGGAGACCGCGCACGAGCGGGTTCTGCTGTGCGGCGCCGGAGCCCGGCGCGGCGGAGGCGTGAGCGGCATCCCGGGACGCGCGGCCGCGATGGCCGTGCTGGGTTCGGGTCAGGCGTCGCGATGATCGCGGGCGAGCCCGAGGGGGCGGACCAGGGCCGACTCTTCGACCTGCCGGCCGGGTCGCGGCGCGGCGTCGCGCGTGTGGTGCTGCTGACCGGCCCGTCCGGGTCCGGCAAGACGTCGCTGACCCGGCGGCTGGGCGTCCCCGTGGTCCCGCTCGACGACTTCTACCGCGACGGCGACCATCCCGACCTGCCGCGCCGGTACGGCATCGTCGACTGGGACGACCCGGCGTCCTGGGACGCGGAAGCCGCGGTGGCGGCGCTCGTGGAGCTCGCCACCACCGGCGAGGCCGAGCTGCCGGTCTACGACATCCCCACGAACGCCCGCACCGGCACCACACGGCTGTCGCTGGACGGCTTCCCGGTGTTCGTCGCGGAAGGGATCTTCGCCGCCGAGATCGTCGCCGCCTGCCGTGCGGAGGACATCCTGGCGGACGCGCTGTGCCTGGTCCGGCCGCGCCTGAAGACGTTCTGGCTGCGTCTGCTGCGGGACCTCGGGGATGCCCGCAAGCCCCCGCTGACCCTGGTGCGGCGCGGGCTCGACCTGGCCCGCCGCGAGCCGGCGATGGTGGCTGCGATCGGTGCCCGAGGTGCCCGGCCGGTGACCGTGGAGGAGGCGGAGCAGGTGATCCGGCGGCTCGTCGCCGGCGACTGAGGTCCGGTCACGGCTTCGGCACGGATGTCGAACGGTGCTGGTCGACCTCGGGGTACCGCCGTCGCCGCCGTGCGGAGGCACCGCCGCCGGCTCAGCGGGCCTTGACCAGGGGGAAGGTGATCGTCTCGCGGATCCCGCGGCCGGTGAGCGCCATGAGGATCCGGTCGATGCCCATGCCCATACCGCCGGTGGGCGGCATGCCCTGCTCCATCGCCTCGAGGAAGTCCTCGTCGAGGACCATGGCCTCCGGGTCGCCCGCGGCGGCCGCGAGCGCCTGGGCCTCGAACCGCTCGCGCTGGACCACCGGGTCGACGAGCTCGGAGTATCCGGTGGCGAGCTCGACGCCGCGCACGTACAGGTCCCACTTCTCCACCACGCCCGGGATCTCCCGGTGCGCGCGCACCAGCGGCGAGGTGTCCACCGGGTAGTCCCGGACGAAGACGGGACCGACCAGGGAGTCACCCACCAGGTGCTCCCAGATCTCCTCGACGATCTTGCCCGGCGTGTAGTGCGGCGCCAGCTCGACGCCGACCCGCTCGGCGTGCGCGGTGAGCGCGTCCACCGGTGTCTGCGGCGTGACCTCCTCGCCGAGCGCCTCGGACAGCGACGGGTAGAGGCTGACCGACTCCCACTCGCCCCCGACGTCGTACTCCGTGCCGTCCTCGAGGGTCACCGTGGTCGAGCCGAACGCGTCGAGTGCGGCCTGCTGGACCAGCTCGCGGGTGAGCGCACCGATGGTGTCGTAGTTCCCGTACGCCTCGTAGGCCTCGAGCATGGCGAACTCGGGACTGTGCGTGGAGTCCGCGCCCTCGTTGCGGAAGTTGCGGTTGATCTCGAAGACCTTCTCGATCCCGCCGACGACGGCACGCTTGAGGAACAGCTCCGGCGCGATCCGCAGGTAGAGGTCCACGTCGTAGGCGTTCATGTGCGTCACGAACGGCCGGGCGGCGGCACCACCCGGCTGGATCTGCAGCATCGGCGTCTCGACCTCGAGGAAGCCGCGGGCGTCCAGGGTCTCTCGCAGGGAACGCACGACGGCGGCGCGCGTACGCACCATGTCCCGCGCGGCCGGTCGCATGATGAGGTCGAGGTGGCGACGACGGACGCGTCCCTCCTCGGAGAGCGCGACCGTCTCGCCGTCGGCCGTCTCGTAGGTCTTGGGCAGCGGCCGCAAGGACTTCGCGGCGATCCGGTAGGAGTCGGCGAACACGCTGAGCTCGCCGCGGCGGGAGGCGATGACGCGGCCGTGGACGTACAGGTGGTCGCCGAGGTCGACGTCGGACTTGAACGCCGCCAGGGCCTCCTCACCCACCTCGGCGAGCGACAGCATCGCCTGCAGCCGGTTCCCGGTGCCGTCCTGCAGCGTGACGAAGCACAGCTTCCCGGTGTTCCGCAGGTACATCACGCGTCCGGCCACCCCGACGACCGTCTCGGTCTCCTCGCCGGCCGCCAGGTGGCCGAACTCGTCGCGGACGACCGCGATCGTCGTCGTGATCGGCAGGGTGACAGGGTAGGGGTCGACGCCCGCCGCGAGGAGCCGGTCCCGCTTCTCGGTGCGGACGCGGACCTGCTCGGGGACGTCGGAGTCGTCGTCCGTGGCGGGCAGGGTGGGTTCGGTGGTCTGCTCGGTCACCGGACAAGCCTAGCCAGCGAAGAGCTCGTGCTCCGCGCGGTACTGGGCGGTGGAGATCCCGCTGGCGCCCACGCCGGCGGCGGCCGGGACGTCCGGGACCTGACCCGGTTCCTCGCCGACGTCCACGATCCGGTTCTGTCCGTCCACGAACACCACGTGCGGGGTGTAGCTGCGGGCGTCCGCGTCGGAGAGCTGGCCGTAGGCGATGACGATGACGAGGTCACCGGCGTGCACCAGGTGCGCGGCGGCGCCGTTGATGCACACGGTCCCGCTGCCGCGTTCCCCCGGGATCACGTAGGTGGTCAGCCGCGAGCCGTTGGTGACGTCGACGACGTCGACCTGCTGGCCGGGCAGCAGGTCCGCAGCGTCGAGCAGGTCCGCGTCGATGGTGATGGAGCCGACGTAGTGCAGGTCCGCGCCCGTGACGGTGACGCGGTGGATCTTGGAGATCATCATCGGACGCTGCAGCGAGCGTGGCGTCGTGGTCACGGCGGTCCTTGCGGTCTACGGGCGGGGATCGAGCTCGACGGGCATGTTGTCGATGAGACGGGTGCTGCCGACCCGCGCGGCGAGGGCCAGCAACCCGGGGCCGCGGGCGTCCGCCGCGAGCGGCAGGAACGTCTCAGGATCGACAAGCACAAGGTAGTCCTTCTCTATTCCGTCCGCGGCCCCCAGCACCTCCTCCGTGACGCGAAGCACAGCCTCGGCGTCCCGGCCCGCCTCGGCCGCCGTCGCACCGGCGGCGAGCGCCCGCGGGATCGCCAGCGCCCGCTCGCGCTCGGCGGCCGAGAGGTAGACGTTCCGGCTCGACATGGCCAGCCCGTCCGCCTCGCGCCGGGTGGGCACGGTCGCGATCTCGACGCCGAGGTCGAGGTCGCGGGCGAGGGTCCGGACCAGCGCGACCTGCTGGGCGTCCTTCTGACCGAACACCGCGACGTCCGGCCGCACCAGCGAGAAGACCTTGGTCACGACCTGCAGCACGCCCGCGAAGTGGCCGGGCCGGGTGGCGCCCTCCAGCACGTCGGCGACCGGACCCGGGTCCACACGCACCAGCGGGTCGGCCGGGTACATCTCCGCGTCCTCCGGTGCGAAGACGACGTCGACCCCCCGCCCGGTGAGCAGCGCGACGTCCGCCTCGAGGTCACGCGGGTAGCGCTCGAAGTCCTCCCCCGGACCGAACTGCAGCGGGTTGACGTAGATCGAGACGACCACGTGGTCGGCCCGCCGGGCCGCCTCCTCCACGTTGACGAGGTGGCCCTCGTGCAGCGCCCCCATCGTCATCACGAGTGCCCGGGATCCCGGCAGCGACGCCAGGGCGGCACGCAGCTCCGCCCGGGTGCGCACGACGAGCGGCTCGGGGGTCCGGGACGGCTCCTGTGACCGGGGTTCCGCGGGTGCGGGCTCTGCCGTCGGGGCGGCGAGCGTGTCCAGCAGCCGGGCGGCGGCGGGCTCGGTGATCCGGCCGGATGCCAGCGCTCGCCGGGTGGTGACGCCGGCGAGGTGCCGGTAGCTCTCGGTGACGTCCGCCAGGTCCGGCCCGAGGCCGGCGAGCGCCGTCAGGTGCGCCGCGACCGTTCCGGCGTCGCCACGCACGACGGGCCCGGTCAGTCCCTGCTCGCCGCCGCGCAGCACGCCGTCCAGGGCGGCGCCGAGCAGCGGACCGAGGTACCGGCCCGGCTCCTGGACGCCTGCGGCCACGAGGGTGCGTTGGGCCTGGGCCACGAGGGTGACCAGGTGGTTCGCACCGTGCGCGAGGGCCGCGTGGTAGGCGGGCCGGTCCCGCTCGGCGAGCACCACCGGCTCCCCGCCGAGCTCGACGACGAGGGCCTGGGCGATCGGCAGCACGGGCGCGGCGGCGCTGACCGCGAACGGGCAGCCGGTGAGCCGGGCGAGATCGAGGCTGGTGCCGGTGAACGTCATGGCGGGATGGATCGCCAGCGGGATCGCGCCGCGCTCGGCCGCCGGTGCGAGGATCTCGGTGCCGTACCGGCCGGAGGTGTGCACGAGCAGCTGACCGGCCTGCCACCGGCCGAGGTCGGCGAGACCGCGGACGAGGTCGCCGAGGGCGTCGTCGGGGACGGTGAGCAGCACGAGCTCGGCACGCTCGACGACCTCCTCGATGCCGAGCACGGGCACGCCGGGCAGCAGGGCGTCCACGCGGTCGCGGTTCTCCGCCGAGACCGCGGTCGCGCCGACGACGGCGTGCCCCACCGACCGCAGGGCACTCGCCAGGACGGCGCCGACCCGGCCGGCACCGATCACGCCGACCCCGAGCCGGCCCGGACGTGCCTCGCTCACGACGACCCGCTCCCCTGGTCCGTGGCGGGGCCGTGCGGCACGCCGACTCTTCGCATCCACTCCTCCGGCCCTTCGGCGGCCCGGGCCGTGCGTGCCCGCTCCGCCTGCTCGACGAGCACGTGCTGGGCGAGCATCTCGTCGAGGTGGTACGCGATCGGGGTGACCGGTCCCGACACCGAGTGCGCGAGCAGGTCGGCGAGGCGGAGACGCCGCTCGAGCGGCCCCTGGCGGATCGCCAGCGACTGGGTCCGTTCGTGCGGGACGACGACGAGCGAACGGACCAGCCGGCCGCTGCGCATGAGGAGCGCGGTGCCGGTGATGCGCAGCCCGTTGCGGCGCCACCCGATCGGGTCCACCCAGCGGGCGCGCCGTGGGCTGGTCCAGAAGCCCGCGGCCTCGCCGTCGCCCTCGAGGGCGGCGTCCAGCAGACCGGGCACGTCCTCCTCGCCCAGGTCGGGCAGCACCAGCCAGAGGGCGGTCAGGGCGTCACCGCGGGGCCCGACCGGCAGCAGCACGGTCTCGACCTCGCTGCGCTGCTGCCCCTCGCTCCCGCCGTACCCGGCGACGTTGATGCGCACCCGCCACCAGCCGAACGGGCGCCACAGCAGCGGCTGGCTGAGACGGACCGCCTGCACGCGGCCCGGCGGAAGGGTCTGGGAGCGGGTCTCCAGGAGGCCGTGGCGCAGCCGGATGCCGTCGGGTGAGATCGCCGCCCGGAAGTGGAACTCCCCGGCGAACCGTCCCCACAGGTAGAACACCCAGCCGATCAGGCCCGGCCCGGCACCGAAGATGGGGGCGGTGGTCTCCGCCAGCACCGCGACCACCACGAGGACGGCCACGCCGATCACCAGCAGCAGCAGCGACGGCGAGAGCAGCAGCGAGGCGACGAGCCGATTGGCCGGGACGCGCAGCATCTCCCGCTCAGGTGCCTCGGCGAACGTCGGTGCCGGGCCGGCCTCGCCGCTCGCCGGGTGCTCGACCGGGGCGTCGACACCCGCCGCGCGTGCCATCACCTCGTTGCGCAGCGCGTGCGCCTCGTGGTCCCGCAGATACCCGATGACGACGTTGGACTCGTTCCCGCCGGCGGTCTCGACGCGCACCTGGGCGAGGCCGAAGACCCGCCCGAGCAGCGGCTGGACCACGTCGACCGCCTGCACCCGCACCAGCCGGGCGTGCCGCTGCCGCCGGAACAGGATGCCGCTGTGCAGGTCGACCGACTCGCTCGTGACGGCGAACTTCATGCGCCGCCACGCGAGGGCCGAGTAGACGGCGGCGATCGCGCCGACCACGACGACCACACCGAGTGCCACGAGGAGCGCCGTCGTGCGGTAGCTCTCGATGGCTCCCCAGAGCTCGGAGAACTGGCGGAGGTTGTCCCCGAGCTGCCAGATCAGCGCGGCGACGACCGCGACGACGACCTTCCACGCGTTGAGGATCGGCGTGACCTTGTGGACCGAGCGCCAGACGGGATGCGCGGCGGGCGGCTCTGCGGCGGGCGGCCCGTCCGGCTCCGGACCCATGCCTCCCTGCTCGGTCACAGGCCTGCCAGCCTCGCCTCTCCGCGGGCGGTGAGGCGGTCTCGCAGCCGCGAGGCCTCCTCCGGCGGGAGCCCGGGGATGGTCGCGTCGGTCTGCGCCGCGGCGGTGTGCAGGCGTACCTGGGCCACGCCGCAGGCGCGGTCCAGCGGGCCCGCGGTGACGTCGACGAACTGCATCCGGCCGTACGGGACGACCGTCAGGGACCTGAAGAGGATGCCCTTCCGGACGAGCAGGTCGTCGTCCAGCTCGGAGTACCCCATCGCGCGGACCTGGCGCGGGATCAGCCACAGCAACCAGAGCACGAGCAGAGCCACGACCGCTGGAGCCACCCAGACCCAGCCGCCGAAGATCACACCGAGCACGATCGTCCCGGCCAGCGGGACGGCGAACCAGATCGCCAGTGAGACGAGGCGCACCGTGATCAGGGAGGAGGACACGGGCGCGAAGACGACGCCAGGCGGGTCGAAGGCACCCCCGGAGATGGCGGGTTCGGCGGTCACGTCACCAGCCTCCCAGAAATCAGGCCGGTGTCGCGCCGTGGTTGGCGCCGCCGGAGGGCTCGTCCTCGTCGTCGGGCGGGACGCGGCACCACCGCTCGACCACCATCGCGGCGACCACGAGCGCCAGGCACGCGAGCAGCGACAGCCCGGCCGCGAGCGCCACCTGCCGCGGCAGCGGGGCGGAGAGGTTGTCCAGCGCGACGAGGATCTGGGCACCGAAGTACCCCACGAGCGCCGCGCCCACCAGTGCGGACGCCTTGGCGAGCACCACGACGCGGGCGGCGCCGATCGGGGTGATCGACGTCGGCTCCTGGCGCACCAGGCGGCGCACGCCCTGCCCGAGACGGAGCAGCACGACGCTCAGCACCGCCGGGCCGGCGGCACTGAGGTACGGCACCGGTGGCCCGAGGCCGCCGCGGGCCTCGATGTTCTCGAGCACGAAGAACGTGGCGAGGCCGACGACGCCGGCGATGAGGACGAGGGTCTGCCAGGACGTCCGGTTCACGGTCCGCCGTCCTCCACGTCGGCCGTGCGCCAGTCCCCGTCCAGCCAGGTCAGGCCGTGCCGGTCCGGGGCGGCCGCGGCGAGGACGGCGACGGGCCCGCCGTGCGGCCCGGGCAGCACCGCGTCCGGGTCGAGCCGGGCCCACGGGGCGAGGACGAACGCCCGCTCGTGCGCCCGTGGGTGCGGCAGGGTGAGGTCTGGGTCGTGGATGACCCGGTCGCCGACGGCGACGACGTCGACATCGAGGGTTCGTGCACCCCAGCGTTCGGTCCTGGTGCGGCCGTGGGCGTCCTCGACCGCGTGCACCAGCTCCAGCAGCCGCCCGGGGGCGAGGGTCGTGGTGCCCGTCAGGACCGCGTTGAGGTAGTCGGGCTGCGGGTCCTGGCCCGGTGCGAGCACGGCAGCGGTGCGGGCCAGCGGCGAGACGCCGGTGAGGTGCAGGCCCTCGGCGTGCGCGAGCGCGTCGACGGCGGAGCGCAGCGTGGCCGTGCGGTCGCCGAGGTTCGCGCCCAGCGCGAGCACCACCTGCTCCGGGGCCACCGTCCTCGCCGGCTCCTCGACGTCGCGGGCCGCCGGCCCGGACGGCTCGGCGCGGCTGCGGTGGATGGTGATCTCGACGTCGTCGAACTCCACGGGGATCGGTGCCTGCGGCTTGTGCACGGTCACCTCGACCGCGCGGACCCCCGGCCGGGCCAGCACGACGGCGGCCACGCGGTCGGCGAGGGTCTCGACGAGGTCCACGGGCTCGCCCGCCAGGACGGCGACGACATCCTCGGCGACGTCGGCGTAGCTGACCGTCCGGTCGAGGTCGTCGGTCCGGGCGGCGGGCCGGGTGTCGAGGTGCAGCACGACGTCCGCGCGGAACTCCTGGCCGGTCTCCCGCTCGGTGCGCAGCACCCCGTGGTACCCGACGGCGCGCAGACCCGAGAGCCGGATCGTGTCTCCCACGGGGTTCATCGGTGCGCCGTCCAGGCCGCGGCGACCCGCGTCGCGTCGAGGCTGGCGGTGACCTCGTGCACCCGCACGGCCCAGACGCCGGCCGCGGCCGCCAGCGCGCTCACGGCTGCCGACGCGGCGTCGCGCGCCATGGGCTGGTCGGCCAGACCGGGCGCGACGACTCCGCCGAGGAACCGCTTGCGCGAGGCACCGACGAGCAGCGGGCGCCCCAGCCGGCCGAGCTCGTCCAGCCGGGCCAGCAGGGCCCAGTTGTGCTCGGCGTTCTTGGCGAAGCCGAGCCCGGGGTCCAGCACCACCTGCTCCTCCCGGACACCGGCCGCGGCGGTGGCCGCCAGCCGTTCGGCGAGCTCGGCACGCACCTCCGTGACGACGTCGTCGTAGACGGCCAGCTCGTTCATCGTCGCGGCCGTGCCGCGCCGGTGCTGCAGGATGTACACGACGCCGGTCTGCGCGACGGTGGCGAGCATCTCGGGGTCGGCGGTGCCGCCGGAGACGTCGTTGACGATGAGCGCGCCGGCGTCCACCGCCGCACGGGCCGTCGCCGCGTGCAGCGTGTCGACGCTCACCACGCCACCCGCCTCGACCAGGGCCTCGACGACCGGGAGGATCCGGCGTCTCTCCTCCTCGGGCGTCACCGGTGCCGCCCCGGGTCGGGTGGACTCCCCGCCGACGTCGACGATGTCCGCGCCCTGGGCGAGCAGGTGCTTGGCGTGCGCCACCGCGACATCCGTGTCGAACCACTGACCGCCGTCGGAGAAGGAGTCGGGCGTGACGTTGACGACGCCCATGACGAGGGTCCGTCCGGCGTCGCGCAGCGCGTCCGGCAGCGGTCCGGGAGCCGCTGTGCCGTCGGGTGAGCTCACCGTCCCAGGCTATCCGCGGCTCAGACCCGGCCGGTGAGCAGGCTCATGGCCTCGGCGCGGGTTGCGGCCCGCCGCATCGTGCCGCGGACCGCGGAGGTCACGGTCCGCGAGCCGGGCTTGCGGACACCCCGCATGGACATGCACAGGTGCTCGGCCTCCACGATGACGATGACGCCGCGGGGCTGCAGGCGGGCGACCAGCGCATCGGCGATCTGCGAGGTCAGCCGCTCCTGGACCTGGGGCCGGCGGGCATATCCCTCGACGAGCCGGGCGAGCTTGCTCAGGCCCGTGACGCGGCCGTTCTCGGCGGGGATGTACCCGACGTGCGCGACTCCGTGGAACGGCAGCAGATGGTGCTCGCACATGGAGTACAGCGGGATGTCGCGTGCCAGGACCATCTCCTCGTGCCCGATGTCGAACACGGCGTCGAGGTGGTCTGCCGGGTCCTCGGACATGCCGGCGAAGATCTCGGCGAACGAGCGGGCCACGCGGTCTGGCGTCCCGGCGAGCCCGTCGCGGTCGGGGTCCTCGCCCACCGCGAGCAGGAGGTCACGCACGGCCCTGCGGACGCCGTCGTGGTCGTACGGGCGCGGGACCGAGGGCTGGCGCAGCGGGCCGGCGTCGCTGGCGTAGGTCGTACCGTCACCGGGCTCCGACGGAGAGCCGGCGATGCCGGAGACGTCCGGCCGGCCGTCCTGCCCGGCCGTCATCACACGCCCTCGGCGGGCCCGCCGACCTTGCCGCTCTCGGGGACCGGCGCGGTGCTGTCCAGCTCGGTCTCGCCCGCGGCGGCCACCTGGTCCTCCGGCTGCATGTGCTCGCCGCTCGCCCGCTCGGCGGCGGTGAGCACCGGCGGGCGGTCGCTGACGTGCCGGTCGAGGGAGGACAGCCAGACGGGGCGGGCCTGCCGCTTCTCCACCGGGGCGAAGATCCGGGCGAGCTCCGACTCGTTGAGCGTCTCGTGCTCCAGGAGCTCCAGGACGAGGTGGTCGAGCACGTCGCGGTACGTGTTGAGGATCTCCCACGCCTCGTCGTGCGCGGCCTCGATGAGGCTGCGGACCTCCTCGTCGACGATCCGCGCGACGTCCTCCGAGTAGTCCCGCTCGTGACCGTAGTCGCGCCCGAGGAACGGCTCGTCCTGGTTCTTGCCGAGCTTGATCGCGCCGACGCGCGCGCTCATGCCGTACTCGACGACCATCTTGCGGGCGATCTTCGTGGCCTTCTCGATGTCGTTGGAGGCGCCCGTCGTCGGGTCGTGGAAGACGATCTCCTCGGCCACCCGGCCACCCATGGCGTAGGCGAGCTGGTCCAGCAGCTCGTTGCGGGATGTGGAGTGCTTGTCCTCCGTGGGCATGACCATCGTGTAGCCGAGGGCGCGCCCGCGCGGCAGGATCGTCACCTTCGTCACGGGGTCGGTGTAGCGCAGCGCCGCCGCGGCGAGCGCGTGACCACCCTCGTGGTACGCGGTGACCTTGAGCTCCTTGTCGTTCATCACCCGGGTGCGCTTCTGCGGCCCGGCGATGACGCGGTCGATGGCCTCGTCGAGCGCGCGATCGTCGATCAGCTGCGCGTTCGAGCGGGCGGTGAGCAGTGCGGCCTCGTTGAGCACGTTGGCCAGGTCGGCACCGGTGAACCCGGGCGTGCGCTTGGCGACCATGCCGAGGTCGACACCGGGCGCCATCGGCTTGCCCTTGGCGTGCACCTCGAGGATCGCGGCGCGCCCGTGCATGTCCGGGGCCTCGACGGCCACCTGGCGGTCGAAGCGGCCGGGCCGCAGCAGCGCCGGGTCGAGGACGTCCGGCCGGTTGGTGGCGGCGATGAGGATGACGTTGGTGTTGACGTCGAACCCGTCCATCTCGACGAGCAGCTGGTTGAGGGTCTGCTCGCGCTCGTCGTGGCCGCCGCCCATGCCGGCGCCGCGGTGCCGGCCGACGGCGTCGATCTCGTCGACGAAGATGATGGCGGGCGCGTTGGACTTGGCCTGCTCGAACAGGTCGCGGACGCGGGAGGCGCCCACGCCGACGAACATCTCGACGAACTCCGAGCCCGAGATGGAGAAGAACGGCACGCCGGCCTCGCCGGCCACGGCCCGCGCGATGAGCGTCTTCCCGGTACCCGGTGGGCCGTAGAGCAGCACGCCCTTGGGGATCTTCGCGCCGACGGCCTGGAACTTCTCCGGCTCGGCGAGGAACTCCTTGATCTCGTGGAGCTCCTCGACCGCTTCGTCCTCGCCGGCCACGTCGACGAAGGTGACGTCCGGGTTCTCCTTGTTGACCTGCTTGGCACGGGACTTGCCGAACTTCATCATCCCGCCGGCGCCGCCCTGCATGCGGCTGAGCAGCCACCAGAAGACGGCGAGCAGGATGACCATCGGCAGCACGAACGTCAGCAGCGACGTCCAGATCGACTGCGTCGGGACCACGGAGTTGTAGCCCTGCTCAGGGTCGGCCTGCCGGACGGCGTCCACGACCTCCCGGCCCTGGGGCGAGACGTAGTAGAACTCCACGTCGGTGCCCTTGTCGACGGTGCCGCCCTCGCCGTCGGGCGCCTCGTACGGCTCGGAGAGGGTCAGGCGCACCCGCTGGGTGCCCTCGGTGATCTCGACCTGCTGGACCGTCTCACCGCGCAGGAGCTCGAGGCCCTGGGAGGTGTCGATCTGCTGGGTGCGGGCCTGCCCGAGCAGCGACCACCCGACGGAGACGAGCAGCAGCACCAGCAGGATCCACACCAGTGGCCCACGCAGCAGTTTCTTGGCGTTCATCGATCTCGGCTCGCGCCCGGTCCCTCCTGGTCGCACGGTTCACCTGACGGTATACGACGACGACGGTCCGGGGGCGCGATGTTCGCGCAGGGCGGTACGTGGAACGTCCGCGCGACCGGGGCGTTCCCCGTCAGCCCCCGTACACGTGCGGCGCGAGGGTGCCCACGAACGGCAGGTGCCGGTACTGCTCCGCGTAGTCCAGGCCGTACCCGACGACGAACTCCGGCGGGATGTCGAACCCGACGTAGCGCACGTCGACCGGCACCTTCGCGGCGTCCGGCTTGCGCAGCAGGGTCGCGATCTCCACGGACGCTGGGCCGCGCGAGCGCAGGTTGCCCACCAGCCAGGACAGCGTCAGCCCGGAGTCGATGATGTCCTCCACGATCAGGACGTCCCGCCCGGTCAGGTCCGTGTCGAGATCCTTGAGGATCCGTACGACGCCGGAGGACTTGGTCCCCGATCCGTAGGAGGAGATGGCCATCCAGTCCATCTGGACGCGGCTGTGCAGCTTCCGGGAGAGGTCCGCCATGACCATGACGGCGCCCCGCAGCACGCCGACCAGGAGGATCTCCCGCCCCGCGTAGTCGGCGTCGATCTCGGCGGCCAGCTCGGTCAGCCGCTCCTCGATCTGCTCCTGGCTCAGCAGGACCTTCTCCAGGTCGGAGCCCATGTCACGGTCGTCCACGTGTTCTCCTCGTCGCCTCAGCCGAAGGCAAGCCTGCCACAGGTGCGGCGGACCACCACCGGCCCCGGCAGGTGCACCGGCCCCTGCCCGTGGTAGTCCGTGACCAGCGCCTCGACGGCTTCCACGTGCACCGCCGCGAGCGCGCCGGCGCTGGCACCGGCACGCACGGCGGCCGACCGGATCGCCCGGCTCCGCAGGGCCGGATGGGCGTCGGCGAGCACCGCCACGTCGAGGGCGACGGCCGAGCTCTCGGGCGGCACCGTCGCCCGGTCCGCGAGCGCGGCGGCCTGCTCCTCGAGGAGTCCGGCGTCGCGGGCGAGCTGCTCGGCGGTCCGGCCGAGCGACTCGACGACGCCGGGCCCGAGGGCGTCCACGAGCGCGGGCAGGACCCGGTCCCGCACCGCCGCCCGCCGCAGCGCCGAGCCGTCGGCCGCGCGCCAGGGACCGTCGGCGGCGTTCGTCGGGTCCTCCTCGGGCACCACCCCGGCCGCCCGGCACACGGCGCCCGTCTGCGCGCGGCGCAGGCCCAGGAACGGTCGGCGCCACAGCCCCCGCACGCCGGGCATGCCCGCGAGGGAGCGGGCGCCCGAGCCCCGGGCGAGCCCGAGCAGCACGGTCTCCGCCTGGTCGTCCAGCGTGTGGCCGAGCAGGACGGCGGCGGCACGGTGCTCCCGCGCGGCTGCCTCGAGGGCCGCGTAGCGTGCGGCACGCGCGGCGGCCTCCGGCCCGCCCGCCCCGGTGCCGGCGGCCCCGCCGGGGACCTCCACGGTCCGGACGTCCACCGGGTCGAGCCCCAGCTCGCGGCAACGTCCGGCCGCGCGTGCGGCGGCCGCCGCCGACTCCGGCCGGAGCCCGTGGTCCACCACCACGGCGCCCGCCGGCCGGCCCTCGCGGCCGGCGACGAACGCGGTCGCGACCGCGAGCGCGAGCGAGTCCTGGCCGCCCGAGCAGGCCACCAGCACCGGTGCGTCCGGTGCCAGGTCCGCCAGCGCGGATCGCACGGCCCGGCGTGCCGCCGCGACGGCCGGGTCGAGTGCGGGCACGGCGTGCTCCGTCAGCCGTGGACGCGGCGCACCCAGGCGGCCGGGTCGCTGACCTCGGCGGCCGTGGGCAGCGTCTCCGGCGACGTCCACACCGCGTTGAGGCCGGCGTGCCCGACCTCGTCGACGACGGCACGGACGAACCTCGCGCCGTTGCGGTACTGGGCGACCTTGGCGTCCATGCCGAGGATCCGGCGCAGCAGCACGTCCCCGGTGGAGGTGCCGTCGCGCCGCTTCTCGAACGCGGCACGGATGTGCCGCACGGATGGCAGCCGGCCGGGACCGACCTCGTCCATGACGACGTCCGCGTGCCCCTCGAGGAGGCTCATCACGGCGACGATCTCGGCAAGGTCGGCCCGCTCCCGCTCGTCGAGGAAGGCATCGACGAGCGGGCCGCCCAGGTCGTCGGGCTTCTCCTGCGGCGTGCCGCCGAGCGCGGCGGTGGCCGCGTCGAGCACGCCGCGGACGGCCCGCGCCAGGCGAGCGCTGCCGTCCGGCGTCGCGGAGACGCCGCCGACCAGACGCCGCATCCGACCCGCGAGATGCTCCGGGAGCCACGGCGCGGCGGCGAACTGCACGGCGTGGGTCTGCTCGTGCAGGCAGACCCACAGCCGGAAGTCCATCGCGTCGAGGTTGAGCTCGCGCTCGATCTTCAGCACGTTCGGCGCGACGAGCAGCAGGCGCCCGCGGGGCTCGTCGCCGAACGGGTCGTACTGGCCCAGCACCTTGGTCGAGAGGATCGCCAGGACGAAGCCCATCTCCTCGCCGGCGACGCGCCCGGAGCCGGGCAGCGGCGAGGTGGGCAGCAGCCCGTCGGTCAGCCGGGCGAACATCTCGACGTTCGCCTGGGACCAGCGCGGCCGGTCCACCACGTACACCGGGACGTCGGCGACCTGCTGGGCGGCACGCGTCAGCCCGGTGATCTCCGCCACGTGCTCGGGGGCCTCGGCGGCGGCGCGGCGCAGCACCTGCACCAGCGCCCGCAGCTCGGCCGGCGTCCCGGTGGGGCCGGGCCGCGCGAGGCCACCCGCCCGGCGCACCGCGGTCTGCCAGTCGACGGCGCTGCTCATGGAGCCACCGTAAACCGTCACGCGCACCCGCAGGCGGCCATGTCCGTGACGAGGTCCTCCATGGCCAGGTGCGCCAGGCTGCCCGTGCCCGGCGAGAGGTCGGAGGCGATGAGCGAGAAGTGCAGTGGACGGCCGTCGGCGGTCAGGACGAGCCCGGTCAGCGAGACCGATCGGACGAGCGTCCCGGTCTTGGCCCGGACGTATCCGGCGGCGTCGCCGGTGAACCGGTCGGACAGGGTGCCGTCCAGGCCGCCGACGGCGAGGCCCGGCACGAGGCCGTGCAGGTTGCGGTTCGCCGGGTCGTCGGAGAGCCGCAGCACGTCCACCAGGACCGCGGGCGGCACGGTGGTCGCCGGGCTGAGACCCGAGGCGTCGGCCATGGTGACGGCGGAGACGTCCGCGCCGAGGTCCCGCAGGACGGCGCGCACCGCGGCGGTGGAGCCGGTGAAGTCCGCGTCCTCGCCGCGCTCCACCGCCACCAGGTGGCCGAGGACCTCGGCGAGGGAGTTGTCGGACTCGCGGAGCATGTGGCGCACGACGGCGGATATCGGCGCGGACTCGACCGTGGCGAGCACGTCCGCCTCCTGCGGCGCGGCCCCCCGGTCGATCCCGGTGACCTCGACGCCGCGCTCCTCGAGGGCGTCGGCGAAGGCCACCGCGGCGTCCACGCCCGGATCGTCGGAGTAGGCGCCGCCGGAGCGGCCGGAGTCCAGCGCGATCGGCTGGATTGCGGAGACGAAGGTCCGGTCGATGGGACCCCAGTCGGGGTGGTAGAGGGGGTCGGTGAAGAGCGTGTCGTCCAGGTCCAGGTCCACCCGCGTGACGTCCCGCTGCCGGAGCGCCTGGGCGGTGGCCTCGGCCAGGTCCGCCAGGCCGGCGTGGCCGTTGGTGAGGCTCGGGTCCCCCTCGCCGGGCGCGAGCAGGGTGTCGCCCCCGCCGCGGAGGGTCACGGTGTCCTCGTCCGCGAGGACCGCGGAGGTCGTCAGGGTGCGGTCCGCACCGAGGGCGGCGAGGGCGGCGGCACCGGTGAGCACCTTGAGCGATGACGCCGGTGAGCGCGGGGTCTCGCCGTCGTGGTCGAGGATCACCTCGCCCGTGATCGCGTCGGCGACGACCAGGCCGAAGCTGCCCGTTCGGCGCGGGTCCGACTCGAACGCGGAGACGAGCTCCTCGAGGCCGGCCCGGGTGGGCACCTCGGCGGACTCGTCCGGGCCCTCCACGGTGGGGGCGACCACCGGGCCCCCGGGGAGCGCGAGCTCGGGGAAGGGCCGGGCGTCGGGCGGGACCGGGTCGGTGGTGAGGACGCCGGGAACGGCGTCGGCGGCGTCCGCGGCCCCGTACGCGAGGACCAGGGCGAGCACGACGACGAGGAGGCGGCTCCGACGTCGTCGGGTGCCCGACGTCCTGGGACCGTCCTCCGCCACGTGCGTCCCCCTTTCCCGCGAGCGGTCACCTCGAGCGGTCACGTGCGGGACCACCCCGGCCGGTAGGTCACACTAGTGGGCAGGAGCGGCGGGCGACGTGAGACCCGACCGCGTGAGATCGAGCCGGGCACCAGCGGACTCGAGAAAGGGTAGACGTGGAGTTCGACGTCACGATCGAGATCCCCAAGGGGAACCGCAACAAGTACGAGGTGGACCACGAGACGGGCCGGATCCGGCTCGACCGGATGCTCTTCACCTCGACGAGATATCCGGACGACTACGGCTTCATCGAGGACACGCTCGGCGAGGACGGGGACCCGCTCGACGCGCTCGTGCTCCTCGAGGAGCCGACGTTCCCCGGCTGCCTGATCCGCTGCCGGGCGCTCGGCATGTTCCGCATGCGCGACGAGGCGGGCGGCGACGACAAGGTGCTGTGCGTCCCGTCGGGCGACCAGCGTGCGTCGTGGCGGACCGACATCGACGACGTCTCGGAGTTCCACCGGCTGGAGATCCAGCACTTCTTCGAGGTCTACAAGGACCTCGAGCCGGGCAAGTCGGTCGAGGGCGCCCACTGGGTCGGCCGTACGGAGGCCGAGGAGGAGATCCGCAGGTCCTACGAGCGGTACCGCTCCGGCGGCCACTGACAGCCGTCCTGGACAGGAGAAGACCCCGCCGCCCCAGCCGGCGGGGTCTTCTCGTGCGGCCGGTCATCTCTGCCCGGGCGGGTCGGCGCACCGCCGGGGCAGGTCAGGCGACGCGACCGCCGTAGGGGAGGATGCTGCCGTACCACATGGGGACCTCCTCGACCGTGCTCCCCGGGCTCGGGGCGTGCAGCCGCATCCCGTTCCCGGTGTAGATGCCCACGTGGTAGATGCCCGAGGCGGCGCCGTTGCTGCTCCAGAACACCAGGTCACCCGCGCGAAGCTGGCTGAGCGGGACCGGCGTGGAGGCCGCGTACTGCGCGCCCGAGGTGCGCGGGAGGTAGATCCCGGCCTGCTCGTAGGCGCGCATCGTCAGGCCCGAGCAGTCGTAGCCGTGCGGGCCGGCGGCGGCCCAGATGTACGGCTTGCCGAGCTGGGTGCGCGCCCAGGCGATCGCGGTCTGCGCGGCCGAGGTGTTCGGCGGCGCCGGGGCGGGCTCCGGTTCCGGCTCCGGTGCCGGTTCGGGCTCCGGCTCGGGGGCCGGTTCGGGCTCCGGCTCGGGGGCCGGTTCACGGGTGGGCTCGGGGGCCGGTTCACGGGTGGGCTCGGGGGCCGGTTCGCGCGTGGGCTCGGGCTCGGGCCGACGGGTCGGCTCCGACCGCTCCGGCGCCTGCTCCTCCTCGGCGGCACGGTCCCCCGCCTCGCGCTGCGCCTGCTCCTGTGCGGCCTGCTCCTGTGCCGCCTGCTCTTGGGCCGCCTGCTCCTCGGCCGCCGCCTCGGCGGCCCGCCGCTCGCGCTCCCGTCGCTCGGACTCGAGCGCCTCCTGACGCTCCTCCTCGAGCGCGACGGTCGTCCGGCGCTGCTCGGCAAGCTGGGCGATGAGCTGCTGGCGACGCTCGGCGGAGACCGTCAGCTGGGTCTCGGCGGCCCGCGCCGCCGACTGGGCCTCGCGCGACGCGGCGGCGAGGGCGTCCGTGGCCTCCTGCTGCTCGGCCACGGCGTCCTCGGCGCGGTCCTGCAACGTGCCGTGGACCTGCTCGAGCGCCTGGAAGTGCTGGACCTGCTCGTCGGTGCGGGTGCCGAGCCGGTCCAGCGTCTCCTGGCGAGCCATCGCCTCGGAGAACGAGTGTGACGAGAGGTAGGGCATCGCGCCGGACAGCGTCGCGGAGCCGTCGCGATAGAGCGCAGCGCCGATCTGGCCCAGCTCGGTGCGGGCCGCGTCGACCTCCTCGGCGGCTGCGTCGGCCTGGGCCTGGGCCTCCTCCGCACGAGCCTCCGCCTCGTCGAGCGCCACCTGCGCCCGCAGGTACTGCTCGTTGGCGATCTGCGCGCGCACACGGGCCTCTTCCGCCTGGGCGGCGACCGACGCCAGCTCGATCTCGAGCGCGGCGATCTGCTGCGACGTCGACCGCTCGGCCTCACGCGCCGAGGAGATGTCCTCCTGGCTCGGCGTGGCGAACGCGGCCGCCGGGATCAGGGTGCCGCCGACAACGAGGGCAGCGAAGGCCGCCGTGATGCGCCTCATGCGCTGCTCTCCCGCCACGAGCACTCCCTTGAATCACACGCGTGTTATTCGAATTGTCGTTCCACCGGCGTGTCGCCTTGACGTTTCGCCGATGCCCTCGCAGACGGTAGCGGAAGTTTGCCTCACTGTGAACAGGGGTCCCGATTTTCACATCATTCACACCAGCACCAGGATGCTGCGCGGCGGCGCATCACGAGCTGCGGCCTGCCGCCCCCGGCCCTGCCCACCGAGTGCGCGCGTCTCGGAATCCAAGACGCACCGGACCGCACCTCGCACCGGTGCCCCGCGGCACGTACCGTGCGGGTCATGTTCCTTCGCCGAATGTGCCGCTGACGCGCACGTTCGGCATGCCCGCTGGCGCGAGACCGGGCCGGATCCACCCGGCCGGAGACGACGCCGCGGGCGGCACACGTGCACGTCATCCCCAGTCCCCCGCGGGCTGACGACGTCGGCACGAGACGCATCGGCCCGCTCCCCCGAACCGACCTGGAGCCAGACCATGAGCGAGCCGACCACCTGGGCCTTCGAGACCCGTCAGATCCATTCCGGCCAGGAGCCTGACCCCGCGACGGGGGCCCGAGCCCTGCCGATCTACCAGACCACGTCCTTCGTCTTCGACGACGCCAAGCAGGCCGCCGACCGCTTCGCCCTCGCGGAGCTCGGCCCCATCTACACCCGGATCACCAATCCCACCCAGGAGACCGTCGAGAACCGCATCGCCGACCTCGAGGGTGGCGTCGGGGCACTGCTCGTCTCCTCCGGCCAGGCGGCCGAGACCCTTGCGATCCTCAACATCGCCGAGGCCGGTGACCACCTCGTCGCGAGCCCGCACCTGTACGGGGGCACGTACAACCTGCTCCAGCACACGCTCCGCAGGTACGGCGTCGAGACGACCTTCGTCACCGACCCCGACGACCCCGAGGCCTGGCGCGCGGCCGTCCGGCCGAACACCAAGCTCTTCTTCGCCGAGACGATCGCGAACCCGAAGGGCTCGGTGCTCGACATCGAGGCCGTCGCCGCCGTCGCGCACGAGACGGGCGTCCCGCTCGTCGTCGACAACACCGTGGCGACGCCGTACCTCGCCCGGCCGCTGGAGCACGGCGCCGACATCGTGGTGCACTCGGCCACCAAGTACCTCGGCGGCCACGGCACGGCCATCGCGGGGGCGATCGTCGACGGCGGCACCTTCGACTGGTCCGCAGACCCGGAGCGGTTCCCCGGCTACAACACCCCGGACCCGAGCTACCACGGCCTGGTGTTCAAGGACCTCGGCGCACCGGCGTTCATCCTCAAGGCCAGGGTCCAGCTGCTGCGCGACCTCGGCCCGGCGGTCTCGCCGTTCAACGCGTTCCTCGTGGCCCAGGGGCTGGAGACGCTGTCACTGCGCATCGAGCGGCACGTCGCGAACGCCCAGCGGGTCGCGGAGTTCCTCGAGGCCCAGGAGCAGGTGACGTCCGTCGCGTACGCCGGGCTGCCGTCCTCGCCGTGGTACGAGCGGGCGCAGCGGTACACCCCGAAGGGCGCCGGGGCCGTGCTGGCCTTCGAGCTCGCCGGCGGCTACGCGGCCGGCCTGGCGTTCGTCGACGCCCTGACGCTGCACTCGAACGTGGCCAACATCGGCGATGTGCGCTCGCTGGTCATCCACCCCGCATCCACGACCCACTCGCAGCTCGACGCCGCGGGGCTCGCGGCGTCCGGCGTCAGCGAGGGTCTGGTCCGGCTGTCCGTCGGAATCGAGCACATCGACGACATCCTCGCGGACCTCCGCCTCGGCCTGGAGGCGGCCGCCGCGTTCACCCCCGCCGACACGGCCGAGCAGGGGGTGGCGTGAGCGAGCCTCGCCCGTGGACCGGGGCCGACGCCGTGGGCACGGACCACGACCGTCGGCACCGGCGCCGGGTCATCGACCTCGCGGCGCTGCCGGCCACCGGCGCGTGGCGGGAGGGCGAGGACCCGGGAGCACGGCAGTTCGTCGACATCGGCTCCCTCACGCTGGAGGCGGGGGGTCGGCTGCCCCGCGTGCGGATCGCCTACGAGACGTGGGGACGGCTCAACGAGGCGGGCGACAACGCCGTGCTGGTGCTGCACGCCCTCACCGGCGACTCGCACGTCGCCGGGCACGGACCGGGCGACCCGGTGCCCGGGTGGTGGGACCAGATCGTCGGTCCGGGCCGGGCCATCGACACCGACCGCTACTTCGTCGTCGCGCCGAACGTGCTCGGCGGCTGCCAGGGTTCGACCGGTCCGTCGAGCCCCGCACCGGACGGCTCACCGTGGGGCTCCCGGTTCCCGTACCTCACGGTGCGGGACCAGGTCGCGGCGGAGATCGAGCTCGCCGACCGGCTCGGCATCGAGCAGTGGGCGCTCGTGGTCGGGGCGTCGATGGGCGGGCACCGGGTCCTGGAGTGGGCGGTCACGGCGCCCGAACGGGTGCGTGCGATCGCCCCGGTCGCCACCGGGGCGCAGGCGTCGGCCGAGCAGGTCGCGTGGGCGCACACCCAGCTGGCCGCCATCGAGCTCGACCCGGGCTGGAAGGGCGGCGACTACTACGCGGCCGGGCCCGGCGAGGGCCCGAATCGCGGCCTCGGTCTGGCCCGGCAGATCGCCCACGCCACCTACCGCTCGCCGGCCGAGCTGGACGCGCGGTTCGGCCGCATCCCGCAGGGCGGTGAGGATCCGCTCGAGGGCGGGCGGCTGGCCGTGCAGTCCTACCTGGACCACCACGCGGCCAAGCTCGCCGAGCGCTTCGACGCCGGGAGCTACGTGACCCTCACCCGCTCGATGATCACGCACGACGTCGGACGGGACCGCGGCGGGATCGACGCGGCACTCGGCCAGATCCGGGCGGAGACGCTCGTCGTCGCCGTCGACTCCGACCGGCTGTTCTTCCCGGCTGAGTCGGAGCGGATCGCGGCGGCCGTGCCGGGAGCCGGGCCGGTCGCCCACGTGCGGTCCCTGTACGGGCACGACGGGTTCCTGGTCGAGCACGACCAGGTCGCCGCGCTGCTCGGGCGGTTCCTCCGGGCGGTCTCGCCGCAGCACTGAGCCGCCGCCGAGTCGTCGAGCTCGCGCCGCAACGTCGACGACTCGCGAGCCCCGGGTGGGCGACGGACGGCATGATGTGCCCCATGCCTCGCAAGAAGGCTCCGGAGGTGCGCCCGGAGGGAACCGTCCCGGAGGACCTGGTCGACCTGCCGCCACCAGCCCCGGCGGGTCGCTGGTCCCCGGACGTGCTCGGTGACGGCTTCGAGGCCCGCACCATCCCGCTGCTGGAGGACGACGAGGGTGAGGTCGTCGCCACCCTCGTGCGGCACGTCCCCGCCGACGATCCGGGCGCGTTCCACGAGACGCCCTCCTCGCCGTCGTTCGCGGTGCTCTATCTCCACGGCTGGAACGACTACTTCTACAACCGGGACGTGGCACGGCGGTGGTCGCAGCTCGGCGGCGCCTTCTACGCGTTGGACCTGCGCAAGTACGGCCGGTCCCTGCGCCCGCACCAGACCCGCGGTTACGTCGAGTCGCTCTCGACGTACGACGAGGACCTCCACGAGGCGCTCAAGGTCATCCGGCGTGAGCAGGGCGTGCGGACGGACCTCGTGCTCATGGGGCACTCCACCGGCGGCCTGACGGCGGCGCTGTGGGCGCACCGGCACCCGGGGGCGCTACGGGCTCTCGTCCTGAACGCCCCGTGGCTGGAGCTGCAGCACTCGGCGCTGCTGCGCGGCGTCGCGCAGCCGATCATCGCCCGGCTCGCGCGGACACAGCCCAAGGCGGTGATCCCTACCAGCGACCCCGGGTTCTACCAGCGCACCCTCACGGGGTGGACGGACGAGGACGGTCCCCTGCCCGAGGGACAGGAGGACGACCCGTTCGTGACCGGCTGGGAGCCGCACCCGGCCTGGCGCATCGTCGGTGCTCCGATCCGGGCGGGCTGGCTCTCGGCCGTCCTCGCCGGGCACGCGCAGGTGGCCGCCGGCCTGGACATCGACTGCCCGGTGCTCGTGATGACCGCGGCGAAGACGATCATCACCGCCACGAAGTGGTCGCCGCAGCTCCGCGAGGTGGACGTGGTCCTGGACGTGACCTGGATCCGGCGGCGTGTCCACCTGCTGGGCGGTCACGTCACGCTGGTCCGGCTCGACGGCGCGATCCACGACGTGATGCTGTCCTCGCGGCGTGTGCGGGACCGGGCACACGCCGAGCTGGCACGGTGGGCGCGGACCTACGTCCTGCGCTGACCGTCGACGGCCGGCGCGCGAACGCATCAGGCGGGCCGACTACACCCGGCCGGCCGCGATCGCGTCGAGGTCACGCGCGGCGTAGCGGTGGTGCTCCCACTCCTCCTCGAGGATCGTGTGCAGGCAGGACAGGACGGTCTCGTCGTGGTCGGGGTCGTGCGGGTTCGGGCGCGGCTCGGCGAGCAGGTCAGCCGTGGCGGCGGCGAGGAAGTCCCGCACCATCGTCTGACGGCCCGCCCGCGCCCGGAGCACCTCCTCGTACGACGGCGCCGCCGTCTGCAGGCCGTCGGGGCCGCCTTCGCGCGCGGTTCCCGTGTCGAGGAGGCCGACGGGATGGAACGGCTCGGCCTTCCCGAGGATGCCCTTGCCGAGCCACATGTCGGTGGCCATGATCAGGTGGCGCAAGGTCTGCGTCAGCGACCACTCGCCGTCGACCGACGCCTCCACCGTGCCGTCCGGCATCGCGGCGGCACGGGCGAGCGTCGCCGCCCACGTGCTCTCGACCTTCGCCCACGCCGAGCGCAACCCGTCCGGGTCGGCGGCGCGCTGCTCGGAGCGGCCGGGGAAGCGACGGTTGAGCTCGGCATCGACGTAGGGCAGCACGTCGACGCCGTTGACGAGGAGGACGTTGTCGCCGTCGAAGATCCACGGCGAGTCGATCTCCATCTGCTGGAGCTCGCTCCCGCGGACCACCACGCCGGACAGGTCGCACCCACGGAACTGCGCACCGCGCAGGTCGGCGTTCTTCACGACCGCCCCTCTGAGCTCGTCGGACCCGCTGAACGTGGCCATGTCGCCTCCTCTGCGTCCCAGATACGCGCAGTATGTCGGCCGCCGGTGACATCGTGGGCGGCATGGCGGCCCGCGAGGGCCGGGACACGGTGCTGCGGAAGATCGACGGTCCGACGCCTGGTGGCGGGCCGACGCCGAGCGGCTGCAGGAGATCGCCGAGCGCTTCCGCTGAAGCGCACCCGTCCGTCGACGACCGTACCGGGAGGCGTGACGGCGATGCGTCACGGAGACCCCTCGGGTCATGGCACCGCGAGCGCGCGGACGGGGCGCAGTACCCTCACAGTGAGGGGGCGACCAGCGTCAAGGAAGTCTGCGATGCCACCCGCGCACGTGCCCTCACCCGAGGCGGAGACGACATGACAGGCACACAGACGCCGAGGAGCGCCGGGGCCAGTCCAGGAGGTATGGCCCTGGCTCTGGCACTTCCATTGGGCACCCTGGCCGCGGCCGCCACCCTCACCGGGCTCGTGCTCCGGCCCATCGAGACCACTGTCGTCGCCGTGCTGGCGGTGCTGGTATCCGCCGGCGGCGTCCTCACTGTGCGGAGAGCCGGACACGGCCCGCTTCTGAGCAGGTCGTTGTCGGCAGTGCTCGTCGGGACCTTGGCCGTACTCGCGTACTACTGGGTCTCGGCGCTGGTGCACCTCGAGTAGCTCGTCTGCCGCTGACACACGTGTCACCCGGTTCCGAGGCGGCGGCGAGCTCGAGCGTCGTCGTCCCCGGGTCCTCAGGCCTCGCCCGCCAGCAGCTGGGCCAGGTGCACGCCTCGCCGGCCCGCGAGCTGGTCGGCCTGGGTCCGGCAGGACAGCCCGTCGGCGAGGTAGACGGCGTCCGGGCTCGCCTCGCGCAGCGCGGGCAGCAGCGCGTTCTCGGCGACGGCGACCGACGTCTCGTAGTGCCCGCGCTCCATGCCGAAGTTCCCGGCCAGCCCGCAGCAGCCGGCGAGCCGCGTCACGCGGGCGCCGGCCCGGGCGAGCAGGGCGGCGTCCGCCTCCCAGCCCATCACCGAGTGCTGGTGGCAGTGCGGCTGCGCCACGACCTCGACGCCCTCCAGGGACCGGGGCACCCACTCCTGCCCGGGACCGAGCGGCGCCGGGGCGGTGAGCAGCTCCGCGAGGGTGCGGACCGCGTCCGCGACCTCGCGCGATCGAGGGTCCTCCGGGAGGAGCTCCACGAGGTCGGAGCGCAGCGTCGCGGTGCACGACGGCTCGACGCCCACCACCGGGATGCCCTCGGCGACGTACGGGCCGAGCACGTCGAGCAGCCGCGTCAGCCGGCGCCGTGCGCCGTCGAGCTGGCCGGTGGTGATCCAGGTCAGGCCGCAGCACGCCTGCTCGGTGGGGACGATCACCTCGTAGCCCGCGCCCTCGAGGACGGTGACGGCGGCCCGGGCACCGGCGCCGTCGAGCGTCTCGGAGAAGGAGTCCGCCCACAGCACGACCCGGCGCCCCTCCCCCACGCTCGTGCGCCGCCCGCGCCGGCGCCACCACGCGGTGAAGCGCTCCTCCGCGAACCGCAGCAGGTGGCGGCGGGTGTCCATGCCGCCGAGCCGCAGCACGACCTTCGCGAGCGGCCGCAACCGACCGGCCCGGTTGGTCAGCCGCGCCAGGCCCGGGACGGCCGTGATCAGGCCAGACCAGCGCGGCAGCTGGCCGAGGAGGTAGTGGGTCCGGGGCCGGAGCCTGCCCCGGTAGGCCCGGTGCAGCACCTCGGACTTGTAGGTGGCGACATCGACGCCCGCGGGGCAGTCGGCGGCGCAGGCCTTGCAGGACAGGCACAGGTCGAGCGAGTCGCGCACGGCGGGGCTGTGCCACGAGGTCACGAGCGAGCCGTTGGTCAGCTCCTGCAGGACGCGGGCGCGCCCGCGCGTGACGTCCTTCTCGTCGTTCGTGGCCAGGTAGCTGGGGCACATGAAGCCCCCGGCGCCGGAGGTGTCCGCGCGGCACTTGCCCACACCCGTGCAGCGGTGCACCGCGGTGGCGAAGTCCCCGCCGTCCTCGAGGAAGGCGAAGCCCGACCGGTCCCGGACGGGCCGGGCGTGCGGCCGGCGCAGATCGGCGTCGATCGGCCGCGGGTCCACCAGCACACCCGGGTTGAGGTGGTTGTCCGGGTCGAACATCGCCTTGACCCGGCCGAAGAGGTCGAGCACCTCGGGCCGGTACATCCGCGGCAGCAGCGCGGAGCGGGCCCGCCCGTCGCCGTGCTCGCCGGAGAAGGACCCGCCGTAGGAGGCGACGAGGTCGGCGGCCGCCTCCAGGAGCTCCCGGGACGGACCCACGCCCTGCGGGGTCTCCAGCGGCAGGTCGAGGCGCACGTGCACGCACCCGTCCCCGAAGTGCCCGTAGAGCAGGCCGTCGATGCCGCGGTCGGACATGAGTGCGGTGAAGTCGCGCAGGTAGTCCCCGAGCCGCTCCGGTGGGACGGCCGCGTCCTCCCAGCCGGGCCAGGCGGGCTCGCCCGCGGGCGTACGGCCTCCCAGCCCTGCGCCGTCGGCGCGGATCCGCCACAGCGCGTCGGCCTGCGCCCCGGCGGGCACCACCGCGGCGGCGCCGGTGCCGCCCGCCGCGGCGAGCGCGCGGGCGCGGGCCAGCACGTCGTCCGGGCCCTCGCCGTCGCGGGCGCCGACCTCCACGAGCAGCCAGCCTGCGCCGTCGGGCAGCTCGGGGACGGCAGCGGCGCCGCGGTGGCGCCGCACCACGTCCACGAGCCGGGCGTCGATCCCCTCGACGGCGAGCGGCTCGTGCTCCAGCAGCGCGGGCACCGCGTCCGCGGCCGCAGGCATGTCCGGGTAGCCGAGGGCGACGACGACCGGGGCCTGCGGGATCGGCACCAGGTCGAGCGTGGCGCCGAGGACGGTCACGAGGGTGCCCTCGGTGCCGACGAGCATCTTCGCCAGGTCGGCACCGTGCTCGGGGAGCAGGTGCTCGAGGGAGTAGCCGGAGACCTGGCGTTTGAACCGGCCGAGCGCGGTGCGGATGGTCGCGAGCTCGGCGGCGACGAGCGCATCGAGACCGGGGACCGCGTCGAGCGACCCGCGTCCGGCGGTGAACCGGCGGCCGGAGCCGTCGACCACGTCGAGGCTGCTGGTGTTGTCGGCCGTGCGGCCGTAGGCCACGGCGTGCGGGCCGCACGCGTTGTTGCCGATCATGCCGCCGAGGGTCGCCCGGTTCTGCGTGGACGGGTCGGGGCCGAACCGCAGGCCGTGCGGCTTCGCCACGGCCTGGAGGGCGGACATCACGACGCCGGGCTGGACGGTCGCGGTGCGGGCCTCGGGATCGAGGGCGAGGACGTTGTTCAGGTGGCGCGAGAAGTCCAGCACCACGCCGGGTCCGATCGAGTTCCCGGCCACGGACGTGCCGGCGCCGCGGGCGGTGACCGGCACGGCGAGGTCCCGGGCGGCCGCGAGCGCGGCGAGGGCATCGGCCTCGTCCCGCGGCGCGACGACGACCTGCGGCACCACCCGGTAGTTCGAGGCGTCCGTGGAGTACTCGGCGCGCCGCCGGTCGGAGTCCTCGACCTCGCCGTCGACGACCGCGCGGAGCGCGGCGGCGACGTCCCTGCTGGTGACCGTGCTCACGGGCGCGAGTCTGGCAGAACGGAGGCCCGCTCGATGAATCAGGCGGTCGCGTCCTCGCCGGTCACGACGGCGGCGCGGCCGGCCTCGAGGCGCGCCACCGGGACCCGGAACGGCGAGCAGGAGACGTAGTCCAGGCCCGCGCGGTGGAAGAAGTGGATGGACTCCGGGTCACCGCCGTGCTCGCCGCAGACCCCCATGTGCAGTCCCGGCCTGGTCTGCTGGCCGCCCGCCACACCGGCGACGACCAGGGCACCGACGCCGTCACCGTCGAGGGTCTCGAACGGGGAGATCGTCAGCACTCCGTTCTCGAGGTAGTCGGCGAAGAAGGAGCCCTCGACGTCGTCCCGGGAGAAGCCCCAGGTGGTCTGGGTGAGGTCGTTGGTGCCGAACGAGAAGAAGTCCGCCTCCTCGGCGATGCGGTGCGCCGTCAGCGCCGCCCGGGGCAGCTCGATCATGCAGCCGATCGGCGGCTCGAGGAGCTCGTCGTGCTCGTGGCCGACCTCGGTGAGGATCCGCTCGGCCTCGTCGCGGACGATCTGCATCTCCCGCACCGAGCCGACCAGCGGCACCATGATCTCCGGCCGGGGGTCACCTCCGGCGCGCCGCCGCTCCACCATCGCCTCGGCGACGGCCCGGATCTGCAGCGCGAACAGCCCGGGGACCTTGAGCCCGAGGCGCACGCCGCGCAGGCCGAGCATGGGGTTCTCCTCGTGCATCCGCCGCACCTGCGTGAGCAGGGCGGCGTCGTGGTCCGCCTGCTCGCCGGTCTCGCCCCGTTCCTGCGCCAACGCGACCCGGACTGCCAGCTCGGTGAGGTCCGGGAGGAACTCGTGCAGCGGCGGGTCGATGAGCCGGATCGTCGTCGGCAGCCCGTCCATCGCCTCGAGCAGCTCGACGAAGTCCTGCCGCTGCAGCGGCAGCAGGGCCGCGAGCGCGTCCCGACGCTCCTCCTCGGTCCGGGCGAGCACGAGCCGCTCGATGTGGCGGCGCCGGTCACCGAGGAACTGGTGCTCGGTGCGGCACAGCCCGATGCCCTCGGCGCCGCGCTCGCGCGCCTGCCGGGCGGCGTCGGCGGTGTCGCAGTTGGCCCGCACCCGCATCCGGCGCACCTCGTCCGCGTGCGTCATGACCCGGTGCACGGCGAGCACCAGCTCCTTCATGCCCTCGTCCTGCCCGCAGGCCTCGACGCCGGCGTGCACCCCGGCGGCGACGTACCGCATGACGGGCGAGTCGACCACCGGGACCTCGCCGCGGAAGACCTCGCCGGTGGTGCCGTCGAGCGCGATGACCTCCCCGGCCTGCAGGACGGTGCCGTCGACCGTCACCTGCTGCGCCGCGACGTCGACGCTCACCTCCTCGGCGCCCACCACTGCGGCCTTGCCCATGCCGCGCGCCACGACGGCGGCGTGCGAGGTCTTCCCGCCGCGGGCGGTGAGGATGCCGGTGGCCGCCACCATGCCCTGCAGGTCGTCCGGGTTGGTCTCACGCCGGACCAGGATCACCTCCGCGCCGGCCGCGGTGCGCTCGACGGCCTGGGCGTTGTCGAGCACGATCTCCCCGACGGCGGCGCCCGGGGAGGCGGCCATGCCGCGGGTCAGGAGCTGCTTGCCGGCGTCGGCGTCGAACTGCGGGAAGAGCAGCTGGGTGAGCTGCGCGCCGGTGACGCGGGCGATGGCCTCGTCCATGGTGATGAGGTTCTCGTCCACGAGCTGGGTGGCGACCCGGAACGCCGCCGCCGCGGTGCGTTTGCCGACCCGGGTCTGCAGCAGCCAGAGCGTGCCGCGCTCGACGGTGAACTCGATGTCGCACAGGTCGCGGTAGTGCGTCTCCAGGCGGCGCATCGCCTGGGTCAGCTCGCGGTAGCAGGCCGGGTCACGCTGCTCCAGCTCGGTGAGCGCCAGGGTGTTGCGGATGCCGGCCACGACGTCCTCGCCCTGGGCGTTGGGCAGGTAGTCGCCGTACACGCCGGGCTGGCCGCTGGACGGGTCGCGGGTGAACGCGACACCCGTCCCGGAGGACTCGCCCAGGTTGCCGAAGACCATCGCGACGACGTTGACGGCGGTGCCCAGGTCGTTCGGGATGCGCTCGCGGCGCCGGTACAGCCGGGCGCGGTCGGTGTTCCAGGAGCCGAAGACCGCCTCGATGGCCATGTCGAGCTGCTCGCGGGGGTGCTGCGGGAAGTCTCGGCCGCCCGCGTCGCGGACGATGGTCTTGTAGGTGCCGACCAGGTCCTGCAGGTCCGCGGCGCCGAGGTCCACGTCCGTGGCGGCGCCGACCTGCTGCCTCTTCTGCTCCAGGGCCGCTGAGAAGGCCTCGCCGTCGATGCCCAGGACGGTCCGTCCGAACATCTGGATGAGGCGCCGGTAGGAGTCCCATGCGAAGCGTTCGTCGCCGGAGAACTCGGCCAGCCCGCGGACCGAGGCGTCGTTGAGGCCGACGTTGAGGACGGTCTCCATCATCCCGGGCATCGAGAACTTCGCGCCGGAGCGGACCGAGACGAGGAGCGGCTCGTGGAAGTCACCGAGTCGCCGCCCGATGGCGTCCTCGACCTCACGCAGCGCCATGGTCACCTCGACGCGCAGCTCCGGCGGCAGACGGCCCTCGCGCATGTAGGCACGGCACGCCTCGGTGGTGATGGTGAACCCGGGCGGCACCGGCAGGCCGATCCTGGTCATCTCGGCGAGGTTCGCGCCCTTCCCGCCGAGCAGGTCCCGCTGGTCCTTGCCGCCCTCGCTGAAGCGGAAGACGTACCTCGCCATCGCAGCCTCCTGGCCGCCGCCGCGACGAACCGGCACACGCTCGCCGGCGGCGCCCTCGAGCCGAGCATAGGTGACCCGCGTCGGCTGTGTCCGCCATGGGGAGATCTCCCCATCGGCCCGTGCTCGGGCGTGCCCATAGCCTCGGCCCCGGCGGTCGGCAGCGACGCTGCGACCTGGTGACTCAGGGGGAACAGGTGGCCGGTGCACAGGGTGATGGACTGATCGATCCGGCGCGGTTCGTCGCGCGCTCCGGCGACCTGAGCATCGAGCGGATCACCGAGGTGTCGGAGGCGATGCGCCGGGCCGGCCGCCGCACGGTACGACACATGCAGACCGTCCAGGTCAGCTGGTCGGGTCTGCGGACGCACTACGAGGCCCCCGAGCAGCACCAGGTGCACTCGCTCATGGAACCGGCCGTGCGCACCTCCGAGGAGATGCACCGCCGGCTCGGGTCCGCAGCCACCCACCTCGAGACCTACGCCCGGACGCTGGCCACGATCAAGCCCGACCTGGCCGACCTCGAGCGTCGGGCGGCCGCCTTCCGGGCGCGCGTGGCCGGCGGGGTGACCGTCGGCGCGTCCGAGGCGAAGGACGCCGGGGTCGTCGACCACCTCCAGGCGGCCTTCGACTGGGTCCCCTTCGTCGAGGAGGACCGGGTGACGGTGCCCTGGTACGAGGACACCGCGACCGTCGAGGAGAACACGCGTCTGCTCGGCCAGTACGGAGCGCTCCTGTCGCGGATCTCGCTGGCCGCCACGACCTGCGCGAACGACATCAACAGCCTGATCTCCGGGGAGCGGGCCCCGGTGGCGGAGCCCCTCCCGGCGCCCGCGTTCACGGACGCGGCGCTGCCGATGCCGTGGGGGCATCCGCGCGAGGAGGACCGCAGCTGCATCGAGAGCGCGGGACACACGGCGACGAACGGGTTCCGGGTGCTCACGCGCGCGGGCGGCACCGCGCTCCTGGGGTACGACCCGGTGACGGGCAGGTTCTTCGACGACGCCGCCTACGGCCGGTTCTGGGGCACGACGTTCGACCTGACGGTCTCGATCGTCCGCGCCTTCGGCCCGGGCGAGATCGACTCGCTCGACGACATCCCGCGTGAGCTCGGGGAACAGCTCCCCGTGGACGGCCTCACCTTCGGGCTGCTCGGTCTCGTCGGCTTCGGTGCCGGCCGCGCCCTTGCCGGCGTCGCGGACCATCGCGCCGACCGCACGAAGGTCAAGGACGTCACGGGCCTCGCCCGGACAGCCGGCGTGCCCGAGGGGACGACGCCCACCGGCCCGGCGGACCTCTACGACGACCTCGACGAGGTCTACGGGGTCCGCGGCGCGGTCCGCGTCCAGACCATCACGCGCGCGGACGGCACGGAGCTCGCCGTCGTCCAGGTTCCCGGCACGCAGACCTGGTCACCGGCACCGGGTCAGGACCCGTTCGGCCCGTACGGGGCGGCCGCCAGCGCGGCCGGGAAGGACTCGCCGCAGCGCGCCGCCGTCCTCGAGGCGTTGCGGCAGGCGCAGGTCGACGCCGGAACCCCGGTCGTCATGGTCGGCCACAGCCAGGGAGGCTTCACCGTCATGGACCTGGCGGCGGACCCGGACGTCCGGAGGACGTACGACATCCGGTCCGTGGTCACGGCCGGCGCCGGCGGCGGCCAGTTCGATCTCCCCGACGAGGTCACGCACATCTCGGTCCGCAACCCCGACGACCCGGTGGCCCGCCTCGTCGGACCGCGCGACGGCGACGTCACCGTCTCGGGGACCTGGGAGGGCGACCATCCGCACGCCTCGAAGAAGTACGCCGAGCTGCTCCGTGGCTCCGACGACCCCGCGCTGCGGCGCTGGTGGCAGAGCCTCGGCGTCGACGAGCGGGCCCGCGTCGAGGACACGATCTACCAGGGCTCGGTCGACTGACACCGCTCACCCCGGTCGACCGAGCTCGCCGGCCGGCACACCTACAGCCAGCCGTTGCGCTGCGCCACCCGCGCCGCCTCGACGCGGTTGGCGGTGCCGGTCTTGCCGATCGCCGCGGACAGGTAGTTGCGCACCGTGCCGGCCGAGAGGTGAACGCGCGCGGCGACGGCGGCCACCGGAGCGCCGTCGAGGCACTCGCGCAGCACCTCACGCTCCCGCTCGGTCAGCGGGTTGGCGCCGCCGGCGAGGGACTCGGTGGCGAGCGCCGGGTCGACCACGCGGAGGCCGGCGTGGACCTTGCGGATCGCCTCGGCGAGCTCCGTGGCCGGGGTGTCCTTCACGACGAAGCCGCTCGCGCCGGCCTCGAGCGCACGGCGTAGGTAGCCCGGCCGGCCGAAGGTGGTGACCATGAGGGACCGGGTGCCGGGCACCTCGGCGGCGAGCCGGGCGGCGACCTCGATCCCGTCCGCGCCGGGCATCTCGATGTCGAGGAGGCAGACGTCCGCACCCGAGGCGCGTGCCGCGTCGACGACGTCGTCGCCGTTGCCGACGTCGGCGACGACCTCGATGTCCGGCTCGAGCCGCAGCAGCGCGGCCAGCGCGCCGCGCACGAGCGCCTGGTCGTCGGCGAGCAGCACGGTGATCACCACGTCACCTCCAGACGGGTCCCGGCCCCGTGGTCGCCGGGGCCGAGGGTGACGGTGCCGCCGGCGCCGTCGACCCGTTCCCGGACTCCCCGCAGCCCGCTGGACTCGCGGGCGCCGTCGAGACCGACGCCGTCGTCGAGAACCTCCAGCGAGGCGCGGCCGAGCCGCACGGTGCACGTGCTGGCGCGGCTGTGCCGGACGACGTTGGTGACGGCCTCGCGCAGCACCCAGGCCAGGACGAGGCGGTGGCGCGGGTCGACGACGTCGGGGTCGGCGGGCACGTCGGCGGTGATGCCGGCGCCGGTGAGGGTGTCGCGCGCGGCGGTCAGCTCGTCGCCGAGGCGTGCCACCCGCAGGCCCGCGACGGTCGCGCGGATCTCGGCGAGCGCCTCGCGGGTCAGGGACCGGATCTGGGTGATCTCCGCCTTCGCGGCGCCGGGGTCGGCGTCGACGAGCCGTTCCGCCAGCTCGGCCTTGACGGTGATGACGGTGAGGCTGTGACCGAGCACGTCGTGGACGTCGCGGGCCACCCGCTCGCGCTCGGCCACGAGGTCCAGCTCGCGGCGCAGTCGCTCGTGGTCGCCCTGGCGCTGGTCGAGCCAGCGGATGAAGCCGGTGAAGAGGCCGACCAGGACGTTGATGCCGACCAGGAACCACAGCTGGGCCCACAGCCCCGTCACCAGCAGCACGACCGCGGAGACCGCGACCCAGCCGACGGCCATGAGATAGGCGCGCCGCAGCGGCTGGCTGAACATGCCGGAGGCGAGGAGGAAGGTCGTCATCCCGGCCGCCCGGCCGCCGACGACGAGGCCGGCCACGAGGGCCAGCAGCGACATCCCGGCGAGCACCGCGAGCCCGAACCGGGCACCCTGCCGTTTGTCGTCGTACCGGGAGAGGCGGACGAATCCGTAGAGGTACAGCGCCGCGAACCCGAGGATCGCGGCCACCGCCAGGGCGCGCACGAGCACCGGCCGGTCCACACGGAACGCCTCCACGAGCGGGAAGGCGAGGAAGAGCAGCCACACCGCGCCCATGACCCAGGCGAACCGCTCCCACGGCGCGCGCACCTCCGGTGCACGGGCCGCCGCAGGATCCGCCCGGCCGTGGCCGCTCTCGCCGTGGTCGCTCGTCATCGTGGTCCGATCATGCCGCCCCGGGACCGCTACTGGCGGGCACGCGAGCGGCGGACCAGCCAGACGGCGAGGAACGCGAAGACCAGTCCCCAGGCCAGCAGGCCCGCCACCGGGATCCACAGCGCCTGCTCGATCGCGCCGCCGGCCGTGTCGAAGATCGTCCCCTCGGTGACCGGGTAGCGCGCCAGGGCCACGTACCCGTAGAGCGGGGTGAAGGTCGCGATGGTCAGCATGGTGCCGGACAGCGGGAAGAAGATGTTGCCGAGGAAGGCGAGGATCACCAGGGCGCCGCTCGCGCCGCCGACCGCCGCCTCGGACCGGAAGATCAGCCCGATCACCAGCCCGAACAGCGAGAAGACGGCTGCGCCGAGGACCACGACGGCGGCGCTCAGCAGCCACGCCCACCAGGCCGCCTCCGCACCGGTGAGGAAGCCGAGGCCGTAGATGAGGGCGATCGGGACGGCCGCGACCGCCAGCGCGACGGCCGCCTTCGCGGCCACGTACTGTGCGTCCGGCATCGGGGTCAGCCCGAGCTGGCGACCCCAGCCCTGCATCCGCTCGACGGCCGCCATGCCGCCCACCCCGGTGGTCGCGGTGACGGCGCCGTAGGCCGCCATCGAGATCATCACGTACATGGTCACGTTGCCGTTGCCGGCGTCCTGCGCGCCGTAGTCCATGGAGGCGCCGAAGATGACGTAGAAGAACGCGGGCAGGACGGCGATGAAGAACATCGAGACGAGGTCGCGGGTGACCCGCCGGAGCTCGATCCCGGTGTAGGTGGGGTTGGCCAGCGCAGCCATCACGATGCTCCCTCGGTGAGGGCCTGGAAGGCCTGGTCCAGCGAGCCGGAGGTGATCTCCAGGTCGGTGGCGCCGAAGTCGGTGAGGAGGGCGAGAGCGACGGCGTCGGAGTCCGCGGCTCGCACGGCGACCCGTCCGCCGTCGAGACTGACGTCCTGGACGCCCGGCAGCGTGCGGAGGCGGTGCCGCACGTCCGCCGTCGGGCTGCCGAGACGGGCCGAGACGGTGCGGCCGGTGGCCCGGGCACGGATCTGCGCGGTGGGCCCGTCGGCGACGACCCGGCCGGCCGAGACCATCACGATCCGCTGGGCGAACGCGTCCGCCTCCTGAAGGTAGTGGGTGGCGAAGACGACCGTGCGGCCGCGCGCGGCGTCCTCACGCATGGTGTCCCAGAACTCGCGCCGGGCGGTGACGTCCATGCCCGCGGTGGGCTCGTCGAGCACGAGGAGGTCGGGGTCGGGCAGCAGGGCGAGCGCGAAGCGCAGCCGCTGCTGCTCCCCGCCCGAGCACTTCGACACCTTCCTGCTGGCGATCGACTGGATGCGTGCCCGGCGCAGGACGTCGTCGACCTCGGCGTGCCGGTCGTAGGTCGAGGCGATCATGCGGACGGTCTCGGCGACGGTCAGGTCCCGGAGCAGCCCGCCGGTCTGGAGCACGGCCGAGACCTGCCCGGCACGCACCGCCCGGCGGGGCTCGGTCCCCAGCACCGAGATCGTTCCCGACGTCGGGGTCGTCAGTCCCAGCACCATGTCCAGGAGCGTGGTCTTCCCGGCGCCGTTGGGCCCGAGGAGGGCGAGGATCTCACCGCGCCCGATCGTGAGGTCCACGCCGTCGACGGCCCGGAGCGGACCGTCCTTGGTGTGGAACTGCTTGGCGACGCCGATGACGTCGACGGCGTCGGTCGCCGTCCGTGTCGTGGTGGTCATGGCGTCCACGGTGCCGCCGCGGGGCATGGTCGCACGATGGTGCGCCGTCACGTTCTCGGCATGACAGCTGTCATGCGGTGACGGAGGAGATTCCTCAGGATCAGCCTGAGAGATCCCCTCCGGAGCTCACAGGACCCCGGGCGCCGGCCTACAGGTGGCGCTCGTCCGGGCCGTCGTACTCGCTCAGCGGCCGGATGAGGGAGTTGTCCGCGGCCTGCTCCATGACGTGCGCGGTCCATCCGGTGACCCGCGATGCGACGAACAGCGGCGTGAAGGTCGCGGTGTCGAAGCCCATCAGGTGGTACGCCGGCCCGGACGGGTAGTCCAGGTTGGGCTTGATGTTCTTCCGCTCCCCCATCGCCGTCTCGAGCCGGGTGTACAGGTCCAGGACGTCCGGGCGCCCGTAGTGCTCGACCAGCCGCTCCAGCGCGGCCCTCATCGTCGGCACTCGCGAGTCGCCCTTCTTGTACACGCGGTGCCCGAAGCCCATGATCTTGCGCTTCTCCGCGAGCGCCCGCTCGAGCCACGGCTCGGCGTTCTCGGCCGATCCGATCTCGTCGAAGACGTGCATCACGGCCTCGTTGGCGCCACCGTGCAGCGGCCCCTTGAGCGCACCGATCGCCCCCACGACGGCGGAGTACAGGTCGGCCATGGTCGAGGTGATCACCCGGGCGGTGAAGGTCGAGGCGTTGAAGGAGTGCTCGGCGTACAGGATCAGCGAGACCCGGAACGCGTCCACCACGACGGGATCAGGGACCTCCCCGAAGGTCATGCGCAGGAAGTTCTCCGCATAGTCGAGGTCCTCGTCGGGCGGCACGAGGTCCTCACCACGGCGGCGGCGTTGGTCGTACGCCACGACCGCGGGCAGCTGGGCGAGCAGCCGCACCGACTTCGCAAGGTCGGCGTCCGGGGACGCGTCGCCCGCCGACGGATCCTGCGCGCCGACCAGCGACACGGCAGTGCGCAGCACGTCCATCGGGTGCGCCGTGGTCGGCGTCCGGTCGACCAGGTCCCGGACGTCGTCGGACAGCGCCCGGTTCGCCCGCTCGGTCTCCTGCAGCGTGTCGAGCTGCTCGTCGGACGGCAGCTCGCCGTGCCACAGCAGCCAGGCGACCTGCTCGAAGGAGCACTCCGCGGCGAGCTCCTGGACGGGATAGCCCCGGTACAGCAGGGAGTTCGTCTCCGGATTGACCTTGCTGATCGCCGTCGTGTCGGCGACCACGCCGGCCAGACCTTTGTGGATCTCGGGGGCGGTGCTGCTCATGTCTCGCTCCTTCGCGGCAGGGGGCCAGGGCCCGGCAGGGATGTCCATCCCCTCAGGGCTCGTACGTGAAGATCTGGTTGTCGAAGGCGTTGTACCCGGCGTAGTCCACCAGCTCGTACAGCCGGGAACGGTGCTGCATCCCGGGAACCTCGGAGCGCAACGACCCCTCGGCTGCCAGGGTGTCCAGCGCCCGTTCGGCCGCGCCCATCGCCACCCGCAGCAGCGAGACCGGGTAGATGACGATCCGGATCCCGGCGGACGCGAGCTGCTCGGTCGTGAAGAGCTCGGACTTGCCGAACTCGGTCATGTTCGCCAGCACCGGCACCTCGACGGCCGACGCCACCGCCTCGAACTCGCCCAGATCGGCCATGGCCTCCGGGAAGACGGCGTCGGCACCGGCGTCGACGAGCGCCTTCGCCCGGTCGACGGCCGAGCTCAGCCCTTCGACGGCGCGGACGTCGGTCCGGGCCATGATCAGCAGGTTCGGGTCCCGTCGGGCATCGGCCGCCGCGCGGATCCGCCTGAGCGCCTCCGACTCGGCCACCACCTGCTTGCCGTCAAGGTGGCCGCAGCGCTTGGGGTTGACCTGGTCCTCGATGTGCAGGCCGGCCACCCCGGCGTCCTCGAGCGTCTGCACGGTGCGGGCCACGTTCATCGGCTCGCCGAACCCGGTGTCGGCGTCGACGAGGGCCGGCAGGTCGGTCATCCGGGCGATCTGCCCGCTGCGGCCCGCGACCTCCGTGGCCGTCGTGAGCCCGATGTCCGGCAGCCCGAGGTCGGCGGACAGCACGGCGCCGGAGATGTAGACGCCCTCGAAGCCCTTCTCCTGGATGAGGCGCGCCGAGAGGGGGTTGAACGCTCCGGGGAAGCGCAGCAGCGCGCTCGACTGCTCCAGCTCACGGCGCAGACCGGCGCGCTTCTCGGCGGCCGAGGTCGACGCGTACAGCATCAGAAGATCCCCTCCGGGGCGCTCGCCCCGGCGAGCAGCTCGGGCGGCGCCACCACCGTGAGCTCGGCGAGCTCCTCGCCCCGCAGCTCGGGCAGCCGCTGGGCGACGTCGAGGAACCGGTCGATCTCGGCGTCGGGCAGCACACCGGATGCGAGGGTGCGGAACTTCTCGACGTACTGCTCGCGGCCGAACGGCCGCGCACCATACGGGTGGGCGTCGGCGAGCGCGATCTCCTCCACGATCCTGGTGCCGTCCGCCAGGTCGATCTCCACCCGGCCACCGAACGCCTTCTCGTCCGGGTCGCTCGAGTGGTACCGGCGGGTCCACTCCGGGTCTTCCGCGGTCGTGATCTTGCGCCACAGGCCCACCGTGTCCGGGCGGGCCGCCCGCTCCGGCGTGTAGGAGTCGACGTGGTGCCACCCGCCGTCCTGCAGGGCGACGGCGAAGATGTACGGGATCGAGTGGTCGAGGGTCTCGCGCGAGGCGGCCGGGTCGTACTTCTGCGGGTCGTTGGCGCCCGAGCCGATGACGTAGTGGGTGTGGTGCGAGGTGTGGATGACGACGCTGACGATGTCCTCGACAGCGCCCGGGCCGGCCAGCTCCGGACGCTCGCGGTGCAGGCGGCGGGCCAGGTCGATGAGTGCCTGCGACTGGTACTCCGCCGAGTGCTCCTTGGTGTAGGTCTCGAGGATGCCGCGCTTCGGCTCGCCCGGCCCGGGCAGCGGCACCCGGTAGTGCGCCTCCGGCCCGTCCAGCAGCCACGCGATGACGCCGTCCTCACCCTCGTAGATCGGGGTGGGCGAGGTCTGGCCGCGCATCGCCCGGTCCACCGCCTCGACGGCGACCTTGCCGGCGAACGCCGGGGCGTGCGCCTTCCACGTGGAGATCTCGCCCTTGCGGGACTGCCGGGTCGCCGTCGTCGTGTGCAGGGCCTGGCCCACTGCCTGGAAGATCACCTCCGGCGGCAGCCCGAGCAGCGTGCCGATCCCGGCTGCGGCGGACGGGCCGAGGTGGGCGACGTGGTCGATCTTGTGCTTGTGCAGGCTGATCGCCCGGACCAGGTCCACCTGGATCTCGTAGCCGGTGGCAATGCCACGGACCAGGGCGGCGCCGTCGAGCGAGCGCGCGGAGGCGAGGTGCTGGGCGACGGCGAGGACGGGCGGGATGTTGTCACCGGGGTGGGAGTACTCGGCCGCGAGGAAGGTGTCGTGGTAGTCGAGCTCGCGGACCGCGACGCCGTTCGCCCAGGCCGCCCACTCCGGGCTGACCCGTTCGGCCGCCGGGACGCCGAACACGGTCGCGCCGGGTGTGTACGGGTGCGCGAGCGCCTGGGCACGCGCCGCCACGATCGGCGCCCGGACCAGGGACGCCGTCGCCACCGAGGCGTTGTCGATCACCCGGTTGATGACCATGTCGACGACGTCGTCGTCGACGTCGACGGGGTCGGCGGCGACCTCCGCGATCTTCCAGGCGAGCTGGTCCTCGCGGGCGAGGTTGTCGCTGGACGGGTGGACCCGGACGTCGTGCGTGATCACTCCCCGAGCCTACCGACGCGCCATGCACCGGCGCGGCCCGGCCCGGTCCCGTCAGTCCCGGCGTCCGCTCTCCTCGCCGTCGTGCCGGTGCGCCCGCTCGTGCCGCTCGCCGAGGTCGTCGGGCGTCTCCTCCGCCACGATCGGCACCTCCGTGCCGGCGGCGTCGACGAGCTTGCCGTCCCGGACGTGGTCGCCGTCCTCGAGCGCGTCCAGCACCTCGGGGCCGATGTACCGCACGCCCCGTGCCGCGAAGACCGACGGACGCTCCGGCGTCCCGGCCCGCAGGTGGTTGAAGACCAGGTTCAGCAGCACGGCCATCACGGCCGCCGAGGAGATGCCGGAGTGGAAGATCGTCGTGAACCAGTCCGGGAAGCCGTCGTAGAACGTCGGCGCGACGATCGGGATCATCCCGAACGCCAGCGACGAGGCCACGATGACGAGGTTCATGTTGCCCTCGTAGTCGACCTTGGCCAGGGTCCGGATGCCCGCGGCGGCCACCGTCCCGAAGAGGACGACGCCGGCACCGCCGAGCACGGGAGACGGGATGGCCGCGACCACCCGGCCCAGGACCGGCAGCAGGCCGAGCACCACCATGATGAGTCCGCCGGCGGAGACCACGAACCGGGACCTGATCCCGGTGATGGCGACCAGCCCGACGTTCTGGGCGAAGGCCGTCTGGGTGAAGGAGTTGAACACCGGCGCGACCGTGGAGGACAGCATGTCCGCCCGTAGCCCGTCGGCGATCCGCTTCGAGTCGACCTTCGTGCCGATGATCTCCCCGACGGCGAGGATGTCGGCCGTCGTCTCGGTCATCGTCACCAGGACGACGATGACCATCGAGATGATGGCGGCGGCCTCGAAGGTCGGCATGCCGAACGCGAAGATCTGTGGCACCGCCACGACGGCCCCGTCCCCGACGCCGGAGAAGTCCGTCATGCCCAGAGCGGCGGCCACCAGGGTCCCCACGATGATCGCCAGCAGGATCGACAGCCGCGAGATGCTCGCGACACCGACCTTGGACAGCGCCAGCACGACGACGAAGGTGAGGAAGGCGAGCCCGATGTTCGCCGTCGAGCCGTAGTCGGGGGCCTCCGCGTCGCCGCCCATCGCCCAGCCCGCCGCCACCGGCATGAGGGTGAGGCCGATTGTCGTGATCACGACCCCGGTGACCACCGGCGGGAAGAAGTGGATGATCTGGGCGAAGAACGGCGCGGCGATCAGACCGACGGCACCGGCGACGATGACCGCACCGATCACGGCGGGAAACCCGCCGCCACCGGCGAGGATGGCGAGCATCGTCGCCACGCCCGCGAACGACACCCCCTGGACGAGCGGGAGACGGGAGCCGAAGAATGGCACGCCCCAGCTCTGCAGGATCGTCGCGGCACCGCCCACGAACAGGGCGGACGCCACCAGCACCGCGACCTCACCGGGCTCCAGACCCGCCGCCTGACCGACGATGAGCGGGACGGCGATGACACCGCCGTACATGGTCAGCACGTGCTGCAGGCCGTACATGAACGACCGGCCGATCGGCAGCCTCTCGTCCTCCGGCCGGGTGGCCGTGGTGGCTGAGGTCGTGGGCATGGTGCCTCCTCGTCGAGACGTCGGTGGGGTGGGTCGGGGGTCAGGTGGCGAGGAACAGGTCGCGCGCCACGAGCAGCGCGGCGACGACGTAGAGGATGGCACGGACCTCACGTCCCCGGCCGGTGAGGTCTCTGATCGCGCAGCAGGCGATCGTGCCGAAGGAGCGGTCGAGGACCGGCGGGCGCCGGCTCGTCTGCGGCGTCGTCGTGGTCGAGACGCTCATGCGTTCTCCAGCTCGGTCCGGCGGGAGGCCGTCACGGCCTCCCCGGCGACCCACGTCCGGGCGACGTCCGCGGGTCCCCCGAGCGTGATGGTCCTGGCGAGCGCGTCGGCCGGGTCGGCGGCGTGACGCAGGGCGACGTCGAGCGTGCTGTCGCGGGCCGGTCGGACCCAGACGGCGTCGAACGCCTTGCCGACGGACAGGTCGCCGACCGTGTCCGCCAGCCCGAGCGCCTGCGCCCCGGACCGGGTGGCGAGGTGCAGCAGCGCGGCGGGGCCGAGCTCGGCCCCCTCGGGATGGAGGTGCTGCAGGAGGCACGCCTGCAGCGCCTCCTTGAGCAGGCAGAAGCCCGTCCCGGCCCCGACGTCGGACCCGAGGGCGAGACTCACGCCGGCGGCGAGATGGTCGCGCATCGGGAAGATCCCGCTGCCGAGCGCCGCGTTCGACGTCGGGCAGTGCGCGACGGCGGTGCCGGTCTCGGCGAGCCTGGCGAGCTCGGCCGCGGTCGGGTGGACGTCGTGCGCCCACACCGAACGTCGGGTGACGAGGCCGTGCCGGTCGTACGCGTCGAGGTAGCCCGGCACCCCGAAGAGCTCGCGGACCTGGGCGACCTCGTCGCGGTTCTCGTTGAGGTGGCTCGTCACCCACACCCCGTCGACCGCGTCGACGACGGCGGCGCACGCGTCGAGCATCGCCTCCCCGGCCGAGAGGGCGAACCGGGGCGTGACCGCGTAGCGCAGCCGGCCGGAGCCGTGCCACCGCGTGGCCAGGGCGACCGACTCCTCGACGGCGCGTTGCGGGGTCGTGAGCAGCTCCTCGGGCAGGGTGACGTCGGAGAGCACCAGGCCCGCGGTGATCCGCAGGCCGCTGGCCGCGGCCGCCGGGAAGAACTGGTCCATCGCGCCGGCGAAGTGCGAACCGAACACCAGGGCCGTCGTCGTCCCGGCGCCGGCGAGCCCGGTGAGGAACTCGGTGGCGACCCTCGCCGCGTACCCCGGCTCGGCGAGCCGCGCCTCCTCCGGCAGGGCCCGCTCCCGCAGCCAGTCCAGCAGTGGCAGGCCGACCCCGCCGACCACCCGGACCTGCGGGTAGTGCACGTGGGTGTCGACCAGCCCGGGCAGGAGCACGCCCTCGGTGAGGTCGACGACGTCGTGGTCGGGGAACCGCGTACGGGCGTCCGCCCGGTCGGTGCGTGCGACGACCGTGCCGTCCTCCACGACGAGCGCGATGCCGGACGCGGCGCGCAGGCGCGGCTCGAGCATGGTCTCGCCGGGGGTGTCGAGGACCGTGGCGAGATACACCGTCACGGCAGCACCGCCAGGTCGCCGACGTCGTGCGGTCCGGCCGGTGCGGCGTCGGCCTCGAGGCGCAGCAGCAGGTCCGCGGCGACCGACACTGCAATGACCGCCGGCGACTTTCCGACGAGCGCCGGCAGGCCGATGGGGCAGGTGACCGTGTCGACGGCGGCGGGCTCGTGGCCGCCCTCGACGAGCCTCTTCCGGAACCGCGCCCACTTCGCGCTCGACCCGATCAGCCCCACCGTGCCGAGGTCGCCGCGACGCAGCGCGGCGTCGCACAGCACCATGTCCTCGGCGTGGTCGTGGGTCATCACGTACACGTGCGCGCCGCCGGGGAGGGCGGCGAGGACGGTCTCGGGTGCTGGCGCGTGATCAGCACGCACGTCCGCCACCTGACCGGCGAGCGCCTGCGCTGCCCGGACCTGCCCGGGACGGGAGTCCACCAGGCGGAGGGCGAGCGGGTGCCGGGCAAGGATCCGGCCCAGCTCGAGGCCGACGTGCCCGGCGCCGAAGATCGCGACGGTCGGGCGGGCGGGCAGCGGCTCGAGCAGGACCGTGACCACCCCGCCGCAGCACTGTCGTCCGTGGCGGGTGGTGACACGCTCGTTGAGCGTCATCTCCATCGTCTCGGGTGCGCGAGACCCGGCCGCGAGGATCTCCCTCGCCCGGCCCACGGCGGTCGCCTCGAGATTGCCGCCGCCGATGCTGTCGTGGCAGTCCTCGGCGGTGACGACCATCTTCGCGCCGGCGTCCCGGGGCGCGTGGCCGCGCACCGTGACGACGGTGACGAGGACGGCGTCGCGCCCGTCGGTCCGCGAGCGCCGGAGGGCTTCGAGCCAGTCCATGTCAGCCTCCCGACGTCCCGGCCACCGCCCGCGCGGGGGCGGACCTGGCCCGATCCTGGTCCTGGACCGCGGCGCGGGCGTCCTCGATCGCCCAGTAGACCGCCTCCGGCGTCGCGGGGCTCGCGAGCTGGACCACGTGCCCGGGCGGGCCGAACGCGGAGGCCGCCTGCCGCAGCGCCTCCCGCACGGAGAACGCGAGCATGAGGGGCGGCTCGCCCACGGCCTTGGAGCCGTAGACGACGCCGGGCTCGGTCGCCCGCTCGTAGAGATGGACGTTGAGCTCCTCGGGCATCTCGGAGAACGACGGGAGCTTGTAGGTGCTGGCCGCCTGGGTGGCCAGCCTGCCGCGGCCGGGGCCGTCGGAGAGGTCCCACCGTAGCTCCTCCAGCGTGAGCCAGCCGGCGCCCTGCACGAAGCCGCCCTCGATCTGACCGCGGTCCACGAGCGGCGAGAGCGAGTCGCCGACGTCGTGGACGATGTCGGTGCGCAGGAATCGGTAGGCGCCGGTGAAGCCGTCGACCTCGACCTCGGTGGCCGCGGCCCCGTAGGCGAAGTACTTGAACGGCTCGCCCTGCATCCGGGTGGAGTCCCAGTGCAGGCCCTCGGTGCGGTAGTACCCCGCCGCGAACAGGGGGACACGGTCGGTGTAGGCGGTGCCGACGACCTCCGCGAAGCTCAGCCCGGTCTCGGTCCCGAGACCCGTCACCGTGCCGTCGCCGAAGCGCACGTCGCCCGGGTGGACGCCGAGCCTCCGGGCGGCGACCTCGGCGAGCCGGGTGCGGATCTGCTCGCACGCGTTCTTCACGGCGCCGCCATTGAGGTCGGCGCCGGAGGAGGCCGCGGTCGCAGAGGTGTTGGGCACCTTGTCGGTACGGGTCGGCGCGAGACGGACCGTCTCGAGCGGGACCCCGAGCGCGGTGGCCGCCACCTGACGCATCTTCGTGTGCAGCCCCTGCCCCATCTCGGTGCCGCCGTGGTTGATGAGCACCGAGCCGTCCTTGTACACGTGGACGAGCGCGCCGGCCTGGTTGAAGGCGGTGAGGTTGAAGGAGATGCCGAACTTCACCGGGGTCACGGCCAGGCCGCGCTTGACGTGCTCGTGGCCGGCGTTGAACGCCTCGACGGCGGCCTGCCGGCGGGCCACGTCCGCCCGGTCGGCGAGCTGCTGCCAGATCTCGTGCAGCCGTTCGACGTGCCGGACCGGCTGGGCGTACGGGGTGGACTGGCCGGGCAGGTAGAAGTTCTGCCGGCGCAGCGCGGCCGGGTCGATGCCGAGAGCCGGGGCGCACCGGCCCAGGATATCCTCGATGACGAGCATGCCCTGGGGTCCGCCGAAGCCGCGGAACGCCGTCTGGGACGTCTTGTTGGTCTTCGCGATGCGCCCGTGGACCTCGACGTCGGGGATGAAGTAGGCGTTGTCGACGTGGCACAGGGCCCGGCCGAGCACCGGCTGGGAGAGGTCGAGCGACCATCCGCCGTCCGCGGTGAGCGTGGCGCGCAGCGCGAGCAGGCGGCCCTCGTCGTCGAAGCCGACGTCCCAGGTGGCGTGGAACGGGTGACGCTTGCCCGTCATCGTCATGTCCTGCGTGCGGGTGAGCCGCAGCCGGACGGGTCGCCCGGTGGTGACGGCGCCGAGTGCGGCGACGGCCGCCAGGCCGTGCGGCTGCATCTCCTTGCCGCCGAACGCCCCGCCCATGCGCAGCGACTGCACGGTGACCTCCGAGGAGCTCAGGCCCAGCACGTGGGCGACGATCTCCTGGGTCTCGGACGGGTGCTGGGTGGAGGACTGGACGAAGACCTGCCCCGCCTCGTCCACCTGGGCGAGCGCGGCGTGCGTCTCGAGGTAGAAGTGCTCCTGCCCGCCGATCTCGAGCTCCCCGGTGAAGCGGCGCGGCGCACGCTCGAGCGCGGCCGCGGCGTCGCCGCGCGAGACGGTCGGCTGCTGCCCCTGGAAGGACCCGGCGTCGATGGCCTCGCGCAGGGTGAGGATCGACGGCAGCGGTTCGTACTCGACCTCCACGGCGTCGGAACCCTTCCGGGCGGCCTCGAGCGACTCCCCCAGGACCCAGCAGACGGCCTGGCCGGCGTAGCAGACCTCGTCGGGGAAGAGCGGTTCGTCGTGATGGATGCCGCCGTCGTTGACGCCGCGCACGTCGGCGGCGGTGAGGACGGTCACGACGCCGTCGACGCCGAGGGCCGGGGCGGTCCGCAGAGCCGTGAGGCGGGCGTGGGCGTGCGGGGCCTGCACGGGCCAGGCGTGCAGCACCCCCGGGGCGCGGGCGAGCAGGTCGTCGGTGTACAGCGCCGCACCGGTCACGTGCAGGTCGGCGCTCTCGTGGGAGACGGTCCGGCCCACGACCGCGTTCGGGGGACGGTCGGCCAGTGACGTCATCGGGTCACCTCCAGTGACCGGGGCGAGGACTCGGCGTGGAAGCGGCGCAACGCCTGCCCCAGCATGGCCGTGCGGTAGCGCGCGGAGGCGCGGTGGTCGTCCAGCGGCGTGCCCTCGGCAGCCAGCGCGGCGGCGGCACGCTCGACGGTCTGCGGGGTCCACGACGCCCCGGTGAGGGCCTCCTCCGTGCCCAGGGCCCGGATCGGAGTGGCGGCGACGCCGCCGAGCCCGATCCGGACGCGGCCGACCCGGTCGCCCTCGAGATCCATCGCGACGGCGACGGCCACCGAGGAGATGTCGTCGAACCGGCGCTTCGCCACCTTGTAGAACGCGGCGAGCCGGGGCTGCGGCGCCGGGAGACGCACCGCGCGGATCATCTCCCCCGGCTGGCGCACGGTGCGCCGGTAGCCGGTGAAGTACTCGGCCAGGGGCACCTCTCGCTCACCGTCGCTCGCGGCGAGGACCAGCGTGGCGTCGAGGGCCAGCAGGACCGGCGCCGCGTCACCGATCGGTGAGGCGGTGCCGAGGTTCCCACCGAGGGTGGCGGCGTTGCGGATGAGCCGGGAGGCGAACTGCGGGAAGAGCTGGTCCAGCAGCGGGACCCGCCCGGCGAGGCGGCGCTCGATCTCGCTGAGGGTGAGGGCCGCGCCGATCTCGATACCCTCCGCGGTGGTCTCGAGGGTGCGCAGCTCGGGCAGCCGGTCCACGGCGAGCACGCGCCCCGGACGGGCGTGCCGGATGTTGACCTCCACGCCCACGTCGGTGGCGCCCGCCACGAGCACGGCGTCCGGGTGCTCGGCGTACCGCTCGAGGAGCTCGGTGAGGCTGACCGGACGGACGAACTCGGTGCCGGCGGACGTGACCCGGGTGGGCACGGCGGGCGGTGCCGGGCGGGTGCGGCGCTCGGCGATCCGGTCCGTAGGGTCCGGCCCGCCGAGGGCGTACGCGGCGTCGCGGATCGGCCGGTACCCGGTGCACCGGCAGAGGTTCCCGGACAGCGCGTGCAGGTCGAACCCGTTCGCGCCCACCTCGTGACGGTCGACGCCGTCGTCGGCCGTCGGCGCGGCGACCCGCTCCGGCCGGTAGTACTCCGCGGCCATCGAGCACACGAAGCCCGGCGTGCAGTACCCGCACTGGGACCCGCCGCGGGCGGCCATCTCGCGCTGGACCGGGTGGAGGTCGCCCTCCCTCCCCGGAGCCGGCGGGCCGCCGAGGCCCTCCGCCGTGAGGACCTCCTGACCGTCGTAGGCCAGCGCGGGCGGCAGGCAGGCGTTGACCGCGGTCCAGCGGGTGCCGGCATCGCCGTCCGGGCGGGCCACGAGGACGGCGCACGCGCCGCACTCCCCCTCGGCGCAACCCTCCTTGGCGCCGGTCAGCCCCGTGCCGCGCAGGAAGTCCAGGAGGCGGGTGTGCGGCGGGACGTCCACGGTCCTCGTCCGCCCGTTGACCGTCATCGTCATCCGGTCCATGAGTCCTGCTCCTCACCGAGACGCCGCAGCCGCCGTGCGCCTCACGGGCGGCGGTACGGGCATGGTTGGAGTCTTCTCCCGGTCCGCAGGTTATCCATGCCGAACAGCGGAGCCGGTGCAGTCGAATGTAGACCTCCGCTTTCGCCGGGACAAACAATTTGGAATCCCGATTTCGCTTCGCGGAGTTGCGGCCCAAGGACTCGGGCTCGGCCCCACGTCCTCGGACCAGGATCTGAGACCGCTCCGCCCGCGCCGGTGACGACCGTCGCCGATCGGCTTCACTGATGCCATGACCAGGCCCTTCCTCTTCCTCGCCTCCCGCAGCGAGCAGGTCGCCGCGGAGGACGAGTACGCCTCACTCCTCCGCCTCGGCGGCCTGCGTCCGTCGGAGCTGGTGCGGGTGCGGATGGAGGCTGGGACGTTCACCCCGGTCGACCTGGACGACTACGCCGGCGTCATCCTCGGTGGCAGCCCGTTCACGACGTCGGTGCCACCCGGCGAGAAGAGCGCCACCCAGCGTCGCGTCGAGGCAGAGCTGGACACCGTGCTGGCCGAGGTCCAGCGCCGCGACCTCCCGTTCCTCGGGCTCTGCTACGGCGTCGGCACGCTCGGCCGGCGCGCCGGCGCCGTCGTCGACGGGACGTACGCGGAGGAGACCTCGGCCGTCGAGGTCCGCCTCACTGACGCCGGCGGCCGGGACCCGCTGCTGCACGGCCTGCCGGCCCGGTTCCAGGCCTACGTCGGGCACAAGGAAGCGTGCACGGTGCTCCCACCGGGCGCGGCGCTGCTCGCCGCCTCCGACGCCTGCCCCGTGCAGATGTTCCGTCTCGGCCGGAACCAGTACGTCACCCAGTTCCACCCCGAGATGGACCGAGCGGCGATCGCGACGCGCATCGAGGCGTACCGGCACTCCGGGTACTTCCCCGCCGACGAGATCGATCAGGTCCTCGCGCGGGTCGCCGGCGCCGACGTCGAGGCCTCGCACCAGGTGTTGCGCGCATTCGTGCAGCGTTATCGTCACGCCCTCGTGGAGGACGATGTTGCGACGGCGACGGCGACGGCGGTCGGCACGGCCGCCTGACCGGCCGCCGGCCGGACTGGGCGCGCGTCGACCGCACGAGCCCAACCGCGCGCGTTGACCACACGACCCAACCGCGCGCGTTGACCACACGACCCAACCGCGCGTTGACCACACGACCCAACCGCGCGCGTTGACCACACGACGACCCGCGGCGTACATTCCACAACGTAGGATCTGACTTTCTCATCCCGAAAGTTCGGAGGTGTCGGGCGGTGGACGCCAGAGTGGCCGACGTCAACGACCCGGCCCGGATACGCGCCCAGATCCGCGAGTACCGCCGCACGCACGACCTCACGGACACGCCCCATGACGGCGCGCCAGCACCACACCGCCCGTCCGTCCGCGCGGACGGGAGCTTCGAGCTCGTGCTGCGAGGCCGGCGGGTCCTGGGCGAGGACGGCATCCGGCCCCGGGAGGTCGGCGTCGTGGACGGGCGGGTCACCGCGGTCCGACCGCTCGGCGCGAACCTGCCGGGCGACCGGGTCGTGCAGCTCGCCGAGGACGAGACGCTGATCAGCGGTCTCGTCGACGCCCATGTGCACGTCAACGAGCCGGGCCGCACGGACTGGGAGGGGTTCGCGAGCGCCACCCGCGCCGCCGCGGCCGGCGGCGTCACCACGATCGTCGACATGCCGCTCAACTCCGTCCCCTCCACGGTCAACGGCCCGGCGCTGGAGTACAAACGACTCGTCGCACGGAGCCAGGTCTTCGTCGACGTCGGGTTCTGGGGCGGCGCCGTCCCGGGCAACCGGACGGACCTGCGTGACCTGCACGACGCGGGCGTCTTCGGGTTCAAGTGCTTCCTGCTGCACTCCGGCGTCGGGGAGTTCGCGCCGCTGACGCCCGACGGCCTCGAGGACCACCTGCGGGAGCTGACCCGGTTCGGCGGCATGCTGATCGTCCACGCCGAGGACGCCCGGACCATCGACCGGGCGCCCCGGCCCGCGGGCGCCCGGTACGAGCGCTTCCTCGCGTCCAGACCCCGCGAGGCCGAGAACCTCGCGGTCGCCGAGGTGGTCGAGCGGACCCGGCGGACCGGGGGCCGGGCCCACGTCCTGCACCTGTCGTCCGCGGACGCGCTGCCGGCGATCCGGTCCGCGAAGCACGACGGCCTGGACCTGACCGCGGAGACCTGTCCGCACTACCTGACCCTGCAGGCCGAGGACGTCCCGGACGGCGCGACGGCCTACAAGTGCTGCCCCCCGATCCGCGAGGCCGACAACAGGGACCAGCTCTGGGAGGGCCTGCTGGACGGCACGATCGACTACATCGCCAGCGACCACTCCCCTGCGCCGCTGGAGCTGAAGGACCTCCCGGGCGGCGACTTCGGCATCGCCTGGGGCGGCATCTCCTCGGTGCAGCTCGGGCTGCCGGTCGTGTGGACCGAGGCCCGGCGCCGCGGCATCGGCCTGGAGCGGGTCGTCGAGTGGATGTCGGCCCGGCCCGCGACCCGGACCGGCATGCGGCGCAAGGGCAGGCTGGCGGAGGGGTACGACGCGGACCTCGCGGTCTTCGCGCCCGAGGAGACCTTCGTCGTCGAGGCGGCCCGTCTGCACCATCGGAACCCGCTGACCCCCTACGAGGGCCGCACGCTCTCCGGCGTCGTGCACCGCACGTTCGTCCGCGGCACGGAGGTGGACCACGAGAACCCGCGCGGACGGCTCATCAGCCGCGGCGAGGCCTGACTCCGAGCTCGAGCGGCGCGTGCCGGTTGACGTCCTTGTACAGCAGGTACCGGAACGGACCCGGCCCGCCCGCGTAGCAGGCCTGGGGGCAGAAGGCCCGCAGCCACATGAAGTCGCCCGCCTGCACCTCCACCCAGTCCTCGTTGAGCCGGTACACCGCCTGCCCCTGCAGGACGTACAGGCCGTGCTCCATCACGTGCGTCTCCGCGAACGGGATGATCCCTCCGGGCTGGAAGGTCACGATCGTCACGTGCATGTCGTGCCGTACGTCGTCCGGGTCCACGAACCGCGTCGTCGCCCACCGGCCGTCCGTGTCCGGCATGGGTGTCGGGGTGACGTCCCGCTCGTTCGTCACGAACGACTCGGGCACCGCGACACCCTCGACCCGCTGGTACGCCTTGCGGATCCACATGAAGCGCGCGGTCTCGGCACCCTCGTTCCGCAGGCTCCAGCGCTGGCCCGGCGCGAGGAACGCGTACCCACCCGGCGCCATGCGGTGCACGGCACCGGCCGGGCCGGAGGTGTCGGCCGAGCCGGGGCCACCGAGCGTCAGGGTCACCTCACCCTCCATGACGAACAGCACCGCCTCGGCGTCGGGATCGTTCTCGGGCGTCTCGGACCCGCCGCCCGGCACCACCTCCATGAGGTACTGGGAGAACGTCTCGGCGAAGCCGGTCAGGGGTCGCGCCAGCACCCACAGCCGGGTCCCCTCCCACATGGGAAGGTTCGAGGTGACGATGTCGCGCTGCGTGCCCCGCGGGATGACGGCGTACGCCTCCCGGAACACCGCCCGGTCGGTCAGCAGGTCGGTCTGGGGCGGGTGGCCACCGTGCGTGGCCCAGTACGTCCGTTCGCTCATGCGTGCATTCTTCCTCTGGGCGTGCCATGCAGTCTCTTGACACCACCCACGACACCACATAGGTTCACGGGCTGGAAGTTATCTTCCGCGTTATGGAACTCTACGAGTCGAGGTCGACCCATGACTCCGCAGCTGGCGCTGTTCAACGAGGCCGACGACGCTGCTGCCCGCACCCTGCTTCTCCGGTGCGTCGACGTGCCCCGCTGGGCGGCCGAGGTCAGTGCCGGACGACCGTACGCGGACGTCGAGAAGGTGCTGACGGCGGCGCGCACCGCCGCGCCCGGCTGGACCGACGCGGAGCTCGCCGCCGCCCTCGCGCACCATCCCCGCATCGGCGAGCGCCCCGCGGGCGACGACGCCGGGGCGGCGCACTCGCGCCGGGAGCAGGCCGGCGTCGGGACCGACGCCGAGACGGCCCGCCGCCTCCTCGACGGCAACCGTGCGTACGAGGACCGGTTCGGCCACGTCTTCCTGATCCGCGCCGCCGGGCGCAGCGCCGCGGAGATCCTCGCGGCCCTCGAGGAGCGTCTGGGCAACGACCCGGTCACCGAGCGCAGCATCACTGCCGAGCAGCTGCGCGAGATCGCCGTACTCCGACTCCAGAAGGAGCTGACATGACCTCGCACGTGACCACGCACGTCCTCGACACCGTCCGCGGCGGGCCGGCCCCCGGCATCCGGGTGACCCTCTCCGGCGCCGACGGCGGGACGATCGCCTCGGGGGTCACCGACGACGACGGACGGGTCGCGCAGCTCGGACCGGAGCGGCTCGAACCAGGCGTCTACCGGGTCTCCTTCGCCACCGGCGAGTACTTCGGACGCCAGGACGTGAGGACCTTCTACCCCTCGGTCACGATCGACTTCGTCGTCGAGGAGGGCGAGGACCACTATCACGTCCCATGCCTGCTGAGCCCGTTCGCCTACTCGACGTACCGGGGCAGCTGAGGCACCGGGGCGCAGCACGACGCAGTCGCAGACCTACCGAAGGAGCTAGTGAGATGACCGCGAACGCGCAGGAGGCGACCGGAGGCATCGTCCTCGGCGAGAACCAGTACGGCAAGGCCGAGGTCCGGGTCCTGAAGGTCGACCGGGACCGGCCCCGGCATCGCATCACCGACCTGTCGGTCACCTCCCAGCTGCGCGGGGACTTCGCCGCCGCGCACGTCGAGGGCGACCAGGGAAAGGTCGTGCCGACCGACACCCAGAAGAACACCATCTTCGCGCTCGCCAAGGACGGCATCGGCTCGCCCGAGGAGTTCGCGGTCCGGCTCTCGGAGCACTTCACCTCGAGCTTCGACTGGGTGGCCGGCGGGCGCTGGGAGGTCGAGGAGTACTCCTGGGAGCACATCCCCTCCTCGCTGACCCACAACGTCACGGACGGCGAGCACGACCACTCCTTCGTCCGCGGCGGCACCGAGACGCGCACCGCAGTGGTCCAGCGCGAGGGTGACGAGATCTTCGTCGTCGCCGGCCTGCAGGACCTGAAGGTCCTGAAGTCCACCGGATCGGAGTTCCACGGCTTCCCGCGGGACCGGTTCACGACGCTGCCGGAGACGACGGACCGGATCCTGGCCACCTCGGTCACCGCCAGGTGGCGCTACACCAAGGACGCCCTCGACTACAACGCCACCTACGACGACGTGCGCCGGATCCTCCTGGAGACCTTCGCGGACGTGCACTCCCTCGCGCTGCAGCAGACCCTGTTCCAGATGGGCAGGCGCGTGCTGGAGGCGCACCCGGAGATCGGCGAGATCCGGTTCTCGATGCCCAACCTCCACCACTTCCTCGTCGACATGGAGCCGTTCGGCCTCGAGAACCCGAACGAGGTCTTCTACGCCGCGGACCGGCCCTACGGGAAGATCGAGGCCGAGGTCAGGCGCGACGGGGCCGCGGCCGAGCCGCGCGCCTGGAGCACGGTCAGCGGCTTCTGCTGAGCCGGACCCGACCGCCCGTCCATCGAAGGAGGCGGACATGACCAGCGCACGCCCCGAGGACGAGAGCTACCCGGTCGCGCGGACCCGGGCATGAGGCGCCGGAGGTCAGGCCGAGAGCAGCTCCTGGGCGATGTCCCGCGCCACCGAGTGCAGCATCGGCACGGCGGTCTCGCCGAAGTCGTCCGTCACCCGGATCGCAGGCCCGGAGACGGACAGCGCGGTCGGGGTCGGCGCGTCGGGGACCGGCACCGCGTAGCAGCGCACGCCGATCTCCTGCTCGCCGTCGTCGACGGCGTACCCCCGCTCCCGGATCCGCTCCATCTCCTTCAGGAGAGCGTCGAGCGAGGTGATCGACTGGTCGGTCGCCGGCTGCATCCCGACCCGGCCGATGATCTCGCGGATCGTCTTGTCGGGGAGCTGGGAGAGGACCACCTTTCCGACCCCGGTGCAGTGGCAGTAGACGCGGCGGCCGACCTCGGTGAACATCCGCATCGAGTGGCGCGACGCCGCCTGCGCGACGTAGACCGCCATGTCGCGGTCGATCATCGCGAGGTTCGCGGTCTCCCCGAGCTCGCCGGCGAGGCGCTCGAGGTGGGGCCGGGCGCCCGCGCCGAGCTGCCGGCCCGCGCTCTCGCCCAGGCGGATGAGGCGCGGCCCGAGCGTGTAGCGGCGCGAGGGGAGCTGGCGCGCGTACCCGCGCATCACCAGTGTGCGCATGAGCCGGTGGATGGTCGGCAGCGGCAGCTGCGAGGCGGCGGCGATCTCGTTCAGAGCGACGTCGCCACCGAGGTCCGTCATGATCTCGAGCAGGTCGATCACCCGGTCCACGGACTGGACCCCCGAGCCGTTCGCCATGTCGCCCCTTCGTCGTGCGCCGGACAGTGGTCGGGCGCGCACAAGGCGCGCCGCTTCGTAGAACTATGATTCCACAATTTGGAACCTGTTGGCAGGAAGGATCCAGGAATGGCGACGCCGCTCCCCGCACGGACCTCGCTGGACCAGGCCACACGGCGCCAGGTCGAGGAACGCCTGGCAGGTCACGACAACCATCTCGCGCAGGCGTACCCGGGCGACGACGGCATGCGACAGCCCGTGCACACCGTCTACGTCCCCGCCGACCGGTACCACCGCGACGTGGCGACCGAGTGGGGCGCGCGGGCGCGTGAGCTGGTCGCGGCGTCCGGCGGGACGGCCGCGGTGCTGGAGGCCGTCGGGGTCCGCCCGGACCTGCGCGACGCGGTCGCGGCCCAGGTCGAGGACAAGCTCGCCCGGGAGCCGGTCGAGGATCTCCGGGTGGACCTCGAGGACGGCTACGGCGACCACGGTGACGCGGCGGAGGACGAGGCGGTCCTGGCCGCCGCGAGCGGACTGCGCGAGGCGATCGAGGCGGGGACCGCTCCCCCGTTCTGCGGGATCCGGTTCAAGTGCCTCGAGGCGGCCACCCGTGCCCGCGGCCTGCGCACGCTCGACCTGTTCGTCACGGCCCTCGCCGCATCCGGGCCGTTGCCGGACGGGCTGGTGCTGACCCTGCCGAAGGTGACCGCCGCCGCCCAGGTCGAGGCGATGGTCGAGGTGTGCGCCGCCCTCGAGCGGGCCAACGACCTGCCCAGCGCCCGGCTGCGCTTCGAGGTCCAGGTCGAGACGCCGCAGGCGATCCTCGACGCGGGTGGCACGGCCGGTGTGGCGAGGATGGTGCACGCCGGCGACGGCCGGATCAGCGGCCTGCACTACGGCACCTACGACTACTCCGCCTCCCTCGGCATCGCGGCGGCGTACCAGTCGCTCGAGCACCCCGCGGCCGACCACGCCAAGGCCGTCATGCAGCTCGCCGCCGCCGAGACCGGCGTCCGGCTGTCCGACGGATCCACGAACGTCCTCCCGGTCGGCGAGACGTCCCAGGTGCGGGCCGCGTGGGCGAACCACGGTCGCCTGGTCCGCCGGTCACTGGAACGGGGGTTCTACCAGGGGTGGGACATGCACCCCGGGCACCTGCCCAGCCGGTTCGCGGCGACCTACTCGTTCTTCCGCGAGGGCTTCGAGCCGGCGGCGGCACGCCTGCGGGCTTACGCGGGCCGGGTCGAGGGCGCCGTCCTGGACGAGCCGGCGACCGCCAAGGCCCTCGCCCGGTTCCTCCGGCGAGGTCTCGACTGCGGCGCGATCGGCGCCGCGGAGCTCACCGACCGGACAGGGCTCGAGCCGGGTGCTCTGGAGCGGCTGCGCTGAGCTCCTGCGATGTACGTCCCGGCGCCGAGACGCGAGACTGGGACGCAGCGGGACACGGACCGGCACCCGGCCGAGAAGAAGGAGCCTGAGAGATGACCCAGCTCGACGCGGGCGAGACCGCCCCGGACTTCACCCTGCCCGACGCCGACGGCAACCCGGTGGCCCTCGCGGACCTGCTCGCGGGCGCCCGCCGTGGTGTCGTCGTGTACTTCTACCCCAAGGCGGGCACCCCGGGGTGCACCACCGAGGCCTGCGACTTCCGGGACAACCTCGCCTCGCTCGCCGGCGCCGGCTACGCCGTCGTCGGGATCTCCGCGGATCCCGTCCCCGACATCAAGGCGTTCGCCGACGCCGAGCGGCTGACCTTCCCGCTGCTGTCCGATGCCGACCACGCCGTCGCGGACGCCTACGGAACCTGGGGTCCGATGACGTTCCGCGGCACGACCTTCGAGGGCGTGCGCCGCAGCACCTTCGTGGTCGACCCCTCTGGGACGATCCGCAGCGCGGAGTACGACGTCGACCCGCAGGGTCACGTCGCCCGGCTGCGGTCCGAGCTCGGCGCCTGAGCGCAGGCACGACGACGGCGGAGGCGATCGCTCGCCTCCGCCGTCGTGCGTGGTCCGAGGGTCAGGCCCCGGGCTGCAGCTGCCCGCCGCCGCCGGCACCGCCGCTCGGTGGCGCCGTCGGCAGGTCCCGCTGCTCGACGGTCGTGCTGGTGCCGACCGTCACGGGCTCGGGCTTCTCGATGTCACCGGCCTGCTCACCGGCGAAGGTGAACTGACCGAGCAGGCCCTCGCCCTCGGCGTCGACCACGACCTTCTGGCCGGGCTTGACGTCGCCGAACAGGATCTTCTCGGACAGCACGTCCTCGATCTCCCGCTGGATGGCCCGCTTGAGCGGCCGGGCGCCGAGCACCGGGTCGTAGCCGCGCTCCGCCAGCAGCTCCTTGGCCGCGGCCGTCAGCTCGATCGTCATGTCCTGGTCCCGCAGCCGGGTGTCCAGCTTGCTGATCTCGAGGTCGACGATCTGGATGATCTCGGCCTCGGACAGCTGCGGGAAGACGATGACGTCGTCGACGCGGTTGAGGAACTCGGGCCGGAAGTGCTGCTTGAGCTCCTCGTTGACCTTCGTCTTCATCCGGTCGTAGCTGTTGGACAGCTCGCCCTGCGCCTGGAACCCGGTGAGCAGGCCCTTGGCGATGTCCCGGGTGCCGAGGTTCGTGGTCATGATGATGACGGTGTTCTTGAAGTCCACGACCCGGCCCTGGGAGTCGGTGAGGCGACCGTCCTCGAGCACCTGCAGCAGCGAGTTGAAGATGTCCGCGTGGGCCTTCTCCACCTCGTCGAACAGCACCACGGAGAACGGACGGCGGCGCACCTTCTCGGTGAGCTGGCCACCCTCCTCGTAGCCGACGTAGCCCGGAGGGGACCCGAACAGCCGCGAGACGGTGTGCTTCTCGGAGAACTCCGACATGTCGAGCTGGATGAGCGCGTCCTCGTCCCCGAAGAGGAACTCGGCGAGCGCCTTGGCCAGCTCGGTCTTCCCGACGCCGGTCGGGCCGGCGAAGATGAACGAGCCGCCCGGACGCTTCGGGTCCTTCAGGCCCGCACGGGTCCGGCGGATGGCCTGGGACAGCGCCTTGACCGCCTGCTCCTGGCCGACGATCCGCTTGTGCAGCTCGTCCTCCATGTGCAGGAGCTTGGAGGACTCCTCCTCGGTGAGCTTGAAGACCGGGATGCCGGTGGACATCGCCAGCACCTCGGCGATGAGCTCCTCGTCCACCTCGGAGACGGCGTCGAGGTCGCCGCTCTTCCAGGCCTTCTCCCGCTCGATGCGGCGCTCGCCCAGGTTCTTCTCGTCGTCGCGCAGCCGCGCGGCGCGCTCGAAGTCCTGGTCGTCGATCGCCGACTCCTTCTCGCGGCGGACCTCGGCGATGCGCTCGTCGAGCTCGCGCAGCTCCGGCGGTGCCGTCATCCGGCGGATCCGCAGGCGGGCGCCCGCCTCGTCGATCAGGTCGATCGCCTTGTCCGGCAGGTACCGGTCGGAGATGTACCGGTCGGCGAGGTTAGCGGCGGCCACCAGCGCCTCGTCGGTGATGGAGACGCGGTGGTGCGCCTCGTAGCGGTCGCGCAGCCCCTTGAGGATCTCGATGGTGTGCGGGAGCGTCGGCTCGGCCACCTGGATCGGCTGGAAGCGGCGCTCGAGCGCGGCGTCCTTCTCGATGTGCTTGCGGTACTCCTCGAGGGTGGTCGCGCCGATGGTCTGCAGCTCGCCGCGGGCCAGCATCGGCTTGAGGATGCTGGCGGCGTCGATCGCGCCCTCCGCGGCGCCCGCCCCGACGAGGGTGTGGATCTCGTCGATGAACAGGATGATGTCGCCGCGGGTGCGGATCTCCTTGAGGACCTTCTTCAGCCGCTCCTCGAAGTCACCGCGGTAGCGGGACCCGGCGACGAGCGACCCGAGGTCGAGGGTGTAGAGCTGCTTGTCCTTGAGCGTCTCGGGAACGTCGCCGCGCACGATGTCCTGGGCGAGCCCCTCGACGACGGCGGTCTTGCCGACGCCGGGCTCACCGATGAGCACCGGGTTGTTCTTCGTGCGCCGCGACAGCACCTGCATGACCCGCTCGACCTCGGTCTTGCGGCCGATGACCGGGTCCAGCTTGCCCTCCCGGGCGGCCTGGGTGAGGTTGCGCCCGAACTGGTCGAGCACGGCGGAGCCGGAGGGCTGTCCCTCGGCCGGGCCGCCGGCCGTGGCGGGCTCCTTCCCCTGGTAGCCCGAGAGCAGCTGCATGACCTGCTGGCGGACGCGGTTCAGGTCCGCGCCGAGCTTCGTCAGCACCTGCGCGGCGACACCCTCCCCCTCGCGGATGAGGCCGAGGAGGATGTGCTCGGTGCCGATGTAGTTGTGGCCGAGCTGGAGGGCCTCTCGCAGCGAGAGCTCGAGGACCTTCTTGGCGCGCGGCGTGAACGGGATGTGGCCGGACGGGGACTGCTGCCCCTCGCCGATGATCTCGGTCACCTGGACGCGGACCGCCTCGAGCGAGATGTCGAGGGCCTCCAGCGCCTTCGCGGCGACACCCTCCCCCTCGTGGATCAGGCCGAGGAGGATGTGCTCGGTGCCGATGTAGTTGTGGTTGAGCATCCGCGCCTCTTCCTGGGCGAGGACGACCACACGACGGGCACGGTCGGTAAATCGTTCGAACATGTGCACTCCTCACTGGCGGCCGCCGGGTGTCTGGTGCTGCGGTCTACCTCCGCAGCGGCCTTTCTGGGCGACGTTCGTCCAGGCTAACCGTGGCCGGCTCCCGGAACTGCCCGTGTTCGCCACCGGCGTGACGGGCGGCGACGGGAAGCCTCAGAGCTCGGCGGCGAACGCCGACCGGGCGGTCTCGTCCACCAGGACGAACCGGACGAGGTCGATGCCGGATCCAGCCTCGGCGGGCCGCCATCCTGCGACGGCGGCGACGGCGACGCGGGCGACGTCACCCATCGCCCACCCGAAGACCCCGGCGCTGATGGCCGGGAAGGCGACGCTCGCGGCGCCGACGTCGGAGGCCACCTGGAGCGAGGAGGTGAAGCACGACGCGAGGAGTGCCGGGTCGGTCTCCCCGCGGTGCCGGTTCGGCCCGACCGTGTGGATCACCCAGGAGGCGGGCAGATCGTAGCCGGCGGTCGGCACGGCCTGCCCGACCGGCAGCCCGTCGGGCAGCTCGGTCCGACGCAGCTCCATGCACTCCTCGAGCAGGCCCGGGCCTGCCGCCCGGTGGATAGCTCCGTCGACGCCACCGCCGCCCATGAGGGAGGAGTTGGCCGCGTTGACGATCGCGTCCACCCGTTCCTCGGTGATGTCGCCGGTGACGGCCTCGATCTGCATGGCCCCGATCCTGCCGTGCCGGCCCGGCTTCCGCACACCGCCTGTGGACCGGGTGTCACGAGGGACGGACGTCACGCCTCGACGAGCAGGGTGACGGGGCCGTCGTTGACCAGCTCGACCGCCATGTCCGCACCGAACCGGCCGGTGGCGACCTCCACGCCCCGCTCCCGCAGTGCCGCGACGAGGTCGTCCACGAGGGGCTCCGCGACCGGGCCGGGCGCCGCACGGTGCCAGGTCGGGCGGCGACCCTTGCGGGTCTCCGCGTACAGGGTGAACTGCGAGACCACGAGCACCGGGGCGCCGTCGTCCAGGACGGAGCGCTCCTCCCGGAGGATGCGCAGCTCGGAGATCTTGCGGGCGAGCCGGGTCACCTGGTCGGGTCCGTCGTCGTGCGTGACTCCGACGAGCGCCACCAGCCCGGGCCGGTCGAGCGATCCGACGACCTCGCCGTCGACGGTCACCGCCGCGCGGGTGACCCGCTGCAGGACGGCCCTCACCAGCGCCCGCCGCCGCTCGGCGGCCGGCGCCGCGAGTACGGCTCGACGGCGGGCCGCACGTCGGCGAGGTAGATCCCGGCGGGCACGACCGCGACGAACTGCAGGAAGGAGGAGCCGAGGATCCCGATCCCGAGCGGCGGCGGGATCGTGACGAACCCGATCGCGGCGGCCCCACCGAGCACCAGTCCCCAGAACTTCTTGGTCCGCTTGTCGGCGGCCACGAACGCGCTGGCCGGGCGACGCAGCAGGTCCACCAGCGCCCACACCTCGACGCCGAGCAGGACGAGGGAGAGGGCGAGGAACAGGTACATCTGGAAGCTGCCGAGCACGGACCGAGCCTAACCCTCCGGCATCTGGCTCATCGCCTCCCGGCTGGACATGCCGGTCATCTGCAGGGCGTCGACCACCAGTGACCGCAGCAGCGAGACGAGGGTCTGCTTGCGCCACCCCTCCTCGGCGTGCGTGACCGGGACGAGGTCGGCGGAGATGCGCACCAGGGTGGAGCGGGCGTGCTGGGGCGGGTCGCCCGCCCCGATGGCGCCGGCGAGGGCGTGCAGCCCGACGGCGATCGTGTCGACCTCGGCCCCGACCTGCGGCGAGGCACCGCCGTCCTCGATGGCGCCGACCGTGCGCCGGGCGACGACCCGCGCGTTTCGGATCGCGCGGTCGGCGAGCATCCCGGTCCGGGAGAGCTCCGCGACCGTGCCGCGGAGCTTGCGGAGAGCCGGGTTGACGGCGACGACCTCCTGGGCGCTGCGCAGCGTCTCGTCGAGGGAGTCAAGCGCGGCCTGGGTGCCGCGGAGCTGCGCCAACGCGTCCTCGGCGAGCTGCGCGTCACCGGTCCGCAGGCCCTGCGCGAGGGTGCCGAGCGCCGATGCGAGGTCACGGACGATGGCGGCAGTCATGCGGCGCGGACGTCGGGTGAGGTCGCCGGGCAGGAGCGCGGCCACCAGGAGCGCGATGGCGGCGCCGACCAGTGCGTCCGCCCAGCGCCCGACGGCGCCGTCGGCGATCATCGCGGCCGGCATGGCGATGATGACGACGGCCTGGACCCCTGCCTGCATGGTCAGCAGGTGGCCGCGGTCGAGGAACCGTGCGACGGACGCGGCGATGAGCAGCACGACGGCGATCTGGACCGCCCCGGAGCCGACGACACCGAGGAGGACCTCCCCCAGCGCCACGCCGATGGTCGCACCCGCGCCCAGCTCGGCCACCCGGCGCGGCTGGCGGTCCGGGCTGAACCCGAGGCAGACCCACGCCGCGATCGGCGCGAACATCGGCAGCTCGTGGCCGAGCAGGTGCCGCGAGACGAAGTACGCGACGGCCGCGGCGACCGCGGCGGTGAGGATGGGCAGGAAGGCCTCGGCGACCCGGCGTCCGCCCTGGCGCACCCGCAGCGCCAGCAGGACGCGCCCGCGGCGCCAGGTGCCCCTCACGGGCGCAGGCGCCTCAGCCCGGCCCCCGGCCTCTCCTCCGGACGCGCATCCGTGGTTCCCTCGAGGCCGACGATGATCTCCTGCGCCGCGGCGATCCCGCCCGCGGTCAGCTCGGCGTCGGCGGGCAGGTTCCGCTTGACGAGCGCGAGCGCCACCGGCCCGAGCTCCTCGTGCCGCACGACCGTGGTGAGGTGGCCGACCGGCCGCTCGCCGTGCCGGACCTCCTCCCCCTCCCCGGGCAGCACGTGCTCGGACCCGTCGAGGTGCAGCATGACGAGCCGGCGCGGCGGCTTCCCGAGGTTCACCACCCGCGCGACCGTCTCCTGGCCGCGGTAGCAGCCCTTGTCGAGGTGGACCCCGGTGCGCAGCCAGTCCAGCTCGTGCGGGATGGCGCGCTCGTCGACCTCCCGCCCGAGCCGCGGGCGCCAGGCCTCGACCCGCTGCGCCTCCCAGGCCCACGTGCCCGCCAGGCGGGCGTCGGTCGCGAGGACGTCGTCGACCACCGTCTCCAGCTTCTCCCGGCGCACCAGGCTCAGCGCCCGGTGGATCTCGACCCCCGGGTGCTCGGCGTCGGGCGGGCCGTAGGCCGTCGAGCCCGGGGCCGTGCGAGGCCACGGGTCGCGCCAGGTCAGCGCGTGCGCCTCGTGCCCGGTGATCCGGTTCCAGCCGCCTGCGGCCGAGCCGAGCACGGCGACGTCGTCCCGGACGGCGACCTCGACCCGCAGCATGAACCGCATCGAGTCGAGGAACTCCGCGAGGGGGCCGGTGTCGGACGCCTCGGTGACGAGCCACGTGGTCTCGCCGTCGTCCTGCACGGCGGGGGCGTGCTCGATGTGCCCGTGCACGTCCAGCAGGAGCAGCTCGGTGGGCACGCCGGCCTCGAGGCCGAGCAGCAGCTGGGAGCTGAGCGTGTTGAGCCAGCTGATGCGGTCGGGGCCGGTGACGGTCACCACGCCCAGGTGCGACAGGTCCACGACGGCCAGGCCGCGGGACAGTGCCCGCTGCTCGTGCACGGGATCGCCGTGGTGCAGCGGGACGCCGGCGTCGGGACCGGAGGCCTCGACGGCCCCGGGCCGGCCGAGCAGAGGGCTTCGGTAGTCGGTCGGCATCTCTCACTCCTCCCGGCTGAGTCGGCCCGAGGCGTAGGTCTGCAGCTCCTGCCCGAACGCGGCGAGGTCCATCGCCCACATGAGGTCCTGCTCGACGAGGCCGTAGACCCGGGTGGCGCCGGTCATCTCGGCGGCGGTCGCGGTGCGCACGACGGCGTCGGTCGCGAGCTCGATCCGCGGGCCGCGCACGGCACCCACGTAGAGGCTGATGTGACCTGACGGGTCCGCCACGAGGACCTCGAGGTCCGTCGGGTCGGGCACCGGGGCGCCTGCGCCGGTCGTCCCGGCCCGGCCGTCGCTCTCGGACGTCCCGTCGCCGGGCACCGGGCGCCAGTACTCGGTCTCGGTGGACCAGAGCTGGCCGGGGACCAGGCGATCCGCTCCCGCACGCCCGCTCATCTCACGCTGCACCTCCTGCGACGCCTCGGCGTCGGCGAGGTGGATGGTCGTCGTCGCGCGCAGGTACGGGCCGCCGTCGTGATCGACGACCAGCTCCTGGAGGAACGCCGCCTCGGGCACGCCGGGGTAGCCGAGCATGCCGAAGCCGCGCCAGCGGCCGAGGAGCCAGGAGATCGGGTAGCACTCGGGGGCGAGGTCGTCCGGGACGGTGAAGGGCACGGCCCCAGGCTAGCGCTCAGACGCCGGGGAGACCCGACTCGAGGAGACGGCCGACCAGGTAGACCGGGACGCCCGAGACCAGCACGAGCAGCAGCGCGGCGGCCAGGGCGGGCCGGATCCGCCCGGAGGCGGGGAACTGCCCGAACAGGATGTGCAGCGCCGCGGTGAGAATGCCGGCGGTCAGGCCCACGAGGGCTCCGGCCACGGGCCCGACCTCACCGAGCAGGAAGCCGATCAGCAGCCCCACCCCGGCGCCGACGACGGCCGCCAGCCCGCCGACGACCGCGATCGGCGCACGCAGGGCGGTGACGGTGGCGGCGGCCGCGATGGTGGCCGCCGCCGTGACCACGAGGGCGGGCGTCGTGCGGTCCACCTCGATCGCCAGCCAGCCGGCCGCGGAGATGGTCACGACGGCGCCGGTGACGATCCCGGAGACCGACTCCACCAGGCGGGGACGGCCGTCCCGGCGCAGCATCTGGTGCACGATCGCGGCGACGACGGCGAGACCCGCCACGAGACCGAGGTGCCCGAAACCGGCGAACCGCACGACTGCGAGCGCCGCGACGGCCGCGAGGCCGATGACGATGCTGCCCCCGCGCGCCGTCGGCAGACCCAGGAGCCGCGGCCAGCCGGCCGCGAACAGCAGTCCCAGGGCGACCACGACGCCGTAGAGCGCGTCCGTGGAGAGATAGCCGGCCAGGGCGATCGCGGCGGCCCCGACGGCGGTGACGGCCGCCCGTGTCGCCGCACCCATCACGTCAGGACACCGCCCCTGCCGCCCCGGGCACCGGCGTCGGCGAGTGCGAGAGGGGCGGAGTGGACCACCCGGCGATTGTGGCATGACCGTGCGACCGGACCGCGAAACGGCGCCCGCGCGGACGACCGCTCCGCGAACGCGGGCCGAGACCTCACCGGCCCGCGGCTAGAGTGTGCCGCACCCGTGAGGAGGGGATCTGTGGCGGAACTCCTGATGCTGACTGCCGAGCCCGGTGGCGTCGCCCGTGTGCTGCCCTCGCTGACGCTCCTCGGTCACCAGGTGCAGGTCGCCCCGATGTCGCCGTCCTCGATCGTCGAGCACGGGGACGCCGCCGCCGTCGTGCTGGACGCCCGCAAGGACCTGGTCGCCGCCCGCACGCTCTGCCGGATGCTCTCCGGGCCGGTCCAGGCACCTCCCGTGCTGCTCGTGCTGGCCGAAGGCGGCTTCACCGCGGTCTCCCGGACCTGGGGAGCGGCCGACGTCATCCTGGCCAGCGCCGGACCGGCCGAGGTCGAGGCACGGCTCCGGATGATCGCGGAGACCACCCGCGACGAGGACCGGGACACCTCGACGCCGGAACGGCTCGAGGCGGGCGACCTGGTGATCGACGCCTCGGCGTACACGGCGCGGGTGCGTGGGCGTGTGCTCGACCTGACCTACAAGGAGTTCGAGCTCCTCAAGCACCTCGCGCAGAACCCGGGCCGCGTGCTCTCCCGCGCCCAGCTGCTGCAGGAGGTGTGGGGCTACGACTACTTCGGCGGCACCCGCACGGTCGACGTCCACATCAGGCGGCTGCGGGCGAAGCTCGGGAACGAGCACGACCACCTCATCGGCACGGTCCGGAACGTCGGCTACCGGTTCGACCCCCGGGGTCGGGACGGCGTCGCCGCCGAGACACCCTGATCGGGCGCGCCGCGTTCGCGACCGGGGAACGGCCCTTGCACCCACACGCAGCTGACGTACAGTGGTGAGCGACGCCGGGCCGCGAAAGCCCCGGGCTCCAACATCAGCCGCTACGAGCGGCCTTCGCGCCGACTGGCGCTCTCCGGCCCGGCGTCCCTCACTTGTCACACAAGTTTTCGGTCGCTGCCGACTCCTGCCTTAGCCTGTGGGCTGTCGTTCTCCCGGCGTTCATCCGCCAGTCACCCAGGAGCCAAGCTGCGACTTCGACTGATCCCGCGCGACGAGGTCTACTTCGAGCTGCTGTCCGCAGGAGCCGAGTGCCTCGTGCGCGGCGCGCGCCTGCTCACCCGGATGGTCGGGGCCGACCGGACGACGCGCGCCCGGCTCGCCACCGAGCTGCACGCCGTGGAGCAGGAGGCGGACCAGACCACCAGCACGGTGCTGCACCGGCTGGACCGGACGTTCGTGACCCCGTTCGACCGACGCGACCTGTACGCCCTGACCACGGCGATCGACGACTGCATGGATGCGCTCGACGAGGCGGCCGACCTCATGATCGCGCACAGGCTGGGCGACCTTCCGGCGGACGCGGGCGCGGTCGTCGGCGGGATCTCCCGCTGCGCGGACCTCACCGCGGACGCGGTGCGCGCCCTGCGGACGATGAACGGGTCGAACACCTACCGGGACGAGGTGGTCCAGCTCGTGGAGACGGCGCGGCGGACGTACCGGCGGCTGGCGGCAGAGGCGCTCGACGGCGCGCCGGACCCGGTCGCGGCGCTGCGGGTGACGCGCGTGCTGGACGCGCTGAACGACGTCGCCGGTCGGTTCCGCCGACTCGCCGACGTGGTCCAGTCGCTCGTGCTGCAGGAAGCCTGAGCCGAGGGCATGGACCTCGTCGTCTTCCTCGTGGTGGTCGTCGTGGCCGTCGCGCTCGTCTTCGACTTCACCAACGGTTTCCACGACACCGCCAACGCCGTCGCCACCTCCGTCTCCACGCGCGCCCTGACGCCGCGGGCCGCGGTGACCCTGGCGGCGGTGATGAACCTCGTCGGGGCGATGCTGGGCACCGGCGTCGCGGAGACCATCGGCTCGGGGATCATCACACCGCCGAGCGGCGCGCACGGGCTCGGCGTGGTGCTCGCCGGGTTGCTCGGGGCGATCGCGTGGAACCTGGTGACGTGGCGCCTCGGGCTGCCCTCGTCCTCCTCCCACGCCCTCATCGGCGGGCTCATGGGTGCCGGGATAGCCTCGGCGACCGAGGTGCACTGGGACGTCATCGGCTGGATCGTGGCCGTGCCGATGGTCGCCTCGCCGCTGGTGGGCTTCCTGCTCGCGGCAGGCGCCATGATCGGCGTGCTGTGGTGGGCCCGGGATGCCCCGTACCGCCGGGCCACGCGCCGGTTCCGCCTGGCGCAGACGGTGTCCGCGTCGGCCATGGCCCTCGGGCACGGCCTGCAGGACGCGCAGAAGACCATGGGCGTCATCGTGCTCGCCATCGTCGCCGGCGGGCTGCACGAGGGCAGCACCATCCCGCTGTGGGTCAAGCTCTCGGCCGCGGTGGCCCTGGCGCTGGGGACGTACGTGGGCGGGTGGCGGATCATGCGGACGCTGGGCCGCCGCGTCGTCGACCTGGACCCGCCACGCGGCTTCGTCGCGGAGTCCGTGGCTGCGGCCGTGCTGTACGTCGCCGCGCTCGGGTTCCACGCGCCGGTCTCGACGACGCACACCATCACCGCGGCGATCACCGGCGTCGGGGCCGGGCGGGGACTCGGGGCCGTCCGGTGGGGCGTCGCACGATCGATCGTCGTCGCCTGGGTGCTGACCGCACCCGCCGCCGGCCTCATCGCGGCGGGCGGTTACCTGGTCCTGTCGCCCGTCCTGCCGTAGCGGCGCCGCGGCCGGTGGGGACCTCTCCCCCGCGCCGGACCACCCACGACGGCGACGTTGCCCCTACATTGTGGTCGGCACCACGTGGTCGCCATCACCTCGAGGAACCTGGAGACCCCATGCGCAAGGCCGTTCTGTCCGCCGTCGCCGTCACCGCCCTGGTCGCCCCGCTCGCGGCGTGCAGCAGCGGGAACGTGTTCGAGCTGCAGGAGGGTGACTGCCTCAACCGGTCGGACTTCGAGGGCGGAGAGGTCACCGACGTCGAGATCCTGGAGTGCGGCGAGCAGCACGACGCCGAGGTCTTCGCCCTCGTGGAGCACACCGGTGAGGAGTTCCCGGGCGACCAGGCGATCCAGGACGAGGCGGGCACCATGTGCGAGCCGCCGTTCGAGGAGTTCATCGGCGTCCCGTACGCGGAGTCCGAGCTCTTCTTCTCGGTGCTGACCCCCAGCGAGGAGAGCTGGAACCAGGCCGACGACCGCACCAGCGCCTGCATCGTCACCGTGGACGAGCCGATGACCGGGTCCCTGGAGGGCGCGAACCGCTGAGGGTCCTCGCACCCACCTCGCGGTCGTCGTCAGCCGAACCCTCGCGGCAGACTCCTCCCGCTCCGGCTCCGGCGGGCCCTCGCACCCTCCTGGCCCGCTTCCTCGCACTCCGCTCGTCCCTCGCTCGTGCCCGTCAGCGAACCGACCTCGCGCCCACCTCCGCCTGCGTGGTCGTCGTCAGCCGAACCCTCGCGGCAGACTCCTCCCGCTCCGGCTCCGGCGGGCCCTCGTACCCTCCTGGCCCGCTTCCTCGCACTCCGCTCGTCCCTCGCTCGTGCCCGTCAGCGAACCGACCTCGGGCCCACCTCCGCCTGCGCGGTCGTCGTCAGCCGAAGCGGCCGGAGATGTAGTCCTCGGTCGCCTTCTCGCTCGGCGTCGAGAACATCTTCTCGGTCTCGTCGTACTCGATGAGGTGCCCGGGCTTGCCCGTGCCGGCGATGTTGAAGAAGCCGGTCTTGTCCGAGACGCGGGCTGCCTGCTGCATGTTGTGCGTGACGATGACGATCGTGTACTCGCTCTTCAGCTCCGCGATGAGGTCCTCGATCGCCAGCGTGGAGATCGGGTCGAGCGCCGAGCACGGCTCGTCCATCAGCAGCACCTCGGGCTTGACCGCGATCGCACGCGCGATGCACAGCCGCTGCTGCTGACCGCCGGAGAGGGAGGAGCCCGGCCGCGCGAGCCGGTCCTTGACCTCGCCCCACAGGTTCGCGCCGCGCAGGGAACGCTCCACCAGGTCGTCCGCCTCGGGCCTGCTCATCCGCCGGTTGTTGAGCCGCACCCCGGCGAGCACGTTGTCGGCGATGGACATCGTCGGGAACGGGTTCGGCCGCTGGAACACCATGCCGACCTGACGGCGGACCTGCACGGGGTCCACGCCCTTGCCGTACAGGTTCTGGCCGTCCATGTTGGCCTCGCCCGTCACGTACGCCCCGGGGATGACCTCGTGCATGCGGTTCAGCGTCCGCAGGAACGTGGACTTCCCGCAGCCCGACGGACCGATCAGCGCCGTGACCGACCGCGGCTCGATGGTCATGGTGACGTCCTCCACGGCGAGGAAGTCGCCGTAGTAGACGCTGAGGTTCTTGACGTCGATGCGCTTGGACATCAGTGGTCCTTCCGGAGACTGTCGGGGCGGCGGGTCACGAGATGCCCTTCGGAGAGAAGAATTTGCTGACCAGGCGGGCGACGAGGTTGAGCAGCATCACGATGACGATGAGGGTCAGGGCCGCCGCCCAGGCCCGCTCGACCTCAACCGACCCCTGGATCCCGGCGCCCTGACGGTACTGGGAGTAGACGTAGACGGGCAGGGTCATGATGCGGCCCTCGACAGGGCTGTAGTTGAAGAGCACCGCGGAGGAGCCGACCGTCAGCAGCAGCGGTGCGGTCTCGCCGATGACGCGCGCGATGGCGATCATCACGCCCGTGGTGATGCCGGCGATGGCGGTCCGCAGCACGACCTTCACGACCGTGAGCCACTTCGGAACGCCGAGGGCGTAGGAGGCCTCACGGAGCTCGTTGGGCACGAGCTTGAGCATCTCCTCGACCGAACGGACCACGACCGGCGTCATGAGCACGGCCAGCGCGACTCCGCCCATGAAGGCCGACCGGTACTGCGGGTCGATCTGCGCGAACAGCACGAAGACGAACAGGCCGGCGACGATGGACGGGATGCCGGTCATGACGTCCACCAGGAGCGTGATCGCGCGCGCCAGACGCCCGCGCCCGAACTCCACGAGGTACACGGCGGTCAGGATGCCCAGCGGGATCGCGAAGGCGGACGCCAGCCCGGTGACGTACAGCGTGCCGACGATCGCGTGTCCCGCACCGCCGTCGCGGATCTCCCCGAACACCCCGCCCATGTCGGTGTTCAGGAAGTCGAACGACATGAATTTCATGCCCTCGGCGGCCACCTGCGTGACCAGGGACCCGAGCGGGATCATCACCAGCACGAACGCACCGGTCACCACCGCGGTGGCGAGCCGGTCCGTCGCCTGCCGCGGTCCCTCGACGACGCGCGAGAGGACCCACGTGGCGAGGACGTACAGCGCCGCGGCGAGGAAGAAGACACCGGCCGGCGTCGGCGTGCTGAGGAGCTGCAGCACGAGGAACGCGACCGCGAGGGCGGCGGCGAGCAGCGCCCACGGCGTGTGCTTGGGGAGGCGCTTGACCTGCGCCAGCGGCCGGCGCTTGGGCGTCGTGGTCGTCGTCGTCATCAGTTGGCTCCCGAGAACTCGGCACGCCGCGCGATGATCCACCTCGCGAGGAGGTTGACGCCGAAGGTGATGGCGAAGAGGACCAGCCCGGTCGCGATGAGGACGTTGCCGCCGAGACCGCCGCCGCCCTCGCCGAACTGGCTGGCGATGTTCGCGGCGATGGTGGTGTGCTGCCCGGCCTGCAGCAGGTGGAGGTTGATGCTCAGTCCGGGCGAGATGATCATCAGCACGGCCATGGTCTCGCCGAGCGCGCGCCCCAGGCCGAGCATGGACGCCGAGACGATCCCGGACCGCCCGAACGGGAAGACCGCCTGCCGGACCATCTCCCACCGGGTGGCGCCGAGCGCGAGGGACGCCTCCTCGTGCAGGCGCGGCGTCTGGAGGAAGACCTCACGGATGGTCGCGGTGATGATGGGCAGGATCATGATCGCGAGCACCAGGCCGGCGGTCGCGATGTTCTTCGCCGGTGCCGAGTACTCCGCGAAGAGCGGGATGAACCCGAGCGTCTCCGACTGCCAGGCCTGGAACGGCTCCACGAGCGGCATCAGCCAGAAGAAGCCCCACATGCCGTAGATGACCGACGGGATCGCGGCGAGAAGGTCGACCAGGTAGCCCAGGCCCTGGGCGAGGCGGCGCGGGGCGTAGTGCGAGATGAAGAGGCCGACGCCGACGCTGAGCGGGACCGCGATGAGGAGCGCGATCAGCGAGGCGAGCAGCGTGCCGAAGGCCAGCGGCAGCACGTACTCGACGAACGTGCTGCCGCGCATGAAGGAGATGCCACCGAGCGCCTCCTCGCTCGCCGTGAGCGCAGGCCAGGACCGGATGATCAGGAAGGCGGCGACGGCGGCGAGCGTGATGAGGATGGCGATGCCCGCGCCGGTGGAGATGCCGCGGAAGATGACGTTGCCGATGCGGCCGGGCGCCTCCCGCAACCGGGGAGCAGGTGTGTCGCGACTCGTGAGGTCAGGAGGGGCAGTTGCCACGGGTCCTCCGCTTCGTGCTGGTCGTGACGGCCGGCTGGCGCCGGCTGCTATCGCTGAGTGCCAGCCGTCGGCAGGCTAAGCGCGACTGGTGTCCACCGGGAAGGCGCTCGGTGAACGGAAGGTTAACGTGACCTGTCGGATGGCTCACACCACCCAGGGGCCTGCGACGCCGAAGGGTGGGACCGTCACGACGACGGTCCCACCCTTCGGCCGGGTCACCAGCCGATCACTCGGCCACGGAGATCTGCTCGATGGCCGCCTCGATCTGGCTGCGCAGGTCGTCGGAGATGGGGGCCGAGCCGGCGACCGCCGGGTCGGCCGCGCGCTGCTGCCCCTCCTCGGACGCGATGTAGCTGAGGATCGCCTGGACGTTCTCGACGTCCGCCTGGGACTCGTACACCGAGCACGCGAACTCGTAGGAGACCAGGACGATCGGGTAGGTGCCCTCGATGTCGCGCGAGAGCTCGATGGTCAGGCGCAGGTCGTTCGCGTCCTCGGCCGGCTCCGAGCCGTCGACCACGGCGGCCGCGGCGTCCGGCGAGTAGGGCACGAACTCCTCACCCACACCGACCGCTGCGGTGCCCAGCGAGTCCGGCACCTGCGAGGCATCGGCGTAGCCGATGGCTCCCTCGGCGCTGGAGACGGTGCCGAGGACACCGTCGGTCTGCGCACCGGACTGGGTGCCGGAGATCGGCCAGGTGTCGGACGGCTCGTGCGGCCACGCGTCGCCGCCCGCGTCCGCGAGGTACTCGGTGAAGTTCTCGGTGGTGCCGGAGCCGTCGGACCGGTTCACGGGGACGACGTCCAGCGAGGGCAGGTTGGCCTCCGGGTTGTCCTCCGCGATGGCGGGGTCGTCCCAGGAGGTGATGTCCCCGTTGAAGATGCCGGCGATGACCTCCGGCCGCAGGTTGAGGTGGTCGACGCCGACGTCGGGCAGGTTGTACGCCAGGGCGATCGGGGAGATGTAGACCGGCAGCTCAAGCACCTCGCCGCCGTAGCACCGCTCGGAACCGGCCTGGAGCTCCTCCTCGTCGAACGTGGAGTCGCTGCCGCCCCAGAGCGTGGCACCCTGCAGGAACTGCTCGCGCCCGGTGCTCGACCCGACGGCGTCGTAGGTGATGTTGACGCCCGGGTGCTGCTCCTGGAACCCGGCGAGCCAGCCCGCCATGGCCGCCTCCTGCGACGACGCACCCGCACCGGGCAGGTCGCCGGACAGGTCCGAGCCGCCGCCGTTGCCGCCACCGGCGCCCCCGCCGGCGCCGCCGCTGTTGTCACCACTGCCACCACAGGCCGCGAGCGCGAGCGCCAGGGCGCTGATCGCGGCAACTCCCGCCAGACGGCGGCTACCTGCAAGCTTCACGGTCATCCATCCTCTGTGTCGATGGGCCGGGAACCAGGGCTTGCCCGACCGGATTCGACGGTAGGCACGATTGGTGTCCGCCACGCGGTCGAGTGGTGAACACCAGATGAATGCAGTCTGTTCGTTCCGTCACAGTTCGGCAACGGGGAGCGGCACTTGTCTCTCGGTCGCGGCGCGGTGCTTCTCCAGGGCGACGACCACAGATCCCCGACCCGTCCGCTGTGCCACGTGCACGACGAGGACCTCGCCGGTCTTGAGCCACGGATCGGCCTCGGGGACCTGCTTCATGATGCTGTGCGGCGTGCGCTTCGCGATCTCCGACACCACGGTCGGCAGCACGGGCCGGTGCGCGCAGACCGCCACGGGCACGTCCCGCCCGACCAGCTCCCGCCGGACGAGCGCGCGGACCGGCTTGGGCTTCTTGGCGTGGGCGGTCTCGGTCAGCTCGGGCAGCAGCACGGCCCCGATGCCGGTCGCCTCGAGGTAGGGCCGGACCGTCGCGATGCAGCGCTCCCAGGGCGAGCTGATGACCTCGGCGATGCCGAATGAGGCGAGGAGCGGCACGAGCCGCTCCGCCTGGGCCATGCCCACCGGGGTCAGGGGTCGGCTCTCCTCCGCGCCGTCCCACGCGGACCGCTTGCGTGCCCGGGCGTGGCGCACGACCACCATCGTCCAGGTGCGCAGCTTCTCGTCGCGCCACTGGTCGAGCAGCTGACCGAGCGGTTCCCGGTCCGGCGGGTAGGTGAGCAGGTCCATCGCCTGACGCGCCTCGACCCAGCGGATCTCGTCGACCTCCGGCGGGTCACCCTGCACGGGGGCCATCTCCTCGGCCCGGTGCCGAGCGCCTGGCGGGTGCTCCTCCAGCGGCTGGGCGGCCCAGTAGCTCGTCCGCTTCCGGCGGCCGTCCTTCAGCCGGTAGCGCACGGCGGGCAGCGGTTGCCCGAGCGCGACGGCCACGCCCGTCTCCTCGGCCACCTCGCGCACGGCGGCCTCGGGCGCGGACTCACCCGGGTCGAGCTTCCCCTTGGGCCAGGACCAGTCGTCGTAGCGCGGCCGGTGGACGAGGAGCACCTCCAGGCGCCGACCGGTGACCCGCCAGACGAGGGCACCGGCCGCCAGGACGTCGGCGGACTTGCTCACCGGGAGGTCACCGGGAGGCCGCCACGCGACGGCGCGCCCGCGTCATGAGGATCTCCTGCAGGTCCTCGAGCTGCTCGCCCTGAGGACCGGTGAACACCCGGTGCCAGCCGTCGGGGCCGAGGTGCCAGGAGGCCGTCGTCCTCGCCATCGACCTGTCGATCAGCTCGACGAGGTCGTCGATCTGGCCAGGGTCGTCGATGCGGATGAGCGCCTCCACGCGCCGGTCGAGGTTGCGGTGCATGAGGTCGGCCGACCCGATCCATACCTCCGGCTCACCACCGCCCGCGAACGCGAAGATGCGCGCGTGCTCGAGGAAACGGCCGAGGATCGAGCGGACGCGGATGTTCTCGCTGAGGCCCGGCACGCCCGCCCGCAGGCCGCAGATGCCGCGCACGACGACGTCGACGGGCACCCCGGCCCTGCTCGCCCGGTAGAGCGCGTCGATGATCTTCTCGTCGACGATCGAGTTGACCTTGATCTTCACCCAGGCGGGCTTGCCCTTCCGGTGGTTCTCGATCTCCTGCTCGATCCGCTCGATCAGCCCGGTGCGCACCGAACGGGGCGCGACCAGCAGCCGGTGGAACCGGGTGCGGGGCGCGTAGCCGGAGAGCTGGTTGAACAGTCGTGTGAGGTCCTGGCCGACGTCCCGGTCGCAGGTGAGCAACCCGAGGTCCTCGTACCCGCGGGCGGTCTTCGGGTGATAGTTGCCCGTGCCCACGTGGCAGTACCGCCGCAGCCCGTCCGCCTCCTGGCGCACCACGAGGCAGAGCTTCGCGTGCGTCTTCAGGCCGACCATGCCGTAGACCACGTGCACGCCGGACTGCTCCAGCTTCCGGGCCCAGGTGATGTTCGCCTCCTCGTCGAACCGTGCCTTGATCTCAACGATCGCCAGGACCTGCTTACCGGCCTGTGCCGCGTCGATCAGCGCGTCGACGATGGGAGAGTCGCCGGAGGTGCGGTACAGCGTCTGCTTGATCGCCAGCACGCGCGGGTCGGCGGCCGCCTGGGAGATGAACTGCTGCACCGAGGTGGAGAAGGAGTCGTACGGGTGGTGCAGGAGGATGTCCCGCTCGCGGATCGCGGCGAAGATGTCGGTCGGGTTCGCCGACTCGACCTCGGCCAGGCCCTGCGCGGTCACGCCGACGAACTTCGGGTACTTCAGCGACGGCCGGTCGAGGTCGTGGATGATGTTGAGGCCGGTCAGGTCGAGCGGGGCGGGCAGACGGAAGACGTCCTGCTCGGTGACACCGAGCTCGCGCATGAGCAGGTCCAGGACGTGCGGGCTGATCCCCCGGTCCACCTCCAGCCGGACCGCCGGGCCGAACCGGCGCCGCATGAGCTCCTTCTCGAGGGCCTTGAGGATGTTCTCGGCGTCGTCCTCCTCGACCTCGACGTCCTCGTTCCGGGTGACCCGGAACGTGTAGTGCTCGACGATCTCCATGCCCGGGAAGAGCGCGTCCAGGTGGTGCCCGATGACCTCCTCGAGCGGCACGTAGGCGGTCCGGCCTCCGGCGTCTGCCGGGACGTCCTCCGGCCGGTACGGCACACCCTCGGCGTCCACCGCGATGAACCGGGGCAGCAACGGCGGCACCTTGACGCGGGCGAAGTGCTCCTTGCCGGTGCTGGGGTTGCGGGCGAGCACGGCGAGGTTGAGCGAGAGGCCGGAGATGTACGGGAACGGGTGCGCCGGGTCCACCGCGAGCGGCGTGAGGACCGGGAAGATCTGCTTCCGGAAGAACTTGTGCAGGCGCTCCTGCTCCGGCTCGCTCAGCTCGGACCAGTGGAGGAGGTGGATGCCCTCGCGGGCGAGCTTGGGTTGGACGTCCTCGGCGAAGACGCGCGCGTGCCGGTCGGCGAGCTCTCGCGCGCGATGCGACAGCGCCTCGAGCACCTGCCGGGGCGTCAGGCCCGACGCCGCGGTCACGGCCATGCCGGTCGCGATGCGGCGCTTCAGCCCGGCGACGCGGACCATGTAGAACTCGTCGAGGTTGGAGGCGAAGATCGCCAGGAACCATGCCCGCTCGAGAATCGGGAGGCTGGTGTCCTCGGCCTGTTCGAGGACGCGCTCGTTGAAGGCGAGCCAGCTGAGCTCACGGTCCGCGAAGCGCCCGTCCGGCAGCTCCGACCCGACGGCGGCCGGAACAGGACCGCGGTCGGCGCCCGGGGCCGGTGGTGCGGACGTCGCCACCGGCGGCACGGTCGCCACGCCACCCGCGCCGCCGACGGCGTTGCGCGCGAGGCTACGGGCCTGGGCGACGAGCTCGTCCTCGTCGTCGGCCTCGAAGCCGCCGAGCTCGGCCTCCTCCGCGGCGGAGACGTCCTCCGCGCGCAGTCCGTCACCCGCGGCAGGCAGCGCGTCACCGGCCCCGTTCGGCCGGTCGTTCTCCCCGGGGCCCCGGGCCCCCTCGGTGCTGCTCATGGGGGACATGTTCGCACCCGAAGGTGACGAGCGCGTGACCGGTCGGCGCCAGCGGACTCGTCTCATCGATACTGGACGTCGGTGGCGACGCACGTGAATCCCTTCTGCTCGTAGGTCCGCCGCGCGGCCGTGTTGTCGCCCTCCACGTAGAGGGTGGACCGGCGCAGCCCACGGGCGGTCATCTCCGCGAGCGCGAGCGAGGTGAGACGACGGCCCAGTCCACGCCCCTGGGCGTCGGGGTCGACGCCGAGGACGTAGATCTCGCCGGCGTCGTCCCCGGGGAGGATCTTCACCCACATGGCGGCGAGCAGCTCGCCGTCATGCTCGTCCGGGACGACCCACAGGACGGACGGGTCGAACCAGGACTCGTCCTGGCGGGCACGCAGGTCCTCGAGGGTCATCCGGCCCTGCTCCGGGTGGGAGGCGAAGGCACGGCCGTTGAGCCGCAGCCAGGCCTCCTCGTCCTGACCGGGACGGAACGTCCTGGCCTGCGGGAGGCCGTGGGCCGCGGGGGCGGTCTCGAGCGGGACGCCCGGTGCGGGGAGGTCGAGCGCCATCTGGAGCAGCTCCCGCACGCGCTCCATCCCGGAGGCGGCCGCGAGCGCGCGGGCGGCGGGCAGGTCTCCGTGCGCCCACACGGCGACGCCGGGCGCGAGGCGCCGCACGGCGTGCAGCAGGGCCGCCCCGTTCCCCCGGCGCCTGCTCTCGGGGCGGACCGTCAGCTCGGCCGTGCCGGCCACCGGGTCGACCTGCGCGTACCCGGCCGGCTCGAGTCCCCCGACGAGCAGGTGCCGGACGTCCTCGCCCCGGCGCAGCGCGAGCAGGGATGCCTCGGACAGGGCGGCGACGCCGTCGTGCTCGGCGACCGCGGCGGCCAGGTCGAGAACCTCCTGGGTCATCCGCTCGTCGAGCCTTGCCGTCTCGGCGACGTCGGAGCTCGGTGCCATCAGTCGAGCCGGCCGGCGCGGTACATGGCGGCGGCCTCCTCGAACTCCTCGGCCGTGGTGAGCAACGCACCCGCGCGCCGGGTGACGCGGAAGGCGAGGTCGTCGTCGTCCTCCTCGATCCAGTCGGCGTCGAGCGCCGATCCGGTGGCGAGGACGCGGAGGAAGGCCGCGGCACGCTCGAGGGTGATGGCGAGGTCGCCGTCGAAGAGGCCGGAGAGCACCCGGTCGACGACCTCGGTGACCTCGTCCGGCCCGGGCGGGCTGGCGACCCCGGCGACGGCGCCGGCCACCTCGGCGCGCTGGAGACCGCGGCGGTACCGGTCGGAGACGGCGCCCGGGTCCCGGCGGACCCACTCGCGAAGCAGGTACAGCCGCCAGAGCGTTCCGGGAAGGGTGGTGTGCGGGCTGCGGGACCACAGCGCCGCGACGGCGTCGAGGCCCTCGGTGTCGACGAGGGTGACGAGGCGCCGCACGAGCTCGGGGTCGTCGCTCGCCTCCTGACCTCCGCGCACGAGCGCCTGGGCAGACGTGTGGGCGACCTCGGAGCGCATCGCCGGATCCTCGTCGCCCTCGATGAGCTCGGCCTGGGCCGGGTCGAGCATGGCCGGCCGGCGGAATCGTCGTTCGCTCACGGCGTCCTCCTCTCACCGGCACCGTACTCGACCCGGCGCGCGCTGGCGCCGGGAGCGGGCTCAGGCGCTTGGACGGCTGATGAGCTCCGGCCGGCGGCGGCCCGCCGGGGCGCGGTCGCTGCCGGAAGCCGGTCAGTAGACGATGCCGAAGACCACGACGGCGAGCGTCAAGGTCACGGCGGTGATGAGCACGATGCCGACGAGGTTCAGCCAGAGTCCGCCGCGGACCATCTGACCGATGGTCACGTAGCCCGAACCGAACGCGATGGCATTCGGTGGCGTCGCGACCGGGAGCATGAAGGCGCAGGTCGCGGCGAGCGCGACCGGGATGGCCAGCAGCAGCGGGTCGAGGTCGAGCCCGAGCGCCACACCCGTGGCCACCGGCAGGAACGTGGCCGCAGTCGCGGTGTTGGAGGTGATCTCGGTCAGGAAGAGCACACCGGTCGTCACCACGACGACGAGCAGGAGGGTCGGGACGCCGCCGAGCGCACCGACCTGCTCACCGATCCACTCGGTGAGGCCCGAAGCGGAGAACTGGTCGGACAGGGCGAGCCCGCCGCCGAAGAGCAGGAGCACGCCCCAGGGAAGCTTGACCGCGGACTGCCAGTCGAGCAGGCGGACGCCGCGCGCCGTGCCCGCCGGCAGGGTGAAGAGGAGCACGCCGACGGTCATGGCGATCCCGGCGTCGCTGATCGGTGGCGAGTCGGGCCAGATCAAGGGGATCGCGACCCAGGAGACCGCGGCGAGGATGAAGACGCCGAGGACGCGGGTCTCGCCGGAGGACATGGGGCCGAGCTTGTTCAGCTCGGACGTGATGAGCTCCCGGCCGCCGGGGATCTGGTCGATCTCTGGCCGGAACAGCACCTTCGTCAGCAGCCACCAGGCGAGTAGCAGGAAGACGACGGAGAGCGGCAGGCCCACCACCATCCACTGGCCGAAGCCGATCTGGACGTCGAACTGCTCGGACATGTGCGCGACCAGCAGCGCGTTCGGCGGTGTGCCGATGATGGTGCTCAGCGAGCCGATGGAGGCCGCGTAGGCGATCCCGAGCATCAGGGCGGTGCCGAACTTCGAGGAGACGACGGCGCTCTTCAGCTCGGTCTCGGACACCTCCGGCGTCTCGGTGCGCTTCTCGAGGTTGACGACGAGCGCGAGCACCGAGATGCCGATGGGCAGCATCATGACCGCGGTCGCCGTGTTGGAGACCCACATGCTCAAGAACGCCGTGGCGACCATGAAACCGGCGACCATGCGGACCGGGTTGGTGCCGATGAGCCGGACGGTGACCAGAGCGATGCGACGGTGCAGGTTCCACCGCTGCATGGCCTGGGCGATGAAGAAGCCGCCCATGAAGAGGAAGATGATGTTGTTGCCGTAGGCGGCGCCCACGTCGTCGATGTCGGCGCCGGCCAGCACCGGGAAGGCCACCAGCGGGACGAGCGCCGTGGCCGGGATCGGGATCGCCTCGGTCATCCACCAGACGCCCATGAGCACCGCGATGGCGGCGGTGACCTTCACCGCACTCTCCACGTCACCCGGCATGAGGAGGTAGACCAGCAGGCCGGCGAGCAGTCCGCCGGCGAAGCCCGCCCAGCGCCGGGCGTTGAGCCGCGAAGGCTCCGGCTCGGCCTGCTCGCCCGGTGAGCGTCCGTCCACCTCGTCCCCCTGGGACGACGGCGCGAAATCCCTCTCCCGCTGGCCCGAGTGACTCATGTCCACCCTCCTCCTCGACGGCAGGCGCTCGGGGCACTGTAGCGGCGCGGCGACCTCCGTGACGGGGCCGTCGCCCCGGGGGAGGCGTGGAACCCTCGGCCCCACGCCTCCACGAGCTGTCCGCGACGCTTCCGCGGAAGCGTGTGAGCCCCTGCTCGTGTGAGCACCCAGTGCCAACAACCCCGTCCCCGGGCACGTGCTTCGCCGTCCGCACCGCCACGTATCCTGCCGGGGGGCGTCGTCGCCTGGGCCTCTAGCTCAATTGGCAGAGCAGCTGACTTTTAATCAGCGGGTTGTGGGTTCGAGCCCCACGGGGCCCACTCCGCACTAGGCCGCGAGCCCACTGTCTCGGATTGCTCATGGGGGCGACCGTGAGGATGTCCGAGCTGGTCGACTCCACCTCTGCACCAACACGCGGGAGAAGACCGCATCCCTCGCATTGCGGCACGGGCGCACGCAGGTGATCGAAAGCTACCTCGACCAGGATCGCATCCACGAGGGCAACGCCGAGGCGATAACCGACGATGTTTCGGCGGACCTACCAACCGTGTGCCTAAAAGGAGCGGGGCGTCGTGGGTAGGCCCTGAACTTGTCTGGAAATGTCGTCCGACCCTCCCGGCAAGGCGCGGTGCGTGTCCGCCGGTCGGTGGACATGTGGTGTGGGCCGGCCGTACGTGTCGGGCGATGGCTGCACGTAGCAACGATGACAGCATGACGAATTTGCCGGTCCGTGTTGCTCGCTGGAGTGCTCATCATCCGTGGCACGCGATCGCAGGATGGTTGGTGTTCGTCGCAGTGTGTCTGGGGGCCGGGATCGCGGTTGGCAACAACTCCGCCGTCACCGCGGACTATCGAGTCGGTGAGGCGGGGCGGGCCGAAGCGATCGCGGCGGATGGTGGGTTGCAGCGTCGACCCGTCGAGCATGTCTTGATCACTGCGCCGGTTGGTGGGGTACTGAACGAACGCGCTGCGGACTCTGCCGCGCAAGACGTGATCGACCGGATGTCGTCGCAGGCCATGGTCGCGGACGTCAGTGATCCGATACCGGCATCGAACAGTCCCGCGCTCCGCGTCGACCTGACACTGGATGTCGAGGAGCGCGAAGCCTCGGCGGCGGTGGCTAATCTTCATATTGAGATCGAAGCCGTACAAGACGCCCATCCCGAGGTGCTGGTGCAGCAGACCGGCCGTGCGTCGATCGGGCAGGCGGTGGAGCAACAACGTGGTCAGGACATCACCCAGGCCGAACTGATCACGCTGCCGATCACCTTGATCACGCTGCTGTTGGTGTTCCGGTCGCTCAGCCTGGCCCTCGTACCGGTGGTCCTGGCGCTGTCGTCCATTGCGGCTTCGGTCGGGCTGTCGATGTTGGTCTCGCACATCGTGCCCGACGCCGGCGTCGGAACGAACGTCATCTTGCTGATCGGTCTGGCGGTGGGCGTGGACTACAGCCTCTTCTACCTGAAGCGGGAGCGAGAGGAACGTGCGCGGGCCGGCGGAAGTCTGTCCGCCACGGCGGCGGTCGATCTCGCCGCGGCGACATCCGGCCGGGCGGTCGTGCTGTCGGGAGTCGCTGTCGCGGTGTCGAGCGCCACGCTCTACTTCGTAGGCGACGTCATCTTCTCCTCGCTCGCCACAGGTGCCGTGCTGGTCACCCTCGTCGCAGTGGCCAGTTCGATCACGGTCTTGCCAGCGACGCTGGCCAAGCTCGGCGCGATCGCCGAACACCGGACCTCCCGACGACGCAAGCCGATGCGGACACCGAAGGCCAACCGACTCTCCGCAGCGCTGATGCGCTTCGTCGGCCAATGTCCGGCACTCACGCTGAGTGTGGCGACCCTGGCGATGCTGTCGCTGTCTGCACCCGTTCTCGGCATGAAGATCACCGACATGGGGGTGGAGACACATCCACCCGACCTGCCTGCGATGCAGACTTACGAACGGCTCACTACGGCTTACCCGGAAGTGAGGGCCATCCACCAGGTCGTCGTGCACAGTGACGATCCGGCTACCGCCACAGCGCTCGCCGAACTCAAGGCGATGACGGCGGACGATCCCGCCATGGGCGAGTCTTCAACACTGCGTGTCTCAGCCGACGGCCGCACTCGTGTTCTCGATATCGCCGTGCCGCATTTCGTCGGTGAGCAGACAGCGCGGGACTCCCTGCAACGCCTGCGCGAGGAGTATCTCCCCCTAACGCTGGGCCAGTTGGACAGGGTCGAGTACGCGGTCAGTGGTGACGTGGCACGCAATGTCGACTACCCGCAGCACCAGCAGGAGCGTCTGCCATGGGTTGTCGGTGCACTGTTGTTGGTCACCTTCGGGATCACCGCTTGGGCATTCCGATCGGTGGTGCTCGGGGCAATCGGGGTCGTGCTCAACCTGCTCTCAGTCGGAGCGGCGATGGGGGTAATGACCTGGGTGTTCCAGGAGAAATGGGCTGAGGGACTCCTGGATTTCACCTCGACCGGTTCGATCGGGTCACGGGTCCCGTTGTTCCTGTTCGTGATCTTGTTCGGACTATCAATGGACTATCAGGTATTCCTGATCAGTCGGATTCGGGAAGCGGCGACGGATGGCATGTCCACCAGGGAGGCGGTCTTCGACGGGATGCGAAACTCGACCTCGGTGATCACCAGCGCGGCGATCGTGATGGTGACGGTGTTCGCAGCCTTCGTCGCGGTCCACCTGATCGAGATGAAGCAGACCGGCCTCGGCCTCGCTGTCGCGGTGTTGCTGGATGCGTTTATCATCCGGACATTGATCTTGCCGTCGCTGATGCTCCTGCTCGGCGACCGGGTGTGGTGGCCGACTCGTATGCAGTCGCCACGCGACTCAGCAGCCTCGATGCAATCGGCGACTTTAGGCTGATCCGGTGCGTGGTTGGTACTCCCTGGTCTGGGTGGTCTTCGGACTCTGCCCCGGCCTGGTCGCGGTGCTCCGCAACACCGGTGACCCGCGGTACATCTCCCTGGTGATTCTCGGGGCAATGGGCGTCGCCTACGCGCTGGTCACGTTGCTGCCAGATCTCCGGGCGATCCGGCTCAGTTACTTGGCGCTCCTCGTCCCGGCCTTGGGCGCGATGGCGTTCCTCCCAGGCGGTGGCGCCGCGCTGCTCCTACTCACGCTGCCGCAATTCTGGCTGTTCACCTCGGTGTCCTGGCAGGCGATCGGCTTCGCCGCAGCCGCGACTGCGGCCGTCGTCGCGGGCTCGTTGGCGCCCACGGACGACGCCATTCCCGAGAACGCGGTCGCGGCTGCCGCAGCATTCGCGCTCTCGCTACCGATCATCCGGTGGTGGCACCGCAACGAGCACCATGCCCGAGAACGTGATCACGAACTTGCTCGAACCCAGCAAGCACTCGCAGACGCCCACCGCCGCGAAGGTGCGGTGCAGGAACGTGACCGGATCGCGCGTGAGATCCACGACACGCTTGCCCAGGGCTTCGCCTCGATCGTCGCGTTGGCGGAAGCGGGCAGGCTCACCGACGACCCCGACCAACGAGACCGGCACCTGATCTCGATCGAGGTCACCGCCCGGGAGAATCTTGCCGAGGCTCGAATCCTCGTCGGCTCCGAACCGCCCCCCACGCCGTCATCTCTACGACGCATGCTCGTCCGCTTCGCCGACGACACCGGCATCGAGGTGCACGCCGACTCGACCGACGACGACCTCAGTCCTCGAATCCGGGCGGCGCTCCTGCGCTGCGCGCAGGAGTCGCTGGCGAATATCCGCAAGCACGCATCCGCCTCCACCGTCACGGTCGAGCTCGTTCAACATCATGGCGCGGTCCAGCTTGAGATTGCCGACGACGGCCGCGGATTCAACGTCGCCGAAGCGCGCGGGTTCGGCATCGACGGCATGAGACGACGCATCGCCGAGCTCGGCGGTGAACTCACCCTCACCAGCTCGATCGGCGACGGCACCCGGATACTGATCGACGTCCCGATCCCCGCGGAGGAACGATCGTGAACGTGCGGATCGTCGTCGCCGACGACCACCCGCCCATGCGCGCCGGCATTGTCGCCCTGCTGGCCACCGAGCCGGACCTGGAGATCATCGGCGAAGCATCCGATGGGCGCGAAGCCATCGAACTCGTGGCCCGGCTACACCCCGACGTGGTCGTACTCGACCTCCGCATGCCCGTTCTCGACGGGACGGCGGCCACCCGACGCATCACAACCGACCACCCCACGACGAAGGTCCTCATCCTCACCACCTACGACACCGACACGGATATCGATCCCGCCCTGGCAGCCGGGGCAGTCAGTTACCTCCTCAAAGATGCCGGGCGCGAGCAACTCGTCCATGCGGTCCGCGCCGCAGCGCGCGGCGAGACGGTCCTCGCCCCCAGTGTCGCCGCCCGTCTCACCGCGCGGCTGCGCGCACCCACACCCATCGCGCTGAGCCCCCGCGAGACGGAAGTCTTGCGGGCCGTCGCCGATGGGCTCTCCAATCCTGACATCGGCGCCCGCCTCCACATCACCGAGGCCACGGTCAAGACACACTTGCTCCGCACCTTCGCCAAGCTGGCCGTTGACGACCGCACGGCCGCCGTCGTCGAAGCCATCCGACGGAACCTCATCAGCCCTAACGACGACGAGAACAGCTGAGCACGTCGGATTCGCGCTTGGCAGAGAGGTTCGAGTGGCTCGGTTCCGCATGGGATTTGGTGTGTCCTTAACGACGTTGTTGTCGCGTCGCGGGTACGTATGGCGCTGCAGAGTTCCCAAACCCATTCATCTGCCGGCGCCGTGACGGAGAGTTGTGTGGGCTGCCGGGGATGAACCCTGGGGGTCACGTCACGCGTAGAGTCACGGTCGTGAGATACCGGGAGTTCTCGGCACCGAGAAGCCTCGCCACCGGTGAATTCGTGTTTGTGGCACAACACGCATTAGAGCATCGTTCAGACCTCTGCCGTGAGTCCGCGAGTCTTCAGGTCAGCCACTGCCGACGGCGCAGAACGTGTTCATAGTCAGCAGCACGGCGTCGACCAACCGCAGACCCACGTGCGGTGCTCTTCTACCGCGAGCACGGCATCATAACGATCAAACGCTGCCTCTCGGACAACAGTCGGGCATACCGCTCGAAGGTCGTCAACCAGGCGCTCGCAGGGACTGGGACGACGCACAAGTACACGCGCCGCATACGCCCCGGACCAGTGTCCCGCCCGCCCCGTACAGGGCCACGCGATCGTCTACCTGGGCCAGGTTCAGAAGGGTTGAGCACTCCCAACCGACACCACCATCGCCTCCGCGCGTCCATCACGGTCGGCTCCAGCGACCTCCGATTCCGCCGGTAGACCCCACGACCTGCGGGAAGCGCAGTCTCAAGGCCAGCGAGAGGGTTCTCGAGTTCTCTACGGAGGCCCACCGAGCTCGGGTCCGTCATCACAGCGTCACATGGCCAGCCCGACCAGGATGTTCGCGACGGCGAGCAGCACCGCAGCGCCCACGACGACCCACAGGGTCCGGGCCACGCCGGACTTGAGACGCCGCCCCTGCTCTGCCACCTCGGCCTGCGTGATGAGGTGCCCGTCCTGCTGACCCCCGCCGGTGGCGGGCGCCTCGCCGTGGGAGGTCGCAGCGTTCTCGTCACGCCAACGCTCCCACTGAGCGACCTTCGTGCCGATCGCGCTCAGCGCCTCGACCGACCGTTCCCAGTCGTCCGGGTTCAGCGTCACGATCTCCCCGGGCCGGGTGAAGAAGACCCAGTCGTCGACCAGCTCGATGTCGAAGTCTCCGGCCGAGTCGATCGCCCGCGCCATGATGTCGAACGAGAACAGGTAGAGCGCGTCCCGCTCGTAGCCCTCCGGGCAGTACAGGGTGAAGTGGTCGCTGAACTCGCCCCCGATGTCGAGACGTTGCGCGCGCTTGGGCGCCGGCACGGGTGAGAGCAGCCGTTCGTTGCGCTTCGCCTTCAGCAGGATGTGCGGCAGCTTGCTGTGCACGCGGAGATACATGTACCCGCCCAGTGCCGTGTCACGGCTGTTGCCCGCTCCGACCATCAGGTCGTAGTTCCCGAGCTCGACGAAACGTGAGCGCATGACGCGGCTGACCAGGATGCGGCCACGCCCACGCCACGGCGTGAGGTGCTGACCCCCGTACGGACCGGGCAGGTACTGCATGCCGTTGTCGCGGGCGAACGCCCAGAGTCGGTAGTGCCGCTCCGGCGTGCCCTTGCGCAGCTGGGTGCGGACGAAGAACACCGTCATGACGCCGCACGCGTACAGCATCAGGACCGAGATGGTCACCATGCCGAACACCTGGCTGGCGGCGTCTGGTGCGCCCGCCCGGATCTCCTCCGCGATCCCGACGCCCATTGCGAGCAGGAACACCGCGGTGCACAGGAACACCACGACGCACGCCGCGAGCCGCCACGACGACAGCCAGCTCTTCGTGGAGGGGTGCTCGCGCGAGAACGACCTGAAGAACTGCTTCGCCTCGCGCCGCGAGACCTCTGCCGTGAGTGCACGAGTCTTCAGGTCAGCCACCGAGCCATCGTTGGGGCGGTCCGCCTCGCGGTCAAATGCGTCCGCGACCCACCGCCGACCTCCGGTGCGCGACTCCGCGCTCACCACAGGAACGGGACGAGCCCGACGACGCACACGAGGACCACCGCGGAGAGCAGCCAGCCGAGTCGGGCGTAGTCGGTGAACCGGTAACCACCGGGGCCGTAGACCATCATGTTGGTCTGGTACCCGATCGGCGAGAGGAACGAGGCCGAGGCGGACACCGCCACCGCGATCACCGCGCCGCGTTCATCCAGCCCGGCCGTGGTGGCGGCCTGCACCGCGATCGGGACCATGAGCAGCGCGGCGGCGTTGTTCGTGACGAGCTCGGTGAGCACGATCGTGGCCAGGGCGAGACCGAGCAGGACACCACGCTCCCCCCAACCGCCGAAGAGGTCCACCAGCCCCTGCGCCAGGCTCTCGGCGAGCCCGGACTGCTGCATCGCGGCGGCGAGCCCGAACGCGGACGCGATCACCACCAGCACCTCGATGTCGATCGCGCGGCGTGCCTCGAGCGCACTGAGCACCCGGGTCGCGATCAGGACCAGGGCGGCGACGAGGGCTCCGTGAAGGATCGGGACCAGCCCGGTCGCGGCCAGCACGACCACGGCGAGGAGCAGCGCCACCGGGATCCACGCCCGCGACGTCGTGACCGGGGGCGTGCCGTCGAGATCGGCCACGAGCAGGAAGTCGGCGCGGTCCCGCCACCGCTCCCGGAACCCGGGGTCGGAGACGACGATCAGCGTGTCACCCACCCGGAGCCGGATCTGACCGAACCTGCCCTCGACGAGCTGGCCGGACCGGTGGATCCCCAGCACCGCTGCCTGATACGTGGACCGGAACCCCACCTCGCTGAGCGTGCGGCCGACCAGGGGGGAGCGGGTCCCGACCACCGCCTCGAAGTACCGCACCGACGGGTCGTTCAGATCGATCACGTGCGCCAGCTCCGCCGAGCGCAGGCCGCGGATCTCCTGCAGCTCCACCACCCGGTCCGCGGAGCCGACGAAGTGCAGCCGGTTGCCGCCGCGCAGCACCGTCTCCGGACGCACCGGGGCGATCGTCGTGTCGCCGCGGTCCACCGAGGCGAGGAACAGACCCTGCAGGTGCCGGAGGTTCGCCTCGGCGACGGTCTTGCCGTCCACCGGCCCGCCCGGGGCGACGGTCATCTCGACCGTGAACCGGCGGCCCTCCTCCTCCATCTCGGCATGGGCGGAGCGACGGTCCGGCAGCAGCTTCGGCGCCAGCACCACGAGCAGGACGAGTCCGACCAGCGCGATCGGCAGACCCAGCTTGCCGACCTCGAAGAACGTCATCTCGCCCATGCCGAGGCTGCGCATCTGCCCGGACACGACCAGGTTCGTCGACGTGCCGATGACGGTCAGGAGGCCGCCGAGGATCGCGGCGAAGGAGACCGGCATCAGCAGCTTCGACACCGCGACGCCGCGGCGGCGCGCCCACGCGGTGACCTGCGGGATGAGCATCGCGACGATCGGGGTGTTGTTGAGGAAGGCCGACGCGGCGACCGTCGGACCGAGCGTGCGCAGGAGCGGCCGGCGGTAGGTGCCGCGCTCCCCCAGCGTGGACTGCATGAGCGGAGTCAGGGCGCCGGTCTTCTCCACCCCGGCGGCGACCACGTACAGCGCGGCCACGGTGATCGGCGCGGCGTTCGAGAACCCGGAGAACGCCTCCTCCGCCGAGATCACCCCCAGCACCAGGAGGGTGACCGCACCCCCGAAGATCACGACGGCGGGCGAGAAGCGGCCGCGGACGAGGAGCGCGAGGACCGCGACGATCACAGCCAGGGTGAACCAGGCGTCCAAGGGCATGGCCGTAGTCTTCCCCAGCCAGCGGTGCCACCTCGAGATCCGGCGACGCTCGGCGGGGCGAGTGCGCGGAACCCGCCCGCGGGTGCCTCAGGACCGGGCCGGCACCCGCCTGTCGCGCCATGCGGCGCTGGACGCCACCCCGACGGATGCCAGGACGAACGCCAACGCCTCGGCGACGGCGCTGACCACCTTGGGCGTCGACCAGGTCGGGTCGTACATCGACGGGACCGGGCCGATCGCCGGCACCTGGACGTAGGTGTAGAGCAGCACGGGCACCAGGGCCGACAGGGCGGCGAGCCCGGCGAGGAGGTAGGCCGCCCGCGCCCCGGTCACGAGCAGGAGCACCGCGGCGAGCCCGGCCAGCACGGCCTGGGCCCGGAAGAGCGTCCCGCCGCCCAGGCCACCGGGGGCGGCCAGCTGCATGACCTCCGCGAGCTGGAGGTGCACCACCGCGTCGACACCCAGCGCGGCGACGACCAGGAGCCGGAGCGTCAGCTCGAACCCGCTGCGCGGCCGCATCGGTCACTCCACCACGAGCGTGGAGGTCATGTCCGGGTGGGGGGTGCAGTGGAACGGGAACTCGCCCGCCTCCTCCGGCGCGGTGAACGTCACCGTCTCGCCGGGTCCCACCACGACGTCGAAGATCCCTTCCTCGTCCGAGGTGACGGTGTGCCCGACGTCGTCCTCGTTCGTCACGGTGATCTCGGCGCCGGCGGAGACCGTCTCGGGCACCTGGTAGGAGAAGTCGGCGATCACGACCGTGGCCTCCGCCATCCCCTCGTCCGCGTCGTCGGTCATCTCCGAGTCGGTGCCCTCCTCATGGGTCATCTCCTCGGACATCTCCTCGGTGGTCTCCTCGGCATCCCCGCCGGCCCCGGGCTCCGCCTCGCCGCCGCCGCATCCGACCAGCAGGAGTGCGGCCGAGGCGGCCGCGACGATCACGTGGCTTCGTCTGCTCGCTGTGCGTCCCATGAGGGTTCTACGGATGAGGAAGGCCTGAGGGATTGCTCACATCTGTGCCGTCGCGACCACGCCGCCGGACTCGTCGACCAGCTCGACCATCTCGACACCGGGGTCCATGTCCTCGACGACCCACATGTTCGCGCCGTCGTCGGTCACCTCCCACTCCCCCATGTCATGCGCCGTGCCGTCCTGCAGCATCAGGCGGCACCGGTACTCCGCCCCGGCCGGGCCGCCGCTGAGGTCGACGACGAGCATCGGCCCGGACGAGCCGTAGCTCCGGGAGACCCGGCCGACACTGGCCCCGTCCTCCGTCATCAGCGGCGCAGACCACTCGCTGGCTGCGGGTGGCGGATCCTGCCTGGCGCGCTCGACGCCCACGGCCCCGACCACGCCGACGGCGACGCCCACCAGGGCGGCGGCCGCCACCGGGAGCAGCCGCCGGCGGGGCGCCCGCCGCCTTCCCGCGGCTCCGTCCCGGGTGGTGTCCCGCAACCGGGCCAGCGCCGTCGTCTCGAAGCTCGGCGGCGGCGCCACGCGCGGGACCGCGGGCAGGACGAGCTCGATCCCGCCGGCCAGCTCGTCGTAGGCGCGACGGCACTCCGCACACCCCGCCAGGTGCCCGGTGACGTGGTCCCGCGCAGCGGCGTCGGCCGTGCCGAGGGCGACCTCGAGCAGGACGTCCTCGTCGGGGTGCCGGTCAGTCACGCTCCACCTCCGCGTTCTCACGCAGCCGACGCAGGCCGGTGCGGATCCTCGTCTTCGCCGTCCCGAGCGGGATGCCCTCCCGGCGCGAGACCTCCTCCGCGGTGCAGCCCCCGAGGACCGCCAGCACCACGGCCCGTGCCTGCTCCGGCGAGATGCGGTGCAGGCGCCGCACCGCCCGTTCCGTCTCCAGGCGGTGCATCGCCGTCTCCTCCAGGTCCGGTGCGGACCCGAGCGTGTCCTGCACCAGCTGGTCGAGCAGCTCGTCGTCGGTGGGGGTGACGCGGCGGGCACGGACGGCGTCGATGGCGGCGTTGCGGGTGATCGTCAGCAGCCACGTCAGCACCGACGCGCGGCGCACGTCGTACCCGCCCGCCGCCCGCCACGCGCGGACGAACACCTCTTGCGCGACGTCCTCGGCCAGCACCGGGTCACGGGTGATGCTCACCGCCAGGCCGTGCACCGCGCCCTGGAAGCGCCTGACGAACGCCGCCGAGACGGCCGGATCCTCGAGCGCGAGGCCCGCGAGGAGCGCGGCGTCGTCGGCCCGGTCCGCACGGGAGACGGTTGCCATACCTCACGGTACGGCCCGGCACGCTGGAAGAGATTGCCTGCCCGCCGCGGCGGAGCAGGCTCCCCTGTTGCAGAGGCCCTGACCGCGTGATTCGGTCCCATGTCATGACCGAACCCACGAGCACCGCAGACCGACGTAATGTCTTCGTCCTCGGACTGACCGACCTGCAGCGGCACGACCTCGAGAACATGCGCGGCGCCGAGCGCTTCACCTTCCACTCGCTGCTCGACTACGACAGCCTCGTCCGGGACACGGACTACGACTTCGACGCCCTGCTGGACCAGGCGCGCACCCAGCTCGAGGAGTTCGACGGCTCGGTCGACGCCATCATCTGCCACTGGGACTTCCCGAGCTCCATGCTGGCGCCGATCCTCGCGCACGACCGCGGCATCCCCGCCCCATCGCTGCTGAGCATGCTCAAGTGCGAGCACAAGTACTGGAGCCGGCTCGAGCAGCGGACCGCGGTCCCTGACGTGGTGCCGGGGTTCAGCGCCTTCGACCCGTTCGCCGAGGACGCCCTGGCGCAGGTGGACCTGCCGTTCCCGTTCTGGGTGAAGCCGGTCAAGGCGCACTCCTCCAACCTCGGGTTCGAGATCCACGACGAGGACCAGTTCGCCTCCGCGCTGGAGGAGATCCGCGCGGAGATCACCGACCTCGGCGACGCGTTCAACCAGGTGCTGCGGCGGGTCGACCTGCCGCGGGAGCTGCAGGAGGCCGGCGGCAACACCTGTCTCGCGGAGGAGATCATCACCGGGATCCAGGCCGCACCCGAGGGCGTCGTCTCCCGCGGCCGGTTCGACGTCCACGGGATCGTCGACATGTACAAGGACCCCGACGGCCGCAGCATCGAGCGTCTCGACTACCCGGCCGCCACCGTGCCGCCCGAGGTCCAGGACCGGATGGTCTCGACCGCGGAGCGCTTCCTGCGGCACATCGGCTTCGACGACGGCGCGTTCAACGTCGAGTACATGTGGGACCCGGACACGGACCGCCTGCGGATGATCGAGGTCAACACCCGGATCTCGCAGTCGCACAGCGAGCTCTTCCTCAAGGTGGACGGGACGTCCAACCACGAGGCGGCGATCGACGTCGCGCTCGGCGACCCCCCGGACATGCCCCACGGCGAGGGTCGCTACGCCGTCGCCGCGCAGTGGCACATCTTCCACGACCACGACGGCGTCGTGCGCAGCGTGCCGAGCGAAGAGGACGTCGCCGCGCTCCAGCGCGAGCTGCCCGACACCCACGTGACCTTCCAGGTGGCGCCGGGAGACCAGCTCTCGGACCTGCCGCACCAGGACAGCTACCGCTTCAAGCTCGGCAGCCTCTACCTCGGCGCGGACGACCGCGACCAGCTGGTCGAACGCTACCGTCGGGCCCTGGCCCTGCTGCCGTTCGACATCGACCCCGTCCCCGAGGCAAAGGCTGGATGAGAACCCGCACCGATCTCCCGCACGACGTCGAGGACGTCGAGAACGTCTTCATCCCGCTCCGCGACGGCCAGCAGCTGGCTGCCCGAATGTGGCTGCCCGTGGACGCGGACGAGCGCCCCGTCCCTGCGGTGGTCGAGTACATCCCGTACCGCAAGCGTGACGCCACACGCGGGCGGGACGCGCTGAACCACCCGTACGTCGCCGGGCACGGGTACGCCTGCGTCCGGGTGGACCTGCGCGGCAGCGGTGACTCAGACGGCGTCCTCGTCGACGAGTACCGCGAGCAGGAGCACCGGGACGCCGAGGACGTCATCGCGTGGCTCGCCGAGCAGCCGTGGTGCGACGGCAACGTCGGCATGATGGGCATCTCCTGGGGCGGCTTCAACGCTCTGCAGCTGGCCGCCCTCGCCCCGCCGGCGCTCAAGGCCGTGATCAGCGCGTCCGCCACCGACGACCTGTACGTCGACAACATGCACTACATGGGTGGCTGCCTGCTGGCGGACAACCTCTCCGAGGCCACCGTCATGTTCGCGTTCAACAGCCTCCCGCCGGACCCGGCGATCGTCGGTGACCGCTGGCGCGAGATGTGGCACGAGCGGCTCGAGGGCAGCGGGCTGTGGCTGGACACCTGGCTGCGGCACCAGCGCCGGGACGACTACTGGAAGCCCGCGTCCGTGTGCGAGGACTACACCCGGGTGCGCTGCCCCGTGATGGCCGTCGGAGGGTGGGCGGACGGCTACACGAACGCCATCTTCCGGCTGCTGGAGAACCTGGACGTGCCCCGCCGCGGGCTCATCGGCCCGTGGGGGCACCGGTACCCGCACGTGGGCGTGCCGGGCCCGGCCATCGGCTTCCTCCAGGAGGTGGTCCGCTGGTGGGACCACTGGCTCAAAGGCGTGGACACCGGGCTCGAGGACGAACCGATGCTGCGTGCCTGGATGCAGGACAGCATGCCGCCCAGCGCGGCCTACGAGGACCGCCCCGGCCGGTGGGTGGCGGAGCCGACCTGGCCCTCGCCCGGGGTCCGCGAGCGTGAGTACCGCTTCACCGCGCACCACCTGCTGCCGGTGGACGCGGACCACGACCACGTCCGGACCTGGGACCCGGACGAGGCCGCCGAGCAGGACCTGAGCCTGCAGTCCCCGCTGAGCGTCGGGATGTTCGCCGGCAAGTGGGCCTCCTACTCGGCGGTACCCGACCTGCCGTACGACCAGCGTGAGGAGGACGGCGGAGCCCTGGTCTTCGAGACGGAGCCGTTGCGCGAGCCGCTGGAGATCCTGGGGCTGCCGCGAGTCACGTTCGAGGTCTCCGCGGACAAGCCGGTCGCCCAGCTCGCCGTCCGCCTGTCCGACGTCGCCCCGAACGGCGAGGCGAGCCGCGTGACCTACGGTGTGCTCAACCTGACCCACCGCGACGGCAGCGAGCACCCGCAGCCGCTCGAGCCGGGGCGCGCCTACCGGGTAAAGGTGCCGCTCAACGGGATCGCCCAGTCCTTCCCCGCGGGCCACCGCATCCGCCTGTCCGTCTCGACGTCGTACTGGCCGCTGGTCTGGCCCGCCCCCGAGCCCGCGACCGTCACCATCGCGACCGGCCGGAGCTCGCTGGTCCTCCCCGTGCGGGAGACGCGCACCGAGGACGCGGACCTGCGGCCCTTCGGGGCGCCGGAGGCCGCACCGGAGGCCGAGACCACGGTGCTGGCGACCGGGCAGCACTCCTGGCGGGTCACCCGTGACCTCGCCACCGACATCTCCACCCTGGAGATCGTCAACGACCAGGGCACCTTCCGGATCGAGGACACCGGCACCGTCATCCACCGCGACACCCGCGAGTGGTACAGCTTCCGCTGGAACGACGTCAGCTCGGTCCGGGGTGAGACGCGCACCGTCCGGCGCCTGGACAACGGCGAGGACTGGCGGGTGGAGGTCGCCACGCGCACCGTGCTCACCTGCACCCCGACACACTTCCTGCTCAACGCACAGCTCGACGCCTACGAGCTGGACGAGCAGCAGGGCGACCCGCGGGTCTACTCCCAGAACTGGGAGCGCAGCATCCCGCGGGACCTGGTGTGAGGCCGGGGCGCGTCGGGGGCGGAGCGCCTCACTCCAGCTTGGTCAGCGCCGCCTCGATCGCCCGGTGGAACGTCGGGTAGGCGTACATCATCTGCTTCAGCTGCGCCGTCGGGACCGCGCCGTGGACGGCGACGGCGAGCGCGCCCAGCACCTCGCCGCCGCCAGGTCCCGCCGAGGCCGCGCCGACCAGCACCCCGCGGTCGGCGTCCTCCACGACCTTGACGAAGCCGGCGTTGCCGCTCTTGTGGATCCAGCCCCGGGCGGCCGAGGGGACCTCGGTGACGGCGGTGCGCACGGACAGTCCCTGGTCTCTCGCCTGATCCTCGGTCAGTCCCACGGCGCCCACCTCGGGGTCGGTGAACGTCACCCGGGGCACGGCCCGGTAGTCGGCCCGGTAGTCACCGTCCTGCTCATGGTCACCGAGGATGTCGGCGACGGCGATCCGGGCCTGGTAGAGCGAGACGTGGGTGAACGCTCCCTTGCCCGTGACGTCGCCGATCGCCCACACGCCGTCGGCGGCACGCATCCGCTCGTCGACCGGGACCGTCCGGGCCTCGGCGTCCAGGCCCACCGCGGCCACGCCGAGCGCCTCGAGGTCGGTGCCGCGTCCCGCCGCGACGAGCAGCTGTTCGGCGCCGAACGACTCGCCGTCCTCGAGCTCGACGGTGAAGCCGTCCCCGCCGTGCCGCACCCGGAGGGCCCGTGCGTCGGTCCGCACCGTGATGCCCTCCTCGGCGAAGACCTCGGCCAGGAGGGCACCGGCCTCCGGCTCGTCCTTGCCGAGCAGCCGCGGCCCGGACTCCAGGACGGTCACGCGGCTGCCGAAGCGGGCGAAGACCTGCGCGAGCTCGCACCCGACCGGTCCGCCGCCCAGCACGACCAGCGAGTCGGGCACCGCCGTGGCGGAGACGGCCTCACGGTTGGTCCAGTACGGCGTGCCGGGCAGTCCGTCGACCGGTGGGATGGTCGGTTCGGTGCCCGGGTTGAGGACGACGGCGCGGCGGGCGGTGAGCCGGCGCTCGCCGTCGTCTGTGGTGACGGCGACCTCACCGGGCGCCACGAGCCGGGCGCGACCGCGGAGGAAACGACTTCCGCTCCTCTCGAGCCGCTCGACGGCGGCCGCGTCGTCCCAGCCGGTGGTCGCCTCCTCGCGGATCCGGGTGGCGACGGGCGAGAAGTCGGGCACGAGGTCGGCCCGGCCCGCGAGGTCTCCCACGCGGCGGCCCTCGGCGAGCGCGTCGGCCGCGCGGACCATCATCTTGGTCGGCACGCACGCCCAGTACGGGCATTCGCCGCCGACCAGGCGGGCCTCGACACCCACCACGGACAGCCCTGCCTCGGCCAGCCGCGCGGCGGCGTCCTCACCGCCCGGCCCCAGTCCGATCACCACGACGTCGACGGTCTCGGCGGCCATGGCGCCTCCCTCTCGGCTCGGTGGTGCCATCGTCCACCACCGCGGTCGGGTCGCGCACCTGCGCGCGTGGCTGGCGGGCTCAGCGCGCGCGGCGCACGTCCTCCGGGCGCAGCGGAGAGCCGCCCTCGAGCCGGTCGAACCCGCGCTCGGCGAGCGCGAGATAGTGCTCGACCTCGGCCGCCGGGTAGGCGTGCCGGATCGTCCAGTCGACCAGCCGCAGGCTCATGTGCGCCCACCAGCGGCGGACGTCGCCGGCCGGCGCCGCCGCCAGCCCGGCGAGCACCAGCCCCACCGCCGGGGACAGGTCGGGCGAACCGGCGGCGAAGCGACCCCGGTGCGTGAGGTCGAAGAGAAGCGTCACCAGCGCGAGCCGTCGGTCGCCGCGCCCGTAGCCGTCCCAGTCGACGAGGCCGGTGATCTCTCCGGCCGCGTCGACGAGGACGTTGCCGGGGTGGAGGTCGAGATGGACGAGGTCGCTCGGCTCGTCGTGCGCGCCGCCGTCGTCGCGACCGGCCTCACGGACACGTGCGAGGAGGCGGCGGGTCCGGGGCCCGTGGAGCTCGAGCGTCTCGTGCAGGCAGAAGCCGGGGCCCGAGGAGTCGAGGTAGAGCTCGACGGCGGGCAGGCCGCCGCCCAGGTGGGCGGTGCGCTCGAGCAGCTCCAGCATCCGCTGGACGAGCTCGGTCGTGACGACGGCGGGCGGGGCGCCGGGCAGCCGGGCCTGCAGGATCGCGCGATCGTCGCCGAGGTCGACCACGAGCCGGTAGACGGGGACCGGGAGTCCGGCCTCCGCGGCCCTCGCGAGCACGCTCCGGGTCCGTTCGAGCTCCTCGACGGAGGCCCCGCTGCGGGTGATCACCCCCGGCGAGCCGTCCGGCCAAATGACGAAACCGGCGCCGACCTCGCCGTGCCCGGCCTCGCCGACGAGCCGGAGCCCGGCATCCGTGGCGCGGTTCACGGCCTCGACGAGGGCGACCGCGTCGATCCGGGGAACCGGCGGAGGACCTTCCCCGGTCATCGTGCGCTCCCCTCGTGTCGGTACGGCGCCGCCGACCGTACAACGGTCACTCGCGGCAGCTCATGACAAATATCAGTACCTCCAGGCCCCAGCGCGCCCTTAACGTCGTGACCGTGGCAGCCACAAGTGCGCCGAGCGTGACCCGCGGGCCGACCCGGGACACCGAACGAGCTCCGGCACCGGACCTCGCGCGGGGCTTCATGCTGGTGCTCATCGCACTGGCGAACACCCCGTTCTACCTGTGGGCGTCCCAGGCGGGCGCCTCGGGCACGGCGCACCCCGTCGACGGCTCCGTCGCGGACCGGGTGACGCAGTTCCTCGTCATGACGACGGTAGACCTGCGGGTGTACCCGATGTTCGCCTTCCTCTTCGGCTACGGCATGGTCCAGCTGTTCCGCCGCCAGGTGAGCAGCGGCACGCCGGAGGGCCGGGCGCGCCGGCTCCTGCAACGCCGGAACCTCTGGCTTCTGCTCTTCGGGTTCGTCCACGCGGCTCTGCTGTGGATGGGGGACGTCCTCGGCGCCTACGGTCTCGCCGGCCTGATCCTCGTCGGCCTGTTCTTCCGCCGCCGGGACCGGACCCTCGTGGTCTGGGCCTCCGTCCTCACCGGGCTCCTCGTGCTGATGGTGGCGTTCTCCGCGGTCGGGGCGTTCTTCGCGATGCAGCTGCCGCCGTCCGAGGCCGCGGCCATGTCCTTCTCGTTCGAGGAGCCGTCCATCGGTGACCCGGACTACCTGCGCTCGATCGCCGACCGGCTGCTCTTCTGGCTCGGCCTCAGCGTGGGCCAGGGCCTGCTGATGCTCGTCGTGCCGATCATGATCCTCCTCGCGTTCGTCGCCGCACGGCGGGAGATCCTCGAGCGTCCCGGCCAGCACCTGCGCCTGCTGCGGACCACCGCGGTTGCCGGGATCGCCGTCGGCTGGCTCGGCGGCCTGCCGCACGCCCTCGTGCACGTGGGCGCCTGGGACTTCCCGGAGCAGATCAGCTGGGTCTTCATGCCTCTCCAGCTGTTCACCGGCCTGTTCGGGGGCCTGGGCTACGTCGCCCTGTTCGGGCTGCTCGGGCACCGGATCGCCATCTCCGGCGCACGACCGGCACCCACCAGCCCGGCCGGTTCCGTGATCGCCGTAGGCAAGCGGTCGCTCTCGTGCTACCTCGCCCAGTCCGTGCTGTGCGCCCCGGTCCTTGCCGCCTGGGGCCTCGGGCTCGGGGAGCACATGGGCAGCTTCGTCATGGCGCTGTACGCGGTCGTGGTCTGGCTCGTCACGCTGGTGCTCGCGGTCTGGTTCGAGCGCACCGGCCGTCGCGGGCCGGCCGAGGTCCTGCTGCGACGCCTCGTCTACCGCCGCGCGGCCACCCCAGCGCCGGCGCCGCAGGCCGGCCAGGAACGCCCGGTCTAGCGGTGCACGGTCCGCCGGGTCGGGTACCACTCGTCGCCGACCGGCTCACCGTCGAGGTTCCAGCTCCACGAGACCTGCGGCACGATGCGGACGTAATGCCCCGGCCCCATGAACCCATCACGTTCGACCGGTGGCTCGGCGGCGCCGTAGACGCGGATCCCGCGCGCGACGAACGGGTCGAAGGAGACGAGGTCGTCCACGACCAGCGCCACCAACCTGCCCCCGGCGACGACGTTGCGCACCTTCCGCGTCTGCAGGAAGCTGCTGCCCGGTCCGCCCACCCAGAAGCACGTGCCGTCGAACCCGTACCCGACCGGTACGACGTCGGGTCGACCGTCGGCCGACACCGTGGCGAGGCGCGCCAGCATCTGCGAGCGCAGGTAGGCGACCTCGGCGTCGGTGAAGGACACGACCGTCACGCTACCGCGCCGACCACCGCACGCCCGCGGCGCAGCACGACGGCGACCGCAAGGGCACACACGGCCGTGCCCACGTAGCCCATGACCGTGGGGCGCTCGCCGAGCATGGCCGCCGCCCACAGCATGGTGCAGGGCGGGGTGAGGTACAGCAGGGTCGACAGCCGGGTGGGCCCCCGCCGCCGGAGCACCAGGAAGTAGCAGCCGTAGCCGCCGAACGTCGACAGGACCACGACCCAGAGCACCGCGAGCCAGAAGCCCGGCTCCGCCGGTGGCCGGAGACCGTCGGTGGCCGCGGCTCCCACGACCAGCGAGACGGCGACCACGACCGTCTGCGCGCCGAGCGAGTCCACGAGGCCGTCGCGCAGCTGCCAGCGCTGGGCGAGCACAGTCCCGACGGACAGCGAGAGGGTGCCCGCGAGCGGCAACGCGTACGCCCACGCCGGGCCGGACGCCGCCCCCAGATCACCGGAGACCACCAGGGCCACGCCCACGACGCCGACCGCGAGGCCGACGAGCTGCCGGCCCGACTGCCGCTCCCCCGGCATTCGCCGCGCGAGGGCCGCGACCACCAGGGGCTGGAGCGCCGCGATCAGGGCCGCGGTCCCCGCGGGCACGCCGAGGCCGATGCCCGTGACGACCCCGCCGACGTAGCCGGCCTGACACAGGATGCCGAGCGCGACGTGCCGGGCCGGCCGGTCGCGGACCGGTCCGCGACGCAGCGCCGCCAGCACGACGACGAAGAGCACCGCGGCGGCGACGTACCGCCAGGTGAGCAGCGTCCCGGCGGGTGCGTACCGGGTGCCCAGATGTGCGCCGATGAAGCCGGAGCTCCAGGTGAGGATCAGGCCGGCCTCGGCCACCAGGCCGGTGAGCGCGGTTCGGGTCGAGAGAGCCATACCGCGAGGTAACCATACAGGTCGGTATACTCGCAGTGGAGCTCAGGAAGGAGACCCGATGCCACGCACGTCGCTCGACCAGACCGTCCTCGACCGCGAGGAGGTCCCGGCCCTGACTCCCGCGGGAGAGCGCCTCCTGGACGTGGCGTCCCGGCTCTTCTACAGCCACGGCATCCGCGCCGTCGGCGTGGACCGGGTGGCCGCGGAGGCCGGCACCACCAAGAAGACGCTGTACGACATCTTCGGCTCGAAGGATCTCCTGGTGGCGCTGTACCTGCACCGCCGGGGCGTCCGCTGGCGGTCGCACCTCACGGAGCGCCTCGCCGCCCGGGAGCCGGGCACCGACCGGCTGCTCGGCGTGTACGACGTCATCGCCGAGTGGCACGCCGACCAGGACCGCGGCTGCGCATTCGTCAACGCCTACGCCGAGATCGGCACCGCCGACCACCCGGCCCTGCCGGTCATCCGGGCGGACAAGGCCTACATGCGGGAGCTGTTCCGGCGGCTCGCCGTCGAGGCCGGCCGGGCCGACGCCGAGCGCACGGGCGACACCCTGCATCTCCTCTACGAGGGTGCGCTGGTCCTGTCCACCGCCGGCGCCCGGCCGGACGCGATCAGCGAGGCCCGCCGGGCCGCGCAGGACCTCCTCGCGAGGAACTGACGCCGGGTGTCGCCCGTGTCACGCCTCAGCGGGTGGTGCGGCGCCTGGTGAGCCCGAGGTAGAGCGAGATGAACACCATCGCCAGGATGATGCCGACGATCCACACGAGGATCGTGCTGCCGACGTTGAACACGTCCTGCACGAGCCATCCCCCGACGAAGGCACCGAGCGCTCCGAGGATGATGGTCCAGATGATGCCGATGTTCTGGTTGCCCTTCATGAACAGCCGCGCGAGCGCGCCGAAGATGGCTCCCAGAACCAGCAGACCGATGAGCGAACCCATGTGAGCACCTTTCTGTCAGGGCCGGAATCCGGCCGTCCGGGTGGTCCTGATCAGGAGGTTCCCAGCACCGCGGGGGTTCCGCATCTCGAGCGGCGGCCTCAAGCCCCCTCGGCCCGGCCGCGGGTCGTGCCCTCGCGGTTCGCGAGCAGCACGGCGACGGAGATCAGCGCCAGCCCGACGGCCTCCCCGACCGAGGGCACCTGCGCGAGCAGCACCAGGCCCACGACGAGCGACGTGGCCGGCAGCAGCGCCGTCAGCAGCGCGAACCTCCCCGCGGAGAGCCGGGTCAGCGCGACCTGGTCGACCGCGTACGGCACGAGCGAGGACAGCACACCCACGGCGAGCACCCCGAGCAGGATGCCCGGCGAGGCGAACGCCAGCGCCGCGGTCGGCGCGACCAGGGGCAGCAGCACCACCGACCCGACGGTCGAGCCGACGGCCAGCGACGTCAGGCCGTCCCGGTTCGTCGCGATCCGCCGGCCCAGGACGATGTAGGCGGCCCACGCAGCGCCGGACAGCACCGCGAACAGCACGCCGGTGCCCGTGCCCGGCCGGGACCAGTCGAGGCCGATGCCGCTGATCGAGACGACCCCGAGCAGGGCAGGCACCACTGCCAGACGGGTCCGCGCCGTGCGGGCGCCTGTCACCGCGACGGCCACCGGGCCGAGGTACTCCAGGGAGATCGCCGTCCCGAGCGCCAGGTGGTCGATGGCGGTGTAGAACAGCAGGTTCATGCCGCCGAGGATGGTGCCGAACAGGGAGGATGCGGCCAGCATGCGGCCGGTCCAGCGGACCCGCCACGGTTTGCGCCAGACGAGCAGCACGACGGCGGAGACCGGCAGCCGCCACCACGCCACCGTGGTGGCGGGGAGGTGGGCGAACAGGCCGACGGCCACGGCGCTGCCGAGGTGCTGGCTCAGGCCGGCACCCATGAACAGCGCCTCGGCGGGCACCTGCCGCCGGACCGAGGGTTCGCCGCCCGCCGTCATCCGAGCAACGCGACCAGGGCGACGATCACGGGCACGCACACGATGGTGGTCAGCAGCACGGTGTCGCGCACCATCGGCACCGCCCGGCCGTACCGCATGGCGTAGACGAACACGTTCTGCGCCGTCGGCAGTGCGGCCACGATCACCGGGGCCAGCAGCGCCCGTCCCTCCAGGCCGAGGACCTGGCTGCCGAGGAGGTATGCGATCGCCGGACCCCCGAGGCAGCGCAGCACCATGGCTGTCCACATCGGCCCGCGGACCTCGCCACGCCCCGGCAGCGGGGCGCCACGGAGCGAGAAGCCGAAGGCGATGAGCATCGTCGGCACCGCCATGTCCGCCAGCAGGTCGATCGGCATCATGACCGGCTCCGGGACCCGGGCCCCGACCATGGCGATGACCAGGCCGGCGGCGACCGAGAGGACCAGCGGGTTCGCCAGCGGCGTGAGGAGCGCCTGGACGCCGGAGAACCCGCTACGGCCGGTCTGCCGGTCGAGGATCGTGAAGACCACCGGCACCATGACGAGGAGCTGCAGCAGCAGGACCGGCGCGATGGCCGCCGCGTCGCCGACCGCGAAGACCAGCAGCGGGATGCCCAGGTTCCCGGCGTTGACGTAGCTGACCGTGAGCGCCCCGAGCGTCAGGTCGGGGCCGCGGAGCGAGGTCAGGAGCCGGCCGAGCACCGCGAACACCAGGGCGAGCAGGAGCGCGGTCGCGACGTTCACCACCGCGCCCGCGGAGAAGACCGTCGCGACGTCGGCGTCGGCCACGGTGCGGAACATCAGGGCGGGCGTCGCGGCGTAGAACGTCAGCCGGGCCAGGACGCTGTCCGCGCCGTCGGGCAACGCCTTCCAGCGGGCGAGCAGGTAGCCGAGGACCACGACGACCGTGAGGCTGGCGAAGCCCACCAGCACCTCGCCCACTCGATCGCCTCCCCTCGGCCGCCGTACATCCTCCCACCTCGACGAACGGCGGACCGCGGCCGTCCGCCCGTCGATAGGGTCGCTCAATGATCCGCCGATGGGACCGCGCCACCGCCGACCTGGCCGCGCCGTTCGCCGTCGTCGACCTCGAGGCGTTCGACGCCAACGCCGCGGACCTGCTGGCCAGAGCGGGAGGCCGGCCGGTCCGCGTGGCGTCGAAGTCCGTGCGCTGCCTGCCGCTGCTGCGCCGCGCCCACGAGCGGGGCTTCACCGGCACGATGGCGTACTCGCTGCCCGAGGCGCTCTGGCTGGTCGGCAACGGCCTGCGCGACGTCTTCGTGGCCTACCCCACGGCCGACCGGGCCGCCCTGCGGGCACTCGCCGACGACGCAGCCGCGGCCTCCAGCACCACTCTCACCATCGACAGCCTCGAGCACGTGGAGCTCCTGGCCGCGATGCGCGGCCGGCACGCGTTCCGCGTCGCGCTCGACGTCGACGCGTCGCTCCGCCTCGGCCCGCTCCACCTGGGGGTGCGACGGTCACCGGTACGGACCCCCACCGATGCCGTCGCCGTCGCCCGGGCCGCCGGACGGGCGGGCCTGCAGGTCGTCGGCCTGATGTTCTACGACGCCCAGATCGCCGGCCTGCCGGACACCTCCGCGGCCGTCCGGCTGGTCAAGGCCCGCTCCCACGCCGAGCTGCTGCGACGGCGGGCGGAGGTCGCCGCGGCGGTGCGGGAGGTGTCCGACCTGGAGTTCGTCAACGGCGGCGGCACCGGAAGCCTGCATCTCACGGCCCAAGACCCGACCGTCACCGAGCTCGCCGCCGGCTCCGGGCTGTACGGCCCCACGCTCTTCGACGGCTACCGGGCCTTCCGGCCACGCCCTGCGGCCGCTTTCGCGTTGCCCGTCACGCGCCACCCGGGCCGCGGCCTGGTCACCGCCTTCGCGGGCGGTTACATCGCCTCCGGCCCGCCCGGCTGGTCGCGGGTGCCGCGGCCGGTGGCGGCGCTGCGGCTGCTGCGCGCCGAGGGCGCCGGCGAGGTCCAGACGCCGCTGCGCGGCCCCGCCGCCGACGGCCTGCGGCTCGGTGACCGGGTGTGGTTCCGCCACGCGAAGGCCGGCGAGCTGGCCGAGCGGTTCGAGGCGTTCCACCTCCTCGCCGGCGAGCGCCTGGTCGAGACCGTGCCGACGTACCGCGGCGCCGGGAAGGCCTTCGGGTGACGGGCACCTGGCGGAACTGGGCCGGCACGGTCCACGCCAGGCCCGCCGAGACCGTGGTGGCCATGTCGGTCGAGGACGTCCGGTCCGCCGTCGAGCGGGCGCGGCCGCGCGGCCTGAGGGTCAAGGCGGTGGGGGCGGGACATTCGTTCACCCCGATCGCGCGCACCGACGGCGTCGCCGTCCGGCTCGACGGGCTGCGCGGCCTGACGGCGGCCGACCTGCCGGAGCGACGGGTCCGGGTCCGCGCCGGGACGCCGCTGCACGAGCTCAACCCGGCGTTGCAGGCCCTCGGGCTGGCGCTGCCCAACCTCGGCGACATCGACCGGCAGAGCCTGGCCGGCGCCCTCGCCACCGGCACGCACGGCACGGGTGGTCGCCGGCACGGGATCGCCTCCGCGGTGACCGGCCTGCGGCTGGTGCTCGCGGACGGCTCGCTGCTGTGGTGCTCGGCCGAGGAGGAGCCGGCGGTGTTCGAGGCGGCGCGGGTGGGGCTCGGCGCGCTCGGCATCGTCGTCGAGGCGGAGCTGCAGTGCGTGCCCGCGTTCCTGCTGCGGGCACGGGAAGGCTCGGACACGCTCTCGGCGATGCTCGACGGTGCGGCGCTAAGGGCCGCCGAGGAGCACGACCACTTCGAGCTCTACTGGTTCCCGCACACCGACCGGGTCCAGACCAAGCGGAACGACCGGGCCGCGCCGCACGCGCCGCGCCGGCCCCTGCCGGCGTGGCGCGCGTGGCTCGACGACGAGCTGCTCGCCAACGACGCGTTCGAGCTGGTCAACCGGATCGGTGCCTGGCGGCCCCGGCTCGTGCCGCCGCTCGCCCGGCTGAGCGCCCGCGCGCTGTCCGGCCGGGAGTTCGTGGACCACTCCTGGCGGGTGTTCTGCTCCTCGCGGCGGGTCCGGTTCGTCGAGTGCGAGTACGCGGTGCCGCGGGCGTCGGTCGGAGAGGTGCTCCGGGCGCTGCGGGACTGGGTGGACGCGCACGACGTCGCGGTGTCCTTTCCCGTCGAGGTCCGGTTCCTCGCCGGTGACGACGTCTGGCTCTCCACGGCCCACGGCCGGGACACCGCCTACGTGGCCGTGCACCAGTACCACCGGGTGGATCCCGGACCGTACTTCGCGGCGTTCGAGGCGATCGCCGGCGAGCACGAGGGACGGCCGCACTGGGGCAAGGTGCACACCCTGACGGCGGACGACCTCGCGCCGCGGTACGCCCGCTTCGACGACTTCCGAGCGGTCCGGGACCGGCTCGACCCGGACCGGGTGTTCGGCAACCGCTACCTGGAGCAGGTGCTGGGCGCCTAGGCGAGCGCGACGCCGATCCCGGCGTGGTCCGATACGGACAGGTGGTGCACCCGGCCCGGGCCCCCGGCCCGCACGCCGCAGCCGAGCAGGTGGTCGATCTGCTTGCGCGGGTGGGCGTTGGTGAACGTCAGGCCGGACGCCAGAGGAGCGAACCCGGCCGGGGCGGTGACGGCGGCGACGGCCTGCGGGCCGAGGTTGAGGTCTCCGCCGAGCAGCTGCGGGCCCGGCAGCGCGCGCAGGGCGTCCACGCAGGTGGCGAGCTGCCGCCGGGCGACGCCGTTGAGCACCGACAGGTGCGCGACGCCTACCGTGAGCGGTCCGCCCGGGGTGCTGAGCACGCCCGCGAGGAGCACCCGGTCCTCATCCGGCCACCAGCCGCTTGCCGCCCACCACGGCCCCGGCATCCGCCGCAGCCCGCTACCCCGTAGCCGCCTGACGTGCCAGCTCCTGACGGGCACGCGACTGAGGAGAGCCACGCCGTAGCCGCGACGGACGGTCGACCGGCGTGCGGGCAGGAGCAGCCCCCCGGGTGCGACGGCGAGGGCAGCGGCGAAGCGGTGGCTCATGCCCAGCTCGCGGGCGAGCTCACCGGCCTGGTCGAGGTTACCCGAGCGCGGGTGGTACCGGTCCACCTCCTGCAGCAGGACGACGTCGGCTTCGGTCCGGGCGACCTCCTCGGCGGCCCGTCGCAGGGTCGCGCGACTCGCCCGGCTGCCGGCGTCGGGCGCGGTCGCCGCCGGCAGGCCGTGCTGGAGATTGAGGGTCAGGACCCTCAGGCCGTCGGCGACGTCGACTCCCTGTCGTGCTCGTTCTCGAACGTCAGAGCCACCGAGTTCATGCAGTAGCGGTCGCCGGTCGGGGTCTGCGGCGCGTCGTCGAAGACGTGGCCGAGGTGGGAGCCGCACGCGGCGCACCGCACCTCGGTCCGCACCATCCCGTGCGAACGATCCTCGACGAGCTCGACGGCGTCGGAGTCCTGCGGTGCATAGAAGCTCGGCCAGCCGCAGTGCGACTCGAACTTGGTCGTCGAACGGAAGAGCTCGGCGCCGCAGGCGCGGCAGCGGTAGATGCCCTCCCGGTGCTCGTTCAGCAGCGCACCGGTGAACGCACGCTCCGTGGCGGCCCGGCGCAGTACCTGGAACTCGAACGGGTCCAGGATGCTCTGCCACTCCTCGTCGGACCGGGAGACCTTCTGGGGCTTCGTCATGTCCCTATGGTGCGCCCACCGCAGGCGTCCGTGCACGCGCGGTCACAGGGGGTCGCCCCGGCGACCCATCGGGTTCTCGTCCTCGTCCACCTCGCGGGTCTCGTCGCCGGTCTCGTCGTCGGTCTCGTCGCCGGTCTCGTCCGTCGCCTCGAGCCGGGCGGTCTCCCCCGTCGCCGTCACCGGGCTGGTCGGCTGCTCCTCCGCCGTCGTCTCCTCGGTGGCCGGCTCGTCCTGATCGCCACCGGACTCGGGGATCTCGCCGGTCTGCTCGGCCGCACGCCGCTCGGCCGCACGCTGCCGCTCCGTGTAGACCTCCTCGCTCGGCCCGCTGAAGTCCTCCGCCCGCTTCTCCGCCTCGGGCGAGCCGGTGAAGAACGCGGACGGGTGAGACCCGCTGGAGGTCGTCGGGCCGGGCTCGGTCGCGGTCTCCGGGTCTACCGTGCGGCCCTTGAGCGAGGTCCGCTCCGGCAGCGGGATGTTCATGACGACGGTCTTGTCCACCGAGGGCCGGGGGCGCGGGTCGTGACGAACCGGAAGGCCCTCGCGCACACGCTTGCGGTCCTCACGCTCGGCCCGCCGGCGGGCTCGGCGGGCTGCCGCCTCCCGCACCTTGCGGCGTTCGGGGTCCTCCTGGGCGCGCAGGTCGGTGAGGGTGTCGACGGCCAGCTCGTCCGGCGGGAGGTGCTCGGGCGTGCTGAGCTCCGCCATCTCCTCGGCGAGCACGCCGCTGCTGAGGGCGGGGCCATCCGGCTCCTGGGTCACCCGGTACTCGTCCACGCGGCTGCGTGGCAGTGCGTACGGCGCGTTCGTCTGCAACCAGTCCACCAGGGACTCGCGCAGGTAGTACTTCAGGTCGGTGATCGTCGGGGCGTCCTTGGCGGAGACCAGTGCCCGGATGCGGATGAACCCCCCGGTGGCGTCGTAGACCTGCAGCACCCCGACCCGGTGGTCCCACAGCTCGCTGGCCCCGAGGAGCCGCTCGAGCTCGGCTCGCACCGCGGGGATCGGGACACGCCAGTCGACGTCGAGCTCGACGGTGCCCAGCAGGGACGGCGCCCGCCGGGTCCAGTTCTCGAACGGGGTGGTGGTGAAGTACGTGGAGGGCATCACCATGCGCCGGTCGTCCCAGATCCGCACGACGACGTAGGTGAGGGTGATCTCCTCGATGTAGCCGAACTCCTCCTCGACGATGACGATGTCGTCGACGCGGAGCGAGTCCGTCAGGGCGATCTGCAGGCCGGCGAAGACGCTGCCGAGGGTGGTCTGGGCCGCGAGGCCGGCCACCACGGAGATGATGCCTGCGGAGGCGAGGATCGACGCGCCCGCGGCCCGGGCACCCGGGAACGTGAGCAGGATGCCGGCGATGCCGATGATGACGACGACCGCGACGGCGACGCGCCGGATGACCTGGGACTGGGTCTGGATACGGCGGGATCGTCCGCTCGTGGCGTCGTCACCCAGCCGGGCGAGGATCACGTCCTCCGCGACGCGGATGAGCCCGGCGGCCAGCCACACCGCGGTCGCGATGAGGACGATCAGCAGCGTGTGCTGGGTGGCGGCGCGCCAGGTCGGCTCCTCGACGCCCCGGGGTATCGGGGTGGAGGCGACGAACCCGATCCACGTCCCGACCACCGTGCCGATGACGAGGAACGGGCGCCGGCACCGTTGACGGATGAACCGGGCCACCGGCTTGCCTCGCGCGATGACCCTGATCAACGCGGCGATGAGCACCGCGGCCAGGAAGCCGCCGACGAGGCCGACCGACGTCCACAGGGCCACGGATACCGCGCGGAACGTCAGCTCGATGGTCTGTTCGGTATCCATGGGCACCAGGCTATGAGGGGATGCTGGACCGTGCCTGGGTTCCCCCTGGACGGCGCTCGACGTGTGCCGCGATCACAGGTCCTTGCCCAGGAAGACGTCCACGTACGGGTTCTCCTCGTAGGGCTCGGCGCTCGTGTAGCCGGCCGAGCGGAACAGCGCCATCGCCTCCGACAGGGATCGGTTGAGGCTGAGTACGACGCGCCGGGCACCGAGGGCGCGTGCCCGGTTCTCCAGCGAGCGCAGCAGGAACCGCCCCAGGCCCTCCCCGCGGACGCCGGGCACCAGCCACATCCGCTGCAGCTCCGCGACCCCAGAGGAGTCCGGCCGCACGCGCACGCCGCCGCAGCCGAGGACGGCCGAGGTGCCGAGCTCGGTGACCAGCACGAAGTCGCCGTGCGGCGGGGTGCACTCCTCCGGCGGGACGGCCTCGACCAGCTCGGCGCGGAACCCGCCCTCGAGCCGTTCGTCGAGCTCCGCGAAGTAGGCGGAGAGCGCACGGGCCGCGCGCTCGCTCGCGGCCTGTCCCTCGAGGAGACGAACCGGCCGGGCCGCCGCTGACATCGTCATCGCAACATGGTGCCCCGCATGGTGGTCCGGCGCCAGGACACCTAGTCTCGCGCTCATGCATGCCTCACCGTCGAGCGCCGGGCCAGGAGGGCGGCCGCGCATCTGCGTGGTCGCCCCGACCCCGCTGCTCGTGATGGAGATCGCCGCCGGTGCGCCGGGTCAGACGAGCGCACCGACGACGCCCGGGACCGCCCCGTCCGCCCAGCCGGACGAGCGTGCGCACGCGGACGTCCACATGCATCCGGGCGGTCAGGGACTGTGGGTGGCCCGGATGGCGGTCTCGCTGGGGGCCGAGGTCACCGTCTGCGCCCCGTTCGGCGGGGAGCTGGGCGGATCTGTCATGCAGATGCTCGACGGCGCCGACCTGACGATCCACGCGGTCAACTCCGCGGCCGGGAACGGGGCGTACGTGTTCGACCTGCGTGGCGAGGACCGCGAGACCGTCGCCCACATGCCACCGCCGGCCCTGACCAGGCATGAGCTGGACGACCTCTACGGCACGGTGCTGGTCGACGCGCTGGAGTCCGACGTGCTCGTGGTGACCGGCGCGGAGCCCGCGTCGGTGGTGCCGGCCTCGTTCTTCGGCCGGATCATCGGAGACGTGCGTTCGGCCGGCAAGCCCGTGGTCGCGGACCTGTCCGGCGACGCCGCGCTCGCGGCCGCGGAGGCCGGGCCGACGGTGCTGAAGATGAGCCACGAGGAGGTCGTCTCGGCCGACCTCGCCGACGACGAGGGCCCCGCGGCGCTCCGGGAGGCCGGCCGTCGGCTGGTGGCCGGCGGTGTCGGTGCGATGGTCATCTCGCGCGCGGAGGACCCGGCGCTCCTGGTGACGCAGGAAGGTGCGAGCTACGCCGTCGGGCCGGTGGTCAGCCCGCTGGACCACCGCGGTGCCGGCGACTCGATGACGGCGGGGATCGCCGTCGGGCTGGGGCGCGGCCTGGACGTCACCGAATCCGTGCGCCTCGGCGCCGCGGCCGGCGCGCTCAACGTCACCCGCCGCGGGCTCGGCACCGGTCGGCGCGACCAGATCGAGCGGTTCGCCGAGCAGATCACCATCGAGGACGCCCAGGACGAGGAGACTGGATGACGTGCAGGTCCTCGTGACGAACGACGACGGGATCGACTCCCCAGGCCTGACCGTGCTGGCCGAGGCGGCGCTCGCCGCCGGCCACGAGGTGGCGGTGGTGGCACCCCACCGCCAGTACTCGGGTGCGTCCGCCGCGCTGACGGCGCAGGAGACCGAGGGACAGCTCGTCTTCGTCGACGCCCGGCCGCCGGGCCTGCCGGAGCAGGTCCGCGCGTTCGGGGTGAAGGCGGCGCCCGGTCTCATCGGATTCGTGGCGTCGTTCGGTGCGTTCGGGTTCCGGCCGGACCTCGTGATGTCGGGGATCAACCTCGGCGCCAACACGGGCCGCGCGACGTTGCACTCCGGGACCGTGGGGGCGGCGCTGGCGGCCGCGTCGCACGGCATCCGTTCGATGGCCGTGTCGATCGCCGCGGGAGACCCGCAGCACTGGCAGACCGCGCGGCGGGTCACCGACCACGCCCTGGCCTGGCTGACGTCCTGCGAGGACCCCGACGACCGCGTCCTCAACGTCAACGTCCCCGACGTCGCCCCGGACCGTCTGCGCGGGATCCGCCCGGCAACGCTGGCGAGCTTCGGCGCGGTCCAGGCACGGGTCAAGGAGCTCGAGACGGGCTACGTCCAGCTGACCTACACCGGCGTCGAGGCCGAGGAGGAGCCCGGCACCGACCACTACCTGCTGGCCCGCGGCTGGGCGACGCTCACCATGCTGCGAGCCCCCGTGGCGGACGACGCCGGGCTGACCCTGCCGCGGGTCGACGGCACCCAGTCCGCCGCGGCCGGGCACGAGGGTGAGCCGCTGGTCGACGTCTCCGCCGGGACGGTCATGTCGACGGGTGCGGACGCCCCCGCCGGGGAGATCGACGAGGAGTGACCCACCGCCGAGTCGTCAACGTCGCGGGTTCTCAGGCCCAGCCGAGCTCGTGCAGCCGGGCGTCGTCGATCCCGAAGTGATGGGCGATCTCGTGGACCACCGTGACGGCGACCTCCTCGACCACCTCCTCCTCGCTCGCGCACAGCCGCAACGTCGGGCCACGGAAGATGGTGATCCGGTCCGGCAGGGAGCCCGCCGCCCACCACTCGCCCCGCTCGGTGAGCGGCGTGCCCTCGTAGATCCCCAGCAGGTCGGGCTCGTCCACGAGCTGCTCCGGTGACGGCTCGTCCTCCACGAGCACGACGACGTTGTCCATGTGCGCGGTCAGCTCGGGCGGGATGAGGTCGAGAGCCTCGGAGACGGCATCCTCGAAGGCCTCTCGGGACATGGTCACCACACGCTCCATGGTGCCCTGCCGGGGTCCGCGGGGCACGACCGAGCGGTGCCCGCACGCGTGACCATCGGCACACGGTGAGCGCTTTGCCCGGCGGGCCCGCTTGCCCGTATGCTGTCCGAGGTCTTGGGGCGCTCCGGCGTCACGGGCGTCCACGGCTTCACCGGGCCCCCATCGTCTAGCGGCCTAGGACCCCGCCCTTTCACGGCGGTAGCACGGGTTCGAATCCCGTTGGGGGTACGCACTCCAGCAGGATTCGTGCCACTAGAATGATCGAGGCCCAGTGCCTCGAACGAGGCCCCGTGGCGCAGTTGGTTAGCGCGCCGCCCTGTCACGGCGGAGGTCGCGGGTTCAAGTCCCGTCGGGGTCGCGGAAGGGCGCCCGGTCACCACGACCGGGCGCCCTCGCACAAGGCTCTGTAGCTCAGTTGGTAGAGCGTTCGACTGAAAATCGAAAGGTCGCCGGATCGACGCCGGCCGGAGCCACAGCACGAAAGCCCCGGGAGTCCCGGGGCTTTCGTCGTGTCCGGCGCCGTCCTCCGACCCTGCCGCACGGCCGCCTCGCGGAGGATCGCCCCCATCTCGACGACGTCTGCACCGGGCTGGTCGGGGAGAATCGACCCATGCGCAGGGTCGACCCCCGAAGGCTGCTCGCTCTCCTCGGTCCTGGACGTCACACCGACGACCAGCCGCACCAGGCGGACCAGCCGGCCCCCGAGAAACGGCCGCGGCTCGTCCGGCCGGACGCGTTCGCGCCGGTCCCAGACCCGATCGTGACCGCCCGCGCGCTGACGAAGATCTACGGCGCCGGCAACACCCGGGTCCGCGCGCTCGACGGCGTCGACGTCGATCTCGGCCGGGGCGAGCTCACGGCGATCATGGGCCCGTCGGGCTCCGGCAAGTCCACCCTGATGCACTGCCTCGCCGGCCTGGACTCGCCGACGTCCGGCACGATCCTGCTCGGCGGGGTGCAGATCTCGGGCCTCAGCCAGCGACGCCTCACGGAGCTGCGGCGGACCCGGATCGGCTTCGTCTTCCAGGCCTACAACCTGGTGCCCACGCTGACGGCGGCCGAGAACATCACCTTGCCGCTGGACATCGCCCGGGCGCCAGTGGACCGCGAGCGCTTCCGCACGATCGTGGAGACCCTGGAGCTGAGTGACCGGCTGCACCACCGGCCCGCCGAGCTCTCCGGTGGCCAGCAGCAGCGCGTGGCCTGCGCCCGGGCGCTGATCGCCGCACCGGCAGTGGTGTTCGCGGATGAGCCGACCGGAAACCTCGACTCCACGGCGGCCGCCGAAGTTCTCGGCTTCCTCCGCCGCAGCGTGGAGGAGCTGGGCCAGTCGGTCGTCATGGTCACCCACGAGGCGACCGCCGCGGCCTATGCCCACCGGGTCGTCTTCCTCGCCGACGGCCGGCTGGAGGGCGAGCTGCGCGACCCGGACGCCGACGCGATCCTCACGGCTCAGGGCGAGCTGAGCGCCGCCCGCGACGCCGCGATGACGAGAGCCCCGTCCTGACATGGTCCGCGTGGCCCTGCGTGAGATCCGCGCCCACCTGGTCCGGTTCCTCCTCAGCGTGCTGGCGGTGACGCTCGGCATCGCCTTCGTCACCGGGACGTTCTCCCTCCGCGCGCTGCTCGCCGACACGTTCTCCGCGATCATCGCCTCCACCACCCAGGGCGACCTGTACGTCCGCGGCGTGGAGACCACCGACGACGACGCCTCGCCTACTCCGGAGCCCAGCCCACCGGAGGGCGCCGCACCACCCGACCAGACCGCACCGCCAGACCAGACCACGCAGCAGCAACCGGTCGGCGGCGGGACCCAGCTCCTCGGCCCGCAGCGTGTCTCCGTGCCGCTCGAGCTGGTGCCCGACGTCGCGGCCGTCGACGGCGTCGAGCAGGCCGTCCCCGACCTGCTGGGCACGGTCGTGCTCGTCGGTGCCGACGGTCAGGCCGTGGTCAACGGCCAGGCCCCGTCCCTGGGGAGCGCGCTGCGCGAGAACGACCCCTCCGGAACGCTCGTGCAGGGCCGCGCCCCGCGCGACGAGACCGAGATCGCCCTCGAGACGACCGCGCTGGAGAGCTCCGGCCTCGCGATCGGCGACACCACCCACGTGATCGTCGGCAGCGGCGCACCCCGCGAGGTGACCGTGGTCGGCGAGGCCACCTACGGCAACCCGATGGTCGGCACCACCCTCGTCCTGCTCGACGCCGAGACCGGTGAGGCCGCGTTCGCGCCCGACGGGCAGCTCCCCTCGATCGCGGTGTTCCTCGAGGAGGACGCCGACCCCTCCGCCGTCGCCGAGGAGATCCGCGCCGAGCTGGGCGATCGCGACGACCTCCAGGTCGTCACCGGCGAGACGGTCCGCGCGGAGGGCACCGAGTCCATCAACCAGGCGCTCGGCTTCCTCGGGACGTTCCTGCTGGTCTTCGCCCTCATCTCCCTCTTCGTGGGCGCGTTCCTCATCTCCAACACGTTCGCCATGTCCGTGCGCCAGCGGCAGCGGGAGTTCGCCCTGCTGCGCGCGGTCGGCGCCTCCCCCGCCCAGGTCATGGTGACCGTCCTCGGCCAGGCGGTCGTGGTGGGGGTGGTCGGCTCTGCCGCCGGGGTCGCGGGCGGCATCGGGCTGATCGCGCTCGTGCGGGCGTGGCTGGCCCGGATGGACATGGAGCTGGGCGGCCAGGTGGCGATCTCGCCGCTGGAGACCATCGCCGCCCTCGCGATCGGCACGGCGATCTCCGTGGTGGCCGCGGCCGTGCCGGCGCGCCGCGCGGCCACCACCCCGCCGGTGGAGGCGATGCGGGACGACGTCGTCGTGGTCGAGCGGTCCCTGCACGTGCGGGCTGCCGTCGGCGCGACCCTGCTGGCCGCCGGCACCGGGGCGGTGCTGTGGTCGGTCCGCGAGGCGACGGCGGACGCCGGTACGTGGCTCGGCGTCGGGGCCGGCGCGGTGCTCATCGGGACGCTCGCCGTCTCGCCGGTCATCGCCCGCGCCGTGCTGCGGGTGCTCGCGTGGCCGTTCGTCGTCGCGCTCCGGCCGGTCGGGCGACTTGCCCGCGGCAACGTCATGCGCAACCCGAGGCGCACGGCGAACACCTCCGGCGCGCTCATGATCGGCATGGCCCTCGTCGGAGCGTGCTCCGTGCTGGCCTCCTCCGCCGAGGCCTCGACCAGCTCGATCGTCGCCACCGAGGCGCGGGCGGACTTCTTCGTCCAGTCCGCCACCCGGTCGGTCCCGCCGGGGGCTTCAGCGGCCATCACGTCGCTGCCGGAGGTCGGCCGGGCGGACACGATCACCAGCGGCCGCACCACGGTGCGCGGTCCGGGTGACGCGGAGGGTGACGGCGTCGGCGTGCTCGCGCTGCCGGCGGACGCCTTCGGCGAGACGATCGACGTCGAGACGACGGCCGGCTCGCTGGAGTCGCTCGCCGACGGCGAGGTCGCCGTCGCCCGCACCACCGCCGTCGACCGTGGCTGGGCCGTGGGCGACGAGCTGCGGGTCAGCGGCCCGGACGGCACGGTCTCGATGCGGATCGGTGCCGTCATCGCCTCACAGATCCTCAACGCGCCGGTCGTGCTGGCGGAGTCCGAGTTCTCCCGGGCGGTCCCAGCCGGCCAGTCGACGATCCAGTCCCTGTTCGTGGACGCGGCGGACGGCGTCTCCCAGGCCGAGCTGCGGGCCGCGCTCGACGAGGCCGCCGAGCCCTACCTGGTGCTGACCGTCCAGGACGCGGAGGAGCTCAGCAGCTCGCTCGCCGAACAGGTCGAGCAGGCGATGGTGATCCTCTACGCCCTCCTCGCCCTCAGCGTGGTCATCGCCGTCCTCGGCATCGTCAACACGCTCGCCCTGTCCGTGATCGAGCGCACGCAGGAGATCGGCCTGGTCCGGGCGGTCGGCCTCGGCCGGCTGCAGCTCGCCGGGACGATCACCGTGGAGTCGGTCCTGACCGCGGTCTTCGGGACGCTGCTCGGCGTGGCCGTCGGCGTCGGCCTGGCCTCGGCGCTGCCGAGCGTGTTCGCGGAGGAGGGCCTGACCGAGCTCGCCGTCCCGTGGACCATGCTCGCCGGCATGATCCTGCTCTCCGGCGTCGTCGGCGTCATCGCGGCGCTCTGGCCGGCGGCCCGGGCCGCGAACCTGCCCGTGCTCGACGCGGTGACCCACGAGTAGCCGACCCCGCCGGAGGCTCCCTCAGCGGTGCCGCGGGACGTGCACCTCCGCGGTCGCGCTCGTCTCGTTGCCGGCCTCGTCGGTGGCACGGAAGGTCACCGTGTACGTCCGGCCGTCGCCCTGGCCGGACCGTTCGGCGCGCAGCCGGTAGGTCGTCTCGTCGACCACCACGACGTCGTCGGTGGTGTTGCCGTCCCCGCGCCCGTTGTCCGGCTCGTCCGACGTCACCGAGACCAGCTCGTGGTCGACCGCGCCGCCGTCGTCATGCGCGGAGACGTCCGCGGTGACCTCGACGTACCGGTGGTTCGGAGGCCACAGCACGTCGTGGCTGAGCTCCACGGACAGCGACGGCGGGGTGGTGTCCGGCTCGGCGAGGTCGAGGCCGACCAGCACCGGGTCGTGGTCGGAGGAGCGGTAGGCGTCCGGCCGCCACAGGTCCGCGGGCCGGCCGAAGTCCAGGTTGTAGTCCAGGATGTCCGGCTCGTCGGCGTTGATGTGCCACTCGGAGGTGCCCGTGACCTGGCCGGCCAGCGACTCGTTCCCCAGGGCGTGGTCGAGGTAGCCGACCATGCCGTCGAAGACGTAGCCGTAGGCGTGCTCGCCGCCGAGCTGCTCCACGAGGTCGTTGTACCCGCCGGCCCGGAGGGCGTCGATCGGGTCCTCCTGGTCGTAGGCGTTCAGGTCCCCGATGACCAGGTGGTCCGGGTCGCCGCTGCCGGTGGGGTCCTCGGCGAGGTAGTCGACGATCGCCTCCGCGGCCTGCGTGCGGGTGACGTTGCAGTTCCCCTGACCGTCCTCGGGTGTCGATCCGTCGTCGCACGCCGAGCCCTTGGACTTCAGGTGGTTGATCGAGACGGTGAAGACCTCGCCGGTCGCCCGCTCGCGGAAGGTCTGGGTGAGCATCGGCCGGTTGAGGGTGTCGTCGAACCGGGGATCGACCGAGGAGTCGAGGACCGCCACGTCGCCCACGGGCTCCACCACGCGCGGCTGGTAGAGGAAGCCGAGCCGGATCGCGTCGGTTCCGACGACGCCGGTGTCGACGTAGTCGTAGGTGCCGGGACCGAGACGGTCGTTGAGGCCCGCGGCGAGGTCACCGGCCGGCTCCACGCCGGGCGTGTTCTCCATCTCCATGAGCCCGACGACGTGGGCGTCCAGCTCGCCGAGCGCGGCGAGCGTCGCCTGCCGCTGGCGCTGCAGCTCCTCGGTGCTGTCCGCGCCGCGGCACTCCATCGACCGGTCGGGGCCGCAGACCCAGTCGCCCTCGTCGACGGTGAGGAAGTAGTTGAGGACGTTGAAGCTGGCGACCCGCACCGACCCGCCGACCTCGGGCGGCCCCTGCGGGCGCGGGTTGGTGGCGTGGTACGTGCCGTACTCGGTGGGCTGGACCCGGTAGAGGCCGTGGGTGTGGTCGACCACGCCGCGCACGCCGGTCACCGTGTCACCACCGCGGAAGGAGTGGTCGGCGCTGAACGGCTCGCCGGTCCCCGGGTGCGGGATCGTCCCCGGGTTCTGCGCCGAGGCGGAGTCGTCGAGGGTGATCACGCGGCGGTCGTACTCGGCCTGCAGGGCCTGCGCGTCCGCGCCGGGCTCGACGACGGCGGTCGGGGTGTGCAGCCGGTCCTGACCGTCGAGCGGCTTGGCGAGGACCACCTCGCCGTACCGGTCGTAGTTGAAGTACTCGCTGATGACCAGGGTGTCGGTGAGCTCGACGAGCATGCCCTCGTGGGCCTCGAGCGACTCCGGGGAGTCGACCGGGAAGGTGACGGAAGCCGGCTCGATCCTCGCGTCGTCGCCGAGGATCTCGGTGGTGGCGTTCGTGAGCTGGGTCTGGGAGGACTCGCTGGTCGCGTACTCGCCGACCGTGCCGGTGACGCGCACGAGCATGCCCACCTCGAGGGCCTCGGGGAGGTCGCCATAGACGAACAGGCCTTCCGACGTCGCGGCGTCCCCGTCCGAGTCGGCGGCCTCCTCCTGCACGTAGAACCCGTCCAGCCCGGGCTTGACGGTGGTGACGACCGCCTCGACGGTCTGCTCGCCCGAGCAGGCCTCGTCGAAGGTCTCGCCGGTGCCCTGGATGTCCGAGATCAGCGCGACCGCCTCGTCGGGGTCTCCGCAGGTGTCGGTGGGCGGCTCCGGTTCCCCCGAGTCGTCGTTGCGGGTCCCGAAGGAGCTCTCGGCCGGCCCGGTCCACGTCCCGTCGACGCGTTGCAGCGACTGGCCGGCAGGTGTGCTCGACCCTTCGGCGACGCCGATGTCGGTGCTGGTCATGCCGTCGGCCGGGCCGCCGACCGCGGTGAGCTCGCCCTCGTAGGAGAGGAGCTCGACGACGGTGCCCGCGTCGTCGACGAGGGCGACGCCGTCGGGTGCGCCGTTCTGGATCCCCTCGTGCTCGACGACGACCACGCCCGCCTCGGGCACGGGCGCCAGGCTCGCCGTGGCGTAGGGGGCACCGTCGTTGCCGTTGTAGAAGACCAGGGACCAGCCGCTCAGGTCCGTCCCGGCCGGGGCCTCGACCTCGACGGCCTCGCCGGTGTCCGTACCGGCGTTGTCGTAGTGGATCTCGCTGAGGAACACCTCGCCGTCGCTCATCAGCCCCAGGGCCGGGGCGGCCATCAGTGAGGTGAGCACGGCGCCGGCGGCAGCCGCCGCCACCCCCGCACGGGCTCGGGTACGGGGCTGTCTCACGACCTGGTCCTCTCGTCGACGCACGGCACCTGCCCGAGCAGCGGACGTTGCCGCCCCGGAGCGGTCACATCATCACAGCCGCCACCCACGTTGGGAACCGTTCCGCACGGGGTTCACGAGCCGTTCACGTGGTGGCCGTGGAAGGCCTCCCGACGCTCTCAGGTCGGCACGGCCGCCGGAACATGGCACTCTTGGGTACCGGAAAGTGCACAACCGGGGGAAACAACGCCATCATGAGTCCGTTCCTCCGCAGGTGTGCAGGGAACAAGTTCGTCAGACGTGAGGCAGGCGTGCAGCAAGACGTGCAGGAAGGACCGGCGCCGCGGCGCCGCAAGGAGGCGATCGTGTGACCACGTCCACCCAGAGCACACCACGGACGACACCGCCGGCGTCGGGCAAGCCGCGGGAGCGGACGATCGGCGAGCTCGTCGCCGCACTCTCCGACCAGCTCTCCACGCTGATCCGCAGCGAGATCCAGCTCGCCATCGCCCAGGCGACGGAGAAGGCAAAGCATGCCGGCATCGGCGCCGGCTTCTTCGCCGCGGCCGCCTTCGTCGCGCTCTACCTGCTCAACGTCCTGCTCGCGGCCGCGGTCCTGGTCCTCGCGATCTGGCTCCCCGCCTGGGCGGCTGCGCTGATCGTCGCGGGTGTGCTCATCGTCGTCATCGCGGTCCTCGCGCTGATCGGTAGGAGCCGGCTCAACGCCTCGAAGAAGTACGTCCCGGCGCCGCAGGAAGGCCTCATGGAGGACGTCGACGCCGTGAAGAAGGGGATCGAGCAGTGACCCAGCCGAGCGCCGAGAACGGCCAGCCGAACAAGCCGTCGATCGCCGAGCTCGAGGCGCGCATCGCCAAGATGCGGCTCGACGTCACCACGACGGTCGACGAGCTGAGCGACCGGATCGACCCGCGCAGGCAGATCGAGAACGCCAAGGCCCAGGTGAAGGACATGCTGTCCGCGGCGGGCGACCGCGCCCAGGCGTTCCGGAAGGATGTGGCCTCCGGGGATCCGAAAAGTCTAGGTATCCTGGCCGTCGGTGTCGCCGCCGTCGGGTTGGTGATCACCGTGAAGATCCTGCGTCGGTGACCCTCCCGCCCGGCGCCGGCAGTTCCTCGGGCCGCGAGGCCCTGGAATGGATGTATGCCACCTGAACCATGTACGGTGGTTACACGACACAGATGACCACATACACGGGGCCGCACCGACTCGGTGCCTGCCCCGGTTCTATTGGAGGGGGTCGACGCCATGGGGCGCGGCCGTCAGAAGGCCAAGCAGACCAAGGTCGCTCGCAAGCTGAAGTACTTCAGCCCTGAGACCGACTACCGGGCTCTGGAGCGTGAGCTCACGTCGCGCAACGACGACGGGGACCGCGAGGACTACGACGACATCCCTCCGGCAACCGACGACTGGGACGACGTCCGCCAGAGTCGCTGACGAACGCGAGGCGGAGTGCGGGCGTGAGGAACGAGCGCCCGCCGCAGCCGGAGCGTGAGGAAGCGCGACCAAGAACCCAGAGTCGCTGACGAACGCGAGGCGGAGTGCGGGCGTGAGGAACGAGCGCCCGCCGCAGCCGGAGCGTGAGGAAGCGCGACCAAGAACCCAGAGTCGCTGACGAACGCGAGGCGAAGTGCGGGCGTGAGGAACGAGCGCCCGCCGCAGCCGGAGCGTGAGGAAGCGCGACCAAGAACCCAGAGTCGCTGACGAACGCGAGGCGGAGTGCGGGCGTGAGGAACCAGCGCCCGCCGCAGCCGGAGCGTGGTCAGACGCGGTAGGAGCCCACCAACCGGACGGCGCCACCCTGGACGCCCTTGGTGCCGCGGACGACGTCGCCGTCGCGTAGGTCGGGCGCTGCGCCGTCGTCCTCGCGCACCTCGCCGAGGACCCACGCCTCGACACCCGCTCCGGCGACGGCGGCGAGGGCCTCGTCGGCGTGGTCCGGCGCCACCACAGCGATCATCCCGACGCCGAGGTTGAGCGTGTTCTCGAGGTCGCGCCACGGGACGTTGCCCAGCGAACGGACGAGCTCGAAGACCGGTGGCACCTGCCAGGACGCACGGTCCACGTCCGCGAGCAGCCCGGCAGGCAGGACCCGCGCCAGGTTCGCGGCGAGCCCGCCTCCGGTCACGTGCGTGAAGGCGTGGACCTCGACGCGGGTGGTGAGGTCCAGGCAGACGGGCGTGTACAGCCGCGTCGGCTCGAGCAGCTCCTGCCCCACGGTGCGCCCCAGCTCCTCGACGTCCCGGTCCAGCGACCAGCCGGCGACCTGGAGGACCCGGCGGACCAGCGAGTAGCCGTTGGAGTGCAGGCCGGAGGACGCCATCGCGACGAGGACGTCCCCGGCGCGGACGCGCTCGGCCCCGAGCACCTCGTCCGCCTCGACGACGCCCGTCGCCGCTCCGGCGACGTCGTACTCCTCGGGTGCGAGCAGGCCCGGGTGCTCGGCCGTCTCCCCGCCGAGCAGGGGGGTGCCGACGATCGTGCAGGCCTCGGCGATTCCGCGGACGATGTCCGCGATCCGCTCGGGCACCACCTTCCCGGTGGCGATGTAGTCGGTCATGAGCAGCGGACGCGCGCCGACCACGACGATGTCGTCGACGACCATGCCGACGAGGTCGTGCCCGATGGTGTGGTGGACGTCCATCGCCTGGGCGATCGCCACCTTGGTGCCGACTCCGTCGGTCGAGGTCGCCAGCAGCGGACGCCGGTAGTCCTTGAGCGCCGAGACGTCCACGAGCCCGGCGAAGCCGCCCACACCGCCGACGACGGCGGAGGTGTGGCTGGCGCGGACCGCCTCCTTCATGAGCTCGACGGCCTTGTCCCCCGCCTCCGTGTCGACACCGGCGGAGGCGTAGGTGATCTCCTCGCTCACGAGGCGGACGCCGGTTCCGGGGCGGGCAGCTCACCGGGGACGAGGTCCCGCATGCCGGGCATCTCGCAGCCGGAGATCGTGGCGCCCTCGCGGATCGGGACCGGGTAACGGCCGGTGAAGCACGCGGTGCAGAGGCGTGACTCGGGCAGCGTGGTCGCCTCGACCATGCCCTCGACCGAGATGTACCCGAGGGAGTCGGCGCCGATGTTGTCGCGGATCTCCTCGATGCTCAGCCCGTTGGCGATGAGCTCGGCACGGGTCGCGAAGTCGATGCCGTAGAAGCACGGCCACTTCACCGGCGGGGAGGAGATGCGCACGTGCACCTCGGCGGCCCCCGCCTCACGCAGCATGCGCACGAGTGCACGCTGGGTGTTGCCGCGCACGATCGAGTCGTCGACCACCACGAGCCGCTTGCCGTCGATGACCTCGCGGAGCGGGTTCAGCTTGAGCCGGATGCCGAGCTGCCGGATCGTGTCGGTGGGCTGGATGAACGTGCGCCCGACGTAGGAGTTCTTCACCAGACCCTGCGCGAACGGGATGCCGGACTCCTGGGCGTAGCCGATCGCGGCCGGCGTCCCCGACTCCGGGGTCGGGATGACCAGGTCGGCCTCGACGGGGTTCTCGCGGGCCAGCACCCGTCCCATCTCGGTGCGGGCCGCGTTCACGGGCACCCCGGCGATCCGGGTGTCCGGCCGGGCGAGGTAGACGTACTCGAAGACGCAGCCGCGCGGCCTGGCCTCGGCGAAGCGCCGGGACCGCAGTCCGTCGGCGTCGATGACGATCAGCTCGCCGGGCTCCACCTCGCGGACCACGGAGGCGCCCACGATGTCCAGGGCCGCGGTCTCGGAGGCGACGGCCCAGCCCCGCTCGAGCCGGCCCAGCACGAGCGGGCGGATGCCGTGCGGGTCACGCGCGGCGTAGAGGGCGTTCTCATCCATGAACACCAGCGAGTAGGCGCCCTCGAGCATCGGGAACACGTCCGCGGCGACGTCCTCGAGCGCCCCCTCGGAGAGTCCGAGCAGCGTGGTGACCAGGGCCGTGTCGGTGGACGAGCCGCGCCCCATCTCACCGCTGAGGTCCTGGCCGGACCGCTCGCGGATGAGCTCGATGAGGTCGACCGTGTTGGTGAGGTTCCCGTTGTGCCCGAGCGCGACGGTGCCGCGGGACGTGGGCCCGAGCGTCGGCTGGGCGTTGTGCCACTCCGAGGACCCGGTGGTCGAGTACCGGGTGTGCCCGACGGCGATGTGGCCCTTGAGGGACTCGAGGGCGCGGTCGTCGAAGACCTGGGAGACGAGTCCCATGTCCTTGTAGACGAGGATCTGCTCGCCGTTGGAGGTCGCGATGCCGGCCGACTCCTGCCCGCGGTGCTGGAGAGCGTAGATGCCGAAGTAGGTCAGCCGGGCGACTTCCTCGCCGGGTGCCCAGACGCCGAAGACCCCGCACTCGTCCTGCGGGCCCTTCTCACCGGGTAGGAGCTCGTGAGAGAGCCGTCCGTCTCCGCGTGCCACGGACTCATCGTCCCACACGGACGCCCACGCCCGTCCGCGCCGTTGGTCACACCCGGGACTCCGACCGGTCAGTCCCCGCCGGCCGAGTGGGCGAGGATCGCCAGCTGGATCCGGTTGTCCAGCCCGAGCCTCGTGAGGGCGCTGGAGAGATGTGCCTTCACGCTCGACGTCGACAGGTGCAGCCGCTCCGCGATCTCGCCGTTCGAGAGGCCCTCGGCGACGGCGAGTGCCACCGCCCGCTCGCGGCTGGTCAGCAACGCGAGCCGGTCGCGGGCGTCGGGCTCCGGTCCGCCGTGCGGCTCCGCCGTGGCGAGCGCGATGAGGCTCCGGGTCACGCCCGGCGAGAGGACCGGCTCGCCCGCCGTGACCTTCCGGACGGCGGCGACGATCTCCGCCGGCGGGGTGTCCTTCAGCAGGTAGCCGGCGGAACCGGCGCGAAGCGCTTCGACGACGGTGCGGTCCGCACCGAAGGTGGTCAGGACCAGGACGGCGGGCGCCCCGTCCGCCCCGGCGCGGGCCCGCAGCGCCCGGGTCGCGGCGATCCCGTCGAGCACGGGCATTCGAATGTCCATGAGCACGACGTCGGGCGTCAGCCGGTGCACGGCGTCGATGACCTCCGTGCCGTCACCGACCTCGCCGACGACCTCGACGTCGGGCGCCGCGGCGAGCATGAGCCGCAGGCCCGACCGGACCAGCGGGTCGTCGTCGACCACGAGGATCCTGATGCTCACGCCGCCCACGGTATCCGCGCCTCGAGGGTGAAGGCGCCGTCGGCGGCACCGTGGGTCAGGGTGCCGCCGCGGTCGCCGTCGCGGTGCAGGCGGACCCGTTGGTCGAGGCCGTGCAGACCGGCCTGGGCGCCGGCGAGCTCCCGCTCGGTCACCCCCACGGGGAGCGGGTTCGTCACCGTGACGACGGCCCAAGGACCGCCATCACGAACGGTTCGCACGCCCACCGCCACCCGGGCGCCCGGAGCGTGCTTGCGGGCGTTGGTCAGCCCCTCCTGCACCACGCGGTAGACCGTGCGTCCGACGCCGGCCGGGACGTCCTCGGCGTCGAGCTGGACGGTGACGTGCTGACCCGAGGCGCGGACCTCCTCGACCAGGGCGGTCACGTCGGACAGGCCGGGCTGCGGCGGCGCGGTGTCCTCGGGGCCGTGCGCGCCGTCGGCACGTAGCACCTGCAGCACGCCCCGCAGCTCCTCCAGCGCCAGGTGCGCGTTGCGGCGGATGACCTCGGCGGAGTCCTGCAGCTCGGGCGCGGTCGGCGGTGGCCCCTCGTGCGACTCCGCCTGGTCGATCCGGAACTGCAGGGCGCCGGCGTGCACGGCGAGGAGGGAGAGTCGGTGAGCGAGGACGTCGTGCATCTCGCGTGCGATGCGCTCCCGCTCCGTCTGCCGGGCACCCTCGAGACGCAGCTCCGACTCGCGGCGGGCGTCCTCCGCCCGTTCGGCGAGCACCAGGACCACCTGGCGCCGGGCACGGACGCCGAGGCCGGCCGAGACGGCGAAGGCCAGCGTCGCGGCGATCAGCGCCAGCCACACCACCGGCGAGCCGAGGTACGGCGGGAAGTAGACCAGCACGTACGGCGTGCCGAGGAGCAGCGCGAGCGGCACCGCCGGCACGGACCAACGCCAGCCGCGATGCAGGGCGAGCGTGAACAGCGCGACGAGCACCGCACCGGTGGCGGAGTTGGAGACCGAGGCCACCAGCACCGCGGCGATGCCGAGCGCGACCGGGAATCGGCGCCGCCACCAGATCGCGAGGCACAGCACCGCGCCGGCGGCGAGGTCCAGCGTGTACAGCCAGTCCGGGACGCCGAGCGAGGCCAGGAAGCCGAACCGCTCCCCCACCCACGTGACGACGGCGTACAGGAAGGCCCCGGTGTCGACCACCCAGTCGCGAACCGTCCGATGGCGTGGTTGCCCGGCCGTCGGGTCGGCGGCGCGCGCGACCTCACCGGGCAGGGCCCACGCCTCCAGCGCGTCCGTGGCCGGTGTGGCCACTGACCGGGTGGTTCGCTTGCTCGACACGGTCTGAGCGTATTGACCGGGTGGCGCCCGGGTCTCTGGCCGATCGGCCACCGTCCTGGCCGGTAGGCCATGGCGCACGGCGAGGCGGCGCCGGAATGCTGACCGGCATGACCACCAACCCGGCCTTCGAGCTCGACGGCCTCACCAAGGACTTCTCCGGCACGCTCGCCGCGGACGCCGTGTCCGTCGCGGTCCCGGTCGGGTCGCTGACCGGCCTCGTCGGCCCCAACGGCGCGGGCAAGACGACCTCGCTGTCGATGGCCGTCGGTCTGCTGCGCCCGGACGCGGGCACCGCCCGCGTCCACGGCGTCGACGTCTGGGCCGACCCTACTCGCGCCAAGGCGATGCTCGGCGTGCTGCCGGATGGCCTGGCACTGCCCGAGCGCCTCACCGCGGGCGAGCTGCTGCGCTACTGGGGGCTGCTGCGCGGCATGCCTCCGGAGATCATCGCGGCACGCACCGAGGAGCTGCTGCGCATCCTCGAGCTCGACGAGGCCGAGACCAAGGGCGTGCGGGTCATCGAGTTCTCCACCGGCATGCGGAAGAAGATCGGGCTCGCGACGGCGCTGCTGCACGCCCCCAAGGTCCTGGTGCTGGACGAGCCTTTCGAGGCGGTCGACCCGGTCTCCGCGCGGGTGCTGCGGGCGATCATGCGGCGGTTCGTCGCGGCCGGCGGCTCGATCGTCATCTCCTCGCACGTGATGTCGCTCGTGGAGGACCTGTGCGACCGGGTCGCGATCATCGCCCGCGGCCAGGTCGTCGCCGACGGGACGCTGGACGAGGTACGCGGCGGGGCGAGGCTCGAGGACGTCTTCGTGTCGCTGGTGGGCGAGCGGACCATCGCGGAGGAGGAGCTGGCATGGTTGGGATCCTGATCCGGCTGCGGTTCGCCATCCAGCGGCACACCCTGCGATGGAAGCGGACCCTCGGCCTGGCCCTCGGGCTGCTGGGCGCGGCGCTCACCTGGGCGGCCGTCCTCGCCGCCGCGGACCCGGCCCGGCACGACGTCGCCACGCTGGCCCTGACGTTCTGGCTGGTCGGGTGGGTGATCGGGCCGATCCTCACCTCAGGGGCGTCCGTGCTGCGGCCGGAGTACTTCACCCTGCTGCCGCTGGACCGGCGGCGGGTCGGGTTCGGGCTGCTCGCGTCCGTGTTCGTCGGCGTCGGCGCGTTCGTGACGGCGCTCGGGATCCTGGCGACCGTGGGCTACGCCGTGCGCGCCGGCTCCGCCGTCGCCGCGGCGGTGGCCGTCGTCGTGGGCCTGCTGTACCTGATCGGTGTGGTCGGCCTGTCCCGGGCGGTCTACGCCGTGCTGGGGGCGGCGATGCGGACGGCGCTCGGGGTGGAGATCGCGGCGATCCAGTACGGGCTCCTCCTCGCCGCGTTGTTCGCCGGCTGGCTGGTGGTCTCGCCCGTGGTCTCCGCGACGCCGGTCCTGATGTCCACCGGGCTGGCGGCGATCCCGGTCGCCGGGCAGGTGCTCGACGCGCTGCCGTCCGGCTGGGTGGTCCGCGCGATCGACGCCGCCGCGGCGGGGGAGGTCGGTGCGGCGCTCGGCTGGACGGCGCTCGTCGCCGCCTTCGCGGCGGCGGCCGTGGCCGCGGCGACGGCGATGCTGGTACCGAACGTCGGTGGTCGCGCCACCCGGCGGCTGCGCCGTCGCCCGGTGCGCCCGCGCCGGCCGGTGCTGCCCGCGACACCGCTCGGGGCGGTCGTCGGCAAGGAGCTGCGGACCTGGTTGCGTGACCCGTGGCGCAGCCTGGAGATGCGGTCCTCGATCTGGTTCGGGATCGTCCTGGCGGTGCTGCTGGTGGTGTCCGGCGCCGGGCCGTGGGCCGTCTGGGCCACGGTGGCGGTGGCGCTCATGGCGGCGCTCAGCGGCGCGAACCTCTACGGACAGGACGGCACCGCGCTGTGGCAGCTCGTGGTCGGGCAGTCGCCGGCCGCGGTGCGGGCGGACGTCCGTGGCCGGCAGATCGCGATCGTGCTGGCGATGGGCCTTCCGGCTGTGCTGATGACCGGCATCATCGCCCCGCTCACCGGCGGCTGGGCGCTCGTGCCGGCGGTGCTCACCACGATCGTCGTGCTGCTCGGCGTCGGCAGCGGAGTCTCCGCGCTGATGTCCGTCCTCGCCGTCACCCCGGGCGTGGAGCCCGCCAAGCGGGCCAACCCGAACGACGGCGGCGAGAACTCCCTCGCCATCCAGGTCGCGCTGTGGGCGGCGCTGCTGCTCGCCGCACCGACGGTCGCCCTCGTGGTGCTGCAGGTGACCGGCGTCCTCACCCAGCCCTGGCTGCCCGCCGCGGCCCTGGCGCTGGCGCTGGTGAACGGGCTGCTGGCGGCGTGGGGGCTCGGCCGGCTGGCCGTCCACGTCCTGTCCGGTCGCCTCCCGGAGACCTTCGCCCGGCTGCGCTACCCGGCGATGCGGGTGCGCGCCGAGTCGGAGGGCGGCGGGTTCCTGGACTCCATCGCCCGCGCGGCCGAGAAGTCGGCACACCAGGAGCGCGAGGCGGCCGAGGGGAAGAAGCCGGCCAAGCAGCCCGAGCAGGCCGGGCGGCCGGCGCGCTGACCCCTCCGCAGGGCGAGGGCGTCGCCTCAGCTGTCGGCCGGCTCGAACCGGACGCGTCGCTCGGGTACGTCGACGTCGACGAGCCGGACGGTCACCGGCTCCCCCACCGGCAGGTCGCGGCCCTCGATGCGCCCGTGCACGGCGGGCTCCGCGACGGCGACGGTGCCGTGCCGGAGCCCGTCCTTGCCGTCGTCGGCCTCGAGGATGACGCCGTCGAAGGTGTCCCCGACGCGGTTCTGCAGGACCAGCGCCTCGAGCGCGTCGACGGCGCCGCGCTCGTAGGCGTTCGCCCGCCGGGTGGTGGTCGCCATGGTCTCGGGCAGTCCGTCCAGGCCCTCCAGCACCCACGGCGGGACCTCGGCGCCGGCGCAGTGCGCGCGGCAGATCTCCAGGCCGTACCGGTCGACGAGACGCCGCAGCGGGGCGGTGACGTGAGCGTAGTCCGCGGCGATGGCCGCGTGGCGCGTCTCCTCCGGCTGGTGCTCCTGCCCGCCGAGCACGAGGTAGCCCGCACCACGGAAGAGCAGAGTGGCTTCGTTGAGGAACGCCGCGTGCGCCGGAACGCCCGAGTCGAGGCGGTGCAGCAGGTCGGCGTAGGGAGTCTCCCGCGACCAGTCGACGCCCAGGGCCCGGGCGGAACGCCGCAGCCGCTCCACGTCACGCGGGTCGGCCGCGGGAAGCGTCCGGAGCACGCCCACACCCGCGTCCAGCATCATCTGCGCCGCGGCCATCCCGGTCAGCAGCGAGATCTGGGCGTTCCATCCCTCCACAGGGAGGGTGGCCCGGTACGCCAGGACATAACCGTGGTCGTTCTCCTCGACGAGCTGCTCGGGGATGTCCAGGGAGACCCCGCCCCGATCCCGCTCGATCCGCTCCCGGAGCTGGCCCACGGCGCGTAGCAGGCTCGGCAGGTCCGCCGGCACCGAGGGAGGCAGGCCGGAGTCGGGCCCGCCGTCGAGCGCGCCCTGAATCTGCTCGTACGTCAGTTGGGCCCGCGAGCGGACACGTGCGAGGTCGACCGAGGCCTCGACGAGCTCGCCGGCACCGTCGAGCCGGAGCTGCCACAGGTAGGCGGGTCGATCCTCGCCGGGCAGCAGGCTGGCCGCGCCGGCGCTGAGCGCCGCGGGGTGCAGCGGGTAGGAGCCCGTGGGGCCGTAGACGGTGACACCGCGGTCGTGGACCGCGCGGTCGAGCGCCCCGCCTGGGGTGACGAACGTGGCGAGCGCGGCGATGGCGTAGCGGACCAGGTAGCCCTCGCCGTCGCGCTCCAGGTGGAGCGCCTGGTCGAGGTCGCGGGAGCCGGGCGGGTCGATGGTGACCAGCGGCAGGTCCGTGGCGTCGGCCTCCGGCGGCGGGCCGGGCGGGGCGGAGGCCGCGGCCTCGGCCTCCGCGAGGGCGTCTGCGGGGAAATCCGGGGCGATCTCCAGCTCCTCGCGGAGCCGGTCGAGCGCGCGGGTGACCTGCTCCGGGGCGGCCGTGTCCAGGGCGAGCTGTCGTGCGGGCAAGTTCAGCTCTCCTCCTCACGCGGCGTGCCGCCGTCCCGCTCGGCCTCGAGCCGGCGCATGCGCCGTGCGCGGCTGCGGAGCGAGACCCGGTCCACCACGAGGGCGAGCACGGCGCCGCCGATGCCCCCGAAGAACCCGCAGGTGAGGAAGAGGAGCCAGAAGAGGTCGCTGCGCCCCACGACCTGACCGGTCCGCACCGCCTCCGGCGACGGCGGGACGCCGGAGAGCAGGTACGCCAGGACACCACCGAGGATGATCCCGGCGACGACGAATCGTCCGTACCGGGGGGCGCGGCGCACGGTACGGCGATCGACGGCGCCCGCGACCCGGACCTCGTCGCCTTCCTCGGGCCTGCGGCCCTCGCCGTCCGCGTCGGGCTCTGGCTCGTTCACCCTGCGAACCTACCCGGGACGGTGACGAGCGGGAGCACCGGCCCCAGGTCCGCCCGTGCCCCGGACGCGGTTACCGCGCCGGACGCGAGTGCCGCCGGCCACCCGATCCGGCCCGTCGCGAGCGCCAGCCAGGTCTGCGGGTCGGTCTCCACGACGTTGGGAGGTGTGCCGCGGGTGTGTGCCGGACCGGCGATGGCCTGGACCGCGCCGACGGGCGGGACCCTGACCTCGACCGAGCGGCCGGGCGAGCTGGCGGCGAGCTCCTCGAGGGTGAACCGGACGGCGGTGCGGACGGTGGCGGCGGCGACGTCCTCGCCGGCGTCCGCCGCCCCTACCCATGCGGCGAGGGCACGCATGCCCTCGGCCTGATCGATCCTGCGGCGCACCCCTGCACGGTAGCGCGGAGGCCGGCTCCCCGGGTCCCGGCCTCCGCGCCCTCGTCCGCCACCGCGCGCCGGTGGCCTCACGCCCGTCAGGCGGTGACGGTGCGCCGTCGCGCGAGCAGGATGCCCGCGGTCCCCAGGAGGATCAGGGCCGCCGCCACGGCCGCCAGCTCCTCCGGCTCCGTGCCGGTCTCCGGCAGCTGGTCGATGGGCGCCTCGCCCGGGTCATCACCCGGCTCCTCCCCCGGATCCCCGGTCGGCGGTGCGGGCGTGGCCCCCTGCCCGGTGACCTCGAGGGTGAACGGGATCGTCTGGACGCTCTCCTCGGTCGCCCCGAAGACGAGCTCGAACGTGATGACGTCGCCGTCCTCGTACGCGGAGAGGTCCGGGACGGTGAAGGTGACCGATGCCTGCCCGGTCTCGTCCGTACCCGCCGTCACCGTGTTGTCCACCGGGTACCGGCCGATCTCCTCGCCATCCATGAGGAGGGTGACCTCCTCCGGCTTCGGCTCGTCGGAGGTGAAGGACAGCGACGACAGGTCCAGCGCGACCTCCTCACCGCCCTGGTACTCGGCAGCAGGGTCGCTCAGGAAGGTCACGCCGATCGAGCGCTGCGTGTAGTCCGGCGTGAGCTCCTGGTTCGCGGCCAGGTAGTCGACAGTGGCGTCGCGGTCGACGTAGCCGGTGTCGTTCACCGCGCTCGCCTCGGTGAAGACGTCGAAGCTGTCGCCGCCGGCGGCGAGGAAGTTGATGGTCGCCACCCGGTAGGTCGCCTCCGGGTCCACCGGCTCGCCGTCGATCTCCAGACCGAGGACCCGCGAGCCGGGCTCGGCGGTCGGGTCGTAGTAGTACTGCACGCCGCTGCTGAGCCCGAGCCGCAGGCTGCTGTGGTCCTCCTCGGACGGCTGCAACCACTGCTGCTCGAGCATGGTGACCAGCTGGGCGCCGGTCAGGTCGGCGACGGTGAGGGTGTTGCCGAACGGGGAGACGGTCGCCAGCTCGGAGTAGGTGACGACGCCGTCGCCGTTCGGATCGAGGTCGGCCCGCAGGCCGCCGGGGTTCATGACCCCCAGGTCGACGTCCTGGCCGAGATCCTCCGCCTTCCAGACGTAGGCATCGGCTAGCAGGTTGCCGAGGGTGGACTCGGTGCCGCGGTTGCCGCCGGTGTTCGTGCCGTCGTTCGTGCCGCGGTTGAACGAGGCGGTCACCGTGCCGACCTGCTGGGCACCGAGCTCCTCCGCCTCGGCGAAGGCGGCGTCGACCGTGTCCGCGACCTGGCCGACCGCCGGATCGAGCGTGCCGACATCGACGACGGAGCCGTCCGGGCGCGTGAGCTCCCGGGTGCCGGGCTCGTACGTCCCGACCGGGAGGATCTCCTGCGTGACGGTGCTGACCTCGTCCGTCTCGGGGTCGTAGTTGATCCGCAGGTGGGCGAGCTGCTCACCGCCGTTGACCGTCTGCAGCACCGGGCGGCCGCCGATGGTGTCGTTGACCTCGAGATGGCTGTGGCCGGTGAACAGGGCGTCCACGTCGTCACTGAGGCCGCCGGTCAGGGAGTCGTACGCCGCCTCGTGGACGAGGGCGACGACGACGTCGGCCTCGCCGTTGTCCGGGTTGCCGTCGGAGAGCTCGGCGGCGGTCTCGTTGACCGCTTCCGCCTCGTCCGAGAAGGTCAGGCCCGCGATGCCGTCCGGCGAGACGGCCTCCGGTGTCGAGGTGGTCACAGCGCCCACGAAGCCGACGCTCACCCCGGCGGGCGCCTCCCACACCGAGAACGCCGGGAGCTCCGGGCTCCCGCCCTGGACGTTGGCGCCGGTGTACTCGAAGTCGGCACGGTCGGCGACGCGACCGACCAGGTCCTCGTAGCCCCGGTCGAACTCGTGGTTCCCGACGGCGGAGGTGGCCAGACCCATCTGGTTGAGCACGTCGATGGTCGGCTCGTCGTCCTGGATCGCCGACTCGAAGGTGGAGCCGCCGATGTTGTCCCCGGCCGAGACGAACACGGTGTCCGGGTTCTCCGCGGTGAAGCCCGAGACCAGGTCGGCGAGGCCGGGGGCCTGCACCAGGGCGCCGTGGAAGTCGGCGACGTCGAGGATGTCGATCGTGACGGTGCCGTCGTCCTCCTCGATCGCCGCTGCCGGCAGGGCACCGAGCCCGACGGCGGAGAGGGACAGGACACCCAGCGCAGCGGCCGGGCGCAGCATCGGTGCGCGTCGGCGCGCGCTGGAACGTGGCATCAGGGGACCTCGACGGGGGCTCGATCGGGACGGGACAGGCGGCAGGCGCCGCTCGGATGCTAGCGGCATCGAGCGTGGCATAGGTCACGATTCGGTAAAGCGCGTCAACGTTCACGCGGCGTTCACGCGGTGGGCCGCGGGTCTCGGTCCGTCTGCTGGCCCGGCTCGTCCGCTCGGGTTTCTCACTGGCGACACTCAGGTCGGGAGGCGAGGGTGGTGCCATGACGACGTCGAGCCCGGCGCCCTCGGCCCAGCAGCTGCCAGACCCGACCGCCAGCTACAACTACTTCCAGACCCTCCGCCCGGTGCGGCCGAGGTGGTGGCGCTCGCTCCTCGGGCTGCTCGTCATCGGCGGCGGCTACGTGGGGCTGAGCGTCGGCCTCTCCCTGCTCGCCTCGTTCGCGGACCGGGCGGCCGGCCGGACCGACGGCCTGAGCTCGGGCTCGTTCACGCTGACGCCGATGCTGCTGCTGTCCGTGAACCTCTCCGCGGCGGCCCTCATCCCGCTGTCCCTGCTCGTCGAGCGCCTGCTGTACCGGCGCAGCGGCCGACTCCACTCGGTCGAGGGTCCGCCCCGTGGACCGTGGCTGCGGCGGGTCGCGCTGATCATCGTGCCGCTGTTCGCGGGCTACGCGGTGCTCGCGGGCCTGGCCGTCGTCCGGCCGGGCAGCGAGCTCGCTCCGGAGTGGACCGCATGGCTCGCCGTCGTGCTCCTCACCACACCGCTGCAGGCCGCCGGGGAGGAGTACGGCTTCCGCGGCGCGGTCGGGCGCATCGTCGGCTCATGGTTCGCGCCCGGCTGGCTGGCGGTGACGGCCGGCACCGTCGCGTCCGCGGCGGTGTTCGCCGCGGCACACGGCTCGCTCGACCCGTGGCTGCTGGCCTACTACGCGGTCTTCGGCGTCATGATGTCGGTGGTGACGTGGCAGACCGGCGGTCTCGAGGCCGCTGTCGTCGTGCACGTCTCGAACAACGTGGTGCTGGGCGTGGTCGGTGCCCTCACCTCGGACATGTCGACGGCGTTCGACCGGAGCGTGGGCACCGGGGGGCCGTTCATGCTGGTGCCGATGGTCGCGATCGTCGGGCTCGGGGTCCTCATCATCGCGGTCGCCCGTCGGCGCCGCGTCACGCGCCTCGCTGCCCTCCGGACGGGCTGAGCTCCGCGACGGCGGACCGGGCCGCGGCGACCAGGCCGGGGTCGGTCGTGGTGTACACGTCCGCGCCGCCGCCAGGCCCCGATGGACCGGCCGACGCCGGACCGCCGGCGCTGAGATGGACGGCGTCAGCACCGGCGTCCACCAGCGCCACCACGTGCTCGGCGCGCACCCCGCCGCCGGCGACGATCTCCAGCCGGCCGTCGGCGGCCGCGGCGAGCGCCTCGATCACGGGCACGCCCTCGAGCGCTCGCGGGGCTCCGCCGGAGGTCAGCACACCGGAGACGCCGCAGTCGAGGAGCTCCTCGACGAGTCCGGCCGGGTCGGCCTGCCACGGACCGAGGAGGACATCGACGCAGCGGTGCGCCACCACCGGGCGGCCCTCGGCGGCACGGACGAGGGTCCGGAGGGTGGACCGGTCCAGCCCGTCCTCGGTGAGGGCGCCGACCACCACGCCGGCGACCCCGGCGTCGAGCAGCGCCTCGATGTCCCGGACCATGGCGGAGACCTCGGTGGCCGTGTGGACGAACCCACCGGCCCGTGCGCGGACCAGGGCGCGCACCGGAACGCCGAGCGCGGTGACCAGCTCAGTGACGCCGACGCTCGGGGTCAGGCCGCCGACGTCGAGCGCCTGGCACAGCTCCAGGCGGTCGGCGCCGCCCTCGCGGGCGACCCGCGCCCCCTCGGCATCCTGGACGGCGATCTCGAGCAGCATCGCCGTCATCGTCCCACGGCGGGCGCGACGCTCAGGCGAAGTGACGCGGAAGGGTCCTGGCGGAGGTCTCCCGCAGCTCGGTCAGCGGCAGCTCGACGACCGTCTCGGCAAGGCCGGCGAGGCGGAGCGTCTCCCCGCCCGTGGTGCCGATCCGGGCCGCACGCACGCCGTGGGTGTCGGCCAGCTCCTCGAGCCGCCCTTCCTGGCCCTCGGCGACCGCGACCAGCGCCCGGGCACCGGACTCGGCGAAGAGGGCGGTGGCCGCGTCGACGCCGTCGCGCTCGAGCAGGGCGGCGAGGTCCACCTCAGCGCCGACCCCGAACCGGAGAACGGCGTCGACGAGCGCCTGGGAAAGGCCGCCCGCGGAGAGGTCGTGCGCGGCGTGCGCCACGCCGTCGACGGCGCCGACGAGGACCTCGGCGAGCGCCTTCTCCGCCGCCAGGTCGACCCGGGGCGGCACCCCGCCCAGGTGACCGTGGACGACGTCGGACCAGACGGACCCGTCCAGCTCCTCCGCCGTCGTGCCCAGCAGGTAGATCGCGCGGCCCGCTTCCGTCCAGCCCGACGGGGTCGCCGTCGCGACGTCGTCGAGCACGCCGAGGACGCCGACCACCGGGGTGGGGTTGATGGAGGAGTCGAGGCGGCCGGGCTCGCCGGTGCCGTTGTAGAGCGAGACGTTGCCGCCGGTGACGGGCACCCCGAGCTCGCGGCAGGCGTCGGCGAGCCCGGTGATCGCCTCGACCAGCTGCCACATCGCGTCGGGGTCCTCGGGCGAGCCGAAGTTCAGGCAGTCGGTGACGGCGAGCGGCCGGGCCCCGACGGTGGCCACGTTCCGGTACGCCTCGGCGAGGGCCTGGGCGGCACCCGTGCGCGGGTCGAGCTTGGTGAAGCGGCCGTTGGCGTCCGTGCTGATCGCGACCCCGAGCCCGGTGGCCTCGTCGACGCGGACCACGCCGGCGTCGTCGGGCTGCGCGAGGGCGGTGTTGCCCTGGACGTACCGGTCGTACTGGTCGGTCACCCACGCCGCCGAGGCGAGGTTCGCGGAGCCGGCGAGCGCGAGGACCTGCCCGCGCAGGGCGGATGCGTCACCGGGGCGTGGCAGGTGCCGGGCGGAGGCGGCGTCGTCGGTGAGGGCGTCCTGCCAGGCCGGACGGGCGTACGGACGGTCGTAGACCGGCCCCTCGTGGGCGACGGTCTTGGGGTCGACGTCGACGATGCGCCGGCCGTGGTGGTCGATGGTGAGCCGCCCGTCCCCGGTGACCTCGCCGATGACCGCGGTCTCGACGTCCCACTTGGCGGTCACGGCGAGGAAGGCCTCGAGCCGGTCGGGCGCGACGACCGCCATCATGCGCTCCTGGGACTCGCTCATGAGGATCTCCCCGGCGGTCAGGCTGGGGTCACGCAGCAGGACCTTCTCGAGGTCGACGTGCATGCCGGAGTCGCCGTTGGAGGCCAGCTCGGAGGTGGCGCAGGAGATCCCCGCGGCGCCGAGGTCCTGGATCCCCAGGACCAGCTCCTGCGCGAACAGCTCGAGGCAGCACTCGATGAGCACCTTCTCCATGAACGGGTCGCCGACCTGGACGCTGGGACGCTTCGACGGCTTCTCCGCGTCGAACGTCTCCGAGGCGAGGATGGAGGCGCCGCCGATCCCGTCGCCGCCCGTGCGTGCCCCGAACAGGACGACCTTGTTGCCCGGGCCGGTGGCGTTGGCGAGGTGGATGTCCTCATGCCGCAGGACGCCGACGCACAGGGCGTTGACCAGCGGGTTGCCCTGGTAGGAGGCGTCGAACTCGGTCTCGCCGCCGATGTTCGGCAGCCCCAGGCAGTTGCCGTAACCGCCGACGCCGGCGACCACGCCGTGCACCACCCGGGCGGTGTCCGGGTGCTCGACGGCGCCGAAGCGCAGCTGGTCCATGACGGCCACGGGCCGTGCGCCCATGGAGATGATGTCCCGGACGATGCCACCCACGCCGGTCGCGGCGCCCTGGTACGGCTCCACGAAGCTCGGGTGGTTGTGCGACTCGACCTTGAACGTGACCGCCCAGCCGTCTCCGATGTCGACGACGCCGGCGTTCTGCCCGATGCCCACGAGGAGACGCTCGCGCATCGCCTCGGTGGTCTTCTCGCCGAACTGGCGCAGGTGGCGCTTGGAGGACTTGTACGAGCAGTGCTCGGACCACATGACCGAGTACATGGCGAGCTCGGCGGCGGTGGGGCGGCGGCCGAGCAGGTCCACGATGCGGGCGTACTCGTCGGCCTTGAGCCCCAGCTCGGCGTAGGGCATCGCCTCGTCGGGGGTTGCGGCTGCGTGCTCGACCGTGTCCGGTGCGGTGGTGACACTCACGGGAGGAGTCTAGGGTCCGCGCCGAGCCTCGGGTGCCGCCGGCTGCTGCGCACTGATGTGCTGAACCGTGCGGTATACGGCACGTTTCGGCACATCATCGCGTCGATGAGCCGCGATGATGACCTCGTGCTGCGCGAGATCACCGAGCCGGTCGACCTGTGCCTGCCGTCCGGCGTGCTCAACCCGGCCGCGGTCGGGTGGACGCGCCGGCCGCTGCACCGTGCGAACCTCCGGGTCAGCGGCGGCCTGGCCGTCGGGGACGCGATCGGCCGCGCGGCGATGTGGAGCCGGACCAAGCGGTGGGAGTACTGGTGCGTGATCACGCCCACGCACGTGCTGGCCACGACGGTCTCCTCGCTCAACTACGCCGGGGTGCACGCGGTGTGGTTGCTGGACCGGGGCAGCGGCGAGCAGGTCGAGGCGGCGGTGACCGCACCGCTCGGCGGGGACGTGACGATGCCGACGACGGTCGGCGGTGGCCCGGTGCGCGCCCGCTCGGGACGGCTGGCGATCGCCGTGGACCCCGCTCCGGGCGAGGGCCCGCGCCCGGGCGCGCGGCTGCGGGCGGTCAGCCCGCGCGTGCGGTGCGACCTACGCATCGAGGTCCCGCCCGGTCACGAGAGCCTCGGCGTCGTGGTGCCGTGGAGCGACCGGCAGTTCCAGTACACGGTCAAGGACGTCGCCCTGCCGGTGTCCGGCACGATCTGGGTGGACGGGCGGGAGGTGCCGGTCGAGGAGCGTGCGCCGTCCTGGGCGGTGATGGACGTCGGACGCGGCCGCTGGCCGTACTCGGTGGTGTGGAACTGGGGCACCGGCTCCGGCGTGGTCGGCGGCGTGGTCACCGGCCTGCAGCTCGGCGGGAAGTGGACCGACGGGACCGGCTCGACGGAGAACGCGCTCCTGCTCGACGGGCGGGTGCACCACCTCGGCGAGGACCTGTCCTGGGCGTACGACCCGGGCGACCACATGGCGCCGTGGTTCGTGACCGGTTCGCGCGTGGACGTCCGCCTGGAGCCGTTCGCAGAGCGGACCTCCGCCACCCGCCTGGGGATCATCTCCTCCGAGCAGCATCAGGTCTTCGGCACCTGGTCGGGCTGGGTCCAGGACGACGGCGGAGCCCGCCGCAGCGTCGACGGCCTCGTCGGGTTCGCCGAGGACGTCGCCAACCGCTGGTGAGGCTCTACCGCAGCGACTTCTCGCTCACCGGCTCCTGCCCCGAGGCGCGGCGACGACGTGCGTGGTCCCGTGCCTCCGCCTGACGCTCCTGCTCGACGCCGGTCGCGATGGTGGCCCGGAGGTGCTCGGGGGCGTAGCCGAACGCGTCCACCAGGAGCCGGGCGTGCGGGCGCAGCCGTGCGAGCAGCCGGTCCACGTAGCTGGTCACGGTGCGGGCGCGCTGGGCGGAGATGCGGCCCTCGGTGAGGTACCAGGCGAGGTTCTTCTCGATGAGGGTCAGGCCGTAGAGATCCCGCAGGGTGCTCAGGACCTCGCGGGTGCCGGCGTCCCGGACCTGCCCCAGCGCTGCGGTGAACGCCTCCCACTGGAGGAGCTCGGCGTGGGCCCGCGCGGCCTCGATGAGCTGGTGCTGGTGGCTGTTGAACAGGGCGGCCGCCTCGGCGGGTGGCGCCTTGCGGGCGGGCCGCAGCGCCAGCGCGATCTGCTCGACCATCGCCTCCACGCGGTCCTCGAGGAGCTCCCGCTGGGTCTCGGCCTCGCGGAGGTGGCCGGCCGAGCGGGCACGGGACCCGGAGTCCCGGATCGACTGGGCGGCACGCCGCAGCGGGGTGCGGTGCAGCGTCATGTCCGCGGCGCGCTCGGCGACCCAGCGGACGGCGCCGGCGATGTCGACCTGGGCCATCTCCTTGCCGTAGTCGGTGAGCAGCCGCTTGCCGACGAGCTGGAGCAGGACGTTGTTGTCGCCCTCGAAGGTGACGTAGACGTCCATGTCCGCCCGCAGGCCCGTCAGGCGGTTCTCGGAGATGAAGCCGGCGCCGCCGCACGCCTCGCGAGCCTCCTGGAGGGTCTCCAGCGCGAGCCAGGTGTTCACCGGCTTCGCCGCGGCGGCGAGGGTCTCGAGGTCCTGCCGGTCGGCGTCGGTGTCGTGCTCGCCGGAGAAGACGCCGTGGAAGCGCTCCAGGAGCTCGTTGTGGGCGAAGCCGGCCGCGTAGGTGCGGGCGAGCAGCGGCAGCAGACGGCGCTGGTGCTGCTGGTAGTCGAGCAGGACCTGCTCCTCGTGCTCGTCCGCCGTCGTGAACTGACGCCGCTCGGTGCCGTAGCGGATGGCGACGGCGAGGGCCATCTTGGCGGCGGCAACCGCGGCACCGGAGAGGGAGACGCGGCCCTGGACGAGGGTGGAGAGCATGGTGAAGAAGCGCCGTCCGGGGCTCGCGATCGGCGAGGAGTAGGTCCCGTCGGGCGCGACGTCGCCGTACCGGTTCAGCAGGTTGGTACGCGGCACCCGGACGTGGTCGAACCAGATCCGGCCGTTGTCGACGCCGTTGAGGCCGCCCTTGTGACCGTCGTCGGCGCCGTCGACGCCCTTGCAGTAGCGCAGCCCGCCGACGCCGTCCTCCTCGCGGACGGGCACGTAGAAGGCGTGCACGCCGTGGTTGACGCCGCGGGTGATCAGCTGGGCGAAGACGACGGCCGCGATGCCGTGCACGGCCGCGTTGCCGATGTACTCCTTGCGCGCCGCGGTCACCGGGGTGTGGATGACGAACTCGTCGGTGTCCGGGTCGTAGGTCGCGGTGGTGCCGAGCGCCGCGACGTCGGAGCCGTGCCCGATCTCGGTCATCGCGAAGCAGCCCGGGACCGAGAGGTCCATGATCCCGGGGAGGAAGCGTGCGTGCTGCTCGGCGGTCCCGAGGTTCGCGACGGCGGAGCCGAAGAGGCCCCACTGCACGCCGGCCTTGATCTGCAGCGACGGGTCGGCGACCACGAGCTCCTCGAAACCGGCGAGGTTGCCGCCGGGGTCGGCGCCGCCGCCGACCGCCTTCGGGAAGCCGCGGAGCGGCTCGCCCCGCTCGAGAAGCAGGTGGAGCTGGTGCATCGCGCGCTCCCGGTGCTCGGCCAGGGGCAGCCCCTCGATCTTCTGCATGTCCGGGTCGAGGGCGAGTTCACGGGCGTTGCGCCGCTGCTCGGCCCAGCGCCCGTCCAGGAGGCGCGCGAGGGCGACGACGTCGACGCGTGGTCCGCCCGCGGGCGGTGGCGCAGGCACGGCGGGCACGGCGGAGGTCCGGGCGGCGCGGGGGCCGTCGGTGGAGGTCGTGGTCATCGGGTCTCCGGTTCTGCTCAGGCGCGGGTGGTGGCGGTGCGGGTGCGGCGAAGAACTCCGACGGCGCCGTCCCAGAGCCAGTTGGACAGGTGCAGCGCGAGGGCCTCGCGGTCGAGCCCGGTGGCGCTTCCGCCGGCGTCGGCGTCGTCGGGGTCGTCGAGCCGGTCACCGAGCCACAGGTCGACGGCGCCGCGCACCAGGCCCACGACGCCCGCGGCCCAGAGCCGCGCCGCGGTGAGGGTCTCGGCGTCCAGGTCCTCGCGCGCGGGGACCTCGTCGTCCTGCCCCGTCAGGGCCGGCAGGAGGGCGTCCACCACGAGGTCCGCGACCTGGGAGACGAAGCCGCGCAGCTCCCCGGCGTTGGCCTCAGGACGGCTGACGAAGGCGTACACGTGCGGCGAGGCGTCGACCATCTCGAGGTAGACGCGAACCATCGCGGAGATGCGTTCGCGCGGGCCGCCGGCCCCGGCGGCGGCCTCCTCCAGCGCACCCTGCATCCGGGCGAGCACGGCGTGCCCGACGGCCACCTGCAGCCCGGACTTGTCGGTGAAGTAGCGGTACAGGATCGGCTTGGACGTGCCGATGTGGGCGGCGATGTCCTCCATGGACACGTCTGGGCCGCGGTCGTGGACCGCGCGGCGGGCGGCGCGGACGAGCTCCGTCCGGCGCGCGGCGCGATGGTCGGCCCAGCGGGTGGCGCGTCCGTCGGTGGGGGCGTCCGAGGGGACGTCGGTGACCGGCATCACGTAACCGACAGTATCAGGTACTGTCGGTACCGATAGGACGCTCGGTCCCGAGACGAAAGAGACGAGGACGACGACGTGACCACCGACCCCTCTGCATCCCCGACCCCACCCGAGCGACGCGCGGCCGTCATCGGCTCGAACCGCATCCCGTTCGCCAAGGCGGGCAGCGCGTACTCCTCCGCCTCGAACAAGGACATGCTCACCGCGACCCTCGACGGCCTCGTCGCCCGGTTCGGGCTGGCCGGTGAGCGGCTGGACGAGGTCGCGGCCGGCGCGGTGCTCAAGCACTCCCGGGACTTCAACCTCGCCCGGGAGGCCGTGCTGGGCTCGGCCCTGGACCCGCGCACGCCGGCGTACGACGTCCAGCGCGCGTGCGGGACGGGCGTCGAGGCGATCATCGGCGTCGCGAACAAGATCGCGCTCGGCCAGGCGTCGGTGGGCATCGGCGGCGGCGTCGACTCGACCTCCGACGCCCCGATCGTGGTCTCGGACCGCCTCCGCAAGGTCCTGCTCACGGCCGCCCGGGCCAAGACGCTGCAGCAGCGGCTCAAGGCGTTCGCCCGTCTGCGGCCGGCCGACCTGGCCCCGGTCGCGCCGGACGTGGCCGAGCCGCGCACCGGGCTGAGCATGGGCGAGCACCAGGCCCTCACGACGGCGGCCTGGGGCATCACCCGCGAGGCGCAGGACGAGCTGGCACTGGCCTCGCACACGAACCTCGCCGCGGCCTACGACCGCGGCTTCTTCGCCGACCTCATGACGCCGTACCGGGGACTCACCCGGGACGAGTCGCTGCGGGCCGACACCTCGATGGAGAAGCTGGCCAAGCTCAGGCCGGTCTTCGGCACCGGCGGCTCCGCGGAGGCGGCCGCAACCATGACCGCCGGCAACTCGACGCCGCTGTCCGACGGCGCCTCCGCCGTGCTCCTCGCGTCGGACGCCTGGGCCACGGAGCGCGGGCTGCCGGTGCTGGCGCACGTGGTGGACGCGCAGGTGGCGTCCACCGACTTCGTCACCGGCCGGGAGGGCCTGCTCATGGGTGGCGCCTACGCCATCCCGCCGCTCCTGGCCCGCAACGGCATGTCTCTGCAGGACTTCGACCTGGTGGAGATCCACGAGGCGTTCGCCGCGACGGTGCTGGCCACGCTCGCCGCGCTAGAGGACGAGGAGTTCTGCCGCACGCGCCTCGGGCTGGACGCCCCGCTGGGCGCCGTGGACCGGGCCCGGCTCAACGTCACCGGTTCGTCGCTCTCCGCCGGCCACCCGTTCGCGGCCACCGGCGGGCGGATCGTGGGGACGCTCGCCAAGCTGCTGCACGAGCGCGGCGACTCCGAGGTCCGGACGGGCGAGAAGGCCCGCGGCCTGATCTCGGTCTGCGCCGCGGGAGGCCAGGCCGTGACGATGATCCTCGAAGCCGCCTGAGTCTGGAGATCTCGGATGAGTGACACCTACCTCGACCTCGTCAGCTCGGGGCCGGCGGCGAGTCTCGCCAAGAAGCTCGGGCTGCCCAAGCCGGCCCGGCTGCGCCGCACCGACCCGTCCTCTCCCGACTGCCCGCTCACGCCCGGCCCGGTCCTCGTCCTCTCCGACGGCGGGTCCGGCACCGACGCGGACACGGTCGCCTCGGACCTGCTCGCCTGGGACCTCGACGTCCGCCGGGACACCCGGCTCGGTGAGCACGACCGGTGGGGTGCCGTCGTGCTGGTCCTCACCGGCCTCTCCCACCCGGCCGGGCTCTCCGAGCCGGCGCTCGCCCTCGGCTCGGTGCTGCGACGGCTCGCACCCGGCGCCCGCGTGGTGACACTCTCCCGGGGCGCACCACCCGCACTGGCCGCCCCGGTGGGTGCGGACCCTGCGGTGTCGGCGGCGCGGAACGCGGTCGACGGGTTCCTCCGCTCGCTCGCCAAGGAGCTACGGGCCGGCGCGACCGGCAACGGGCTGGTGCTGGCGGACGGCGTCGGGCTCTCCGCACCGTCCGTCCGCGGGGGCCTGCGGTTCCTGCTCTCCGCCCGCTCCGCATTCGTGGACGGCCAGCTCCTGCAGGTCGGCAGCGACGGCGGGGCCGAGCCGGCCGACTGGACCCGTCCGCTGGTCGGCGGCGTCGCCGTCGTCACCGGTGCCGCTCGCGGCATCGGGGCCGAGGTCGTCCGCGTGCTGGCCCGCGACGGCGCCCGCGTGCTCGGCGTCGACGTCCCGGCAGCGGGCGAGGCCCTCAGCACGGTGATGAACTCCGTGGGCGGCATCGCCCTGCAGCTGGACGTCACGGCCGACGACGCTGCCGAGCGCATCCTCGAGGTCGCCCGGTCGCGGTTCGGGCACCTCGACATCGTGGTGCACAACGCCGGGATCCTGCGGGACAAGCTGCTCGCCAACATGACGCCCGAGAGGTTCGACGGCCTGCTCGCGGTCAACATCTCCGCCCCGCTGCGGATGAACGAGACGTTCGCCGCGCCCGGCACGCTCGGCGGCGACGGCGTGGCGCCGCGCATCATCTCGCTCGCCTCGACCTCGGGGATCGCCGGCAACCGTGGGCAGACCAACTACGGCGCCGCGAAGGCGGGCATCATCGGCATGACCAGGGCTCTCGCCGGCCCGGTCGGCGAGGCGGGCGGTACGGTGAACGCCGTCGCGCCCGGGTTCATCGAGACCGAGATGACGGCCTCCATCCCGCCCGTGCCGCGGCAGATGGCCCGCTGGGGCAGCTCGCTGCAGCAGGGCGGACGTCCGGTCGACGTGGCCGAGGCCATCGCCTTCCTCGCCTCTCCGCAGGCGGGGGGCGTGAACGGGCAGACGCTGCGGGTGTGCGGGCAGATGATGGTGGGCCAGTGAGTGGGCCGGTGACGGGTCACGGGCCCGACGGTCACGAGCACAGCGAGGTGGGTATGTCGGAGTCCGAGCCGGCGCGGCGTCGGGCGCGCACGAGCCGTGGCGGACGTCCCGCCACCTCCTCCGGCCCGCCCGCCGGGTACCGCGAGGAGCGCCTCGCCCGGATGCCGACCCTGGCATCGCTCTACGCGAAGGCCGTGGGGCGGACGGGGCGCCTGGTGCTCACCAAGCCGCGGGCCCGGGACCTCCCGGCGATCGCCCTGCGGGTCGACGGCGTCCGTGCCGAGGCAGCCCACCTCGCTGACTACCAGCACCTGGTCGGCGAGCCCGGCACGGACACGCTCCCGGCCGGGTACGTCCACATCCTCGCGTTCCCGCTCGCCATGGCGGTCATGGTCCGCGAGGACTTCCCCCTGCAGGTCCTGGGCCTCGTCCACGTGGCCAACCGGGTCGAGCAGCGGCGGGCCCTCGAGCTGCACGACGCCGTGACCGTCCGGGCGTGGGCACAGGACGCTCGACGGCACCGTCGGGGCGTCACGGTGGACCTCGTCGTCGAGGTCACCGCCGGCGAGGAGGTCGCCTGGCGCGGGGTGTCCACCTACCTGGCCAAGGGCCGGATCCCCGCGGGGCTGACGGTCGGCGAGCCCACCACGCGCGAGCACGAGCCCGGCGAGACGGCCATCCCCTCCGCCCCCACCGCGGTGTGGCGGCTGACCGCGCGCGACACAGCCCGCTACGCGGAGGTCTCGGGCGACCGCAACCCGATCCATGTCTCGCGCCTGGGCGCGCGCCTCTTCGGCTTCCGCCGGCCGATCGCGCACGGCATGGACACCGCCGCGCGGGCACTCGCCGGGACACCGGCTCCCCTGCGGCGCAAGCCGTTCGCCTGGTCGGTCGAGTTCGGCAGGCCCGTGCTGCTGCCGGCGACCGTCGCGTACGCCACGACACCCGACGGCGGGTTCGTCCTGTGGGGCCGGCGCTCCGGGGCGGTGCACCTCACCGGGAGCATCACGCCGCTGTAAGGGCGCACATGTCCACACTTCCGGCCGTGCCGCGGCGTCGCGGCGCACGGCCGGGACCGGTGCGCGCGCCGTCCGCTGACGTGCCGTGTTGCGTGTCGAGACAACTCCCGTTCACCCAACGGACAGAGTTATCCACCGGCGCTGTCCACACCCTTGTGCACATACACACAGTCACCGGAAAGACCCTGTGGACACCCGGTTTCGCCGTCGAGCGGGGGTGCTCCACATCACCACGGACGAGCACTTGCGCTTGACGTAACGTCAACCGGCAGGGTGGTTCCCGATCGATCCGGACGACGGAAGGAGCTTGGTGATGGACGCGACCGAGTGGTCGATCCACGAGGTCACCCGGGCGACCGGGGTCACGAGCCGGACCTTGCGTCACTACGACCAGATCGATCTGCTCAGCCCGACCAGGACTGGCGCGGGCGGTCTGCGGTACTACGACGAGGACGCACTCGTGCGCCTGCAGCGCATCCTGCTGCTGCGCGAGCTCGGTCTCGCCCTGCCGACGATCGCCCAGGTCCTCCAGGGAGAGCAGGACACCGTCGAGGCGTTGCGCACGCACCTGAAGCTCCTCGAGCAGGAGCGGGAGAGGGTCGCGCGTCAGATCGCCTCGGTACGTCGAACCATCGAGAAGAAGGAAGGAGGTGCACGACTCGTGGCACAGGACATGTTCGACGGGTTCGATCACACGCAGTACAAGGATGAGGTCGTCCAGCGCTGGGGGTCGGAGGCCTATGCGGCCGGCGACCGCTGGTGGCGCGGCCTCAGCGAGACCGACCGGACCGCCTGGAAGCAGGCCGCCGAGAAGCTCGCGACGGACTGGTCCGCGGCCGCCGAGCGCGGCACGGACCCGGCGAGTGCCGAGGCTCAGGACCTCGCCCGCCGCCACGTGGAGTGGCTGCGCGGGATCCCCGGCACGCCTGGGTACGGAGCCGAGCCGGTTCGTGAGTACATCCTCGGCCTCGCCGAGATGTACGTGACCGACGCGCGGTTCGGCGCCAACTACGGCGGGACCACGGGCGCGGAGTTCGTCCGGGACGCGCTGCGCGTCTACGCGGACGAGCACATCCCGGCGTAAATCGGCTGGGACGCCGCGGGCATGCCTCGTACTCTCGGGCATGCCCGCGGCGCGTGCGGCAAGGAGGGTGCGATGGTGCTCCAGAGCGAGGACCGGCCTTCCGGCTCCCCGTGCGTCGAGCGGGTCTGGCGCGGGCACATCAGCGGTCTGCAGCGCATGAGCTCCGTCGCAGCCTCGACCTGGGAGCTGGTGTTCTGGGACGACGGCGGGATCCCACGCGTCAGCGTGCGTGGGCCGGAGACCGTCGCCACCACGGTCGAGACCGACGTGGAGTCCGCCTCTTGGGGCATCATCTTCCGTCACGGCACGACGATGCCGCATCTGCCGGTCGCCCGGCTGGTGGACTCCGAGGTCGAGAGTCCGCACGTGACGGCGCGCACGTTCGTGCTGCGGAGTGAGGAGTGGGAGACCCCGACGTACGACAACGCCGAGGTCTTCGTGGACCGCTTGGTACGCGCCGGCGTCCTCGCGCGCGACCCACTCGTCGCGGATGTCCTCGCCGGGGACCGCGCGCGGCTCGGGGCCCGGTCGGTGCAACGCCGGGTGCGGGCGGCGACGGGCCTGACGCAGGGTGCCATCCGCCAGATCGAGCGCGCCCGCGAGGCGACCATGCTGCTGCGTGGGGGCACGGCCGCGCTCGATGTCGTCCACGGGCTCGGGTACTACGACCAGCCGCACCTGGCGCGTTCGCTCTCCCGTTTCATCGGGCGAACGGCCACGGAGCTGCGCCAGCACCGGGCTGAGGAACCGATGTCGCTTCTGTACAAGATCGGGGACGGCCGGCCTGCCTAGCGTGTGCCCGACGTCGCGAGGCGCGACAGCAAGGAGAGCACGAATGGGAACGGTTGCACTCACCGAGTTCATCTCGCTCGACGGCGTGGTCGAGGCTCCCGGGGGCGAGGATTTCCGGCACAAGGACTGGAGCTTCCGGTTCGACCGCGGAGAGGACGGCGACCGGTTCAAGGTCGACGAGGCCCTGGGGGCCGCCGCACTCCTCATCGGCCGGACGACATACGACTCCTTCGCCGATGCCTGGCCGGGGCGGCAGGGCGACCTCGCCGAGAAGTACAACACCATGCCCAAGTACGTCGTCTCCTCCACCCTCACCGACCCGACGTGGCAGCACACGGAGGTGATTACCGGCGACATCACGGCCGAGGTGGTCCGGCTGAAGGACGAGATCGACGGCGAGCTCCAGGTCCCTGGCAGCATCCGGCTGGCCCAGTACCTCCTCGCGCACGACCTCGTCGACGTCATCCGGCTGATGACCTTCCCGGTCGTCCTCGGCACCGGCCGGAGGCTCTTCGGCGAGGCGCACGACCTCACCACGTGGACGCTGACGGAGGCCCGCCGGGTCGGCGCGGACATCCTCGTGACAGAGCACCGCCGGGCGCATTGACACCTCGGCCGTCCGTCACCGCCCGGGCGTAAAACACCGGGACGTCGCGCGGCTCGGCTCCGTAACCTCGGAGCCATGCCCGCAGCGCTGCACGCCTCCGACCTGGGCGCATCCCGGGGGGCACGCCGGCTGTTCACCGGTCTGACGTTCACCGTCGCCCGTGGTGACGTGTGGGGGCTGGTGGGCGCCAACGGCGCCGGGAAGTCGACCCTCCTGACCGTCCTCGCCGGGCTCCCGACGACGGCGGCCGTCGAGGGCCAGGTGACCCTCGCGCCGCCCGGGGCGACCGTCGGGTACCTGACGCAGGAACCCGAGCGCCGGCCCGGCGAGACCGTCCTCGACCTGCTCCGCCGTCGGACCGGCGTCGCGGCCGCCGCGGACCGCATGGACGCCGCGGCGCGGACGATGGCGGATCGGCCGGAGGACACCGCGGCCGGCGAGGAGTACGCCATCGCCCTGGAGCGGTGGCTCGCGCTGGGCGGAGCGGACCTGGAGGAGCGTGCCGCGGCCGCACTCGCCGACGTCGGACTCGGCGCCGCGCCATCGGCCCGCACCACCTCGCTCTCCGGTGGCGAGGCGGCACGTGCGGGCCTGGCCGCCCTCCTGATCGCCCGCTACGACGTCCTTCTGCTGGACGAACCGACGAACGACCTCGACCTGGCCGGCCTGGACCGGCTCGAACGGTTCGTCGCGGAGTCGCCGGCGCCGATGGTGGTGGTCAGCCACGACCGCGAGTTCCTCGCCCGATGTGTCACGGGGGTCGTGGAGCTGGACGTCGCCCAGCAACAGGTGCACGTCTTCGACGGCGGCTACCAGGACTACCTGACCGAGCGTGAGATCGCTCGAACCCACGCCCGCGAGGCGTACGAGGAGTACGCCGGGCGCGTCGAGTCCCTTCGAGACCGGATCCAGACCCAGAAGTCGTGGGTGGACAAGGGCGTACGGAACGCGCGGCGGAAGGCACCCGACGGTGACAAGCACATCAAGCAGCGCAAGCTGGCCCGCACAGAGAAGCAGGCCGCCAAGGTGAGCCAGTCCGAGCGAGCCCTGGAGCGGCTCGAGCGGGTGGAGGAGCCGCGCAAGGAGTGGGAGCTGCGGATGTCGATCGCGCAGGCTCCCCGCAGCGGCGCCGTCGTGGCGGTGCTCGACTCCGCCGTCGTGCGGCGCGGCGCCTTCGTGCTGGGCCCCGTCACCGCGCAGGTCGAGTTCGGCGACCGGGTGGTCCTCACCGGTGCCAACGGTGCCGGGAAGACCACCCTGCTGGACCTGCTTCTCGGGCGGGTGGCCCCCGATGAGGGGCGCGCGTCCCTCGGCGCCGGCGTTGCGGTCGGGGAGATCGACCAGGCGCGAGCGGCCTTCTCCGGCACGGAGTCCGTGGCGGAACGGTTCGGTGCGTTGCTGCCTGACTGGCCGGAGGCGAAGGTCCGCACCCTGCTGGCGAAGTTCGCGCTCGGCGGCGAGCATGCCCTGCGCCCGGCCGGGTCCCTCTCGCCGGGCGAGCGGACCCGGGCCGGCCTGGCGCTGCTGCAGGCACGCGGGACGAACCTGCTGGTGCTCGACGAGCCCACGAACCACCTCGACCTGCCCGCGATCACGCAGCTGGAGCAGGCCGTCGAGTCCTTCCCCGGCACCGTCCTGCTCGTCACGCACGACCGGCGGATGCTGCAGGAGGTTCGGGCGACCCGCCGCTGGGACGTGGCGGCGGGCCGGCTCAGCGAGACGCTGGTCTGACCTGGCCTGACCGGCGGACGGCACCGCCACGCCGGACCTACACTGCGAGACAGAGACGGCCGGAACGGCCGCCGATCCTGACGGGGGTGACTCGTGCGGGTTGCGGTCCCACGAGAGGTCAAGGACAACGAGTTCCGGGTGGCGATCACACCGGCGGGCGTGCACGAGCTCACGCAGCACGGCCACGAGGTCGGGATCCAGACGGGCGCCGGCGTCGGCTCCGCCATCCCGGACGAGGAGTACGTCGCGGCCGGCGCCACGATCCTGCCTGGGCCGGACGAGACGTGGGACTACGGCGAGCTCGTGCTCAAGGTCAAGGAGCCGGTCGCCGAGGAGTACCACCGGATGCGCGAGGGCCAGGTGCTCTTCACCTATCTGCACCTGGCGGCCGACCGTCGGCTCACCGAGGTGCTGATGGAACGCCGGGTGACGGCGGTGGCGTACGAGACCGTCGAGCTCACCGACGGCTCGCTGCCGCTGCTGGCGCCGATGAGCGAGGTGGCCGGCCGGCTCGCGCCGCAGGTGGGCGCGCACACGCTGATGAGCGTGCAAGGCGGCCGCGGTGTCCTCATGGGCGGTGTACCGGGAGTGCACGCGGCAAAGGTCGTGGTGATCGGTGCCGGGGTCTCGGGCATGAACGCGGCCGCGATCGCCATCGGCATGCAGGCCGAGGTCATCCTCCTCGACCGCGACGTGGCCAAGCTCCGGCACGCGGACGCGATCTACCAGGGGCACTGCAGAACGGTCGCGTCCAACGCGTTCGAGGTCGACCGGGCGATCGCGGACGCCGACCTCGTCATCGGAGCGGTGCTCGTCCCAGGGGCCCGGGCGCCCCGGCTGGTGAGCAACGAGCAGGTCGGCCGGATGAAGGCCGGGAGCGTCGTGGTCGACATCGCCGTGGACCAGGGCGGTTGCTTCGAGGACACCCGGCCGACGACGCACGCGGACCCGACCTATCGGGTGCACGAGACGATGTTCTACTGCGTGGCGAACATGCCGGGCGCCGTGCCGCACACCTCGACCTACGCATTGACCAACGTCACGCTGCCCTACGTCGTCGCGCTCGCCGGGTACGGCTGGCAGCGGGCGATGCGAGCCGATCCCGCACTGGCCAAGGGCCTGAACACCCACGCCGGCTCACTGGTGTGCGAGCCGGTCGCCACCGCGCACGGGATCCCGGCGACGTCCCTGCGGGACGTGCTGGCGGACACTCCCTAGGAGGCCTGGGCGCGCGCCCGCTCGAGCGCCTGCACCGCGCGGCGTGGTGCGCGACGCACCGGCAGCTCGACCTCGTTCTCCGGGTCGGCGAGCCACTCGTCCCAGTTCCGCACCTCCGGGTGCGAGCGCAGCATCGCCCGGCGCTCCCGCTCGGTCATGCCGCCCCAGACGCCGTACTCGATCTGCGAGTCGAGCGCCTCCGCGAGGCACTGCATCCGGACGGGGCAGCCGAAGCACATCTCACGGGCGGCACGCTGGGCCGCTCCTCGGACGAAGAAGAACTCAGGTTCTTTCTTGACGCAGGCGGCGCTGCCTGCCCAGGCCCGACCGTCCATCACTAGCTCCTTGAGACCTGCCGCGACGCGGAGGGTGCGTCGCGATCGGTGTGAAGGTAACCCGGCGTTCACCCCGGGCCGGATGGCTTAATCGGTGTAGTGCCGTCCTTGCGACCAGACTGTGACCATTGCAACGCTTCTGCGTCGATCCAGCAGGTCAGAGCGGTGCCGCGGGCGCGCACGGGCCTCGCTCGCGCGAGGTGCGGACGCCGTCGGGCCTGGCCGCGTCAGCCCGGGTGCGGTGGTGCGTTCGGCCCGGGGCGGTGGCTCGTCAGGCGCTGACGAGCGATCGCACCGCGGAGGTGAACAGCCCCAGTCCGTCGGTGCCGCTGCGGGGGGCGCCGGCCCGGTCGGGACCGAAGCCCGGCTCGACGGCGTGCTCCGGGTGCGGCATGAGACCGACGACGTTGCCGCGCTCGTTGGTCACGCCGGCGATGTCACGGAGGGAGCCGTTGGGGTTGAGGCCCTCGTAGCGGAAGACGACCTGCCCCTCCCCCTCGAGCCGGTCGAGGGTCTCCTCGTCCGCCACGAAGCCGCCCTCGCCGTTCTTCAGCGGGATGGTGATGACCTGCCCGGCGGTGAGGTCCGTGGTCCAGGCGGTGGCGTCGTTGACCACGCGGAGCTGCTGGTCGCGGCAGACGAAGCGCTGGTGGTCGTTGCGGATGAGGGCGCCGGGCAGCAGGTGCGCCTCGCACAGGATCTGGAAGCCGTTGCAGATGCCGAGCACCGGCATGCCCCCACGCGCCGCGTCGACGACCTCGGTCATGACCGGGGAGAACCGTGCGATGGCGCCGCAGCGGAGGTAGTCGCCGTAGGAGAACCCCCCGGGCAGGACCACGGCGTCGACGCCCCCGAGGTCGTCGTCGGCGTGCCAGAGGGCCACCGGCTCACCGCCGGCGAGCCGGACGGCGCGCGCGGCGTCGCGGTCGTCGAGGCTGCCCGGGAAGGTGACGACGCCGATACGTGCGCTCACCGCGCGTGCTCCGCGACCGTCTGGTCGGTCAGCTCGTAGACGCCGACGACGTCCTCGATGATCGGGTTGGACAGGGTGGTCTCGGCGGCGCGTCGCGCGGCCTCCAGGTGCGCCTCGGTGACGGGCCCGTCCACGGTCAGCGTGAACCGCTTGCCCTGGCGGACGTCCGTGACGTCGCGGTGGCCGAGCCGGTGGAGGGCTCCGACGACGGCCTTGCCCTGCGGATCGAGGATCTCCTGCTTGGGCATGACCTCGACGACGATGTGGCCCACATGCGCTCCTGGGTGGTCGGGCGAGACGGCAGGGCAATCGTACCTGCGCTCGAGGCAGCGCCGGGTGTCGCGAGGGAACGGCCCCTCGTTCCTGGGGCAGTCCGCCATCCACCTCTCAGGCTTGCAGCTGGCGCTTGGAGGAGATGACGCCGGTGTTGAACCCGGCGAGGTGGAGGCCGCCGTGGAAGCGGGCGTGCTCGATCTTCAGGCAGCGATCCATGACCACGGTGATGCCGGCTGCCTCCGCGTCGTGGGCGACGCCCTCGTGCCAGGAGCCGAGCTGGAGCCACAGCGTCGGCGCGCCGACCGCCTTGGCCTCCTCCAGGACCGCCGGCAGGTCCTCGTGCCGGCGGAAGACGTCCACGATGTCCGGGACCTCGGGCAGGGCCGCCAGGGTCGGGTGGACCGGGCGGCCGAGGATCTCCGTCTCCCGGGGATTGACGAAGTACACCCGGTACGGGGTGTCCGCGAGCAGGTACGTGGCCACGAAGTTCGAGGCCCGCTCGGGCTTGGCGGAGGCACCGACGATCGCGACGGACCGGGCGCGCCGCAGGATGCCGAGCCGCTCGGCCGCCGAAGGACCCTGCCAGGACCGGGTGGCGGTCGTCATCGGGCCACCTCCTCACGGGTGGGCACACCCGTCTCGTCCGCGTCGCCGGCGCGGTGGGCGACGGTCAGGGCCTGGTCCAGGTCCCACAGGATGTCCTCGACGTCCTCCAGGCCCACCGAGATCCGGATGAGGTCCTCGGGCACCCCGGCGGTGGCGAGCTGGTCCGGGGTGAGCTGCCGGTGGGTGGTCGAGGCCGGGTGCAGCACGAGCGTGCGGGAGTCACCGACGTTGGCCAGGTGGCTGGCGAGCTGCAGGGACTCGATGAACCGGGCCCCGGTCTCCCGCCCGCCACGCAGGCCGAAGGAGAAGACGCTGCCGATGCCGTCCGGCAGGTACCGCTTCGCCCGCTCGTGGTGGACGTGGCTCGGCAGGCCGGCGTGGTTGACGTAGGCGACGCGCGGGTCCCGCTCCAGCCACTCGGCCACCGCCTGGGCGTTGCGCACGTGCTCGTCCATGCGCTGCGGAAGCGTCTCCACGCCCTGCAGCAGCTGGAACGCGGCCTGCGGGGTGAGTGCGGGCCCGATGTCTCGCAGCTGCTCCGAGCGCAGTTTCATGAGGAAGCCGTACTCGCCGAAGTTGCCCCACCAGGTCAGCCCGCCGTAGGAGGGGACCGGCTCGGTCATCTGCGGGAACGTGCCACCTCCCCAGTCGAACCGGCCGGACTCCACCACGACGCCACCGAGGGTGGTGCCGTGCCCACCGAGGAACTTCGTCGCCGAGTGGATCACGATGTCGGCGCCGTGCTCGAACGGCCGGATCAGGTAGGGCGTGGTGAGGGTGGAGTCGAGGATCAGGGGCACGCCGGCGTCGTGCGCGACGGCGGCGAGACCCGCGATGTCCGCGATCTCCCCGGAGGGGTTGGCGACGGTCTCGGCGTAGACAGCCTTGGTCTCCGGCCGCACCGCGGCTGCGTAGTCCGCGGGGTCGGTGCCCGGCACGAACGTGGTCTCCACGCCGAACCGGCGCAACGTCACGTCGAGCTGGGTGACGGTGCCGCCGTAGAGCTGGGAGGAGGCGACGACGTGGTCGCCCGCCCCGGCGAGCGCCGCCAGGGTGATGAACTCCGCCGACATGCCGGACGCCGTCGCCACCGCGCCGATGCCGCCCTCGAGCGAGGCGATCCGCTCCTCGAAGGCCGCGACCGTGGGGTTGCCGATACGGGAGTAGATGTTCCCGAACTTCTGCAGCGCGAAGAGGTTGCCGGCGTCCTCGACGTCCTCGAACACGAACGAGGTCGACTGGTAGATCGGCACCGCACGGGCCCCCGTGACGGCGTCGGGGGTCCCGCCCGCGTGCAGGGCACGGGTGCGGAAACCGAACTGGTGATCACTCATGCAGTGCTCCTCGCGCTCATGCAGTGCTCCTCGCGCTCATGCAGACACCTTGGCACCTGCCGCGTCCTCGATGCGCAGCTGGGTGCCGTTCTTCTCGGCCAGGTCGGCCTCCATCTCGCGCACGATCGGCAGCACGTCGCGGCCGAACGCCTCGACCTCCTCCTGGAAGTGCAGGTAGGCGGTGAGGATCAGGTTCACGCCGATCTTCTTGTACTCCACGATCCGGGCGGCGATCTCCTCCGGCGTCCCGATGAGCTGCGTCCGGAAGCCGTCGTTGTACTGCACGAGGTCCTCGAAGCTCGAGTCCGCCCACATCCCCTTCTTGTCCTTGGTGGACGCCCCGGCCTCCTGGACCGCCTGCCGGAAGCCCTCGACGGCGGGCTTGTGCGCCTTGGCGACGATCTCGCGGAGGGTCTCGGTCGCCTCCTTCTTGGAGTCGCGGGCGATGACGAAGCCGTTGAGGCCGAACTTCACGGTCCGGCCCACCTCGGCCGCGGCGGCGGAGACGTCATGGTGCTGCTCGGCGAAGCCGTCGAAGTCCTTGCCGTTGGAGAAGTACCAGTCGGTGGCACGCCCGGCGGCACCTCGGGCCGCCGTGGAGTTGCCGCCGAAGAAGATCTCCGGGTGCGCCCGGCCGGGCACGTCGACCGGCCCGGGCCTCAGGGTGAAGTCCGTGATGTCGTAGTACTTCCCGTGGAAGGAGAAGCTCTCCTCGGTCCACAGGCCGCGCAGGATCTTGATGAACTCCTCCGTGCGCACGTAGCGCTCGTCGTGCTCGAACCACGGCAGGCCGAAACCGTCGAACTCGGCCCGCAACCAGCCCGAGACGATGTTCGTGCAGGCGCGGCCGCCCGAGAGGTGGTCGGCGGTGATGAGGAACTTGGCGAGCACGCCCGGCTGCCACATGCCCGGGTGCACGGCGGCGATGACCTTGAGCCGCTCGGTGGCGGTGAGCAGACCGAGGGAGAAGCTGGTGGCCTCGTGCTGCTGGTCCGCGCCGTACGAGGCGGCGTAGCGCGTCTGCGTCAGGGCGTAGTCGAACCCGGAGCGCTCGGCGATGCGGGCCAGGTCTCGGTTGTACTCGAAGTCCCAGCTGGTGCGCTGCTCGATGGTGGAGACCACGAGCCCGCCCGAGACGTTCGGCACCCAGTAGGCGAACTTCAGCGGCTTCGAGAGGTCGATGTCGGTCATGGGTGTGTCCCTTCGTGGGGTCGGGTGGGACGGGCGGGTCAGGTCCAGCGGCGGATGGCCCACCGCTCGAAGATCCCGAGGACGGCGTCGGAGAGCTTGCCGAGGACGGCGAGCAGGACGATCGCGAGGAGCAGCCGATCCACGCGTCCGTTGTTCTGGCTGTCCGTGAGGAGGAAGCCGAGTCCCATGGAGGAGGCCAGGAGCTCGGCCGCGACGAGGAAGAGCCAGGACTGGGCCAGGGCGAGGCGCAGACCGGAGATCACCGACGGGACGATGGCGGGGAGCTGGACGGTCCGGAACAGGCCGAGGCCGCGCAGGCCGAATGCGCGCCCGGCCTCCACGAGCTGGGCGTCGACGTGCCGCAGCGCCATGGAGACGGTGGTGAAGACCGGGAAGAACGCGCCGATGGCGATGAGCGTGACCTTCGAGTCCTCGCCGATGCCGATCCACAGCAGCAGGAGGGGAACCCAGGCCAGGGACGGGACGGCGCGCAGGGCCCCGACCGTGGTGGACAGCAGCGCGTCGGCACGCCGGGACAGGCCGAGGACCGCGCCGAGCACCAGGCCGCCCGCGGCGCCCAGCAGGAAGCCGAGCAGGACCCGCTGGGTGGAGATGGCCACGTGGAGCGCGAGGTCGCCGCGCTCGATCAGCTGCCGGGCGGCCTCGAGCACCGAGAGCGGGCCGGGCAGCGTGACGGGACTGATCCAGCCGGCGACGGAGGCGACGTGCCAGATCACCAGGAGCGCGGCCGGGACCGCCAGGCCCACGAGGGCGTGCCGGAGCCCGCGACCCGGCCGCCGTCGGCCGGTGGGCGCGCCCGCCGGGTCGGCGTCCGAGGGACGCTGGACCTGCTCGGCCGCGACGTTGACCGCGCCGGCTCCGTTCAGGGCGTCGGTGGAGGTCACGAGCCACCGCCGATCCGGTCCGGGTCGGCCTGGCGGACGTAGGAGTCGTCCAGCAGCGTCTCGAGCGCGTCGTCGATCTGGGACTGCTCGGCGACGTCGCCGGTCTCCACCAGCATGGGCCCGACGGTGGTGAGCACGTCGAGCTGGGCCTGGCCGGGTGCGCCGTCGACGTCGAGGTTGCTGCGCTCGGTGATGACGGTCTCGGCCACGCTGGGCTCGATGCCGGCGACCTCGGAGAGGATGGTCGCCGTCTCCTCGGGGTGCTCGGCGGCCCAGCGGCGGGCGTGCTCGTAGGCGTCCACCACGGCCTGGGCGAGCTCGGGCTCCTCCTCGAGGAAGTCCTCGCGGGCGTTGAGGAAGCCGTAGGTGTTGAAGTCGACGTTGCGGTAGAACAGCTCGCTGCCCTCCTGCTCGGCCGCGGCCATGATCGGGTCGAGGCCTGCCCAGGCGTCGACCGACCCGTTCTGCAGTGCGGCGCCGCCGTCGGCGTGCTGGAGGTTCTCCACCGTGACCTCCGACTGGTCGACGCCGGCCTCGGCGAGCGACTGCAGGAGGAAGAAGTAGGGGTCGGTGCCGCGGGTAGCGGCCACCGACCGGCCGCGCAGGTCGGTGACCTCCTCGATGCCGGAGTCCGGCTGGGTGACCAGGGCCGACCATTCGGGCTGGCTGTAGATCCCGATGGTGCGGATCGGCGAGCCGTTGGCACGCGCGAGCAGCGCGGCCGAGCCCGCGGTGGAGCCGACGTCGACCTCGCCGGAGCGCAGCAGCTCGTTCGCGGTGTTCGAGCCGTCTGACTGGATCCAGGTGACCTCGACGCCCTCGTCGGCCAGTGCGTCCTCGAGCCAGCCGTGCTCGCGGATCAGGAGGCTCAGCGGGTTGTAGGTGGCGAAGTCGATCGTGAGCTCCCCGCCCGAGCCGGCCTCGCCGGCGGGAGCACCGGCGTCGGCGGTGCCCTCCCCGGCGAGGCACCCGGTCATGGTGAGGGTGAGGACGACGGCGGAGCAGGCTGCGGCGAGGCGGGTGCGGGACATGGTTCCTCGATGGGGTCGGGGTCTGGAGGTGACCGGGTCAGTGGCGGTGGATGTCGACGCCGAGGGATTCCAGCAGCTCGCTGCGCAGTGCCGCGAGCTCGCCGGAGCCGCGGCTGCGGGGACGCGTGCCCGGGACGACGAGGGAGCGGACCACGCGGGCGCCCTGCCGGCCGGGCTCCGCGCCGAGCACCACGACCCGGTCGGCGAGCTGGAGCGCCTCGTCGACGTCGTGCGTGATGAGCAGGACGGTCGTCGGGGCGGCCTCGTGGACCTCAAGGAGGAGGTCCTGCATCTTGAGCCGGGTCAGCGCGTCGAGCGCGCCGAACGGCTCGTCCAGCAGCAGCACGCCAGGGTCGCGGGCGAGTGCCCGGGCCAGGGAGGCGCGCTGGGCCATGCCGCCGGAGACCTCGCGGGGACGGTGGTCGGCGTGCGCGGAGAGCCCGACGAGGTCGAGCAGCCGGTGCACCTGCTCCCGCCCGGCGGCCCGCTCTGTGCCGCGCGGCAGGCCGACCGCGACGTGGTCCGCGAGCGTGCGCCAGGGCAGCAGCCGCGGTTCCTGGAAGGCCACCGCGCAGCGCGGGTCCGACCCGGCCACCACGGTGCGGTCGATGCGGACCGCGCCGGCGGTGGGGGTGTCCAGGCCCGCGGTCAGCCGCAGCAGCGTGGACTTGCCGCAGCCGCTCGGACCGAGGACGGCGACGATCTCGCCGGCCGCGACGTCGAGGTCGACGTCGCGCAGCACGGGGCGGGCGCTCTCGCCGGTGCCGAACGTGCGCCCGGTGCCGGCGTGCGAGACGGTGAGCGCGGGGGTTCCGCCGTCGCCGCGGCGTGCGGTGCGCGGCAACGTCAGCTGGGCAGACATCCCGTCCTCCTCGCGTGGTCCGGTTCGGGCACGTGTGTGCCTCGGTGCCCAGCGTGACGACGGCGCGACCACCCACGCCGGGCCGGACAGGCGAATCCCGGCTGCTGAGACGCGCTCGAGAATTGGCGGCGGGCGAGGCGGAACGGTCAGGATTGGTGCGAGCGGCGCCACCGACAGGAGAGTGAGATGCGCGCCATCATCGTGGGTGCAGGCATCGCCGGGCTGGCCACCGCGCTGCGCCTGAGCCACGCCGGCTGGGAGACGCTCGTCGTCGAGCGCGCCGCGGCTCGCCGTGGCGGCGGCTACGCCGTCACGTTCGGCGGCATCGGCCACGACGGCGCAGAGCGACTGGGTGTCCTGCGCGCGCTGAGGGATCGGTCGTTCGTCACCGCGGAGCTCGCCTACCGCAGGCCCGACGGGCGGCTGCGCTTCACGCTCTCCGGGGAGGCCATCGCCGCGACGATGGACGAGACGAGCTTCACCATCCTCCGCGGCGACATCGAGTCCGTGCTCTTCGAGGCGGTGCGGGACAGGACGACGGTCCGGTTCGGCACGACCGTCACCGCTGTCGACCAGGTCGGTCGGACGGTCACGGTGACGCTCAGCGACGGCAGCACCGAGCACGCCGACCTGCTCGTGGGTGCCGACGGGTTGCACTCCGCCGTCCGGAACCTGGTCTTCGGCCCGGAGCAGCAGTACCTGCGGAACCTGGGACACCAGGTCGGCGTCTACATGCTCCCCAGGCGACCGCAGGGGCTCGCGGACGGCGCGTCCGGCACGATCAGCGACGGCGGACGCACCTTCGCGATCAACAGCGTGGGCAATGGCCGGACGACGGCCTTCTTCGGGTACCGGACCGACATCCCGACGGCGGCAGTGACCGGCGACCCGCGCGTGGCACTCCCCGCGGTCTACCGCGACATGGGCTGGCTGGTGCCGGAGGCGTTGGTCGGCCTGCGCACCGCGGACTCCGTCTACTTCGACACCATCAGCCAGGCCGTCCTTGAACGCTGGAGCACGGGCAACGTCGTCCTGGTGGGCGACGCGGCCTGGTGCGTGTCGCTGTTCGCGGGGTACGGCTCCTCACTCGCCGTCGGTGGCGCGGACGCGCTCGGCACGGCTCTCGAACGGCACCGCGGCGACATCCCGGGCGCGCTGGCCGAGTGGGAGCGAGCGCTCCGGCCCGACGTGGAGAGGAAGCAGCGGCTCGGCCGGTGGGTCAAGGACGTCTACGCCCCGCGAAGCCGGCTGATGCTGGAGCTGACGCAGCTGCCGCTCCGGCTCGCGTCCTGGCCACCGGTGCGGTCGCTCATCGGGCGGCATCTCCAGGGCTGAGCACCGCGGTGGACGACGTCAGGGTGATCTGCGGCGCGTATCCGGACATGACCTCCAACGCCCGCTCATGCGCCTCAGGACTCGATCCGGCGCAGGCGTCGGTGACGATCTGGACGCTGGCGCCGGCGTCGGCAGCGGCGAGCGCGGTGGAGATGACGCAGCAGTCGGTGGCGACCCCGGCGAGCCGCAGGTGCGGCGTGGGTCCGGTGATCGCGGCCAGGGCGGGCGTCCACTTCCCGAAGGTGGGCTCGCTCACCACAGCTCCCGGCAGGTCGGCGAGCTCGGGGACGACGGCGTAGAGCGGGTCGCCGTCGGGCACGAGCGCGAAGGGGTACTCGGCGTAGTACGTCGCCCAGGACCCGACCGGACGCGACGGTGCGATGAACCGCGTGGTGACGACCCGGTCCTGGTGGGCGGCCGCGAGGCGGCGGACGGGGTCGATGATCGCCCCGAACCCCGGGACCGTCCACGGGCTCGCGGTGTCGGCGAAGACCCGCTGGGGGTCGACGACGATCAGCCACGGCGCTCCCCCGTCGCCGCGGGTACGGCCGGCCTCCCACTCGCGCCGCAGTACGGCGTACGCCACCGAGGTGACGGGGGCTGCGCCGTCGACCGGCCAGGACTCGCGATAGGCGGCCTCGAGCGTGAAGCCCGCCCGCGCGAACACCGCCCGCATGGCGGCGTTGTCCTCACGGGTCTGCCCCTCGAGCCGGTTGACGTCGGTCGTCGTGAAGACGTGATCGGTGATCGCGCGGAGCGCGGCGAGGCCCAGGCCACGACCGCGGTGCTCGGCAGCCAGGCGGAGGTCGAAGAGCGGTGTCGGATCTGTCAGGTCCTCCAGGACGACGAGGCCGACGCGATCCTCGGCGGTCTCGAGCCAGTAGGCGGCGTGGTCCTCGTCGTCGTAGGCGCCGTTCTCGATCGCGGCCGCGACCTGCTCGGACGTCGGGCGGGTGCGGACGTGGAAGGGCCACTCGTGGGCGGTCAGGAACGCGATCCACGCCTCGCGGTCCGAGCCGCGCACGTCCGCCGGCACGAGGCGGACCTGAGGCTGCGGGGGCACGGTCCGCATCCTAGGCCTGGCGCGGACCTCACACCCGGTAGCGCTTGGCGAGCGGGCAGGCCCACACGTCAAGCCCGCCGCGCCCGACGCGGTTGATGTGTCGCGTCACCGCCGCGTAGGCCCCGCCGAGCGACATCTCGGTGTACCGGACGCCGAGCTGCTCGCAGTAGGCCCGCACCATCGGCGCCACCCGCCGCAGGTGCGGGCGTGCCATCGACGGGAACAGGTGGTGCTCGATCTGGTAGTTCAGGCCACCCATGAACGTCTCGACCCACCGACCGCCGGTGACGTTCCGGCTCATGAGCACCTGCCGGCGCAGGAAGTCGATCTTGACGTTGGGCGCGACGACCGGCATGCCGATGTGGTTGGGGGCGAACGACAGGCCCATGTAGAGACCGAAGACCACCAGCTGGACCGCCACGAACACGGCGGCCTTGTCCGGGGAGAGCACGAGCAGCACGAGCGTCGCGGAGGCGCCGAACCGCACGGCGAGGAAGGACAGCTCCACCCACCGGCGCTCGACCCGCTCGCGGGAGAACAGCCGCCGTACGCCTTGGAAGTGGAGGTTCGCGCCCTCCAGGAGCAGGAGCGGGTAGAAGAACCAACCCTGCTTGCCGACGGCCCACCGGGACAGCGGGTTGGTGCGGGCACGGGCGTCCTGACCGGTGAAGGCCAGCACGCCGGGCGCTATGTCCGGGTCGGCGCCGACCTTGTTGGGGGCGTTGTGGTGCTTGCTGTGCTTGCGGTTCCACCACCCGTAGCCCATGCCGGCGAAGAGGTTGATGACCACGAGGGAGACCCACTCGTTCCACCGGCCGGAGGCGAAGACCTGATGGTGCGCGGCGTCGTGACCGAGGAACGCGATCTGGGTCAGCAGCAGGGCGAGCACGACGGCGGTTCCCACCTGCCACCAGCTGTCGCCGACCAGCACGAACATGCCCGCGAGGACGAGCCCGGCCAGCGGCAGGCCGATGAGCTTGGACCAGTAGTAGCCGTACCGCCGGCGCATGAGGCCGGCTTCCTTGACCGCGGCGCTGAGCGCCTTGAAGTCACTGAGCTGGCGTTCGCGGGGCCGTTGTGCCGCGGGCTGAGCGGGAGCGAGGGTCTGGCTCACAGGCATGCCGCCTTGGGGTCTGAGGGGAACGACCTGCGGCCGAACTGGCAGAGGGCATCCGCCACTTCGAGTGTGTCACGGATCCGGCGACGGCGGTGACCCGAAGGACAGCGGCGCTCGAGGATCGGGTGAACGTCAGGTGAAGGCCTGCCCGGTGAGCCGTTCGTACGCCTCGACGTACCGCGCACGGGTCCGCTGAACCACCTCCTCCGGCAGCGGCGGGGGCGGCACGTCGGCGGCCCGGTCCCAGCCCGACTCGGGTGAGGTGAGCCAGTCGCGGACGAACTGCTTGTCGTAGCTCGGCTGGGACCGGCCGGGCTGCCAGCGGTCGGCCGGCCAGAAGCGGGAGGAGTCGGGGGTGAGGACCTCGTCGGCGAGGATGAGCGCCGGGCCGTCCGCTCCGGCCGAGCTGCCGGCCGGGTCGGCACCGAACTCGAGCTTGGTGTCGGCGAGCAGGATCCCGGCGTCGGCGGCGAGCGTGGCGGCGCGGTCGTAGACGGCCAGCGTGGTGGCGCGGAGCCGCTCGGCGACGTCGCGCCCGACCATGTCCGCGACCCGCGCCAGCTCGACGTTCTCGTCGTGCTCCCCCACCTCGGCCTTGGTGGCCGGCGTGAAGATGGGCTCGGGCAGCCGATCGCCGTCGCGCAGGCCGGACGGCAGGGGGATCCCGGTGACCGCGCCCGTCTCGCGGTACTCCGCCAGGCCGGAGCCCGTGAGGTAGCCGCGAGCCACGCACTCCACCGGGTACATCTCCAGCCTGCGGCAGATCATGGCCCGCCCGGCGACCTCGGCGGGCACGTCCGTGGAGACGACGTGGTTCTCGACCAGGTCGGACAGGCGGTCGAACCACCACAGGCTCAGCTGGGTCAGGACGCGGCCCTTGTCCGGGATCGTCGTCGGCAGCACGTGGTCGTACGCGCTGATCTTGTCGGAGGCGACCACCAGGACGACGTCGTCCGCCGCGTCGTCGTCCGGGACGTACAGGTCGCGGATCTTGCCGGAATACGTGTGCCGCCACCCGGGCAGCGCCGGTGCCTGCTGGTGGGCCGTCTCACCCTGGGTGCTCATGGCGCCCATCTTGGCAGCCGCGGCGTACCGTTCCAGGCACGCACCGTCCGCGACCGCAGGGAGGAAGACGATGCAGGGCTCGACAGCGACCGCCGACGTCGGCATGACCGGTCTGGCGGTCATGGGGGCGAACCTCGCCCGGAACCTCGCCCGACACGGCTACACGGTGGCCGTGCACAACCGCACCTACGCCCGTACGGAGCGCCTCGTCTCCGAGCACGGCGAGGACGGCACGTTCGTGCCGTCGGAGTCGTTGGCCGACTTCGTCGCCTCGCTGAAGACGCCGCGCGTGGCGATCGTCATGGTGAAGGCCGGGTCGGGGACCGACGCCGTCATCGAGGAGCTGGCCGAGCTCCTCGAGCCCGGCGACGTCCTGGTGGACACCGGCAACGCCCACTTCCCGGACACCATCCGCCGGGAGAAGGCCCTGCGCGAGAAGGGCCTGCACTTCGTCGGGTGCGGGGTCTCCGGCGGTGAGGAGGGCGCGCTCAACGGCCCGTCGATCATGCCGGGCGGGACCGCGGAGTCCTACGAGCGTCTCGGGCCGATGCTGGAGGCCATCGCCGCGAAGGTCGGCGGCGTGCCGTGCTGCACGCACGTGGGCCCGGACGGCGCCGGCCATTTCGTGAAGATGGTGCACAACGGCATCGAGTACGCGGACATGCAGCTCATAGCCGAGGCGTACGACCTGCTGCGACTGGGCCTGGGCGCCTCTGCCGCGGAGATCGGCGAGATCTTCGCGACCTGGAACACCGGGGACCTGGAGTCCTACCTCATCGAGATCACCGCCGAGGTGCTCGGCCACGTCGACGCCGCGACCGGCCAGGCGTTCGTCGACGTGGTGCTCGACCAGGCGGAGCAGAAGGGCACCGGCCGGTGGACCGTCCAGAACGGGCTGGACCTCGGCGTGCCGATCACCGGGATCGCGGAGGCCACGTTCGCCCGGGCGCTGTCCGGCGGGGTGCCGCAGCGGGAGGCGGCCCGCGCGTCGCTGCCCGCGGCGACGGCGGAGTGGGCCGTGCAGGACCGCGACGGGTTCGTCGAGGACGTCCGCAAGGCGCTGTACGCCTCGAAGGTGGTCGCCTACAGCCAAGGCTTCGACCAGATCGCCGCGGCGTCGGCCGAGCACGACTGGGACATCGACCGCGGCGCGATGGCACGGATCTGGCGCGGCGGGTGCATCATCCGTGCGCGCTTCCTGGACCGGATCACCGAGGCGTACGAGCGCACCCCGGACCTGCCGCTGCTGCTGGCGGACCCGTACTTCACCGACGCGGTGAGCGCCGGGCTGCCGTCCTGGCGGCGGATCGTCGCCGGCGCGGCCCAGAACGGCGTGCCGACCCCGGCATTCTCCTCCTCCCTCGCGTACTACGACGGCGTCCGGGCCGACCGCCTGCCGGCCGCGCTGATCCAGGCACAGCGGGACTACTTCGGTGCCCACACCTACCGGCGTGTGGACCGGGACGGCACCTTCCACACGCTGTGGTCCGAAGGCCGCGCCGAGGAGCAGTGGGACTGACGGTCGCGGACCGGCCCGACGCGCATCCGATCAGCTGACGAGTACCTGCGTCGAGACTTCCTTCAGCTTCGCGTTCGCCCACCGCATCTGGCGCAGCGTGTCCGGGTGACAACGCTGGGTGAGCGCAAGCAGGTCGGTGTGCTTGATGCCCTGCGCCGCCTGGCCGAGCATCTCCCAGTCCACCGAGACACCGGCCGCCTTCATGTGGATCATGCGCAGGTCGCGCAGCATGAGCAGCCCCGGCGCACGCGCGCGGCCGAGCAGCTCACTGCCCTTGTCGAGGACCTTCGCGGCGACGTGCGACTCCCCCTTCGGGTCCTTGTCGAGCCGCTCGCCGTAGTCCTCGGCGAGCTCGGCGATCTCGCGGACGTGCCGCTGCGACCACGCGGCAAGATCCTGCGCCACGTGGAAGATCTCGTGGTCGACCTTGTGCCGGTCAGCCACCTGGAGCAGCTCGTGCGCGAGGTCGTTCTCCGAGCGCTGCAGCTCCACCAGGGCCAGCCCGATCTTCATCGTCCGGCTCCCCGGACCTGCTCGTCCGCGAGCGCGGACTCGCCGCCCCTCGTGGGCGTCGCCGGAGTGCCCAGCGGGGCGGACGCCGTCGTCGTCGGCGCCGACGACGGCGGACCGGGAGACCGCTCCACCTTCGCCACGCGGGCGGCCGCCGTCTTGAAGATCGGCTGCTTCGACGCGGGGTCCCACTCGGTGATGGTCAGCTCGTTGGCGGCGCGGCCACCGCCGTCGGGACCCACGTCCCAGTACCCGTAGTGGAAGGGCAGGAACACGACGCCCTCGCGAATACCGGTCACGCGGGTGCGGGCGCGAACGGTGCCGCGCGGGGTGGTGATCTCGGCGAGATCGCCTTCCGTGACGCCGAGCAGCTCGGCGTCACCGGCGGAGACCTCGACCCACACGTCGGGTGCGGCAGCCTGGAGCTGCGGGACGCGGCCGGTCTTGGTCCGGGTATGGAAGTGGTAGACGGTGCGGCCGGTGATCAGCTGGAACGGGTACTCCGGACTCGGCAGCTCGTGCGGCGGCACGTACTCGGCGGCCTTGATGACCGCCTTGCCGTCGGGATTCATCGCCCGGTACTCGGTGGGTTCGAGGGGCGCCCCGGTGACCATGTCGCGGCCGTAGCTCTCGCAGTAGTCGGGCGCGGCGAAGAACTGCCCGTCGGCGTAGAGCCTCTCCGTGCCGTCGGGTGCCTCGTCGGTGCAGGGCCACTGGACACCGCTGCCGCCTCGGAGCCTGTCGTAGCTCAGACCGGTGTAGTCGCAGGGCCGGCCGCGGCTGCACTCCTTCCACGCCTCGAACGCCGACTCGGGATCGTGCCACCGCACCAGCGCGCGGCCGTCCTTGTCCTTGAGGTCCAGGCGGCGGGCATAGTCCAGGAAGATCTCCAGGTCGGGACGTGCCTCGCCCGGCGGCTCCACGGCCTTCTCGGACAGGTGGACGGTGCGGTCCGCGTTGGTGAACGTGCCGGTCTTCTCGCCCCAGGTCGCGGCTGGGAGGACGACGTCGGCCAGCTCGGCGGTCTCGGAGAGGAAGATGTCCTGGACGACGAGGAAGAGCCGCTCCTGGGCCAGGATCGAACGGATGCGGGCGAGCTCGGGGAGCGACACCGCCGGGTTCGTCGCCTGGACCCAGAGCATGCGGATGGATCCCTCCTCTGCGTAGCGGATCATCTGCATGACGTGGGTGGGCGGGGAGTAGTGCGGGATCTGCAGCGGATCGACGTTCCAGACCCTGGCCAAGTCCTGCACGTGGTCGTCGTTCGACCAGTTCCGGAAGCCGGGGAGGTCGCCGTCGGCGCCGGCCTCCCTGGTGTTCTGTGCCGTCGGCTGGCCGTTCATCTGCAGCACGCCGCAGCCCGGTCTGCCGAGCATGCCGCGCACGAGGTGGATGTTGTTGACCTGGACCGACGCGGCGGTGGCCTGGTGCGACTGGTAGAAGCCCTGCAGGACGGTGGAGAGCACCCGGTCTGCGGTGCCGAGGATCCGCGCGGCCTCGCGAAGGTCGTCCTCAGGAACGTCGCAGATCCGCGCGACCTTCTCAGGCGGGTACTCCGTCACTCGCGTCGCGAGCTCGTCGAACCCGACGGCGTGCGCGTGCACGTAGTCATGGTCCACCCAGTCGTTCCGCACGATCTCGTGGAGCAGCCCGTTCACGAGGGCGACGTTCGTGCCCGGCCGCGGCGCGAGATGGACGGTCGCGGCCTCGGCGACAGGTGTGGGACGGGGATCGACGCAGACGATCTGGGGCGGGTCCGGGCCGGCCAGCCGGTCGAGGACCCGGGTCCAGAGCACGGTCTGTGTCTCGGCCATGTTGTGGCCCCACAGCGCGATGACGTCGGCGTGGTCGACGTCGGTGTACGAGCCTGGCTGGCCGTCGCACCCGAAGGACTCCTTGAGGGCGGCCGCGGCGGTGGCGGTGCACAGGCGAGTGTTGCCGTCGACATGGTTGGTGCCGAGGCCGCCGTGCGCGAGCACGCCGAGCGTGTAGTACTCCTCCAGGAAGAGCTGACCGGTGGTGTAGAAGCCGATCGCGCTGGGGCCCTGCTCCTCGAGCAGCTCATGGGTGCGGGCGACGATCCGGCCCATGGCGTCGTCCCAGGTCGACTCGACGAGCTCGCCGTCGCGGCGCACGAGAGGCCGGGTGAGCCGGTCCGGCGAGGCGTTGGCCTGCCAGCCGTACAGGTCCTTGGGCCCGAGCCGGCCGTGGTTGACGCGGTCCTCGGCACGTCCGCGAACACCGACCATGCGGCCGTCCCGCACGGCGATGTCGAGGGCGTCACCGTTGGAGTGCAGGATCGAGGCGCTCTGCACCCACGCGACGTCCGCTGCGTCGACACCCGGCTCGAGGAAGGTGTCCACGCGCACCGGCCAGGTCTCCCCGCGGGCATACGGGGTGCGGCTGCCCCAGACGTCGGCGATGCGGTCCGACCGCGCCATCGCGCCTCCTCGCTCGAGCTGCGGTGGCCAGCAGACCAGCGAGACCCAGCGGCCGCAACCGGAACGTCCGGAGTGGCCGCATCCCGGAGGATGCGTGCAGGACGGAAGCGCCGCTCCTCAGCCGGCCTCGCGCAGCCGGGGAAGCGCCTCGACCACCGCGTCCAGCTCGGTGCGCACGTCCGCGGCCCACGGCAGCACGATCACGAACTCGGTGGCCCCGCGGGCCGCGAAGGCCTCGACGTCACGCAGCAGGCCGTTCTCGGTGCGACCGGCTGAGGGAAGCTGCACGGTACGGCGGATCTGCGCCGGGTCCCGGCCGACGTCGGCGCAGTGCCGTTCGAGGACGCCGTTCAGCGCGGCGAACTCCTCGGGCGTGCTCTTGGTGTCGTTCCACGCGTCGGCATGCTCGGCCACCAGCCTGAGGGTGCGCCGCGGCCCGGAGCCCCCGATCCAGATCGGCGGGTACGGGCGCTGGACCGGCTTGGGCTCGGCCACGGCACCGGCCAGCTGATACTTCGCGCCGTCGTAGCTGGTCCGCGGCTCGGTCCACAGCGACCGGATGATCGCCAGCGCCTCGGTCAGCCAGTCGAAACGGGATCCCACGGTGCCGAAGTCCAGCCCGTACATGGTGTGCTCCCGCTCGGCCCAGCCCGCGCCGATGCCGAACTCGAGCCGTCCACCTGAGAGGTGGTCCACGGTGGTCGCGAGCTTCGCCAGCACGCCGGGGTGGCGGTAGGTGTTCCCGGTGACCATGCAGCCGATCCGGACCCGGGACGTCGCCACGGCCATCGCCGCCTGCATGGCCCAGGCGTCGAAGATCGGGCGGTCGTCCTCGGGCCCGAGCGAGGCGATGTGGTCCATCACCCAGACGTGGTCGAAGCCTGCCTCGTCGGCGGTCCGCCACACGTCGCGATAGGCCTCGATCGGAGCGTTCTGGCTGAGCTTGACGCCGATGTGCAGGGTCATGGCTGGTGAGTCTGCCGGGCGGTGTGGTGCCCGGCAAGGGCGGGCGGAGCGTCGCGGGTCCCGCCCGGTCAGACGCCGGCGGCGATGTCCGTGCGGTGCTGGGCATCGGCGAGCGTGATGCGCTCGACGCCGGCGTAGGCGGCGGCGCGGGCGGCGGCGACGTCGTCCCCGGTGGCGACGACGCTGAGCACCCGGCCGCCGGAGGAGACGAGCGTCCCGTCCCCGTCCGTCGCGGTACCGGCGTGCAGCACGTGCACGCCGTCGAGGGTCTCCGCGTTGGTCACGCCGTCGATCGGGTCGCCCTTGCGGACGCTGCCGGGATAGCCGTGCGCGGCGACCACGACGGTCACGGCGGCGCCACGGCTCCACTCCGGCGGCGGCACGTCGCGGAGGCGCCCGGCCGCGGCCGCGTGCAGCAGCTCGCCGAGCGAGGAGGTCAGGCGGGCGAGGACCACCTGGGTCTCGGGGTCGCCGAAGCGGACGTTGAACTCCACGACGCGCAGCCCGCGCGACGTCAGGGCGAGTCCGCAGTAGAGCAGCCCGGTGAACGGGGTGCCGCGCCGTGCCATCTCGGCCACCACCGGCTTGGCCACGCGATCGAGGACCTGGTCGGTGAGGTCCTCCGGCGCCCACGGCAGGGGCGAGTAGGCGCCCATGCCGCCGGTGTTGGGTCCGGCGTCGCCGTCGCGGAGTCGCTTGTAGTCCTGGGCAGGGGCGAGCGGCACCACCTCGGTGCCGTCGCACACGCAGAACAGCGAGACCTCCGGGCCGTCCAGATACTCCTCGACGACGACGGCGGGTGCCCCGTCGGTGGCCGGGTCGCCGCCGTCCTTGGCGAGGCAGGCGGAGGCGTGCGCGAGCGCAGCCTCGCGGTCCTCGGTGACGACGACGCCCTTGCCCGCGGCGAGCCCGTCGTCCTTCACCACGTACGGGGCACCGAACGCGTCCAGCGCCGCGGCGACCTGGTCGACGCTCGTGCACACGTGCGCCATCGCCGTCGGGACCTCGGCCGCCGCCATGACCTCCTTGGCGAACGCCTTGGAGCCCTCGAGCCGGGCGGCCGCGGCGTCCGGGCCGAAGCAGGCGATCCCGGCCGCGCGGACGGCGTCGACCACGCCGGCGACCAGCGGCGCCTCGGGCCCTACGACCACCAGGTCGGCAGCCATCTCCCGGGCGGCGGTCGCGACCGCGGCGCCGTCGAGGATGTCGAGGGCGAGGGTGCGGGCGATCGCCGCGGTGCCGGGGTTCCCGGGTGCGACCACCAGCTCCTCGGTCGCCGGGTCCTGGGCCAGGGCGCGGGCCAGGGCGTGCTCCCGCGCACCCGAGCCGATCAGGAGGATCTTCACGAGCCTCGACCCTAACGCCTCTGCGGCACTCGCCTCATGGCCGGTCACCTCATGGCCGGTCACCTCATGGCCGGTCACCGCAGCCGGTCACCTTCCCGCGGGGCCACGTCGGGTGCCGCGAGGCGACCATCCGCAGCTCCGGGCCCTGGGGGCCCTGCGCTGCTCCCGCCAGGACCATCCAGCCTCGCGGACACTCCGACGTCGCCCCGCACGCGAGCGGTGGCGCCCGACGTCGCACCGCACGGGCAACCACCGCGAACGGGACCACCGCTCGAACGGCAACCACCGCCGAACGGGACCTACCGCGCGAGGCGACCGCGGAGGGCGGCGAGCTGGGCCGTCATCTGCTGCGGCAGCCGCTCGCCGAACTGCTGGAAGTACTCCTCGGTCACGTCCGCCTCGGCGGCCCAGCTGTCCGGGTCGACCTCGAACAGCGCCGCCAGCTCGTCCTCGGTCAGGTCGAGGCCGTCCAGGTTGAGGTCCTCCGTGCGGGGCAGGCGCCCGGTCGGTGCGTCGAGCGCCTCAACCTCGCCGTTGATCCGGCGCAGCACCCACTCCAGGACCCGGGAGTTCTCACCGAAGCCGGGCCAGATGTACTTCCCGTCCGCGTTCTTGCGGAACCAGTTGACCTGGAAGATGCGCGGCGCCTGCTCGCCCAGCGTCTCCCCCATGCGCAGCCAGTGGTTCCAGTAGTCGGCCATGTTGTAGCCGCAGAACGGCAGCATCGCGAACGGGTCGCGGCGAAGCTCCCCGACCGTGCCCTCGGCGGCGGCGGTCTGCTCCGAGGAGACGGTGGCGCCCATGAAGACGCCGTGCTCCCAGTCGTAGGACTCGGCCACGAGCGGCACGTTGGTGGCGCGCCGCCCGCCGAAGAGGATCACGTCGATCGGTACGCCGTCGAGGTCCTCCCACTCCGGGGCGATGGAGGGGGCCTGGTCCGCGCGGACGGTGAAGCGGGAGTTCGGGTGGGCGGCCGGGGTGTCCTTCTCGGGTGTCCAGTCGTTGCCGCGCCAGTCGACGAGATGCGCGGGGGCCTCGTCGGTCAGGCCCTCCCACCACACGTCGCCGTCGTCGGTCAGGGCGACGTTGGTGAAGACGACCTCACGGTCGAGTGCCGCGACCGCGGTCGGGTTGGTCGACTCACCGGTACCGGGAGCGACGCCGAAGAAACCGGCCTCGGGGTTGATCGCGCGCAGCCTCCCGTCGGGGCCGGGCCGCATCCAGGCGATGTCGTCCCCGACCGTCTCCACCGTCCAGCCCGGGATGGTGGGGCGGAGCATCGCGAGGTTCGTCTTGCCGGTGGCGGACGGGAACGCGGCGGCGAGGTGGTAGACACGCCCGTCCGGCCCGGTGATCTTCAGGATGAGCATGTGCTCGGCCATCCACCCCTCGTCCCGACCGAGCACGGAGGCGATGCGCAGCGCGTAGCACTTCTTGCCCAGCAGCGCGTTCCCGCCGTAGCCGGACCCGTAGGACCAGATCTCCCGCGTCTCCGGGAAGTGGCAGATGTACTTGGTCTCGTTGCACGGCCAGGCCACGTCCGGGCGCTCGGCCCCGTCGGTCTCGCGCAGCGGGTAGCCCACGGAGTGCACCGCCGGGACCCAGTCGGCGCCCGCGTCGATCTGCTCGAGGGCCGCGACGCCCATGCGGGTCATGATCCGCATGGAGACGACGACGTACGGCGAGTCCGTCAGCTCGACGCCGACCCGCGAGATCGGACCGCCGACCGGGCCCATGGAGAACGGAACCACGTACATGGTCCGGCCGCGCATCGCGCCGGCGAAGACGCCGCGGAGCTCCTGCCGCATCGCGCCGGGCTCGGCCCAGTTGTTGGTGGGCCCCGCGTCGATCTCGCGCTCGGAGCAGATGAAGGTCCGTGACTCGACGCGGGCGACGTCGGAGGGCTCGGACCGGGCGAGGAAGCTGTTCGGGCGCTTCTCCTCGTTCAGCCGCACGAACGTGCCGGCGTCGACCAGCTCCGCCGTGAGGCGGTCGTACTCCTCCTGGGATCCGTCGCAGACGTAGACGCGGTCCGGCTCGGTGAGCGCGGCGATCTCCCGCACCCAAGCCAACAAGTCGGCGTCCCGGATCGAGGCGCCACCGAAGTCGGCGGCTCCGGTCCGGCGTGCGGCGTCGGTCATGACCATGGGAAGTCCTCCGGTGTCAGCACGTCCTGATGACGCGAACGAGTTCCACTCTCCGCTGAGCAATGGGCATGTACAACCGGACTTGCCAGGAAAATCCTGCAGAAGTTTCGCTACGGTCAACTCATGTCCGTCAAGCATCCGGAGCAGCCCGCACCCGCCGAGCTACCCGCCGCGGACCCGATCGTGCTGGGCCGGCGCATCCGGCACGCCCGCACCGCGCGAGGCCTGACACTCCGCGAGCTGGCCGGCGAGGTCGGGTCCACCACGAGCCAGCTCTCCCTGGTCGAGAACGGCCGCCGCGAACCGCGCCTGTCGCTGCTGACGGCCCTGGCGGCCGCGCTCGGCACGTCCCCGGGCGAGCTGCTGCGTCCGGAGGCACCGCCGGACCGCCGGGCCGCCCTGGAGATCGCGCTCGAGCAGGCACAGCGCGGTCCGCTCTTCGCCTCGCTGGGCGTGCCGCGCGTGCGCCCGGGGCGTCGCCTCCCCATCGACGCCCTGGAGTCCCTCGTCGCGCTGCATGCCGAGCTCGAGCGGCGGGCCCGCGCCACGATCGCCACCCCGGAGGAGGCCCGGCGCATCAACACCGAGCTCCGCATGGAGATGCAGGCCCGGGACAACTACGTCCCCGAGATCGAGGCGATGGCGGAGGACCAGGTCCGCGCCGTCGGGTACTCCGGTGGGGCGCTCACCCACCGCATGGTGGCCGAGATGGCCGAGCGTCTCGGCTTCTCGATCATCCACGTCGACGACCTGCCGCACTCCACCCGCACGGTGACCGACCTGGAGAACGGCCGGATCTACCTGCCGCCGGCGTCCATCCCGGGCGGGTACGGGCTGCGCTCGCTGGCCCTGCAGGCCATGGCGCACCGGCTGTTCGGTCACGAGCGGCCCCGCGACTACGGCGACTTCCTGCACCAGCGGCAGCAGATCGCCTACTTCACCGCGTGCTGCCTGGTGCCACGGTTCGCGGCGCAGGTGTTCCTCGAGCGCACGAAGGCCGAGAAGAACCTCTCCATGGAAGACTTCCGCGACGCCTTCGGCATCACGCACCACTCCGCCGCGCAGCGCTTCACGAACCTCGCGACATCGCTGCTCGACATCCCCGTGCACTTCATCCGCGCCAACGACGACGGCGCCCTGTACCGCGGCTACGCCAACGACGGCGTGCCGCTCCCGGCCGACCCCTCGGGCGCGATCGAGGGGCAGCCGCTGTGCCGGAGGTGGGCGGCCCGGTCGGCGTTCGGGCGGCGCAACCGGTCCACCGAGTACCACCAGTACACGGACACCCCGGCCGGAACCTACTGGTGCAGCACCCAGACGGGGACCGGGCGGGACGCGGAGTTCTCGATCACGCTCGGCGTGCCGTTCGCGCACGCGAAGTGGTTCCGCGGCCGGGAGACGACCCGCCGGACGACGTCCACCTGCCCGGACACCACGTGCTGCCGCCTGCCGGACCCGGAGCGCGCCGAGCGGTGGCGGGAGCGGTCGTGGCCCAGTGCCGCGATGCACGCGCACGTGCTCAGCCCGCTGCCGACGGGCACCTTCCCGGGGGTCGACGACGTCGAGCTCTACGACTTCCTCGAACGGCACGCGCCGGAGGAGGAGTGACGTCGAGCAGGTGACCGCGTACCGAGCACGTGACGGCTCGTCGGAACGACGGGCGGGCGGCTCGGCCGGCCGGGCTCAGCCGAGCAGGTCGTGGCGGACGATGGTCGCCTCGCGGTCCGGCCCGACCCCGATGGCGGAGATCCGGGTACCGCTCATCTCCTCCAGGGCCAGCACGTAGCGGCGGCAGGTCTCGGGGAGATCCTCGAAGGTCCGGGCGCCCGAGATGTCCTCCCACCAGCCGTCGAGGTGCTCGTAGACCGGGACCGCGTGGTGGAAGGAGGACTGGTCCGCGGGCATCTCGCTGTGGCGCACGCCGTCCACCTCGTAGGCCACGCACACCGGAACCTTCTCCAGGCCGGTCAGCACGTCGAGCTTCGTGAGGACCAGGTCGGTGAGCCCGTTGACGCGGGTGGCGTACCGAGCGACGACGGCGTCGTACCACCCGGTGCGTCGCGGGCGGCCGGTCGTGACGCCGTACTCACCGCCGGTCTTGCGCAGGAACTCCCCCTGGTCGTCGAACAGCTCGGTCGGGAACGGCCCTTCGCCGACGCGCGTCGTGTACGCCTTGATCACCCCGACGACGCGGTCGATGCGGGTCGGGCCGATGCCCGACCCGGTGCAGGCACCGGCCGCGGTCGCGGAGGAGGACGTGACGAACGGGTAGGTGCCGTGGTCGACGTCGAGCATGGTGGCCTGCCCGGCCTCGAACACCACCGTCCTGCCCTCGTCGAGCGCGTCGTTGAGCACCCGCGAGCTGTCCGCGACCATCGGCCGCAGCCGGTCGGCGAAGGACAGCAGGTTGTCGGTGACCTCCTCGACGTCGACGGCGCGTCGGTTGAAGACCTTCACCAGCAGCTGGTTCTTCTGGGTGAGCGCCCCCTCGACCTTCTGCCGCAGGATCGAGGCGTCGAACAAGTCCTGCACACGGATGCCGACGCGGCTCATCTTGTCCGCGTACGTCGGCCCGATGCCGCGGCCCGTGGTACCGATCTGCCGCTTGCCGAGGAACCGCTCGGTGACCTTGTCGAGCGTGCGGTTGTACGGCGGGATGAGGTGAGCGTTCGCCGAGACGAGCAGCCGCGAGGTGTCCACGCCGCGCGCCTCGAGGTCATCGATCTCCTGGAACAGGACCTCCAGGTCCACCACCACGCCGTTGCCGATGACCGGCACGCAGCCGGGCGAGAGGATGCCGGAGGGCAGCAGGTGCAGCGCGTACGTCTCGTCCCCCACGACGACGGTATGCCCGGCGTTGTTGCCGCCGTTGAACTTCACGACGTAGTCGACCCGGGAACCCAGCTGGTCGGTCGCCTTGCCCTTCCCCTCGTCGCCCCACTGGGCACCGACGACCACCACGGCTGGCATCAGACTGCTCCCTCTCGCTGCCGACGGCGCCGGGCGGCGCCCAGACGAGGTTACCCGCCCGGGTGCGGGACCGGGCGAGCCGAGCTAGCGTCGCCGACGCCGAACGACGCAGGGAGGCACCCGTGATCGAGATCTCGGTATCCGCGGCGACGACGACGCTCGCGGTGGTGGGGGACCTCGACCTGTCCGAGCGCGACCGTTTCCAGGACGTCAGCGCGCGGTTGGACGACGTGCGCCCCGGGCGGCTCGTCGTGGACCTGTGCCGGACCGAGTTCGTCGACTCCTCGGGCGCGGCGTTCCTCATGTCCGTCGGCGACGACGTGGTGCGCGACGGTGGCGAGGCCGTGCTGCGCGGAGCGAGCGACGAGGTGCTGTTCGTCCTCGAGATCTGCGGCGCGCTCACGCTGTTCCAGGTCGACCGCGGGCACCGTTGCTCGGACGCCTAGCCCCGCGCCGAGGTCAGCCGCGGACGCGGGCCCAGACCACCTTCCCGTGGGGGGTCGGCCGCCACCCCCAGTGGGCCAGCCGGTCCACGATGTGCATGCCGTAGCCGCCGACGCGTGCGGCGTTCTGCTCACGGGTCACCGGCGGCGCCGGGTTGCCGTCCTCGACCTCGATGCGCAGCCCCTCCCCCGGCGCGTGCAGCCGGAGGCCGACCGGCGGGCGGCCGTGGATGACGGCGTTGGAGACGAGCTCGGAGACGACGAGCTCGGCGGCCCCGGCATCGTTCACCCCCCATTCCTCGCACGCCTGGCGTACCTCGTGCCGCGCCCGGGCGATCGAGCTGGAGTCCGAGGTCAGCTGCCACCGCCGCCGGCGCGCGATGACGTCCTCGTCCCCACCCGGGACCCGGATGACGACGACGGCGATGTCGTCCTCCGGGGCGGCGGCGAGCTGCAGCAGCTCCTCACCCACACCCGCCGCGTCGGGCACCGGCACGGTCCGGGTGAGCTCCACGAGCTCGTCGAGCCCTTCGCGCATGCCGCGGTCGCGCCGCTCGACCAGGCCGTCGGTGTAGTGCACGAGCACGTCACCGGGCTGGACGTCGATCTGGGCGGTCCGGCGCCCTCCCCCGTCGAACCCGATGAGTGGCCCGCCGACGCCGTCCAGCACGGTCACGGTGTCACCGCGGCGGAGCAGCCCCGGCAGGTGGCCTGCACGGGAGTACCGCAGCACCCAGCCGTTGCGCCGCCGCGAGAGCGTGGCGTAGATCAGCGACGCGGAGCGCGGGACGCTCATGCTGTTGACCAGGCTGTCGACGCGGGTCAGGACGGTCGCGGGGTCCACGAGCTCCTGGGCGTACGCACGCACCACGGACCGCAGCTGTCCCATCGCCGCGGCCGCCTCGACGTCGTGCCCGACGACGTCCCCGACGACGAGGGCGACGGTCTCCTCGTCGAGATTCACCACGTCGTACCAGTCGCCGCCGACCTGCGCGTGCTCGACGTTCGGTGCGTAGTAGGTCCACACGTCGAGCTCCGGCACGTCGGCCTGCTCGGGGAGCATCGAGCGTTGCAGCGTCTCGGCGAGGACATGCTCGCGCGCGTAGAGCTGTGCGTTGTCCATCGCCATGCCGACGCGGCGGGCCACCAGCTCGAGCACGGTGCCCACCTCGTCGGGGAGGATCGCGATGGCGAGCTCCGCGCCGTCGTCCGAGAGCACGCCGCTGATGCGGGCGGAGGTGGGGCCGCCGTAGGGCAGCGCGACGAACAACCCGAGCGCACGCAGCCGACCCAGTACGGGCAGGACGAGCACGCTGCCGTCCGCGTCCGGGGCAGCCGCGAAGCGCGGTTCGAGCAGCTCGAGCAGCCGTGCGGTGACGGTCCCGCAGCCGGGGTCCTCGTCCGGCTCGAGCCGCAGCGTGCGCATCTCCTTGCCCTCGAGGAGGTTCAGGACGGGGTCGCGGGCGAGCTCCTCGGGTCCGACGCTGCGCCGGTGCGCCGGCCGGTCGACGATCCGCTCCACCTCCTCCAGGTCGCGACCGAGGACGAAGAAGCCGCACCACGCGACGACCTGCCGCGTGACCAGGTCCGCGATGGCGCGCAGCACGTCCGCCGAGTCGGGCTCCTGGAGGATGTCGGAGACCCTGGCCACGATGCTCAGCGCGAGCCGCGCACGCCGCTCGATCTCGAGGCGCACCTGGTCCCCCTGGGCGTCCGCCACCTCCGCCGAGACGTCCCGCACGACGGCGACCCAGACCCGTTCCGCGACCTGCGCCACGGTCATCGGGGTGAGGTCGAGGGACAGCCACACCCGGGAACCGTCGCGCCGGGTGACGAGGGTCCGCACGCGGGCCGGCTCGTCCCGCGAGAATGCCTCGGCGATCTCCCGCGCGCCCTTCTCGTCGACGCCGGTCTGGCGCAGCACGTCCGGCCCGCTGCGGTTCAGCTGGTCCTGGTCCAGGCCGAACAGCTCTGCCGCGGCATCGTTGGCGAGGAGGATCTCGAAGCCGCCGTCGCGGCCGGCGTCCCGCGCCACCACGACGACACCGTCCGGCAGCTGCCGGAGCACCTCCAGCGAGCCACCGAGGATCATCTCGGCACGCTGACCTGCGGATCGAGTCCCCACGAAGGCCTCCGATCGTCTAGCGTTCACTCTCGTGAGCCATCCCGGCCCCGGATCGAGTGGAGGTGCGGTGTCCGAACCACCTCAGCCGGACCATGCCGGCGCCCGGCCGTCGACCGCCGAGAGCGGGTCGGTCCACGTCATGGTCTCGCACGCGCGCACCCGGCTCGTACTGTCCGGGGAGATCGACGCCGCGCTTGCCGACGACCTCGCGGACGCGATCGCCGAGTCGGAGCGTGCCGGGCACCCCGTCGAGGTCGACGCCCGCCACGTGACCTTCATGGACTCCTCCGGTGTCTCCATCCTCGCCCGCCTGGCCAGCCGTGCCCCCGGCCGCCTGACCCTGATCCAGCCGCCGGACGTGGTGCGCTTCCTGCTGGAGGTCACCCGGATCGGCGACCTCGTCGACGTCGTCGAGGAGGACCCGGGCTTCCCGGAAGACGCGATCTGACGGCGCCCGACGCACGGCCGGACGCCGTCAGCGTGGCCGCTCAGAGCTTCTTGCCCGCCGAGCGGAGCCACTCGCACGCCTCGACCACCCGCGCGGCCATGCCCGCCTCGGCGGCCTTGCCCCACGCACGCGGGTCGTAGGCCTTCTTGTTGCCGACCTCGCCGTCGATCTTCAGCACGCCGTCGTAGTTCTTCAGCATGTGGTCCACGACGGGCCTGGTGAAGGCGTACTGCGTGTCGGTGTCGATGTTCATCTTGATCACGCCGTTGTCCACCGCGGTGCCGACCTCCTCCGAGGTGGAGCCGGACCCGCCGTGGAAGACCAGGTCGAACGGCTTGTCCTTGCCGACCTCGGCGCCTACGGCCTCCTGGATCTGGCCCAGCAGCTCCGGACGCAGCCGGACGGCGCCGGGCTTGTAGACCCCGTGCACGTTGCCGAACGTCAGGGCCGTCAGGTAGCGGCCCTTCTCGCCCGTACCGAGGGCCCGCGCTGTCGCCAGGCCGTCCTCCGGCGTCGTGTACAGCTTCTCGTTGATGGCGGCCTCGTGGCCGTCCTCCTCACCGCCGACGACGCCGATCTCGATCTCGAGGATCGTGCGGGCCTGCTGGGAGAGGGCCAGCAGCTCCTCCGCGATGACGAGGTTCTCCTCGAGCGGGACGGTGGACCCGTCGAACATGTGGGACTGGAAGGTCGGGTTCTTCCCGGCGGCGACCTCCTCGGCCTCGAGTGCGAGCAGCGGGCGGACCCAGCTGTCGAGGTTCTCCTTGACGCAGTGGTCGGTGTGCAGCGCGACCGTGACGCCGTAGTTCTTGGCGACCTCGTGGGCGTACCGGGCGAGCGCGACGGTTCCGGCGACGCGGTCCTTGATCGTGGACCCGGAGGCGTACTCGCCACCGCCCACGGACACCTGCAGGATGCCGTCGGACTCGGCCTCGGCGAACCCGCGCAGCGCCGCGGTCACGGTCTGGGAGGAGGTGACGTTGATCGCCGGGAAGGCGAAGGTGCCCGCCTTCGCCTTGTCGATCATCTCGGCGTAGGACTCGGGCGTTGCGATGGGCACGGTGATGTCTCCTGGGGTCGAGAGTCGGTACGACCCGATCATTCCACCCGCCGCCGCCGGGCGGTAACCCGGGACCGGCGGGCTCAGGCGGGCCGGGCGTGCCGGACCATCCAGGCGTGCATGGCGACCGCGGCGGCCGCGCCGGCGTTGATCGACCGGGTGGAGCCGTACTGGCTGATGTGGAGGATCTCGGCGCAGCCCGCCCGCGCCGCCGCGCTGAGCCCGCCGGACTCCTGCCCGAAGACCATGACCATCTCCCGCGGCAGCTCGAAACCCTCGATGGGGACGGACCCGGGGACGTTGTCGACGCCGTAGACGGGCAGCGACGCCGTCTCCGCCCATGCGAGCAGGTCGGCGACGTCGTCGTGGTGCCGCAGGTGCACGTAACGGTCGGTGACCATCGCGCCGCGCCGGTTCCACCGCCGTCGTCCGACGACGTGAACCTCGGCGACGTTGAACGCGTTGGCGGTACGAACCACCGAGCCGATGTTCATGTCGTGTCCGAAGTTCTCGATCGCCACGTGCAGCGGGTGGCGCCGGGTGTCCAGGTCCGCGACGATCGCCTCGACGCTCCAGTACCGGTACCGGTCCAGGACGTTGCGCCGGTCGCCGTCGGCGAGCAGGTCCGGGTCGAGGCGCGGGTCCGGCGGCCAGTTCCCCGGTCCGCCGGGCCACGGCCCGACGCCGACGTCCGCAGCCGGCTCGCTGGGTTCGGTCACCCGGGTAGTCTCGCGCACGAGGAGGTGCCGATGTCCGAGCCGCACCAGATCGAGAACTGGCTGACCGACATGGACGGGGTCCTCGTGCACGAGGGTGTCGCGCTCGACGGCGCGGCCGAGTTCATCGGTGCGCTGCGGGAGAAGGGCCTGCCGTTCCTGGTCCTGACGAACAACTCGATCTTCACTCCCCGCGACCTCTCGGCCCGCCTGTCCGCCTCCGGCATCGAGGTGCCGGAAGAGCGGCTGTGGACCTCGGCGCTGGCGACCGCGACGTTCGTCTCCCAGCAGATGCCGAACGGCAGCGCGTACGTCATCGGCGAGGCGGGTCTGACGACCGCGCTGCACGAGGCCGGGTACATCCTCACCGAGACGAACCCGGACTACGTCATCCTCGGGGAGACCCGGACCTACTCCTTCTCCGCCATCACCACGGCGGTGCGGCTGATCAAGCGGGGCGCCCGGTTCATCGCCACCAACCCGGACAGCACCGGCCCCTCCGTGGAGGGGCCGCTGCCCGCGACCGGAGCTGTCGCCGCGATGATCTCCAAGGCCACCGGTCAGGCGCCGTACTTCATCGGCAAGCCCAACCCGGTGATGATCCGTGCCGCGCTGAACCGGATCGAGGCCCACTCCGAGGCCACGGCCATGATCGGGGACCGGATGGACACCGACGTGCTCGCCGGCATGGAGGCAGGCCTGCGGACCTACCTGGTGCTGACGGGCTCGACGAGTGCGCAGGAGGTCGAGACCTACCCCTACCGCCCGACGGAGGTCCGGGCGTCCATCCGGGAGCTCATCGACCTGCTCTGAGCCCCGTCACTGCTGGGGCGGCTGCTGCCACTGCTGCGGGGGCGGCCCGGCGGGCGGCTGGCCCTGCGGCGGCATGGGCTGCTGGGGCGGCCGGCCGCCGCCCTGCCCCTCGGTGGTCCGGCCGGCGTCCCGGTTCGGGTCGTACCCGCCGCGCTGACCACCGAACGACGGCGTGGCCTCCCCCTGGACCTGCTGGTGCTGGGTCGGCGCGTAGGTGCCGACGTTGCCCTGGTTGTCGGCGAAGCTGACGTTCGGCGCGGTGCGCACGACCGGGTCGTTGACCTCGAAGTACTCGGCCCGCTGGAACCCGAACATCGAGGCGATGATGCTCGGCGGGAAGGTCTCGGTCTTGGTGTTCAGCTGGCGCACGTTGCCGTTGTAGAAGCGGCGGCCGGCGGCGATCCGGTCCTCCGTGTTGGTGAGCTCTTCCTGCAGGGCGACGAACCCTTCCTGGGCACGCAGCTGCGGGTAGCCCTCCGCGACCGCGAAGAGGCGGCCCAGGGCCGAGGAGAGCTCGTTCTCCTGCTGTGCCTGCTGCGCGGGCGTCGAGCCGGGCTGGGCCGCCTGCGCCCGGGCGCGGGTGACCTCCTCGAAGAGCTGACGCTCGTGGGCCGCGTAGCCCTTGACGGTCTCGAGCAGGTTGGGGATCAGCTCGTAGCGGCGGTGGAGCTCGACGTCGATCTGGCGCCAGGCCTCCTGGACCAGGTTCCGCAGCCGCACGAACCCGTTGTAGGTCACGATCGCCCAGATGAGGACGATGACGACGACGAGTCCGGCGATGGCCAGCAGGACACCGACGATTTCCATGGCGGTTCTCCCCCCGCTCGAGGATGCTCGCCGGCGATTCAACCACAGGCCGCGCACGCGACCACGCCACACCGGTGGGGACTTCTCCCCTCGCCGCCGATCAGGACGTCACTCGAGGCCGAGGTCCGCCTTGCCGAGCGCGTAGAGGTACGGCAGCCCCGCGTCGGCGATCCGCTCCCGCACGCCGGTGTCCCGGTCGACGACCACGGCGACCGCGACCACCTCGGCAGCCTCGGCACGCAGCGCCTCGACCGCGGTGAGCACGCTCCCGCCGGTGGTCGAGGTGTCATCAAGCGCGACGACTCGCCGGCCGGCGACGCCTGGCCCCTCGACCCGCCGCTGCATGCCGTGGCTCTTGGCCTCCTTGCGGACCACGAAGGCGTCCAGCTCGAGCCCGCGCGAGGCGGCGGCATGCAGGATCGCCGCGGCCACCGGGTCGGCGCCGAGCGTGAGGCCCCCGACGGCGTCGATCTCCTCCGGCCCGAAGCCGTTCTCCTCCAGCAGGTCGAGCATGACGTGCCCGATGAGCGGGGAGGCGGCGTGGTGCAGGGTGGCCCGGCGCATGTCCACGTAGTAGTCGGACCTCTGCCCGGAGGAGAGGGTCACCTCGCCCCGCACGACGGCGATGTCACGGACCAGCCGGGCAAGCTCCGACCGCGGGGTGTCGTTGGAAGTGCTCACAGCGCGTGAGCCTATCCGCCCGCACGCTGGCGCCGGGTCGCCCGCCTCGCGATCCGCGGGTGTGACGACTGGGCGCGCGGCGAGGCTCACACGACGGCGCGGCGATACCGGGAGGCGCCCGCGAACCGGCGAACCAGGCTGCGCGGCGCATGCCGGAGCGCCGTCGCGACGGCCGCGTAGCGCACGCTGGGCGTGCACAGCACCTGTCCCCGCCGGACGGCCTGCAGGCCCGCGGCGGCGACCTTCTCGACGCCGACCCAGCCGATCGAGGGCCAGACCGAGGCGTCCATCCCGGCGGAGTCGTGGAACTCCGTACGCACCAGCCCGGGACACAGCGCGGTGGCGGTGACGCCGGTGCCGGCAAGCTCCGACGCGAGGCCCTCGGTGAAGGACCGCACCCAGGCCTTGTGCGCCGCATAGGTGCCCATCGCCGTCCCGGCCGCCACCGAGGAGACGTTGAGGATCGCGCCCCGGCCACGGGCGACCATGGCCTCGGCGGCGGCCTTGGACAGCACCATCACGGCATGCACCATCACCTCGAGGGCGAGCTCCTCGCGGGCGAGGTCACCGTCGACGAACCGCTGCCCCAGGCCGAACCCGGCGTTGTTGACCAGGAGCCCCACGGGCCTGTCCTCGGAACGCAGGCGCGCCACGACGGCGTCACGCCCGCCCGCGACGCCCAGGTCGGCGGGCAGAACCTCCACCTGCACGCCCGCGGCGGAGCGGATCCGGTGGGCGGTGGACTCGAGGCGGTCCGCGCCGCGGGCGACGAGCACGAGGTCGTGGTTGGCTGCGGCCAGCTGCCAGGCGAGCTCGAGCCCGATCCCGGCCGTGGCCCCGGTGACGAGGGCGGTTCCCATGTCCACGAGGGTAGGCAGAAGAGTCGTCACCGCGGTCCCGGCGCCCGGGTAGCGTGTCCGGCCATGAGGTTGGCGACGTGGAACGTGAACTCGATCCGGACCCGCGCCGACCGGGTGGTCGCCTTCCTCGAGCGGGCCGACGTCGACGTGCTGGCGATGCAGGAGACCAAGTGCTCGGACGAGAAGTTCCCGCACCTGGCGTTCCAGCTCGCGGGCTACGACGTCGTCACGCACGGGCGCGACCAGTGGAACGGCGTCGCGGTCGCGTCCCGCGTGGGGCTGGAGGACGTCGAGACCTCGTTCGCGGGGATGCCCGGCTGGGGCGACCCGCCCGTGCAGGAGGCCCGCGCGCTCGGGGTGACGTGCGCGGGCGTGCGGGTGTGGAGCCTGTACGTGCCCAACGGCCGGGTCCTGGCGGACCCGCACTACGCGTACAAGCTCGACTGGCTCGCGGCGCTGCGCGGTGCCGCGGCGGACTGGCTGCGCGCCGACCCCACGGCGCAGATCGCGCTCACCGGCGACTGGAACATCGCCCCCCGCGACGAGGACGTCTGGGACATGTCGCTGTTCGACGGCGCCACGCACGTCTCACCACCGGAGCGCGAGGCGTTCCGCGCGTTCGAGGACATCGGCTTCACCGAGGTCACCCGCGACCGGGTCACGCAGTACACGTACTGGGACTACCAGCGGCTCCGGTTCCCCCGGAACGAGGGCATGCGCATCGACTTCGTGCAGGCCTCGCCGGCGCTCGCGGCCCGGGTCACGGCAGCGTCGATCGAGCGGGTGGAACGCAAGGGCAAGGCACCCTCGGACCACGTGCCGGTGGTCATCGAGGTGGACGGATGAGCGACGACCCGTGGGCCCCGCCCGGCAACGTCGAACCAGGCGCTGACCGGCCTGCGACCGGAACGGCCGGACAGCCCGCGACGCGGCCTACGGAGCCGCCGCTCGACCTGGTCGCCGTGGCCGCGCTCGGTGCCGGTCTGCTGCCCACCGGGCCGGTCGCCGTCGGCCTCGGCGTCGCCGGGGTGGTGCGCACGCGCTCCCGGCGACGGCGGGGACGACCGTTCGCCGTCGTCGGCCTCCTGCTCGGCGTGGCCTGGTGCGCCGTGGCCGCCATCGTCCTCCCGCTCGTGCTCGCCCCGCCGGTCGTCACGGGCGACGCACCGGAGGTGATCGAGGTCCCGGCGGAGAACCTGCGCCGCGGCAACTGCGTCCGGTCCGTCCCGGCCGACGACATCGTCGAGGTGACGCTCGTGCCGTGCGCTCAGCCCCACCGTGCGCAGGTGATCCAGGTCGGCGTCGTGCCGGAGGGCGCGGCCGACCCACGGGCCGCGGCGGCACGATTCTGCCGGCAGCAGCTCGCGGGCCTCGATGCGCCAGGGGCGGACCCGCTCACGCTCATCACGGCGGACGGGCAGCGGGTCGCGTGCCTCGCCGAGTGGGACACCGCGGTGCGGTCCGACCTGGTCGGATGAGCCGCCGGACGCTCCCGCGCCTCCCCGGTAGGGTTCGGCCATGACGTCATCGTGGGGGCAAGGGCCGCCGGCGCAGCAGCCGCAGGGCTACGGTGCGCCACAGGGACCACCGACCGGCGGCGGGTACCAGGGGCCGGCCGGCCCCTACGGTCAGCAGCAGAGTCCCATGGCAGTGGACCCGAGCGCGTACGGCGTCTCCTTCTCCTCGGGACAGCCCTACAACTCCGTCCCGCAGCACCGAGCCACGACGAACGCCGGGCAGTCGATGGGCATCGCCTCGATCTTCGTCGGTGTCCCGCTCGGCCCGCTCGGGATGGTCCTGGGCTTCATCTCCCAGCAGAAGGCCAAGCGCGGGCACGGGCCCCAGGGCTTCGGGATCGCCGGGATGATCGTCGGTGGCCTGTCCACCGCGGCCGTGACGCTGTTCGTGCTGTCCCTGCTCTCATCCTCACTGTCCGCGTACGCCCCACCGACGGACCCGGGCGGCGGCCAGCCCGCCCCGCAGCCGACGGCGGACGGTTCCGACGGTTCGACCGCGCCGGCGTCACCGGGCAGCGGCGAGGAGATCCCGGTGGGCAACATGCAGGTCCTCACCTGCGCGCACCGGCTCGAGTCGGGGGTCCCGGTGGTGACCATCGTCGACTGCGGCGAGTGGCACCAGGTGGAGGCATTCCTCGAGGTGCCCCTCGGGCAGGGCGAGTTCCCGGGCGACGACGCCGTCGACACTGCCGCCATCGAGCAGTGCGTGGCGGCGGGGAACTCGGTCACGTTTCCGCCCGGCGTCGACCCGAGCGTCATCGCGATCGACGCCCTCACCCCTGGGCGGGAGGCATGGAACAACGGTGTGACGTCAGCACTCTGCCTGGCGATCCACCCGGACGGCCCGAACATGTCGGGAACGTTCGGGAGCGAGTCGTTCCAGATCCGATGATGGACGCTCCCACCCGATCCGGGTACGTTGCGGGCCATGACGTCTCCGAGGGGGCACGGGCCGTCACCTGAGCCGAACGCGCCGTCGCCGTGGTACGGACCGATCCGTAGCCGGGCGGGCCGCGCGCTCGGGATCGCGGCGATCGTGGTCGGCATTCCCGTAGGACCGGTCGGATACGGCCTCGGCGCCGCTTCCTACCTGCAGGCCAAGCGCGGGTACGGCTCCACGACCCCGGGCATCGCCGGCATGGTGATCGGACTCGTCTCGACACTCGCGCTGGCCGCCGTCCTGATGGTCGTGCTCCTCCCCCCGTCCGTCCCCGCGCCACAGGCGACCACGCCCGCCGAGACGCCGCCACCGTCCACCGCACCCGAATCCACGCAGGAGCCCGACGAGAACCTCGTGTGGGACGAGATGGCGGTCGGCGACTGCGTGCTCGAGTACGGAGACAGCGTCGAGGAAGCGACCTACATCGACTGCGGTGAATGGCACCAGGCAGAGGCCTACGCGGAGATTCCGCTCGGTGGCGGCGCCTACCCCGGGCAGGACGAGATCGAGGCGCAGACGCGGCAGCAGTGCGAAGCACGGGCGGCAGAGCTTCCGATCCCGGCCGGCGTGGACCTGACAGGTGTCATCAACAGCACGCTCTACCCGCGCGCCGGCAGCTGGGAGAACGGGGATCGCTCGGCCCTGTGCATCGTCTACCACGAGTCCGGGCCTGAGCTGTCCGGGAGCATCGGGACCGACAGCTTCACCGTGCGCGGCTCCGTGCCACCAGAGGAGATCCTCACGCTGGAGACGATGTCCGTCGGCGACTGCTTCTCTGCCACCCCGACCGACGCGGAGAGGCATGTCGACCTGCGGATCGACTGCGACGAGTGGCACGAGCTGGAGCTGTTCACCGAGGTCTCCCTCGGCGGTGGCGCGTATCCCGGCCACGATGCGCTGCAGGAGGAGGCCACGAACCGGTGCAGTGACGCGTCGGCCGACATCACGACCCCCGCAGGTATCGACACCTCGAGGTTCGCGGTCGAGTCCTACCTACCTAACGAGCACCAGTGGCAGGACGGCATGCACTTCGCCCTGTGCGGCGCCAGGGACCAGACCGGTCCGAACATGTCCGGGCGCATCGGACCGGACAACTTCACAGTCCGGTGAGGCACACGGCGCCGAGGCGTCACGCCCGACCGTGAGCGGCGAGGATCGCGTCGTTCAGCACCGGCCACGTCTGCACGGCCCAGTCACCGAACGCGCCGTCACCCAGGAACGCCGCCGCCAGTCCGGCGTCCGGGTCCACCCACAGAAAGCTGCCCGACTGCCCGAAGTGCCCGAAGGTCCGCGGCGAGCCGTGCGTGCCGGTCCAGTGCGGGGACTTGTGGTCCCGGATCTCGAATCCGAGCCCCCAGTCGTTGTGCTCCTGGCGCCCGAAGCCGGGCAGCACCCCGGACAGGCCCGGGTAGACCACCGAGGTCGCCTCGGCGAACAGCGCCTCGTCGAGGAGGGTCGGGGCGAGCAGCTCCCGTCCCAGGAGCGCGAGGTCGTCGGCTGAGCCGCTGGCGCCGTGCGCGGGCGAGCCCTCGAGGATCACGCTGGACATGCCCAGCGGGGTCAGGACGGTCTCCTCGGCCCAGTCCGCGAAGTCCACGCCGGTGGCCTCGGCCACGTGCTCCGCGAGCACCTCGATGCCGAGGTTGGAGTAGACACGTCGCTTCCCGGGCGCCGAGAGCGCGGCACCGGAGTCGAACGGCAGCCCGGACGCGTGGGCGAGGAGGTGCCGCACCGTCGACCCCTCGGGTCCGGCCGGCTCGTCGAGCCGCACCATCCCGCGCCGCACCGCCACCAGGGCGGCGAGCGCCGAGGCCAGCTTCGTCACGGACGCCCAGCGGAACGACCGGCTGGTCTCGCCGTACCGCTCGAGGGTCCCGTCCGAGTCGGTCACGACGACGCCCACCGCGTGGTCGAGGTCCGCCAGTGCGCTGAAGGTCGTCGAGTCGCTCATACCTCCAAGCCTGCCAGCCGATCCCGGTGCGGCCCGACGCCCGGTCCCGCGACGGTGACAGGTTGATCAGGCCGTGACGGGCTCGGTGCTGCTCACCGTGAGGACCAGGCTCGGCCCCTGCGCACCGCGCTCGAGCGCGGCGGGATCCAGCTCCGCCTGGTCGACCACGACGGTGTCGCCGTCGTGCGCCTCACCGCCCAGCAGCATCCTGGCGAGCTGGTCGCCGATCTCCCGCTGGACGAGCCGGCGCAGCGGCCGGGCGCCGTAGGCCGGGTCGTACCCCTCGAGGGCGAGCCACTCCCGAGCTGCGTCGGTGACCTCAAGGCGGATGCGGCGGTCGGCGAGCCGGTGTGCCAGCCGGTCCACCTGCAGGTCGACGATGGCGCCGAGCTCGGCGACGCTGAGGGCGTCGAAGACGACGACGTCGTCCAGCCGGTTGAGGAACTCGGGCTTGAAGTGCGCCCGGACGGCCTGCATGACCGCGTCCTTCTTCTCCGCGTCGGGCATGCCGGTGTCCACCAGGAACTGCGAACCGAGGTTGGAGGTGAGGACGAGGATCGTGCTGCGGAAGTCGACCGTGCGGCCCTGGCCGTCGGTCAGCCGGCCGTCGTCGAGGACCTGCAGGAGGATGTCGAAGACCTCGGGGTGGGCCTTCTCGACCTCGTCCAGGAGCACCACGGAGTACGGCCGGCGACGGACGGACTCGGTCAACTGGCCGCCCTCCTCGTAGCCGACGTAGCCAGGCGGGGCCCCGACCAGGCGGGCCACCGAGTGCTTCTCGGAGTACTCCGACATGTCGATGCGCACCATGGCGCGCTCATCGTCGAACAGGAAGTCTGCGAGCGACTTGGCCAGCTCGGTCTTGCCGACGCCGGTCGGGCCGAGGAACAGGAAGGACCCGGTCGGCCGGTCGGGGTCGGAGACGCCGGCGCGCGTGCGTCGCACCGCGTCCGACACGGCGCGCACCGCCTCGACCTGCCCGATGAGGCGCCGGCCGATGACGTCCTCCATGTGCAGCAGCTTCTCGGTCTCGCCCTGCAGCAGCCGCCCGACGGGGATGCCCGTCCAGGACGCGACGACCTCGGCCACCTCGTCGGCGGAGACCTTGTCCGCGATCATCGGGGCCTGCGTGCTCGCCTGTGCGCTCGCCTCGGCAGCCTCCGCGTCGGCGATCTCCTCCTCGATGGCAGGGATCTCGCCGTAGCGCAGCCGTCCGGCTTCCTCGTACCGGCCCTCACGCTCGGCACGGTCTGCCTCGGTGCGGAGAGTGTCCAGGCGTTGCTTCAGGTCGCCGACCCTGTTGTGCCCGGCCTTCTCGGACTCCCACCGCGCCGTGAGCGCGGCGAGCTCCTCGTTCTTGTCGGCGAGGTCGGCGCGCAGCTTCTCCAGCCGTTCCACGGACGCCTCGTCCTCGGACTCGACCAGGTAGGACTCCTCCATCTTGAGGCGGTCCACCTGGCGGCGCAGCGCGTCGACCTCCTCGGGGGAGGAGTCGAGCTCCATGCGCAGCCGGGACGCGGCCTCGTCGACGAGGTCGATGGCCTTGTCCGGCAGCTGCCGCCCGGTGATGTACCGGTCCGAGAGGCTGGCGGCGGCCACGAGGGCGCCGTCGGAGATGGTCACCTGGTGGTGAGCCTCGTACTTCGGGGCGATGCCACGCAGGATCGCGACCGTGTCCTCGACGGAGGGCTCGCCGACGAAGACCTGCTGGAAGCGCCGCTCCAGGGCGGGGTCCTTCTCGATCCGCTCGCGGTACTCGTCCAACGTGGTGGCGCCGACCAGCCGCAGCTCGCCACGCGCGAGCATGGGCTTGAGCATGTTGCCGGCGTCCATCGAGCCCTCCGACGCCCCGGCACCGACCACCGTGTGCAGCTCGTCGATGAAGGTGACGATCTGGCCGTCGGAGTCCTTGATCTCCTGCAGCACGGCCTTGAGCCGCTCCTCGAACTCACCGCGGTACTTGGCGCCGGCGACCATCGCGGCGAGGTCAAGGGCGACGATGCGCTTACCGCGCAGGGATTCCGGCACGTCACCGTCGACGACGCGCTGCGCGAGGCCCTCGACGACGGCGGTCTTGCCGACACCGGGCTCGCCGATGAGGACGGGGTTGTTCTTGGTGCGGCGGGACAGCACCTGGACCACGCGGCGGATCTCGGCGTCACGGCCGATGACCGGGTCGAGCTTGCCCTCGCGCGCGGCGGCCGTGAGGTCGTTGCCGTACTTCTCGAGGGCGTTGTAGGTGCCCTCCGGGTCCGGCGTGGTCACCTTGGCGGAGCCGCGCACCGACGGCAGCGCGTCGAGCAGTGCGTCGCGGTCCGCGCCGGCCGCGCGCAGGATCTCTCCGGCCGGCGTGGACGAGGCGCCGAGCCCGAGCATGAGGTGCTCGGTGGAGACGTACTCGTCGCCGAGGGTCTTCGCCTCGTTGCCGGCGTCGGTGATCATCGTCATCGTGGCGCGCGACGTCTGGGGCTGGGCGACGGAGGAGCCCGAGGCGCCGGGGAGGGTGGCCAGGGCAGCCGAGACACGCTGACCGATGGCAGCACGGTCCGCGCCCACGGCGTCGAGCAGGGCGACGGCGACTCCACCTTCCTGCTCGAGCAGCGCGGACAGGACGTGGATCGGCTCGAGCTGGGGGTTGCCGGCCGTCGCGGCGGACTGGATCGCCGCAGCGATCGCCTCCTGCGACTTGGTCGTGAGCTTGGTGTCCATCAGGCCTCCTGGTGCTGCAACGGAACGTACTGAAAGCGGAACTCCGGCAAAGTTGAGTCTATTCCGCTCAAGGTTGGCTCCGGGTCAGCAGACCCGGTGGCAGGCAGGTGAACGGACGGTGGCGTGCCTGTCGGTCCCGGACGAGCTGTGCCTATAGTCGACCCGTGCCAGGCACGGGCGCCCTCTGGCTCCCTGCCCCGGTACGCAACCATCACAAGCAGGGGGAAAGGAACCGACATGGGTTTCGGAGATTTCGTCGACAAGGCGAAGAGCGCCATGCAGAACGAGAAGGTCCAGGACGCTCTGCAGTCCGAGAAGGCAGGCGCGGCACTCGACGGTGCTGCCGAGAAGGCCAACGACCTGACCGGCGGACGGTTCAGCGACCAGATCGACAGCGCGAAGGAGGCCGCCGGCCAGTACGTCGGCGGCGCCGACGAGCAGCCCGGCCAGGGCGAGGGTCGCGGCGGCGGCCCCGGCGAAGGTCGCGGCGGCGGCCCCGGCGAAGGTCGCGGCGGCGCCCCCGGCGAGGGTCGCGGCGGCGGCCCCGGCGAAGGTCGCGGCGGCGGCCC
>NZ_JBHTCQ010000006.1:0-5312 GCF_042665525.1 Georgenia alba
GGGTTGGTGGGGGATGGTTTTGTTCGGAGAGTTTGATCCTGGCTCAGGACGAACGCTGGCGGCGTGCTTAACACATGCAAGTCGAACGATGAAGCTTCCAGCTTGCTGGGGGTGGATTAGTGGCGAACGGGTGAGTAACACGTGAGTAACCTGCCCTCCACTCTGGGATAACTCCGAGAAATCGGTGCTAATACCGGATGTTCACGCGTCCTCGCATGGGGGTGTGTGGAAAGATTTTTTGGTGGGGGATGGGCTCGCGGCCTATCAGCTTGTTGGTGGGGTGATGGCCTACCAAGGCGTCGACGGGTAGCCGGCCTGAGAGGGTGTCCGGCCACACTGGGACTGAGACACGGCCCAGACTCCTACGGGAGGCAGCAGTGGGGAATATTGCACAATGGGCGCAAGCCTGATGCAGCGACGCCGCGTGAGGGATGACGGCCTTCGGGTTGTAAACCTCTTTCAGTACAGAACAAGGCTCTCCTTTTGGGGGGTTGAGGGTATGTGCAGAAGAAGCGCCGGCTAACTACGTGCCAGCAGCCGCGGTAATACGTAGGGCGCAAGCGTTGTCCGGAATTATTGGGCGTAAAGAGCTCGTAGGCGGTTTGTCGCGTCTGCTGTGAAAACCTGGGGCTTAACCCTGGGCCTGCAGTGGGTACGGGCAGACTTGAGTGCGGTAGGGGAGACTGGAATTCCTGGTGTAGCGGTGGAATGCGCAGATATCAGGAGGAACACCGGTGGCGAAGGCGGGTCTCTGGGCCGTTACTGACGCTGAGGAGCGAAAGCATGGGGAGCGAACAGGATTAGATACCCTGGTAGTCCATGCCGTAAACGTTGGGCACTAGGTGTGGGGTCTGTTTCCACGGGTTCCGTGCCGTAGCTAACGCATTAAGTGCCCCGCCTGGGGAGTACGGCCGCAAGGCTAAAACTCAAAGGAATTGACGGGGGCCCGCACAAGCGGCGGAGCATGCGGATTAATTCGATGCAACGCGAAGAACCTTACCAAGGCTTGACATGCACCGGAAACATCCAGAGATGGGTGCCCCTTTTTGGTCGGTGCACAGGTGGTGCATGGTTGTCGTCAGCTCGTGTCGTGAGATGTTGGGTTAAGTCCCGCAACGAGCGCAACCCTTGTCCTGTGTTGCCAGCGGGTTATGCCGGGGACTCATGGGAGACTGCCGGGGTCAACTCGGAGGAAGGTGGGGATGACGTCAAATCATCATGCCCCTTATGTCTTGGGCTTCACGCATGCTACAATGGCCGGTACAAAGGGTTGCGATGCCGTGAGGTGGAGCGAATCCCAAAAAGCCGGTCTCAGTTCGGATTGGGGTCTGCAACTCGACCCCATGAAGTCGGAGTCGCTAGTAATCGCAGATCAGCAACGCTGCGGTGAATACGTTCTCGGGCCTTGTACACACCGCCCGTCACGTCACGAAAGTCGGTAACACCCGAAGCCGGTGGCCTAACCCTTGTGGGGGGAGCTGTCGAAGGTGGGACTGGCGATTGGGACGAAGTCGTAACAAGGTAGCCGTACCGGAAGGTGCGGCTGGATCACCTCCTTTCTAAGGAGCATCATCTGACCCTGCGTGCTGCGTCTGCCCCGGTTGTGGGTGGGTGTGGTGGTGTGGGGGTGGGTGGCCATGGCCTGTGCCCCGTTCGGTGGGGTGTGGGGGTGGTTGCTGCTCGTGGGTGGAACATCAAGAGACGTTGTTTGGTGCACTGTTGGGTCCTGAGGAAACAGGCCCGCCGGTCCCTTTGGGGCCCCCCTTTGGTTTGTCCCCGCGTGTGTGGGGTGGGGGTTGTGGGGGGTGGGGGGGTGTGTTTTTTCTGGTTGGCCGGTCGCTGCCGCGCATGCGCGTTGTGTGGGTGTGTGGGGTGTCGTGGTGTGTTGTTTGAGAACTGTATAGTGGACGCGAGCATCTTCTGATTTCTGTTGTGTTTTTGTGGTTAAGTTTGTAAGAGCGTTCGGTGGATGCCTTGGTACCAGGAGCCGAAGAAGGACGTGGTAGCCTGCGATAAGCCTCGGGGAGTTGGCAAACGAGCTGTGATCCGAGGGTGTCCGAATGGGGAAACCCGGCCAGAGTCATGTCTGGTGACCCGCGCCTGAATGTATAGGGCGTGTGGGGGGAACGCGGGGAAGTGAAACATCTCAGTACCCGTAGGAAGAGATATTCCGTGAGTAGTGGCGAGCGAAAGCGGATGAGGCTAAACCGTCAGCGTGTTCAAGCCGGCAGGCGTTGCGTTGGCGGGGTTGTGGGAGCTGTCTGACCTCATGCTGCCGTGTGGGGTGGGGAGTGAGAAAGTCGCGGTGTAGTCGAACGGTCTGGGAAGGCCGGGCGTAGTGGGTGAGACCCCCGTAGACGAAACATTGTGGCCTCCTTTGGATGGTGTCCCGAGTAGCACGGGGCCCGTGAAATCTCGTGTGAATCTGCCAAGACCACTTGGTAAGCCTAAATACTACCTGGTGACCGATAGCGGACTAGTACCGTGAGGGAAAGGTGAAAAGTACCCCGGGAGGGGAGTGAAATAGTACCTGAAACCGGGCGCTTACAATCCGTCAGAGCCTTCCCCGCCTTTTGGGTGGGTGTGGGGTGATGGCGTGCCTTTTGAAGAATGAGCCTGCGAGTTAGCGGCATGTGGCGAGGTTAACCCGTGTGGGGGAGCCGTAGCGAAAGCGAGTCCGAACAGGGCGTTTGAGTCGCGTGTCCTAGACCCGAAGCGGAGTGATCTACCCATGGGCAGGTTGAAGCACGTGTAAGAGCGTGTGGAGGACCGAACCCACTTAGGTTGAAAACTGAGGGGATGACCTGTGGGTAGGGGTGAAAGGCCAATCAAACTCCGTGATAGCTGGTTCTCCCCGAAATGCATTTAGGTGCAGCGTCGCGTGGTGCTTGCTGGAGGTAGAGCTACTGGATGGCCGATGGGCCCGACAAGGTTACTGACGTCAACCAAACTCCGAATGCCAGCATAGTTAGCGCGGCAGTGAGACTGCGGGCGATAAGGTTCGTGGTCGAGAGGGAAACAGCCCAGATCACCGGCTAAGGCCCCTAAGCGTGTGCTAAGTGGGAAAGGATGTGGAGTTGCGAAGACAACCAGGAGGTTGGCTTAGAAGCAGCCACCCTTGAAAGAGTGCGTAATAGCTCACTGGTCAAGTGATTCCGCGCCGACAATGTAGCGGGGCTCAAGCACACCGCCGAAGCCGTGGCAGCCGCACAAGCTCCCACACTGCCGGGGTTCGTCCCGGGTGGTGCAGGGGTGTGGCTGGGTAGGGGAGCGTCGTGCGGGCGGTGAAGCCGCGGAGTGATCCAGTGGTGGAGGCCGCACGAGTGAGAATGCAGGCATGAGTAGCGAATGACGGGTGAGAAACCCGTCCGCCGATTGACCAAGGGTTCCAGGGCCAGGTTCATCCGCCCTGGGTAAGTCGGGACCTAAGGCGAGGCCGACAGGCGTAGTCGATGGACAACGGGTTGATATTCCCGTACCGGCGAAGGACCGTCCATACCGAGCCCGGTGATGCTAACCACCCGAACCTGCCGGTCCTCCTTCGGGAGGGCCTGGTGGGGGAGCGTGGGACCCGAACCGGTAGTAGGTAAGCGTGTGAACAGGGGTGACGCAGACAGGTAGCCACCGCGTGCCTAATGGCTTGGCACGTCCAACGGCGCAGGGCGAGACGTAGGCAAATCCGCGTCTCATCGAGCCTCAGGCCGGATGGTGACCCCGTATGGGGGAAGCAGGGTGATCCTATGCTGCCGAGAAAAGCCTCGACGCGAGGGACTAGCCGCCCGTACCCTAAACCGACTCAGGTGGTCAGGTAGAGTATACCGAGGCGATCGAGATAATCGTGGTTAAGGAACTCGGCAAAATGCCCCCGTAACTTCGGGAGAAGGGGGGCCCGGACCTTGAAACCCTTCACGGGTTAGGGGAAAGGGCCGCAGAGACCAGGGAGAAGCGACTGTTTACTAAAAACACAGGTCCGTGCGAAGTCGCAAGACGAGGTATACGGACTGACGCCTGCCCGGTGCTGGAAGGTTAAGAGGACGGGTCAGCTCACCTCTGGTGGGCGAAGCTCAGAATTTAAGCCCCAGTAAACGGCGGTGGTAACTATAACCATCCTAAGGTAGCGAAATTCCTTGTCGGGTAAGTTCCGACCTGCACGAATGGCGTAACGACTTCTCCGCTGTCTCAACCACGAACTCGGCGAAATTGCACTACGAGTAAAGATGCTCGTTTCGCGCAGCAGGACGGAAAGACCCCGGGACCTTTACTACAGCTTGGTATTGGTGCTCGGTACGGCTTGTGTAGGATAGGTGGGAGACCGTGAAGCCGCCACGCCAGTGGTGGTGGAGTCATCGTTGAAATACCACTCTGGTCGTACTGCGCATCTAACCTCGGTCCGTGATCCGGACCAGGGACAGTGCCTGGTGGGTAGTTTAACTGGGGCGGTTGCCTCCCAAAATGTAACGGAGGCGCTCAAAGGTTCCCTCAGCCTGGTTGGCAATCAGGTGTCGAGTGCAAGTGCACAAGGGAGCTTGACTGTGAGACTGACAGGTCGAGCAGGGACGAAAGTCGGAACTAGTGATCCGGCGGTGGCTTGTGGAAGCGCCGTCGCTCAACGGATAAAAGGTACCCCGGGGATAACAGGCTGATCTTGCCCAAGAGTCCATATCGACGGCATGGTTTGGCACCTCGATGTCGGCTCGTCGCATCCTGGGGCTGGAGTAGGTCCCAAGGGTTGGGCTGTTCGCCCATTAAAGCGGTACGCGAGCTGGGTTTAGAACGTCGTGAGACAGTTCGGTCCCTATCCGCTGCGCGCGCAGGAAACTTGAGAAGGGCTGTCCCTAGTACGAGAGGACCGGGACGGACGAACCTCTGGTGTGCCAGTTGTTCCGCCAGGAGCACGGCTGGTTGGCTACGTTCGGAAGGGATAACCGCTGAAAGCATCTAAGCGGGAAGCCTGCTTCAAGATGAGGTTTCCATCCACCCTCGGGTGGTGTAGGCCCCCCACAGACCATGGGGTTGATAGGCCGGATGTGGAAGCACCGCAAGGTGTGGAGCTGACCGGTACTAATTGGCCAACAACTTACCCACAACACCAACACCACAGAAACAGTGGTGCGAGCGTCCACTATACGGTTCCCGACCAACACACCCACCCGCGACCGGGCACGGTGAAACAGGTCAATAGAGTTACGGCGGTCATAGCGAGCGGGGAAACGCCCGGCCTCCATTCCGAACCCGGAAGCTAAGCCCCTCAGCGCCGATGGTACTGCACGCGCGAGCGTGTGGGAGAGCAGGACACCGCCGAACACCCATTC
>NZ_JBHTCQ010000007.1:0-1410 GCF_042665525.1 Georgenia alba
CCCTGGACGGCGAGGCCGCCGGCGAGGTCCCCGGTGACGCGCAGTTCACCGTCGAGTACTCCACCGACGGCGGCCAGACCTGGCAGCCGCTGACCATCACCGCCGACGGCACCCCCGTCACCGTCGAGGACCTGCCCGCCGGCACCGAGGTCCAGCTCCGCGAGACCGATCAGCGACCCGACATCAACGGCGTCGAATGGGGCGAGGTCACCCTCACCGTCAACGGCGAACCCGTCGACTCCCCCGCGACCTTCACCATCGGGTCCAACACCGGCGTCGCCGTCGTGGTCACCAACACCGCCGAGTACCTGCCCGGGAGCTTCTCCGTGGCCAAGGCGGTCGACGGTGCGGCGTCGGGCGAGGTGCCCGGTGACTCTGAGTTCACCGTCGAGTACTCCACCGACGGCGGGGAGACGTGGGAGCCGCTGACCGTCACGGCGGACGGCACCCCCGTCACCTCACCGGACCTCCCCGCCGGGACCGAGGTGTTGCTGCGGGAGACCGACCAGCGGCCCGACGTGCCAGGGGTGCAGTGGGGCGAGGTGACGCTCACGGTCGACGGTGAGCCGGTCGACGGCGACACCGCGTCGTTCACCATCGGCGCCGACAGCACGGTCGAGCTCGTGGTGACCAACACGGCGAGCCCGTCGCCGGGGAGCTTCTCCGTCGAGAAGGTGCTCGAGGGTGAGGCTGCGGGCCAGGTGCCGGAGGGTACCGAGTTCACGATCGAGTACACGGTCGACGGCGGAGAACCGCAGACCGCGACCGTGACCGTGGGCGAGCCGTGGACCTCCCCCGACCTGCCCGCCGGCAGCGAGGTCACCGTCACCGAGGTCAACCTGCCCGAGATCGACGGCGTCACCTGGGGCGAGCCTGCCCTGACCGTCGACGGCGAGCAGGCGGAGATGCCGGCGACCTTCACCGTCGGCGCGGGAACCACCGTCGCCGTCGTGGTCACCAACACCGCGGAGTACACCCCCGGTGCGTTCACGGTGGAGAAGCTGCTGGAGGGTGAGGCCGCGGGCCAGGTGCCGGAGGGCACGGAGTTCACGATCGAGTACACGGTCGACGGCGGAGAACCGCAGACCGCGACCGTGACCGTGGGCGAGCCGTGGACCTCCCCCGACCTGCCCGCCGGCAGCGAGGTCACCGTCACCGAGGTCAACCTGCCCGAGATCGACGGCGTCACCTGGGGCGAGCCTGCCCTGACCGTCGACGGCGAGCAGGCGGAGATGCCGGCGACCTTCACCGTCGACGCGGGAACCACCGTCGGCGTCGAGATCACCAACACGGCCCAGCCGGCTCCGGGTGGGTTCGAGATCGTCAAGGAGCTCACCGGGGACGCGGCCGGACTGGTGCCCCCGGAGACCGAGTTCACCGTCGAGTACTCCACCGACGGCGGCCAGACCT
>NZ_JBHTCQ010000008.1:0-670 GCF_042665525.1 Georgenia alba
ACCTATATTCCTTCTCCCGTCCGTCGAGTCGAAATCCCGAAACCAGACGGAGGAGTAAGGAAGTTAGGCATCCCGACCGTGACCGATCGTTTCATCCAGCAAGCAGTTACCCAAGCTTTAACTCCGATTTACGACCCGACATTCTCGCCGTGCAGCTTCCGTTTCCGACCAGGAAAGCGTGCGCACGACGCAGTCAAACTCGCTCAGTCTTACATCCGAGAAGGATATCGCTGGGTTGTAGATATTGATTTAGAGAAGTTCTTCGACAAGGTCAACCACGACCGATTGATGACAACATTGGCACGAACTATAAAGGACGTGTCGCTCATTAAACTTATCCGAAAGTACTTACAAGCCGGTGTGATGGAGAATGGACTAACAACGATGAACGTCGAAGGGACACCACAAGGTGGTCCCCTTAGTCCTCTCCTCTCCAACATCGTGTTAGACGAACTGGATAAGGAACTTGAACGCAGAGATCATCGCTTTGTACGTTATGCGGACGACTGCAATATCTATGTAAAATCAAGAAGAGCAGGCGAACGGGTTATGAACGACATTACGTCATTCATCGAAAAGAAACTAAAACTGAAGGTCAACCGTGCTAAAAGTGCGGTCGACCGTCCATGGAAAAGAAAATTTCTAGGATTCAGCTTTACCAACCATATAG
>NZ_JBHTCQ010000009.1:0-612 GCF_042665525.1 Georgenia alba
GAGGATAGATTTCTTATCCGATCTACGGCTATTTTATTTTCCGCATGCTTCTTGGATATGCTTGGTCCAAGGCAGATAACGGTTTAAGAGATCTGGCTGCTGGCGGAAGTCCAGATTGGGCAGATCCGTCAGTACTTTGACAAGGTATTGATAAAAATCTATGCCGTTTGCTTTTGCTGTTTCTGCTAGGCTTAAACAAATGGCATTCGCCTCTGCGCCAGCTTCGCTGACGGAGAAAAGCCAATTTTTTCGGCCGATAACATTTGGACGGATCGCATTTTCAGCTGGATTGTTATCAATTTCGATTCGGCCGTCATTCAAGAAGGCTTTCAGCCCAGCGATGCGATTTAGCGTGTAGTCAGCTGCTTTGGCAAGGGCATTTTTCCCGAAGAACGGAGAGCTTTCCACCCACTCTAAGAATTTCTCAACAATGGGTTTTGAATGTTTTTGCCGCTGTCTCCTTCTCTTGCCAGGAGATAAATGCTTAAATTGCCTTTCCAGCCGGTACAACTCATCGCAATAACGGACACCGGTTTGCCCATTTTTGCTTTCGGCTTTCAACCAGTACCGGCGGACATGCGACCAACAATTAGCGAAGGTAATGCCCGCTAG
>NZ_JBHTCQ010000010.1:0-596 GCF_042665525.1 Georgenia alba
GGGGATACGGTCCGGACCGCGCTCGTTGCCTGTACGTTTACCGGCAGTTTGGCATGCACGTTCATCCCAGTCAGCGCCATCGTCCGAAATGACAAGGTGGCGGATGACGGAATTTCAACTGGCAGCGGAATGATCGTTCTTTCGCTCAGTTCTGCGGCGAACGCTTGCGGCAGCACGTGTTCATATTGCCACGGATGAAGGAGAAACGGATGGTAGCTCTCCATCTTCTCTCCAAGGGAGGAGAGGATGTGTTCCGCTGCCCGCTCAACAGCTGGACATTCTTTATAAAGCATCGGCTTGCCGCCCTCGCTCGTTACCGTAAGACTCGTGTGGACGAGCACGGTCTTGAGCATGATCTCCCGCTCGAATTCTGGCGCGTAATGCAGCACCTCTTCCTTACTCAGTCCAAGCTTTGTTTTCGTTGACGGATGCAGCGGATGCCCCTCAATGACAAGTGCTTCCGAATAGACGAGCTCATCAAAACGGCGGCATTCTGAGAGCAGCTTCAAAAATTGAATAAAAGAAACCGGCTGTTTTTTCTTGTGAAACGCTATGGTCGTCTCTGCCTGACGCTTTACCCATGTCTTTTTTTGTTC
>NZ_JBHTCQ010000011.1:0-593 GCF_042665525.1 Georgenia alba
CTTCTGTCTTGTATTTCTCTTCGAAAACTTTCTTCGCTTCTTCATCCGAAACTTTTACGCCGCTAGTTGCTGCTTTTTCACTAGCAAGCATACCTTTTATACGCTCTTTAAGAACTTTTTCGTCCTTGATTCCGTTTTGCTCAAGAAGCTGCTTGAAAGCCTCGTCTCCGCCAGATTCTTTTTTGATCTTAGCGATTTCTTTTTCGACTTCTTTATCGGATACTTTGTATTCTTTTTCAAGAACCATCTGGTCAACCATTTCTTTCAGCACTTGGTTGCCGTAGCGTTCTTTCAGCTCCTGATAAAATTCGTCTTGCGTGATGTCTCCAGCTTTAGACTCCACTACTTTTTCTGAACCGCCGGAGTTGCATGCAGATAAAGATAATAGGCCAGCTGTTAGGCCGACAGATAGTAACCATTTTTTCATTCTGTAACACTCCTACATTTTGAAGTAATAATTTAACAACTCTTACTATAGCATAAACATCACAGTAATTTCTATGCAAGGGGGGAAATATGAGAAAATTTACACAAAGAAAAGGCATGCAATAAAAAAAATCACCGGAACCGGGACATTCGCCCAACCCAATTGG
>NZ_JBHTCQ010000012.1:0-591 GCF_042665525.1 Georgenia alba
CTCGTCGCCGAGCCAACTACTGATCAGCGTGGTCAGGATCGAGAGTCCGAGGATGGCGCCCGCGGCCAGGACGGGATGCCGGCGCCGGAACGCGATCGGTACACACAGCGCGAGGCCGAGCAGCACGAACAACCACGGGGCCCGGCTGTTCGGTGCCGACAGGCATTCGAGCACGAAGAGGATCGCCGCCAGCATGGAGTCGGCGACGAACGGCTTCCCCCGTAGCCACAGGCTGAACCTCCGCATGACCACAGCCTAGGAGTAACGGCCCGGGACCGGTTCTGTGATTGAGTCTGACCCATGGCATGGCTCGACTGGGGAGTACTGATGGCCGCGGCGACCGCGGCCGGATGGGTGGATGCCGTGGTCGGCGGGGGTGGGCTGATTCTGCTCCCGGCGATCCTGATCACCATGCCCCAGCTGAGCCCGCAGATGGCGTTGGCGACGAACAAGCTCACGGCCACCAACGGCCCCGCCGCAGCCGTGTTCACCTTCAGCCGGAAGGTCGCCCTGCAGTGGCGGCTGATGGTCCCCGCAGGCGTGCTGGCCGCGGTGTTCGCCGGGCTCGGGGCGGCCGCCGTGTCGCTGATC
>NZ_JBHTCQ010000013.1:0-580 GCF_042665525.1 Georgenia alba
GTTGAACGGCTTCCACCGCTGGTCCCGGGTGACGCGGAGCAGGCCGTATCCCACGTCGTCGTCCATGCCGAGAATGTTGGTGTACTTGTGGTGCAGGTAGTTGTGCGTCTGCTTCCAGTGCGCGGAGGGCCCGACGACGTCCCATTCCCAGGTGCTCGAGTGCACCTCGGGATCGTTCATCCAGTCCCACTGGCCGTGCACCACGTTGTGGCCCAGCTCCATGTTCTCGATGCACTTGGCCAGGGCCAGCATGGTGGTGCCGGCGAACCAGGCAGGCCGGTACTTGCTGCCGAACAGGGTCAGCCGGCCACCGACCTCCAGAACGCGCTGGAGCCGGATGACATTGCGGATGTACCGCGCATCGCGCTCGCCGCGCGAATCCTCGACGTCGCGTCGGATCTCGTCGAGTTCGCGCCCGATCACGTCGCTGTCGCGGTCGACAAGCCAGCGCAGGACCAGCCCGTCGAGGGCGGAGAGTCCCAGGCGTGCGACGGAGGGGACGGGTTCGGTCCATGCGGTGTCGGTCCGGTGGGCGCACTCATCGAGGAACGCGGTGGCCTCGGCGGCGATGATCCGGTAT
>NZ_JBHTCQ010000014.1:0-549 GCF_042665525.1 Georgenia alba
GTCGTGCCCGTTCGGTCAACCGCCTGTGGCTCAGCTCGGGGTCTCGCGATGCCAGGTTCGTGGGCTCAGTGTGGCGTGCTCGCTGACCGGTGGACGTGGGGGTGTGGGTGCGGTGGGCCGTTAATGAGTGTGGCCGTGGATGGTGATCGAGAGGCGGGAGCCCGTGCCGGCCTGGGCGAGGCGCGCGGCCTGGCCCGGTGTGGTGGCCAGGACGACCAGGGCGCCGGTCTCGGCCATGTCGCCGGTGGAAGCGCCGCAGCCTGTCGCCAGCGCCGCCGCGAGCGCCGACAGCGCCTCGACATCCGGGTCGGCCAGCGGTCGTGCCAGGGTGTCGAGCCCGTGGGTGTCGAAGAACGCGGTGTCGGTGTCCCCGGCCAGGAAGGCGGGGTGCCGCAGGATGTTCACCAGCAGATCCCGGTTGGTCCGCAGGCCGTGCAGCTCGGTCCGAGCCAGCGCCCCGGCGAGCAACTGGGCAGCCTGTCCACGGGTGGGCGCGAACGAGATGACCTTCGCGAGCATCGGGTCGTAATGCACCCCGACGACGGAGCC
>NZ_JBHTCQ010000015.1:0-547 GCF_042665525.1 Georgenia alba
TTCATTATGTCAACTTTGAATAAACAGAAAATTGTGGACAGTGTCCCGCAAAAAGGCTTTTTCGGTCACCCTAAGGGCTTGTTCACTCTCTTCTTTACAGAGTTTTGGGAGCGTTTCTCCTACTATGGAATGAGAGCGATCCTTGTTTACTATATGTACTACAGCGTTTCAGAAGGTGGATTAGGTTTAAGCGAGCAAACCGCTCTTGCCATCATGTCCATCTACGGTTCACTCGTATACATGTCCGGTGTTATCGGCGGATGGCTGGCTGACCGCGTGTTCGGTACGTCGAAGGCCCTGTTCTACGGCGGTATTTTAATCGTGATCGGTCACATCCTCCTGTCGCTTCCTGGCAGTGTGACGATGCTATTCGTCTCCATGGTGTTCATCGTAATCGGTACAGGTATGCTTAAGCCGAACGTTTCAAGTGTAGTCGGTGATATGTACAGCCCTGAAGACACGCGCCGCGATGCAGGTTTCAGTATTTTCTACATGGGGATTAACCTTGGTGCGTTCCTGTCTCCGCTTATTATCGGTAAAGTGCAGG
>NZ_JBHTCQ010000016.1:0-545 GCF_042665525.1 Georgenia alba
GCCGCCGTCTGAAGCAGGAAAAAGGGCTTGGCATGATCCTAATCGACTACTTGCAGCTGATTATGGGAAGCGGGAAGTCGGGCGAGAACCGCCAGCAGGAAGTTTCGGAGATCTCCCGTTCACTAAAAGCGCTCGCGCGTGAGCTGCAGGTGCCCGTTATCGCGCTGTCACAGCTTTCCCGTGGCGTGGAACAACGTCAAGACAAGCGTCCGATGATGTCTGACATTCGTGAATCCGGGTCCATCGAGCAGGATGCCGATATTGTCGCCTTCTTATACCGTGACGATTATTATGACAAAGAAACCGAAGCGAAGAACATTATCGAGATCATTATTGCCAAACAGCGTAACGGCCCGACCGGAACAGTTGAACTGGCGTTTGTAAAAGAATACAACAAGTTCGTCAACCTCGACCGGCATCATGATGAAAGATCGATTCCGTCAGGGGCTTAAAACGAACAGAGAAAAGGCAGCCTGATGAAATCATCAGGCTGCCTTTTCGAGTTCTTCTAAAATGCCGTTTTCTTCTGCCCAGCTGCGAATCCG
>NZ_JBHTCQ010000017.1:0-541 GCF_042665525.1 Georgenia alba
CTGACGCACAGGTGGGAGGCGAGCTCCATCTGTCGGCATTGGCCGACGGTGGCGAGCACGTGCAGCACCCCCAGGAGTGCGGGCGGAAGTCCGCTGGTGTCGGCGCCGCCGAGGATGTGGCGCAACGCCCTGCCGAAGAGAAAGACCTCCTCGACGAGCTCCTCCGCGGTAGCGGTCTGGACGGCCATGGGCTCCCCTGAACGGCATGATTGATGCTTGCGGTACGCAACTATATATTGATTGCATTACCCATGCAACTTATTGCCGGGGATGGTGCCCGTTCGGGCAGCGGTGACCCTCGTAAGATCGGTAGCGCACACGATCATGTGCGAATGGATCGCCATCACCACCGGGAGCGGAGGTGAGAACACATGATGTGGCAGGAAATGATGAACATGTTCATGGCCTGGATACAGCAGATGGGCTGGCAGTTGCCCACGATCCCCATGATGCCCATGAGGTGACGGCGCCCTGGCGACGAGCCCACCGGGGGCGACAGCGCCGAACCCGCTAGCGCACCAGCAGTGCGAGGCACTCCGTG
>NZ_JBHTCQ010000018.1:0-519 GCF_042665525.1 Georgenia alba
GGGGAAGGATTCCCCGACCAGCTCTGGCATCTCACCCTCCCCGCCATCGCGCTGGCCTGCTCGTCACTCGCGCTCGTCGCTCGCATCACCCGTGCGTCCGTGCGTGACGAGTCCAAACGCGAGCACGTCCAGACCGCGATCAGTCGCGGGTTGCCGGCCGGAGTCGTGTTGCGCCGTCACATCCTCCGCAACGCCGCCATCCCCATCACGACCGCCACCGGCCTCACGATCGCCTCGCTCGTCGTGCTGGTGTCGATCGTGGAACAGGCATTCAACCTCAACGGTTTGGGGTCCACGTTGGTCAGCGCCGCACAGAACAAGGATTTCGCAGTGGTCCAGGCTATCTCTCTTCTGATGGTGGTGGCGTTCGTGCTCATCAACACCATCGTCGACTTCCTCTACGCGCTGCTCGACCCGCGCGTCAGCCTCGGGACGGCGGCGGCATGATGACGACCGCGACCGGGCACGCCCCCATCACCGGCGTCGTTGACACGCCCACCCGCAGTCGGAGGATTCGGG